>NZ_WLYI01000051.1 GCF_009707515.1 Pseudomonas karstica | reverse complement strand
AGCTCCTCAGGATCGATCATTACCGCAGGGGCCCTGGGCCGTTCATGGCATTTTTCTGTTATTCGTGCCGCTGGTGGTGGACAGGGTGATTTGTCGACCTGATTAACAGCCCCCCGGGCGCGGTAGCCGCTTTTCCTTTATGTTGTAACTGCATTGGTAAAGCGGTCAATGACTATCCCCAAGTGCTGCGTATTCCCTATTCATTTGGTCTTGCAGGTGGTAACTCTGTTTAGAACCGGCTAACGACTTACTTTTCCCGAACGCACGTCGAGATACAGTCGATTGGCTGTGGTCATACCGCCGCAGAACATGAAATACATACCTTGACCTTTGGCGGGGGATGCCATCCATCCACCGATTTCGTCGAAGTCACCGGCGGTGCAGGTACCGTTGTCTATGAGCTCACGGGCGGCTTTGGTGAACTGGGCTCGGTAGAGACGGTAATCGTCCGAGCTTTTGACTAGCACCTCGTCACCGGTCGCCCCCTCACCTGGATCTGTTGGCCTGTCTTTAGTAAGCGACTTTGTGGACACCCACTCTGAGAACAGCCCATTATTAATACCGTTGCTGGCGACGCACGCAGAATTACCGCTCTTTACGTATTCACTGATCCCCCCCCGAGCAAGAAGCCGAGTAGGGCTTGGTTACGCGGACCCAATCGCCTTTCGTCTCCAAAACCTCGACTCCTTCGCGGAACATTAGCTGACCAGCAACCCCACATTTAACGGACGGGCAGGTATGGCGTGCCACTCGGTCAGCAGACACCCAGAAATTCGGTTCTGCAACAGCAATGTTAGCAATCATCAATAAGGTCATAGCAGTGAGCAAAGCAGGGAATTTCATATAACGCTGCATTCTGATTGCGATGGACATGTCGTCATTCCTTTGTTTTCGCGGACGCGAAAATGGGTGTCCTCCCACAGCCCCGTACAGTGACGAGACTTGGGGTGTACCTTATAAAGCTCTTATGACCTGACTTCTCCGGCTCTGGAACTCGCCTTGCCGCATTCGGTCGCGACCCACAGATACCTGTTTTATGGCCTGCGAAACCCCGCCCGCTAACTCATGTTTCCCAGCCGCATGTCATGGACTCCATGGCTGCCATCATCTCCTTATGAAAATAAACACGTCACTTTAAACAAATCAACAGTAGTATCGGCCTTGTGACAAAAACGCAGATTGATAAAAATTCACATTTTTTCGCTTCATTCAATCTGAAAAACTCTGCAAGAAAATTACTCATCTTGCTGAAATATATGAACTTTTATACCGGCCTCATGTCCACCCAACAAAATGATGGCACATAGATATCATTGCTACCTATAGCAGAAACAAGAAAAAATACATTTTCATGGGAACTTAAAGACTTTAAATATTGCCATAGACCAAGACGATGGCTAGTCGCCATCTTTATGCCAGCACCGCACTCTCACTTATTTCGTGCAGTGCAATTTCGTGATGCCGCCGTTCGCCAAATGCATGATGTGAACAGGCGTGCAGTCGAGAAATTCGTAGCTCCTCTCCTTCCCCGCTATTCGGTGGGGCATTGTCGAGATGGGTTCAAGGACGATGTACTGATGACTCATACCTTTGATGTTGAAGCATTGATCAAGCTGCGAAGGCAGACCCGAGCCATCTCCGATGCGCTTAAGGCGCAAGCCTCGGATTACCTGTCCACCCTTGCGCTGCTTATTCGCCCGCAGACACTCTTCGGTGAGTACTTGCAGGGCGCACAACGCAGCAGTGGGCGGGAAACCCAACACCATTTCAAAGAGCTCAAGGAGCTTTACGACCGCATCGGCTCAGCCGCCCCTTTCCAGTTGGTTAATGAACTGGAGGTGCCACTTAACCTCGTCAGCACAACGCCACAATTGTTTGCGCTGGAGTACGACAAGGTACTCTCGCAAAGCGGACAAACTATCCGCATCACCAGCCCAGTGCGCTGGGTGGTGGGCTTCAGCTCATTCGACCTGGCGAAATTTCGCACCATCATCAAAGACCCCAATCGCAGCAACGCCGAGTTGTACCGCTTCGTGGTGCATTACCTGGTGCTGTTCTATTGTCTGAGTAAGTCTCCCGGCCTGAGTCGCCTGCTGGAAGGCCTGCGGTTCCCGATGAGCTTCGAGCGTCTGAAGGACTTTGGTGACCTGCCGTTCTGCATCATCAGCTCTCCCGTACGCTCTGAATTGCCGGACGAGACCGTCATCCGCAACAGCACTCAGATTGCTGGCAACACTAGCTTCGAAGAGCTGGTGGGACGAGAGAATATTTTGGAAATGGACGATGAAATCCGTCAGCGCTTGCTGCTGACGGTCGAAGGACTGTAACGCTCTCGGCCAATAATAGAGCCGAGGCGAAAATAACTTTCAGCGAGTTGCTCGCACAGGAGATCACGATGGCAAAGAAGGAAAGTACCCAGCATAAACTCGACCGCGTTCGTGCGCCTCGAGTCCATATCACCTACGACGTGGACATTGGCGACGCGCAGGAAAAGAAAGAGCTGCCTTTTGTCGTCGGGGTACTGGGAGACTTTTCCGGCAACCCGCTGGAGCCTCTGCCCAAGCTCAAAGATCGCAAGTTCATCTTCATTGACCGCGACAATTTCAACGGTGTACTCAAGGGCATCAAGCCGCGCCTGACTTATCGTGTCGACAATACTTTGGTTAAAAACGGCACGCAACTGGGTGTGGAACTCAATTTCAACGCCCTCGAAGACTTCGAACCACAGAACGTGGTGCGTCAGGTCGAGCCGTTGCGCAAGTTGCTGGAGGTACGCAACAAGCTTGCAGACCTGCGCAACAAGATGGGTGGCAACGACAAGCTTGAAGAGCTGTTGATGGACGTGTTGCAGAACACCGAGAAGTTGAAAACCCTGGGCAAGGAATTTGGCCGTGAAGCAGCTGTTCCTCCCACTGATCGTAAAGCGTAAGCAGGAGCCTGGCGATGACCGATAAGCAAACCGTGACTCAACAGGACAGCGATCTGGTAGAAGTGGAAAACTTCGCCCCGCAGTCGTCTCTACTGGACAGCATCATTTCCGAAAGCCGTGTGGCCCGTTCGGAAACCGAGCGTACCCGCACCCGTGACCTGATTGGCGAACTGGTCAGCCAGGTCCTTGAAGGCGAAATGACGCCGAGCAAGGACTTGATCGCCGTGCTTGACGCCCGCATCGCGGAAATTGACGCGATGCTCTCCGAGCAAATGAACGAAATCATGCACGCCCGTGAATTCCAGTCACTGGAAGCTTCGTGGCGCGGCCTGAAGTATCAGGTCGATCAGACCGAAACCAGCACCACGCTGAAGATTCACCTGCTCAACGCGTCGAAGAAAGACTTGGTGCGCGACCTCAAGGCCTCGTCGGAATTCGATCAGAGTGCTCTCTTCAAGAAGATCTACGAAGAAGAGTACGGCACCTTCGGCGGTGCGCCATTTGGCATGTTGCTGGGCGACTACGAGTTCAACCGCAACCCGGAAGACATGTACTTGCTCGAAGAGATCTCCCACGTTGCAGCTGCAGCGCACGCACCGTTCATCTCCGCAGCGTCGCCTGAGCTGTTCGGCTGGGACTCCTTCACCGACATGTCCGGCCCGCGTGATCTGGCGAAGATTTTCGACACTGTCGAATACGCCAAGTGGAAGTCGTTCCGCGCTTCGGAAGATTCGCGCTACGTCGGCCTGACCCTACCCCACGTGCTCGGTCGCCTGCCTTACGGCCCAGATACCACCCCAGTGGAAGAATTCAACTTCGTCGAAAGCGTCGACGGTCGCGACCACAACAAATATCTGTGGATGAACGCCGCTTATGCGCTGGGCACTCGGGTGACCGATGCGTTCTCGCGCTATGGCTGGTGTGTGGCAATTCGTGGCGTGGAAGGCGGTGGCCTGGTGGAAGGCCTGCCGACCCACACCTTCAAGACCGACGATGGTGAAATCGCGCTCAAATGCCCGACTGAAATCGCAATCACCGACCGCCGTGAAAAAGAGCTGTCGGACTTGGGTTTCATTCCACTGGTGCATTGCAAAGGTACCGACTACGCCGCGTTCTTCGGCACCCAGTCGGCACAAAAGCAGAAGCAATACAACACCGACATCGCCAACGCCAACGCGCGCCTTTCCGCGCAGTTGCAGTACATTTTCGCCACTTCGCGTATCGCTCATTACATGAAGGCGATCATGCGAGACAAGATCGGCAGCTTCGCTTCGCGCAAAGACGTCGAGATGTTCCTCAACAAGTGGCTGTCGGGTTATGTGTTGCTGGATGACACCGCAGGTCAGGAAGCCAAGGCCAAGTTCCCGTTGCGCGAAGCCCGCGCCGAAGTGTTTGAAGTGCCGGGCAAACCTGGGGTGTACAAGGCTGTGACTTACCTGCGTCCGCACTACCAGTTGGACGAACTGACTGCTTCGTTGCGCTTGGTCGCAGAACTGCCACCGTCAACTCGCGGTTAATCGAACGCTGCCAGGGAGGCAACCATGAGTCAACACAAGTTGTTGCCTTCATTGCTGGATCGATTGCTGGATGATCGCCCGCATCAATCCGCTGAAGCATCATCGCAGCGCTTGTGTTCGCTGGCCGATTACAAGTCCAGCATCGTGCGTGACCTAGAGATCTTGGTGAATACCCGCCAGTCCCTGGTTGCGGGCGAATTGGATCGTTTTGCCAATCTGAGCGGAACCATCCTCGACTACGGCATGCCCGACTTCACCAGCAAGAGCGTGCTCGACCCCCAGGATCGCCTACTGATCCAACGTCAGTTGGAAAAAGCCATTACGGTCGGTGACCGACGCTTTCGCAGCGTGAAAGTACAGCTGCTCGCACAACAAACCGGCCAACGCATGCTGACATTTCGTGTGGATGCAGTTTTGCGTCTACAGGACATTTCGCGTCAGGTCTCCTTCGATGCGGTGCTGCAAGTCAACACCCAGGAATACAAAGTGCAGAATCTCAACTGATGCTCGACGATCTGCTGCCCTATTACGAAAAGGAACTCTCGCACCTGCGCTTTTTGGGCCAGGAGTTTGCGAGCCAGTATCCGAAAATCGCTTCGCGGTTGCTCATCGAGGGCGATAACTGCGAAGACCCACACACCGAACGGTTGATCGAGGCTTTCTCGTTCCTGTCGGCGCGCGTGCATAAAAAACTCGATGACGAGTTTCCGGAAATCGTCGAAGCCTTTCTGGAAGTGCTGTACCCCCACTACCTGCGCCCTACTCCGTCAATGTCGATTGTGGAGTTCAACCTGGGCAAGCAGGAGAAGGTCACTGAATCCTACCGTGTGGCCCGCCACACTGAACTGCACGCCAACCCGATAGACGGCGTGGTATGTAAATTCCGCACCTGCTACCCGGTGGAATTGTGGCCAGTGGCAGTGCAAGAGGCGTCGTTCATCGAGATGGAGCGCTCGGCGTTCAACGGTCATAGCGCCGATCTGGTAGCCCGCTTGCGTATTGGCCTCGCCGCCACTTCGGATGTGCTGTTTGGCAAAATGGAATTGGACAGCCTGCGCTTTTTCCTCGACGGCGAAAGCACGCTGATGCTGCAGCTGTACGAACTGCTGTTCAACAATCTGGCCAAGGCCACCTTGTCGTTCAAGGACGGAGACCGTACCCGCGAAGTAGTCCTGCCCGCCGGCGCGTTGAAGGCAGTCGGTTATCAGTTGGACGAAGGCCTGGTGGATTACTCGGAACGCTCGTTTTTGGGTTATCGGCTGCTCCACGAATACTTCACCTTCCCCGATAAATTCATGTTCTTCGACCTCTCCGGGTTTGCACGCGTCCTTGCAGGCAAGGAAGTGGAGAGCGTCGAGATCAACTTTTACTTTTCCGATTACGACCTCACGGACCGCCTGGTACGCCTGACGCAAAATATCGGCCGTAATAACTTCAAGCTCAACTGCACACCAATCATCAACCTGTTCCGCCAGCAGGCCGAGCCGATCAAACTGACCCATGCCCAGCATGAGTACGCGGTGACGCCGGATGTGCGCCTGCAAAGCTCTTCGGAAGTGGTCTCGATTGACCGCGTGCGCCGCGTGAAAAAAGTCGGTGGCACCGATCAGGTCGGTACTTGCCACCCGTTCTTTGAACCGCGGGGCGACCAGGGCCCCGGTAGCAGCTTCTGGATTGCCCGCCGCCGTGCCGTGCAAACTCAGCAACGCGATGGCTCGAACATGTTTATCCGGGTGGTAGATCGCAACCTGGAGATGATCGACTCGAACAACGACACCTTGAGCATTCGTCTGACCTGCAGCAACCGCGACCTGCCACTGATGCTGCCGTTTGGCGGCGAGCGCGGGGATTTCAACATCCCGGCCAACTCGGTCATCAAGGACATCCGCTGCCTGCGCAAACCCACCGCGACAGTGCGTGTGCCTCTGGGCAACGGAGTGATCTGGCGATTGATTTCACATCTCTCGCTCAACCACATGTCGCTGGTGTCCAACGGACGCGAAGTGCTGCTGGAACTACTCTCGCTCTACAACTACCGCAACCTGTCGGCGATCCGCAAACAGATCAACGGCATCGTCTCGGTCACCAGCGAGCCGGTGGTTGCGCGTATCGGCCACCCGCGCCCGAACTTTGTACGCGGCGTGGGCATCACCCTAGAATTCGACGAAAGCCAATACACCGGCAGTGGTGTGTTTTTATTCGGCATGGTACTCGACCATTTCTTCGGTCAGTACTGCACGATGAACAGCTTTACCCAATTAACCCTTCGCACCTTGCAGCGCGAAAAGAGAGTGGTCCAATGGCCCCCGCGAACCGGCGATCAACCCCTGGTCTGATCGACCAGGCCAGGGCCGAGCCGCACCGATTCGAATTCTTTCAATTGGTGCGCTTGCTGCGCCTGCATTACAGCAGAACCGGGCGCATGGACCTGGAAACCCGGCCGCACGAAGATCCGTTGCGCTTTCGCTCGCAGCTGTCGCTCAACTTCCCTGCCAGTGAAGTCAGCGACTTGCAGTTCGAGCACGCGGGCAATGTGTCGGCGGCGGGCTTGCCGCTGACCGAGGTGCAGGTGACTTTCATGGGCCTGGTCGGACCTTCCGGGGTACTGCCGCGCCCGTATACCGAGCTGTTGATGGAACGCCATATCCAGTACCGCGATGACGCGGCGCATGCGTTCCTCGACATCTTTTCGCACCGCATGACCACGCTGTTTTACGAAGCCTGGCAGAAGTACAAGTTCTACATCGAGTACGAACGCAACGGCACCTCCGGGTTTGACCGCTACCTGCTCAACCTCGTGGGTTTCGGGCCAGAAGCGCAAAAGCAGAAATTCGACAAGGGCGCCTCACCGCTGCGCCGTGAGCTGTTCAGCTACTTCTCGGGGATGTTCGCGCAAAAGCCGCGCAACACGCTGAACCTGCAAGTGATGCTGAGCTTCTATTTTTCGCTGCCCTTCAAGGTCAAGCCGTTTGCCGGTCGCTGGCTGCACCTGGACGCCAGCCAATGCACCCAATTGGGCCGCAAGAACGCCGTGCTCGGGCAAAGCGCCGTCGCTGGCAACCGGGTCTGGGACTATCAGTCATGCGTGTGCATCGAGCTGGGCCCTCTGGACCTGGCCGATTACCAACGCTTCCAGCCGGGCACGGTGGATTACCAGAAGCTGGTCGAGCTGGTGCGCTTTTATGTTGGCGCCGAGCTGGACTTTCAACTGGCGCCCAAGCTCAAGCGCGAAGCCGTACCTGTTGCCAGCCTCGGCCGTAAAGGCAACGTTTCCCTGGGCCGGCTTGGCTGGCTCAAACGCCCCGGTGTCGACGTGGAACCCTCCCGTTGCGCCCTCTTCCACATTCCTTTTGATGGGGTCTGCCTGTGAACCTGAAGTCCCTGTTTGCCAAGTTGAACGACAACAGCCGCACCGCCACTGAAGGTGCCGCGGCGTTGTGCCACTCGGAAAACCATTACGACGTCGAAGTCGAGCACTTGCTGCTGCAGTTGCTGGATACCAACGATAACGATCTGCCAGCCATCCTGCGCCACTACGATGTCGTACCGGATCGCCTGCAAGCGCAGTTGATGACAGCCCTGGGCACATTCAAAAAGGGCAATACCCGTACACCTGCACTGTCCCCACATATCACGAGGATGATCGAACAAGCGTGGGTACTGGCGTCTATCGAGTTCGGTCAGGCACAGATTCGTACCGGCCACCTGGTGCAGGCATTGCTCGACGATGCCGAATTACGCCGGGTGATCATCGGTTCCGCGCCTGAGTTGGAAAAAATCAACGCGGATGACCTGCGCCTGAATTTCAATGCGCTGGTTGAAAGCAGCACTGAATCGAAGCTAGCCAAGCCTTTGGCAAGCGCCAATACCAGCGGCGGCAGTTCGGTGAAAGGCAACGGCAAGACCCCGGCGCTGGATCAATACACCATCAACCTCACCCAAAGTGCGCGCGATGGCCGGATTGACCCCGTGCTCGGTCGCGAGTTCGAGGTGCGGCAGATGGTCGATATCCTGACCCGTCGACGCCAGAACAACCCGATCCTTACCGGTGAGGCCGGCGTGGGTAAAACAGCCGTGGTCGAAGGCTTGGCGCTGCGCATCGTCCAGGGCGACGTACCGGCGGTACTCAAGGACGTGGCCTTGCATACCCTCGACCTGGGCTTGTTGCAAGCGGGCGCCGGAGTGAAAGGCGAATTCGAAAACCGCCTCAAGTCGGTAATCGAAGAAACCAAGCGCAGCCTGCACCCAATCATCTTGTTTATCGATGAAGCCCATACGCTGATCGGTTCCGGAGGTCAGGCCGGACAAAACGATGCCGCCAATCTGCTCAAGCCGGCACTGGCTCGCGGCGAATTGCGCACCATCGCCGCCACCACTTGGGCCGAGTACAAAAAATACTTCGAAAAAGACGCCGCCCTCGCCCGCCGCTTCCAGGTGGTCAAGGTTGAAGAGCCTGACGAAGACAAAGCTATTCATATGCTGCGTGGCCTGCTCGCAAAAATGCAGGAGCACCACAAGGTCACCGTGATGGACGAAGCGTTGGTGCAGGCCGTGCGCCTGTCCAACCGCTACATCACTGGCCGCCAGTTGCCGGACAAGGCCGTCAGCGTGCTCGACACCGCGTGCGCCCGTGTTGCCCTCGGCCAGTCGGCGCAGCCTGGGCCACTGGAAGATAGCAAACGGCAAATCGACAACCTCCAGGCCGAAATTACCGTGCTGGAACAGGAAACCGCCAAAGGCAGCGACCACACTCGCCGCTTGAGCGCCCTGACTGAACAACTGCATGCCGAACAAACCACCCGCGCAACCTTGGAGCAACAGTGGAAGCGTGAGCTCGAACTGGTAGAAAAACTTGGCGCGCTGAGCACGCCGGAGAGCGGTACACCGGATGCCAACGAAATCGCCGCCGTGCGCACAGAGTTGATCAGCGTTCAAGGCGAGCAACCACTGGTCCACGCGCTGGTAGACGGCGGGACCATTGGCGAAGTGATTTCCGGCTGGACCGGCATCCCGCTGGGCAAGATGCTGCGCGACGAAATCGACACTGTGCAACGCCTGCCAGCGTTGTTAGGCGAACGCGTGCTGGGACAGGATCACGCGCTGGTGGAAATAGGCAAACGCATCAAGATTTCCCGCGCTCGCATGGAAGACCCGAACAAGCCAATCGGCGTGTTCCTGTTGCTCGGCCCGAGCGGCGTCGGCAAGACCGAAACCGCGCTGGCCCTCGCCGACACCCTGTACGGCGGTGAACGTAACGTCATCACTATCAATATGTCCGAGTATCAGGAAGCCCACACAGTGTCGAGCCTCAAGGGTTCGCCGCCGGGTTATGTCGGCTATGGCGAAGGTGGCGTGTTGACCGAAGCGGTCCGCCGCAAGCCTTACAGCGTGGTACTGCTCGACGAAGTGGAAAAAGCTCACCCGGATGTGCTTGAGCTGTTTTTCCAGGTCTTCGACAAAGGCGTGCTGGACGATGGCGAAGGCCGCGAGATCAACTTCCGCAACACAGTGATCCTGCTCACCTCCAACACCGGCACCGACCACATCATGCAGTGGTGCCTGAACAGCGAGGAGCAACCGACGCCGGAGCAACTGGTCGAAGGGCTGCGTGACGAACTGAACCAAGTGTTCAAGCCGGCCTTCCTGGGCCGTCTGACGGTGGTGCCGTACTACCCGGTCAAGGACGCGATTCTCGAACGCATTGTCGCTCTGAAACTGGCGCGTATTCGCAAGCGCTTCGAACGTAATCACCAGGCGCAGTTGGGCTACGACGAAGTATTGGTCAAAGCGATTGCCTCGCGCTGTACCGAGGTCGACAGCGGCGCCCGTAACATCGACAACATCCTTTCCAAAACCCTGATGCCGGAACTGGCTCAGCGCGTACTGGAACGGATGGCACAGGACAAACCGATTGAAAGCTTGACCATCGGACTGGGCAGCGACGGTGACTTCACCTACAGCCTGGCTTGATCGATCACTACGGGTAGCAGTTATGGACAAGAAGCAAAAGTCAGCCCTGACGGCCTGCGTGGCAGCCTTGGTAATGACGGCGATGCTCACCGGGTGTGGCGTCACCGACCGCATCGGCAAACGCGCCGACGATACCTGGATGGGTGACATGTTTTACAGCGACAACGAAAAGGTGATCTTGAACACCTACGCCGGCAATCAGCTCAACCTGGACGCGTCCGGCAAGGCGTTGTCGGTGGTGTTGCACATCTACCAGTTGAGCTCGCTGGAGCGCTTTGCCGCGGTATCCGCCGACGACTTGTCGGCCGCACCGCAGCAAGCCTTGGGCAATACGCTGATCGAGGAGCGTGAAATCGTGCTGCTGCCTGACATGGGCCAGACCGATATCTGGCCGCTGAACAAAGCCACACGGTATGTGGGCGTTGCAGGGTTCTTCCGCAGCGACGAAGACAGCCAATGGAAGATCGCCTTCGATGCCAACTCGTTGCGCCAGGACGGTATCTGGTTCTCCTCCGATGGCGTGGGAGTGCTGGCCGACTTCTATTCGGTACAAGCGGTGCGCGGCGTGGATGTACTGAACGTACCCGAGACGCAGGATCCGTTGGCTGAGCCCAACACCCCGACAACCCCGGCGATACCCAAGCCGGTTAGTGACATAGCGCAAAAGCAAGCGACAGATATGGCCAACGGCGCCGTAAAAAAGACCGCTGATACGAAAATGAATTCTTTATTGGAAGGCGCTAAATGAGTAAGCAAAGCCGTGTGATGTGGTCAGAAGGCATGTTCCTTTTGCCACAGCATTTCCAGTATCAGGATGAGTTTCACCAACATCAGTTGGCCGAATCGACGCTGCGTAGCACGCCGTTTCACTGGGGCGTGCAAACGCTACAGATTGACGAAGAGGCGCTGGCCAGCGGCACGCTGCGCATGACCCGGCTGAAGTTGGTGTTTCCCGATGGCAGCCTGTTTGACGCGCCCCAGCACGACCCGCTACCCGCCGCGCGGGACTTGAAGGAGTTGCTCAAGGGCAATGATCTCAAGGTATATGCCGCGCTCAAGCTGCCGGAGCCGTTCGGCATGAACTATGTCGAGGACGGCCAGGAACAAAAAAGCGCTCGGCGTTTTCGCAAGCAGTTCGATACCCTGCCCGACCTCAATGAGGGTGACCTGGAAAACGAAATCACCAGCTTGCGCCTGAACGTGGTGATGCTGATCGACGGTGACAACCTGGACGGCTACAGCTACTGCCCGGTTGCTCGGCTGTCGCGCAATAACGTTGGCGGTTTCAACCTGGATGCGCACTTTGTGCACCCGACATTGCATGTCGGTACCCATCAAACCCTAGTAGGCCTGGGCAAGCGTCTGCTCGGCGCCTTGCAGTCCAAGAGCAAGGCGCTGTCGGGCCGTCGTCGAGAACGCGCCGACCAGATCGCCGAGTTCGGTTCCAGCGACGTCACCCTGTTCTGGCTGCTGAATACGGTCAATCGTGCTTACCCGAATCTGGCGCACCTGCTGGCCCACCCACGCCTGCACCCCGAGCGCCTGTATCTGTTCCTCGCGGAGCTTGCCGGTGGCCTCTTGACGTTTTCTCTGGACACCCAGCTCAACGACATCCCCGAATATAACCATCACGATCCGGCGGCCTCCTTGGTCAAGCTCGACGAAATGATCCGGGTGTTGCTCGACAACGTGATCCCGAACCAGTGCATTGTCATCAACCTGACGCAAACCAAGCCGTCTTATTGGCAGGGCCAGTTACTCGACCCACGCTTGACCGAAGCCGACTTCTATATTTCGGTGCATGCCGACATGCCCGGTTCCAGCCTGCTGGAACTGGTGCCACGCGCGATCAAGGTGGGTTCGCCGGAAGATATCGAAGTGGTGGTCAACAGCGCCATGCCGGGCGTCACACTGAACCACTCGACGCGCTTGCCTAACGCAATCCCGGTGCGCCTGGATAACCATTATTTCTCCATCGAGCCTCATGGACGGGTGTATGAGCGAATGATGAATGCCCAGGCTATCTCCTTTTACGCGCCCAGCGCTTTCACCAACCTCAAGCTTGAATTGATGGCGGTACTCAAATGACCGAAGCCGTGATGCAAGGCGCCGTAGCCTCGGCGCACGAAAAGTCGACCCTCAAAGATCTTGTGCAGGACTTCATCAGCATGGCGCTGATCGTTCGCCGAGGCCGGCAGGTAACATCGGTGAGTGCCTTTGAAGCCAGTGTCGACAGCTTCTTCAACACGCTGGAGCGCGACGCACGCAGTGCCAGCTACAGCGTTGAGCAGGTCAAAGACACCCAGTACGCCCTGTGTGCATTCCTCGACGAAAGCGTCTTGCGTTCCGGCGATAACGCCCTGCGCAGCCACTTCGAGTTGCAGCCGTTGCAGTTCCGCTATTTCGGCGTGCACCTGGCGGGTGAAGGTTTCTTTGAAAAGATCGAATCGCTGCGCGGTGACGTGAAAGCCAACCTGGATGTGCTTGAGGTTTATCACCTATGCCTGGCGCTGGGTTTCGAAGGCAAATTCAGCCTCGGCCAAAAAGACCAGTTGCGCTACCTGGCCAACACCCTCGGCCAAGATATTGCCCGCTACCGAAAAACCCCGAAAGCGCTGTCGCCAGACTGGGCATTGCCCGATCAAGTCTCGCAAATGCTTCGTCACGAAGTCCCCGTGTGGCTGTATCTGCTGCTCATTGCACTGGTCTGCGTCGCTGTTTACCTGACGCTGGACTGGTTGCTGGGCAAGGACGTCGCCGCTTTGGCAGAACAAATCAGCCAACTGTTCAGTGCCTGAGCACAGATCAGGTAACCGGGTCAGGAAGACATGAAGACATTACTGCGTTTGTTGAAAAGTTTCTGGTTCCTCATCCCCGTGCTATGGGTGTTGAGCCTGTTGGCATGCTGGATCGCCGCACCTCGTGTACCGCTGCTGCAGGGCCACTTGCCAGAGGCGCTGATTTTGATCAGTGCCTTTTATGTGTTAATTATCGTGCTGCGCCAGTACAAGCGTATTCGCGCTGAGCACAACCTTGAGAACCTGGTGCATCGCGAAGTCGATCGCTCGCTGAAGTCCGCCGGCGAGTTCCGCGACCAGCAAGTGCTGCGCGAACGGCTCAAGCACGCCATCGCCATGTTGCGTACCGACCGCGCAGCGGGGGGCGGCGGTTCTTCGGCGCTGTACGACTTGCCGTGGTACCTGGTGATCGGCATGTCTGCTGCGGGCAAGACCTCGCTGCTCAGTCGCTCAGGCCTGTCTGCGAGCATCGCCAGCAGCGCCAATGACAGTGAAAGCGGCACCCAGCACTGCGACTGGTACTTCAGCCCTGACGCCGTGATGATCGATACCGCCGGGCGCTACCTGCGCGACGATCAGTCGGCCAGCGACTTTGCCGACTTCCTGCGTCTGCTGAAAAAGCAACGCAACAAGACCGCCGTCAACGGTTTGGTGCTGGTGGTAAGCCTGCCTGAGCTTCTCGCCTCCTCCACGGATGAGCGTAACGCCTTGGCCGCACAACTCGTGTCGCGCATCGGGGAATACGTCGACTGCCTGGGCGTGAATCCGCCGATCTACCTGATGCTGAGCAAGACCGACCAACTGCCCGGCTTCAGCCAGGCATTCGAAGGCCTCGACCTCAACGAACGCCAGCAACCGCTGGGCATGACGTTCGGTTTGTCGGAGATTCGCAACCACGGTTTGCGCAGCGTCCTGGATACCAAACTGGCCAATCTGCACGCGCATATTCGCCGCCACGTCGATGCACAGATGATTGCCCTCGGCGCTGACGCCAACAGTGCGCTGTTGAACTTCCCCAACTACTTCGCTGAACTAGCGGGTGTGCTTGAGCAGTTCCTCCAGCACTTCGCGCAGCACACCCATCGCGCCAACCCGTTGCTGCTGCGCGGCCTGTACTTCACCAGTGCGTTGCAGACCGACCAGCAATTGAGCCCGGTCTTTGAAGATGACCTTGCCGAATCTTTCGCCTTACATCCGCAGGCCGACCAGGCCATCCCGGACGACGGCAGCACGAAGAAAACCGGTGACCGCAGCTACTTCATTACAGATACGTTCCGCCGTGTCATTTTCCCCGATCGCGACCTGTCGCTGTACCAATCGCGGTTCGGCCGCAAGTCGTCGCTGAGCCCAATGATGATTGGCCTTGCGCTGTTCGCCGGGCTAGTATTCATCGGCTGGGAAAGCGTGTCATTCAAGAATAACCGTGAGTGGCTGGCGTCCATGCGCCAACAACTCAGCGAGCTGCAGCAATCGCCGGATCGCGAGCAGTTATTTGCATCCGGTCAAGGCCTGGAGTTGTTGCGTGACCAGATGACAGCCATCGAACGCTACCGCGACGAAGGCGTGCCACTGCGGTTGGGTGGCGGCCTGTACCATGGCGATGAAATTTATCTGGCCACCCAAAGTGCGTATCTGCAGCAGCTACGCACCCACGCGCTGGAGCCAATCACCCTCAACCTGCAACGGCATCTGCGCGAATTCAATGAGTTCGCGAATACCATGGACCTGCAAAATGCCACGGCGGCGCAGCCTGTCAAGGGCGCACGTAAAGGTCTTTCGGCCGCTAGCACGCAGCAGTTAGCCGGGAGTGCCAGGCTGAAGCTGAACCAGGGCAGCATTCCACGCAGCACCAGCGATATCACCCAGCGACTCACCGGCGCCGTCAAGGGTTCGGCCAGACAAGCGCGTGATAACACCCTCGCAGCCCTTCGCAATCCGGCCACCGCCAATGACGCCGCAGAACTGTCCGCCACCACCGGCGGATTGTCGTTATCAGAAGAGATGCTGGGGCGTCTGGATGAGCGTCAGGTCGCGTCTATCATCGAGTCGTACAACACGCTGAAGCTTTACCTGATCCTCACCCAACCTGACGCGCACCCGGAAGCCGAGTTTGTTAGCGCTGCATTGCCAGTCGCCTGGGCGAACACCCTCAGCCAGGAAAACCCAATCAGCGACAAAGTAATTCAGGACAACGCGCCGGTCTATGTGCAACTGCTCAAGAATGGCCAAGCGCCGACGCTGCCGCGGAACGAACAACTGATCAGCGAGACGCAAAAAAGCCTCAAGTCGTTCATGATCTCCAGTTCCTTGGTGGACCGTGAATACCTGCGCCTGCAACTCGAATCCAGCCGTCAGTTCCCTGCGATTGGCCTGAGCGACCTAGTGCCGCTGCCGGGGCGCCGGGTGTTGTACGGCACCGAAGTTGTGCCGGCGATTTTCACCCGCCAGGGCTGGGACGAGTTCGTCAAGCCGGAGCTGATCAAGTTGGTCTCGAGCAACCTGCACAATGAAACCGACTGGGTACTGGACGGCGACGGTGGTGACAGCGTGGTGCAGAAAGCCAACTTCATCCGCGAGTTCATGGCGCGCTACAAACGTGACTACACCCAAGCGTGGTACACCTTGGTGGGAAGTGTCGGCGTACGTCACTTCACCGATATGGCCAACGCCACACAACAGCTCTCGCTGCTCAGTGACGTGCAGAACTCCCCCGTCAAACGGTTGCTGTCGGCGGTCAACGATAACACCCAATGGGACCTGCCCGAGTCGTATGAGACCCAGCAACCGGGCACCAAACGTGAGGACAGTTTCTGGAGCAAGGTTTCCGGCGTATTCGACCCCTCCGACGTGTCCCCTAGCGCGCTGGTTTCGCCGCTGCCCGCAGTGAATGATGGCAGCCTGGCCAAGCGCTTCGAGCCGGTATCACGGGTGTTTGCTGCACAGAACGCTGAAGGTGCAGACAGCACAATCATGGATCGCTACCTGGCCGCGCTGCGCAAACTCAAAGTACGGGTCAACAACATCCAGCGCTCGCAAGACGTCGGCAAAAGCAGCAAGCAACTGATCAGCGAAACCCTGGAAGGCCAGCCAAGCGAAGTCACCGGCGTACGCAACTATGTGGAGACCACGATCGACACCAGCCAGGGCGGCCTGTCGAGTTCGCTGCAAAACCTATTCAGCCTGCCGATCCAGTACACCTGGGAAACCCTCCGCGACCCGGCGGGCGAACAAATTGCCAAGGCTTGGGCACAGCAGATTGCCAAGCCGTGGGAAAAAGTCATGGCCCATCGTTACCCGATTGCTGCGGGCAGCCGCAACGAGGCGTCGGTCAAGGATCTGCAGCGTTTTGTCGACCCGCAGTCGGGCCTGTTACCAAATTTCAAGCGTAACGAAATAGGCAACTTGGCCGGCGGCGAAGGCTTGGGCATGAGCAGCGGCGCCAAGTCGGCTCCGCTGGTCAATCCGCGCATGGTCAACAGCATCGACAAGGCCAGCTCGCTGGGTGAAGTGATCGCCAGTCTGTCGGACCGCGACAACGGTTTCGAAATCATGCTGGAACCGTCGGCGTACTTCACCGACATCATCTTCACCTTGGACGGCCAGGTGCAGCACTACCGCAACGGCAAGACCAGTTGGAGCCGGTTCTCCTGGCCGGGCACCACCACGGCGCCAGGCGCACGCCTTGATGTGGTGACACTGAGCGGCGAGCGCGTCACGGTGTTCGACTATCCGGGACGCTGGGGTCTGTTGCGTATGAACGACAGTGCGCGGGTCGAAGACCTCGATGGCATCCAGCAGCGTTTCCGCTGGAGCACCACCAGCGGCCCGGTCAGCCTGACCGTGCGCAACTACGGCGGCGTCAAGCTTACCGACCTGGCCAACGTCAAGGCGTTAAGCGCGCTGAGCGCCAAGTGAGGGCTCAAACCATGGATCAGGAGTGCCGCCGGTGATTGGGTGTTTCGGCAAAGTGCCTGCCAGCGCGGATTTCGTCAGCCTGCACGGTGCGGCGGAAGAAGTCTGCGAGTTCGACGCGTGGTTGCAAGGTGCCCTGTCGGCCATGCAGCACCGCGAAGACTGGCGTGAGCTGTTCGATCGCTTGCCGGTGTGTCTGTTCAGCTACCGCGCGCGCAACGGCAATTGGCTGTTGGGCGGGCTAATCAGCTCGCAGGACTTCAGCGCACGGCGCTACCCGTTTTTTATCTTCCAGATCCTCAAGGCCAGCGAAGCCCAGCCCTTGGTGAACCCGTTTACCCTGAGCGAATTGTTCTGCGGGCAAATCAAGCCGTTGCTGCATATGGCGGCCCAGAGTGAAAGCACCTCGGTGCTGTTTGAGCGCATCAAAGCCTTGCGTCCTTTGCAGGCTCAGGACTTTGAACTGTTCCGGCGCGTGCACGACAAGTTTCTGGTGAACTTCAATCTGCGCGACATCACCCGCTCATTGGAGGACTCATACCCGGAGTTTGTCAGCAATGCGGCGCTCACCCGCCTGCAGGCCCTGCAACAACCGATGCAACAAAAAAGCAGCATGGCAATCTCCCTGCCCCTGCCGGCCGAACAGGGTTTGAAGAACCCAACCGCCGACCTGTGGATCAACTGGCTCACGCGCATGAAGGACGCCGGCACCGCGCCGCAAATCAGCGTGCTGGCCGATGACTTCATGCGTCCCAAACTGCTGTGCTTTGCTTCGCGCAGCAGCAATGGCCTGTACCGGGTGCTGACTGGCACCGGCGAGCGCCTGGAAAATTACGATGTGCTGGCGCCGTTTGACGCCTTCGATGAGCACCACCGTGTACATGCTTTTCCTGAAATCGACCGCCCTCTTTATGATGTTATCGACCGTTTTGTCGATGCCCTGGATTTGAAGTCCGTATGAACAGAATCAAATATTATTTTTTGCGCTACCAACCCTACATCCTGGGGGTGCTGTTCTTCCTGACGATTTTCATCGTATGGGGTATTGGCCGCGCGTTCGACTTCAACTCGGTCAGTAGCCTGCTGACCGGGATCGGTGTGTTTCTGGTGCTTTCATCCGGCTATGTGGTGCTGCTGTATCGCGGCGTCTCCCGGCATCACAACCTTGAAGGGCTGCTGCGCGAGGACGCTGACCAGGCCGTGCTGAACGCAAGCCCGGCGGACCGTGAGGAGGTCAGCCTGTTACGCGAGCGCCTGCTGCAAAGCATCGAACGCTTGAACACTCACAAGCCCGGTACCCGGCCCAAGGATGCTCTGTACGCCCTGCCATGGTATCTGGTGATCGGCCAGCCTGCGGCAGGCAAGAGCACCATGCTGTATCAGTCCGGGCTGAACTTCCCGTATGCCGAGCGCGAAGGCGCAAGGGTCGCGGGCCTTGGTGGCACGCGCAATTGCGACTGGTTCTTCAGCTCCGAAGCAGTGTTGCTGGACACTGCAGGCCGCTACATGAACAACCAGGAAGAAGCCGGCAAATGGCGAGCGTTTTTGCAATTGCTGCGTCAACACCGCCAGCGTCGACCACTGAATGGTTTGATAGTTGCGGTGAGCATCCACGACATCCTGCAATCCTCACTGGCAGATCAGGAGCGTATTGCCAAGCGCCTGCGCGAACGTATCCAGGAAACCCATGCACTGTTGGAAGTACGGCTGCCGGTGTACTTGGTGTTCACCAAGTGCGACCTGGTGCCGGGGTTTGCGCCCTTCTATAGCCAACTGGATGACGCTGCGCGCGGCGAAGTGATGGGCAAAACCTTCTCCCACAAAGGGTTTGAGCAGGCCGATTGGGGCCAGCGCTTCGGTGTGGCGATGGATGAGCTGATTACTTACTGGCAGACCGTGGCCAGCCAGCAACTCGTGCTGCAGGATATTCAGGTCACCCGCCAGAACTCGTCCGTGTACCGCTTCCCCCTGGAACTGGCGGCCTTGAAACCGCGTATGCAACTGTTCGTCGATGCATTGTTACGGGCTAACCCATATCAAAGTGCCGAACTGCTACGCGGCTTTTACTTCACCAGCGCGTTGGATGCCGATCAGCCGGAAATGGGTGGCCATGCCCGCCAGGTTACCGAACGTTTCTCGCTGGAAAGAGATCAGGAGCAAGCCAGCGGCCACGCGCACCCTCGGGCACTGTTTATCAATAGCCTGTTCCGCAAGGTGATCATTCCCGACCAGCATCTGGTGGCGCTGTACACCACCAACCACCGCGAACGCCGGCGCAAGGCGGCCTGGATCGGCGGTTTTGGCGCCGTGGCGCTGCTACTGTGCGGCGTGTGGGGCTGGTCTTACTGGAACAACAAAAGCACGATCCAGGCCCTTTCTGGCGAGCTTGCCCAAGCATCCACTGATGACCGCGCCAGCACCAACCAATACACCGCCTGGCATACGCTGGACAGCATGCGTTCATGGACCGCGCATTATTACAGCCAGCACCATGAAGACGGTGTGCCACTGCGCATGCGCATGGGCCTTTATCAGGGTCATGACATCGAACCGTTGCTGCGCAGCCGGTATTTCTCGCGGCTGGAAACAGTGATGCTCAAGCCGACCGCCGACAACCTCACCCGTTCGCTGTACCTGCTGACCACCATCAAGGTGTATCAGCGCAACTCCAAGGAGTTGCTCCCGGTGACCGGTATCGACAGTGTGGAGCCCAAGGCCCTGCCGGCGGACAACCGTGCGCAATCCATCGCCGACTTCGGCACGGCGACCCTGGACACCTACATCATGTTGTCGCGCGCCCAGCGAGAGAAGGCCGACCCGGCGTTCCTCAAAGCGAAAATGCCCGACTACTGGTATCCGGCGATTGCCCGCCAGACCGGCATGACCATCGGCCAGAACAATACCGCAGGTAATCATCAGGATTACGAATATGCCAGCCGCCAGATCAATTTCTACAGTGATCAGATTCACGAGCCGGACGTGCCACGTATCCTTGATAACGCGTTCCTCACCTCCAGCTCGCGCAATTACATCAACAGCCTGTTGACTCAGTCGCTGCGTTCGATCGAGACAATCACCCTGGAGTCCGACACCTTGTTCGCCTTCGGCCGCGCAGATTTCCAAAGTTTGAAAGACGAAGGGCAAGCGCAGTTGAGCGCTATCGCTGGCAAGCTGCTGAGCACCCCAAACATCGGAAAAATCATCATTGCCGGGCATGCCGATCAATTGGGGGATCGACAAAGCAATCTGGCGGTCTCAAAGCAGCGGGCGCAGACGATCAAAACCTATCTGGTCGGTAAAGGCGTGCCCACCGAATTGGTGGACGTCGTCGGCGAAGGCAGCGAGAAGCCCCTGGTCAAATGCGACATGCAGCAGCCCAGGACCCAGTTGATTAAGTGCCTGGAGCCCAATCGACGGGTAGAGATCGAAGTACGCGCGCTCAACTGAGCACGCTCTTTAGAAGAATACCGGTGTTTTGACCATCGCATTGCGTGGCCGGAACACCGGCAAAAGAAGCCTGTCTTGATCTTTTCAAGAAGGTTAAAGCAAGAGCTGTGACCTGTTTGCAGGTCGATGCAACTCTTAAACAGTGAATGGAGAAATTAAAAATGGCATTTGACGCATACATCCAAATCGACGGCATTCCAGGCGAAGTTCTGGACGATAAGCACAAGGACTGGATCGAAGTGCTGGGCTACGAGTACGGCGCAACCCAAGCCACTTCCGCTACTGCCAGCTCCTCGGGCGGTGCATCCTCCGAGCGCGTAGCGCTCAGCGACTTCAGCATCCGCAAAGCCGTCGACAAAGCCTCGGCGAAGCTATTTGAAGCTTGCTGCAAGGGTACGCACATCGCCAAGATCCAACTGAACGTCAACCGTGCAGGCGGCGACAAGCTGACTTACCTGACCATCAACCTGGAAGAAGTGGTGGTATCTTCCGTCAAGGCCGTTGCCGGCGGCAGTCAAGGAGGTGAAGACAAAGCTGTCAGCGACCTGCCGATCGAAGAAATCAGCTTTAACTTCGCGCGTATCAAAACCACCTACACCCAACAGAGCCGTGCGGACGGTCAGGGCGGCGGTAACGTCACCGGCGGTTGGGATCGCACAGCCAACAAGGTTTTCGCTTAAGTATTTGGCGATTTCGGGCAGCGAAGTCTACCCGTACTCAACACCGTGCCGGCACTCGGCACGGTGTTTTTCATCCTGAGCAGAGTTATCTATGTCTGAATTTCTCAACGGCCTTTCGCTGGCTGAACTGACGACCCCTATCGACGGGGGAAGTGGTACAGACCTGAGTTTTTCCACCCTGTTCGATCAAATCAAAGAAGCTCGTCGAGCAGATCCCGACTACTTGACCCAAGGTGACTGGCAAACCGAACTCAAATCCTCCGACTGGGATCTGACCATCACCTTGGCCGCACAAGGGCTTGCTCAACAGAGTAAAGACCTGATGTTGGTTGCCTGGCTCTCGGAAGGCCTGGCGCACCGATATCACTTTATTGGCATTCACTTTGGCCTGACCTTGGCCGAACGTATTCTGCGGGCGTTCTGGGACGATCTGTATCCCACGCTTGAAGACGGTGTTGAAGAGCGTAACGCGCGTCTTGCCTGGCTCAAAGCCTCTCTGGTCGATGTGGCCGGTGCATTGCCGATTACCCAGGGGGACAACTTCAGCCTGCTGCGTTATGACGAGTCCCGCCATGTGGAAAACCTCGCATTGCAGAACCCCCAGGCAATGCGAACAGCCGTTGAGGAAGGCAAGATCAACGCGGAAATCTTCCAGCGTTCGGTCGTTCTTACCGACTCGGATCACCTTCGACTCAAAGCCACGGAGATCGCTGCAAGCCTCAAGGCTTGCCAACAGCTCCAGGCCACCTGCGACACCCTGTTCGGACGTGACGCACCGAGCTTTGCCGCACTTGGCGAGATCCTGTCCCGAGTTGCACAACTGGTCGAGAAGCTATTGAAGGATCGAGGAATCGAACTCAATCCTGCGCAAGTCTTAGTCGCCCATAGCGCTCCTCAAATCGATGAAGACCCTCCAGCAGGTGCTGCAATGTCCTCACAACAAGCTCCATCATCGGCCACATTACGCACCACCCCAGGCACTCGCGATGAAGCGTTCACCATGCTGGCGAGCGTAGCGCAGTTCTTCAAGAACACCGAGCCGCAGAGTCCCGTGCCCTACCTGATCGAACGCGCCATCAAGTGGGGCAATATGCCGCTTGAGGGGTGGCTGAACGACGTGATTAAAGACAGCAACGTTGTCGATAACATTCGTGATGTACTTGGTACCAAAGACACAAAGCCCTGATGACTTAATCGCCCTCAAGCAAATGGCACGCCAACGTGATTAGCAAGAACTCCCTCCCGAACTGCGAGATCGCATCCATCACGTCTGCCAAGAGAGAAAATGGGGGTATAATCCTGCTGGATAGTACTTGGTGAAGTTTTTTGGAGACTCTACGGCTGTCGATCAGTAGGTAACCCCTACGCCGTCGGCGTCACCGCTGAAACTGCAGTTTCAAGGTTTTCAGGATGTCTGCTTTACATGGCGAAGCCACCAAAGATTGGCCCCTTGGACTACTCTTTATCCAGTAGCAGTGAGGTGTTGTCAGTGCCTAAGAAGTCGTTGTTGTCACAGGGAGGCTTTGATGCTCTGTTGGGCAAAATGTCAGACCCCGATGTGGCAGCCTTAGCAAGAGTATCTGTATCTGCCGTCCAACAACGCAGGGCCGCACTTAAGATCCACGCCTATGTTCCAATATCCAGGTTGGCAGCTTTCGACCAGCTCTTAGGAGCAGTACCCGATCAGGATATCGCCAACATAGCCGGTGTATCCAAAGCGGCGGTCACAGAGCGTCGTACTCGGTTAGGGATAAAGTCTTTGAAGCGTTCGACTGTATCGCCACTCGACGATTACGAGCATCTCTTGGGGAAACTACCCGACAGGACAGTCGCAGCCATGGCCGGTGTTTCTGCAGGGGCAGCCCTCAAAAGACGCCGGCGCGAAAAAATAGAGCCATATACGCGCGGGACGCATGGCTACGACGAGACCGGGCAACTGCATTACTGGCTGAAAAGCTACGTTGATACCTAATAGGTAGGCCGTCCTCGGTTTGGATGCGTGACTACAGAAGGCAGCACCAACTTCCTGAGCGTCGCAGGTATTTCAAAATCTGACACCACGCATGATTACTGTACGGTAGGATAAATAGGCAAAAAAAATGACTAAAGAAGAGTTACGTCAGCAACTGCAAGATCAGCTTGAAAAGCATCTCCAAGAAAATCCAAACTCAGTCACGGTGTATGCAGGAGGGCGTGAACCCGAGCGACAGCCGTGGAAGAAAAAGCCCAGTTTTCATGACAAAGCATTCGCTGAAACCATTGCTGAACTTGAGAAAGCTGATTAGCCAAGAATTTCCCTGGTACACCTCAAGCCCCAGCGCCAACGTAGGACCAGGTGTGTAGAAGGACGCCTATCTTTGTATTTGCGTCCATATAATCAAAGGAATGAATATGAAACTAATGCTCGCCGTAACTCTGATTCTGGCCGGTTCGGTCGCTCATGCAGCAGCTGATACAACCTCAGGTATTGAATTGTTAATGCTTAACAAGAACCCTCAGCCGTCGATTGGCGACAGGATTGCGCTTCAAGAGGTCAAGGGGGATCAGTGCCGCTTCTATGGCAAGGTCGTTGAAACGGCTAGAAGTAACAACCTGGAAGTCATCATCAATCGTAAAACTTGTACCGATGGTGTAACCCGAGCGACTAGCCTGATAGTGCCACTGCCCACTGGCTCTGTTCAAGACAACGAAACTTTTATCGGCCACCCGGCAAGCGGCAATGCTGTCGGAACTACCAAGGAATTATGACTGTAATGCTGAGCGCTAGAGAAGTTGCCTTGCCCCGCTCGGTTAAACGCCCCGTTACAGCTGATGAAATCATCAATGCTGTCACCGCAAAAAGCGATGCTGCCCGCGACCTGGGAGCGAAAAGCATAAGAGATGGATGGGCCTTTGGGTGGCGATATGCGGTATAGGAGCCGTCAACGTCCTGGGTAGAGGCGTTCCAGATTCTGGTTCAGAACGGGTAGTTCCTTGCGTTCGACATGAAGCATGGAAAACCTCATGTTCGAGTGAGCTTCCGCGCTGGCGAGATTAGTCGTCACGTCGATCTGGAGTTGCTATTCCGACTGAGTTACAACACTGCTCTACCGCGTGCATTCTCAAGCTAGAAACGGGTAGTGGCTGGGCATAAGCGCGTTTCAAGAGGACATAGCATGGCTAACGCTCATATTGGCGCTTGGGCCACGAGGACAGTGGGCTATATTCTGGTTATCACCACTGTTTTGTTGGTCGTCAGTATTGGTAAGGAGCTGGTGGACGGCGTAACCCTGTCCACCAACAAGTGGGGGCCCAGGACGACTTACACCCTGGTCAGCGACCCTTTCAAATATTGGGCATCGGTGGTCTCTCACGCAGCGGTTGCACTGGTCATCGGGGGTTTGTCGCTGGGAACCTTCTGGCTTGCTCGACTGGAAGCCCAGGTGAACGAACCTCAGAAAAAAGTCAGCCGGGAAAGTAATCCACTATAAAGGAACTCAGTACTTTCGAGCTTGCTGTTAACCAGCGTCTCAGCTTTGACCAACCGGTTCTCACAGTCATAACTGAACGTCTGCAGCTTATTCCTACCGCTACGTTTCTCGATCAGGTTGCCCCAGGCATCGTAGGCATACTCCTGATCGCGCCATTGCTTGATGCGGTTGTCTTTGACCTGGTCGAACTGACTGGTGTTGAAGTTCAAACGGTTAGCCGCTGCGTCGTAGCGAAACTCTTCGCTGTCGACCAGCCTGCCGGTGTCACGGCTATGCAACTGACCGTTGGCTTCGTATTCGTATTTGATTTCACTACGTAGCTTGTCCAGCGTGCGGGTCAGTTCGCCGGCGGCGATCATAGTGGTTGCTTTTGCTCTTCATCTTCGGCTTGCTCGATGCGGACCATTGGAGCATAACTGCCAGGCTCATATACATACAAACTACTCTGCCTCAGCCTTTCCTCACGCATCATCTATAGACCTTACCAAGGGAAGCGTTTGCATGGGGCCTCCAACACTAAGTCAAAGCGCCGTCTGTTTCCATTTATCTCCATTTAGTGTTTCTTTTTTAACAATTAGCCAACTTCCATCTTTGGCATGCAAGGAAAATTTATACACTGCTTTTAGTCGAACTGTTTGACGGACTACTACAGCACATTTTTCCCCAACCAGTTCGGGAGCCTCAATTACATCTCTATCTGGATCATATGTGGGTGGGCTTCCGCAGCCCAGGTCCGCTAGACGAGCCCAATTTCTGCTTTTAGAAACAGAAAATCGTCCTAAAACCTCTCGAAGTATATTTTCATATTTCTTGTCACACTCAGAGCTGTCTTTGTCGGAGTCAATAAGGATCCGCTGCTCATGACTATAAGCACACTCCCAATCACGCATGGCGGCCATAAATTCCTTTAACACGTTTAAAACTTTTTTCTCTTCTGGCAACATAAAAACCTCAGTTACTAAATATGTCCGACAACACAGTCTTACCGTTCTGAAATACATCGTATACGATCTTGGTTGGCCTGGTCCCGCCAGAGCCATAAACAAACTTTACATCAACATCAACAGGTCCATGATTCCTGACAAAAGTAGCAACCTCCCCCTCAAAATCCCGAAACAAGCCACGATTGATCTTCGACAGTTGAGGGAAGACGCCATCTTTTCCGCCTGAGCCTCCAAGTAGCTTGCCAACGATCTGACCGCGTCATCATTGGCGTTACCTAGGCCGCGAGCCCAAATCCTCGACGAGCTATTGGTGGCAGTTCCTGTCCCTAAATCCTTCGCAGTAATAGTGGCAGTAGCTCGAAGCGGCTGACCTGCCACACCTCTAGTGACAGTTGTGGTGACACACCAGCCTAGTGGATCAATCCAACCATTAGTATTCGGCGCATAGGCGTAAAGATTATCCCCACCCAACAACCCAATCGGATCCTGCGTAATAAACCGCCCGACCTGCGGATCGTAATACCGAAACGTGTTGTAGTGCAGCCTCGTCTCATCGTCGAAGTACTGACCCTGAAACCGCAGGTTTTGCTCAACCTCGTTCACCACCAGTGTTTCGATGGAGCCCCAC
>NZ_WLYI01000050.1 GCF_009707515.1 Pseudomonas karstica | reverse complement strand
AGCCGCGCCCCCCCATCGCGTCGTAAACACTTCGCACCGTTACTTCACCCGGCCGACTTCAGATAGACAGCCGCAGGCTGCTGGCCGTGTTGTTTACGATTGTTTGATGGAATTTTTCATGTTCAGGCTCTCTGCTGTCTCCCCTTTGGGATACCCCCCGTTCTTGCCACCACAACCTGTTCGGCAAGGCTTATGCCGAGCATTTGAACCTGGCGGGCAACACCGGCTTCGGCTACCCGGCCAATGACCCGCAAGCCATCAAGGAGCCAGGGCACACGCTCTGGCCCCTGGACCAAGGTCGACATGAGCGTCTAACAACAACACATAAACCTGTAGCCGCTGCCGAAGAATAAGGCTGCGATGGGTTGCGAAGCGACCCCCTAGGGCGGTCCTGCGGACACGCATCGCAGCCTCGGCAGCGGCTACTACCTACACCTTTTGCGGAGCACTCCCGATGAACCCGTCAAAGATTTCCTTCTACAACCTGGCCTGGCGCTGGCACTTCTACGCCGGGCTGTTCGTTGCACCATTCATGGTACTGCTGGCCCTGACCGGCATCATCTATCTGTTCAAGCCCCAACTCGACCCGCTGATGTACCCCGACTTGCTCACAGTCCAGAGCGCCGAACATGCATTGAGTGCCGATGAACAACTGCAACGGGCCCAAGCAGCCTATCCACAGGGCACGCTCAGCAAGTACCTGCCGCCTGTCGATGCCACCAGCAGCGCGCAATTTGTCATGCGCAACGCCGGGCATGAGCTGACGATATTCGTCGACCCCTATCGCGGTACTGTCCTTGGCGAACAGGACGCGAAAAGCAACCTGCAAGCCATCGCACGCGCCCTGCACGGCGAGTTGATGATAGGCACCGTCGGTGATCGGCTGGTGGAACTGGCTGCCGGCTGGGGCGTGATGCTAGTGGTTTCCGGCGTGTACCTGTGGTGGCCGCGAGGCAAGTCATCGGCCGGAGTGCTGTGGCCACGGCTGGGCAGTCGCGGGCGGCTGTTCTGGCGCGATCTGCATGCGGTCGCCGGCTTCTGGGGCGCGGCCTTTTTGCTGGTGATGCTGCTCAGCGGCATGACCTGGACCGGCTTCTGGGGCAAGCAATATGCTGACTTGTGGAACCACTTCCCGGCGGCGATGTGGAACAACGTGCCGCAATCCGATCAACAGGCGCGCACCCTCAATACCGCCACCCAACAGACCGTGCCCTGGGCCATGGAAAATACGCCGATGCCGATGTCTGGCGACCATGCCGAACACATGAACCACGCAGGCATGAGCAAGGAGCCAGCCGCCCCGACCATCCGCCTGCAGCAGGTCGTGGACCTGGCCGCCGCGCGCAAGGTCGAGCCCGGTTACAGCATCACGTTTCCCACGACCGCTGAAGGTGTGTTCACCATCGCGGTGTTCGCCAACGACCCGCGCAACGATGCCACCCTGCATGTCGATCAATACACCGGCAAGGTCCTGGCCGATGTGCGCTGGGAGCACTACAACGGCGTCGCCCGTGCCACGGAGGTCGGTGTGATGCTGCATGAGGGCAAGATGTTCGGCCTGCTCAACCAGATGCTGGTGCTGCTGATCTGCCTGCTGATCCTGCTCAGCGCCGTCAGTGGCGTGGTGATCTGGTGGAAGCGCCGGCCACAAGGCGGCCTGGGGGTTCCACCGCTGCGGCACGACTTGCCGAGGTGGAAAACCGCGATGGCGATCATGCTCGCCCTGGCGATTATTTTCCCCTTGGTGGGCGCGTCTTTATTGATGGTCTGGGTCCTGGATCGTTTGCTTCTGTCGCGACTCTGGGGTCAACGTGAGACGGCCTCACCTTCGTCATGAAACAGTCGAGATGGCCTATATAGAGGCGTTCTGTAGGATTACGCGGGCTTTCATCCTCCGCGCAACAAGTGTTAACTTATAACACTTATTACGTTCTCTCAGCTCGCCGCGCCCAGCGGCGAGTACCGTCTCGAAGAAGCGATTTATCGTCCGATGAACAAGTACCTTGCGTCCGGCTTGTGCCTGCTCGCCCTGCATCACAGTGCCCAGGCGCTGACCTTGCCTGCCAGCCCCGTCATCGCCTCGGCTGTCGACAACGATCATGTCGGCCTGGCCACGCCGACCACTGCCGGCTCGCGCCTTAATCTCAGCGCCTTGCATACCCCCGGCAGTGTTGAAAGCCAGACCGGCGAGCAAATCCGCGAACGGGGTGACGCCAGCGTGCAAGACGCCATTTCCCGCGCCACTGGCCTCAGCCGCACCGGCACCCCGGGCGATGGCGGCACCTCGCTGTCGGCGCGCGGGTTTACCGGCCAGGGCTCGGTGATGCAGCTGTATGACGGCAACCGCCTGTACACCGGCATGGGCACCTCCACGTTCCCCGTGGACACCTGGTCTGTCGAGCGTGTCGATGTATTGCGCGGGCCGGCCTCGGTGTTGTACGGCGAAGGTGCCACCGGAGCGGTGATCAACACGATCCCGAAAAAACCCTTCGCAGGCGAAATCGAAAACCATATCCGCTTCGGCTACGGCACCTATGATCGCCAGCAGCAAGCCCTGGACAGTGGCGTTTCGCTGACCGACCAGTTGAGCTCCCGCCTCAACGTCAACCGCCTGCGCAGCAACGGCTTTATCGACCGTGGCGACTCCAGCAGCGATTTCGTCAGCGCCGCCCTGCGCTGGCAAGCCGCCGACAACCTGAGCTTCACCCTCGCCCACGATTACGGTGACCAGCGCCCGCAAAACTATTTCGGCACACCGCTGATCAACGGTCACCTGCAAAAGAACCTGCGGGACAAGAACTACAACCTCAGCAATGACACCCAACACTACAACGACCAGTGGACACGCCTGACCAGCGAGTGGCAGATCAATGACCGCGTCAGCGCCACTAACGAGCTGTATTACCTCAAGGCCCAACGCCGCTGGCAGAACGCCGAGAACTACAACCTCAGCAATGGACAATTGACCCGCAGCGGCAATTTCGGCATCAAGCACAATCAGGAACAGGTGGGCGACCGCCAGACCTTTACCTTCAAGCACACGCTGTTCGGCCTCGACAGCCAGACGGTGGTGGGCGCGGACTACAACCGGATTCGTTTTCGCCTTGCCAATAACTCACCGTTCAATGACGTGCTGGAAAACGGTCAGCCGATTGACCTGTATCACCCGGCACCCGCGCCGTTCGAGAGCAAGGATCCGTTCAAGCCACAGTTCGCAACCACCACCAAACAGTTCTCGGGTTTTGCCGAAAACCGTTTGCAACTGACCGAGCAACTGTCCCTCATCACCGGTCTGCGCCGCGACTACGTCCATGTGGATCGCAACGATTTGACCGGCGGCCCCAAGACCGACAAGACCCTCACCGGTAATAACTGGAAAGCCGGCCTGGTCTACGCCTTCACTACGGATACCTCGGTCTACGGCCAGTACGCCACCAGCACCGATGGCGTGGGTGGGCTGATTTCCCTGAGCCCGGGCCAGCAACAGTTCGACCTGTCCACCGCCAAGCAAACCGAGGTCGGCATCAAGCAAGCCTTCTGGGACCAGCGCGGCGAATGGACCTTGGCGGCCTATCACATCGTCAAAAAGAAACTGCTGATTGATGTGCCAGGCACCGCACAACTCAAGGAGCAAGTCGGCCAGCAATCGTCCAACGGCCTGGAGGCCAGCCTCGACCTGCAACTGCCGCGCGCCTGGCAGCTGCAAGCCAATGCCGCCATCGTTCGCGCCCAGTACGACGACTTCTCGCAGGTGGTCAACGGCGTGCAGGTTTCCCGCGACGGTAACCGGCCAACCGATGTTCCGCGACGCACCGCCAACCTGTGGCTGAGCAAAGCCGTGACCGATAACATCCGCGCCGGCGCCGGCGTGCGTTACGTCGATGCCCGTTACGCCGACACCGCCAACCAGAACGAGCTGCCCAGCTACACCGTGGTCGACGCCACGCTGTCATGGAAAGCGCTGCGCAACACGACACTGGGCCTGCAATTGAATAACCTGTTTGATCGCACTTACGCGGTAAGCCAATACAATGACGGCCAGCAATGGATCCTCGGCGAGCCACGGTCGTTTTTCGTCACCGCTGACCACACCTTTTGATCGAACGCAGAGCATGAGAACGATCCAACCACACCGTTTCATTAGAGAGCAATGATGACCTCACTCAGCCTCACCCATCTTGCCTGGACCCCACTGGGCCACGGCCATTGTCATCACCAGTTCCAACTGCGTGACGCCAACTTGCAGGTGGATAGGGGTGAGTTTGTCGGGTTGATCGGCCCCAATGGCAGCGGCAAGACCAGCCTGTTGCGCTGCGCCTATCGGTTCAGTAAACCGGACGACGGTGAAGTGCTGCTTGAGCACCAGAACGTCTGGAAACAGTCCTCACGCTGGTGCGCCCAACGTATCGCCGTGGTGTTGCAGGAGTTTCCCGACGCCTTCGGTTTGCGCGTCGATGAAGTGGTCGCCATGGGCCGCACACCTCACAAGGGCCTGTTCGACAGCGACAGCCTTGAAGACCGGCAACTGATCCAGCAGGCCCTCGAATCTGTCGGCCTGCTGGGTTTTGAAGCGCATGCCTTCGCCACCCTTTCCGGCGGTGAAAAACAGCGGGTGATCCTGGCGCGAGCCCTGGCCCAACAACCGCAATTGTTGATCCTGGATGAGCCGACCAACCACCTCGACCCGCGCTATCAACTTGAGTTGTTGAAACTGGTCAAGCGCCTGAAGATCGGCACCCTGGCCAGCATTCACGACCTGAACCTGGCCGCGGCCTTCTGTGATCGCCTGTACGTGATCAACCATGGGCGCATCGTCGCCAGCGGCACGCCCCATGAAGTGCTGACTGGCGAACTGTTGCGCGAGGTGTTCGGCGTCGAGGCGCTGATCGACACGCACCCCCTGTCTGGCTACCCCCGAATCACCTGGATAACCCAACCATGATCCTGCGCTCCCTGCTGTGTTTTTCCCTGTTATGCGGTGCAACCCAGGCATTCGCTGAAGCGACCCGCTACCCGCTGAAAATCCAGAGCTGCAATCGCGAAGTCACCTTCAAGGAAGCGCCCAAACACGCCGTCAGCCACGACATAAACATGACCCAGATGATGCTTGCCCTGGGCCTGAGACCACGCATGGTCGGCTACAGCGGGGTCACCGGCTGGAAGGCGGTGACCCCACACATGGCGCAAATCCTCGATGGCCTGCCGGAACTCGCCGCCAAGTACCCCTCGGTGGAAACCCTGCTCGATGCCAACGTCGACTTCTTCTTCGCCGGCTGGGATTACGGCATGCGCGTCGGTGGCGACCTCACGCCACAAACCCTGCAACCGCTGGGCATCAACGTCTACGAATTGACCGAGTCTTGCGCCTTTGTGATGAAGCGCCCGGCGGCGACCCTGGAAGACACCTATAACGACCTGCGCAACCTGGGCAAGATCTTCGACGTGCAGGACCGCGCCAATGCGCTGATCGCACAGATGCAGTCGCAGGCTGGCGAGGTGCAAAAATCCTTGCCCACCGAAAAACCCCGGGTGTTCCTCTACGACAGCGGCGAAGACCGCGCCATGACCTCCGGCCGCCTGGGCATGCCCCAGGCACTGATCGATGCCGCCGGCGGGCGCAACATTCTGGAGGACGTCGAAGCCAGCTGGACCCGGGTCAACTGGGAAACCGTGGTGGAGCGCAACCCGCAGGTGATCGTGATTGTCGACTACAGCGAAATCACCGCCGAACAGAAAGAGCGGTTCCTGCTCGACAACCCGGCACTGCAATCGGTAGACGCCATCAAGAACCAGCGCTTTATCGTCATCCCTTACGTGCAGGCCACACCGGGTATCGATAACGTGCTGGCGGTTGAAACACTGGCCAAGGGGTTCCACGGCGAATGATCAACCGTCGCTACGCCCTGCTGCTCAGTGGCCTTGGCGCGCTACTGCTGATCTCTTGCGTGGTCTCGCTGGGATTCGGTTCGGCGCGAGTGCCAGTGGATGTGGTGTGGCGGATTTTATTGCACAAGGTGCTGGGGATCGGTGAAGCGGATTGGACCCTCGGCCAGGAACATATCGTCTGGCTGATCCGCGTACCGCGCATGCTCCTGGGTGCATTGGTGGGCAGCGGGCTGGCACTGATCGGCGCGGTATTACAGGCGGTGACGCGCAACCCGTTGGCGGACCCACACCTGTTGGGCGTAACCTCGGGGGCCACGTTGGGCGCGGTCATCGTGGTGCTGCATGTCGGTGAAATCATCGGCTTGCTGACCCTGCCCATCGCGGCCTTTATCGGCGCGTTGCTCAGCATGTTCGTGGTGCTGGCGGTGGCCAGCCGCAACGGGCGCCTGGAAAGTGATCGCTTGCTGCTGTGTGGTGTGGCAGTGTCTTTCGTGATGATGGCGGCGGCCAACCTGCTGCTGTTCATGGGCGATCACCGGGCAGCATCGGCGGTGATGTTCTGGATGCTTGGCGGCCTGGGCCTGGCGCGCTGGGAACTGCTGCTGATCCCGACCCTCAGCGTGTTGCTCGGGTTGCTATTGCTACTGGGCATGGCCCGCCCGTTGAACGCCTTGATGGCCGGCGAACAAACCGCCGTGACCCTGGGCCTGAACGCCCGCAATGTGCGCCTGAAAGTATTCCTGATCGCCTCGCTGATGACCGGCGTGCTGGTATCCATCAGCGGCTCCATCGGCTTTGTCGGCCTGATGGTGCCGCACATCGCCCGGCGCCTGGTGGGCGCTGAACACCGGCGCCTGCTGCCGGTGTGCGTGCTGCTGGGCAGCCTGTTCCTGGTCTGGGTCGACGTCGCGGCGCGTACCCTGATTGCCCCGGAAGACTTGCCCATCGGGGTGGCCACGGCAGCCATTGGCGGGCTCTTCTTTATCGGCCTGATGCGCAAGCGCTGACATCGCCCCGTTGTAGCGCACGCTGGTGCACCCACCGCCCCGGCCTGCCATTTGATGGTGCATCCAGGGTGCACCGCAACGGGCGAAACGACCATTTCATGCCTTTTGCCGACTAGGCACAGCGCTTGCAATCACCTCCTCGACTTGTCCCCTTAATAACAATGTTGAGTTCGCGGAGATCGCACCATGCAGCGTCGTAGCTTGATCAAGGCTTTCACTTTGTCGGCATCCATTGCCGCCATGGGCATGACCTGGACCGTCCAGGCCGCCGAGACCATCAAGGTCGGCATCCTGCACTCGTTGTCCGGGACCATGGCGATCTCCGAAACGTCGCTCAAAGACATGGCGCTGATGACCATCGACGAGATCAACGCCAAGGGCGGGGTGAACGGCAAGATGCTCGAACCGGTGGTGGTGGATCCGGCGTCCAATTGGCCGCTGTTTGCCGAGAAAGGCCGGCAGTTACTGACCCAGGACAAGGTTGCGGTGGTATTCGGTTGCTGGACTTCGGTGTCGCGTAAATCGGTGTTGCCGGTGTTCGAAGAACTCAACGGCCTGTTGTTCTACCCGGTGCAATACGAAGGCGAAGAAATGTCGCCCAACGTGTTCTACACCGGCGCTGCGCCGAACCAGCAAGCCATCCCGGCGGTGGAATACCTGATGAGCGAAGAAGGCGGCGGCGCCAAGCGCTTCTTCCTGCTAGGCACCGACTACGTCTACCCGCGCACCACCAACAAGATCCTGCGTGCGTTCCTGCACGCCAAAGGTGTGGCCGACAAGGACATCGAAGAGGTCTACACGCCGTTTGGTCATAGCGATTACCAGACCATCGTCGCCAACATCAAAAAGTTCTCCGCAGGCGGCAAGACGGCGGTGATCTCCACCGTCAATGGCGATTCCAACGTACCGTTCTACAAAGAACTGGCCAACCAGGGCCTGAAAGCCACCGAAGTACCAGTGGTGGCGTTCTCCGTGGGTGAAGAAGAGCTGCGCGGCATCGATACCAAGCCGCTGGTGGGCAACCTGGCGGCGTGGAACTACTTCCAGTCGGTGGAGAACCCGGCGAACCAGAAGTTCGTCGCCGACTGGAAGGCTTATGCCAAGAAGCACAACCTGCCAGGCGCCGATAAGGCGGTGACCAATGACCCCATGGAGGCCACCTATGTCGGCATTCATATGTGGGCCCAGGCGGCGGAAAAAGCCAAATCCACTGACGTCGATAAAGTTCGCGACGCCCTCGCCGGCCAGACCTTCGCTGCGCCATCGGGCTACACCTTGACCATGGACAAGACCAATCATCACCTGCACAAGCCGGTGATGATTGGCGAGATCCAGTCTGACGGCCAGTTCTCGGTGGTATGGCAGACCGAAGGGCCGATCCGTGCCCAGCCGTGGAGCCCGTACATCCCGGGCAATGACAAAAAGCCCGATTACGCGGTGAAGAGCAACTGATTTCCGAGCGTTCCCACGCCCTGCGTGGGAACGCTCCAACAGGACACACCCTTATGCCCACTGCCCTTCACCGATTCATTCTGGCCCTCCTGCTGGTGCTGCCCCTGGCCGTATACGCAGGCGATGCCGAAGACTTCCTCGCGGCCAACCCGATGCAACAAGCCAAGCTCCTCCAGGGTTGGGCCACCCAGCCCGATCCATCACGCATCGAGCTGGTCAACGCCCTGCAACAAGGCCAGCTCAGCGTCGGCGGTGAAACCCGAACCGTACGCCTGAACAACCGCCTGCGTGGCTTGATCGACAATGCGCAAGCCAGCCAACAACTGCTGGCCGCCGATCCCTCGGTTCGCTTGGCCGCCGCACGGCAACTGCAAAAAAGCGCACAGCCGGCCCAACTGACATTCCTCGACCAGCGGCTTGCCCGCGAGACAGACGATGACGTCCACAGCGCCCTGAGCCTGGCCCTGGCCAACTTGCAACTGGTGGACCCCAACCCGGCCGTGCGCCTGGCCGCCGTGCGTTTACTCGGTAGCACCGGCGACCCGTTGGCCCGCACCCGCCTGGAGGCCTTGCTCGCCCCGGGCATGGAAACCGACGCCGGCGTGCACACCGCCGCCCAGACCAGCCTGGCTCAGGTCAAGCGCAAACTGATGATGGGGGAGGTCCTCGGCCAGGCCTTCAGTGGCATGTCCCTGGGTTCGATCCTGCTGCTCGCCGCGCTCGGACTGGCGATCACTTTCGGTTTGCTCGGGGTCATCAATATGGCCCACGGCGAGATGCTGATGCTCGGCGCCTATTCCACTTATGTGGTGCAGTTGCTGATGCAGCGCTACGTGCCACAAGCCATTGAGTTCTACCCGTTGATTGCCCTGCCGGTGGCGTTTTTTGTCACCGCCGGGATCGGCATGGTCCTGGAACGCACAGTGATTCGTCACCTCTATGGCCGCCCTCTGGAAACCCTGCTCGCCACCTGGGGCATCAGCCTGATGTTGATCCAGATGGTTCGCTTGTTGTTCGGTGCACAGAACGTCGAAGTGGCCAACCCGGCCTGGTTGTCGGGCGGGATTCAAGTGCTGCCCAATCTGGTGCTGCCCTACAACCGCATAGTGATCATCGCCTTCGCGCTGTGTGTGGTGGTGCTGACCTGGCTGCTGCTGAACAAGACTCGCCTGGGCCTCAACGTGCGAGCCGTGACCCAGAACCGCAACATGGCCGCCTGCTGCGGCGTGCCCACCGGCCGCGTCGACATGCTCGCCTTCGGTTTGGGCTCGGGTATTGCCGGGCTCGGCGGCGTGGCGTTGAGCCAGGTCGGCAACGTCGGCCCGGACCTGGGCCAGGGCTACATCATCGACTCATTCCTGGTGGTGGTGCTCGGCGGCGTCGGCCAGTTGGCCGGCAGCGTCATGGCCGCCTTCGGCTTAGGGATCGCCAACAAGATTCTGGAACCACAGATCGGCGCCGTGCTGGGCAAGATCCTGATCCTCGCGCTGATCATTGTGTTTATCCAGAAACGCCCGCAAGGACTCTTCGCACTGAAAGGACGGGTGATCGACTGATGAACCAGCCATTGATGCTTACGGCTACGCAAAAGGCCGGCCCCCGGGTGACCATCGCCGTGGGTGGGGTAATCCTGCTCCTGCTGTTGGCCTTGCCGCTGCTTTCCCTGCTGGCGCCGGATAATCCGCTGCACGTCTCGGCCTACACCTTGACGTTGGTGGGCAAAATTCTCTGCTACGCCATTGTCGCCCTGGCCCTGGATCTGGTTTGGGGTTATGCCGGGATGTTGTCCCTGGGCCACGGCTTGTTCTTCGCCCTTGGCGGCTATGCCATGGGCATGTACCTGATGCGCCAGGCGTCCGGGGATGAACTGCCGGCGTTCATGACCTTCCTGTCGTGGACCGAACTGCCGTGGTATTGGGTCGGCACCAATCACTTCCTCTGGGCGTTGTGCCTGGTGGTGTTGGCGCCGGGCTTGCTGGCCTTGGTGTTCGGTTTTTTCGCCTTCCGTTCGCGGATCAAGGGCGTGTACTTCTCGATCATGACCCAGGCCCTGACCTTCGCCGGGATGCTGCTGTTCTTCCGTAACGAAACCGGTTTTGGCGGCAACAACGGCTTTACCAATTTCCGCAGCATCCTCGGCTTTGGCATCACCGAGCCAGGGACGCGGGCAGTGTTGTTTGTGGCCACGGTGCTATTGCTGGTGGCCAGCCTGTACATCGGCTGGCGCCTGGCACAAAGCAAGTTCGGACGTGTGCTGACCGCCTTGCGCGATGCAGAAAACCGCTTGATGTTCTGTGGTTACGACCCCCGTGGTTTCAAGCTGTTTGTCTGGGTCTTGAGCGCAGTGCTCTGCGGCTTGGCAGGCGCGTTGTATGTGCCGCAAGTGGGGATCATCAACCCCAGCGAAATGTCACCGACCAACTCCATCGAGGCGGCCGTATGGGTGGCGTTGGGCGGGCGCGGCACACTGATCGGGCCGTTGCTGGGGGCGGGAGTGGTCAACGGCATGAAGAGTTGGTTCACAGTGGCGTTTCCCGAATATTGGCTGTTCTTTCTTGGGGCGCTGTTCATCATCGTCACGTTGTACTTGCCCAGGGGTGTGATCGGCCTGCTGAAGAAAAGAGGTGAATCATGAGAGTCACAGCGACGGCTGAATTCATGCTCGAACCCATTTTTGACGCAGGCGCAGGCCGAGACGCCATCGGCCTCGGCCAAGCGGTGGGCAAGGGCCTCAACACCCGCCACGGAACCCTGCTGACCCTGGAAGACATCAGCGTCAGCTTCGACGGTTTCAAGGCATTGAACGATTTGAACCTGTACATCGGCGTCGGCGAATTGCGTTGCATCATCGGCCCCAACGGCGCGGGCAAGACCACACTGATGGACGTGATCACCGGCAAGACCCGGCCCAGCCACGGCACGGCCTGGTTTGGCGAAACCCTGGACCTGGCGACGATGAGCGAAGTGCAGATCGCCCAGGCCGGTATCGGTCGCAAGTTCCAGAAACCCACGGTGTTCGAAGCCCTGAGCGTGTTCGAAAACCTGGAACTGGCGCAGAAGACCGACAAGTCGGTGTGGGCCAGCCTGCGGGCACGCTTGAGCGGTGAGCAAAAAGACCTTATCGACGAAGTGTTGGACACCATTCGCCTCACCAAATCGGTGCATCGGCCAGCGGGTTTGTTGTCTCACGGCCAGAAGCAGTTCCTGGAAATCGGCATGCTGCTGATGCAGGACCCGCAACTGTTGCTGCTGGACGAACCGGTAGCCGGCATGACCGATGCCGAGACCGAATTTACCGCCGAACTGTTCAAGCGCCTGGCGGGCAAACACTCGCTGATGGTGGTGGAACACGACATGGGCTTTGTCGGCTCGATTGCCGACCACGTGACGGTGTTGCACCAGGGCAGCGTGCTGGCCGAGGGGTCGCTTGAGCAGGTGCAGGCTGATGAGCGGGTGATCGAGGTTTACCTCGGTCGCTGATGATCGTTCCCACGCTCCGCGTGGGAATGCATCCGGTGACGCTCCGCGTCACGACCTTCAACCGCGGACGCAGAGCGTCCATTGCGGCATTCCCACGCAGAGCGTGGGAACGATCAGCGAGGAGAGTTTGGATATGCTGCAAGTCGACAAGCTGCACCAGTATTACGGCGGTAGCCACATTTTGCGGGGCCTGTCGTTCGACGTGAACGTCGGCGAAGTCACCTGCCTGCTGGGCCGCAACGGCGTGGGCAAGACCACCTTGCTCAAGTGCCTGATGGGCCTGTTGCCGGCCAAGGAAGGTGTGGTGAATTGGGAAGGCCGCGCCATTACCGGCCTCAAGCCGCACCAGCGGGTGCATGCCGGCATCGCCTATGTGCCCCAGGGCCGGGAGATTTTCGGGCGGTTGACGGTGGAAGAAAACTTGCTGATGGGGCTTTCCCGTTTTGCTGCAAAAGAAGCCAAGGAAGTCCCGGCCTTTATCTACGAACTGTTCCCGGTGCTGCTGCAAATGAAGCACCGTCGAGGCGGTGACTTGTCCGGTGGTCAACAGCAGCAGTTGGCCATCGGTCGCGCCCTGGCCAGCCGCCCGCGTCTGTTGATCCTCGATGAGCCCACCGAAGGTATCCAGCCGTCGGTGATCAAGGAGATCGGTGTGGTGATCAAAAAGCTTGCCGAACGCGGCGACATGGCGATCCTGCTGGTGGAGCAGTTCTACGACTTTGCCGCCGAACTGGCCGACCAATACCTGGTGATGTCCCGGGGCGAAATCGTCCAGCAGGGCCGTGGTGAAAATATGCAAGCCGAGGGTGTACGCGGCCTGGTTACCATCTAATCTGTAGCGTTCCAGCGATAAGCACTGACCATGACTCTTCCTGCCCCCACCGCCCTGTTCACCCCCAGCTGGCATGCCGAGCTGGAACTCGGCTACGCACAGTTTGGCGATACCACACGCCCGGTGCTGCGCCGCCACAAGGGCCCGCTGCGGGTGCAAAAGCACCTGTACGCCGAGGGCCCCGAGGTGTGCCAGCACATCATCGTCCATCCGCCCGGCGGGATTGCCGGCGGTGACCGGCTGGACATCACCGCCCACGTTGCCGAGGGCGCCTGGGCGCAGTTGACCAGCCCCGGCGCGGCCAAGTGGTACCGCGCGGCTGGGCCAGCCTATCAGCAGTTGGAGTTGACCGTGGAAGCCGGTGCGACGCTGGAATGGCTGCCACAGGAAACCATCGTGTTCAGCGCCGCCCAGGCCGAGCTCACCACCCGCATCGAGCTTGAAGGCGATGCCCGGCTGTTTTACTGGGACGTGGTGGCCCTGGGACGCCCGGCCAGCGGCGAGCGTTTTGACCTGGGGCACTTCCAGTCAGCCCTGGATATCCGTCGCGACGGCCAGTTGCTGTGGCACGAACGTCAGCGCATTGTCGGTGACGACGGTTTGCTCGACTCGCCGATTGGCCTGGATGGGCAACCGGTGTTTGCGACGTTGCTGGTGACGGGTGAAATCGACAGTGAGTTATTGGAGCAATGTCGCTCGCTGCCCCATGCAGTGCGCGGCGACCTGAGCCAATTGCCCGGCCTGCTGGTAGCACGCTGCCTGGCCAGCGAAGCACTGCTGGCGCGGGGTTGGTTGATTGATTTATGGCGCCTGTTGCGCCCAGCGATGCTGGGGCGCGAGGCGGTCTCACCGAGAATTTGGAACACATGAACATCAACGCCGCCCACTCTGTAGGAGCGAGCTTGCTCGCGAAGATCGCCAACGATAACGCACCCACCTTGAAGGGTCGCGGTGCCCGGATGGTTTTCGCGAGCAAGCTCGCTCCTACAAGGGATGGCGCTCGGTATTTAAATTGCCTGACCATGGACCTTGAACAATGGACCTGACCCCACGGGAAAAAGACAAACTGCTGATCTTCACCGCAGGCTTGGTGGCCGAGCGGCGCTTGGCGCGCGGCGTGAAGCTCAACTATCCAGAAACTATTGCCTATATTTCTGCCGCGCTGATGGAAGGCGCCCGCGACGGTCGTACCGTGGCCGACCTGATGCACTACGGCACCACTCTGCTCAGTCGCGAACAGGTCATGCAAGGTATCCCGGAAATGATCCCGGATATCCAAGTGGAAGCCACCTTCCCCGACGGCACCAAACTGGTCACCGTCCATCAACCCATCGCCTGAGGCCCGGCCATGATTCGTGACGCAACAGAAACCGACCTACCGGCGATTCGCGACATCTACAACGACGCGGTGCTGAACACCACGGCGATCTGGAACGAGCAACCGGTGGACCTGAGCAACCGCCAGGCCTGGTTCAGCGCCCGACAAGCGCAGTCTTACCCGATCCTGGTGGCGGTCGAGGACGGGCACGTCACCGGCTACGCTTCGTTCGGCGACTGGCGGCCCTTCGAAGGTTTCCGTCATACCGTCGAACACTCGGTGTATGTGCGCAGCGACCAGCGCGGCAAAGGCCTCGGCCCACACTTGATGCAGGCCCTGATCGAACGGGCGAAAACCTGCGACAAGCATGTGATGGTCGCCGCCATCGAAAGTGGCAACCTGGCCTCGATCCGCTTGCATGAACGTCTTGGTTTCAACATCACCGGGCAGATGCCGCAAGTAGGTACCAAGTTCGGACGCTGGCTGGACCTGACCTTCATGCAACTGACGCTGAACCCGGGCACGGAACCGCCCAAGGAGTGACGCCGATGAACGCCGCTCAACTGCATCACGTCAATGCGATGAGTTTTGCCCATTACCGCCAAGGCTTGATCGAGCTGTTGCTGGATGCGGTGGAGCATGGCGCGTCCGTGGGGTTCATGGCCGACTTCGACGAGGCTCAAGCCCGTACTTATCTAAACAGCGTACAGGCGGGCGTCGAAGATGCCAGCCTGTTGCTGTGGGTGGTCGTGCGCAATGAACAGGTGCTGGCCTGCGTGCAATTGGCGCTGTGCCAGAAAGCCAACGGGCTGAACCGTGCCGAGGTGCAAAAGCTGCTGGTACACAGCGAGGCCCGCCGTCGCGGCCTGGGCCAGCAACTGATGAACGCCCTGGAACTGAGCGCCGGTGAACACAAGCGCGGCCTGCTGTACCTGGACACCGAAGCCGGCTCTGGCGCAGAGGCCTTCTATCGGTCCCTGGGCTACACCAGGCTCGGTGAACTGCCCGACTACTGCCAAAGCCCGGACGGACGCTACAGCCCGACCGCCATCTATTTCAAGAACCTGGGGCAACCTGCATGATTCCTGGCGAATACCGGATCCAGCCCGGCGAGATCGAACTCAATGTCGGCCGTCGCACCCTCAGCCTGAGCGTGGCCAACAGCGGCGACCGACCGATCCAGGTCGGTTCCCATTATCATTTTTTCGAAACCAATGACGCGCTGACCTTCGATCGAGCCCTCAGTCGCGGCATGCGCCTGAATATTCCGGCGGGCACCGCGGTGCGATTTGAGCCGGGGCAGAGTCGAACTGTCGAGCTCGTCGACCTGAGCGGGTTGCGCCGAGTCTATGGGTTTGCCGGGCGCATCATGGGTGACCTGGGCTAACCCCGCTGGCAAAACCTGCAATGGGCTGCGAAGCGGCCCCTGCATATCAACCTGAACAAAGGTCCTTCGGCCCTTATCCCAGCCTGACGGCAGCGGCTACAGGTCGACACCAAGGAATATTGATGAAGATTTCCAGACAAGCTTACGCCGACATGTACGGCCCCACCGTCGGTGACAAGGTCCGCTTGGCCGACACCGAACTGTGGGTCGAAGTGGAACAGGACTTCACCACCTACGGCGAAGAAGTGAAATTCGGCGGCGGCAAAGTCATTCGTGACGGCCAGGGCCAGGGCCAACTGCTGGCTGCAGAGGTAGTCGATACGGTGATCACCAACGCGCTGATCATCGATCACTGGGGCATCGTCAAGGCCGACGTCGGCCTGAACAACGGCCGCATCGCCGGAATCGGCAAGGCCGGTAACCCGGACATCCAGCCCGGCGTGACCATCGCCATCGGCGCCAGCACCGAAGTCATAGCCGGTGAAGGCATGATCCTCACTGCCGGCGGCATTGACTCCCACGTGCACTTCATTTGCCCGCAGCAGATCGAAGAGGCACTGACCAGCGGCGTCACCACCATGATCGGCGGTGGCACCGGCCCTGCCACCGGCACCAATGCCACCACCTGCACCCCTGGGCCCTGGCACTTGGCGCGCATGCTTCAGGCCGCCGACTCATTTGCGATGAACCTGGGTTTTACCGGCAAGGGCAATGCCAGTGTGCCGGGACCGCTGATCGAACAGGTCAAGGCCGGCGCCATTGGTTTGAAGCTGCATGAAGACTGGGGCACCACGCCGGCGAGCATCGACAACTGCCTGAGCGTCGCCGACGAATACGACGTGCAGGTGGCGATTCACAGCGACACCCTCAACGAATCCGGCTTTGTCGAAACCACCCTCGCCGCCTTCAAGGGCCGCACCATCCATACCTACCACACCGAAGGTGCCGGTGGCGGCCACGCGCCGGATATCATCAAGGCCTGCGGCTTTGCCAACGTATTGCCCAGTTCCACCAACCCGACCCGGCCGTTCACCCGCAACACCATCGACGAACACCTCGACATGCTGATGGTTTGTCATCACCTCGACCCAAGTATTGCCGAAGACGTGGCCTTCGCTGAAAGCCGCATCCGTCGCGAAACCATCGCTGCCGAAGACATCCTCCACGACCTCGGCGCGTTTTCGATGATCAGTTCCGACAGCCAGGCCATGGGCCGCGTGGGTGAAGTGATCATGCGCACCTGGCAAACCGCCGACAAGATGAAAAAACAGCGCGGCCCGCTGCCGGGTGACGGCGCAGACAACGACAACTTCCGCGCCAAGCGCTACATCGCCAAGTACACCATCAACCCGGCGATCACCCACGGCATCAGCCATGAAGTGGGCTCTATCGAAGTGGGTAAATGGGCCGACCTGGTGCTTTGGCGCCCGGCGTTTTTTGGCGTCAAACCGACCCTGATCCTCAAGGGCGGCGCGATTGCCTCAAGCTTGATGGGTGATGCCAATGCGTCGATCCCCACGCCGCAACCGGTGCACTACCGCCCCATGTTTGCCAGCTTCGGCAGCTCGCTGCACGCCACCAGCCTGACCTTTATCAGCCAGGCGGCAGCGGATGCCGGCTTGCCAGAAGCACTGGGTTTGAAGAAGCAGATTGCCGTGGTCAAAGGCTGCCGCGACGTGCAGAAAACCGACCTGATCCACAACGACCACCTGCCGGATATCGAGGTCGACCCGCAGACTTATCAGGTCAAGGCCGATGGCGTGTTGCTGTGGTGTGAACCAGCGGATGTGTTGCCCATGGCCCAGCGGTATTTTCTATTCTAAGCCGGCCCCTGTCAGTTCCTTGAGGTGCCTGGTTGGTTCGGCGCACGCACCGAGGGCGGTAGTTGCGCGACCTCTTGACGGGACAACTCCAGGAGTTTTTGATTTCGCGCAGTCGTGAGTTCAATCTCCAGGACGGTCGCAGCCTCGTTATAGGCTTCGTCGAAGTTTGCATGATCGCTTTCAAGCTTTTCACGCTTTTGTGTCGTACTTTGATCCAATGCGCTAAACACCTCGGGGAATTTCTGCTTGAGGTAGTCCACCCAGTAGTCACGTGTAATCAGGTCTTCATAAAAGGCAGCGGTTGCTTCTGCGTTATTCACCGCCTCAAGTGCGCTGGCCAGTGCCGCTCCGCTGATAGGCCTGCCAAACGACATGTGCCTGGGTTGCCCTGGCAGATCCAGCGGCTCCTTGAGCCCCAGCCGATACTCCAAACGCACTTCCGCAGGATCGGTGTGACGCCCTTGGGTGCGTATGCTTTTGTCAGCCAGCTTCTCGACCTCGCCCAGGCGAAATAACTGCCGGGACAACTTCAATAAGGACGCGCCTTTCTGGTCCAGATGAGCAGGATCGACTTCAAGTAAAGCATTGTATTCATAGACTTTAACCTCCAGTCCACTGAACGTCAGGATTCTACCGTCGACACAGGTGCCATGGGTGTCTGACAAACGGAACAACACTTGCCTGAGCTCACTGTCGCTGCCCGCTGCTTTCAATACCTCCCAGACCCGGCGTGTCAGGTCCGCTCGGGCAACAATGAACTCTGCCGTATCCTGCAAGCGCTCCAGCAAATGAAATAACCTCTCATGACCAGGCTCGCCCGCCAACTGCGCCCAGAGCAACCGACTGTCAGGCTGCGCGTCTGGAACAAGGCTTTGCAACCATAACGCCAAGTGCTCATCCCCTACCGACTCCTCGGCTATCACCTCATCTGAGGTGCTGCTGTCGATCACACTTTCATCGGTGCGGTCACTGTCAAAGTCATCGATCAGTTCATCAAGCTCTGAGCGTGTGAATCCGAATATTGGGTTGAGGCGTCGCTCATTTGCGTAGGTCCTGATCCGTTCAAGTGCGTCCCGCGACAGCTCACGGTTATCAAACAGATAGGTGTTCGACATCAGTTGATCGTGGGTACCGTCCAGCGCCTGGGGCGGAATCGAGGTGAGGTCGTTGCCTGCCAGGTTAAGCCCGGTCAGGGACTCGGCCTGCCACACGCCTTCGGGCCATTGCGTCAATTGATTATTGTGCAGGTCCAGGTTCTGAAGCCGCCTGAAGCCGTCGAGCGTGAAACTTTCCAGGTTGCAATTGGCCAAGATCAGCGTATGCAGATGCTCCAGGCCTGCCAGCGAGCGGTGCAACGCCTCAGGCGCCATGAAGCCGGTATAAGACAGTTCAAGGTGCTGCAATTGACTCATGTCGGCGATAGCCTCAGGCAATGCCTGATGCAACTCATTACCGCTGAGGTAGAGCAAATGAACATTGGAAAAAGCACCCAGGAAGTCGTTGGAGCCCTGCTCGGAAAGCCGCACACCCCTCAATAGCAGAGTCCTGACATGTGCAAAGGAGCCTGGCAGCTCAGGCAAGTCGCCTGTTTGCAGAAAACTGAGGTCCAGTTGCGCAGGCTCCTCACGGTCCACCACCTGTAACCCGTCACGCCAGCATTCAATGATGCGCAAGGCTGCCATTTGGCGAGTCTGCGACGACACCACCCAGTCGGCCCCACGGGTCTCTCGGACCAGTACCCAAGCATTCAAACGACGTGTCAGTGCATCGCAGGTCTGGCCCCAACCGGTGATCTGCTCGTGCAATTGCGGGTCCGTGATTCCCTCCTCGCGCTGTTGATCAATCCACTTGAGCACTTCATCGGCATCGAGGCCGGGATACAAACGCAACAGGCGAGTCTGCAACGACTGCGTGCCTTCCAAAGGCTCGGCAGGCAGCAACGGCAGCAGATAGCGAGTGCTCAACGAGTCGTTTTCACTGGGAGGGAAGACGTCCGGTATCGACTCAAGAGCCAACCTGGCCAGAGTCCCTGGCGACAGGCCCCAGGTCTGTTCAAACCGCAGGCGTGCCGCTGTCAGCTCAGCTTGAGCCGGCACGCTGAGGGAGGTGCCGCTCAGGTGGGTATTGATCAACACCTGATCCCGAGCCAGGGCCATCTGCGGCAAGGCGGTGATAGGGGTATCGCGCACGTCCAGCCAAAGGGGGTCCAGCAGCGACTCTGCACCCGTTGGCCATGCGCGCAAGCGGGTGGCGCGCAGGTTCAGGGAGTGAAGTCGACTCAGCATGCTGACATCCAACCCGGTCAACGGGTTGTTGCTCAGGTTCAGATGTTCAAGCACCGGCAGATCGCCCGGCTTGAAGGACATAGCTGCCAGCTCGCCATTGCTGAGGTCGAGCGTTCGGGTTTCGTTGAAACCACAAACAAAACGTTGCAAATGCTCGCCCGGCACGCGCATTTGTTTCAGGCTCAGGCGGCTCACATGCGCGAAGGCCCCGGCAGGCAGCTCCGGTAACGAGGTTAGCTGCAAGTCGGACAAACCAAACACCGACGGTTCTCGCGTTAGGTTCGAGAGGCCAAAAGCATGCAACGGCTGCTCCGTGAGGAGTATGTACCGGCGGACCAACTCGCTACGCCAATTGACCTTCAAGGCATAGGCCGCCGTGCTCATGGCACTGCGCTCGAGCACCTGGCGCGACGTGTTCAGCCACAGGTCAAGTTGTCGGCCAAGTTCACTGTGCTGCACGCTCAAGGTCTCGATGGCCTCGAACCTGGCCTGGAGGCCTGGCCATAGCTCGGCAAAATGGGTGCGCAGCGAGGAGAAATATCGGACGTCTATTTCGGCCAGGCGAAAAAGCTCGCCCTTGCAGTAGTCCCCCACCATTTCATTCAAATCAACCAAGTGCAGGGGCTGACGGCGCAGGTACTCATAAAGTGGTTTAAAGGCCCCACGCGTAACTTTCGACCAATCCTGTGACAGGCCGGCCAATAGTCGATCATGCCCTGGATAGAGGCCTGCCGGCAGGGTATCGATGCCCGTTGCGCGCAGATTCAGGCGTTCCAGCAGCGGTAACTCAAGTACTCCGCTCGGCCATTGCTTCATCTGACTGTCACTCACGCTCAGCCTGCGTAGCCGGTTAAAGCCACGAACGTCCAACACGGGGCTTTCGCCAGGCTGTACATCCTCCTCGGCGGGGGATGTAAGGGTAAGTGCCTCAAGGCTGGACAGGGCCTTCAGACGGGTTATCACCTGCGAAGTTATCGGCGTATAGAGGTTCAGGCTGGTCAGTTGTCGCAGGTTTCTCAGCGACTCGAACACACTGTCGACGTTGCCCTGCATCACCTGGACTTCAAGTGTTTCCACTGAAGGACAGCGCGCTAAAAAATCACCGGCATTTGGCACAATCAGCTTCAGATCCCGAACATGGGAAAAGTTGGCCGTGATGAGAGGCAAGGGTTCGAAAGCGATTATGCTCAACTGGCTAAAGCGGAGCTCCTGGTCCGCCAGGGGCGCATGTCGCCACGACGCCTTGATACTGTCCACGATCGCCCGGCGCCCGAAAGCAAAGGCTTGCAGCGCTGGAAACCGCCCTATCACCCACTCCTCAAGCGTTGACTCAAGGGTTTCCCACTCGCTCAACAGTGCTTGCAAATGAGCATAAAGCTGCCCATCGGTTTGGCCCGCCCGTCGCAGCTTGAGGAGATAACCATTGGCCTGTTGATCAGTCAAACCAGGGTAAACGGCCCGGACGCGAGCCACCAGCGGGGCCTCCATACCTGGGCCGCGACCGCTGGCGTAATAGCCCACCCATTTATCCCTCAACCTTACCGGAGACTTGTTCATCCTTTTTTTGGCGCCGCGCTGCTCAAGCAATTGCGCCATCTCACCGGGATGCTGGGTGGCATAGTCGATAATTGCTTGGCGCAGCTCAACATGCTGGCCCACATTGGGAACGTTCAATGCCCGGCGAGTCTCACTGGGCAAGGCATGCATGAGGGCGGAGAAAAAATTATCACCTGATACCGGAAGGCCGTTAAGCGCCTCGCCCCGCTCATTGAACGCTTGGTACACCGGACCTTTCTTGAGCAGATACCTGCGAATCCGCGCCGTCTCGTTGCCAATACTGCCGATCAGGGGCCCGCCAAGGCTGGTGTCGCGGATCTCCAGGCGCACGTTATCCGACCAACCCGGCAACTTCTGCAAGGCATGCAGCGCCAGGCGCTTGCTGTCGAGCGAGGCCATACTCTCCAGGTGCAAACCGGCATACGCGTTGCTCAGGCGCCCTTGTTGCGCATACCAACGTGCGTGTTCCAACATCCTCAAAGGAAAGCGTGCGGTGCTCGCCAGGCGATTGAACTCCTCGCTATCGGCCTGGGCCAACACGGTGTTGGCGGCAGACTCGCTGAGCCCTGGCGTCACGTGCTGCAAGCGCCGCACAAGATCGGCCTTGGGCTCCGTGCCTTGATAAAGACTTTCGAATATGTCCGGTTGGCGAGTCGTGACGAAGTCAGCAAGCTGTTTGCTGAACTCTTGAGGCCTTGTTGCTTTGACCCGTGCGGGCTCATCGCCGAGCAGGCGAGTAATTTGCGACTCGTCGAGTGCCTGCAAAATACGTGTGGGCAACTCACCCTGCATGGCATCGGCCCGACTGATCTTGATCGGTGTCTTGGCCGTACCTGACGCAACCTGGCGCTCGGAACCGTACTTGATCGAAGGCCCCGTCAAGTCGCCCCTTTCGAACACCTCCAGTACCTGGTCCCGCGGCCAGCGTGGTAGCTCGGTAATCAGGGGCAAGATGTACAAATAGCGACCATTGATCAATTGCCAGCCTCTTACTTGCTTGATGACCTGGCCCACGCCCTGCTCAGCCTCGAACAAACGAAGGGTGTCTGCCAATTCGGGAGGCGGCGCAAAGTTGTCCAAGTGCATCTTGCGCAACACATTGTCGCTGACGCCACTGATGTCAGCGATTGTCAGCAGTTGCTCATCCGTGAATATCTCCGTCACATGCCCCATACGCCGCAATAGCATCAACCGATCCCATGTATCCGGGCGCTCCAGGGTAGAGCGCCAAGCGCCGGCGCCGTTGTGAGTAAGGACAGGCCGGTAGGCCTGCGGATCGCTCGGGTGCTCGATGCGCCAGCGCTTGAGGGGCTCATCATAGGTTTTCTGGTAAACCTTGCCGTCTTGGCGAATGTAAGTCTTGCCGTTCAGCTCATATTGGCCCAGCGCATTCGGGCCGGTGCTACGGTCCAGAATGCCAGGGCTTTCGTAGCCGCTCAGAGCGGGTTTCCACAAACGGGTCTCGCCATTGGGCAGGGTGACCTGCTCCAAACCCTCGATCATCGGCTCGGTCTTGACTGCGCCCAGTTTGGCCAAGCCTTTGCTTGCACCCGCCATCACGGCAAAAAGGGCCAGGTTTTCTGCCACATCTATCAGGTGCGTCTTTGCTGCCTTGCGGTCACCTTCATTCCACTCGTGCGCGGCTTCACAGGTCTGAGCCAGTAATTGGGCCACCATCGCCCCCATCATGAGTCCGCCCAACACCGGCACAAACATTGACGCGCCGGTCAACGCCAACATGCCGACATCCAACAAGCTGGCGAATTTTTCCGAGCGCAACCGGGCATCGATTTCCGCCGAGGGCACCGCGTGAGCACGGGCGTCGGCGATGAGCTTGTCGCGATACTGCTCAAACAGGTAATCCCACAGGTTGCGGGTCCATATGCCCTCCCCTTCGCGGGGCATGGCGCCTGGCGCAAGATAGGGATCAGGGTTGGGCTCCTGTGGGGCCTGGTGGGCAGGCGGCAACTCCTTGAGTTGGTAAAGACCCGAAAAGGGATCAATGCTGCTCAACTTATTGAGCAGCGGCGCATACGGCGCCAGCTTCTGGCCGAACGTTTGCGCGGGTTTATCCTGGGTGAACTGGGAGAAGTAGTACGGGCGGTCGGCATAGGCCACGAACTGGCTGAAAAACCGCTGATACGCTATTAGGCCGCCATCGTTGGGAGAAGAGATATCACGGTCGGTGAAACGGTGCCCGAAAAGCGTGGCCATTTCAGCCCTGGTATAGCGTTTCAGGGGATATGCAGGATCATTGGGGATATAGAGGATCAACGCATCGGAACGTCCATATAAATCACCGACCGAGAACAGCACGCAGCCGGTCATTCTACGTCCCATCAAGCCAAACTCACATATATTGACCAGCTTACCGCCCAGGCGCGGCTGGAAGTTTCCATTGATGACCGACAGCACCATTGTGTAATCCTGGGGCTCGATATCCCGCTTCAACAGTGCCATTTCGGCCGCCGCGCGCATGGCGGTTTTCTGGGCGTTTCTGAAGGTGTCGCGAAGTCGCGCGCTTGCCTCGAGCGTGCTCGGGTGCATATAGCTTTTGAGGAAATCCTGATACTTCGCGCCGATGTCCAGCGAACGGCACAGCCTCGTGAACTGAGCCACCGTCAAGGCCGGGGTAATGGCCTCGAAAGTGCTCGAGGTGGAGGCTTTTTGTGAGAAGCCCGAAGACGCATGGAAAGCGCCGGGTTCACATTCCGATTCTTCGAAGTTATGCAGGGCAGCCTGCAGCAGTGGCAACCTCAAGACTTCAAAGTGGGTGACTTCGATGGCAAAAAGTCCTGCTTCCAGCGGTTTTCTCAACACCAGGTAGGTTTCGTCGACATCCAGCTCAACATTGAACTGGTCCTTCAAGGCACTGGCCAGTAACGGCTTGGCAAACGTGTCGATGGCCTGGAGGTTTATCATGGCCTTGTCCAGGAGGGTTTGTGCGTTGAAGCTCTCGGTGCAGCTGTCGTGCAGGGCAGTACGTTGCGCAGGTGATGCGCGCAAGTACCAGTCCGGCAATGGGGTATTGGCTGTTTTTAGTTCCGTGCGCCGTTGTGGCCTTGCGTTGACGAGCCAATCGGGAATGGCCTTTTCGAGGAACGGGCCGTGGATGCTTAGGGATGCCGGTGGTGGCTGGGGCCCTGACGTGGTGATGGCGGGAGTGGGGGTATCGGCCATGGTCTCTCTCCTGAGAAGTAAGCCGCTAGCACACCATGTCCGACAGTGGGTTCAGCGATAGATAGTTGCTGCCTGGTCATCAGTTACCTGACCACAGATGTTCTGGGATGCCTCCATGACACGTCCGGCTTTAACCGTTCATCGGCAGATTTGCGCCTCGTCAGTGAAGGAACGTGGGTGTGGCGCTAAAATGCGCCACACCCCCCTCATTGTCGCCCTGCAAGGTAGCCACGGCCATGCGCCTATCCGCATTCATCACTGCAAACACCAACCGGATCGTTGATGAGTGGGAGCAATTTGCCGAAACCCTGACGCCCGCCGCAGACACCTTGAACCGCACACAACTGCGCGACCACGCCCACTCGATCCTGCTCGCCGCAGCACGAGACATGAACACCCGTCAAACCGCCAGTGAACAAGTAGCCAAGGCCAAGGGCGAAGGCTTCGAAAAAAACCCAACCCTGGATCAAGCCGCCGCCAGCCATGGCGAGTTACGCCACACCGTAGGCTTTGACCTGGTGCAGATGACCGCCGAGTTTCGTCACCTGCGGGCCTGCGTGATTCGCCTGTGGGTCAACAGCCTGGCCTCACCGGACCTGGCGTATTTCCAGGACATGATCCGCTTCAATGAAGCTATCGACGAAGCGCTGGCCGAGTCCACGGCGGCCTACGCCGAGCAAGTCAATCGCTCGCGGGATATTTTTCTCGCCATCCTCGGCCACGACCTGCGCGCGCCGTTGCAAGCGGTGAACATGTCGTCCGAAATGCTGCTGCGCAAGGCTCGGCTGGACAGCGACGGCCTGAGCCTGGTGGGCAATATCAAGAACGGTGCCCGGCACATGGGGGCGATGGTCAACGACCTGCTGGAATTTGTACGCAGCCGACTGGGCAGCAGCCTGCCTATCGAACCGAAGCCCATGAACCTTGCACAAGCGGCGCAAGCGGCCATTGATGAAGCCTGCGCCGGGCGCCCGGACTGCCACCCGGCCTTGCACATTCACGGTGACACCCAGGGGCAGTGGGATCGCGGGCGCATCGACCAGTTGTTGCAGAACTTGATTGGCAATGCCTTGCAACACGGCTGGAATAGCCACGCGGTGACCCTGACCCTCGAGGGTACGGCCGACACCGTGGTGCTGAACATGCACAACTACGGCACACCGATTCCCCAAGCCGCCCTGGGCAGCGTCTTCGATCCATTGGTGCGTAGCGCCACTGAAGAATTGGGCAACACGTCCACCAGCTTGGGACTGGGGTTGTTTATCGTCAAGGAAGTGGTGCAAGCCCACCGGGGCACGATTGAAGTGGCGTCCACTGAGACTGAAGGCACTACGTTTACCGTGGTGTTGCCGCGTAAGTTCTAGGGGTTTGTGCAGGTTCATGTGGAATGCTGGTTTGCTCACTGCGTAGCCAGAGCCGTCTTGTGTAGGAGCGAGCTTGCTCGCGAAAAACCTGAGGCCGCCTCGGGGTACCCAATTTCCCGCGTTATCGTTAACGACCTTCGCGAACAAGCTCGCTCCTACAGGGGGTCGTGCTTTTGATTTTGATCTGGGGCGCCCCGTTAAACCACGGGCACACCGAGCCAGAGCGAGGTGCCAAGTGGTGGGGCAAGAGCCCTTTGCTTACTTTGGGTTTTTCCAAAGTGAGTCGCGGTAAAAACCAAACCATAAGCCGCCGTGACCGCGACAATGGATATGCCCCCCCGTAAAGGTGTGTAGATACCGATACGACAATAAGCCTGGAACAAACGACACCAATGTTCCCAGTACTAACCTAGCTAAAGCCCAACAGCCCTCACACCCTCATGGGTTTTGCACCAACCGCCCCAGCCGCTGCTTGAGCATCTGATTCTCGGCCCGCAACTGCTGGACTTCTTCCAGGAGGTTCAGCGCCAGGGCGACGCCTTCCCATTCCAACTCAAGGTCCTTGCGCAGCGCCGATGCACGCTTGGCCACAGCCAACTCGTAATCAGTGAAGCGCCAGGACTCAGGGCTTTTACCCTCGGGTTCAACGATGCCGTGTTCGACAATCTCAATCACGTAGGCCACCGACAAATCGGCGGCCTCACAAAACTCTGTCATGTTCACTTGAACCACACGGGGGTTGCTCATCGTTAGCTACTCCATGTTTCTCTCGGATCAAAGGCGGCCTTTTTCGCCAGTTCCTGCCACAACGCCTTGACCTCCTCGTCGGTGTTTTTCGGCATGACGGCCTTGAGTTGCACAAACAGGTAACCGCGCTGCCCGGCCTTGTTCAGCAAGCCGTGGCCTTTGGCGCGCATGCGCTGGCCGTTCTGGCTGCCGGCCGGCACTTTCAAGTTGATCTTGCCAGTGAGGGTGGGCACCGCGACTTCCGTGCCCAACGCCAACTCCCAGGGTGCCAGTGGCAAGGTGATGATCAGGTTTTCGCCTTCCACGTCGAATTTCGGGTGAGGCGCAAACTGGATGATCAAATACAGGTCGCCACTGGCACCGCCGCCAATCCCTGGTGCGCCCTGGCCCTTGAGGCGGATGCGCTCGCCATCGGCAACGCCGGCCGGAATCTTCACGTTCAGGCTTTTAGTGGTGTTGCTGACGTGCTGGCCCGCCGCATTGTATTGCGGTACCTGGAAGTTGACCGCCTTGGACTCGTTGGACAGGGTTTCTTCCAGGGATACTGGCAATTGCATTTCCACATCCTGCCCTCGACGCCCGGCACTGCGGCCTTGGGTGCCACCGAAACCATTGCCACGGGAACCGAAGATCGAACTGAAGAAGTCCGAAAACTCGCCGGTGTCCGCACCGCTGCCACCATAGCCGCCACGGCCCTGCCAACCTGGCGGGCCCTGGAACGGCTGGCCATGCTGGCCGTATTTGCGCAATTCATCATATTCGGCGCGTTTATCGGCACTTTTCAGCGCTTCATACGCCTCGGACGCGTCCTTGAATTTGGATTCGGCGTCCTTTTCCTTGCTGACGTCAGGATGATATTTACGTGCCAGCTTGCGATAGGCCGCCTTGATCGCCTTGTCGTCCGCTGTCGGCTCTACGCCGAGAATCTTGTAATAATCTTTGAAGTCCATCGGAGTATCACCATCCATTATCGATATCGCACTGCCAGTCTCACAGCATGCGCCTGTTTGCGGCGCCTGGATTGACCGATCTCAATCGTGTGACCTGGGGGTGCGTCAGAAGTTTATCGCCGCTGCGAGCAAAAACTTGCAGCCACCAATCGTATGGAGGGGATTTGGGGGCAAACGCCCACCTTTCAAGGTAACAAGTATGCGGTATTTAGCGGATAGTCGGCCTACGCATCTGAACGCGAGTGGCATACACTGCGCGGCCGTTTTTCAACCGGAACCCGATAGACATGAAAAACCCAGCCCCAGCCCGTGCCTGCGGCATCGACTTTGGCACGTCCAACTCTACTGTCGGATGGATCCGTCCCGGCATGGAAACGCTTATCGAGCTGGAGGACGACAAGATCACGCTGCCGTCGGTGGTGTTCTTCAACTTCGAAGAACGCCGCCCGGTCTATGGCCGCCTGGCGCTGCACGAGTACCTGGAAGGTTATGAGGGACGCTTGATGCGCTCGCTCAAGAGCTTGCTGGGCTCCAAACTGATCAAGCACGACACCAGCATATTGGGCACGGCCATGCCCTTCACCGACTTGCTCGCGCTGTTTATCGGCCAACTCAAAAGCCGCGCCGAGGCCAATGCCGGGCGCGAGTTCGAGGAAGTGGTACTGGGCCGCCCAGTGTTTTTCGTCGACGATGACCCAATGGCCGACAAAGAAGCCGAAGACACCCTGGTGGACGTCGCCCGCAAGATCGGCTTCAAGGAAGTCTCGTTCCAATACGAGCCGATTGCCGCGGCATTCG
>NZ_WLYI01000004.1 GCF_009707515.1 Pseudomonas karstica | reverse complement strand
GCACCTGCCTGGCCACGAGGCTTTCTCATGTTTGATGTCGTTTCTTCGAGCAAATGGCCTACCGGCTTCCTGATCAATCCAAACGTTGAACCCCTGGATCCAAAATGGCTGAAGGAGTTCAGCAAGATCCCTGCCGCGGCCGTCAGCGATTGCCTGGGCCGTAACGTCGGCGGCCTGGGCCTCAAGGCCTTCCACGGCAATGCCCCCATGCTCGGCAGTGCATTGACCGTACGCGTACGCCCGGGTGACAACCTGATGATTCTCAAGGCCATGCAAATGGCCCGCCCGGGCGATGTACTGGTGATCGACGGCAGCGCCGACCTGACCCGCGCTGTGTTCGGCGGCATCATGCGCGCCATGGCCCTCAAGGCCGGCATCGTCGGCGTAGTGATCAACGGCGCCCTGCGCGACCTCGACGAATGGCAGACCGGCGAACTGCCGGCCTACGCTATCGGTGGCGTCCACCGTGGCCCCAGCACCGACGGTGGCGGCGAAATCAACGTGCCGATTTCCTGTGCAGGCATGCTGGTGATGCCCGGCGACCTGATGATTGGCGACGGCGACGGCGTGGTGGCGGCGTCCCGCAGCGAACTGCCGGAACTGCTGGTGCGCTGTCACGACCTGCTGGCCCGCGAGAAGGCTACACTGGCGGCTATCGAAGCCGGCACCCTGGACCCTGATCGTTTTGACGCCATCCTGCGCGCCAAGGGTTGCCCGGTCTAAACTTCCGCGCCCGGGCGTTCCCACGCGCTGTGTGGGAACGCCCCGTGGGAACGATCTCAGGAGAGAACGGTGTATGTTCGACGCCCACCCGCGACTTAAACAACATTTCTCTGCTTTACGCACTACCGCCGAATTTTTCTCCCTGCGTTACGTGCGCGAATCCGGCCAATACTTGTCGGTGCGCAAGAACGTCGCCGAGCCCCCACACCTGAGCCACGACGAAGGCGCCATGCTCACCGTGCGTCTCAACGGTGTCGAAGCCTACGCGGCCACCAACGATATCTCTCTGCCCGGCCTGCAAGCCGCTCTTGAGCGGGCCGAACAGCAGGCCCGGCTGATCTTTCCCCACGCCCTGCTCGACCTGCGCGACCAGCCAGTATCCAGCGACATCGCCGATTACCTGTCGCCAGACCTCGAGCAGGCGTTCCCGTCCTTGAGCGATTGCTACCAACTGCTCGGCAGTGAATCCTGTGCGGTACCCAAGGACGAACGCCTGGTGAACTGGGAAGCCAACCTGGGCATGACCCACGTTGAACAGATCTACCTCAATAATGCCGGCGCCGAGTTGCGCCAGGCCCAACGGTTCGTTTATCCAGGGTTGAGCGTCACCGCCTACGACGGCAACGACAGCCAGACCCGCACCCTGGGTGGAACCAACTTCGGCCAACAAGGTGGTGCAAATGTCATCAGCCGCTTCGGCCTGGTTGGCGCCGGCCCCAGGATCGCCGATCAGGCGCTGCAGCTGCTATTGGCACCGAATACACCAGAAGGCTCCCGCGACCTGCTGCTGACGCCCGACCAGATGATGCTGCAGATCCATGAGTCCATCGGCCACCCGCTGGAGTTGGACCGCATCCTCGGAGACGAGCGCAATTACGCCGGCACCAGCTTCGTCAGGGCCAGTGATTTCGGCCACCTGCAATATGGCTCCAAGCTGCTGAACGTGACCTTCGACCCGGACATTCCCGAACAGCTTGCAAGCTACGGCCATGACGACGACGGAACCCCCGCCAGCAAACAATTCCTGATTCGCCAAGGCCTGCTGCTCAAGCCCTTGGGCGGTGCGCTGTCGCAGTACCGTTCAGGCATGGGCGGTGTGGCCAATAGCCGCGCCTGCAGTTGGAACCGGGCGCCCATCGACCGTATGGCCAACCTCAATATCGAGGCCGGAGACCAGAGCCTGGCGCAATTGATCAAGGGCATCGAGCACGGCATCCTCATGTCGACCAACCGTTCCTGGTCAATTGATGACGCGCGCAACAAGTTTCAGTTCGGCTGCGAGTGGGGCCAGTTGATTGAAAACGGCGAACTCAAGGGCGTGGTGAAGAACCCCAACTACCGGGCAATTTCCGCACAGTTCTGGCGCAAGCTCAGCGCCGTCGGTGATGCCAGCACCTTCCAGGTCCTGGGCACGCCAAACTGTGGCAAAGGCGAACCCAATCAAGTCATTCGCGTCGGCCATGCGTCGCCGGCCTGTGTGTTCAGCAACGTCGACGTGTTTGGGGGAGATGCCTGATGAACACCTTCAAGGCCCTGGTGGACTGGCTCAAGCAAGCCATCACCGACACAGAACAATTCCACCTCGGTTACGCGGCAGAGTCGTCCGAGTTTGTGCGTTTCAATCATGCCCAAGTGCGCCAGGCCGGCCACGTGCAACAGGCCAGCCTGAATTTGAAATTGATCCTTGATGGGCGCCATGCCGACCTCGGCATCACCCTGGCCGGCGAACCTGAACTGGACCGCCAGCGCCTGGCCGACGGCCTGCAGCAACTGCGCAGCACCTTGCCGTTGCTGCCCCAGGATCCGTATCTGCTGCTCAACCACAATGCCTGGCAGAGCCAGGACACACAGGACCACCCGCTGCCGGAACTGGCCCAGGTACTGAAAGAAATCAGCCAGGCTGCCGAGGGTGTCGACCTGGTGGGTTTCTATGCCGCCGGCCCCATCAGCCGGGGCTTTGCCAGTTCGTCGGGAGCCTTTGGCTGGCATCAGGCCAACAGCTTCAACTTTGATTTCAGCCTGTTCCATGCAAATGGCGAAGCGGTAAAAGCCAGCTATGCCGGGGACGACTGGAACAGTGCGACCTTCGCCCGGCGCTTCCAGCAAGCACGTGAGCAGCTTGAATTTCTCGGCCGCCCGCTACACCCCCTCGCGCCTGGACAGTACCGCGCCTACCTGGCACCGGCGGCGCTGGAAGAAATCATCGGCATGCTCACCTGGGGTGGCTTTTCCGCACAGGCCATTGCCAGCAAAGGCAGCCCGCTGCAACGGCTGTACGCTGGTGACCAGGCGCTCAGCCCCTGGGTGTCCATGGACGAACAGGTCAGCGGTTCCCTCAGCCCAGCGTTCTCGCGCGACGGTTACCCGCGCAGCGACGTGAAACTGATCCGTGCCGGCAAGGCCGATGAGCGCCTGGTCAACTCCCGCAGCGCCGCCGAATACGGCTTGAGCACCAACGGTGCGCAAAGCGACGAAACCCCCAGCGCCCTGCAAATGGGCGCCGGCACCCTGGCCCAGGCCGATATCCTCAAGCAACTGGGCACTGGCCTGTACATCAGCAACCTGTGGTACCTGAACTACTCCGACCAGCCAGCCGCACGCCTGACCGGTATGACCCGCTTCGCGACGTTCTGGGTACAAGACGGTGAAATCAAGGCACCGGTGAGCACCATGCGCTTTGATGACAGTGTCTATCACCTGCTGGGTTCGCAATTGGAAGCATTGACCCTGGATCGCGAACTACTGCTGTCGGCCAGTACGTATAGCCAACGCAATACGTCGTCCAATCTGCTTCCAGGGGCGCTGGTCAAACGCTTGACCCTGACCCTGTAGATGCGGGGACGCCTGGTTCTTTGCTCGCACCAGAACCCCCGTTCTAGACACCTGGCCGCTCGGCCAGTTGTCGCATTCCAAAAATCTCGTTATAAAGATTGGTAGCATCTAGCCACATCCTCGCGGTAAAAATAACCCCACCCGCAGCTCACTTGTCCCAAGTGATGCATGACCTTGCTCGAAAAAGGGCAAGCTGGAGCGTGACATGAACCAAGGAAGTTTTGTCATTGAAAAGCTGTTCAAGCACTACAACATTCACGTAGAGCAGCTTGGTAACAACCCGCAAAAGAAGACCGTCCTGATGGTCAACGGCGCGCTGTCCACCACCCGGTCATTCGCACGTACCAGCAAATGCCTCGCCGAGCACTTCAATGTACTGATGTTCGACTTGCCATTTTCCGGCTATTCGCGTCCCCACAACACCGACCTGGACCTGGTGACCAAAGACGATGAAGTGGAAATCCTCCGTGGGTTGGTGGAGCGTTTCCAGGTCAACCATCTGGTGTCGGCGTCTTGGGGGGGCATCTCCACGCTGCTGACCTTGGCGCGAAACCCGCCCTCCATCGAAAGCTCGGTGGTGATGGCCCTGGCGCCTAACCTTAACCAGGCGATGTTGGAGTATGTGGAGCGGGTTCGGGTATTGATCGAAGCAGATGACAAATCGGCCGTCGGCCACCTGCTCAATGAGACCGTCGGTAAATACCTGTCGCCCAGGCTCAAGCGCAACAATCACCATCACCTGTCGAACATGGCCACCACCGAATACCGCCAGGCGCGCTTCCATATCCATCAGGTGCTGCAAATGGGGGATGGCAACTACCTGCCGCAACTGTGCCAGATCGAAACTCCAGTGCACTTTCTCAACGGTACGCTGGACGAGTACACGCCAGCTGACGAGGCGCGATGGTTCAAGCACTATGTTGGCCGCAGCAGCTTCGCCACGGCTGAACACACTGGCCATTTGCTCGATCTGGAGTCCCGCGAATCGGCCCTCGCCGTGCATCGGGAGTTGATCGACTTCCTCGTGGGCAAAGACGTATCGCTGCCAGGCATAGACCAATCGCCAGTGGGAAAAGGTGTAGGCGATAGCGCATAATCGGTACTACATAGCTTGCTAACAAAAGGGCTCTCATGCCGAATCGCGTCCCGCTCGATGCCAAGACCGCCCGCTGGTTACCCTGGGTGGTAGCAATTGCCTTCTTTATGCAGTCGCTGGACGGGACGATTCTCAACACGGCACTGCCAGCCATGGCTCGGGACCTCGCGGAAAACCCTCTGCGCATGCAAGGGGTGGTGATTGCCTACATGCTCACTGTCGCCTTGCTGATCCCGGCCTCGGGTTGGATTGCCGACCGCTTTGGCACCAAGAAAATTTTTTTCGGGGCGATCATGCTGTTCAGCATCGGCTCGCTTCTGTGCGCTTTATCCAGCAGCCTGAGCATGCTGGTAGGCGCCCGGGTGATCCAGGGGCTCGGTGGTGCACTGATGTTGCCGGTCGGGCGACTAGTGGTGCTGCGAGCCTACCCGCGCTCGGAACTGGTGCGCATCATGGGTTTCATTACCATTCCGGGACTGCTCGGCCCGTTGCTCGGCCCGACCATGGGTGGCTGGATGGTGCAGTACCTGACCTGGCACTGGATCTTCCTGATCAACTTGCCGGTAGGCATGATCGGTTGTTACGCCGTGTGGAAATTCATCCCCGACCTGCGGGGCAGCGAACGCACGCGTTTCGACAGTATCGGCTTCCTGCTGTTTGGTGCAGCGATGGTACTGATCACCATCGCCATGGAAGGCCTGGGCGAATTGCACCTGCCACACCTGCGGGTGATGTTGCTGCTGTTCGGTGGCCTGGCCTGCCTGGCCGCCTATTGGCTGCGAGCCGGGCATATCGATAATCCGCTGTTTTCACCCGTGCTGTTCAAGACCCGAACCTTCGCCGTAGGCATTCTGGGGAACCTGTTTTCCCGCCTGGGCAGCGGCGCCCTGCCATTTCTGGTACCTCTGCTGTTACAGATCGCCTTAGGCTACTCACCGTCCGAAGCCGGGATGAGCATGTTGCCACTGGCCGCGGCAGCGATGTTCGCCAAGTCCATCGCCCGACCGCTGATCGAGCGCCTGGGCTATCGCGTCGTCCTGACCGGCAATACCTTATGCCTGGGCATCATGCTGGCGAGCATGGGCCTGGTCAGCGAACACACACCCTACCCATTGCTGCTGGTCATGCTGTCTGTTCTGGGAGCGATCAACTCCTTGCAGTTCACCGCCATGAACACTGTCACCCTGATCGACCTCGACGACGCCCAGGCCAGCAGCGGCAACGGTTTGCTGTCGGTGGTGGCGCAACTGTCCCTGAGCCTGGGAGTGGCCTGTGCCGGCGCCCTGCTGGGCGGGTTTACCGCCGAGACGGGCAACGACGGGGTCAATACGATACTGGGTGCGTTCCAGCTGACTTTTCTCACCGTGGGTATTATGACGATGCTGGCGGCGGCGATCTTTTTGCAGCTGTCGCCCAAGGATGGCCGACGGGTAGTCAGTCGCGAACACGATATTGAGCATTAAGAGCAGCGGCAAGCGGCAAGCTTGAAACTCAAAGCGGCCCCCACCCACCTACTCCTCGTCTAGAACTTGCAGGGAAATCCGCTGGGGGCTGCTACACTGCGCGACATTTTGTTTTGCAGGCCAGTCCCGTGACCACCATTGCCACCGCTTTTAATACTTTGCCGCTGTCCGCCGCCATGCTGGCTAACCTGGACGCCCTTGGTTATACCCAGATGACGCAGATCCAGGCGCAAAGCTTGCCGGTGATCCTCAAGGGGCTGGACCTGATCGCCCAGGCCAAGACCGGCAGCGGCAAGACGGCGGCCTTTGGCATCGGCCTGCTGAACCCGATCAACCCGCGCTACTTCGGCTGCCAGGCCCTGGTAATGTGCCCAACCCGCGAGCTGGCCGATCAGGTGGCGAAGGAAATCCGTCGCCTGGCCCGCGCCGAAGACAATATCAAGGTGCTGACCCTGTGTGGCGGCGTCTCCCTCGGGCCGCAAATCGCCTCGCTCGAGCACGGCGCGCACATCATCGTCGGCACCCCGGGTCGCATCCAGCAACACTTGCGTAAGGGCTCGCTGGTCCTCGACGGTTTGAACACACTGATCCTCGACGAAGCCGACCGCATGCTCGACATGGGTTTCTACGACGCCATCGAAGACATCATCAGCAAGACCCCGCCGCGCCGCCAGACCCTGCTGTTCTCGGCCACCTACCCGGTGAGCATCAAGCAACTGGCGTCCAAGTTCATGCGCGCGCCGCAGCAAGTGAAGGCTGAAGCTTTCCACTCCGATGAGCAGATCGAGCAGCGTTTCTACGAGATTTCCCCGGAAGAACGCATGGACGCCGTGACCAAGGTCCTGGCCCATTTCCGCCCGGCCTCGTGCGTGGCATTCTGCTTCACCAAGCAACAAGTACAGGAAACCGTCGACCACCTGACCTCCAAGGGCATTTCTGCCGTCGGCCTGCATGGCGACCTGGAACAGCGCGACCGTGACCAGGTGCTGGCAATGTTCGCCAACCGCAGCACTTCGGTACTGGTAGCCACTGACGTTGCCGCCCGTGGCCTGGACATTGATGCACTGGACATGGTGATTAACGTCGAACTGGCCCGCGACTCGGAAATTCACATTCACCGTGTCGGCCGTACCGGTCGTGCCGGCGAGACCGGCATCGCTATCAGCCTGGTGGCCCCCTCCGAAGCCCATCGCGCCCAAGCCATCGAGCAATTGCAGAAATCGCCGCTGAACTGGGACCAACTGGACAACCTCAAGCCTCAGAGCGGTGGCCCGCTGCTGCCGGTCATGAGCACCCTGTGCATTGCTGCTGGCCGCAAAGACAAGGTTCGCCCCGGCGACATCCTTGGCGCTCTGACCGGTGAAGCCGGAATTCCAGGCGCTCAGGTCGGCAAGATCGCAATCTTTGACTTCCAGGCCTATGTGGCGGTGGAACGCGGGATCGCCAAGCAGGCGTTGCAGCGTTTGAACGACGGCAAGATCAAAGGCCGCTCGTTGCGCGTGCGCATTCTCTGACCTGATCGGACGCAGAGCGTCCAAGGCGGCGTTCCCACGCAGAGCGTGGGAACGATCTGATGACTGTGAGGACACTGTTTTGCGCTCGACCGAAGTTGTGATCATTGGCGCTGGCGCCGCAGGCTTGATGTGCGCGCTGACCGCTGCCGAACGTGGGCGCAAGGTAATGCTGCTCGACCACGCGAACAAGGCCGGCAAGAAGATCCTGATGTCCGGTGGTGGTCGCTGCAACTTCACCAACATGTACACCGAGCCTGCCAACTTTCTCTCCCATAACGCACATTTCTGCAAGTCCGCCCTGGCCCGTTATACCCAGTGGGATTTCATCGGGCTGGTGGCCAAGCACGGCGTGCCATACCACGAGAAGAAACTCGGCCAACTGTTCTGTGATAACAAGTCCAGCGATATCCTCGGCATACTGCTGGACGAATGCATCCAGACCGGCGTGAGCCTGCACCTGGATACCTCGATCCAAGAGATTGCCAAGCTTGAGGCCGGTTATCAGTTGCAGACCACCCTGGGCGAGTTGCGCTGTGAATCCTTGGTGATTGCCACCGGCGGGCTGTCGATACCGACACTCGGCGCCACCGGTTTCGGCTACCAGGTAGCCAGGCAGTTCGGCCATGAACTGCTGCCCACCCGTGCAGGGCTTGTGCCGTTTACCATCACCGACCAGCTCAAGGAGCTGTGCGGCGAACTGTCCGGTACGTCGGTGGACTGCCTGGTGAGCTGCAACGACCAGAGTTTTCGCGAGAACATCCTGTTTACCCACCGCGGCCTGAGCGGGCCGGCGATTTTGCAGATTTCCTCCTATTGGGAGTCAGGCGACACTGTGGAAATCAACCTGCTGCCCGACCACGACGCCCACGCCTGGCTGCAGCAGCAACAAGCCGAACGCCCCAACAGCGAGTTGAAGACCCTGCTGGGTGAGATCTTCACCAAGAAAATGGCCAACCTGTTGGCAGAAACCTGGTTCGTGTCCAAGCCGATGAAGCAGTACACCCATGCTGAGTTGGCAGACATCGCCAATAAGCTGGGGAGCTGGCAGTTGGTGCCGGCGGGAACCGAAGGCTATCGCACGGCGGAAGTGACCCTGGGGGGCGTGGACACGCGAGAAGTGTCGTCCAAGACGATGGAATCGCTGAAAAGCCCTGGGCTGTATTTCATCGGCGAAGTGCTGGATGTGACCGGGCATCTGGGCGGGTTCAACTTCCAGTGGGCTTGGGCATCCGCCTACGCCGCCGCGCAATACGCCTGAGGGTGCTTGAACTCAAGCCCTGCGCCAACAGCGGCATTCCACGCAAAACGTGGGGACGATCGGTAAAATTTGCTCATTGATGTGATCACCAGGCTTGCCGTGGCGTCATTACTGGCTCAATTTAGCGTCATCGTCCCGGAAGACACCAGACTTCATGTCATCGACCTCGTTCAAGCAGTCCATGCGGCGCCTTTGGGCACTGGATAAGTTCAGTTACAGCGTACGGGTATTCATCGCCCTCACCGGCAGCATGGCGTTGTGTTGGTATCAGGATGAAATGACACTGCTGATCCCGCTGTTCCTGGGGATTATCGCCAGTGCCCTGGCCGAGACCGATGACAGTTGGCAAGGCCGCCTGAACGCCCTGGCGGTCACGCTGGTATGTTTCAGTATTGCCGCGCTGTCGGTGGAGTTGCTGTTTCCCTATCCGTGGATTTTCGCCATTGCCCTGGCGCTGGCCAGTTTCGGCCTGACCATGCTCGGAGCCTTGGGCGAGCGCTATGGTGCGATTGCCTCGGCGACACTGATTCTCTCTGTGTACACCATGATCGGCGTGGACCAGCGCGGTGGAGCGGTCACCGACTTCTGGCACGAACCGTTGCTGCTGGTGGCCGGCGCCGCTTGGTATGGTGCTCTCTCGGTGTTGTGGCAGGTGCTGTTTTCCAACCAGCCGGTGCAACAGAGCCTGGCGCGTTTGTTTCGCGAACTGGGGCGTTACCTCAAGCTCAAGTCATCATTATTCGAACCGATCCGTCAACTGGATGTAGAAGCGCGACGCCTGGAATTGGCCCAGCAAAATGGACGGGTAGTGGCAGCCTTGAACGCCGCCAAGGAAATCATTCTGCACCGGGTTGGTAATGGCCGGCCGGGGTCCAAGGTCAGTCGTTACCTCAAGCTGTACTTCTTGGCCCAGGACATCCACGAACGCGCCAGCTCCTCTCACTACCCTTACAACGCCCTGGCCGAAGCCTTCTTCCACAGCGACGTGCTGTTCCGCTGTCAACGCCTGCTGCGCCAGCAAGGCAAAGCCTGCCAGGTCCTCGCCGAGTCGATCCAGTTGCGCCAGCCCTTCGTTTATGACGACAGTTTCGCCGAAGCCCTGGGCGATCTGAACGCCTCCCTGGAACACCTGCGCATCCAAAGCAACCCCGCCTGGCGCGGCCTGCTGCGCTCGCTGCGGGCCCTGGCGGCCAACCTGTCGACACTGGACCACCTGCTCAGCGATGCCAGCAACCCCGACCGACTGGCAGACGCCACCGACAGCAATTTGCTGGACCGCTCGCCGCGCAACGTCAAAGAGATGTGGACGCGCCTGCGCACGCAACTGACGCCAACATCCCTGCTGTTCCGCCACGCCCTGCGCCTGTCCCTGGCGCTGAGCATCGGTTATTACATGGTGCATTTGATTCACCCATCCCAGGGCTACTGGATCATCCTGACCACCCTGTTCGTCTGCCAACCCAACTACGGCGCGACCCGGCGCAAACTGGGCCAGCGGATCATTGGCACCGCCATCGGCCTGACCGTGGCCTGGGCACTGTTCGACCTGTTCCCAAACCCACTGGTGCAATCAATGTTCGCCATCGCCGCCGGCCTGGTGTTCTTTATCAATCGCACCACCCGCTACACCCTGGCGACCGCGGCTATCACCTTGATGGTGCTGTTCTGCTTCAACCAGGTGGGCGATGGCTACGGACTGTTCCTGCCACGGCTGTTCGATACCCTACTGGGCAGTCTGATCGCCGGGTTGGCGGTGTTCCTGTTCTTGCCGGATTGGCAGGGCCGACGCCTGAACAAAGTGCTGGCCAATACCCTGACCTGCAACAGCATCTACCTGCGACAAATCATGCAACAGTACGCCGCAGGCAAAAGCGACGACCTGGCTTACCGCCTGGCTCGACGCAACGCTCACAACGCCGACGCCGCGCTGTCCACCACCCTGGCCAATATGCTGATGGAGCCAGGGCATTTCCGAAAGGAGGCTGATGTGGGCTTCCGCTTCCTGGTGCTGTCCCACACCTTGCTCAGCTACCTGTCGGGGTTGGGCGCCCACCGTGAAACCCAATTGCCGGCCGAAGTGCGCGAACATCTGATTGAAGGTGCCGGTCGCACCCTGGCGGTGAGCATCGACGAAATCGCCGCAGGGCTGGCGAATAAAACGCCAATCGCCATCCAAAGTGATGCTGAAGAAGCGTTGGCGGTTGAACTGGAACAGATGCCCGATGAGACCGATGAGGCGCAGCGGCTGGTGCAGACGCAGTTGGCGTTGATTTGTCGGCAGTTGGGACCGTTGCGCACACTGGCTGCGTACCTGATCAAAGATACCAGCGCGGCGTAAATCGCTATCGCGGCATGCTCAAAGTCCTGGCAGGTGGCCTGACCTTGGAGCGCACCGAACGCTGGGAAATTGCCGATAGGTACAAAAACAAGGAACTTAGACAGTTGCCTCACTCACGCTTACTATTCAGACCAGACATTTAAGCGAGAGAGCACTATGACAGTCGATTGGCTCTGCAAACATCACAATGACCTGGGCAAGGAACAGCTGTACGCCATACTGCGCCTGCGCTCAGAGGTCTTCGTTGTCGAACAGAAGTGCGCTTATCAAGACATCGACGATCAGGACCTGGCGGGTGATACCCAGCACCTGATGGGCTGGCAGAATGATCAGTTGGTTGCCTATCTACGCCTGCTGGATCCGGATTCCCAGGGCGGTGATGTGGTGATTGGCCGGGTCATCGTCGCGCCGGTGGCACGGGGCACTGGGCTGGGCCATCAGATGATGGAAGAAACCCTCAAGCAGATAGACGATCTCTGGCCTGAAACTCCGATCTTTCTGTCAGCCCAAGCTCACTTGCAGAAGTATTACGAGCGATACGGATTTGTGGTGGCTGGAAAGGAATACCTGGAAGATGGTATTCCCCATACCGGTATGCGTCGGGCTCAAGGGTAGCCCAGCACCTGCTTGATCTGCCTCAGGTTGCCTTCGATCCAGCGCCGATCGATCGCGCCCCAACTACGAATCCGATAGCGCCCGGCATGATTGCGGGCGCCATCCTCCTGCTCAAACTCACAGACGATATCCAGGTCCGCCAACGCCGCAAGGGTGTCCTGGGCCGTGCGTCGAGGCATACCGGTGGCTTCGGTCAGTGCTGGAACGCTGCTGGCCAGTTGGCTGTCAATCAGGTACGCCACATACAGGCGGCGGTAGAAACTGCTTTTGGTCTTGCTGACTTCCATGCTCGCTGTCCTCTTTCGTTTATTCCCGCGTCTTGCCCTGCAAATCCCGATACGTCAGGTACACCCGCAGGTCGAACTCCACCTGGTGGTAGCCCGGCAGCATATGTTCGCAGAGTTTGTAGAACGCCTTGTTGTGGTCCGATTCCTTGAAGTGCGCCAACTCGTGCACAACGATCATCCGCAAAAACTGCGGCGCCGCACCCTTGAACAGAGATGCGATGCGAATCTCTTTTTTCGATTTGAGATTGCCACCCTGGACCCGCGAGATAGTGGTGTGCAGGCCCAGGGCGCGATGGGTCAGGTCCAACCGGTTGTCGAACAGCACCTTGTCGATGGCCGGCGCGTTGCGCAGATGCTCCTGCTTCAAGGCCAGGGCGTAACTGTACAGCGCCTTGTCACTCTGCACGTCATGGCGCTCTGGGTAGCGCTGGTTCAGGTAGGCGCCCAACTGATCCTTGGCGATCAATTGACGGATCTGGTCCTGCAAGGCAGTGGGGTAGGCCTGAAGGTATTTCAGTGCGGTCATTGGCTCGGCGACAGAAGACTTGGAGGGCGCCAGTGTAACGAATTCAGCGAGACGCGGTGTGCAGGGCAACAGTGGCGACAGTAAAGGAGGCGCAAAGGCGACTTTTGCCAAGCTGGCCATTGATCACCAATAAGGCTGATTCGCTTCAGCGAGGCATCCCACGACGCTTTAGGACAGAACCGCGACGCAGGGTCTCGACTTTCCTGTAGGACAATCTGAGTATGGCGCCGCGCGCACGCGCCACACCTATAAGAAAGTCACGGAGACCCACCCAATGCCCTTCCCGCGTACCCTGCTCGCCCTCTCTCTGGGCATGGTTTTGTTGCACAACCCGGCCTTCGCCGCCCCACCGTTGTCCATGAGCGATGGGGTAGCCCAGGTCAATATCCAGGACAGCAATGCCTGGGTCGAAATCAACAAACTCGCCTTCGAACACAACATCCGCACCTTGCAAGCGACCCTCGCGGATAAATCGAAAATCTGCGCCGTACTCAAGGCCGATGCCTACGGCCACGGCATCGGCTTGCTGATGCCTTCGGTAATCAAGCTGGGCGTGCCCTGCGTCGGCATTGCCAGCAACGAAGAAGCCCGCGTGGTTCGCCAAAGCGGCTTCAAGGGCCAACTGATCCGCGTGCGCACCGCCGCCTTGAGCGAGCTCGAAGCGGCGCTGGCGTATAACGTAGAAGAATTGGTGGGCAACCTCGACTTTGCCGTACGCGCCAGCCTGATCGCCGAAAATCACGGCCGTCCGTTGGTGGTCCATCTGGGCCTGAACTCCAGCGGCATGAGCCGCAACGGCGTGGAAATGACCACAGCCAAGGGCCGTCGCGATGCCGTGGCCATCACCAAAGTGCCGAACCTCGAAGTGAAGGCAATCATGACCCACTTCGCCGTCGAAGACGCCGCCGACGTGCGCACCGGCCTCAAGGCCTTCAACCAACAAGCCAACTGGTTGATCAACGTCGCCCAACTGGACCGCAACAAAATCACCCTGCACGCCGCCAACTCCTTCGCCACCTTGGAAGTACCCGAGTCGCGCCTGGACATGGTTCGCCCTGGCGGCCTGCTGTTCGGTGACACCGTACCCTCGTTCACCGAATACAAGCGGGTGATGCAGTTCAAATCCCACGTAGCATCGGTCAACATCTATCCGAAGGGTAATACCGTCGGTTACGACCGCACCTATACCCTGGCGCGAGACTCAAGACTGGCGAACGTCACCGTGGGCTATTCCGATGGTTATCGTCGGGCATTTACCAACAAGGGCATTGTGCTGATCAACGGGCATCGGGTGCCGGTGGTGGGCAAGGTGTCGATGAATACCTTGATGGTCGATGTTACCGATGTACCAACCGTGAAAAGCGGAGATGAGGTGGTGTTATTCGGCAGCCAGGGGAATGCGCAGATTGCCCAAGCGGAAGTAGAGGACATCAACGGCGCGTTGTTGGCGGATTTGTACACGGTGTGGGGCAACTCCAACCCGAAGGTATTGGTGGACAAATAGAGAACAGCTGAATCATGACCACAAAAAAACCCGCATCACTGCGGGTTTTTTCTAAACACCTGAGACTTAGTTGACCTTGGCGTTCAACTCACCTTTCAGGTAACGCTGGTACATGGCTTCCAGGGAGACCGGCTTGATCTTCGAAGCATTACCGGCTGTACCAAACGCTTCATAACGCGCGATACACACATCACGCATCGCGGTAACGGTGGCACCGAAGAATTTACGCGGGTCAAATTCGCTCGGGTTGGTGGCCATCAGGCGACGCATCGCACCGGTGGACGCCAGGCGCAGGTCGGTGTCGATGTTGACCTTACGCACGCCGTGCTTGATGCCTTCAACGATTTCCTCAACCGGCACACCGTAGGTTTCCTTGATGTCGCCGCCGTACTGGTTGATGATCGCCAGCCACTCTTGCGGAACCGAGGAAGAGCCGTGCATCACCAGGTGAGTGTTGGGGATGCGCTTGTGGATTTCCTTGATCCGGTCGATGGCCAACACGTCGCCAGTAGGTGGCTTGGTGAACTTGTAGGCGCCGTGGCTGGTGCCGATGGCAATAGCCAGGGCGTCGACCTGAGTGCGCTTGACGAAGTCGGCGGCTTCTTCCGGATCAGTCAGCATCTGGCTGTGATCCAGCACACCTTCGGCACCGATGCCGTCTTCTTCACCAGCCATGCCGGTTTCCAGCGAACCCAGGCAGCCCAGCTCACCCTCTACCGATACGCCGCAGGCGTGGGCCAGGGCCACGGTTTGTTGAGTAACACGCACGTTGTAGTCGTAGTCGGTCGGAGTCTTGCCGTCTTCGCCCAGGGAGCCATCCATCATTACCGAGGAAAAACCCAGTTGGATGGAGCGCTGGCAGACGTCAGGGCTGGTGCCGTGGTCCTGGTGCATGCACACCGGGATATGCGGGAACTCTTCAATGGCCGCGAGGATCAAGTGACGCAGGAACGGAGCACCGGCGTATTTGCGGGCGCCGGCCGAAGCCTGGACGATCACTGGGGAGTCGGTCTTGTCAGCGGCTTCCATGATGGCGCGCATCTGCTCAAGGTTGTTGACGTTAAAGGCTGGAACGCCGTAGCCGAACTCGGCTGCGTGGTCCAGCATTTGACGCATGCTGATAAGTGCCATTGTGTGTCTCTCCCGGTCGAGGGTCGTTAATCGTGCAAGCCTGCCGTAGCGGCGGCTGCTATTCAAGTTATTGAGGGTCAGGGTTTCACACCCTGCCCTGCTGAATCGTTATTGCTGTCAGGTTTACGGTGCCTTGCAGCCCCGCCCGATCAAATCGTCGGTGGCAACCCAGTAAACCAGGCCTTCCTCACCCTTTGTGTGAAACGCCAACTGGTCGTTGCTGTACAGCACGCCCGAGGCGGCAGGTTCCTGCTTGAGACGATAGAGCTTATCCGAGCCGCCCAAGCGTACATCCACCTGGCTGCGGCTGGCATCGGCAAACCGCCAGAACACCTTTGCCTGGCTGTCGCAGGCCCAGGCAGTCCATGTGTCTTGCGGTTCTGCCTGGTTGCTGAACATGTTCAGGTTGCTGCAGCCGGCCAATAGAGCCAAGGCTGCCAGGGCGATAACGCCTTTCATTGCCAATCCTCGAACGGCGGCCTGGCGCCGCCACTGCTGTCGGTTAATCAGTCAGACCCGTCAAGGGCAACCCTGTTCCTTACCTTTGGGCGGGGAGTCGTACTTTTCCAGCCTGTCCGGCCCGATGCGCTTGCTGATCACCGGCATCGTCTCCGCTTGCCAGTCCGCTTGATAGCAGCTCTTGTCCGGCGCTGCCTGTTCTGCCTCGTGCGTTGCTTTGGATGCACTGCCGCAGCCGGCCAGCAGGCCCGCCACAATTACCAGTGCCAACGACTTGCCCATGGGAATGCTCCTTTTCCTGATCGCAAGCCTTAGCCTTTGGCCCGGCCTTCCAGAACTTCCACCGCAGGCAGCACTTTGCCTTCGACAAATTCGAGGAACGCGCCACCACCGGTAGAAATATAGGAGATCTGGTCAGCCACACCATATTTATCGATGGCCGCCAGGGTGTCGCCGCCGCCGGCGATGGAGAATGCCGAGCTTTCAGCGATGGCGTGAGCCAGCACTTTGGTGCCGTTGCCAAACTGCTCGAACTCAAATACGCCCACTGGACCGTTCCACAGAATGGTCCGGGAGGACTTCAACAACTCAGCGAAGTTGGCTGCCGTTTGCGGGCCGATATCCAGGATCATATCGTCCGCCGCAACGTCAGCGACCAGCTTGACCGTGGCTTCGGCGCTTTCAGCGAACTCCTTGGCCACCACCACATCCACCGGCAGCGGTACGCTGACCTTGGCGGCGATGGCGCGAGCCGTGTCCAGCAGATCCGGCTCGTACAGGGATTTGCCAACCGGGTGACCAGCCGCCGCCAGGAAGGTATTGGCAATGCCGCCGCCAACGATCAGTTGGTTACAGATCTGGCTCAGGCTGTTGAGCACGTCCAGCTTGGTCGACACCTTCGAGCCGGCCACGATCGCCGCCATCGGCTGGGCCGGTGCGCCCAGGGCCTTGCCCAGTGCGTCCAGTTCAGCGGCCAGCAATGGACCCGCAGCAGCAACCTTGGCGAACTTGGCCACGCCATGGGTCGAACCTTCGGCGCGGTGAGCAGTGCCGAAGGCGTCCATCACGAACACATCACACAGGGCCGCATATTGCTGGGCCAATTCGTCGCTGTTGTTTTTCTCGCCCTTGTTGAAGCGCACGTTTTCGAACAGCACGATGTCGCCGGCCTTTACGTCAACGCCGCCCAGATAATCAGCTACCAACGGCACTTCACGGCCCAAGGCTTTGCTCAGGTAATCGGCTACCGGCTTGAGGCTGTTTTCGACGCAGAACTCACCTTCGGTCGGACGCCCCAGGTGGGAGCAGACCATCACGGCCGCGCCTTTTTCCAGGGCCAGCTTGATGGTCGGCAGCGAGGCCAGGATTCGCGCATCGCTGGTGACAACACCGTCCTTGAGTGGGACGTTGAGGTCTTCGCGAATCAGTACGCGCTTTCCTTGCAGATCGAGGTCGGTCATCTTCAACACGGTCATGGGTCGCAATTCCTGAGTTTCTGTCAATTAGAGAGCAGGTTTTGGTGAGGCTGTTTGCAGATAGTGCTCTGCAACGTCCAGCATTCGGTTGGCAAACCCCCATTCGTTGTCGAACCAGGCCAGGATGTTCACCAGCCGTGGGCCGGAAACGCGAGTCTGGCTGGCGTCGACGATGGCCGAATGCGGGTCATGGTTGAAATCACAACTGGCGTGAGGCAACTCGGTGTAGGCCAGAAGCCCCTTGAGCGGGCCGCTGGTGGCGGCTTCGCGCAGGATCCGGTTGACCTCGCCGGCGTCGGTGTCGCTGACAGTCTGCATCGTGATATCCAGGCACGACACGTTCACCGTCGGCACCCGCACTGCTTTGGCCTGGATTCGCCCGGCAAGTTCCGGCAACAAGCGCTCGATGCCACGGGCCAGCCCGGTAGACACCGGAATCACAGACTGAAACGCCGAGCGTGTGCGGCGCAGGTCTTCATGATGGTAGGCATCAATCACCGGTTGGTCATTCATCGCCGAGTGAATGGTGGTGATCGACACGTACTCAAGACCAATGGCCTGGTCCAACAAGCGCAACAACGGTACGCCGCAGTTGGTGGTGCAGGACGCATTGGACACCAGCAACTCCGCACCTGTCAGGCAATCCTGGTTGACGCCGTAGACGATGGTGGCGTCGACGTCCGCCTCGCTGGCCATCGGCTGGGAAAACAGCACACGCGGCGCGCCGGCGTCGATGAAACGCTGGCCATCGGCACGGGTGTTATAGGCACCGGAGCATTCCAACACCAGGTCGACGCCCAGCGCCGCCCAGTCGATGCCCTCGGGCGTGGCGCTGCGCAAGACCTGCACGCAGTCGCCATTGATATTCAGACAATCGTCCTCGATTCGCACTTCGCCGGGGAACCGGCCGTGGGTGGAGTCAAAGCGTGTCAGGTATTCGATGCTGGCCAGGTCCGCCAGATCGTTGATTGCAACAATTTCAAACCCGGCAGCCGGCCCTCGCTCGAACAGCGCACGCAAGACACAACGACCAATGCGGCCGTAGCCATTGAGTGCAACTTTGTAGGGACGCGGTTGAGGCATGGGGTTCTCACATTATGGGCGACACAAACCATTGCAGGAGTGAGGGGACGCCTGGTGCTTGCTCGCGAAGAACTCAAGAGCGCCGCGTTAAACCAGAAACGCTGCGTTATCGTTGACGATCTTCGCGAGCAAGCTCGCTCCTACAGTGGGTGCGGCAACCAAATGGCCACCGCGCTCAGGCTGTTAGTCTTCCAGCAGCTCTTCAGCCTGACCCAGGATGTTTTCCAGGGTGAAGCCGAATTCTTCGAACAACGCTGGCGCCGGCGCCGACTCACCGTAGGTGGTCATACCGATGACGCGGCCCTCCAGGCCCACATACTTGTACCAGTAGTCGGCGTGAGCCGCTTCGATGGCGATACGAGCGCTGACCTGCAACGGCAGGACCGCTTGCTTATAGCCCGCATCCTGGGCTTCGAAGACGCTGGTGCAAGGCATGGAAACCACACGCACATTACGACCTTGCTCGGTCAGCTTGTCGTAGGCCTGAACCGCCAGGCCTACTTCGGAACCGGTGGAGATCAGGATCAACTCCGGCTCGCCAATGCAGTCCTTGAGCACGTAGCCACCACGGCTGATGCCTTCGATCTGAGCGGCGTCGCGGGTTTGATGCTGCAGGTTCTGACGAGAGAAGATCAGCGCCGAAGGGCCATCCTTACGCTCGATGGCGTGCTTCCAGGCCACGGCCGACTCGACCGCGTCCGATGGACGCCAGGTATCCAGGTTCGGCGTGGTGCGCAGGCTGGTCAGTTGTTCGATCGGCTGGTGAGTCGGGCCGTCTTCGCCCAGGCCGATGGAGTCGTGGGTGTAGACATAGATCACACGCTTCTTCATCAGCGCCGACATACGTACGGCGTTGCGAGCGTACTCCATGAACATCAGGAAGGTTGCGCCGTAAGGCACCAGGCCGCCGTGCAGGGCCACACCGTTCATGATGGCGCTCATGCCGAACTCGCGCACGCCGTAGTACATGTAGTTGCCGCTGGCATCTTCAGCCGAGACACCTTTGCAACCTTTCCACAGGGTCAGGTTGGAACCGGCCAGGTCAGCCGAGCCGCCGAGGAACTCCGGCAGCAGCGGGCCGAAAGCGTTCAGGGTGTTCTGGCTGGCTTTACGGCTGGCAATGGTTTCGCCCTTGGCAGCCACTTCGGCGATGTAGGCCGAGGCTTTTTCAGCGAAGTCTGCAGGCAGGTCACCGGCCAGGCGACGGACCAGTTCGTTGCCCAACTCAGGGAATTCGGCGCTGTAGGCGGCGAAACGCTGATCCCACTCGGCTTCGGCAGCCTGGCCGGCTTCCTTGGCGTCCCACTCGGCGTAGATATCGGCCGGGATTTCGAACGGGCCGTGGCTCCACTTCAGCGCTTCACGGGTCAGGGCGATTTCCGCGTCACCCAATGGGGCGCCGTGGCAGTCTTCCTTGCCTTGCTTGTTCGGCGAGCCGAAACCGATGGTGGTCTTGCAGCAGATCAGGGTCGGCTGCTCGCTCTTGCGAGCAGTCTCGATGGCGGTCTTGATCTCTTCAGGATCGTGGCCGTCGACGTTGCGGATCACCTGCCAGTTGTAGGCTTCGAAACGCTTTGGTGTGTCATCGGTGAACCAGCCTTCGACTTCGCCGTCGATGGAGATCCCGTTGTCATCGTAGAAGGCAATCAGCTTGCCCAGGCCCAAGGTACCGGCCAAGGAACTGACTTCGTGGGAAATGCCTTCCATCATGCAGCCATCACCCAGGAATACGTAGGTGTGGTGGTCGACAATGTCGTGGCCAGGGCGATTGAACTGCGCCGCCAGGACTTTTTCAGCCAGGGCGAAACCCACAGCGTTGGCCAGGCCTTGACCCAGGGGACCGGTGGTGGTCTCGACGCCTGGGGTATAACCGAGTTCCGGGTGGCCCGGGGTACGGCTGTGGAGTTGGCGGAAGTTTTTAAGGTCGTCGATCGACAGGTCGTAGCCGGTCAGGTGCAACAACGAGTAGATCAGCATCGAACCGTGGCCGTTGGACAAGATGAAGCGGTCACGGTCGGCGAACGATGGGTTGCTCGGGTTGTGTTTCAGGTAATCACGCCAAAGTACCTCGGCGATATCCGCCATGCCCATCGGGGCACCGGGATGGCCGCTGTTGGCTTTTTGCACGGCATCCATGCTGAGGGCACGAATGGCGTTGGCACGCTCACGACGGCTGGGCATCGCTGATCTCCTGGGGGTTGAATAAGAGAAACCGAAAAAAGGATCGGCATTTTCCCTCAGCCACGGCCCTCGGGGCAATGACAGATAGTCACTTGAGGGTGTTTTTCCTGCCTATTGGCCCGCAATCCCATGGAGAAACCTTTCACCCCCTCACCTAAAGGTCATAGCGCCTGCTTATAACTACCGATTATCGTCCAATATCAAAACTTTTTGATATTGGCCTTGCGAGGACTCCCCCCCATCACTAGACTGCTGGCCTTATGAACTTACGCGCGCCCTCCCTTCGTCCCGACGACTGCGATGAGCTGGCGGCCTTGTGCAAGGCCGGCGGCGACCCGTTGCGATTGACTGTATTGCGTGCACTGACCAACGACTCATTCGGCGTGCTGGAGCTGGCACAGATCTTTGCCATCGGCCAGTCCGGCATGAGCCATCATCTCAAGGTACTGGCCCAAGCCGACCTGGTAGCCACGCGTCGTGAAGGCAATGCCATTTTTTATCGTCGCGCCCTGCCCCACACCGAACAACCGGGTGGCAAGCTGCATGCCGCCCTTTTGGAAGAAGTGGACAGCCTGACCCTGCCGACGGACGTGCAATCCCGGATCAGCCAAGTCCACGGGCAACGCGCAGCGGCCAGCCAGGACTTCTTCTCACGGGTGGCAGAAAAGTTTCGCGCCCAACAAGATTTGATCGCCGGATTAGCGCAGTACCGCGAAAGCGTGCTGGCACTTTTGGACAAGCTGAGCTTCAGTGCAGAAGCGACAGCCTTGGAAATCGGCCCTGGCGACGGCGGTTTCCTGCCGGAACTGGCGCGCCGCTTTCATCAGGTTACGGCGCTGGACAACAGCCCGGCAATGCTGGAATTGGCCCGTCAGCTGTGCGAGCGCGAGGCGTTACACAATGTCAGCCTGCAACTGGCCGATGCCTTGAATGAAACCAGCCTGCGGGCCGATTGTGTGGTGCTGAACATGGTACTGCACCATTTCGCCGCACCAGCCGATGCCCTCAAGCAGATGGCCAGTTTGCTGCAACCAGGCGGCAGCCTGTTAGTCACAGATTTATGCAGCCACAACCAGAGTTGGGCCAGGGAGGCCTGCGGTGATCTCTGGCTGGGTTTTGAACAGGACGACCTGGCCCGCTGGGCCACCGCTGCGGGACTCGTTCCCGGGGAAAGTCTCTATATAGGCTTACGTAATGGTTTCCAGATCCAGGTCCGCCACTTTCAGCGGCCGACTGGCGACACTCACCATCGGTAAATATCAGGAAAACATCGAGATGAGCGAATACTCCCTTTTCACCTCCGAGTCCGTGTCTGAAGGGCATCCGGACAAAATCGCCGACCAGATTTCTGATGCGGTGCTGGACGCCATCATTACCGAAGACAAGTTCGCCCGCGTGGCGTGCGAGACGCTGGTGAAAACTGGCGTGGCCATCATCGCTGGCGAAGTCACCACTTCGGCCTGGGTCGACCTGGAAGACATCGTTCGCAAGGTGATCCTCGATATCGGCTACGACAGCTCCGCCGTTGGTTTCGATGGCGCGACCTGCGCGGTGATGAACATCATCGGCAAGCAGTCGGTGGACATCGCCCAAGGCGTCGACCGCAGCAAACCGGAAGACCAGGGCGCCGGCGACCAGGGCCTGATGTTTGGCTACGCCAGCAACGAAACCGACGTGCTGATGCCAGCACCGATCACGTTCGCCCACCAACTGGTCAAGCGCCAGGCCGAAGCGCGCAAGTCCGGCCAGTTGCCGTGGCTGCGTCCAGACGCCAAGTCCCAGGTCACTTGCCGTTATGAAGACGGCAAAGTGGTGGGTATCGATGCCATCGTATTGTCGACCCAGCACAACCCGGAAGTCTCCTACAAAGACCTGCGCGAAGGCGTGATGGAACTGATCGTCAAGCACGTGCTGCCTGCCGAGCTGCTGACCAAGGACACCCAGTTCCACATCAACCCTACCGGCAACTTCATCATCGGTGGCCCGGTAGGCGACTGCGGCCTGACCGGTCGCAAAATCATCGTCGACAGCTACGGCGGCATGGCTCGTCACGGCGGTGGTGCGTTCTCCGGCAAGGACCCATCCAAGGTTGACCGCTCCGCCGCCTACGCCGGTCGTTACGTGGCCAAGAACATCGTCGCCGCTGGCCTGGCCGAGCGCTGCGAGATTCAGGTGTCCTACGCCATTGGTGTGGCGCAGCCTACGTCGATCTCGCTGAACACCTTCGGCACCGGCAAAATCAGCGATGACAAGATCATCAAGTTGGTGCGTGAAGTGTTCGACCTGCGGCCGTATGCGATCACTGCCATGCTCGACCTGCTGCACCCGATGTACCAGGAAACCGCGGCCTACGGCCATTTCGGCCGGACCCCTGAACAGAAGACTGTCGGCGACGACACGTTCACCACGTTCACCTGGGAAAAAACCGACCGCGCCAATGACCTGCGTACTGCGGCCGGCCTGTAATCGCTGCGGGTGATATCCGCAGCCCTGGGCGGTCCATTCAGGTAGATAGAAACACCCGGTAAAAAGCCCTGCAATCGCGGGGCTTTTTTATGCTTGGGAAGATGCTTTAGGCTGGGCAACCTTTCAGAGCAAGGATGCTCATGATGAAGTCCCGTATGCGTCTGCTGGCCGGCCTGCTAATCAGCTTTTTTCCTCTCGCCTCGTGGGCTCGGGATTGTCCTGGCTGGACAACTGAGCATGCCGGGACGCAGATCAGCGCACTGCAACAGCAAATCACTCTCTGGGATGACAGCTACCACCGCCTCGGCCAGTCTCTGATCGGCGATGAGCTTTACGACCAGGCCCGGCAGCAACTGTCCCTGTGGCGCAGCTGTTTTGCCCTGCCCACGCCCACCTCAGACAACCCGCTGGTCAGCTCACGAGGCACGCTGGCCCATCCCACACCTCACACTGGGCTGGAAAAGCTGCTGGATGAGCGCGCTGCCGGCGCCTGGATAGCTAGTCGCGAGGACGTGTGGATTCAACCCAAGGTCGACGGAGTCGCAGTGACCCTGGTCTATCGCCAGGGCCAACTGGCCCAGGTCGTCAGTCGTGGGGATGGCAATCTGGGGCAAGACTGGTCGGCGTCTGCCCGCAAGATTCCCGGCATCGTGCAACAACTGCCACAGCCCATCGACCTGCAACTACAAGGCGAACTCTATTGGCACCTGAGCGATCATGTGCAGGCGGTGCAAGGCAGCCGCAATGCCCGCAGCAAAATTGCCGGGCTGATGAACCGTCAACAGTTGAGCGACACCGACGCTGCCGGGATTGGCCTGTTTGTCTGGGCTTGGCCCCAAGGCCCCGCGAACCTTAAAGAACAGCTCGATACCCTGACGCAATGGGGCTTTACCAATAGCCAGCGCTACAGCCAGCCGATCAAGAACATCACCGAGGCTGGACACTGGCGCACCTACTGGCACACCCATCCACTGCCCTTCGCCAGCGACGGCGTAGTACTGCACCAGAGCCAGCGCGCGCCGGCCAATCGCTGGCAGGCCAGCGCGCCTTATTGGTCAGTGGCCTGGAAGTATCCCGTGGTCAAGGCCCTGGCCACAGTGCGCAAGGTGTATTTCAACATTGGCCGTACCGGGCGCATCACACCGATCCTGGAACTTACGCCAGTGCTGCTGGATGACCGCCAGATCAGGCGTGTCAGCGTCGGCTCCCTGAAGCGCTGGCAGACGCTGGATATCCGCCCTGGCGACCAGGTATCCATCAGTCTCGCCGGCCAGATCATCCCGCGACTTGACCAGGTGGTCTTGCGCAGTCAGCCACGGGTCGAAGTCCAGGTCCCGGCGGCCGAGGACTTCCACCCCTTGAGTTGCTGGCGCTTGAGCCCCGGCTGCGAAGAACAACTGCTGGCCCGCCTGACCTGGATGAGTGGGAGCCAGGGACTGGCGCTGCCCCATATTGGCCGCGAAACCTGGAATACTCTGATTCAGTCCGGCCGAATCACCGGCCTGCTCGATTGGTTGACCCTTGATGAGGCAGAGCTTGCTAACATTGATGGCTTCGGCGAACGCAACAGTGCTCGCCTGCTCGACAGCCTGCGCAGCGCCCGGCAACGTCCGTTCGTACAATGGCTGAAGGCCTTGGGGGTACCATCCACGGCTCGCAACAACGTGCAAGGCGGCTGGCAAGTCCTGGCCGCCAGAGACACTCAAGCCTGGCAGGTCGAAGCAGGAATCGGCCCGGGACGCGCGGCGCTACTCAGCGCTTTTTTTCGCGACCCGCAAGTCCAAGCCTTGGGTGAAATACTACGAGCTACCGGGATAGACGGTTTTTAATCCTTCCCGGCAGCATTCAACAGTGCCGGCAGAATTCATCCCGCCCACTTGATTACGCCTTGTTCACCTTGGAGTCTTTATGAAATTTCTTGCACCTTTCGCCCTGCTGACCCTCGCAAGTTTCATGGCCACGCCATCGCTGGCGGCCGAAGAGGCCCCACAACTCACTGGCTGCGCCGCCAAACGCCAGGCCATCAGTACCCAGATCGAACAAGCCAAGGCCCACGGCAACAGCGCCCAACAAGCTGGCCTGGAGAAAGCCCTGGGCGAAGTCACCGCCCATTGCACCGACGCCTCCCTGAAAAAGGAACGGGAAAACAAGGTGCTCGACGCCAAGCACGAAGTCAGCCGTCGTCAGGCCGACCTCGACAAGGCGATGAAAAAAGCTGACTCGGAAAAAATCAACAAACGCAAAGACAAGCTCGCCCAATCACGCAAAGAGCTGCAGGAAGCCCTGGACGAATTGGACAAGTAAGTCCTATCCAGATCAATGATCACGAAACTGTTTATGGCAAGCCGTGCAGGCATCTTCGACTTTTTGCACGGCAGGCCCCAGGTTGCCGGCCTTATAGGGCTGGACCTGGCTGGCGATCACCAGTTCACCGGTGGCCGTCTCAAGGTTTCGGGCCATCTCCTGAAAACGGGCCTGTTTCTGCCAGACATCATCCTTGGCGCTGGTATGGTCTTCTTCACGCACGCTCGGAAAATGCTTCCACGGTTCATGGGACAAGGCGTCAAGCTTGACCGCACCTTCGGCAAATTTTGCTCCGTCAAAGGGGATGCGCCCTCGCAGCATGCCACCCAGGTTTTCACTGTTATTGAGCATCTGCTTGAAAATCGCCTTGCGCTGACCCAATGGCGAGTTCGGGTCAACACCACCGCAGGCAGACAGCGTCAGGCAGGCCAGCAATACAACAGTCAGTCTTTTAAGAGTCATGGTGGCTATCAGGTCACGGGAAACGGCGGCCAGTATCCTCGTCCCATCCACAAAGACCAATAGCCCTATTAATAATACGGGTTGCTCGAACCTTGATCGGCTCGAGGCAATCGTCTCAGGAATAGTTTTCATGAATGTCACGCTTAAACCCTGGAGCCGCCGCCTGGCGTGGGCTCTGCCGATGATGGCGCTGCTTGCCGGCTGCGATACCGGCAAGCACGAGAAAGACCAGCCGCACGCGATTGCAACGTATGTCAGCGCAACCTGGGAAGCCTTGCCGGCCGTCTCGGATAACGATTTGCAAGCCGGCTTCGAGTCCTGGCGCAGCGCCTGCCAACGCCTCAAGAACGATCCAGTATGGGGTGCAACCTGCGCAGCAGCGGCCAATGTGCCCGCAACGTCCGTGGCCATTCGCGGCTTCCTCAAGGAACACCTGGATGTCTATGGCTTACGCTCGGCAGACAACAGCCCCAATGGGCTGATCACCGGCTACTACGAGCCGGTTTACCCTGGCAGCCTCACTGAAACAGCCATCGCCCATGTGCCGGTTTTCGGTGTGCCGGATGACCTGATCATCGTCAACCTGGAAAGCATCTACCCGGAACTCAAGGGCAAACGCCTGCGCGGACGACTGGAAGGTCGAGTGCTCAAGCCCTATGACGATGCCAGCACCCTCAACCAGCAAGGCTCGACCGCCCAGCCTATCGCCTGGCTGACCGACCCGATGAACCTGCAGTTCCTGCAAATCCAGGGTTCGGGTCGTATTCAACTGGAAGACGGCCGCCAGTTGCGCATCGGTTATGGCGATCAGAATGGCTTTCCCTACCGCCCCATTGGCCGCTGGCTGGTGGAACAAGGCGAGTTGAAGAAAGAAGACGTGACCATGGGCTCCATCAGTGCCTGGGCCAAGGCTCATCCCCAGCGGATTCCCGAACTGCTGGCAAGCAACCCCAGCTATGTGTTCTTCAGTGCCCGCCCCGACAGCAACGAAGGCCCTCGCGGCTCGCTGAACGTACCACTGACCGCTGGCTACAGCGTTGCGGTGGACCGCAAGGTGATTCCGTTGGGCAGCCTGCTGTGGTTGTCGACGACCCGACCGGATGGCACGCCGATCGCTCGCCCCGTGGCCGCGCAGGATACCGGTGGCGCGATTACTGGCGAGGTGCGAGCCGATCTGTTTTGGGGGACCGGCGATGCGGCGGGCGAGTTGGCTGGCAATATGAAGCAGCAGGGTCAAATCTGGATGCTGTGGCCTAAAGGCGCGGCGCTGCCGAAAGTACCGGATGCGCCTGCGGGAAGCTGAAGATTGATCGTTCCCACACTGGGAACGATCCCTATTTCACGGGCCCCACTCGTTCCCATGCTCCGCGTGGGAATGCCTCCTGGGACGCTCCGCGTCCCGCTATGCGCGCACGCCTCATGCCTTGCGCAAGATGTGACGCTCTGGAGTGCCCTCTAGATCGACACAAAAAAGAAACTCGCAATCAGCGCCATCCCCACAAACCACACCAACGAACGCAACATTGCCCAGTCCGCCAGGTAGCAAATGATGTAAAGCAACCGACTGGTGATAAACAGCACCGCCAGCACGTTGATAGTCACCAGCGACGCATTACCGGCTATATGGGCAATGACTACCGCCGCCGCAAACGCCGGCGTCACTTCAAAGCTGTTGAGTTGTGCACTGTGGGCCCGCTTGGCAAACCCTTCAAGGGTCTCCAGGAAAGCCCGGGGGTCATGGTTTTGTCGAGGCCCGAACTTACCGCCGCTGAACTTGGCTACGCCTATGCACAGGTAAGGCAGAAAAATTGCAATCAACACACACCAGAAAGCGACTGTCATAACCCATTCCTTTTTTAGTTTTATCCAGCAGTTAGAGTTTCATCACGAACATACCGATCAGCACCAACCCACAGGCTATGAGCCGTGGCCGGCCGAAAGGTTCTTTCAGGTATCGCATGCCGAACAGCACCACCAGGATCACACTGACTTCCCGCAGCGCGGCGGCTTCGGCGATCGAGCCCAACTGCATCGCCCAGAGCACCAGAGCGTAGCTCAACAATACACACAACCCGACACTCAGCCCCAGCCGCCACTGCGTACGCCAGAACAGGCTGAACGCCGCCCGCTTGCGTACCACTGCCAGTAACGGGAACGGCCAGGCGCTGGCCAATGTCAGCCACACCAGGTAATCCAGCGGGTGCGGCCACCGCCGCAGGGCTTGACCGTCGAGAAAGGTGTAGCAGCCAATGCACAGACCGATCAATGCCACCACCGGCAACATCGACCAGGGCAACCGTTCCCCCCCACCGCCCTGCCACAACAGGCATAGCATGCCAAACGGGATCAGCAGGATGCCAAGAATCTGCTGGGTACTGAGCACCTCCCCTGCAAACACAAAGGTCAGCGTCAACACCACCAACGGTGACAACCCACGCATCAGCGGATACACCAACCCCAGGTCGCCCACCCGGTAGGCCTGGATCAACAGGTAGCGGTAGAGCAATTCGAACAGCGCCGAAGCGATAATCCATGGCCAGATTTCCAGCGGCGGCAACGATACAAACCCTACCGCCAGCAACACAAACAGCAAGGCTACGCTGTCCATGCAAGCAATCACCAACAGGCGCTCGCCACTGAATTTAATCAAGGTGTTCCACGTCGCATGCAACAGCGCCGCTACTAATACCAAAGCCGTTGCAACCACAGGCCACTCCTAGGGAGAGCAAACAGAATTGATTCGCCAGTAGCTGCTTATACTAAAATCGACCACGCCGCACATTAGCTGCGTACAGGCCAACACCTATGAACATGATATTCCTGAACCCTGGAGGAGCCTGTAACTACGACACGCAGGGTTCAGGGCTGTTCAATGACCGGGACTAAACCGGCAGACACCAGGCCTTGGCCATTTCTATGCGGGTGGAACTGGCTTATTCGCTGAGACCGTCTTCCGTGAACTGATCCTTCACATATTTGATTTCAGTGCGGCCATGTGGGGCGGGCAAGCCGTCTTCCCCGAGGTTGACGAAGACCATTTTTTCCACAGTCAGGATGCTCTTGCGGGTGATCTTGTTGCGCACTTCACAGGTCAGCGTGATGGAAGTGCGGCCGAACTCGGTGGCGGTGATGCCTAACTCGATAATGTCGCCCTGGCGCGAAGCACTGACAAAGTTGATTTCGGAGATGTACTTGGTCACCACGCGCTGATTGCCCAGCTGGACAATGGCGTAGATGGCCGCTTCTTCATCAATCCAGCGCAGCAGGCTGCCACCGAACAGAGTGCCGTTGGGGTTGAGGTCTTCGGGTTTTACCCATTTGCGGGTGTGGAAGTTCATGGGGGCGAGGCTCCGAGGTGTTTGGGCGAAAGACTTACTGCACCCAGCTTCAAGTTTTAAGCGACAAGCTGCAAGTTAAAAGCCGACCTGCTCTTACTTGCAGCTTGCCACTTGCCGCTCAAAGAAAGCTATAATCGCCACCGTTTCAAAACGGCTAATGCCGTTCTCCCGCCACCTGTCCGAGGGGCGCTGCAGCAGGCTCGACCTGTCAGGCTCGGATGGGGCGTTGTCCGGCCTGGTTGCCCTGGCCTGATACTAAACGCACAACGGCGCCCATTCGCACACTACGAATGGAGGCTCTTCATGAGCGCTGTTATCACGCCTGCAGATTTTAACGACTACAAAGTCGCCGACATGTCCCTCGCTGCCTGGGGCCGTCGCGAAACCTTCATCGCCGAATCCGAAATGCCAGCCCTGATGGGTTTGCGCCGCAAGTACGCAACTGAGCAGCCGCTCAAGGGCGCGAAGATTCTCGGCTGTATCCACATGACCATCCAGACTGCCGTGCTGATCGAAACCCTGGTTGCCCTGGGTGCCGAAGTGCGTTGGTCGTCCTGCAACATCTTCTCGACTCAAGACCAGGCCGCTGCCGCTATCGCCGCTGCCGGTATCCCAGTATTCGCCTGGAAAGGCGAGACTGAAGAAGAGTACGAGTGGTGCCTGGAGCAAACCATCCTCAAGGATGGCGCGCCTTGGGATGCCAACATGATCCTCGACGACGGCGGCGACCTGACCGAGTTGCTGCACAAGAAGTACCCACAGATCCTCGACCGCGTCCACGGCGTGACCGAAGAGACCACTACCGGCGTACACCGCCTGCTGGACATGCTGGCCAAGGGCGAGCTGAAAATCCCGGCCATCAACGTCAACGACTCGGTGACCAAGAGCAAAAACGACAACAAGTACGGCTGCCGCCATAGCCTGAACGATGCCATCAAGCGTGGCACCGACCACCTGTTGTCTGGCAAGCAAGCGCTGGTGATCGGCTACGGTGACGTGGGCAAGGGTTCGTCTCAGTCCCTGCGCCAGGAAGGCATGATCGTCAAGGTTTCCGAAGTCGACCCGATCTGCGCCATGCAAGCCTGCATGGACGGTTTCGAAGTGGTTTCGCCGTTCATCAACGGCCAGAACGACGGCACCGAAGCGAGCATCGACAAGGCACTGCTGGGCAAGATCGACCTGATCGTGACTACGACCGGTAACGTCAATGTCTGCGATGCCAACATGCTCAAGGCCCTGAAAAAGCGCGCTGTGGTATGCAACATTGGTCACTTCGACAATGAAATCGACACCGCTTTCATGCGCAAGAACTGGGCATGGGAAGAAGTGAAGCCGCAAGTGCACAAGATTCACCGCACCGGCGCCGGTAGCTTCGACCCACAGAACGACGACTACCTGATCCTGTTGGCCGAAGGCCGCCTGGTGAACCTGGGCAACGCCACCGGTCACCCAAGCCGCATCATGGATGGCTCGTTCGCCAACCAGGTACTGGCGCAGATTCTCCTGTTTGGCCAGAAGTACGCCGACCTGTCGCCAGCCCAGAAAGCCGAGCGCCTGACCGTGGAAGTACTGCCGAAGAAACTCGACGAAGAAGTGGCCCTGGAAATGGTCCGCGGCTTCGGTGGCGTGGTGACTCAACTGACCAAGACCCAGGCCGACTACATCGGCGTGACAGTTGAAGGTCCGTTCAAGCCGCACGCCTACCGCTACTAAGTAACCGGCGTTTCCTGCTCTTCCTGTAGGAGCGAGCTTGCTCACGAAAAACCCAAGGGCACCGCGTGTAACCTGATTACACGCGTTATCGTTGACGTTCTTCGCGAGCAAGCTCGCTCCTACAGAGTGAGAGTGCACTGTCGGCTTTTGAGCTTTCAAGGGTATTACCATGTCCCAAGACCGTCGCTACAGTTTCGAGTTCTTCCCGACCAAGACCGATGCTGGGCATGAAAAACTGCTCGCCACTGCCCGCCAACTGGCCAGCTACAACCCCGACTTCTTCTCCTGCACCTACGGTGCCGGCGGCTCGACCCGTGATCGCACGATCAATACCGTGTTGCAGCTGGAAAGCGAAGTCAAAATCCCGGCCGCTCCGCATTTGTCTTGCGTGGGCGACAGCAAGGACGACCTGCGCAGCCTGCTGACCCAGTACAAAAGCGCTGGCATCAAACGCATCGTTGCCTTGCGCGGTGACCTGCCGTCCGGCATGGGCATGGCCAGCGGCGAGCTGCGCTACGCCAATGACCTGGTGAGTTTTATCCGCGAAGAGACCGGTGATCATTTCCATATCGAAGTGGCCGCTTATCCGGAGATGCATCCCCAGGCGCGCAACTTCGAAGACGACTTGCAAAACTTCGTACGCAAGGCCAACGCCGGCGCCAACAGTGCGATCACCCAGTACTTCTTCAACGCCGACAGCTACTTCTACTTTGTCGAACGTGTACGGAGCATGGGCGTGGACATTCCGATCGTGCCAGGCATCATGCCTATCACTAACTACAGCAAACTGGCGCGTTTTTCTGACGCCTGCGGCGCGGAAATCCCACGCTGGGTTCGCAAACAACTGGAAGCCTATGGCGATGACGTCAAAAGCATCCAGGCGTTCGGCGAACAGGTCATCAGTGAAATGTGTGAGCGACTGCTGCAAGGGGGAGCGCCAGGGCTGCACTTCTACACCCTGAACCAGGCTGAACCGAGCCTGGCCGTGTGGAACAACCTCAAGCTGCCCCGCTGACACCTGCCCCCCCCCTGCACCGCCGGCCCTTATTCACCCAGGGCTGGTGGCGCAATGGCGGGCCTGGGCGCCAAAACGGCCTTGTTACCCAAGCCTGTGCACACCGTTGAGCAGCAGGAAAGCAGCACACAGTGATTGCTCTGTTATACTGCGACCTTTCCGCCAGGCTTACGCCCGGACGCTTGGGTCTGCAAAAGACACCCGAACCCGCTACTGCGCAGCTTTCAGCCCGCGCGAGCCATCGAGGTGCCTGCCGCCCCCAGCAGGACCGGACGGGATTGCGTTCATCTAAACGCCATTCGCGCCAGGCAAGACTATCCCTCTGGGCCAAGCCCTAACTAAAACAGGATTACTCATGTCCTTTGCTTCCCTCGGTCTCTCCGAGGCTTTAGTCCGCGCCATCGAGGCAGCGGGCTATACCGAGCCTACTCCGGTGCAACAGCGGGCCATTCCCGCCGTGTTGCAAGGTCGCGACCTGATGGTTGCGGCACAGACAGGTACTGGTAAAACCGGCGGCTTCGCCCTTCCGATCCTGGAGCGGTTGTTCCCCAACGGTCACCCGGACAAATCCCAGCGTCATGGCCCGCGCCAACCACGCGTACTGGTCCTGACCCCTACCCGCGAACTCGCAGCGCAAGTGCATGACAGCTTCAAGGTGTATGCCCGCGACTTGAAGTTCGTCAGCGCCTGCATCTTCGGCGGCGTTGGCATGAACCCACAGGTTCAGGCCATGTCTCGCGGTGTCGACGTCCTGGTGGCCTGCCCGGGCCGCTTGCTCGACCTGTGCGGCCAAGGCAGCGTCGACTTGTCCCACGTGGAAATCCTCGTGCTCGACGAAGCCGACCGCATGCTCGACATGGGCTTTGTCCATGACGTGAAGAAAGTCCTCGCGCGCCTGCCGGCCAAGCGCCAGAACCTGCTGTTCTCGGCGACGTTCTCCAACGACATCACCGCCTTGGCGGGCAAGTTGTTGCATAACCCCGAGCGCATCGAAGTCACGCCGCCGAACACCACTGTCGAGCGAATCGAGCAACGCGTATTCCGCCTGCCGGCCAGCCACAAGCGTTCACTGTTGGCGCATCTGATTACCGCCGGCGCCTGGGAACAGGTCCTGGTCTTCACCCGTACCAAGCATGGCGCCAACCGCCTGGCCGAGTACCTGGACAAACACGGCCTCACCGCCGTCGCCATCCACGGTAACAAGAGCCAGAACGCGCGGACCAAAGCCCTGGCCGACTTCAAGGCCGGTACCGTGCGCATCCTGGTCGCCACCGATATCGCGGCCCGCGGCCTGGACATCGACCAGTTGCCACACGTGGTCAACTTCGAGCTGCCAAACGTCGATGAAGACTACGTACACCGCATTGGCCGTACTGGCCGCGCCGGTCGTTCGGGCGAAGCCATTTCCCTGGTGGCTCCGGACGAAGAGAAGCTGCTCAAAAGCATCGAGCGCATGACCAAGCAAAAAATCGCCGACGGCGACCTGATGGGCTTTGATTCCAGCGCCGTGGAAGCCGAGAAGCCGGAAGTGCGCGAGCGTCCAGACGTGCGCAATCCACGCAACCCACGTGGCCCCAAGGGTGATGGCCCGAACGGCGGCGGCGGCGGTGGCGGTCGTAAAGACAAGGGCAAGGACAAGGGTGGCAAGGACAAACCTGCCGCCGGCCGTGGCGAACGCCCGGCCCGTGAGCACAAGCCCCGTGAAGGCAGCCCGGCCCGCGAACAGCGCCAACCGAGCCAGCCACCACGCGCTGCCGCTGACCGTGCTCCGGACGAGTTCCTCGACGACGATGTGGATAACTTCGGTAACCGCGTTGACTACGTGCCCCAGGCCAAACCGGCCCAGGGCCGTGGCCGTCGTCCAGGTGCGCCAGCTCAGGGCGCAGGCGCAGGTGCTCCGCGCACCGGCGGCCAGCCACAAGGCCGCCAGAACGGCCCGCGCAGCAGCAACGGCTCCACCACTGGCACCCCGCCAGCCAAACGCAGCGGCCCACGCAACGGCGCACCGCGTGACGGCCAGGCCCGTCGCGAAGAGTCCCGCAACCGTCGCCCAGCCCGTGACGATCAGCCAAGCTCCTCGGAGCCGGCCGTGCAAAACCCGCGTGGAGGCCCAGCACCGAAGATCATCCATAAAGAGTCGAAAAGCGATCGGACCCTGACACCTGAGCAGTTGGACCAACTGCCAGGCCGTCCTCGTGGTGAAAAACCAGCGTTGCTGACTCGCAACCGCTGATTTTCAAAGCGTCATAAAAAATGCCCCGCATCGAAAGATGCGGGGCATTTTTGTGTGCGGGCGAAAATTATTTCGCTTTGACACCTTCCAGCGAGATGTCCAGATCCAGCGTTTGCGACGTTGGGCCTGGGCCCTTGATGCCGAAGTCATTCAGGTTAAGCGTGGTCTTGGCGTTGAAGCCTGCACGTTCGCCACCCCATGGATCCTTGCCTTCACCGTTGAAAACAGCCTTGAATACTACTGGCTTGGTCACGCCGTGAAAGGTCAGGTCACCGGTCACGTCAGCAGTTTTCTCGCCAGTGGTTTTAACACTGGTGGAGACAAACGTGGCTTGCGGGTACTTGCTCACGTCCAGGAAGTCTTTGCTGGCAATGTGCTTGTCACGCTCGGCGTGGTTGCTCCACAGGCTAGCGGTTTTCAGGTCAACTGCGATTTTGCTGGCTTCAGGCTTGGCTGCGTCCCAGCTGAACGTACCGTCAAAATCCTTGAACGTACCGTGGATGAAACTGTAGCCCAAGTGGCTGATTTTCCAATCAACGAAAGCGTGCTGGCCTTCCTTGTCGATTGTGTAATCAGCAGCCATCACCTGACCGGCAGTCAGCAGGGCAGAACCGATGGCCAGAGCGGCAAGAGTCTTTTTCAACATGCTTTCTATTCCTTGTGAGTCGAGGTTGAACATCAGGCTTTGCGGCCCAGCATACGAGCCAGGGTCGCGTCACGATCGATAAAGTGGTGTTTCAACGCAGCCACGCCATGCAAGCCGGCGAAGACCACCAACACCCAGGCGAGGTACAGGTGCACCACACCGGCGGTGTCTGCCTGGTCCGGTAGCCCGGAAACCACGGCAGGAATTTCAAACAGGCCAAACACCGGGATCCCGACACCGTCTGCGGTGGAAATCAGGTAACCGGCAATCATTACGGCAAACAGTCCCAGGTAAAGGAATGCATGGCCAAACGCAGCACCCAAACGGGTCAAGCGGCTATAGCTGGCAAGCGGTGGAGGTGGCGGGCTGAGCAGGCGCCAGACGATGCGTAACAGCATGATGGCGAACAACGTGATGCCTATGCTCTTGTGCAGGTCGGGAGCGTCTTTGCGCCAGGCGCTGTAGTAGTCGAGACCGACCATCCACAAGCCCAAAGCGAACAAACTGAACACAACCAGGGCCACGCCCCAGTGCATGACAATGCTGACCCAGCCGTAGCGAGCCGATGAATTACGTAGTTGCATGTACCCAATCCCGTAAGAGCTGCGCCCAAGACTAGCGGTTTACCTATCGAATTAAAGCGGAAAATTTTGCTTTGAAATATCGAGAAAATCGATCTAGAGCCTATGGAGGTGTGGTTAAGGAAAGATTAACAATTTATATAGGCCAAAATTGTAGGAAAATACTTTAAAACCTCGGCGCCTCAAACGTACGTCATGGGTTGTTCCCCGTCCGCGTATTGCATAGGCTTGCGCGATTGTTTTACCGCACACGTTGCGGGCCGCTTCGAGGAGACTGATGATGGGATTGAATAACCAGTGGATGCAACGCGACCTGGCGGTGCTGTGGCATCCCTGCACCCAGATGAAAGACCACCAGCAACTGCCCCTGGTCCCGATCAAACGCGGTGAAGGCGTCTGGCTGGAAGACTTCGAAGGCAAACGCTACCTCGATGCCGTCAGTTCCTGGTGGGTCAACGTGTTTGGCCACGCCAACCCGCGGATCAACCAGCGCATCAAGGATCAGGTGGACCAACTGGAACACGTGATTCTCGCCGGCTTCAGCCACCAGCCAGTGATCGAACTGTCCGAGCGCCTGGTGCAAATGACCCCGGAAGGCCTGACCCGGTGCTTCTATGCCGATAATGGCTCATCGTGCATCGAAGTCGCGTTGAAGATGAGCTTTCACTACTGGCTCAACCGCGGCCAGCCGAACAAGAAACGCTTCGTCACCCTGACCAACAGCTACCACGGCGAAACCATTGCCGCGATGTCGGTGGGCGACGTGCCGCTGTTCACCGAAACCTACAAGGCCTTGCTGCTGGACACCATCAAGGTGCCGAGCCCCGACTGCTACCTGCGCCCCGAGGGCATGAGCTGGGAAGAACATTCGCGCAACCTGTTCCAGGCCATGGAGCAGACCCTGGCCGAAAACCACGACACCGTCGCCGCCGTGATCGTCGAACCGCTGATCCAGGGCGCCGGTGGCATGCGCATGTATCACCCGGTGTACCTCAAGCTGCTGCGCGAGGCCTGTGATCGTTATGGCGTGCACCTGATCCACGATGAAATCGCCGTAGGTTTCGGCCGCACCGGCAGCATGTTCGCCTGTGAACAGGCCGGCATCCGCCCGGATTTCCTCTGCCTGTCCAAGGCATTGACCGGTGGCTATCTGCCCCTGGCGGCGGTGGTCACCACCGAGGATGTCTACAGCGCCTTCTACGACGACTACCCGACCCTGCGCGCCTTCCTGCATTCCCACAGCTACACGGGCAATCCTCTGGCATGTGCGGCGGCCCTGGCGACCCTGGACATCTTCGAAGAAGACAACGTCATCGAAAACAACAAGGCACTGGCCCAACGAATGGCTACAGCCACCGCACATCTGGCGGATCACCCCCATGTGTCGGAAGTGCGCCAGACCGGTATGGTGCTGGCCATCGAAATGGTCCAGGACAAGGCCACCAAGACCGCCTACCCGTGGCAGGAGCGCCGTGGGCTCAAGGTGTTCGAACATGCCCTGGAGCGCGGTGCGCTGTTGCGACCGTTGGGCAGCGTGGTGTATTTCCTGCCGCCTTACGTGATCACGCCAGAGCAGATCGACTTTTTGGCCGAGGTGGCCAGTGAAGGGATTGATATCGCCACCAACAGTAAAGTCAGCGTGGCCGTGCCAAAAGACTTCCACCCTGGTTTCCGCGACCCCGGCTGAATACCGCCCCCCCTGTAGGAGCGAACTTGCTCGCGAACGTATTCCAAGCGCATCGCGACGTCGGATGTACCTTTTTCACGAGCAAGCTCGCTCCTGCATAACCTTTCCAGAGAACATAAATGAGACTGTCGCGCTTTTTCACCGACACCCCGCTGAGCATTGGCGACCACGAGCTACCCGAAGCCCAGGCCCACTACATCAGCCGCGTATTGCGCATGAGCGAAGGCGACGCTGTGCAGTTGTTCGATGGCTCCGGCCAGGAGTTTCGTGGCAGCCTGCTGGAAGTCGGTAAAAAGCGCGTGATGGTACAACTGACGGAAAGCTTCGCCGGGCCAGTCGAGTCCCCGCTGCACATCCACCTTGGCCAGGGTTTGTCCCGGGGCGAACGGATGGACTGGGCGATTCAGAAAGCCACGGAACTTGGGGTCAACGAAATCACCCCGATCTTCAGCGACCGCTGCGAAGTCCGCCTCAAGGACGAGCGCGCCGACAAACGCCTGCAGCATTGGCGCCAGGTAGCGATCAGCGCCTGTGAGCAATGTGGTCGTTCAACGGTGCCGGTGATTCACCCACCGCAGTTGCTGGCGGACTGGTTGAAACAGACCCAGGCGGATTTGAAGCTGGTGCTGCACCCGGTGGCCGAACCGTTGGTCAGCCATGCAAAACCTGTGAGCCTGGCGTTCCTGATCGGGCCTGAAGGTGGATTGACGGATGGGGAAGTCGAGATGGCGCAAGGTGCAGGTTTTCATTCGGCCCGCCTGGGCCCACGGGTACTGCGCACCGAGACCGCGCCCGTAGTGGCATTGGCAGTAGCCCAACAGCTGTGGGGCGATTTCTAACCCTGATCATTCCCACGCTCCGCGTCGCACCTTGCGCAAGGCTTGAGCCGTGCGCGTATGGCGGAACGCAGAGCGTCCCAGGAGACATTCCCACGCGGAGCATGGGAACGATCAAGCGAGCGGGCCCTGGGCTATTACTCCACCGGATCACTCACAGGCTTGGCAATAATCGCTTTCAACTCAGGGGTCATCGGAAACTCCAGGTTCAAGCCTTTCGGTGGAATCGGCTGTTCAAACCAACGCTGGTAAATCTCGTTGATCTCCCCCGAGCGGTACAAGCCCGCCAGGGTTTCATTGACCACCGCGAGTAATTGCGGGTCGTCCTTGCGCACCATGCAGCTGTAGATTTCCCGGGACTGCTCCTCACCCACCACTACCCACTTATGCGGATCCCTGGCCTTGGCACGCTCGCCATAGAGCAGGGCGTCATCCATGTAGAACGCCACCGCCCGCCCGGACTCCAGCATCTGGAAGGCTTCGCCATGGTCTTTGGCACTGATCACGGACATATTGAGCTTGTGATCGACGTTATAGCTTTTGAGGAACCGTTCGTTGGTAGTACCCGCCGTGGTGACCACGTTCTTGCCTTGCAGGTCGGCGAAGCGCTTGATGCCGCTGTCCTTGGCCGTCAGCAACTGGCCCTTCACGTAGATAAACCCGTAGGAGAACGACACCTGCTTTTGGCGCTCGGCGGTAACCCCCGTGGAGCCGCATTCCAGGTCCACGGTACCGTTCTGCACCAGGGCAATGCGGGTCTGGGACGTCACCAGGTTGTACTTCACGTTGAGTTTCGGCACGCCGGTTTTCTGTTGGATACCCTCGACAATCTTGTTCGCCAGGTCCACGGAGTAGCCCATGGGTTTACCCGTGTGATCACCCACATAGGAAAACGGTACCGAAGCATCGCGGTAGCCGAGGGTAATGCTCTTGGCGTTGGCGATCTTGCTCAACGTGCCTTCCAGTGGTGCTTCGGTGGCATGGGCCTGAGCCCCTAGCAACAGCCCCAGGGTGCAGCCGATCAACGTGATTTTTTGCATTGTTATTCTCCGTTGGTTTTTATTATTCAGGCGCGGCGAGCAGCGATAACGCTGATTTCCACCAGTACGTCCGGGCGCGCCAGCTCCGCTTGCAGGGTGGTACGGGTCGGCGCCCTATCCGGCGAAAGCCAGGCTGACCAGACGTCATTCATCGGCGCAAAACCGTCCTGGATATTTTTCAGGTAGATGGTCGCATTGAGCAGATGATCCTTGTCGCTGCCGGCCTCGGCCAGCAATGCATCGATCTTGGCCAGGACTTCCTGGGTCTGGGTGCTCACATCACGCCCCTCCCCCGGGACCTGGCCGGACAAAAACACCAGATCCTGAAAAGTGACGGCGCCAGAGAGCCGGTTGTTGCCGTTGATTCGAGTAATGGTCATGGGTCAATCCTCAGGCGGCGCGGGGAGCGAGGCCCTGCATATCAATGGAGGGGGAGTGTTGGCCGATCAGCTCGGCCAACAGTTGGCCACTACCACAGGCCAGGGTAAATCCCAACGCACCATGGCCCAGGTTCAACCACAGGTTGCGATAGGCACTGACACCGATCAGCGGCACACCGCTGGGGGTGGCCGGGCGCATGCCGGCCCATTCAATCGCCTGTTCATAATCGCCGGCCAACGGAAAAGTCTCACGGGCCTGGCGCTTTATCAGGGCCAGGCGCTTGGGCTCCAGGCGCGGGTCGAAACCGACAATGTCCACCATCGCCGCCACCCGCAGTTGTTCACCGATGCGAGCGTAGACAATCTTGCGGTCGTAGTCGGTGATACTGACACCCGGCGCCTGGTGCTGTTCGCCAATCGGCACGCTCAGGCTATAGCCCTTGAGGGGGTACAGCGGCAGCGACACGCCGGGCAAGGCCAACTCGACGCTACGGTGACCGGCCGCCAGCACCAAATGCTCCACCGGCAGCACTTCGGCGCCCAATTCAATGGCTTGCACACTGCCGTTGGCATGACGAATGCCGGTTACCTTGCTCCCCAGCCGAAACGTGCAGCGCCCCGATGCCCGCAACCTGAGTGCCAGTTGCTGGCAGAAGCCGTGACAGTCCGCCACTTCTTCATTGGGCGTGTAGATGCCGCCGACAAACTCGCTGCCACTCAAGGCCGGCTCCAACCGGGCACAGTCCGCTGCCGAGAGCACGTGTTGTTGCAGGCGATCCGTCAGCTTGTGCCGTGCATGTTCGAACGTACCGTGGTTACGAAAGGTCACCAGCTTGCCGTTGCGCCGCCAATCAAAACCTTCCAGGGCGTCTTCCTGACGCCAGCGTTGCAACACGTCCTGGCTCAGGCTGGCCAGCCGCAGCAAGTGCCCGGTATTGCGCTGGTTGACTGAGGTGCGACAGGCGTTGAGAAAGGAGGCCATCCAGCGCCACTGTGCCGGGTCCAGGCGCGGGCGCAGCTTCAACGGCGAGTCGCCCCGCAACAGCCAGCCGATGGCTTGCAACGGTACACCTTTGTCGGCCAGGGGCGCGACGTAGCGATAGGACAATTGGCCGCCGTTGGCGAAACTGGTTTCGCTGCCCAGGGTTTCCCGCGCTTCGACCACCGTCACCTCGCAACCCGCACGTACCAGGGCGTAAGCGCTGGCCAGGCCGATAACCCCGCCTCCGATGATGCAAACCTGCCGAGCCATATCAGTCCTTAAGCCGCGTGTAATCAGGCTTGAAGATTAGGCGTAGGTGACAACCGCTGGACAATGAATAAAGATGGGTTACCCATAAACAAAGGTTATGGACTCATCATGCGCTTGCGACATATCGAAATTTTCCAGGCCATCCGCCAAACCGGCTCCGTCAGCGCCGCCGCGCAATTGCTGCACGTCTCGCAGCCAGCAGTGAGCAAGGTTCTGCAACATGCCGAATTGCAGTTGGGCTTTCCACTGTTCCTGCGTGTACGCGGCAAGCTGCAGCCCACCCCGGAAGCCCTTGCCCTGGAGCAGGAAGTCGACAAGGTGACCGAGAGCTTGCAAGGCGTACGACGCCTGGCACAGAACCTGAGGCGCGCCCCCGGCCAAAGCTTGCGTGTCGGCGCCACACCGGCGCTGGCCCTGTCGCTGCTACCGCCGGCCATTCGCGAGTGGACCCAACGCTATCCGGACATCGCCTGTGAGCTGTCCAGTGCCCACAGCCGTGAGCTGGTGCAGAACCTGTTGATGCGTGAGATGGATGTGGCACTGACGCTCAAGTCGCCGGATCATCCTGGCCTGAACGCTCAGGTTTTGGCCCATGGAGTGCTGGTGGCGCTGGCGCCACGGGGTTACTGGCCAGAGGCCGAACTAGGAAAACCGCTGCCATTGATGGCCCTGGCGGATGCGCCGCTGATTGGCCTGTCCAGCGCCGACCCGCTGGCGGCAAAACTCGACAGTTACCTGGAAGCCGTCGACCCACCACCACGGGTCAGTATCTCGGTGCAGACCTATTCACTGGCTCGAGCAATGGTCGAGTCTGGTGCGGGACTGGCGGTGATCGATCCGTTTACGGCACTGGGTGCATCAACGGCGACCACCTGCATTCGCCCACTGGCGCCAGCACTGCCCATCACTTTGTACGCGCTGACCCGCGCCGATGAGGCGCCGCCGCATATGCTGGCCAGCTTGCTGGATATCTTCGGCACCCGGGCGCAGGAGCAGTTGGATCGGTTATAGACGACAAATCGCCTTCACAGCACGTAGCGCATGATCGCCACAAAGTGCAGCAAGCTCCCACCGATCACGAACAGATGCCAGATCCCATGGGAGTGTCGCAGCCGGTCCTCCAGGGCAAAGAAAATAATGCCCACGGTGTACAGCACCCCGCCCAATGCCAGCCAGGTAAATCCCGTGGTGCCTAACCCGGCGATCAGCGGCTTGACCGCCACCAGCACGATCCAGCCCATCACCGCGTAGATCACGATCGACAGGATTCTCGCCTCGGAACGTGGCTTGATCTCCTGCAAGATACCGATCACCGCCAGCCCCCAGACAATCCCGAACAGCGTCCAGCCCCACGGCCCGCGCAAGGTCACCAGGCAAAACGGCGTGTAACTGCCAGCGATCAGCAGGTAGATCGAGAAGTGATCGACCTTCTGCATAATCGCTTTCTTGCGCCCGCGCACGCTGTGGTAAACCGTTGATGCGCTGTACAGTATCAACAACGTGACCCCATAAATCGCCACGCTGACAATCTTCCAGGGGCTGCCGTCCAGGCTGGCAACCACCAACATCCACACCGCGCCGACAAACGCCGCGACCGCCCCAAGCAAGTGGCTCCAGGCGTTGAACCGTTCCCCGTGATACATGCGTCACTGACCTCCCATCGCAATTACTACTTGGCTGCGCATTGCCGGACAAGGCTCCAGCCTTGCACGCGATAGTGCAAGACCGTTGTGACGCCTGTGAGCGCGGATCCGCTACATGACTGGGAGCTGGCTGGTTTTAGGGGCACAATCGACAGCATTCGAACAAGAGTCACGCCCATGCTGATTGACGAAGAATTCACCCTGAAGAAGCTGGAAATCTTCCTGGCGTTCATGCGCACTGGCAACCTGGCCCGAGCTGCCGCCCAATTGCAGACCAGCAACGTCAGCGTGCACCGGGCGATTCACTCCCTGGAAAACGCCTTGCGCTGCCCATTGTTCAAGCACGAGGGCCGCAACCTTACCCCGCTGGAAAGCGCCTACGTACTCGAAGAGCGCGCCCAGAAACTGATTCAGGATGTGGTCGACAGCGTACGCCTGACCCGTGAAGCCGCGGGGTTCTCCGCCGAACGGTTCAAGCTGGGCTCTCTGTATTCACTGACGGTGAAGACCGTGCCGCAACTGATCATGGGCCTGAAAATCCGTCGCAGCGAGCTCAACATCGACCTGATTCTCGGCTCCAACTTCGACTTGCTGTACAAGCTCAAGAACATGGAAGTGGACGCGATCCTGATCGCCCTGGACGAGCACACCCACGACCCTGATTGCGCACAGATCGCACTGTTTTCCGACGACATCTACCTCGCCACCCCCGCCGACTCACCCTTCGACCGCGAGCAGGCAATCGACCTGGCCGATGTGCGCGAGGCCACCTTCATCACCCTGACCCAAGGCTTTGCCACCCATCAGGATGGCAGCCGTGTGTTCAAGCAGGCGGGCTTCGAGCCCAAGGTGGCGATGCAGGTCAATGACATCTTCACCCTGCTGAGCATGGTCAGCTCCGGGGTAGGTTATGCACTGCTGCCGGGACGGATTGCGGCAGTGTATGAGAACCGGGTGAAGCTGATCCCCCTGCAACCACGCTATCGCTTGCAGCAACATATTGGCGTGGTGTTTTTAAAGGCCAAGGAGCGGGACCCGAACTTGCTGGCGTTGCTGGCGGAGTGCCGGATGTATGCCAATCGGCAGGTGTGACACTGATCAATGATCAAGAACACCTGAAGGCCTGGTTTTCTGTAGCCGCTGTCGAGGCACGAGGCTGCGATAAGGGCCGAAGGACCTTCAACGGTTTCAACATCCTGGCGACTCCTGCGCAGCCGATCGCAGGCTGCGCCAGCGGCTACAGGTTTTTACCTATGACTGTCGCAGGAGCATTCAACAGAAATGATAACGCTAGCCCACCAACCCCCGCATGATCAGAAACAATAACGACGGCCCAAGCAAACAGCCCAGCGCCGTGTAAAACGCCGCCGTCAGGCAACCATACGGCACCAGTTTCGGATCGGTCGCGGCCAGCCCGCCGGCCACGCCGCTGGAGGTGCCCATCAATCCACCGAAAATCACCGCGCTACGCGGGTTGTTCAGGCCAATCAACGGCGCCACGAACGGTGTCATCACCATCACCAAAATAGCCTTGATCAACCCGGCGGCAATGGACAGCGCCATGACCTCGGAACTGGCTCCAATAGCAGCGCCCGTCACGGGCCCGACGATATAGGTAACAGCACCTGCGCCGATGGTGGTCAGGCTCACGGCATCGGTGTAGCCAAACGCCATGGCTACACCCACTCCGGCGATAAACGATGAACCAACGCCCACAAACAACGCCAGCACCCCGACGTACCCGGCCCTTTTGAGCTCATCGACACTTACACCAAACGCCGTGGCCACAATCGCGAAGTCTCGCAGCATCGCACCACCGAGCAAACCGATCCCCGACAGCAACGGAATGTCCACTACGCCTTTTGAGCCACCGGTAAAGGCTCCGCCGATATAAGACAGGACCAACCCCAGCAAAATCGCAATGGCCGAACCATGCAAGCGACCCTTGGTGAAGGTATCGGACATCCAGTAAGAGACCCACATGGTCAGCCCGACCACCGCAAACCCGCTGATCAAGCCATAGCCGGTGATCACTTTCATCATTGATTCATACATGGCAATCACCCCGCAGTCTTGGTGGGAACAACGGAATCCGGCTCGCTGTTACCGATCCTGACCAGCACAGGCACCAAGGCGAATGCCACCACTACAGCGGTAGTCCCGGCGAGAATCGCCATGGGGCCGCCACTGATCGCACCGTAGACGTTCTGCTGGGCAGCCATCGCCACCACAATCGGAATATAGACCGCCGACCAGAAGCTGACGCCCTGCTCCGACTTGCCGACAAACAAGCCCCGCTTGTTCAGGTAGCTGCCCAACCCGATCAACAGCAACATCGCAATACCCACCCCGCCGACGTTGGCCGGGATACCCATCCACTTGCCCAGCAACTCGCCTATAAACAGGCCTGCCAACGTACAGAACGCAAGAAACGCCACACCGTAAATAATCATGCTGGTTATCCTCAAAGTGCTTCATCGAAATTGTTGTTTTTGTGCTTCGAAAGCCTTGGGTGATGCTTTATCGGTGGTGGTCTCCCTCCTCTCGCAGCAGGGCCTGCAAGGTATCCAGGCGGGCGCCCTCGTATGCGATGACGGTGCCTTGTTCAAATACACGCCGCGCCAGGCCGCTGAGCACAGCACCCGGGGGCATCTCGATCTGCAGGCGCACGCCACGCTCATAAGCGCCCTGCACGGTGCCGCGCCAGTCGACGATGCGGCACATGTTGAAAGCCAGGTCATCACGCAGTTGCGCGGGATCGCGGATCGGTCGCGCGCGGGTGCTGCTCAGGTAAGTGATGCCTGGAGCCTTGAGCGTGACCTTTGCGAAGGCTTCGGCCAAGGCTTGCGCAGGTTGCTCCAGCAGCGCGCAATGGGACGGCACACTGACGGCCAGCCGCTTGGCAATGCCGCGGCCTTTGACTCGGTTTGCGACAAGCTGCATGGCCTCATCGCTGCCGGCGATCACGGTCTGGTTATCGGCGTTGATATTGGCCAGGTACACCGGGGTTTGCGGGCTGTGGATTTCTGTCAGCAAGGCCTCCACTATAGGTAACTGCAGGCCGATAAGAGCGGTCATGCCGTAGCCTTGTGGATACGCCTGCTGCATCAGTTCGCCGCGCAGGCTGACCAGCTTGAGCGCATCCGCAAAGTCCAGCGCGCCAGCGATCACCGCTGCCGGGTAGGCACCAATGGACAAGCCCGCCACGTAGTCCGGGGTGTGCTGCAGCAATCGGGCATGGGCCACGCCGGCGATCAACAGGCATAGTTGCACGGCGCGGCTGCTCGCCAAGGCTTGCGCAGAGTCGAGCTGACAGACGTCTTCACCCAATGCATCACTGGCCTCTTCCAGCGCACGTGCGGGCAGTTGCTGGAGCATGCCCGAACGTTGGGCGCCTTGCCCCGGGAAGACCAGAAGGCTGCTCATGCCACGGCCTGCCACGGATCGAGAACCAGGTGCGCACCGCCAGAGGTTTTCAGGAGCACCCGGCGTGAGGGGCCGGCCCATTCACGCAAGGCGACGGCGCCAAAAAGGGTTTGCAGTTGCATGTCGACGACGCACACCGCTGTGTCCAATATGGCCAGGAGATCCTCTGCATCGCCTCGATCCAGCCGCTGGGGCGTGCGCAGAATCAAATCCAGATCACTCTGGGCATGCAGCACTTCGATGCCGCTGGCCAACTCGAAACCGGCACTGCCGGTGACGCCCCAGTTTTCCTTCGCCAACACAGGGCGCAGTTGATCTAGCGCCCGCAACGCCGGTAAATCCCGTGGCGAGATCACGCCACACAGGGCTTCCGGCACCACTCGCCGCCGCACTGCCGTCACCGGCATCACCGCCGCAAAACGCTGCTCACGCAAACGCCCGCGCACGCCCACCGCCACGTGACCCGGTTCGGCGATGGCACGGCGCACCACCACCGGGTGACCGGCGCTGATCACGTCCAGCACCCAGGCCGGAGCGTCAGCGGGCACATGCGCCGGGGTCATGCCCCAGAGCAAGTCATGGGCGTTCACCATTGCTCCCGCAGCAACTGGCGAACATGGCTGGAGGCAGCGCGATTGGTCGCCCCCAGGCGAGCGCTCAAATCACGGCCAGAGGCCTGTACATCCTTGATCGCCTGCACCAGGCAAGCGCTCACCCGCTCCAGGTCATCCGCGGTTGGCTGTTCAATCTGCTTGACGGTCAAGGTTTCCCACAGCAAACCCAGGCTGGCGAAACTGTCGATGTCATAGGCCATGGGTGGCACGCTGGCAGCCAGGGCTTCCAGCTCTTCGACGCTGCGCAAGGTCACTCGCGCCGCCGAGGCCTTGCCCATCGCATGGACCATCACCCCGGGATCGCGCAACGCGATCAGACGGTTGGCTTGATAACCGTGGGCAAGGAACGCACCGGACATGGCCTTGCCCACCAATAACCCGATCACCGGGTGACCGGCCAATCGCGCGCGGGCATAGCTGTCGGCAGCGCCAGCCAGGGCTTGATGAATCCCCAGGGCTTCCTCACGGCGACCATAAGCCTGGCTGGGTACATCGACAATGGCGATCAGCGGGCGTTTGTCGCCCGCCTCAATCATGTCATCGACCGCTTTGGCCAGGCCCCAGCCTTCGAGTAACCCGACCTCACCGTTGCGAGCGCGCGAGAAGCGATTTTGCGGATCGGTGACCACGGCAATGAAGCGCACCTGTTGCCCATCGAGCATGCCATCGGCGACTTTCAGCGAATCCGGCAAGCCATCTACGGCCACCGCGCCGACACTCAATGCGTTGAACCACTGTAACCCTCTCATGAGCGTTCTCCCTGATACAGCTCGCGAACCGTCGCCGGGTCGATTTGCGGTTCGACGTCAAGCACCGCCAGGCGCTCCAAATAATATTCGGCCTGGCGACTGCGCTGTTTTTCCGGCAAGCCTTGCTGCAACAGCCCAGTAACTTGCTGCCGAATCTGCGCCACATCGTCCGCCACGTACCGGTCGACCAGGCCGCTGGCAAAGCGTTGTTCGCCACCGGTCAGGCTCCAGATAAAGGGCCGGTCGCGGGAGTCGTACTCTTCGAGTCCGGCTTCCTGTTCGATCACTTGCGGGCCATTGAGTCCGAGCCGGGCTTCGCGGGTTACCAGCAGGTAACTGCACAGGCCCGCCGCAATCGACATGCCGCCGAAACAGCCGACACTGCCCGCCACCACGCCGATCACCGGCTGGTACTGACGCAGGTCGACAATCGCTGCGTGGATATCGGCGATGGCAGCCAAGCCCAGGTTGGCCTCCTGCAAGCGCACGCCGCCCGTTTCCAGCAGCAGCACGGCGCGAGTGGGAATGCCTTTTCGGTTGTCTTCAGCTGCCAGCTCCAAGGCACCAGCGATCTTTGCACCGCCGACCTCACCGAGGCTGCCACCCTGGAAGTTGCCCTCGATGGCTGCAATCACTACCGGTAAACCGGCGATGCTGCCCTTGGCGATCACCACCCCGTCATCGGCCTGGGGAACAACACCCTGGCGGCTCAACCACGGCGACATGACCCGCTGGAACGGGTCGATCAGCTCACGGAAGGTGCCAGTGTCGAGCAACGCCTTGGCCCGCTGTCGGGCGCCCAGTTCGACGAAGCTGTGTTTTGCACGCAAGTCAGTCATGACCGATCTCCTCGAAGCCTTGCTCCAGCCGCAAGCGCACCACGCCTGGCGTCGCGCCGAAGTCGTGGATATCGATGTTCAGTGCCGGTGGCGTCTGCTCCCGGAAAATCCGCTCGAACAGATGCTGCCAACGTTGCTGCGCACCATTGACCGATGTCTGCACCTGGATCGTCAGTGTTCCGGCAATGCCTGGTTCCAACAGCACTTCCAGGTCACCCGAACCGACGCAACCCACCAACGCCCGGCCCTTGGCCGGCTGCCCGGCAGGGAATTCAAAGGATAAGGTTTCCATCAAGACGCTCCATCGATGCGGTCGATAAACAGGCAAGCGGCCAACAAGTCGGCAGCACCACCCGGGGAGGCATTCAGCGCCAATAGTTGTTGGTCCAGTTCATTTAGCTGGCGGCGGCCGTCCAGGCTGGCGCTACCGCCAGCCTCAAGGACTGCCTGCGCGCCCTGTTGCATGGCCAGCAGGCCCTCGGGCCCGGCGCGATAGAGCACGCAGGTGTCGGCCAGTCCGGTCATGATCGCCAGCAAGGCGTCAAGACGGGCGTTCTGTTCGCCGTGTTGCTGCAAGCGGCTTTTTTTCAGTTGCGGCAAACCGCGTTGCAGTACGGACGGGAAGCCCAATTGCGCCTCTTCACGAGCACCGCGCGCGCCGTAGCGTTGAGCGACTTGGGCACCGTGGCTGAAGGGTTGCGGGGCGTAGCGGTCGTTGAGCAAGGCCAGCTTTGCGGCGCGCAGTGCCAAGGCACTGGCCGTGCTGGATTCAGGTGCCAGCGCCGCAGCGGCCACCAATAATCCAAGTGCCCAGATCGCCCCGCGATGGGTATTCACCCCACCTGTGGTGGCGAGCATCGCCTGTTCACCTTCACGACCGAGGCGGCCGAGGGCTTCGCGCAGGGGCAAACCCACCTCGCCCAATTCGATTGCAACTTCAGCCATTTCCTTGAACGCCGGCCATAGGGACAACGCCGACGCGTGCATCAGGCCCAGGTGCAGATCGCTATGGGCGCCGTTACCACGTCGGTCGACCAAGGCGGGTTTGGGCGACAGGTCGGCTTCATCGAGCAACGCGTCTACCGCCAGGTCGGCCAGGTGTTCGGCCAGGCTCAGGTGGGGCAATTTAAGTGCATGCATTTACCAGCTCCTGAACTTGGCAGGCGGGTTGTACAAGCCACCGGACCATTCCACCAGATCGGCCACGCTTTTGGCCGCCAGCAGTTCGCGGGTGGCATCGGTGCGACGGATACCGAGGTCTTCAGGCAAGGCGATCAGGCCTTCACGGCGCATGCGCGCGGTGTCCTTGGGGTTGTGACGCAAACCAATGGCAGTGACCCCGGCCACGGCGGCGATCATCGCCTGACGCTCTTCCAGGGATCGGGCCTTGTACAGGTAGGCAATGCCTTCTTCGGTGAGCAAGTGGGTAACGTCATCGCCGTAGATCATGATCGGCGCCAGGGGCATGCCGCTTTTACGTGCCACCTCCACAGCATCGAGGGTTTCGACGAAGGTTGGTTTGCCACCTTCCTGGAAGGTCTCGACCATTTGCACCACCAGTTTCTTGCCCCGTTCGAGCAAAGCCTCTGGGGCATCGTCGTGGCGCATGTCGAGCCAGGCGGGCGTGGCATGGCGGCGACCGCGCGGGTCGTGGCCCATGTTCGGCGCACCACCAAAGCCGGCGAGGCGACCACGGGTCACGGTGGAAGAATGACCGTCGCCATCCACCTGCAAGGTGGCGCCGATAAACAAGTCCACGGCGTACTGGCCCGCCAATTGGCAGAACATTCGGTTGGAACGCAGGGAGCCGTCGCGGCCGGTAAAAAATACGTCCGGGCGGGCGGCAATGTAGTTTTCCATGCCCAGTTCGGTGCCGAAACAATGCACGCTCTCGACCCAACCGCTTTCAATCGCGGGAATCAAGGTGGGATGCGGATTGAGGGTCCAGTTGCGACAAATCTTGCCCTTCAGGCCCAGGGATTCACCGTAGGTCGGCAGGATCAACTCGATGGCGGCGGTGTTGAACCCGATACCGTGATTGAGGGACTGGACGTTGTGCTTCTCGTAGATACCGCGGATCGCCATCATCGCCATCAACACATGCACCGGCTTGATGTGCCGGGGGTCGCGGGTAAACAGCGGCTCGATGTAGAACGGCTTGTCGGCCACCACCACAAAATCGACCCAGGAGGCGGGAATATCCACCCGGGGAAGGTCGCTGACGTCGTCCACCAACTGGTTGACCTGGACGATGACAATGCCATCGCTGAACGCCGCAGGCTCGATCAATGCCGGGGTATCTTCGGTGCTGGGCCCGGTGTAGATATTACCGGCACGGTCGGCCATGAAACCGGCGGACAGCACCACGTTGGGGATCAGGTCCACCACCAGCCGCGCATAGAGTTCGATATAGGTGTGAATCGCACCGACTTCCAGCAGGCCATCTTCCAGTAACTGGCTGATGCGTAGGGATTGGGTGCCGGCAAAAGAAAAATCCAGCTTGCGGGCGATGCCCTTTTCAAACAGGTCCAGGTGCTCGGAACGGCCGACACTGGGCATGATCATGTGCAAATCGTGAAGCTTGGCCGGATCGGCCTTGGCCAGGGAACGCGAGAGGAAATCCGCCTGCTTCTGGTTATTGCCCTCCAACACCACCCGGTCGCCGGGCAGGATCAGCGCTTCCAGCGCCTCGACGATTCGCTCACCGGGCAACACGGCGCCATCGGCAAACGAGCGCACTAACGCCAGCCGACGTTGCTTCTCATCGCGCCGCCGCGTCCAGCGCGAGTCGGGGGTCATTGTTGTTGTCATGGTCGCTCCACGGGTTCGCTGTCGTGGGCTGTACCATAGGAGTGAATGAGGGGGGTATCAATCAAGCCGGGTGACGAACTGTTCCGGTTTAGGTAATGAATATTCAATGAATGCAGTAGATTTCAAGCCAAACCCTAAAGGCCTGTTCCTACACTCCTGAAAAAGGTGGCAGCTGTACGCAGGTGTGCAAGGCCGGGCATATCGGACCCGGCAGACCTGAAGGCCTCCCCGCACATTTGCGATGACCGACGAAGACTAGGCGCGAATGTAGCCCAGCCACAAGTTCATGCATTGCGCGGTTGTGGCTGTCGATGCAGAGCAGCTACGACTTGTGGCAAGCCGAGCATCGCGAGCAGCCGCCGATTGAGCGCTTTGCCCGGATTAAGTGAGACTGTCTCCTAAGCCAGCCCAGACTCTACCAACAACGCTTCCAACCCCATCAAGTCCGGTACCTTTGCCACATGTTCGCCCACTTGCACCGCCGCCAGCTCCAGTGTGCACAGCGGCACATCCACATAACTCAACTGGCTATCGACTTTGTAAGAGCGCGGAATATCCTGGATCACCAGCGCAATAAATTTCAACGTCGCCCGCCCGCCCAGGGTATTGAGCACCACGATCCGCGCCCGCTCCCCCACCACGCTCGTACTACCACACGTCGCCTCGAAACTGATCAATGGCAATTGCCGATCCCGCCATATGATCTGTCGCAGGTACCACGGCGGCGCATCACTGGCCGGCTCGCCGCGTTGAAAGTCGATCAATTCGGCCACTGCGACGTTGGGCAACAGCAGCAGGCGGTCAGCCAAGGGCAACAACAACCCGGTCAGTTGACTGGCGCTATGGTCAAGCATGAAGCGTGCTCCAGTAGGCGATGCTTTCCAACAACACCGACTCCTGATACGGCTTGCCGAGGTAGTCGTTGACGCCGATGGCCATGGCGCGGTCGCGGTGTTTCTGACCGCTGCGGGAGGTGATCATAATGATCGGCAGCGCTTTGAGGCGCGGATCGTTGCGTACCTGGATCGCGACTTCAAAACCATCCATGCGCGGCATTTCGATGTCCAGCAGCATCAGGTCCGGGGTGTGTTCTTCAAGGACGGCGATGGCATCCAGGCCATCCTTGGCAGTGATGACACTCATCCCGTTACGCTCCAGCAGGCGGCTGGTAACCTTGCGTACAGTGACCGAATCGTCCACCACCAGCACCAGCAGCGAGCGCTGTTGTTGGGGGTCGTTGACGCTGGTCGGCGAACTCACCACACGCTTGGGCACAGCTGGTTGCAGCGCCCGCAAGTGGGCCAGCAGGTCGATAATCAGCACTACCCGGCCATCTCCGAGAATGGTCGCTCCGGTCAAGCCCTGGACCCCGGCAAATTGCGGACCAAGCCCCTTGACCACAATCTCGCGGGTGCCGGCCATGGCGTCCACCTGGACGGCGATGCGCCGCTCGTTGCAGTGCACCAGCAGTACCGGCAGCGCTAAGCTCTGGCCCAGTAATTTCGGGCGAGCGACGGTGTGCAGCAGTTCGCCCAGGTAATACAGTTCGTAACGTTGCCCGGCGTATTCATACTGGGGCGGATCCAGCTGGTAGTGCCCCTCCAGCTCGTTGGGCAGCACCCGCACCAGGCCCTCGATGGTGTTCAGCGGGATCGCGTACTGATCATCCGCACACTGCACCATCAGCGCCCGGTTGACCGATACGGTGAACGGCAAGCGAATGCGAAAGTGCACGCCCACACCGGGCGTGGAGTCGATGACCATCGAACCACCAAGCTGGCGCACTTCCTCATGCACCACATCCATACCCACGCCACGCCCAGATATCTGGGTGATTTTTTCGGCGGTGGAAAAGCCCGGCTGCAAGATGAACTGGAGCACATCGCGGTCACTGATCTCCAGGTCGGGGTCCAGCAAGCCCCGCTTGAGCGCCTTGCGCCGCACCGCATCCAGGGGCACGCCAGCGCCGTCGTCGCGCATGTCGAAAACGATGTCGCCACCTTCATGAGTCAGGTCCAGGCTGATCCGCCCCCTTGAAGGCTTGCCCGCCGCCAACCGCACTTCACGAGACTCCAGGCCATGGTCGACGGCGTTGCGCAGCATATGTTCCAGGGGGGCGACCATACGCTCAAGGACATTACGGTCCATCTCCCCTTCGGCATTGCCCACCACAAACTCAACGTCTTTGCCCAACTCCTCCGCCACTTGCCGCACGATGCGCTTGAGTCGCGGCAGCATGCGCTCGAACGGCACCATGCGCGTACGCATCAGGCCTTCCTGCAATTCAGTATTGATCCGTGCCTGCTGCTGTAGCAGGGTGTGGGCGTCCTGGTTGCGGAGCTCGAGGGTTTCCTTGAGATCCAGCAGGTCAGAGGCCGATTCGAACAAAGCCCGCGACAACTGCTGCAACTGCGAATGGCGATCCATTTCCAGCGGGTCGAATTCTTCATAGCCCAGGCGCTCAGCCTCCGCCTGCTGGCGGCTGAGGATGCGACCCTGGGTTTCGGTATCAAGGCGCCGCAACTGGTCACGCATCCGTTCGATGGTGGTTTCTACCTCGTTGAGAGCGATGCGTGCATCGTTGACTTGCTGTTCGATACGCCCCCGAAAGTTCGAGGTTTCCCCGGCCAGGTTGACCAGGTCGTCCAGCAGCTCGGCGGAGATTTTCACCATGTCGGCGGCCGGATCATTGACCGGTGCAGCCTCGGTTTTCGCCCCGGCAAGCCCTGTGGGTGCGACCTGAACCTCGCTGGGGTGGACCAGGCTCTTGATGCGTTCGATCAAGCGCTCGACGGAACCGACCGGCATCCCCGCCACCACCGCATCGACCATCTGTGCCAGCCGGTCGTGACAACCTTGCAACAGCGCAAACAATTCCGCAGACGGCGCCAGTAAACCCGTCGACAGGCCTTCGTAGAGAAACTCCAGCTCATGAGCCAAGTCGCCGATGGGGCCGATCTCGACCATCCGCGCGCCGCCCTTGAGGGTATGCAGGTCCCGCAGCAGGGTTTCCACTTCCTGACGACTCGAAGGTTCAGCCTGCCAGCGCACTAGAGCGGCACTGGAGCTATCGAGAATGTCGGCGGCTTCTTCGAGGAAAATCTCCAGCAGTTCAGGATCGCTGCCCGTGGCCTCGGGCGACACGGGCGGCGCAACTTGCCCGGTAGTGTGGCGCAGTTCGCGCAGGTGGCTGATCAACTCGCTCGAATCGCTTAGCGGTTGCTGGTGCTGCAGTTGCTCCAACTGCAGCGCCAGTTCCTCGTGGCTGGCCATCAAGGCCTGCGCCAGCCCGTTGGAATAGCTGTAGCGACGGTCCACCAACCCTTCGTAAAGAGTTTCCAGTTCCAGCGCCAAGTCACCCACTGGGCCGATTTTGGCCATGCGCGCGCCACCCTTGAGGGTGTGCAAGTCCCGTTGCAAGGACGACAGCGGCGCCGGGCTGCCGGGATCCAACAGCCAACGCTTGAGGGACTGCCCGGCGCTGTCGAGGATGTCTACCGCTTCCTCAAGGAATATCTCGACAATGTCGTCATCCACCGCCGTCTCTTGCCTCAATTGTGCGGTGGCTTCTCCCAGCTCGCTGATGCTCAGGGCCCGGCTGCCATCGCTCTTGATCAGGCCTGTGGCGGACGGTTCGAGACCTTCACCCAGCAACTCGCGCAATGCTCGCACCCGCGCCGGCGCAACGCTGATCTCCTGTCCTGCGGCCAGTTGATCAAGCATGCTGATCAGCGCCTCATGGGCCTGTTCGGCCTCATGAAAAAACCGCTCACTGACCGCCAGGCTGCTCTCCTCCACCGCACCATAGAGGTCAAGCAAGGCTTCGCAAAGCTCGTCCATCGGGTGCAGGTCGGCCAGGTGCGCGCCCTCGCCCAGGGTGGTCAATTCATCCAGCAGCGCACTGAGTTCCTGGCGCTCACCGGAGTGCTGCTGCCAGCGGCGCAGCAGGCTTTCTGCGTCCAACAGGATATCCATGCCCTGGGCCAGGAAGCTGGCGATCAGTGGTGGATCGTGCTTGATCCGAAGGCCCGTAGTGGGCGCGTTGAGCAGCGCTTCCAGTTGGTTATCCAAGCGGTCTTGCGTGCGCTCGATCAAAGCCTGTGCGCCGCTGATCGGGGCGTCCGGGGTACAGTCCAACTGACCCACGCCACGCTGGAACAGCACTTGGGCTTCCCGTAGCAATTGGATCTCATCCAGGCCCAGTGGCAGGCGATGGGCCTTGTATTCACGGGTCAGTTGATCCAGCGGTCGCGCCAGCTCAGCGATGGGCAATACACCGGCCATGTAGGCACTGCCCTTCAGGGTATGCAGGGCCCGTTGCAATTCATCACTGACTTGCAGGGGGATATGTTCGGTGGCCTGGCACAGAAAATGATTGAGGCTGTCGAGATGGCTCAGGGCTTCGTGGCGAAAAATGTCCAGCAACAGCGGGTCCAGGACCGACGGGGCTTCCTCGGTTTCTTCGAGGACCACGTCCCGCAGCTCATCGTCCGTATTTTCCTCTACGAGAGACGGCAGTTCCTGACGCCAGGACGGTTCGGCCGGCAAGTAACCCAGTGCCTCCAAGCCCTGGGTGGCCACGTCCAGCACTCGTTCGCCAGGGGCGTCATGATCCAGCAGCATGCGTTCCAGGTAGTACTCAAGTGCGGTGAGCACATCGGCAAAATGCGCGAGCTGTGTTGGTGAAGGCGCCGTCGCGTTGACCATCAACTGCTCGTCGACATAATCATTGCAACCGCGCATCAGGTTCGCCGCACGGGGCAATGGGATCATCGCCAAGGCGCCGCGTACCTGTGTCAGCAATTCGGGCAGCGACTCCAGGCGCTGTCGGTCCCACTGGGCTTCTATACAGTCGATGATCAGCTCTTTGGCCTGCTTGAGGCACTGGCATGATTCCCTGATGACAAGCTGGTGGATCTGGGTCAGGTCAGTGGTGGGCAGACGGCTTTCTTCGCGGCGCTCCGGCTCGACGGTGCCGACCATTCCGGCCAATGTCGCCTCGACGTAAAGCAAGGCTCCAGCCACATCCATCAACACCGCATCATTGGGTTCACGCAGCCCTTGGGCCAGGCCTAGCACCACCGCCAGTTGGTCGATGATCACTTTGCGCGGCTGGCCGAATCCCAGTACCGCCAGGGTATCGGCGATTTGCCGCAGGGGTGCCAGGAGGCTGTCGAGTTCGCTGGCGTGCTGGCGGTCGCTGCGCACGAACAGGTCCAGGCGCTCCTTGACCCGCACCAACTCCTCGCAGAGCGCGCCGAGCACCGAGCCCATGGCATCGCGGTCGGGGCCGGCCAGGCGGGCGCGCTCGGCATCCACCACGGCGCTATCGGGCAGTGCTTCGTCGAGGCCATAACGTTCTTTCAGGCTTTGCATGCGCGGTGTCGGACGGGTGACTTTGGCGATGTAGAACAGCAGGCTTTTGAGCAACTCATCGGGTGCCGGCTGGTTGATGCCGCCAATACCCTGGGCCTGCAGGCGCTTGAGTTCCTTGTCACAGGCCTTGAGCAAGCTGCGCAGGGCCGGGCTGTTGGCGATGACTCCCGTGAACATGCCCTCCACCAGTGCCGAGGTCACTTGCCACAGCGCCAGCAATGGTGCGCCTTGGCACAGGGCTTCGAGCTGGGCGAAGAGCCGCGCCATATCGTCCAGGTTGCTGGGGCCATGCTCTTCTCGTAACAGCCCGGCCAGGGCCTGTTGCAACATATGCCGCCATTGGCGCAGCAGCTCGGGAAAATCGTCCGGCGTGCGCTGGGCCAAGATGTCGTCGGGCAGCGCAGGCACCACCAGCAACTGCGGGCTGAACAGGCTGGTTTCCGAGAGCAGGCTTTCACCCCGCGCGCTGCGCAGATCGTTGAGCAGCGGCAATACCACCAACGGCAGGTCGCGGCGGGCGCTGTGGACGCGGTCCAGGTACAGCGGAAGTTGTCCGAGGGCTTGCTGCAACAGGCGCAAGCCCTCGTCGCGCTGGCTGACACGCCCGGCCTGCAACGCCAACACCAGGTGTTCGATTTCTTCGGCCAGCAGCGCCGCGCCATAGAACTCGACCATCAACAGGCTGCCATGGACCTGATGGACGCACTCAAGGCACAGGTCAATCGCGTCCCTGCTCGCATCATCGATGAAGGCGTCCAGCGCCGAACGAGCCTGCTTCAGAGTTTCGGCGATTTCGTCTTTGACCCATTCGAGGGCGACGTAGTCGTGCCGGTCAACCATAACTGCTCCCGTTTGAATTCATTAGCTGATGAAGGTGATTCCCCCTCGCTCCTACAAGGGTGGCGGCAAGGTGAACCCCGACACCGAACGCCGCAATTGGCTGGCCATTTTCGCCAGGTTGCCGATGCTTTCTGCAGTCGCCGTGGAACCCGACGACGTCTGGCTGGTGATCTGCTGGATGACGTTCATGGTCAAGGAAATCTGACCGGCTGACGAGGTCTGTTGTTGCGCCGCATTGGAGATACTCTGGATCAACGCTGCCAACGTCTTGGACACACCTTCGATCTCTTCCAGCGCCACCCCGGCGTCCTGGGCCAGCCGCGCCCCCCGCACCACTTCGGTGGTGGTCTGTTCCATAGAAATGACGGCCTCGTTGGTGTCGGCCTGGATCGCCCGTACCAGGGTCTCGATTTGCCGGGTGGCGGCCGAAGAACGCTCGGCCAGCCGTTGCACTTCATCGGCCACCACCGCAAAGCCCCGCCCGGCATCACCGGCCATGCTGGCCTGTATCGCGGCGTTAAGGGCAAGAATGTTGGTCTGGTCGGCGATGTCGTCGATCAGGCTGACGATGTCGCCAATTTCCTGGGACGACTCCCCCAGGCGCTTGATGCGCTTGGCGGTGTCCTGGATCTGTTCGCGGATGTTGTCCATCCCATGGATGGTGTTGTGCACCACCTCATTACCCTTGTTGGCAATTTCCACCGAGCGCTCGGCCACAGCCGAGGATTCGGCGGCGTTGGCCGAGACCTGGTCAATGGACTGCACCATCTGGTTGATCGCGGTGGAGGCTTCAGCGATCTGCTGGGCCTGGTGTTCCGAAGCCTGGGCCAGGTGCATGGCGGTGGCCTGGGTATCTTGCACAGCGCCGGCCACTTGGCCGGCGGTGAGGTTGATGGTGGCAACCAGATCCCGCAGTTGGTCCACGGAATAGTTGATGGAGTCGGCGATGGTGCCGGTGAAGTCTTCGGTCACCGAGGCTGTGACCGTCAGGTCGCCATCTGCCAGGTCTTCGATTTCGTCCAGCAAGCGCATGATCGCATTTTGATTGCGCTCGTTCTTTTCGGCGGTTTCCCGCAACTGGCGGTTGGTCTCGCGGACCATCACCAGGCCAATCAGGATGATCGAGGCCAGGGCCAGCAAGCCCAATACGTAACCGCCGATGGCGTCGAAGCTGCGACCATCGGCCAGGTTTTCAAAACCGGTGGCCAGGTGCGAGGCTTCATCAAGCAGGGTTTGTGACAGGCTGAAAATATTGCTCGCCGAGGCACGTACCTGGAACAGTTGCGGCGAGGTTTCGAGGATTTCATCCACGGAGCCTGAGACAAACTCGAACAGCTCGGAAATCTCCGCCAGGCGAGCGCGGGCGTCGTGGTCTTCGACCTGGCTGATGCGCAGCCCGGCATTGCCCTGGAGCATGCCGTTGAGCACCTCGCCGAAGCGGTTGGCGTCGCGACCAAAGGCATCGGCGGCCTGCACGGCGGTCTCATCGCCGGCAAGTACGGTATTCACCGCACCCAGGATACGCTCGGCCAGCAACGACTGGCGCTGGGCCAGCGCTACCTGGCTGGCGGGGGCGCCTCCTTGCAGGAGGATGTCCACGACCCGCTCCGATTCGACCTGCAATTGCGGCACGGTTTCGGCCAAGGTAGCGGCCACTTGATGCAGGGACAGCACGGTCTGCTCGCTGGCCAGAATCGCGTCGGTGTCTTTCAGCAGCGCTTCCCAGTCGGTCTGCACCGCGCGCATTTGCGTACGCAACACGTGGGGCGCCGCCGGCAGCCCGGTGGCCGGGTCGCCTTTTTTCAGGTAGCCCCAGCGCTGGGAAAAATCGTTGCGCGCCTCCCCCAACAGCTTGAACGCGGCAGACTTGCCCGCCGCGGCTTCCGTGGCATTCTTGGCGATACGCTGGGACAGCACCCGCAACTCACCGGCGTGGCTGATGTACTGCTTATCATAGGTAGATTGGGTGTTGAGGTACGCGAAGTTGGCGAACAACAACATGATGAAGACGATCAGCGCGATAAACAGCACGATGATCTGCGAGCGGCTGCGAGAGGCTTCCCGCGGCTTGGGGGTGGTGATGCTGGTCATGGGTTGACGTCCATGAAGCCTGGGGCCTGGACCAGGGCGAAGGGGCTGAAGATCTGCCACACCGGATCGCCATTGAACTGGCCCTGGATAAAGGAGGCGCTGGCGGTTTCGTCCGACGTTAGCACAGTGCGTACCTGCAACTCTTGGGCAAAATGCTGCATCCCCACCACCTCATCCACCAACAGGCCGACAAATACGTCCTGATACTCCACGACCAATACTCGCCGTTGTTTGCGCGGCGTCGACAGTTCGTGACAGAGGAACCCGCGCAGATCCATCACCGGCAACAGCCGCCCGCGCAGGTTGGCCACACCCTTGACCCACGGCTTGACCCCGGGAATCAACGTGCAACGCGGCTCGTGGAGGACTTCGGCGATTTCGCCCATGGGCGCCACGTACCAATGATCGCCCAGTCGAAAGCCGATGCCGCTCCAGCTTTGCACCCGGGCTTCCTGGGAGGGCAGGTCGGCAGCCAACAGACGGCAGCGGCGGTCGATGTCCAGCAACAACTCGAAGGCGGTTTGCGACTCGGTCATGGGAACCTGCCGTCAGCCCACCAACACCTTGTTCAGGGTGGCAATCAGGGTGTCTTCGTCCACGGGTTTGGTCAGGTAGTCTTTCGCGCCCTGGCGTTCGCCCCAGATCTTGTCGGTTTCCTGATCCTTGGTGGTGATGATGATGATCGGGATCGAACTGATGCTCGGGTCAGTGTGCTTGCTCAACTGGCGAGTGGCCTGAAAGCCGTTCAGGCCTGGCATGACGATATCCATCAATACGGCATCAGGCTTCTCCAGGGAGGCCAGGGCCACGCCATCAGCACCGTTCTCGGCCTTGAGGACCTGGTGGCCGTGCTTTTCCAGCATGCCGGTCAGTTTGTACATTTCAGTCGGCGAATCGTCGACGATCAGAACACGTGCCATGGTTTTCCCCACTACATTGGTAGACGCAAGCGCTCAGAGGCTTGCCGTCAATGTGCTTGTTCTACTGCGGCGAAACCCGGCACATACGCCTTGATCGCACTCAGCAGTTCTTCCTTGCTGAAAGGTTTGGTCAAAAACTGATCTACGCCCACGATGCGGCCCTTGGCCTTGTCGAACAGGCCGTCCTTGGAGGACAGCATGATCACCGGTATCGACTTGAACGCCGGGTTGTTCTTGACCAGGGCGCAGGTCTGATAACCGTCCAGGCGCGGCATCATGATGTCGACGAAGATAATGTGCGGATGATGGTCAACGATCCTGGCCAGGGCATCGAAACCGTCAATGGCCGTGATGACTTCGCACCCCACGTTCTTCAACAGTGTTTCGGCGGTGCGGCGAATCGTTTTCGAATCGTCGATTACCATCACTTTCAAGGCGTTGGGTTGCTGTTCCATATCTGCTCTACCATCGCCACAGCGAATCGGTTTTCGGTGTGTGTGCATAGGGTCGACGCCAAACCCTTGCGATTCAAGGGCTGATACGCCATGGCAGCCTTTTTAGCACAGACTGGGAAGGCAATCTATCGGCCGACCGGCAAGGTGGTTTTTCCTTGACCCACAACAGTCTCAGCGCCACTCTGACGCCACTTTTATGCGCCCTTATTTGCTAGAGGAAATCCCCCATGAGCGTTCGCGTTGGCATTGTCATGGACCCTATCGCCAGCATTTCCTATAAAAAGGATAGCTCGCTGGCCATGCTGCTGGCCGCCCAGGCCCGCGGTTGGACGTTGTTCTATATGGAGCAGCGCGATCTTTACCAGGGCGACGGTGAGGCACGGGCCCGGATGCGTCCCTTGCAAGTGTTTGCCAACCCTGAGAAGTGGTTCGAGCTTGCCGACGAGATCGACAGCCCGCTGAGTGACCTGGACGTGATCCTGATGCGCAAGGACCCGCCTTTCGACATGGAGTTCGTCTACTCCACCTATCTGTTGGAGCAGGCCGAGCGTGCCGGCGTGCTGATCGTCAACAAACCCCAGAGCCTGCGCGACTGCAATGAAAAGCTGTTCGCCACCCTATTCCCGCAGTGCACCCCGCCGACCGTGGTCAGCCGCCGCGCCGACGTGCTGCGCGAGTTTGCCGCCAAGCACGGGGATGTGATCCTCAAGCCGCTGGACGGCATGGGCGGCACCTCGATCTTCCGTCACCGCGCCGGCGATCCGAACCTGTCGGTGATCCTGGAAACCCTGACGGCCCTCGGCGCCCAGCAGATCATGGGCCAGGCCTACCTGCCGGCAATCAAGGACGGCGACAAGCGCATCCTGATGATCGACGGCGAGCCAGTGCCATATTGCCTGGCACGCATCCCCGCCGCCGGCGAGACCCGAGGCAACCTGGCGGCCGGTGGTCGTGGCGAAGCGCGTCCATTGACCGACAAAGACCATTGGATTGCTGCACAAGTCGGCCCGACCCTGCGGGAAAAAGGCCTGCTGTTTGTAGGCCTTGACGTAATTGGCGAGCACCTTACGGAAATCAACGTCACTAGCCCGACCTGCATCCGCGAGATTGACAATGCGTTTGGCACCAATATCGGCGAAATGCTGATGGCCGCGATTGAAGCGAAGTTAGAGACCTCAAGCGCCAAGCCGCAAGTTTGAAGCGCGTCACCTAAAGCTTGTAACTTGTCACTTGAAGCTAAAAACCAACATTGCGTTATCATGCCGAACCTTGAAACACGCGATGTTGGTTTTATATGTCACTCCCCTCCGATCTGCCCCCAGAACTCTCCCACAGCGGCGTGCGCCCGGCTGATCGGCTCGGATTTACCCTGTTTATTGCGGCGTTGATTCACCTGGCGCTGATCCTCGGCCTGGGTTTCACCTTCGCCGAACCCAAGCAGATCAGCAAAACCCTGGAAATCACCCTCGCCACCTTCAAGAGCGAAAAAAAGCCGGAAAAGGCTGACTTTCTCGCCCAGGACAATCAACAAGGCAGCGGCACCCTGGACAAGAAAGCGGTGCCCAAGACCACAGAAGTCGCACCGTTCCAGGACAACAAGGTCAATAAGGTCACGCCACCGCCAGTGCCCAAGCCCGAGGTCAAGCAGGCAGCGCCCAAGGCAGCCGTCGCGACCACAGCGCCCAAACCGCAAAAGACCATTACCCGGCGGGAAAAGGTCAAGACCGAGCCCGCACCGAAGACGTCCCCCCCCACCTTTGACAGTTCCCAGCTCTCCAGTGAAATCGCCAGCCTGGAAGCGGAGTTGGCCAACGAGCAGCAGCTCTACGCCAAGCGTCCTCGGATTTATCGCCTGAACGCCGCGTCCACCATGCGCGACAAGGGTGCCTGGTATAAGGACGAATGGCGCAAGAAGGTTGAACGCATCGGCAACCTCAACTACCCGGACGACGCCCGCCGCCAGCAGATCTACGGCAACTTGCGGCTACTGGTGTCGATCAACCGCGATGGTTCGTTATATGAGGTGCTGGTGCTGGAGTCGTCCGGCCAGCCGTTGCTGGACCAGGCAGCACAACGCATCGTGCGCCTGGCCGCACCGTTCGCCCCCTTTACCGGGGACCTGTCAGACATCGACCGCCTGGAAATCATCCGCACCTGGAAGTTTGCCAAGGGCGACCGCCTTTCCAGCAACTGATCGAATGCAACCTGATGAATGTCGATATCTTGCGGCCTGCTCGTTCCCATGCTCCGCGTGGGAATGCCTCCTGGGATGCTCCGCGTCCCGCCATATGCGTACGACTCAAGCCTTGCGCAAGGCGTGTAGCCAGAACGATCACACTCAAACAATTTCCTACACATCCCCAGCTTGTCAGTTCGCCCCTCCAGCGCCACACTAGCCGACATGAAAAATGTCAGCCCGACCTACCTCAAGCACCAATTCCTGATCGCCATGCCCCATATGGCCGACCCGAACTTTGTGCAGACCTTGACCTATATCGTCGAGCACACAGCCAATGGCGCCATGGGCCTGGTGGTCAACCGTCCACAGGAACTGAACCTGGCCGATATCCTCGAGCAATTGCGCCCGGAGATCGAGCCGCCAGCCAACTGCCAGGACGTGCCGATCTACATCGGCGGCCCGGTGCAGACTGACCGGGGTTTTGTGCTGCATCCCAGCGGCCCCACGTTCCAGGCAACGGTGGATCTGGACGGGCTGTCCCTGTCCACTTCCCAGGACGTGCTGTTCGCCATTGCCGATGGCGTCGGGCCCAAGCAGAACCTGATTACCCTGGGTTATGCCGGCTGGGAAGCCGGTCAACTGGAAGCAGAATTGGCCGACAACGCCTGGCTGACCTGCCCGTTTGATGCCGACATCCTGTTCAACACCGCCAGTGAACTGCGCCTTACTGCCGCAGCGGCGCGGCTGGGCGTCAACCTCAGCCTGTTGACCAGCCAGGCGGGGCACGCCTGATGGCCTTGCGCCTGGTCCTCGGCTTTGACTACGGCACCAAACAGATCGGCGTCGCCGTCGGCCAGGTGATCACTGGGCAGGCTCGCGAGCTGTGCACCTTGAAAGCCCAGAATGGCGTACCCGACTGGAACCAGGTGGAAGCCCTGATCAAGGAATGGAAACCCGACGCCGTGGTGGTTGGCCTGCCGTTGAACATGGATGGCACCCCGAGCGAGATGTGCCTGCGGGCCGAAAAGTTCGCCCGGCGCCTCAACGGCCGCTACAACCTGCCCTTCTATACTCACGACGAACGCCTGACCACTTTCGAGGCCAAGGGCGAACGGCGAGCACAGGGTGGGCAGAAAGGCAGCTACCGCGACCATCCGGTAGATGCCATCGCCGCCGCCTTGCTGTTGCAGGGTTGGCTGGATGAAAACACCGCTTTATTTGAATCCTGACTGACGCGGCTTGCCGCGCCTTCTTACATTTGAGCCCGGACCTTGCCAGCCCCACGCTGCGCAAGGCCCTGAAGGAGCCACCATGAGCCTGCCCAATCCCGCCGAACTGATCAGCCAGATGGCGTTACGTCTCAAGGCCCATCTGGAACACCGAGCCATCAGCGAGCCGCGATTTATCGGCATCCGCACCGGCGGCATCTGGGTGGCCCAGGCGTTACTGGAAGAACTGGGCAGCGATTCGCCCCTGGGCACCCTGGACGTGTCCTTCTACCGCGACGATTTCAGCCAGAACGGCCTGCACCCACAAGTGCGCCCTTCGGCCCTGCCCTTCGAAATCGAAGGCCAGCACCTGGTACTGATCGATGACGTGCTGATGAGTGGCCGCACGATCCGCGCTGCCATGAACGAACTGTTCGACTACGGCCGCCCGGCCAGCATTACCCTGGTGTGCCTGCTGGACCTGGACGCGGGCGAACTGCCCATCAGCCCGGACGTGGTGGGCGCCACCCTGTCGCTGGAAGCCACCCAACGGGTAAAATTGTCCGGTCCCACGCCGCTCGAACTCGAACTGCAAGACCTCGCCCTTTAAACCGCCTTGTAAAGAGTCCCCGCGATGACGCCTCTAGATGCCAAGCGCCCGCTGCAGCTCAATGCTCAGGGCCAGTTGCAACACTTTCTATCCCTCGACGGTTTGCCCCGCGAACTGCTCACCGAAATCCTCGAAACCGCCGACTCATTCCTTGAAGTCGGCGGCCGGGCGGTGAAAAAAGTCCCGCTGTTGCGGGGCAAGACCATCTGCAACGTGTTCTTCGAGAACTCCACCCGTACCCGCACCACCTTTGAACTGGCAGCCCAGCGGCTGTCGGCCGACGTAATCACCTTGAACGTCTCCACATCGTCGGCGAGCAAGGGCGAAACCCTGCTCGACACTCTGCGCAACCTGGAAGCCATGGCCGCCGACATGTTCGTGGTGCGCCACGGCGATTCCGGCGCGGCGCACTTCATCGCCGAGCACGTGTGCCCGAATGTGGCGATCATCAACGGCGGCGACGGCCGCCACGCCCACCCCACCCAGGGCATGCTCGACATGCTGACTATCCGTCGGCACAAGGGCAGCTTTGAAAACCTCTCGGTGGCTATTGTCGGCGACATCCTGCACTCGCGGGTGGCACGGTCGAACATGCTGGCCTTGAAAACCCTGGGCTGCCCGGACATCCGGGTAATTGCACCAAAAACCCTGCTGCCGATCGGCATCGAGCAATACGGGGTTAAGGTCTACACCGACATGAGCGAAGGCCTCAAGGACGTCGACGTGGTGATCATGTTGCGCCTGCAACGCGAACGCATGGCCGGGGGCCTGCTGCCAAGCGAGGGTGAGTTCTACCGCCTGTTCGGTTTGACCACCGCACGCCTGGCCAAGGCCAAGCCCGATGCCATCGTCATGCACCCGGGCCCGATCAACCGTGGAGTGGAGATTGAGTCGGCAGTGGCCGACGGGCCGCAGTCAGTGATCCTCAACCAGGTGACCTACGGCATCGCCGTGCGCATGGCGGTGCTGTCCATGGCCATGAGCGGGCAAACCGCACAACGTCAATTCGAGCAGGAGAACGCCCAGTGAAGCTCAGCATTCTCGGCGCCCGAGTCATTGATCCGGCCAGCGGCCTGGATCAAGTCACCGACCTTCATCTGGAAGCCGGCAAGATTATTGCCATCGGCGCTGCCCCGAGTGGCTTCAGCGCCACCGACACCATCGACGCCAAAGGCCTGATAGCCGCACCTGGGCTGGTGGACCTGAACGTCGCCCTGCGCGAACCGGGCTACAGCCGCAAAGGCACTATCGCCAGCGAAACCCGCGCCGCAGCGGCCGGAGGCGTCACCAGCCTGTGCTGCCCGCCGCAGACCAGGCCGGTACTGGACACCTCGGCCGTGACCGAGTTGATCCTCGACCGCGCCCGGGAAGCCGGCAATTGCAAAGTGTTCCCCATCGGCGCCCTGAGCAAAGGCCTGGACGGCGAACAGCTTGCAGAGCTCATTGCGCTGCGCGACGCTGGCTGCGTGGCTTTTGGCAACGGCCTGGAGAGCTTTCGCAGCACCCGCACCCTGTGCCGCGCCCTGGAATACGCAGCGACTTTCGACCTGACAGTGATTTTCCACTCCCAGGACCGCGACTTGGCCGAAGGCGGCCTGGCCCACGAAGGCGCTACTGCCAGCTTCCTCGGCCTGCCAGGCATCCCGGAAACCGCTGAGACCGTGGCCCTGGCCCGAGACCTACTGCTGGTGGAACAAAGCGGTGTACGTGCGCACTTCAGCCAATTGACCAGCGCCCGGGGCGTGGCGCTGATCGCCCAGGCTCAAGCCCGTGGCTTGCCGGTAACCGCGGATGTGGCGCTGTACCAGTTGATTCTGACGGATGAGGCACTGATCAACTTCTCCAGCCTGTACCACGTGCAACCGCCGCTGCGCACCCGTGCGGACCGCGATGGTTTGCGGGCGGCGGTGAAGTCCGGGGTGGTTTCGGCTATTTCCAGCCATCACCAACCTCACGAGCGGGACGCCAAGCTGGCACCCTTTGGCGCAACAGAACCTGGGATCAGCAGCGTAGAGCTGTTGCTGCCATTGGCGATGACGTTGGTGGAGGATGGTTTGCTGGATCTGCCGACGCTGCTGGCGCGCTTGAGCGTCGGCCCGGCCGAGGCGCTGCGCCTGCCGGCGGGCAAGCTGGCAGTGGGTTCGGCGGCGGACCTGGTGCTGTTCGATCCGCTCAGCTCCACGATTGCCGGAGAGCATTGGCTGTCCAAGGGTGAAAACTGCCCGTTCATTGGCCACAGCTTGCCGGCCAATGTGCAATACACCCTGGTGGATGGGCGGATTACCTACAGCCACTGATAACCCTGTAGCCGCTGGCGCAGCCTGCGATCGGCTGCGCAGCAGCTGTTTGGGCCTTGAGATTATTGAAGGTCCTGCGGCCCTTATCGCAGCCTCGGGGCTCGACAGCGGCTACAGACTCAAGTGCACCTTATCGACCGCCAACCCGCTCGGCATTGCGAATTGAAATCTGGGTATTCAACGTCCAGAAGTCATACAGCACCCCAACCAGGAACAAACCGCCGGTCAACAGATAAAGAATGCCGGTCAACCATTTGCCCTGATACATCCGGTGCAAACCAAATACCCCCAGGAACGTCAACAGTATCCAGGCCACGTTGTACTCGATGGGCCCAGCGGTAAAACGCAGGTCCGCTTCCCGATCCATGGCCGGGATCAGGAACAGGTCGATCAGCCAACCAATTCCCAACAATCCGAAGGTGAAAAACCAGATCGTCCCGGTCACCGGTTTGCCGTAATAAAATCGATGAGCACCGGTAATACCGAAAATCCAAAGCAGGTAACCGATCACCTTGCTGTGGGTATCTTGCTGCGGAAAATCCTGTCGATAGGTGTTCATGGAGTACTTCTTTTACCTCGATAGATAAATATTTCTGGTTTTTTTGTGACTTTTTTACGGGTGCTAAACATACGAAAAATGATATCGTCTCGCCTCTCAAAGCCTTATACCACCTGGCTTGTGTAGGAAAATAGCAGTAATTCGTCGCGCTTTTCCTGAATTTGACCCCAGGGTTCAGTCGACAAACGGCCCGAGAAAGACACAAAAAGCTGTTATAAAGTTGCGCGCAAACCAACAAGAGCCACGCCTAATGCGACCATTTTTCAAGACATGGCTAACCATCTGCCTATTAATGCCACTGGCCGCCCACGCCACCAACCGTGAGCAACGACTTCCGAACGTTAATGGTTTCACCCCTAAAGCTCATATCATTACCAGTTCCACCAAATCCGCAAAACTCACCGTCAAGCGCCCGACCCAACTGAGCAAGGTACGCGGTAAAGCAACTCCTGGCCTGATGGCGGTCAATACCAAGCAAAGCAGCAACGTCCTGAGCCGTGCCGTCAACGTGCTCGGTACTCCTTATCGTTGGGGCGGCAGCAGCCCAAGTAAAGGGTTCGACTGCAGCGGCTTGGTAAAATATGCATTTAACGATGTTGCCTCGGTGAACTTGCCGCGCACATCCAATGCCATGGCCAACGGCCATGGGCAGAAGGTTGACCGCAAGGATCTGAAACCAGGCGACTTGTTGTTCTTCAAGCTCAAGAGCCGCAAGGTCAACCACGTGGCGATCTACCTGGGCAACGATCGTTTTATTCACGCACCGCGTCGTGGCAAGTCGGTAAGTATCGACACGCTGAAAAAGCCATTCTGGAGCAAGAACTACGTAATCGCCAAACGTGTTCTGCCTAAAGAACAGAACAGTCTGCGGGTTGCCCAGCGCTGATCTGCTTGTTGTAGGAGCGAGGGGGACGCCTCGCTCCTACAGTATCTCTCCAGGCATCCTGGCCTTCTCCCGGGCATCCTCCCGACTGACCAGCCCCTGGCTGACCAGCGTTTTCAAGCTCATGTCCAACGTCTTCATTCCCAACGCCCCACCCGTCTGAATCGCCGAGTACATCTGCGCCACCTTGTCTTCGCGGATCAGGTTACGGATTGCCGATGTGCCAAGCATGATTTCATGGGCCGCCACCCGTCCGCCGCCCACTTTCCTCACCAGCACTTGGGACACCACCGCCTGCAACGACTCTGAAAGCATCGAGCGGACCATGGCCTTTTCCCCTGCAGGGAATACATCCACCACCCGATCCACGGTTTTCGCCGCCGACGTAGTGTGCAAGGTGCCGAACACCAAGTGCCCGGTTTCCGCAGCCGTCAGTGCCAGGCGAATGGTTTCCAGGTCGCGCATCTCGCCTACAAGGATCACGTCCGGGTCTTCCCGCATCGCTGAACGCAAGGCCGCCGAAAAACTATGAGTGTCGCGGTGCACCTGCCTCTGGTTGATCAAGGCACTTTTGGGCTGATGAACAAACTCGATCGGGTCTTCAAGGGTCAGGATGTGCTGCCGGCGATGGCCATTCAGGTAATCGATCATCGCCGCCAAGGTGGTGGACTTGCCGGACCCGGTGGGGCCCGTGACCAACACCAACCCTCGTGGCAAGTCCGCAATCTGGCGAAATATCGCTCCCAACCCCAGGCTTTCCAGGTTCCGGACCTCTGATGGGATCGTCCGGAACACTGCCGCCATCCCTCGGTGCTGTTGAAACACATTCACTCGGAATCGCGCCACGCCAGGCAGTTCGAAGGCGAAATCCGTTTCAAGAGATGTTTCGAAATCCTTTTGCTGCTGTTCCGTGAGCAGCGGCCCCAACAACATTGCAACTTGCGTGGGAGCCAGCGTCGGCTGATCGAGGGGGTGAACCTCACCATCAACGCGCACCATCGGCGCCAAGCCTGCAGAAAGATGCAGGTCAGACGCCCCCAGGCTGACGCTTGCGGCCAGCAGTTCAGTGATATCCATAGGGCTTTCCATTTCCAGTAGAATGCCGCGGACTCCATATCCGCGGGCGCACCTTGAATGTCGACCATAGCAGACAATATCAGCCTGGTTAGTGACCGGATCCGTGCGGCGGCCCAAGCCGTTCAGCGCGACGCAAACAGCATCCACTTGCTCGCCGTCAGCAAGACCAAACCCGCACACGCCGTGCGCGAAGCCTATGCCGCCGGGATGCGTGACTTTGGCGAAAACTACCTGCAGGAAGCCTTGGGCAAACAGCTGGAATTAACCGACCTGCCCTTGAGTTGGCACTTCATCGGCCCCATTCAATCGAACAAGACTCGCGCTATTGCCGAGAACTTCGCTTGGGTGCATTCCGTGGACCGCCTGAAAATCGCACAACGCCTGTCAGAACAACGCCCGGCCGACCTGCCGACGCTGAACATCTGTATTCAGGTCAACGTCAGCGGCGAAGCCAGCAAATCCGGCTGTACACCCGCCGATTTGCCAGCACTGGCCAAAGCGATCTGCGCTTTGCCGCGCTTGAGGCTGCGTGGCTTGATGGCGATTCCCGAGCCGACTGAAGATCGGGCGGCCCAGGACGAGGCATTTGCCACTGTGCGTGACCTGCAAACGAGCCTGAACCTTTCGCTCGACACACTTTCCATGGGCATGAGCCACGACCTTGAGTCGGCCATCGCCCAAGGGGCCACTTGGGTGCGGATCGGTACCGCCCTGTTTGGCGCCCGCGACTACGGTCAGCCGTGAAATGGCTGACTCCCATCTGAATAAGGATCTGTCATGAGTAACACGCGTATTGCCTTTATCGGCGCCGGAAACATGGCGGCCAGCCTGATCGGAGGCCTGCGGGCCAAGGGCCTGGAAGCGGACCAGATCCGCGCCAGCGATCCGGGTGAAGAAACCCGCGCTCGCGTCAGCCGCGAACACGGCATAAAAGTCTTCGCCGACAACGCGCAAGCCATCCAAGGCGTTGACGTGATCGTGCTGGCGGTCAAGCCACAGGCCATGAAAGCCGTGTGCGAAACCCTGCGCCCAAGCCTTGCGCCGCATCAACTGGTGGTATCCATCGCTGCCGGCATCACCTGCGCCAGCATGAACAACTGGCTCGGCGCCCAACCGATTGTGCGCTGCATGCCCAACACCCCGGCGCTGCTACGTCAGGGCGTCAGCGGTTTGTACGCCACCACCGAAGTCACCGCCCAACAGCGGGACCAGGCGCAGGAACTGTTGTCTGCCGTGGGTATCGCCCTCTGGCTGGAACAAGAGCAGCAACTGGACGCCGTCACTGCCGTCTCCGGCAGCGGCCCGGCGTACTTCTTCCTGCTGATCGAAGCCATGACTGCCGCTGGCGTGAAACTGGGCCTGCCACGGGAAACCGCCGAGCAACTGACCCTGCAGACCGCCTTGGGCGCTGCACACATGGCGGCGGGCAGTGATGTCGACGCCGCCGAGTTGCGCCGTCGCGTGACCTCGCCGGGCGGCACCACACAAGCCGCTATTGAATCGTTCCAGGCCGGGGGTTTTGAAGCCCTGGTGGAAAAAGCATTGGGCGCCGCCGCGCACCGCTCGGCCGAGATGGCCGAACAACTAGGTCAATAAGGAGCCAACATGATTGGTTTGAACACCGCAGCCGTTTACGTGCTGCAAACCCTCGGCAGTCTGTACCTGCTGATCGTGCTGTTGCGTTTTATCCTGCAACTGGTGCGTGCAAACTTCTACAACCCACTCTGCCAGTTCGCCGTGAAGGCCACTCAGCCGCTGCTCAAGCCATTGCGCCGAGTGATCCCGAGCGTGTTCGGCCTGGACATGTCATCGCTGGTCCTGGCGATCCTGGTGCAATTGGCGTTGATGGCCCTGACCCTGCTGCTGACCTACGGCACCACCGGCAACTTCCTGCAATTGCTGATCTGGGCCATCATCGGCGTGACCGCGCTGTTCCTGAAGATCTTCTTTTTTGCCCTGATCATCAGCGTGATCCTGTCCTGGGTTGCCCCAGGCAGTCATAACCCGGGCGCCGAACTGGTCAACCAGATCTGCGAGCCTGCCCTGGCACCGTTTCGCAAAATCCTGCCAAACCTGGGCGGCCTGGACATCTCGCCGATCCTGGCGTTCATGGTGCTCAAGCTCCTGGATATGTTGGTGATCAACAACCTGGCGGCAATGACGATGATGCCGGACATCCTGCGGCTGCTGATCTGATGAGCATTCCCACGCTCCGCGTGGGAATGCCGCCCGTGACGCTTCGCGTCACACTTGCGCAGGTATCAAGTCTGGCGGTGAGCCGTGGACGCGGAGCGTCCGAGGAGGCGTTCCCACGCAGAGCGTGGGAACGATCTCCATCCGTACAGACCTTTGCTTGCCGCTAGGTGCAGCGGTCTTTAGACTTACGCCTCATTTAAACGAGAGCAGGGTCGATGCCAACTGCCTTTCCCCCCGATTCTGTTGGATTGGTCGTGCCCCAAGTGGCGCACTTCAACGAGCCCCAAGCCCTGGCCTGCGGCCGTTCGCTGCCAGCCTACGACCTGATCTACGAAACTTATGGCCAACTGAACGCCACGGGCAGTAATGCCGTGCTGATCTGCCACGCCCTGTCCGGCCACCATCACGCGGCGGGTTTCCACAGCGTTGATGAGCGCAAGCCCGGCTGGTGGGACAGTTGCATCGGCCCCGGCAAGCCCATCGACACCAGCAAGTTTTTCGTGGTCAGCCTGAACAACCTCGGCGGCTGCAACGGCTCCACCGGGCCGAGCAGCATCAATCCGGAAACCGGCCAGCCATTCGGTGCCGACTTCCCGGTGTTGACCGTGGAAGACTGGGTCCACAGCCAGGCGCGCCTCGCTGATGTGCTGGGCATCAGCCAATGGGCAGCGGTGATCGGCGGCAGTCTCGGCGGCATGCAGGCTTTGCAGTGGACCATCACCTACCCGGATCGCGTGCGTCATTGCCTGGCGATTGCCTCGGCCCCCAAATTGTCAGCGCAGAACATCGCCTTCAACGAAGTTGCGCGCCAGGCAATTCTGACCGACCCGGAGTTCCATGGTGGTTCGTTCCAGGAGCACGGCGTGATCCCCAAGCGTGGGCTGATGCTGGCGCGGATGGTCGGGCACATCACCTACCTCTCGGACGATTCCATGGGCGAGAAATTCGGCCGTGGCCTGAAGAGCGAGAAGCTCAACTACGATTTCCACAGCGTCGAGTTCCAGGTCGAGAGTTACCTGCGTTATCAGGGTGAAGAGTTTTCCGGGCGTTTCGACGCCAATACCTACCTGTTGATGACCAAGGCCCTGGACTACTTCGACCCGGCGGCAAACTTCGACGATGACCTGGCAAAAACCTTCGCCAATGCCACGGCCAAGTTCTGCGTGATGTCATTCACCACCGACTGGCGCTTCTCCCCGGCGCGTTCGCGAGAGCTGGTGGATGCACTGATGGCCGCGAAGAAAGACGTCTGCTACCTGGAGATCGATGCACCGCAGGGTCACGACGCCTTCCTGATCCCGATCCCGCGCTACCTGCAAGCGTTCACCAACTACATGAACCGCATAGAACTGTGAGAACGCCATGAGAGCCGACCTGGACATCATCCAAGACTGGATCCCCGCCGGCAGCCGCGTGCTCGACCTGGGTTGCGGCGATGGCGAACTGCTGAGCTGGCTGCGAGACAACAAGCAAGTCACCGGTTACGGCCTGGAAAACGACCCGGAGAACATCGCCCAGTGCGTGGCCAAGGGCATCAACGTGATCGAGCAGGACCTGGACAAGGGCCTGGGCAACTTTGCCAGCAACAGCTTCGACATTGTCGTGATGACCCAGGCCCTGCAAGCCGTGCACTACCCGGACCGAATCCTTGACGAAATGTTGCGGGTGGGCCGCCAGTGCATCATCACCTTCCCCAACTTCGGTCACTGGCGCTGCCGCTGGTACCTGGCGACCAAGGGCCGGATGCCGGTTTCGGACTTCCTGCCGTACACCTGGTACAACACGCCGAACATCCACTTCTGCACCTTCGAAGACTTCGAGGCGCTGTGCAGTGAACGTGAAGCCAAAGTGATCAACCGCCTTGCCGTCGATCAACAGCACCGGCACGGCTGGGCGAGTAAGCTATGGCCCAATCTGTTGGGCGAAATCGGCATTTACCGGGTCAGTAGTCCTGGCCTGACAGACCACCAGATTGCCGTCTAACCATTTTCAAGAGGGACGATCATGAGTCGCTTGGCTATTTTCCTACTCACAGCGTGCCTGGGCGCCAGCGTCATGGCCGCCGATGTTATCGACAGCAATCGTCAAAAGGCGTTTGGTGACATCACGGTGCACTACAACACCTTTACCTCAAGCTTCCTGCAACCCGAGACAGCCCAAGCCGTGGGCGTGGTGCGCAGCAAGAACAAGGGCATGATCAATGTCTCGGTCATCAAGGGCGTAGAGCCGGTGGCCGCACAAGTCACCGGCACCATCAAGGACCTGAGTGGCAAAAGCGAGATGCTGACGTTCAAGCAGATCACCGAAAAGGGTGCGATCTATTACCTCGCCCCCTACTCCGTGCCGCAACAGGAAGTCAGGATTTTTACCATCAACGTTGAAACCGGCGGCAAGGCCCACGGTTTCAGTTTCAACCAGGAACTGTTTCCGGCGCCATGATCAAACTTACTCAACTCGTACTGGCCAGCCATAACGCCGGCAAACTCAAAGAGCTCCAGGCGATGCTCGGAGAGTCCGTGCAACTGCGCTCGATTGGCGAGTTCAGCCAGGTCGAGCCGGAAGAAACCGGCCTGTCGTTCGTTGAGAATGCCATCCTCAAGGCCCGCAATGCCGCGCGCATCAGCGGCCTGCCGGCGCTGGCCGACGATTCGGGCCTGGCGGTGGACTTTCTCGGCGGCGCTCCTGGCATTTATTCAGCCCGTTATGCCGATGGCCAGGGCGATGCGGCGAACAACGCCAAGTTGCTGGACGCACTCAAGGATGTACCGGACGCCGAGCGCGGCGCCCAGTTTGTTTGTGTGCTGGCCCTGGTGCGCCACGCCGATGATCCACTGCCGATTCTGTGCGAAGGCCTGTGGCACGGGCGCATCCTGCATGCTGCCAGCGGCGCCCATGGCTTTGGTTATGACCCGTTGTTCTGGGTACCCGAGCGCAACTGCTCCAGCGCCGGACTGAGCCCCGCCGACAAGAACCAGATCAGCCACCGCGCCCGCGCAATGGTTCTGCTGCGCCAGCGCCTGGGCCTGAAATGACCCACGACACCCCGGTGCTGCCGCTGATCCACGGCGGCACGCAAACACCTCGGGCGGCCCTGCCTCAATTGCCGCCCCTGGCGCTGTACATCCACATCCCGTGGTGCGTGCGCAAGTGCCCTTATTGCGACTTCAACTCCCACACCGCCAGCAAAGTGCTACCGGAAGAAGAGTATGTTGACGCATTGTTGGCTGACCTCGACCAGGACCTGCATGCGGTATATGGCCGTGAGCTGAGCTCAATCTTCTTTGGTGGCGGCACGCCAAGCCTGTTCAGTGCTGCCGCGCTGGGCCGGCTGCTCAAGGGCGTGGAAGCACGTATCCCGTTTGCCAGTGATATCGAGATCACCCTGGAAGCCAACCCCGGGACCTTCGAACAAGAAAAGTTCGTCGCCTACCGCAAGTTGGGGATCAATCGCCTGTCCATCGGCATCCAGAGCTTCCAACAGGAAAAACTCCAGGCCCTGGGCCGAATCCACAATGGCGATGAAGCAGTGCGGGCTGCTGGCATGGCGCGCCAGGCCGGGTTCGACAACTTCAACCTGGACCTGATGCATGGCTTACCCGATCAGTCCCTGGACGATGCGCTCGGCGACCTGCGCCAGGCTATCGCGCTCAAGCCCACGCACTTGTCCTGGTATCAACTGACCCTGGAGCCCAACACGGTATTCTGGAACCAGCCACCTGCGCTGCCGGAAGACGACACCCTGTGGGATATCCAGGAAGCTGGCCAGGCGCTGCTGGCTGAACACGGTTACGCCCAGTACGAAGTCTCGGCCTACGCCCAACCGGGCCGGCCGGCGCGGCATAACCTCAATTACTGGAGTTTCGGCGACTTTATTGGTATCGGCGCCGGTGCTCACGGCAAGCTCAGCCATCCGGACGGGCGCATTGTGCGCACCTGGAAAACCCGTGCGCCAAAGGACTACTTGAACCCGGCAAAAAGCTTCCAGGCCGGGGCGAAAGACCTGACCAATGAGGAACTGCCGTTCGAGTTCCTGATGAACGCCCTGCGCCTGACCGATGGGGTCGAAGCCAGGCTGTACACCGAGCGCACCGGCCTGACCCTAGCCAGCCTTGATGAAGCCCGCCGCGAGGCAGAACAAAGTGGCTTATTGCAGGTCGAACCGTCACGCCTGGCGGCCACCGACCGTGGACAACTCTTTCTCAATGACCTGCTGCAAAAGTTTTTGAGCTGATCGGCTCTTAAGGAAATCGAATGGATCTGATACTCGACCTGCTCGCTACGGTATCCCGTTGGAGCCGCAGCAACTTATCGGAAATTTCCCTGGCTCTCGTCGGCTGCCTGTTGGTGCTGTTCGGCACAGACATAAAGGGCTGGGTCGAGGCGCGCCTGGGCAACATCGCCGGCGCTTTACGCGTGCCGCTGATGGCCCTGCTGTGCATGATTGGCAGCGGCGCCGCGCTGATCTACGCCACGCCATGGATTGTTCGTGGCTTGAGCCAGTTCAACAACTACAGCCTGGCGCCGGTGCTGTTGGTGGTACTGGTGTTGATTGGCGTCGTGGCGGATCGCCGTTAATTCCAGGCACGACACCACTGTAGGAGCGAGCTTGCTCGCGAAAAACCAATAGACAACACGGGCTACCAGACACGCTGCGTTATCGTTGACGATTTTCGCGGGCAAGCTCGCTCCTACAGTAGAGCGAGCTTGAAATCGTTACGCCAGCTTTTCGAATTTCAAATCCCAAACCCCATGCCCCAGACGCTCGCCACGGCGTTCGAACTTGGTGATCGGCCGCTCGGCCGGGCGCGGGACGCATTGGCCATCTTCGGCCAGGTTGCGATAGCCAGGGGCGAGGTTCATCACTTCCAGCATGTATTGCGCGTAGGGTTCCCAATCGGTGGCCATGTGCAGGATGCCGCCGACCTTGAGCTTGCTGCGCACCAGTTCCGCGAAGGAAGCCTGGACGATGCGGCGCTTGTGGTGGCGGCTTTTGTGCCATGGATCGGGGAAAAACAGCATCAGGCGATCGAGGCTGTTGTCGGCGATGCAGCGATTGAGCACCTCAATGGCGTCGCAGTCGTAGACCCGCAGGTTTTTCAGGCCTTGGGTCAACACGCCGTTAAGCAGCGCGCCGACACCTGGGCGGTGTACTTCGACACCGATAAAGTCTTGCTCTGGCGCAGCAGCGGCCATTTCCAGCAGGGAGTGGCCCATGCCGAAGCCGATTTCCAACGAGCGTGGGGCTGAACGGCCAAACACTTGGTCGAAGTCCACTGGCGCGTCGGCCAAGGGCAGGACGAACAGCGGTGTGCCCTGGTCCAGGCCCTTTTGCTGGCCTTCGGTCATGCGCCCGGCGCGCATCACAAAACTCTTGATGCGGCGGTGCTTGGACTCGTCGCCTTCTTCCACAGGGTTCGGCGTTTCGTTTGATTCAGTCATCAATGGCTCTTACTTGATCAGACCATCCAGCGGCGAGGAGGCGCTGGCGTAAAGTTTCTTCGGCATGCGCCCGGCGAGATACGCCAGGCGGCCTGCGACAATCGCGTGTTTCATGGCTTCGGCCATCATGATCGGTTGCTGCGCATTGGCGATGGCTGAGTTCATCAGCACTGCTTCGCAACCCAGCTCCATGGCGATGGTGGCGTCGGAAGCGGTACCGACACCTGCATCTACCAATACTGGGATCTTGGCTTCTTCGAGGATGATCTGCAGGTTGTACGGGTTGCAGATCCCCAGGCCGGTGCCAATCAGCCCGGCCAGCGGCATCACGGCAATGCAGCCGATTTCGGCCAATTGGCGAGCAATGATCGGGTCGTCGCTGGTGTAGACCATCACCTCGAAACCTTCCTTGACCAGTGTTTCAGCGGCCTTGAGGGTTTCGATCACGTTGGGGAACAGGGTTTTCTGGTCGGCCAGGACTTCCAGCTTCACCAGGTTGTGGCCGTCGAGCAGCTCACGGGCCAGGCGGCAAGTGCGCACGGCCTCGATGGCGTCGTAGCAACCAGCGGTGTTCGGCAGGATGGTGTAGCGGTCCGGCGGCAAGATATCCAGCAGGTTCGGCTCACCCGGGTTCTGGCCGATGTTGGTGCGGCGCACGGCCACGGTCACGATCTCGGCACCCGAGGCTTCGATGGCCAGGCGGGTTTCTTCCATGTCTCGGTACTTGCCGGTGCCTACCAGCAAACGCGACTGGTAGGTACGACCGGCCAGGACGAAGGGCTTGTCGCTACGAACGATGCTCATGGGAAATCCTCTATTGGGGTGAGGTTTTACAGAATGTAGGACGGCGCGCTGACACCGGCTGACGATTAGCCGCCGCCAATGGCATGGACCACTTCGACCTGGTCACCTTCGGTGAGCGCGGTCTCGGCATGTTGGCTACGCGGGACGATATCCAGATTGAGCTCCACTGCGACACGACGCCCGGTCAGGTCCAGACGGGTCAGCAAGGCCGCGACGGTTGTGCCGTCGGGCAGTTCAAGGGATTCGCCGTTCAACTGAATGCGCATGCCACGGGCCGCCATCGTTTTTAGGGGCCAGCATTCTAGCCTGATCGTGACCTGAAGGTCAGCTACAAGCGTCAAGCGGTAAGCTGCAGGCGCCAAGCGGCGAGACCCAGGAAGAACCAGCCAAGCAGGAACGCAAGCCCGCCAAATGGCGTGATGATGCCAAGTTTACTGATCCCGGTCATCGTCAGCACATACAGGCTGCCGGAGAAAAGCAGGATGCCGGCGACAAAGCATACGCCCGCCCAGGTCACCAGCCGGCCAGGAATATGCGCCGCCAGCAGTGCCACGCCAAACAGGGCCAAGGTGTGCACCAGTTGGTAGGTTACGCCAGTGTGGAAGATTGCCAGGTAATCGGCGCTCAGGCGGTTTTTCAGGCCATGGGCAGCGAACGCGCCGAGGGCAACACCGGTAAAACCGAAAAAGGCGGCCAGCATCAGAAAACCACGCAGCATGAGGAACTCCAGTCAGACGCATTGGGCAGGGTCTGTATAATGGCCCGCTCAACCGGTTCGGCCAAGCCATCTCTATGTTGCGTCTCCTCTTCAGTCGTTTTCTCAAAGCCGTGAAATGGTTCGCCATCGCCAGCGTTTTGCTGGTGCTGCTGTTTCGTGTGGTGCCACCACCGGGTAGCGCGTTGATGGTCGAACGCAAGGTTGAGTCCTGGATCGACGGCGAGCCCATTGATCTGCAACGAACATGGGTACCCTGGAACAAGATCTCCGAGGACCTCAAAGTGGCCGTCATGGCGGGCGAAGATCAACGTTTCCCCCAGCATTGGGGCTTCGATTTCGGCGCAATTCGGGCGGCATTGCTGCATAACGAGCGCGGCGGATCGATTCGCGGTGCCAGTACCTTGAGCCAGCAAGTATCCAAAAACCTGTTCCTGTGGGCCGGCCGCAGTTGGTTGCGCAAAGGGCTGGAGGCTTGGTTCACCGGGTTGATCGAGATTCTTTGGCCCAAGCAGCGGATTCTCGAGGTGTATCTCAACAGCGTGGAGTGGGATGACGGGGTGTTTGGCGCAGAGGCAGCGGCGCGGCATCACTTTGGGGTGAGCGCAAAGGCCCTGAGCCGCCAGCAGGCCAGTTATCTGGCGGCGGTACTGCCTAATCCACGGGTTTGGAGCGCCAGTCATCCGACGTCTTATGTAGCGCGGCGGGCAGCGTGGATTCGCCAGCAGATGAGTCAGTTGGGGGGCGATGACTACCTGATTGGACTCAATGATTCTCGCAAGGCGCCGTGGGCCGACTGAGTAGCTGATCGTTCCCGCGCCCTGTGGGAACGATCAGTTGGAAACAAAAATGCCCCGATCTTTCGATCGGGGCATTTTTATGTCTGAACGCAGTGTTTTAGGCCGCGATTGACAGTTTCAGCTTGTTCATCGCACTTTTTTCAAGCTGACGAATCCGCTCAGCCGATACGTTGTACTTCTGCGCCAGGTCGTGCAGCGTGGCTTTTTCTTCGGCCAGCCAACGCTGGTAGAGGATGTCACGGCTGCGGTCGTCCAGCACTTCCAGCGCTTCGTGCAGGTTGTGGTTGGAGTTGTCGCTCCAGTCGGCGTCTTCCAGTTGACGCGCCGGGTCGTACCGGTGGTCTTCCAGATAGTTGGCGGGCGATTGGAAGGCGCTGTCGTCATCCGCTTCCGCGGCCGGGTCGAAGGCCATGTCATGGCCGGTCAGGCGACTTTCCATCTCACGCACTTCTCGAGGCTCTACACCGAGGCTTTCCGCCACACGATGCACTTCCTCGTTGTTCAGCCATGCCAAACGTTTTTTCTGGCTGCGCAGGTTAAAGAACAGTTTGCGCTGGGCCTTGGTGGTCGCGACTTTCACGATACGCCAGTTGCGCAGGATGAATTCGTGGATTTCCGCCTTGATCCAGTGCACGGCGAACGACACCAGGCGCACACCCATCTCCGGGTTGAAGCGCTTCACGGCTTTCATCAGGCCAACGTTACCTTCCTGGATCAGGTCAGCCTGGGCCAGGCCGTAACCGGAATAGCTACGGGCAATATGTACAACAAAACGCAGGTGGGCGAGCACCATCTGCCGAGCCGCCCCCAAATCCTGCTCATAATAGAGACTCTCGGCCAGTTCACGCTCCTGCTCCGGCGTCAGCAAGGGAATGCTGTTGACCGTGTGCACATAGGCCTCCAGGTTCGCACCCGGGACCAGAGCATAAACAGGTTGCAAAGAAGTGGTCATACGAATAAACCTCCGACTCACATAACTCGTGCAGTTCAGCACTGCGAAAATTGACCGGGAACCGTAGGACAAGTTCCTTAAACTACTGATACGGCCAATACAAACAAAACCACATTAATCTGACATTAATTACTTCGGTGCCAGCTCACGTAAATGCCGTGCCACCGCAATCCATGCACCGATATACCCCAACAATACCGCACCAAGCAAGAGCGATAGACCATCGGCGACCGGAACCCCGGCCAAGGCAAAATCACTGCCATATAAACCGGCCAGCCCGACCACCGCGTCGTTCAACCAATCCAGGCCAAATGCCAACACGCCCCAGGATAGAACCCCAGCACCGAAACCATACAACGCGCCCATGTACAGAAATGGACGACGCACATAGCTGTCCGTGCCTCCGACCAGTTTAATCACTTCTATCTCGGTGCGACGGTTTTCAATATGAAGACGAATGGTATTACCTATCACCAAAAGTAATGCAGAAACCAACAGCACTGTCAGGCCGAAGACAAACCGGTCGCCCAGCTTGAGAATTGCCGCCAGACGTTCGACCCAAACCAGGTCAAGTTGCGCCTGTTGCACCTTGGGCAACTCAGCCAGTTTTTGGCGCAAGGCTTCCAGGGTTGGCTTGTCGACTTCATTGGGCGTCACCAGCACCACGCCAGGCAGCGGGTTTTCCGGCAGCTCTTTAAGCGCTTCGCCCAGGCCTGACTGTTGCTGGAACTCTTCCAGCGCCTGGTCACGACTGATGTACGCGGCATCAGCCACACCAGGCAGGTTCTTGATCTGCTCACGCAGGGCCTCGCCTTCGGTAGCGCTGGCATCCAGGTTCAAGTACAGGGAGATCTGTGCCGCACGCTGCCAGGAACCGCCCAGGCGCTCCACATTACCAAGCAGCAACGACAAGCCCATTGGCAGGCTCAAGGCCACAGCCATGACCAGGCAGGTGAAAAAGCTGCCGATCGGCTGTTTACCCAAACGACGCAGGCTGTCCAGCAAACTGGCGCGATGACTTTCGATCCAGGCGTGCATCAACGTGCTGAAGTCCGGCCCGTCATCTTCGTCGCGTTTTTTCTTCGCCGGCGCAGGGTCGGCTGGTTTCGGCGCGACGCGCTCGGAAACTTTCGGGCTGCGTGTCGCACTCATACCCCTGCCTCCCCATCGCCAATCAGGCGGCCGCGTTGCAGGGTCAGCATGCGATGACGCATGCGAGCGATCAACGCCAGGTCGTGACTGGCGATCAGCACGCTGGTACCCAGGCGGTTGATGTCTTCAAACACGCCCATGATTTCGGCCGCCAGGCGCGGGTCGAGGTTACCAGTGGGCTCATCCGCCAACAGCAAGGCCGGCCGGTGGACGATGGCACGAGCAATGCCGACGCGCTGTTGCTGGCCGGTAGACAGGTCGCCGGGGTACAGGTCGGTCTTGTCCGAAAGTGCCACGCGCTCCAGGGCCGAATCCACCCGCTTGATGATTTCCGCCTTGGACAACCCGAGAATCTGCAAGGGCAAGGCAATGTTGTTGAACACCGTACGATCAAACAACAATTGATGATTCTGGAACACCACGCCAATTTGACGGCGCAAAAACGGAATTTGCGCATTGCTGATGGTGGCCAGGTCCTGCCCTGCCAGCAGCAACTTACCGGTGGTTGGGCGTTCCATGGCCAGCAACAGGCGCAACAACGTACTTTTACCGGCACCCGAGTGGCCGGTGACAAACAAAAATTCGCCGCGGCGCACCCGGAAACTCAGCTCATGCAAGCCGACATGACCGTTGGCGTAGCGTTTACCCACCTGCTCGAAACGAATCATGAACGCTCCCGCTCGGCAAAAAGTGCCTGGACAAAGGGTTCGGCCTCAAAAGTGCGCAGGTCGTCGATGCCTTCACCGACGCCGATGTAACGAATCGGCAACCCGAACTGCTTGGCCAGAGCGAAGATCACCCCGCCCTTGGCCGTGCCATCGAGCTTAGTCAATGCCAGGCCAGTCAGTTGGACCGTCTGGTGGAATTGCTTGGCCTGGCTGATGGCGTTCTGGCCGGTGCCAGCGTCCAGTACCAGCAGTACTTCATGGGGCGCGTCAGCGTCCAGTTTGCCGATGACCCGACGCACTTTCTTCAACTCTTCCATCAAGTTGTCTTTGGTGTGCAGGCGACCGGCGGTATCGGCGATCAGCACATCGATGTTACGGGCCTTGGCAGCCTGCACTGCATCGAAGATCACCGACGCGGAATCAGCGCCAGTGTGCTGGGCAATCACCGGGATCTTGTTGCGCTCACCCCATACTTGCAACTGCTCCACGGCAGCGGCCCGGAAAGTGTCACCGGCGGCGAGCATGACTTTCTTGCCCTCCAGCTGCAGCTTCTTGGCCAACTTGCCGATGGTGGTGGTCTTGCCGGCACCGTTGACGCCGACCACCAGAATCACAAAAGGCTTGTTCTGCGAGGTGATGACCAGTGGCGCTTCCACCGGCTTGAGCATGGAGGCCAACTCGGCCTGCAGGGATTTGTAGAGTGCATCGGCGTCAGTCAACTGCTTGCGCGCGACCTTCTGGGTCAGGCTCTGGATGATCACCCCAGTGGCTTCTACGCCCACGTCAGCGGTCAGCAGGCGGGTTTCGATGTCTTCGAGCAACTCATCATCGATGGTCTTCTTGCCCAGAAACAGGCTGGCCATGCCCTCGCCGATACTGGCGCTGGTTTTGCTCAGTCCTTGCTTGAGGCGAGCGAAGAAGCCGGTCTTGCTGGCTTCGGTGGCAGCAACAGGCTCCTCAATAATGGCGGGAGCCGCGACAGGCTCGACAACAACAGGCGCAGGCACTTCAACCACAGGCGGCTCTTCAACCACCACATGCACCGGCTCCACAAGGGCCGGAATCGGCGGCGGCACGTGCTCGGCCTGGGCGTCTTCGACCAGCGCTACTGGCTCTTCCGCCACCGGCAAGACCAGCCATGGCTTGTGCTCAGGCTCAAGCGTGACTTCCGGCTCTGGCTCGACCGGCAGCAGCACCGGCTCAACCAGAGGCACCGGGACTTCGGCAGTCGGTTCGGCCTCTACTGCCACCGGCTCGGGAATGAGCTCAGGTTGAACGCTCGACTGTTCGACGACGGTTTCCTGCGGCTTTTTGCGCAGCCATCCGAACAGGCCTTTTTTCTCGCCAGCCGCAGCTGGGGTCTTCTTGTCGTCGTTGGAACCAAACATGGAGGACGGCTATCTCAAGGTAGCGACGCGCCAGGGGCGCCTCGGTAAATAAAATTCGATGCAGAACAGACTGCTTTAAAGCCCGCTTGTTCATGCGCAACATTTTGTAAGGCGTAAATAAGGCCTCAACAAATCGACTCAATATAGGACTGAGGCGATAAAATCGGCGAAAACTGGGAGATATTCGGGGAAAACCACGACTAACACCAACATCCCTACGACTGAATCCGTAACGATATGCCTGCCCAGGGTCTTGATAGCCGTGGTCGCCAGTAAATCGGATCGTTATCCTAGCACCTCCTCGCCCGCCGACGCTAAGACCAAGCGGGCAGCCCAACAGGTTTAAAAACGAATGAATGCTCTAGCCCGCCGCGCCGCAGGCCTGCTGCTCAGCACAGTTTGTCTGCCTCTTTCAGCCCTCGCTGCCGACCCACAACCCACCCATGAATTCACCTTGGACAACGGCCTCAAGGTCATCGTGCGCGAAGATCATCGTGCGCCCGTGGTGGTTTCCCAGGTCTGGTACAAGGTCGGTTCGAGCTATGAAACCCCGGGGCAGACCGGTTTGTCCCACGCCCTTGAGCACATGATGTTCAAGGGCAGCGCCAAGGTCGGCCCAGGCGAAGCCTCGCTGATCCTGCGAGACCTGGGCGCCGAAGAGAACGCCTTCACCAGCGATGACTACACCGCCTATTACCAGGTCCTGGCCCGTGACCGCCTGGGCGTCGCCTTCGAACTGGAAGCCGATCGCATGGCCAGCCTGCGCCTGCCGGCCGACGAGTTCAGCCGCGAAATCGAGGTAATCAAGGAAGAGCGCCGCCTGCGCACCGACGACAACCCGATGTCCAAGGCCTACGAGCGCTTCAAGGCCATGGCTTATCCGGCCAGCGGCTATCACACGCCGACCATCGGCTGGATGGCCGACCTGGACCGCATGAAGGTTGAAGAACTGCGCCACTGGTACCAATCGTGGTACGTGCCGAACAACGCCACCTTGGTGGTGGTCGGCGACGTCACCCCGGATGAGGTGAAAACCCTGGCCCAGCGCTACTTCGGCCCGATCCCCAAACGTGACGTACCGCCAGCGAAGATCCCCCTGGAGCTGGCCGAGCCTGGCCAGCGCCTGCTGACGATGCATGTGCAGACCCAACTGCCGAGCGTGATTCTCGGCTTTAATGTACCCAGCCTCGCCACCACTGAAGACAAACGCTCGGTCAACGCCCTGCGCCTGATTTCGGCGTTGCTGGATGGCGGCTACAGCGCACGGATCCCGACTCAACTGGAACGTGGTGAAGAATTGGTCTCCGGCGCCTCGTCCGACTACGACGCCTACACCCGGGGCGACAGCCTGTTCACCCTGACCGCCACACCGAACCAGCAAAAACACAAAACCGTCGCCCAGGCCGAAGCTGGCCTGTGGCGCCTGCTGGATGAGTTGAAAGCCAAACCACCGACCGGCGATGAACTGGAGCGGATCCGCGCCCAGGTCATCGCCGGTGTGGTCTACGAACGCGACTCCATCACTAGCCAGGCCACCGCCATTGGCTCCCTGGAAACTGTCGGCCTGTCCTGGAGGCTCATGGACACGGAACTGGCCGAGCTGCAAAGCGTGACGGCCGAAGATATCCAGAAAGCCGCGCGCACCTATTTCACCCGCGAACGCTTAAGCGTCGCCCATGTATTGCCCCAGGAGACAGCTCATGAGTGAGCGCAAAAACAACCGTCTGGTCTTGCCCGGCCTGATCGTTGTCACCCTGGCTGCCGCATGTGCCGTGTATTTTCTGCGCCCAAGTGACTCCGTCGCCAGCCAGGCGCTGGACCAGGCCAAGTCCGCCAACACCTTGCAATCGCTGGCCGAACTTGACGGCAAGGCCCCGACCAACCGCAAGCTCGACGTGCAAACCTGGAACACCGCCGAAGGCGCCAAGGTGTTGTTCGTCGAAGCCCACGAACTGCCGATGTTCGATATACGCATCCTGTTCGCCGCCGGCAGCAGCCAGGACGGCAATACACCCGGCCTGGCGTTGCTGACCAACGCCATGCTCAACGAAGGCGTGCCAGGCAAGGATGTCGGCCAGATTGCCGCCGGTTTTGAAGGCCTGGGGGCGGATTTCGGCAATGGCGCCTACCGTGACATGGCGCAGATGTCCTTGCGCGGCCTGAGTGCCAGCGACAAGCGAGACGCCGCCCTGGCGCTGTTTGACGACGTGATCGGCAAACCCACCTTCCCCGCCGACTCCCTGGCACGGATCAAGAACCAACTGTTGGCCAGCTTCGAATACCAGAAACAGAACCCCGGCAAGCTGGCAGGCATCGAGCTGTTCAAGCGCCTGTATGGCGATCACCCATACGCTCACCCAAGTGAAGGTACTGCCCAGAGCGTCCCCGGCATTACCCTCGCACAGCTGCGCGAATTCCACGCCAAAGCCTATGCAGCGGGAAATGCAGTGATTGCAGTGGTGGGCGACCTGTCCCGCGCCGAGGCCGAGGCCATGACCGCCAAGGTGTCCGCGTCGATGCCCAAAGGCCCGGCACTGGTGAAGATCGCCCAACCTGTCGAACCTCAGGCTGGCCTCAGCCACATCGAGTTCCCGTCCAAGCAGACGCACTTGCTGTTCGCGCAACTGGGCATCGACCGTACCGATCCGGACTACGCCGCGCTGTCCATGGGTAACCAGATTCTTGGCGGTGGTGGCTTCGGTACACGACTGATGAACGAAGTGCGTGAAAAGCGCGGCTTGACCTATGGCGTCTACTCCGGATTCTCGCCGATGCAGGTCCGTGGCCCGTTCATGATCAAACTGCAAACCCGCGCCGAAATGAGCGGCGGCACATTGCGCCTGGTAGAACAGGTGCTTGCCGACTATCTCAAGACCGGTCCGACGCAAAAAGAACTGGACGACGCCAAGCGTGAGCTGGCTGGCAGCTTCCCGCTGTCTACCGCCAGCAACGCCGATATCGTCGGGCAGTTGGGCGCCATGGGTTTCTACAATCTTCCGCTGAGCTACCTGGAGGATTTCATGAAACAATCCCAGGCCCTGACCGTCGAACAGGTCAAAGCCGCCCTGAACAAACACTTGAGCGCCGACAAGATGGTCATCGTGACCGCCGGCCCGACCATTGCGCAAAAGCCACTACCGCCCCCCACTGATAAACCCGCCGAGCAACCGCTCGGGGTTCCGGAGCATTAATGGCTAGTCCATCCCGTCCCAAGAAACCTGTCCATAACGTCCATAACGGTGTGGGCCAACTGCGCATCATTGCAGGTATTTGGCGCAGCCGTAAGCTGAGCTTCCCTGATGTAGTGGGCCTGCGCCCGACGCCGGACCGGGTCCGCGAGACCCTGTTCAATTGGCTCGCGCCTTATATCGAAGGGGCCAAGGTCCTCGACCCGTTCGCTGGCAGCGGTGCGCTGTTCCTCGAAGCCCTGTCCCGTGGCGCCGCCCTGGGCCAGGCGCTGGACGCCAGCAACGTCGCCGTCGCCAGCCTCAAGGAACACCTGGGCACCTTGCACTGCACCACCGGCCAGGTACAAACCGCCGATGCCCTGCGCTACCTGGAAACCCAGGCGGCCAGCGCATTTGACGTGGTGTTCCTCGACCCGCCGTTCAACCAGAACCTGCTGCCCACCGTCTGCGCCCTGCTGGAAGAGCGCCAATGGCTGGCCGAAAGCGCCTGGATCTACACAGAAAGCGAAACCGCGCCGTCGATCCTGGGCCTGCCCGCCACCTGGCGCCTGCATCGGGAACAAAAATCCGGACGGGTGTATTACGCGCTGTGGCAACGTACGGCAGAGAACGCCGAATAATCGATCGGCCTGAATCAGGTGCTCCGACCCACGGAGCACCTGCTGCGAGAATCATCGTGTCAAAAAACCCCGACCGCTTCACGCCGGCTTTCGGCCTTGGCAACCCGCACCTGCAAACGCTGTGGGGGCCACTGTGGCGCAAGACCACCCATATCGAACGCCAGCGCGAACGGCTGTGGCTGGCTGACGGCGACTTTCTCGACCTCGACTGGCACGGTCCCCATGACGCACAGGCCCCTTTGGTACTGGTACTACATGGGCTGACCGGCTCTTCCAACTCGCCTTATGTGGCCGGCCTGCAAAAAGCCCTGGCGGCTCAAGGCTGGGCCAGCGCGGCGTTGAATTGGCGTGGCTGTTCGGGAGAGCCTAATTTGCTGGCGCGCAGTTACCACTCCGGCGCCAGTGAAGACCTGGCCGCCGCCATTGCTCACCTGCAGGCCAAGCGCCCGTTGGCGCCGCTGTTTGCCGTGGGTTACTCGCTGGGTGGCAATGTTCTACTCAAGCACCTGGGGGAAACCGGCGAGACGTCCGGGCTGCAAGGCGCGGCGGCGGTATCGGTGCCGTTTCGCCTGGATCAGTGCGCCGATCGTATTGGCCTGGGGTTTTCGCGGGTGTATCAACGGCATTTCATGCGCGAGATGCTCGCCTACATCCGGGTTAAGCAAGGTCAGTTCCTGAAGGATGGCCGCGAAGACGGGCTGAAAACCCTGGCGGACCTCGGCTCGCTGGAAAAGATGCGTACGTTCTGGGACTTTGATGGCCGGGTCACCGCGCCGTTGCACGGTTTTCTCAACGCAGAGGACTACTACCGTCGCGCCTCCAGCCGCTATTACCTGGGGGCAATTCGCACCCCCACGCTGATTATCCAGGCGGCTGATGATCCCTTCGTGTTCGCCTACAGCCTGCCAGAGGCCAGCGAACTGTCAGATTGCACCGAGTTCGAGTTGCTGGCCAAGGGTGGGCATGTGGGATTTGTCGATGGCACGCTGAAACAACCCGGTTACTACCTGGAACGGCGTATTCCAGAGTGGCTACTGGCTTTGTAGCCGCTGGCGCAGCCTGCGATCGGCTGCGCAGCAGTCGTTTGGGGCCTGAAATCGCTGAAGGTCCTGCGGCCCTTGTCGCAGCCTCGTGCCTCGACAGCGGCTACAAGTAGATCAAGTTCGTACAAATAGCACTCAGTCGCCTGTCGCAATCGCCCGTTTAGGATCAGTAATCCATTCACTCCACGAACCGGCATACAGCTTGCCCAACGGGTAACCCGCCAGGCACAGGGCGAACAGGTTATGGCAGGCCGTCACCCCCGAACCGCAGTAAGCCACCAACTCTTGTGGCGCACGGTCTTGCAGCTTGGCAGCGAAGCGCTGTTTGAGCTGCTCCGCCGGCAAGAAAAGACCGTCGCCACCCAGGTTTTCATTGAACGCCGCACATTGCGCGCCAGGGATATGCCCGGCAATCGGGTCAATCGGCTCCACTTCACCGCGAAAACGCGGCTGGGCGCGAGCATCGATCAGGGTCAAATCTGGCCGATCCAGGCGTTTTTGCAGGTGTTCGGCGTCCAGCAGCAGGCGATTGTCCGGCGTGCCCGCAAAGGTGCCAGGTTCAAGTACCGGAGCGTCCAGGCTCAAGGGGAAACCCGCGCCATGCCAGGCCTTCAAGCCGCCATCGAGAATAAACACAGCGTCACGCTTGCCCAGCCAAGCCAGGAGCCACCAAGCCCGGGCGGCGTAAGCGCCAGGGCCGTCGTCATACAGAACGATCTCGCTATCGGCATTAACCCCCCAGGCTCGCAACTGTTGGATCAGTGTTTGCGCAGCCGGCAGCGGATGACGACCGGTCACTCCCTTGGTCACCGGCCCGCTGAGGTGACGCTCCAGGTCAGCGTACTGCGCACCTTCGATATGCCCCTCGGCATAGCTGCAAAGGCCGTAGTCCGGGTCTTCCAGGGCAAAGCGGCAATCGAGGATCACCAGCCCCGCATGCTTCTGGCGCTCGGCCAGTTGCTGGGGGCTGATCAGTTGAGCAATCGGCATAACGGACTCCTATGAAAGCATCAGGGGGAAATCCTACTTCACTTCTTCCAGCGCCTGGTTCAACGGCACGTAAAACTCTTTGAACAACGCGCTCACCGCCTCTTTCGCCTGCGGTGTCACAAAACCGGCTTCCAATACCAACACTTGATACACCCCACGCTTGATCGCTTCGGCGCTCAACTGAGTGGAGTTTTCGTTGGTGGTGCACAGAAAACGCACCCAGGAGGTAAGAATGATCCAGGCGTTGAGGGTCAAGGCTTCGGTTTGCACCGGGTCCATACTCAAGATACCGGCATCGACAAACCCCTGATAAATGGCGCCGCCCTGGATCAGGCAACGCTGGGAAAACCGCCGATAAGCAGTGGCCAGTTCCGGGTCGCTTTCCAGCAGGTGTTCAAGGTCGCGATGTAAAAAGCGGTAGCGCCACATGCCGGCCAAGACCGCTTGCAGGTAGAAGCGTTTGTCTTCCACCCGCATTGCGCGACCCTGGGGCGGACGCAGGAAGCTGTCCACCAGCGATTCATACTCGCGAAACAGCACAGCGATGATCGCCTGCTTGTTGGGGAAGTGGTAGTACAGGTTGCCCGGTGAAATCTCCATATGGGCAGCGATATGGTTGGTGCTGACACTGCGCTCGCCCTGCTGGTTAAACAGTTCCAGACTGGTTTGCACAATGCGTTCGCTGGTCTTTACTCGTGGTGCCATGGGGGATCAGCTTCGATTACCAGTGATGGGTGGCATCTTACGGCCTATCTTTGTCTGGATAAATCCAAGTGTTGCTGCAATGTTATTTGACAATTTAGAGCAATAACTCTAAACAATGATGCATTCCAATAATAAATGGGAACTGCACCATGCCTGCCAACGTTGCCTACTTGCAAGATTCCCAGGCGCTGGACCAGCTCCAGAGCCTGTTCGAAGCTCAACGGCGCGCCTATGCGGCCAACCCGATGCCAACCGCCGCGCAGCGCCAGCAGTGGCTCAAGACCCTGCGAGAGTTGCTCAGCGATGAGCGTCAGGTGCTGATCGACGCCATCAGCAGCGATTTCAGCCATCGCAGCGCCGATGAAACCCTGTTCGCCGAGCTGATGCCCAGCCTGCACGGCATTCATTACGCCAGTAAACACCTCAAGGGCTGGATGAAACCCTCCCGCCGAGCTGTAGGCATCGCCTTTCAACCTGCGTCGGCCAAAGTCATCTATCAGCCCTTGGGCGTGGTCGGGGTTATCGTGCCCTGGAACTACCCGCTGTACCTGGCCATCGGGCCGCTGGTGGGTGCATTGGCAGCCGGTAACCGGGTGATGCTCAAACTCAGCGAATCCACGCCGGCCACCGGGCAGTTACTCAAGACCTTGTTGGCGAAAATCTTTCCCGAAGACCTGGTGTGCGTGGTGCTGGGCGAAGCCGAAGTGGGCATGGCGTTTTCCAAATTGCCCTTTGATCACCTGTTGTTCACCGGCGCCACCAGCATCGGCAAGCACGTGATGCGCGCTGCTGCGGAACACCTGACCCCAGTGACCCTGGAGCTGGGCGGCAAATCGCCAGCCATTGTCTCGGCGGACGTGCCACTCAAGGACGCCGCCGAACGCATCGCCTTCGGCAAGACCTTGAATGCCGGGCAAACCTGCGTCGCTCCCGACTACGTACTGGTACCGCAAGACCGTGTCGACGCATTCATCGAGGCCTACAGCAAGGCGGTTCGCGGCTTCTATCCGACACTTGCCGACAACCCGGACTACACCGCCATCATCAACGAACGGCAATTGGCCCGGCTTAACGGCTACGTCAAGGATGCCACTGACAAAGGAGCTACCCTGATCCCACTGTATGACCAGGGCCAGGCACGGCGCATGCCCCACAGCCTACTGCTGAATGTCAGCGATGAGATGACGGTGATGCAGGACGAGATCTTTGGCCCAGTGCTGCCCATCGTCCCCTATCGCGGCCTAGACCAAGCGATTGCCTACATCAACCAGCGCCCTCGCCCGCTGGCCCTGTATTACTTCGGTTACAACAAGGCAGAACAAAACCGAGTGCTCCACGAGACCCACTCCGGCGGTGTGTGCCTGAACGACACCTTGTTGCATGTAGCCCAGGACGACATGCCCTTCGGCGGCATCGGCCCCTCGGGCATGGGCCATTACCATGGCCACGAAGGCTTCCTGACATTCAGCAAAGCCAAGGGCGTGCTGGTCAAGCAGCGCTTGAACGCGGCGAAACTGATTTACCCGCCCTACGGCAAATCGATCCAGAAGTTGATCCAGAAGTTGTTTATTCGCTGATAACCCACGCAGGGATAACCATAAGAATGAACCCTAGCCTGACTGAAACACCTGGGATGTCGCGGCGCGGCATCCTGAAAATAGGCCTGTGCGCCAGCGCCTTCCTGGCTACCGCCGGCCTGGGCGCCAGCCTCAGCGGTTGCTCCAGCAGCACTCCGGCCAGCGGCTTCGCCCTGTTGCGCAACAGTGACCTGCCGTTTCTACGGGCGGTGATCCCCGTGTTGCTGGAAGGGGCGGCCACCGCCGAGGTGGTTGCGGCCGGCATTGAAGACACCCTGAAGAAGCTCGACTACAGCCTGCAGCACCTGTCGCCGCAGATGTTCAAGCTCACTCAGCAGTTGTTCGATGTGCTGGGCATGGCCGTCACTCGCGGGCCGTTGACCGGCGTATGGGGCAGTTGGGAAAACGCCAGCAGCGATCAGATCCGCCGTTTCCTGCACCGTTGGGAAAACAGCTACCTGAACCTGCTGCGCATGGGCCAGGGGTCGTTGCTCAAGCTGGTGATCATGGCCTGGTACTTCCGGCCCGAATCCTGGGCCCATTGCGGCTACCCCGGGCCACCGAAAATCTGATCGGCCTCCCGATAAAAACCCGATAAAAACAAGAGACGACCCTGATGCCCGTACCCGATCTGTTCCGCGACGGCCTGGCCCGCGGCTGGAAAACCCACAATGGCGCCGCCCTCGACCAGGACCTGACCCTGGAAGCCGATGTCGCGATCATCGGCAGCGGCGCGGGGGGTGGCACCACCGCCGAAATCCTCAGCGCCGCCGGCTACAAGGTGCTGTTGATCGAAGAAGGCCCACTCAAGACCAGCAGCGACTTCAAGTTGCTTGAAGACGAAGCCTACGCCAGCTTGTACCAGGAAGGCATCGGCCGCATGAGCAAGGATGGCGCCATTACCATCCTCCAGGGCCGCGCCGTGGGTGGCACCACGCTGATCAACTGGACCTCCAGCTTCCGCACCCCGGACGCCACCCTCGCCCACTGGGCCAGCGAATACGCGATCAAGGGCCACAGCAGTGCCGAGATGGCGCCCTGGTTTGAAAAAATGGAACAGCGCCTGGGCATCGCACCCTGGGCCGTCCCGCCCAATGCCAACAATGATGTGATCCGCAAAGGCTGCGAGAGCCTCGGCTATAGCTGGCACGTGATCCCGCGCAATGTGCGCGGCTGCTTCAACCTGGGTTATTGCGGCATGGGCTGCCCGGTCAATGCCAAGCAATCGATGTTGGTAACCACCATTCCTTCTACCCTGGAAAAAGGTGGTGAGCTGCTCTACCTCGCCCGCGCCGAACACCTGAAATTCAGCGGCGACACCATTACCAGCCTGGAGTGCGTGGCGATGGATCAACGCTGCGTATCGCCCACCGGCCGCAAGATTACGGTCAAGGCCAGGCATTACGTACTCGCTGGTGGCGGCATCAACAGCCCGGCGTTGTTGATGCGCTCGGACGCACCCGACCCCCACTCGCGAGTGGGCAAGCGCACCTTCCTGCACTTGGTGAACTTCTCTGCCGGGCTGTTCGACGAGGTGATTAACCCGTTCTATGGCGCACCGCAGTCGATCTACTCCGACCATTTCCAATGGCAGGACGGCACCACCGGCAGAATGTCCTACAAGCTCGAAGCTCCGCCCCTGCACCCAGGACTGGCCAGCACCCTGCTGGGCGGCTATGGCACGCAAAACGCCCTGGACATGGGCCAGTTGCCCAACACCCACGCCATGCTGGCACTGTTGCGGGACGGTTTTCACCCCGACAGCCAGGGCGGCGAAGTGGAGTTACGCGGAGACGGCACGCCGGTGCTCGACTACCAGGTTTCTCCCTACGCCTGGGATGGCCTGCGTCGGGCGTTCCATAGCATGGCCGAGATCCAGTTTGCCGGGGGTGCCAAGTCAGTGAAACCGCTGCACCACGACGCACGGTATGTGAAGACCTTGGCCGAGGCCCGCAGCATGATCGACGGCCTGAACCTGGAACTGCATCGCACCTGCCTGGGCAGCGCCCACGTGATGGGCGGTTGCGCCATGGGTGAAGACCCGAAAATTGCCGTGGCCGACAGCCTTGGCCGCCATCACCAGTTGCGCAATCTGTCGATCCACGACGGCTCGTTATTCCCCACCAGCATTGGCGCAAACCCACAGCTTTCGGTGTATGGGCTGACCGCCCAACTGGCGGCAGCACTGACTGAGCGTCTGAAAACAGCATGAAAAATGCGATATTCACCCTGTCTATACTGCTTTCTTGTGAATAAGTTGACTTGGCCGACCGGGATGGCTGCGATACCATCCGGTTCCCCAACGGACTCCGTCAGGACGACCCGATGAACCGAGTGTTGTACCCAGGTACCTTCGACCCGATTACCAAGGGCCATGGCGATCTTGTCGAACGTGCCTCACGCTTGTTCGACCACGTCATCATCGCGGTCGCAGCCAGCCCCAAGAAAAACCCGCTGTTTCCCCTGGAACAGCGTGTGGAGCTGGCCCGTGAGGTCACCAAGCATTTGCCCAACGTCGAAGTTGTCGGCTTCTCGACACTGCTGGCGCATTTCGCCCAGGAACAGAACGCCAATGTGTTCCTGCGTGGCCTGCGCGCAGTATCGGACTTCGAATACGAATTCCAACTGGCCAACATGAACCGTCAACTGGCGCCGGACGTGGAAAGTTTGTTCCTCACCCCGTCGGAACGTTATTCGTTCATTTCCTCGACACTGGTCCGGGAAATTGCCGCTCTGGGCGGAGATATCACCAAGTTCGTGCACCCTGCAGTGGCCGATGCGCTGACCCTTCGCTTCAAGAAGTAACGACCGCTCAATCGGCGCCCGCTCGCACTGCGGGCGCCAATGCGGCACAATTGCGTGCATTAGTTTTCAGATGCCTTGGCAGAGTGCCCTGGCAGGAGTTTCCATGTCCCTGATCATCACCGACGATTGCATCAATTGCGACGTCTGCGAACCCGAGTGCCCGAACGCCGCCATCTCCCAAGGCGAAGAGATCTACGTGATCGACCCCAACCTGTGCACCCAGTGCGTCGGCCACTACGACGAACCCCAGTGCCAGCAGGTCTGCCCGGTGGATTGTATTCCGCTGGATGAAGCCCATCCGGAGACGCAAGAGCAGTTGATGGAGAAGTACCAGCACATTACCGGTAAGGCATAACCCTACTGCTCGTTACCACGTGGAAACGAGCATCAGCTCTGGCACTTAGGGCAGAACACACTCGCCCGTTGCCCCAGCACCACGTTACGCAACTCGGTGCCGCAGACCTTGCATGCCTCACCGCCCCGGCCATACACGAACAATTCCTGCTGGAAATACCCCGGCTGCCCATCGCCACCAATAAAGTCGCGCAAGGTAGTGCCACCACGTTCAATGGCGGCCGCGAGGATGCGTTTGATCTCGATCGCCAGCTTCAGGTAGCGCCCACGGGAAATGCCCCGGGCTTCACGGCGCGGATCAATACCCGCAGCAAACAACGCTTCGGTCGCGTAGATATTGCCCACCCCCACCACCACTGCGTTATCCATGATGAACGGCTTGACCGCCATCGAGCGCCCCCGGGACAGCTGAAACAAGCGGTCACCATCAAACAGGTCGGTCAAGGGCTCTGGCCCCAGGCGGATCAGCAGTTCATGGTTCAGCGGATCGAGGCTCCACAGCATCGCGCCAAAACGCCGAGGGTCGGTGTAGCGCAAGGCCAGGCCAGACTCCAGCTCAATGTCCACATGCTCATGCTTGGCCGCCGGCATGCCGACTTCCACCAGGCGCAAATTACCGGACATGCCCAAATGGCTGATCAAGGTACCCACTTCAGCATTGATCAACAGGTACTTGGCCCGCCGCTCCACCAGCACGATGCGTTGCCCGGACAGGCGCACATCGAGGTCTTCCGGAATCGGCCAGCGCAAGCGTCGCTCCCTTACCACCACGCGGCTGACCCGCTGGCCTTCCAGGTGCGGTGCAATACCGCGCCGGGTGGTTTCGACTTCAGGTAACTCTGGCATGTTTACCTCATAAACTAACGTGATCCAGCACCAGATGGCCGATGCTGCTCCATTCGTGGTCACTCTTCTGATTGCCCAGCACTCTGGACCAAGGGGCGATTCTACCCGTTATGCAAACCTGGCCGGCACCTCAAAAACCGAACGAAATCCCAGCACTGTAGGAGCGAGCTTGCTCGCGAAACCCGTTAACGATCACCCAACGCTATCAGATAGCCCGCATCTCCTATTCGCTTTTCGCGGGCAAGCCCGCTCCTACAGTACGCTATACTTCCGCTCTTTTTTCTGGAGCGACGTCATGTCCCTGCCAAGCCTGCGTCTCAAAGCCAACGCCGATCGTCGTTTGCGCAACGGCCACCTGTGGGTCTACAGCAACGAAATCGACGTGGCTGCCACCCCACTTCACGGCTTCCAGGCAGGTGACCAGGCCATTCTGGAAGCCGCCGGCGGCAAGACCCTGGGCATCGTGGCCATGAGCCCGAACAACCTGATCTGCGCGCGCCTGCTGTCGCGCGACATCAAGTTGCCCCTGGACAAGTCGCTGCTGGTACACCGCATCAACGTGGCCCTGTCGCTACGCGATCGTCTGTTCGACAAACCGTTCTACCGCCTGGTGTACGGCGACTCCGACCTGTTGCCAGGCCTGGTAGTCGACCGTTTCGGCGACATCCTGGTGGTGCAGATTGCCTCGGCGACCATGGAAGCGCATAAAGAAGACGTGATCGCGGCCCTGACCCAAGTGCTCAAGCCGAGCGGCATCCTGTTCAAGAACGACTCCGCCGCGCGCGACGCCGAAGGCCTCAACCGCTACGTCGAAACCGTGTTCGGCCTGGTGCCGGAGTGGGTTGCGCTGGAAGAAAACGGCGTAAAATTCGAAGCCCCGGTGATCCAGGGCCAGAAAACCGGCTGGTTCTATGACCACCGCATGAACCGCGCCCGCCTGGCCCCGTATGCCAAAGGCAAACGCGTACTCGACCTGTACAGCTACATCGGCGGCTGGGGCGTGCAAGCCGCGACCTTCGGCGCCAGTGAAGTGTTCTGCGTCGACGCTTCGGCCTTCGCCCTCGACGGCGTCGAGCGCAACGCTGCACTGAACGGCGTGGCCGAGAAAATGACCTGCATCGAAGGCGACGTCTTCGAAGCCCTCAAGGAGCTCAAAGCCAGCGAAGAACGCTTCGACGTGATCGTCGCCGACCCGCCGGCCTTCATCAAACGCAAAAAAGACATGAAAAACGGCGAAGGCGCCTACCGCCGCCTGAACGAGCAAGCCATGCGCCTGCTCAGCAAGGACGGCATCCTCGTCAGCGCGTCGTGCTCCATGCACCTGCCCGAAGACGACCTGCAGAACATCCTGCTGACCAGCGCTCGTCATCTGGACCGCAATATCCAGATGTTGGAACGTGGTGGCCAGGGCCCGGATCATCCGGTGCACCCGGCGATTGCCGAGACGCGGTATATCAAGAGCATTACGTGCCGGTTGTTGCCCAATAGCTAAGACGTGAATCCTCTGTAGGAGCGAGCTTGCTCGCGAAAAACTCATATACAACGCGGGCTACCTGATAGCGCTGCGTTATCGTTGACGTTCTTCGCGAGCAAGCTCGCTCCTACAAGTGAAGGTGCTTCATATCCAGATGGCATCCCATAGCGGGTACTGACCAATGTGCTCGACCAAACCAGCACGCAAAGGATTCGCGACGATATAGCGGTCCATTGCTTTCAAGTCCTCCTCACGACGCAATGCCCGATCGAAATAGCCTTTTTGCCAAAGCGTCCCGTAGGAACTCCTCGCACTGTTGATCGCGCGAGCACTTCGCGACTTGGTGATTCGCATCAACCTTGGCAAGTCGCCATTGTGCAATTCGACCAGCCAGTGAAAATGGTCAGGCATGACAACCCAGGCCAGCGAGGTCGCCTCACCGTCTTCCTGAGCTTTCCTGAATTCGCTGACGAGCAGGCGACCCGTGCGCCAGTCCTGAAAAATCACTTGTCGTTGGAAGGTAACAGCCGTGATCAGGTACACGCGGCCCGATTCTGAATAGCGCCCGATGCGTAGCCTGTGGGCATTTTGTTGCGTGGACATTCCGTCGTTCTCTTCTGTGATTGGAAGATCAACGGTAGGAGGCACAACATCTAAAGGCCTTTAAACAGTGGTTCTGAATATGTCTTGACTGTGTAGGAGCGAGCTTGCTCGCGAAGAACGCCAACGATAACGCAGCGCCCCCAGGTAACCTGCGTCGCCTATGCGTTTTTCGCGAGCAAGCTCGCTCCTACAGGAAGACGGTGTAGAATCGGCCCTATTCATCGCCAGTCATCCCCCGGCGGGTTTATGAGCTCAAGGCCCACGCAAGCGGCGATCCCGCGACGCGAGTGGCAACTTCCGGACACACGGCCATTTCTGATGTGTTCCAGTCGTTAATAGAAGCTCACTCCCCCTTTGATACTTGATTAGCCGCCCGGAGTGCTCCAATGCCTGATTACCGCTCGAAAACATCCACCCATGGCCGCAACATGGCCGGCGCCCGTGCTTTGTGGCGCGCCACGGGGATGAAAGATGACGACTTCAAGAAGCCGATCATTGCGATTTCCAACTCGTTCACCCAGTTCGTACCGGGCCATGTCCACCTCAAGGACCTGGGGCAACTGGTGGCGCGCGAGATCGAACGCGCTGGCGGCGTGGCAAAAGAATTCAACACCATTGCCGTAGATGACGGTATCGCCATGGGCCATGACGGCATGCTGTACTCCCTGCCGAGCCGCGAGATCATCGCCGACTCCGTGGAGTACATGGTCAACGCCCACTGCGCCGACGCCATCGTGTGCATCTCCAACTGCGACAAGATCACCCCCGGCATGCTGATGGCCGCCCTGCGCCTGAACATTCCGGTGATCTTCGTCTCCGGCGGCCCGATGGAAGCCGGCAAGACCAAGCTGGCCTCCCACGGCCTGGACCTGGTCGACGCCATGGTCATCGCCGCTGATTCCAGTGCGTCCGACGAGAAGGTCGCGGAATACGAGCGCAGCGCCTGCCCTACCTGTGGTTCGTGCTCCGGCATGTTCACCGCCAACTCGATGAACTGCCTGGTGGAAGCCCTGGGCCTGGCCTTGCCGGGCAACGGTTCCACACTGGCCACCCACAGCGACCGCGAGCAGTTGTTCCTGCAGGCCGGCCGTACCATCGTCGAGTTGTGCAAGCGTTACTACACCGACAACGATGAGTCGGTGTTGCCACGCAATATCGCCAACTTCAAGGCTTTCGAGAACGCCATGACCCTGGACATCGCCATGGGCGGTTCCACCAACACCATCCTGCACTTGCTGGCTGCCGCCCAGGAAGCCGAGATCGATTTCGACCTGCGCGACATCGACCGTCTGTCCCGCCATGTGCCGCAACTGTGCAAGGTCGCGCCGAACATCCAGAAGTACCACATGGAAGACGTGCACCGCGCCGGCGGGATCTTCTCGATCCTCGGTTCCCTGGCCCGTGGCGGCCTGTTGCATACCGACCTGCCGACCGTGCACAGCAAGAGCCTGGCCGAAGGTATCGCCAAGTGGGACATCACCCAGACTGACGACGAAGCCGTGCACACCTTCTTCAAGGCCGGCCCGGCGGGCATCCCGACCCAGACCGCGTTCAGCCAGTCGACTCGCTGGGAAACCCTGGACGACGACCGTGAAAACGGCTGCATCCGCAGTGTCGAACATGCCTACTCCCAAGAGGGCGGCCTGGCCGTGCTCTACGGCAACATCGCCCTCGACGGCTGTGTGGTCAAAACCGCCGGCGTCGACGAATCGATCCACGTATTCGAAGGCCGCGCCAAGATCTACGAAAGCCAGGACAGCTCGGTACGCGGGATCCTCGCCGACGAAGTGAAAGAAGGCGACATCGTGATCATCCGCTACGAAGGCCCGAAAGGTGGCCCGGGTATGCAGGAAATGCTGTATCCGACGTCCTATCTGAAGTCCAAGGGCCTGGGTAAAGCTTGCGCCCTGCTGACTGACGGCCGTTTCTCCGGCGGTACTTCGGGCCTGTCCATCGGCCACGCGTCCCCAGAAGCGGCGGCGGGCGGTGCAATTGGCCTGGTACAGGATGGCGACAAGGTGCTGATCGACATTCCGAACCGCTCGATCAACCTGTTGATCAGCGACGAAGAACTCGCGGCACGCCGGGTTGAGCAGGACAAGAAAGGTTGGAAGCCGGTTGAGAAGCGTCCACGTAAAGTGACGACCGCCTTGAAAGCTTATGCCCTACTGGCCACCAGTGCCGACAAGGGTGCCGTGCGTAACAAGGCGATGCTTGACGGTCTGTAAGCCGCGCCCATAAAAATGCCCCGCCAAGTGCGGGGCATTTTTTTGCCTGGAGCAATTATCCAAAACACTGCAAACCAAAAAGTGGGAGCTGGCTTGCCTGCGATAAGGGCGGCTCGGTCTTACTGGATGTCATCCGGCTTGACGATCACCCAGTTCTTGTCCGCCGTTACCGGCAACCCTTCCTTGGCCTGGGCCGCTGCGTGCTTGGCCATCATGCCGTTCAACTGGGTCATGTACTTGTCCTTGCGGTTGATCCACAAATGGATGCCGCCCTTGGCCACGTCCACATCGTGGAACAGCATGTAGCCGTCGCTGGTCGGTGTGTCGCCGCCCACCAGCACCGGTTTTTTCCATTCGTCGATGTAGGTGAGGATGGCCGCGTGCTTGCCGGCCATCCAAGTCGCCGGCGTCCACAAGTAAGGGGTCAACTCCAGGCCGAGGTTGGCTTTTTCGTCATACTTGCCGGCGGTGATTTGTTTGCGAGCAGTGGTCAACTCGCCGGTCTTGCGGTCCTTGAGCAGGGTGGTCACACCGATGACATTTTCGGGTTTGACGTTGTAGCCGTACTTCGGATCGGCGGCGACCATGCGCACCAGTTCCTCGGAAGCGGCGGTCATCACATACACCTCGATGCCATTTTCCATCAACTTGTTGAACAGCTCGGCCTGGCCAGTGAAGATTTTCGGCGGCTGGACCTCCATATTCTTCACCACATCGCCTTCGTAGTAGGTAACCGGCACCGGCTTGCCGGAGGCCATCAGCTCATCGACGTAGCCTTTGAGCTCCTTGAGGGTAAAGCCTGAAAACACCTGCGCCACCCACGGGTAGCAGACCATGTCGTCGACTTCGCACAGACGGTAGTAATAGCTGAACAGGCTTTCCTTGTGGTCGGCGGTGTCCTTGAAGGGCATCAGCTTCAGGGAAGGGTCAAGGCTGTCGCGGGTGATCAGGCCCTTGTTTTCCATGAAGGGCAGCAAGGACTCTTCGAGATCGTAGCGGTAACTGGTGTTGTCCATGTCGAACACCGCGAAGTTACCCTTGTTGGCATTGGCGGCGATCATCTCGTTCAGTTGCTTGGCGGCGGGGGCCGGCCAGTGTTTCAACTCGGTGGCGGCAAAGACCTGGCTGGCCAGGCCCAGGCACAGCGCGGCGGCAAACAACCTCGATGCGAGCTTCATGTGCGTTTTCTCCCTGAGTCAAAGAGATCAACGCTAACAAATATCGGGGACAAATATCGACCGGGCACGACCGCTTTTATCCTGATTCCGCCACGGGCATACGCCTGGACGTCATCCGCTTATTCCAAAAACGACAGAAATCATTCCATAACGGTATTAAATCAATATATTTCAAGCTGTTAGGATTTCTGGTTCGCAATCGTAGGTTAAAGCGATTGGCCGCCATTCACGGAGTTTCAATGAATCTGCCCCTGATTCTCAATTTGCTGGTGTTCGTAGGCCTGTTACTGGGCCTGGCACAAACTCGCCGTACTCACTGGAGCCTGGCCAAGAAAGTCTTGCTCGCCCTGGTGCTCGGCGTGATTTTCGGTGTGGCCCTGCATACCCTTTACGGTGCTGGCCACCCGGTACTCAAGGCCTCCATCAGTTGGTTCGACCTGGTAGGCAATGGTTATGTGCAGTTGCTGCAGATGATCGTGATCCCACTGGTGTTCGCCTCGATCCTCAGCGCCGTGGCCCGCCTGCATAACGCCTCGTCCCTGGGCAAGATCAGCTTCCTGACCATCGGTACGCTGCTGTTCACTACGGCCATTGCGGCACTGATCGGTATCGGCCTGACCAACCTGTTCGGCCTTACCGCCGAAGGCCTGGTGGCCGGCACCCAGGAAATGGCGCGCCTGCAAGTGATCCAGAACGATTACGCAGGCAAGGTTGCCGACCTGAATGTGCCGCAGTTGCTGCTATCGTTCATCCCGCAAAACCCGTTTGCCGACCTGGCCCGGGCCAAGCCGACGTCGATCATCAGTGTAGTGATCTTCGCTGCATTTTTGGGGGTTGCCGCGCTGCAACTGCTCAAGGATGACGTGGAAAAAGGCCAGAAAGTGCTCAACGCCATCGACACCCTGCAAGCCTGGGTGATGCGCCTGGTACGCCTGGTGATGAAGCTGACGCCGTACGGCGTATTGGCACTGATGACCAAAGTGGTAGCCGGTTCCAACCTGCAAGACATCATCAAGCTCGGCAGTTTCGTGGTGGTGTCGTACCTGGCCCTGGGGCTGATGTTTGTGGTCCACGGCCTGCTGCTGTCCCTGGCCGGGATCAACCCATTGCGGTTTTTCCGCAAGGTATGGCCGGTACTGACCTTTGCCTTCACCAGCCGCTCCAGCGCGGCGAGCATCCCGCTGAGCATTGAAGCGCAAACCCGTCGCCTGGGCATTCCGCAGTCCATCGCCAGCTTTGCCGCCTCGTTTGGCGCGACCATCGGCCAGAACGGCTGCGCCGGCCTGTACCCGGCAATGCTGGCGGTAATGGTCGCGCCAACCGTGGGCATCAACCCGCTGGACCCGCTGTGGATCGCGACACTGGTAGCCATTGTGACCTTGAGTTCGGCGGGTGTGGCGGGCGTTGGCGGCGGTGCGACCTTCGCCGCATTGATCGTGCTGCCGGCCATGGGCTTGCCGGTGTCACTGGTGGCGTTGCTGATTTCGGTAGAGCCGCTGATCGATATGGGCCGTACGGCGTTGAACGTCAATGGTTCGATGACGGCGGGGGCGATTACCAGCCAGATCATGCAGCAGACGGATAAAGAACGGCTGAATGCCGATGAGCATGCTGAATTAGCGCAAGCATGACCGTATGATCATTCCCACGCAGAGCGTGGGAATGATCCATAGCTTGCGGGCCTGATCGTTCCCACGCGGAACATGGGAACGATCTTATCCAGCGCTTACTTGCAGCTTATGGCTTACAGCTGCTTCTTTCCCAAACCTCGAAGTTGTACGCCGGCTTGTCACCCTGCGCCGGATTCTCCACATTCGACACCAGCGTCCACTGGTTCACATCAAACGGCGGAAACCACGCATCCCCTTCCGGGCTCAGCCCGACCCGCGTCAAATACAGGCGATCCGCCTGCTCCAAGCCTTGTGCATACAACTGTGCACCACCAATCAGCATCAGCTCATCGACGCCCTGCTCAGTCGCCCACTCTTGCGCCCGCTCCACCGCCGCACCGAGGGACGGAAAAACTTCCGCACCTTCCAGCACCAGGCCGGCCTGACGGCTGACCACGATATTCAAGCGACCCGGCAACGGTCGTCCCAGGGAATCCCAGGTCTTGCGCCCCATGATGATCGGCTTGCCCAACGTGGTGGCCTTGAAATACTTGAAATCCCCCGGCAAATGCCAGGGCATGCTGTTGTCGACGCCGATCACACGGTTTTCACCGAGGGCTGCAATCAGACTTAAAGGGAGAGATTTTTTCATGGCGACGAGAATACCAGAGCCGCGCTCGGCATACCCCAACCTGCGCTCCAGCGGTTATGCTCTAACCCTACGTTATCAACAGGACGGCGTGTGACTGCACTGAACCCCCTGCAAAAACTCTGGCTGACAGAAACTGTGCGCCTGCGTGAAGAACACGCGGGCCCCCTGGAGGATCAGGAAGCCAATCGCCTGGCCCGCAGCACTGGCGGCGACTTGCCCACGCGTATTCAAAACCGTGCGCTATGGCTGGCCGAGCGCGATGGCCTGAGCAACGCCTTGGGCCACTGGTTGCAAGGGGCACGACTGGCATTGATCCTGTTGGCAGTGCTTGCCATCGTCAGCGGTGCCGGCCTGGCCTTTGCGGCGCTGGGTAACGGCCTGACTCCGGTCAATGTGTTCTGGGCCCTGGGCAGTCTGCTGGGCCTGAACCTGATTCTGCTATTGAGTTGGGCTTCAGGCCTGCTGTTCGCCGGCGAGCACAGCGCCAGCCTTGGCCGCCTGTGGTTGTGGCTCAGTGAAAAACTCGCCCGCGACGCCAAGGCCGCGCAACTGGCACCGGCACTTCTGTTATTGCTGCAACGCCAAAAACTCAATCGCTGGGCCGTCGGCATCCTGGTCAACAGCCTGTGGTTACTCGCCCTGCTCAGCGCGATGGTGATTCTGCTGGCGCTACTGGCCACCCGGCGCTACGGCTTTGTCTGGGAAACCACCATTCTGGGCGCCGATACGTTCGTCAACGTGACCCAGGCCCTTGGCGCCCTACCCGCCTTGCTGGGCTTCGACGTCCCCACCACCTTGATGATCCGCACCAGCGGCGACTCGGCACTGAATATCGAAAGCGCCCGCCAGGCCTGGGCCGCCTGGCTGGTGGGGGTGTTGCTGGTCTATGGCATCCTGCCACGACTGGTCCTCGCCCTGCTGTGCCTGTGGCGCTGGAAACGTGGGCGTGCCGCCTTGCATCTGGACCTCAACCTGCCCGGCTACAGCCAGTTGCGCGAACACCTGATGCCCAGCAGCGAGCGCCTCGGCGTCAACGATGCTGCGCCCGAACAACTGCATCGGGTTGAGGGCGGCGCCAGCGAGCTGCAAAGCGACGGCGCGTTGCTGGTAGCCATCGAGCTGGACGACCAGCACCCCTGGCCGCCAAAACTGCCGGCCAGCGTCAAGGACGCCGGTATCCTCGACAGCCGCGAATCGCGCAACAAACTGCTGGAGCAATTGACCCGCTTCCCGCCTGCGCGCCTGGCTATCGCCTGCGACCCACGCCGTTCGCCGGATCGCGGCAGCCTGGCGCTGATTGCTGAACTGGCCCGCAGCGCCACAGCCACCCGGGTCTGGCTGCTGCAAGCGCCGATGGGGCAAACATTGGACGCGGAGCGACTCGGCGATTGGCATAGCGCCTTGCAACAACTTGAACTGCCGTTCGCCGATTACGCGCCACTGAACTGGCTGGAGACCGGTCATGACTAAACCGCTGAAGCTCGCCGTGGTCGGCCACACCAACGTCGGCAAGACCTCGCTGTTGCGCACCCTGACCCGGGACGTCGGTTTTGGCGAAGTCTCCCATCGCCCCAGCACCACCCGACATGTCGAAGGCGCGCGCCTGTCAGTTGACGGCGAAGCCCTGCTGGAGCTCTACGACACCCCTGGCCTGGAAGACGCTATCACCCTGCTCGACTATCTGGAACGCCTGGACCGTCCCGGTGAGCGCCTCGACGGCCCGGCAAGACTCGCGCGTTTCCTGGAAGGCAGCGAAGCTCGCCAGCGTTTCGAACAGGAAGCCAAGGTGCTGCGCCAGTTGCTGGCCTCGGATGCCGGCCTCTACGTGATCGACGCTCGTGAACCGGTGCTGGCCAAGTATCGCGACGAACTGCAAGTACTGGCCAGTTGCGGCAAGCCGTTGCTGCCAGTGCTCAACTTTGTCAGCAGCAGTGACCACCGCGAGCCGGACTGGCGCGAGGCCCTGGCCCGTCTTGGCCTGCATGCCCTGGTGCGCTTCGACAGCGTGGCGCCACCGGAAGACGGCGAGCGCCGGCTCTATGAAAGCCTCGCCCTGCTGCTGGAAAACGCGCGGCCCCAGCTGGAACGCTTGATCCTTGACCAGGAAGACCAACGCCAAGCCCGCCAGCAAAGCGCCGCGCGATTGATCGCCGAGCTGCTGGTCGACTGCGCTGCCTGCCGCCGCAATGTGCTCACCGAGGATGAACAGCAAGCCATCAGCGATTTGCGCAAAGCCGTACGCCAGCGCGAACAGAGCTGTGTGGAAGCCCTGCTCAAGTTGTTCGGCTTCCGTCCGCAAGACGCCGCCGCCAGTGATTTGCCGTTGATGGACGGGCGCTGGGGCGATGACTTGTTCAACCCCGAAACCCTCAAGCAACTCGGTGTGCGCGTCGGTGGCGGGATCGCCGCAGGCGCGGCCGCGGGTGCCGGCGTGGACTTGTTAGTGGGTGGGTTGACCCTAGGCGCCGCCGCCCTGGCTGGCGCAATTGCCGGTGGCGCTCTGCAAACCGCGCGCAGCTACGGCAGCCGTCTGCTGGGCAAGATCAAGGGCCAACGCGAATTGACCGTGGACGACAGCGTGCTGCGCCTGCTCGCCCTGCGCCAACGCCAGTTGCTCAAGGCCCTGAACCTGCGCGGCCACGCGGCGATGCACAGCATCAAGGTCGAGACTCCCCAGGACAAGACCTGGCGCGAAGGCAAGCTGCCAGAGGCGCTACACAAAGCCCGCGCCCATCCGCAATGGTCGTCCCTCAACCCCCACGCCAAACTGAGCCAGGCCGAGCGTCAGGAGCAGATCGAAGCCTTGGCTCAGCGCCTGGACGAAACCTGAGCTGCCAGTAACTGCCGGGCCTTGACCTTCAACACGTCAAGATCCAGCACCGGCACCTGCATTTCCTTGGCCTGTTCATCCCAATAGCGCATGCGCAGGCTGATGTCACACAACGGGTCCTGCTCGAAAGCCCGTGCCTCTTCTGCCGTCATGACCCCACCCTGATAACCCAGGGTACGACGACTGGCTTCACTCAAGCGGGCGTAATAGTCCGGCTGGCTGAAGGTCAGGTAACGCTTGGCTTGCACGTGGTATTCCACCAGTTTGGCCATGCGCTCGCTGAAACCCGCACGGCGTAAATAGTCCGCCCCCAGCCGTTCATGGCTGACCACACCGTAGCCGCCCATGCTCTCCTCGCCCTGGCCGCACAGATGCCCGATATCGTGAAAGAACGCCGCCAGTACCACCTCGTCATCGAAGCCTTCAGCCATCGCAAGCTGCGCGGCCTGGGACATGTGCTCGATCTGCGACACCGGTTCACCAATGTAATCGGCACCACCCTGCTGTTCGTATAAACCGAACACTTGCGCAATGACCTGATCAGGATTCATGCAGCCTCTCCCCACAACGCCGTGATATTTTGCTCTGCCATCGCCGGCCCGACGCTCATGCCCACGCCCGTGTGCATCAACGCCACGCTCACCCCGGGCGCGGCCCTCAGGAAAGAAAACGGCCCCGGCCCCCGGGAACCGTAGACACCCTGCCAACGCTCCAGCACTTGTATCTTACAACCCAGGGTCTGTTCGGCCAGCTCGATCATCCAATTGTCCACCTGCTCGTCGTTGAAGGGTGAAGGATCGCTGCCGTAGTGATGGGAATCACCGATGATCAACTCGCCATAAGGCGTGGGGCTGATCAACAAGTGGATGCCGTTTGCGTGCAGGTGCGGCGCGTCCCGCAGGATTTGCGCCTGCACCAGCGCCGCCTCCGGCAAATCGGCAAAGGCGCCGTAGTGCACGCAACTCAAGCCTGTCAGCAGCGCGTGCTGCAGGTTCAAATCCACTTCAGAGCGTGCGCGGAGCATTTGCAGGTGGCAGATCTGCGGATTCAATCGGCCAATGTGCTCGGACAACAATGTTTGGTAGTCGTGACCGGAACAGACAATGATCTGCTCGCCACGAAAGCGCCCGGCCGTGCTGTGCAATTGGCCTGGTTCGATGTCCCACACCAGAGTGGAAAAGTGAAACTCCACCTTGAGCTCCCGGCTCAAGTAGCTGATCAGTGCCGGGATGGCCTCGCGGGAATACACCTGTTGATCGTCCAGGCCGTGGAGCGCAGCACGATGATGGCGGAATTGGCCGCCGTACAGGTCGTTCATTGCCGCGCCCTGTAGCAACTCGACGTGATAACCGTGCTCCTGCGCACGGCCGGCACAAAAGGCTTCTAGCAGGTGCTCTTCCGCTTCGTTGCGGGCGAACAGATAGGAGCCATCACGCTTGAGTTGCAAGCCCGCAAGCTGGGCCCATTGAGCCCAGATATCGCGGCTTTCACGGGCCAGCTCGAGCATGGTTCCAGGCGGCTGGCCGGTAACCAGGGCCTGGCCAAAGTTGCGCACCGAGGCGCCCAAAGGTGTAGAACTGCGCTCGAACACTTTGACCTTGAGGCCACGCTTGGCTGCGGCGTAGGCGTGGGACAGGCCAAGGATACCGGCGCCGATGATCAGTAAGTCGCTGTGGTTATTCACTCATACCTCTCGTTCCCACGCTCGGGGGTTACTGTTTTTCCGACTTGCCGTCATAGCGCTTGCGCCATTCAGTCAGGATGCTGTCGCGGTTTTTCGATGCCCAGGCGAAGTCGTTCTTGATCAGCCGTTGCTCGTAGTCGGCCGGCAGTTCAGTCTGCGGCTTGGCGATGCCTGGCTGTGCCAGGACAGCAAAGTTTTCCTTGTAGAGTTCCATCGCGGCGGGGCTTGCGGAGAAGTCGGCCAGTTTCTTTGCCGCCTCCTCGTGGGCGGTGCCCTTGATCACGGCGGTGGCTTCGATGTCCCAGCCCAGGCCTTCTTTAGGCAGGACGATATCCAGCGGCGCACCCTGGCGTTTGAGCTGCACGGCTGGGTATTCAAAGGAAATGCCGATCGGGAATTCACCGGATGCTGCCAGCTTGCACGGCTTGGAGCCGGAATGAACGTACTGGCCGATGTTCTGGTGCAGGTCGTCCATGTACTGCCAGCCCTGCTTCTCGCCGAAGGTCTGCAACCAGGCGCTGACATCGAGAAAACCGGTGCCAGACGACGCCGGGTTCGGCATGACGATCTTGCCCTTGTATTCAGGTTTGGTCAGGTCTTGCCAGCTTACCGGCTTGCTCAGGCCCTGCTTTTCGGCCTCAATGGTGTTGAAGCAGATAGTCGCGGCCCAAACGTCCATGCCAACCCAGGCGGGTGGGTTGGCAGCGTCGCGGTAATTCACGCCGATCTTGCCCAGGTCTTTCGGAGCGTAGGTTTGCAGCATGCCTTGCTGGTCGAGGATCGCCAGGCTGGAAGCGGCCAGACCCCAGACGGCATCGGCTTGCGGGCGGGCTTTCTCGGCCAAAAGCTTGGCGGTGATGATCCCGGTGGAATCACGCACCCATTTGATTTCCACGTCCGGGTTGGCCTTTTCGAAGGCCTGCTTGTAAGTCTTCAATTGCTCGGCTTCGAGGGCCGTGTAAACAGTCAACTCGGTTTTAGCGGCAACTGCATTCAGGCTGAACGCAGTGAGCACAGCAGCGGCCAGCGCCAGGGGCTTGAACATGGTGCACCTCCTTACTATGGATGATTTATTGGCCGGGCGCGGTTTGGCGCCAGGCCTGAGAGCGGCGCAACAAGCCGCGTGAGGCCCACGCCAGCAGCAAAGACACGCCCGCCGAGGTGAACAGAATCAGGGTCGACATGGCCGCCGCGCCGCCGACATTGCCGGCATCGTCCATATTCAGCACCGCCACTGCCGCAAGGATGGTGTCGGGGCTATAGAGGAAGATCGCTGCCGAGACAGTGGTCATCGCCGAGACGAACAGGTAGCGCACGATGTCCAGCAGCGCCGGCAGGCAAATCGGCACGGTGACCCGCAAGTAGTGGCGGTACAACGGCGCCTTGAGGGACAGCGCGGCGGCTTCGAATTCAGCGTCCAACTGGCGCAGGGCTGTAGTGGCAGTCATCTGCGCGGTGGTCAAATAGTGCGCAATGGTGCACACCACCAGCAGAGTCATGGTCCCGTACAACACATGCAACGGGTTGCCGTTGAGGTTGAAAAAGAACACATAGCCCAGGCCCAGTACCAAGCCAGGTACCGCCATCGGTACGAAACTGAGCATTCGCAGCGCCAGGTTCAGGCCGCGTTGCCCCTTGGTTTTTTCCATCAGGTAGGCACCGGTAAAGATCAGCACACTGCCGATCAACGCCGTGCACAAGGCCATGCTCAAGCTGTTGCGATAGGCCAGCCAGCCACCGCCCGCCGTGTCGTTGAACTGATAGTGGTTCAGCGACAGCGACAGGTTGTAGGGCCAGAACTTCACCACCGATGAGTAGATGGCCATGCCAAACACCAGCAACAGCACCGCACAGATCAGCAAGACAATGGCCAGGTAGCAACCATCGCGCAGCCGCGATGGCGCAGGCGTGAACACTTGGGCGCGGCCACTCATGGAGTCGCCATGTCGGCGGCGCAGCCAGGCATCAACACCAAAGCTGAACAGCGCCGGCAGCAGCAAGACCATGCCAATCAAGGCGCCTCGGCCAAATTGCTGTTGGCCAACCACCGCCTTGTAGGCTTCCAGGGCCAACACTTGGTAATCACCACCAACCACCACGGGTACGCCGAAGTCGGTAATGGTCAGGGTGAACACCAGGCAGAACGCAGCGAATACAGCTTGGCGAGTAGCCGGCCAGGTGATGCTGCGAAAGGCCCGGGCAGGGCTGGCGCCCATGCTTGAGGCCGCGTCGAACAACCGGGCATCCGCCAGGGACAGCGCCGATAACAGAATCATCAGCGCATGGGGGAAGGTGTAGATCACTTCACCGAGGACAATCCCCCAGAAGCCATAGATGTTGTCCGACAGCAAGCCACGCAGCATGCCCTGATTGCCGAACAGGTAAACCAGGGCAATGCCCGGCAGCATTGAGGGCGCCATCAACGGCAGCAGCGACATCCCACGCCAAATGGCCTTGCCGGGAATCAACGTGCGTTGCAAGGCGTAGGCAAACAGGTAAGCCAGCGGTACGACGATAGCGGCAACACTGAGAGACACCTTAAGACTATTGCCCAGCAACCAATGGAAATTATCGCTGGTTACCATTTCCCTGGCGGCCACCAGGCCACCACCTTGCCCCGCTTCGGAGCTGAAGCCTCGCCAGAAGATGGCCAATAGCGGTAGCAATACCGCGATACCCAGCAGGCACAACCACAACAGCTTGCCGCCAACCACGAAAAGGCTGTCGCCGAGTTCGGCACGGGAGGCCTGGCGAGTCTGTTTATCGGGTATTGGCAGCGTCATGTCAGCGGCCATATCAGGCAAACACCTGCAGGCTGCGGGGCGGCAGCGCGACCCAGATGTCCTGGGCGCCCAGCCGTGGCATGGCTTCCGGCGTCAGTTCGGCCAGCAGCGGATGGCCGGGCAACTGGTCCAGCTCGAAGCTCATGCGGCAGCGATTGCCAAGGAAGGTAATTTCGCGGACTTTGGCCCGGAACAGGTTTTCTTCATGCACCGGCGGGTTGACGCTGATCGCTTCCGGACGACAAAACAGACGCCCCGACGCCGCCTTGCCACAGTCATCGGCCAGGCGCAGGCTCATTCCGCCGACCTGGGCGTGGCTTTCACTGTTGCGGCTGAAGGGCAACCAATTGCCTTGGCCGACAAACTCGGCAACGAACGGTGTCGCCGGGCGATCATAGATTTCCTGAGGCGTGGCGTACTGCTCGACCTTGCCGTTGTTCATCACGGCAATGCGGTCAGCCATCAACATGGCCTCGTCCTGGTTGTGAGTGACCATCAAGGTGGTGATACCCAGGCGCCGTTGCAGTTGGCGCAACTCAGTACACAGGTGCTCGCGAACCCGGGCGTCGAGGGCAGACATCGGTTCGTCCAGCAACAACAGTGAAGGTGCCGGCGCCAGGGCACGTGCCAGGGCGACCCGTTGCTGCTGGCCGCCGGAAAGCTGGCTGGGGTATTTTTTTTCGCTACCGCTCAGGCCCACCAGTTCCAGCATTTGCCCGACCCGCTGGCGCACTTCGTCGCGGTCGTTGCCGGCCAGGCCGTAGCCGATGTTGGCTTCGACAGTGAGGTTGGGAAACAAGGCGTAGGACTGGAACAGAATGCCGTAGTCCCGCGCCTGGGGTGCCAGCCGGGAAACATCACGATTGCCCAGGTACAACTCGCCGCTGTCCTGGTGCTCCAGGCCGGCGATGCAACGCAGCAAGGTAGTCTTGCCACACCCCGACGGGCCCAGCAGGCACACCAATTCGCCGGCGGCGACGTCCAGGGAGACGTTGTCCAGGGCGGTAAAGGCGCCAAAGCGCTTCTGGATACCGCGCACCTTCATCGGCGCGCCGGGGTTGGTCAGGGCTGTGTTCATGGAGGCACCTCATCAAACTGATGAAGGCCATGCTAAGCAGGCAATGCGTCCCTGTTGTGGCAGAAAGGCAAAACCCAGCGATAGTGGTATTGATGGATTTGGGTAGGATTGCTCCCACGCTCTGCGTCAAGACTTTAAGAGCGGACGCGGAACGTCCAGGGAGGCGTTCCCACGCGGAGCGTGGGAACGATCAAGTTCAGAGGGGTGACATTTCCTGTGCTAGCCCGAGAAACGCCGCTGGCAAACGCGCGCCTTTACGCTCTTTGAGGCAATACAAATACTCAGGAATCTGCGGCGCATTTTCGATGGTCAATACCCGTAGCTGCGGGTCATGGGGCACTTCCTGGCGAGCGATGATGCTGATGCCGATATTGCGCAGCACCGCCTCGCGGATCGACTCCCGGCTGCCAATCTCCAGCAGCGGCCCGTAGCTCACGCCGGCGCCCTTGAGCATTTCTTCGGTCAGCCGCCGCGTGGTTGAACCGGCTTCACGCATCAACAATGTGTGCCCCGCCAAGGCGTTCAGCGGAACATGCTCCAGTACCGCCAACGGATGCTGGCGATGCACCGCCAGTACCAATGGGTCGGTGCCCAATACGCGGCGAATCAGCCGAGGGTCCTCCAGCAACTGCGACGAGACGGCGACGTCCACCCGATAGTCTTCCAGCGCTTGCAGTACCTGCTGGGAGTTGCCGATTTCCACCGACACCTCGACTTGCGGCAGACGTTCGCGAAAGGCTTTGACCAGGTCGAGGATGTAATACGGCGCCGTTGCCGCAATGCGCAACGCGCCCTGGACCTGGCCGCTATTGCGCAAGAAAAACTCGATATCGCTTTCCTGCTGCAACAACGCCTTGACCATCGGCAGCAGCCGCGCACCTTCATCGCTGACAGTAAGACGGCGACCGCCGCGGTAGAACAACTCCACTGAGTACTGGCTTTCCAGATGGCGGATCTGCGTAGTTACCGTGGGTTGGCTCAAGCCGAGTTTTTTCGCCGCCTGGGTAATGCTGCCCAGGCGGGCGACCATGTAAAACGCCTTCAGCTCGGCACTCAGCACACCACCCTCTCATCGACTATTTGCGCAACAGACGCAGACCATTGAATACCACCAGCAGGCTCACGCCCATGTCGGCAAACACCGCCATCCACATGGTGGCCATGCCCAGGAACGTGACCACGAGGAAGATCGCCTTAATCACCAGCGCCAGGGCGATGTTTTGCTTGAGGATACTCGACGTTTGCCGCGACAGACGAATGAATGCCGGAATCTTGCGCAGGTCATCGTCCATCAGCGCCACGTCGGCGGTCTCGATGGCGGTGTCGGTACCCGCCGCAGCCATGGCAAAGCCGATTTCGGCGCGGGCCAGGGCCGGGGCGTCGTTGATGCCGTCGCCGACCATGCCGACCCGGTGGCCTTGGCCGTAGAGGGCTTCGATGGCTTGCAGTTTGTCGGTGGGCAGCAAGTCGCCCTGAGCCTGGTCGATACCCACCTGGGCGGCAATCGCCTGGGCAGTATGGGTGTTGTCGCCGGTAAGCATCAGGGTCTTGATGCCCAATTCATGCAGTTGCTGGATGGCCTCGCGGCTGCTGTCTTTCACCGTATCGGCCACGGCGAACAGTGCCAGCGGGCCGGACTTGTCCAGCAACAGGACCACGGATTTGCCTTGTTTTTCCAGGGCAAAGAGTTTTTCTTCGAGGGCTGGCGAGCATAAGTTCAGCTCCTCCACCAGGCGGTGGTTGCCCAAGTAATAGGTTTCGCCGTTGATCTCGCCACGCACGCCGCGACCGGTCAAGGCCTCGAAGTTTTCCACAGCATGGACGGGCAGGTTTTTATCCACAGCCGCATTGGCGATCGCCAGGGACACCGGGTGGTCGGAACGCCCCGCCAGGCTGGCGGCCAGCGCCGGGGCGCGGTCTTCGACGTTGGGGAACAGCGCCAGGTAATCGGTTTGCACCGGTTTGCCGTGGGTGAGGGTGCCGGTCTTGTCCAGTGCCAGGTAGTCAAGCTTGTAACCACCCTCCAGGTACACGCCGCCCTTGATCAGGATGCCTTTGCGGGCAGCGGCGGCTAGGCCGCTGACGATGGTCACCGGGGTGGAAATCACCAGCGCACAAGGGCAGGCGACCACCAGCAGCACCAACGCACGGTAGACCCAGTCAAACCACACGCCGCCCATGAACAGTGGCGCAATCAGCGCCACGCCCAAGGCAAAGAGAAACACTACCGGGGTGTAGACCTTGGCGAACGTGTCGACAAAACGCTGGGTCGGTGCACGGGCGCCTTGGGCCTGTTCTACGGCATGGATGATCCGCGCCAGGGTGGAGTTGTTGGCAGCAGCGGTGACTTTGTATTCCAGGGAGCCCGCCTGGTTAATGGTGCCGGCAAAGACTTTGTCGCCCACGGTTTTTTCAATCGGCAGGCTTTCACCGGTGATCGGTGCCTGGTCGATGGTCGATTGGCCGGAAGTGACTTCACCGTCCAGGCCAATACGCTCGCCGGGGCGAACCCGCACGATGGCGTCCAACTCGATGCTTTTCACTTCCTGTTCGACCCAGGCTCCATCAGCCTGGCGGACCGTGGCCTGCTCCGGCGTCATCTGCATCAAGCCGCTGATGGCATTGCGTGCGCGATCAAGGGACTTGGCTTCGATCAACTCGGCCAGGGTAAACAGAAACATCACCATGGCCGCTTCCGGCCACTGCCCGATCAGAATCGCCCCCGTCACGGCGATACTCATCAGCGCGTTAATGTTGAGGTTGAGGTTTTTCAGGGCAATCCAGCCCTTTTTATAAGTGGTAAGGCCGCCGCTGAGGATCGACACCAATGCCACCACCGCAATCACCCAGTTCGGAGCAGCGCTGGTGAAGTGCAACACTTCGGCGCCCAGGGCCGCGACACCGGACACGGCCAGCGGCCACCAGTGTTTCTTGACAGGAGGGGCGGCGGGGGCAACACCTTCTTCGATAGGATCAGCCTGCATGCCCAAGGATTTGATGGCATCGACGATCGGCGCCGTGGTCGGCAGGTCGTGAGTCACGCCGAGAATGCGATTGATCAGGTTGAATTCCAGTTGTTGCACGCCGGCCAACTTGCCCAGTTTGTTCTGGATCAGCGTTTGCTCGGTGGGGCAGTCCATGGCTTCAATGCGGAAGGTGCTCAGCCGCGAACCGGCGGTGGACGCCCCGCTCAGCGCCACCCGTACAGGCGCAGCCGAGCTGGAACAGCAAGAGCTACCATGGCTGGCGTGAGCATGCTTTTGCACTGGCTTGAGCTTGGCGTCGTGATCGTGATCGTGATCGTGATCGTGATCGTGATCGTGATCGTGATCGTGGCCAGCATGGTCCTTGTTTCGGGTATGAAGGGAGTCGCTCATTGGTCGCGTCCGTAAAGGTGCCTGTTGCCAAGTAAAGACCCTGTAGCCACTATAGGGTCAAGCACCCTTTTGGAGATTGCTGCGATGAAGATCGGGGAATTGGCAAAACTGACGGATTGCCAAGTGGAAACCATCCGTTATTACGAGAAAGAAGGCTTGCTGCCGCTACCTGCACGCAGCGAGGGCAATTACCGTTTGTACACCCAGGCCCACACCGAGCGGCTGACCTTCATCCGCAATTGCCGCAGCCTGGACATGACCCTGGAAGAAATCCGTAGCTTGCTGGGTTTGCGCGACAGCCCCCAGGATCAGTGCGAAAGCGTGAATGCCTTGATTGATGAGCACATCCACCACGTCAAGGCACGGATTGATGGGTTGTTGGCATTGCAGGAGCAGTTACTCGACCTGCGCCAGCGCTGTGGCGAAGGGCCGGGAATTGATCAGTGCGCGATTTTGCAGCGACTGGAAGTCAGCGGAGGGGTAACGGCGAGTGAAGCTGAGCCTTCCCATGTGGGCAGAAGCCACGGGCATTGATCAAACCTGCGCAAGGCTTTTTAGCCGCAGCCCCGAGGTACGAGGCTGCGATGCGTGTCCGCAGGACCGCAAGGGGCGGCTACGCAGCCCATCGCAGCCTCACACCTCGGGGCAGCGGCTACAACGTTACACCGCCATCGGCGCCGTCATCGGTGCATGGTGCTCGTAACCTTCCAGCGAGAAATCGCTCGGCTCGATCAACTCCAGCCATTGCGGCTGGTACACACCGGTCTTGGCGAACTCCGGCACCCGGTCACTGATCACCAGCTTCGGTGCCGCAAACGGCTCGCGCTTGAGCTGTTCGTTGAGCATGTCCAAGTGGTTTTCGTAAACGTGGGCATCACCGATGAAATAGGTGAACCAGCGCGGCGTGTAGCCGGTCAAGCGACCGATCAGGCTTAGTAGCGCAGCGCCTTCGGTCAGGTTGAACGGCGTGCCCAGGCCCAAGTCATTGGAGCGGATGTAAAGGGTCAGGGAAATTTCCCTGGTCTCGACATTTGGGTGGAACTGGTACAACAGGTGGCACGGCGGCAACGCCATTTCATCAAGCTGGGCGCAGTTCCAGCCGTGGAACAGGATACGACGGCTGCCCGGATCGTTGATGATGGTGTCGACGCACTGACGAATCTGATCGATGGCCTTGTACAACACTACGTAGGCCTGGCCGTCTTCCTCACCTTCAGCGATTTGACGATAGCCCTGGGCCAGGGTCTGCTCGATAGCCGCCTGGTTGCTGATCGGAATCTGCTTGTACGCGGGCCATTTACGCCATTGCACACCGTAGATCTCGCCCAGGTCGTCTGCGCCCTGGCGGAACGGGTTGGCCAGCCACTGGGCGTTTTCGTTGGCGTTCTGGTCCCAGACCTTGCAGCCCAGGGCACGGAATTCGGCGGCGTTGTTAACCCCACGCAGGAAGCCGACCATCTCGCCAATGGCCGACTTGAAAGCCATCTTGCGAGTGGTGATCGCCGGAAAACCTTCCTGCAGATCAAAGCGCAACATCGCACCAGGAAAGCTGATGGTGTTCACACCCGTACGGTTGGCTTGCTTGGTGCCGTTCTTGATGACGTGGGACACCAGGTCGAGATATTGCTTCATGACAGTACCTGTATCGTTGAAACCGAGGCCTGCAGGCCTCGGCATTCGAATTTAAAGCGCGGTGTTTTTGATCGGTTGCGGGCGGTTGTAAGCCCACCACAGCAGACCCAGACCGGCCAGGATCATCGGAATACTGAGGACCTGGCCCATGGTCACCCAGCCAAACGCCAGGTAGCCCAGTTGTGCATCCGGCACCCTCACGAACTCGACGATAAAGCGGAAGATCCCATAGAACAACGCGAACATCCCCGACACTGCCATGGTAGGCCGTGGCTTGCGCGAGAAGATGTAGAGAATGAGGAACAGTGCCACCCCTTCCAGGGCGAACTGGTACAGCTGCGACGGATGGCGCGGCAGTTGCGCCGGGTCGCTGAACGCTGGGAACACCATGGCCCACGGCACGTCAGTCGGCTTGCCCCACAGCTCGGCATTGATGAAGTTGCCAATGCGTCCGGCGCCCAGGCCGATCGGCACCATCGGGGCAACGAAGTCCATCAGTTGGAAGAACGACTTGCCATTGCGCCGGCCAAACCACCAGGCCGCGATCATCACGCCGATAAAGCCACCGTGGAACGCCATGCCACCCTTCCATACCTCGAAGATCAGGGTCGGGTTGGCAATGTAGGCACTCAGGTCGTAGAACAGCACATACCCCAGGCGCCCGCCAACGATCACCCCCATCGACATCCAGAACACCATGTCGGAGAGTTTCTCCTTGGTCCAGGTCGGGTCGAAACGGTTCAGGCGCCGGGAGGCCAGCAGCCAGGCACCGCCGATGCCAATCAGGTACATCAACCCGTACCAGTGGATTTTCAGCGGACCGATGGCCAAGGCCACCGGGTCGATCTGCGGGTAAGGCAGCATTGCGACTCCTCGTTAAATCATCGTTATTGCGCACGGACCCTGCCGGTGCGCGATTAAGCCAGTATTTCGTCAAAGCAAAAATTCAAGGGGGAGCCCCACAATCAGACCGGCATGTTAACGGATGGAAGGCGTGCGGCCCAACTGGATCGATGGATAGCCGGCGGTTCTCTGGGTAGAGTGGGGAAAAACACCAAGGGATCGCCTTATGTGCCTGATTGTTTTTGCCTGGCGGCCGGGTCACACCCAACCGCTGGTCGTCGCGGCCAACCGTGATGAGTTCTATGCCCGCCCCAGTTTGCCGCTGGCCCAATGGCTGGATGTACCACACGTTTACGCCGGTCGGGACCAGGAAGCGGGCGGTACCTGGCTGGGGATTGGCGCTGAGGGGCGCTTTGCGGCGCTGACCAATATTCGCGATCCGCACCAGCCGCCGGCACGCAAGTCCAGAGGGGAGTTGGTGGCGCGATTTCTCAGTGGTTCACTGGCTATTGAGGACTATTTGGCCGACGTTAACGGCAGATCGATTGAATACGCCGGGTTTAACCTGCTAGTGGGTACGCAGGATGAGCTGTGGCATTACAACGCCAATGAATCGACGCCCACCCAATTGGTGTCGGGTGTTTATGGGTTATCCAATGCCGGGCTTGATACACCGTGGCCCAAACTGCTCAAAGCCAAGGCGGCACTGAGCGAGGTGCTGACGGACCCACGGCCCGAGGCGTTACTGGCGATCTTGAGCGACCCACACACTGCGCCCTTTGCCGACTTGCCGGACACCGGCGTGGGATTGGCCACTGAAAGCCTGTTATCGAGTGTGTTTATTGCCAGCCCCAGTTATGGGACCCGGGCGAGTACGGCGTTGATTGTGAGTGCGAATGGCGCGCGGCATATGGTGGAGCGCAGTTTTGGGCCGTACGGCGGGCAGTTGGGCGAGGTGGAGATCAAACTGTAGGCGCGAGCTTGCTCGCGAGAAACCTGAGAGTACCGCGGGGAGCCTGATTCCCCGCGTCATCATTAACGCCCATTGCGAGCAAGCTGGCGCCTACAGGGTTTTTGCCGAAGCCGGGTTGATCATCCGCGCCAATCCCAGGTTTTTCAGCGCCAGTTGCAGCGAGCTGTGGATAACTTGCGGGTTGTCGATGGTCATCAGCTCCGCCAGCAACTCCTTGGCCCGGCTCAGGTTGATCTGGCGCAACATCCACTTCACCTTGGGCAGGTTGGTAGCGTTCATCGACAGGCTGTCAAAACCCATCGCCATCAACAGTACCGCCGCCGCCGGGTCGCCGGCCATTTCACCGCAGATACTCACCGGCTTGCCTTCGGCATGGGCGTCACGCACCACATGCTGCAAGGCTTGCAGCACCGCCGGGTGCAAGTAGTCGTACAAATCCGCCACCCGCGGGTTATTACGGTCTACCGCCAGCAAGTACTGGGTCAAGTCATTGGAGCCGACAGAGAGGAAGTCCACCTGCCGCGCCAGCTCCTTGGCCTGGTACACCGCTGCCGGGATTTCGATCATCACGCCAATCGGCGGCATCGGCACGTCGGACCCTTCGTCGCGCACTTCACCCCAGGCCCGGTGAATCAGGTGCAGGGCTTCTTCCAGCTCGTGGGTGCCGGAGATCATTGGCAACAGGATGCGCAGGTTGTTCAGGCCTTCGCTGGCCTTGAGCATGGCCCGGGTCTGGACGAGGAAGATTTCGGGGTGGTCGAGGGTAACGCGGATGCCGCGCCAGCCAAGGAAGGGGTTATCTTCCTTGATGGGGAAATAAGACAGTGACTTGTCGCCGCCGATATCCAGGCTGCGCATCGTCACCGGCAGCGGATGGAAGGCGGACAGTTGCTCGCGATAAATCGCCAGCTGCTCCTTCTCGCTCGGAAAACGCTGGTTGATCATGAACGGCACTTCGGTGCGGTACAGCCCCACCCCTTCAGCGCCACGCTGTTGAGCACGTGCCACGTCCGCCAGCAGGCCGGTGTTGACCAGCAGCGGCACGCGGTGGCCGTCAAGGGTCACGCACGGCAGCTCCCGCAGGGCGTCGAGGCCCTGGGACAGTTGGCGTTCTTCCTCGACCAGTTCGGCGTACTGCTTGCGCAACGCATCGCTGGGGTTTGTGAATACCTCACCACGATGCCCGTCGACGATCATGCCGATGCCGTCGACCTTGGAATACGGCAGGTCCACCAGGCCCATCACCGTCGGAATACCCATGGCCCGGGCCAGGATTGCGACGTGGGAGTTGCCCGAACCCAACACCGAGACCAGGCCTACCAGTTTGCCTTCCGGCACTTCACCGAGCATGGTGGCGGTCAGCTCTTCACTGATCAGGATGGTGTTGTCGGGATAGACCAGCGAGGTGGAGCGCTCTTCCTGCAAATAGGCCAGCAGACGACGGCCGAGGTCCTTCACGTCGGACGCGCGCTCACGCAAGTAGGCGTCGTCCATCAACTCAAACCGGTTGACGTGATCGGTGACCACCTGGCGCAACGCGCCCTGGGCCCATTGGCCGGTCTTGATCACGTTCTTGACTTCGCTGCCCAGGGACGCGTCGTCGAGCATCATCAGGTACACATCGAACAATGCCCGTTCTTCGGGACGCAACTGGGTTGCCAACTTGGTCGACAGATTGCGCATATCGTTGCGCACCCCATCGAGGGCAGTCTTGAACAGTTTGATTTCAGCATCGATGTCGGTGATGGTCTTGTCCGGCACCACATCTAGGTCGGCCGGCGGCAGCATGACCACCGCCGTGCCGATGGCAGCGCCAGACGAACCGGGTACACCGACGAATTTTGCTTCCTGGATACCCTTGCCCTGGCGGCCCAGGCCACGAATCGAGCCAGTCGCTTCGGCGTGGGCGATAACCCCGGCCAGTTGCGCACTCATGGTGACGAGGAAGGCTTCTTCACCTTCATCGAACTGGCGGCGCTCTTTCTGCTGGATGACCAACACGCCGACAACGCGGCGATGGTGAATGATCGGTGCACCGAGGAACGAGGCATAGCGCTCTTCGCCGGTTTCAGCAAAGTAGCGGTAGCGTGGGTGACCGGCGGCGTTTTCGAGGTTCAGGGGTTCTTCACGCGTCCCCACCAGGCCCACCAGACCTTCATTGGGCGCCATGCTGACCTTGCCGATGGAGCGCTTGTTCAAGCCCTCCGTGGCCATCAGGACAAAGCGGTTGGTCTCGGGGTCCAGCAGGTAAACCGAGCAAACCTGGCTGCCCATGGCTTCCTTGACGCGCAGCACAATAATCCCCAACGCCGCATTGAGATCCTTGGCGGAGTTAACTTCCTGGACGATCTTGCGCAGCGTATTGAGCATGGCTCGGGGTCGAACTCCGTCGTCAGTCGCGCGCTAAAAGGCGCGGGGCAAGCTCTTTGAGAGCGCGACGATAAACCTCGCGCTTGAATGTCACCACCTGGCCCAACGGATACCAATAACTGACCCAACGCCAGCCATCGAACTCCGGTTTACCGGTCAAATCCATCCGCACCCGCTGCTCGTTGGAGATCAGGCGCAGGAGAAACCATTTCTGTTTCTGGCCGATGCACAGCGGTTGGCTGTGGGTACGCACCAGCCGTTGCGGCAAACGATAACGCAACCAGCCTCGGGTACAGGCGAGAATTTGCACATCTTCACGTTCAAGGCCTACTTCTTCGTTCAACTCACGGTACAAGGCATCTTCAGGGGTTTCATCGGGGTTGATTCCACCCTGAGGAAACTGCCAGGCATCTTGGTTGATACGGCGAGCCCATAGCACCTGTCCGGCATCATTCGTAAGAATAATCCCGACATTAGGACGGAAACCATCGGGGTCGATCACGGCAACAACCTCGCAAACGCATGTCGTCGCATTGTTCCACAAAGCTTGTTGCAGCGGCAACGAAGCTGCTTACCTTATGTGCACTCTTGTGAAAAGACCGTATTCTGGACGTCTTTTTACAGACTTTTCAGCGAGTAACCGCAATGCGCCTGGCTTTATTCGACTTGGACAACACGCTTTTGGGCGGCGACAGTGACCACGCCTGGGGTGATTACCTGTGCGAGCGAGGTATCCTTGATGCCGTCGCCTACAAAACCCGTAACGACGAGTTCTACCAGGACTACCTGGCGGGCAAGCTGGACAATGCCGCCTACCTGAACTTCTGCCTGGAAATCCTCGGCCGTACCGAAATGGCCCAGCTCGACGAGTGGCACCTGGACTACATGCGCGACTGCATCGAACCGATCATGCTGCCCCAGGCAGTTGAGTTGCTGGCCAAGCATCGGGATGCCGGCGACAAGCTGGTGATCATCACGGCCACCAATCGCTTTGTCACGGCACCGATCGCTGCACGCTTGGGGGTTGAAACCCTGATCGCTACCGAGTGCGAGATGGCCGATGGCCGATACACCGGGCGCAGTACGGATATTCCGTGCTTTCGCGAGGGCAAGGTGACGCGCTTGAACCGTTGGTTGGAAGAGACGGGGCACAGCCTTGAAGACAGCTATTTCTATAGCGACTCAATGAATGACTTGCCGCTGCTGGAGCAGGTGACGCATCCCGTGGCGGTGGACCCGGACCCGAATCTACGGGCCGAAGCCGAGAAGCGCGGCTGGCCGGTGATCACCCTGCGCAGCTGATGACCACCTGTAGAAGCGAGGGGACGCCCAGTTCTTGCTCGCGAAAAACGTTAATGATAACGCGGGGAATCTGATTCCCCGCGGCGCCCTCAAGTTTTTCGCGAGCAAGCTCGCTCCTACAGCGAGGTTGGTTCGCGTCAGACAGGCTTGGCGCCCATCAATCCGGCAATCGCCACGAACCCCACCAAGCTGACCACAGCCAGCGCCAAGGTGAAATTCAGGCTGCCTGCCCCGCCCAAGCGCAGTCGATTGAGCCGCACCACCAACCAGAACCAGCTCAACGCCGCCACGGTATAGATCACACTGGAACCCAGAATCCAGGTCTGCCCCAACGGCCAGCCAATCAAATGCACCAACCACCAGCCGGTGAACGGCATGCTCACCAGGCTTATCCCCATCAACAACCAGATAAACACCCACGGGCGCTGCACGGTATAGGCCGGGCCGGCACTGCGTTTGCGCCAAGCCAGCACGGCCAGCGCCAGCCCGCTGGCAAGCAACAGCACCGTGGCGACAACGTGAATGACTTTCAGGGTGGTCAGCGTTTCCATATTCTCGATTCCTTAAAGGCCGCTCAATCAGCGTAGTCGCTCAACCGAGAAACAGTTGATAGGCCGGGTTGTCGCTTTCATCCCAATACGGGTAGCCGATTTCTGCCAGCGCCGCGGGTACCAGATGACGCTCGTTATCCGGTACTTGCAGCCCGGCTACCACGCGACCGTCGGCCGCGCCATGGTTGCGGTAGTGGAACATCGAGATGTTCCAGCGCCCACCCAATTTGTTGAGGAAGTTGAACAGCGCACCCGGACGCTCCGGGAACTCGAAACGAAACACCAGTTCATCACTGACCCGCGCCGCATGACCGCCGACCATATGACGAATATGCAGCTTGGCCAGTTCGTTTTCCGTCAGGTCCAGCACCGGGAGGCCCTGGCTGATGAGACTGGCGACCAAGACACTGCGCGGGTCATTTTCCGGGTGGGTCTGCACCCCGACAAAAATGTGCGCTTCGCTGCCGGAGTGGTAGCGGTAGTTAAATTCGGTGATCTGGCGCTTGCCCACCGCTTCGCAGAACGCCTTGAAGCTGCCCGGTTTCTCGGGGATGGTCACGGCAATAATCGCTTCGCGACCTTCGCCCAATTCGGCACGCTCGGCGACGTGGCGCAGGCGGTCGAAGTTGACGTTGGCCCCGGAATCGATAGCCACCAGGCTCTGCCCGGTCACACCACGGGTCTCGACGTACTTCTTGATCCCTGCCACGCCCAGGGCACCCGCCGGTTCAGTGATCGAACGGGTGTCGTCGTAGATATCCTTGATCGCCGCGCAGATTTCATCGGTACTGACGGTGATCACTTCATCCACATAGTCTTTGCAGATATCGAAGGTGTGTTGGCCGATCTGCGCCACGGCCACGCCGTCGGCGAAAAGGCCCACGGACGGCAGCACCACGCGCTCACCGGCAGCCATGGCCGCTTGCAGGCAGTTGGAGTCGTCCGGTTCGACGCCGATGATCTTGATCTCTGGCCGCAGGTATTTCACGTAGGCCGCAATACCGGCGATCAGCCCGCCACCGCCCACCGGCACGAATATCGCGTCCAGCGGCCCTGGATGCTGGCGCAGAATCTCCATCGCCACGGTGCCCTGCCCGGCAATCGTGTGCGGATCATCGTAAGGGTGAATGTAGACGTAGCCTTTTTCGTCGACCAGTTTCAGCGAATACGCCAGGGCCTCTGGGAAAGAATCACCGTGCAGCACCACTTTGCCGCCACGGGAGCGCACGCCTTCGACCTTGATCTCCGGGGTGGTCTTGGGCATCACGATAGTGGCCTTGACCCCCAGCACCTTGGCCGCCAGGGCCAGGCCCTGGGCGTGATTGCCAGCCGAAGCAGTGACCACGCCGCGAGCGCGCTCTTCGGCCGTCAGTTGGGTCAGCTTGTTGTAAGCGCCGCGAATCTTGAAGGAAAACACCGGCTGCAAGTCTTCGCGCTTGAGCCAGACCTTGTTGCCCAACCGCTCGGAGAGCTGGCGGGCGGTCTGCAACGGAGTTTCTACGGCAACGTCATAAACGCGCGATGTGAGGATCTTCTTGACGTACTGTTCGAGCATCGGAAAGGCTCACTGAGCGGGTTGGGCAGGGCCAAGGAGTCTAACCCAGCGTTTGGCCGGGCGACCACACGAATGCAGAGGTTTTGTTAGGTTATACTCGCGCCCCTCTTTACTCCCCGCCCGTTCCGGAGCCCGCATGACCCAGGATCAACTCAAACAGGCAGTGGCCCAGGCCGCTGTCGATTTAATCCTTCCCAAACTCGACGACAAAAGCATCGTCGGTGTCGGCACCGGCTCCACCGCCAATTGCTTCATCGATGCGCTGGCCCGGCACAAAGGTGCGTTCGACGGTGCGGTGGCCAGTTCCGAAGCCACTGCTGCACGGCTCAAGGGGCACGGTATTCCGGTATATGAGCTGAACACAGTCAGCGACCTGGAGTTCTACGTCGACGGCGCTGATGAAAGCGACGAACACTTGAACCTGATCAAGGGCGGCGGTGCTGCCTTGACCCGCGAGAAGATCGTCGCGGCCGTGGCCAAGACCTTCATCTGCATCGCCGATGCCAGCAAATTGGTACCCGTCCTCGGCGCGTTCCCGTTGCCGGTGGAAGTGATTCCCATGGCCCGCAGCCACGTGGCCCGCGAACTGGTGAAACTGGGCGGCGACCCGGTGTACCGCGAAGGTGTGCTGACCGACAACGGCAACATCATCCTCGACGTGTTCAATATGCAGATCACCAACCCGGTGGAACTGGAGACACAGATCAATGCCATCGTCGGCGTGGTCACCAATGGTTTGTTTGCGGCGCGCCCGGCCGATGTGTTGCTGCTGGGTACTGCTGAAGGCGTGAAGACCCTCAAGGCGTGACGTGTAGGAGCGAGTTCGCTCCTACAGGGGGGCGGGCTTTTTGAACACGTAGAACAGGTTCGGCTCGCTGACCAGGTACAACGTACCCTCGTTATCCATCGCAATACCTTCGGCCTGGGGCACGCGTTTGCTCAGGCCATGGCGCCCGTTGAGCAGGGACAAACTGCTCAACGGGCGACCGTCGATATCCAGTTCCAAGACCAGGAATGACTCATCGGACAGCGCCAGCAAATGGCCGCTGCGCTCATTGTATTGCAGGCTCGACAGGTCACGGACAAACAGTCCGGCATCACGCTTGGGGTTGTTGATGACATGCACAGAGTAGGTTTTTTCCGGTTTGAAGTGGGGAAAGCCGTGTACCTCATAGATCAGCATCGGATCCCGTTCCTTGGCGACAAACAGCCGCTTGCCCACCGAATCGTACGCCAGGCCTTCGAAGCCCTTATTGCCGCCGAGGTGTACACCGATGGTCATTTGTTCGGCGTCGGCGGCATCGAGGAACTGTGTGCCTTCCTCCAGATGGATCTTGATCAGGCGCTGTTCACCCTCGTCACTGATGACGTAGATATCCTCGCTGATGAATTCTATTGCTTCGGCATCGCCAAACCCGATCAGCGGGATACGCCGCAGGAGCTTGCCATCCAGGGACAGTTCGATCAGCTCGGCATTCTTGTTGGTCACGGTAAACAAGCTATTGCGCACCGGATCATAGGTCAGTGCCGATACATCATCATCCAGGCCCTCGATGACCTGCGCTTGCAGAGTGACCCGGTAATCCGTCAGGCCAATAGATCGCGCATCGGCCGGATGGCGCCAGACCTGCCAGTTGAACCAGGCGCGTTCAAATAAACGAAATTGCTGCGCGGCCATCCCTGAGGCACCCAGGGCAATCAATAGAAGAATAAAAAAAATGGGTTTGGGGCGGGCAAATCGACGCATTAAGGTGGGCTCAAGGTTAGAACTGGCAAATAAATATCACACACTTCTGAATTTAAACTTAAACGCACCCAGGTACCCGGCGAATGCCGCCGATAGAGAAAAGTGGGCCGCAATCGCCTCTTACTTCTGCTTCTCAAACCGATAAAACAGGTTCGGTTCGCTGACTATGTACACCGTGCCATTCTCATCCATAGTCACCCCCTCCGCGCGTGGAATGGTTTTTTTCAGGCCGTTGAAACCACCCAGCAGCGTCATGAAACTGACTTGCTCGCCGCTTTCATCCAGCTCCAGCAGCAAATGAGAGTCAGCCGACAACGCCAGCATGTGGCCGGTACGCGAATCGACGCTCAGGGCCGAAAGGTTGCGCATATCGAGTTCGTCGCTGGGCTGTTTTTGCTTGTTGCCGGTCAGCGTCTGGCTGCCGTCGCTTTTCCAGGTGAACAAGGCCGGCGGACGCTCTTCTCCCAGCACCAACTGCTGGTTGCGCTTATCCCAGGCAATCGCCTCGAAGGCTTTGTTCTGGTCCTTGGATGGGCCAAGGTCATACGTTGGGAAGTCGGCAAAAGTCAGTTGCCGGGTGTTCGCATCAATCTTGACCAGGGTGAGGGTGTGCATGCGCTCATCCACAATGGCCATCACGCCATTCTCCATCACCGTCAGGCCTTCCGGGTTGCTCCAGCCCACCAGCGGCATCTTTCGCAGCACGTCACCTTGCAGGGTCAGTTCCACCAGGAACGGATTTTTGCCCATGACCGAGAACAAGGTTTTAGTCTGCGGGTTGTAGGCCAGGTCCGACGCTTCGTCCTTCTCCATGCCGGGCAGCAACTTGGCGTCAATCACGGCATGGTAGTCAGGGAGCCAGACACTTTCCTGGCGCTCGGCGGGGCTTTCGAAACGCTCAAGTATCCACAATGCGCCGCGGTCGTCCCAATGCATGGCCCAAGAAACGCCATAGATGATTACTCCGGCCAGAAACAGCCACGAATACCAACGCATGGCAAACCGGGAACGACGAGTGGGCTTTACGGAGGGAAGTGTCACGGCCATTGAGAGAGCTTTCCAGAAAGTCAGCTATAGGTGATAGCACAGGATCAACACCCCCGCGCAGGAGGCCGTCGATTATCCGGGTAGCGTGTGAAAAAAATGCAAAAAGATATGACGAGGAAATGATCGTTCCCACGCCGAGCATGGGAACGAGCGGAGTCGCGGGGGGGTTAGCGAACGCTGCTTTCGAAGCGGCTGACGCCCGGCAGTTCCAACACCACCTCGTCACCGACATTCAACGGCCCCACACCCACCGGCGTGCCGGTAAGGATCACGTCACCCGCCTGCAGCGAGAAGCAGCCGGCCATGTACTGGATCATCGGGATGATCGGGTTGAGCATGATCGCGCTATTACCATCCTGGCGCACTTCACCATTAATAGTCAGGCGAATGCCGATGTCCTTAAGGTCCGGGAAGGTGCTGCCCACCACGAAAGGGGCGATCACTGCCGCACCGTCGAACGACTTGGCGATTTCCCAAGGCAGACCCTTGGCCTTGAGTTCGGCCTGCTTGTCCCGCAAGGTCAAATCCAGGGCTGGGGCGAAACCGGAGATGGCATCCAACACCTCCTCACCGCTTGGCTTGGTGGACAGCGGCTTGCCGATCAATACCGCGATTTCCGCTTCGTAATGCACCGAACCGCGCTCGGTCGGAATAGCGAACCCCCCTTCCAGCGGCACCACGCAACTGCCCGGTTTGATGAACAGCAGGGGCTCGGTAGGCACCGGGTTGTCCAGCTCCTTGGCGTGTTCGGCGTAGTTACGCCCAATACACACCACTTTCCCCACTGGAAAGTGGATATTGGTCCCGTCGACATACTTGTGCTGATAGCTCATTGACCAACTCCTCTGGCGTAACCGTTAAACAGCGAAGATTTTGCCCGGGTTCATGATCCCGTTGGGGTCGAACACTGCCTTCACTGCTTTCATGTATTCAATTTCTACTGGCGAGCGGCTATAGCTCAGATAATCGCGCTTGGTCATGCCCACGCCATGTTCGGCGGAGATCGAACCGTTGTATTTCTCGACGGTTTCAAACACCCACTTGTTGACGGTGGCGCATTTGGCGAAGAACTCATCCTTGGACAGGTTATCCGGCTTGAGGATGTTCAAGTGCAGGTTACCGTCACCGATGTGGCCGAACCAGACGATTTCAAAGTCCGGATAATGTTCACCGACGATGGCGTCAATTTCCTTCAGGAATGCCGGCACTTTCGACACGGTGACCGAAATGTCGTTCTTGTATGGCGTCCAGTGGGAAATGGTCTCGGAGATGTATTCGCGCAACTTCCACAGATTATGCAGTTGGGTTTCGCTTTGGCTCATCACACCGTCCAGCACCCAGCCCTGCTCGACACAGTGCTCGAAAGTTTCCAGGGCGTGGTTGGCCACTTCCTCAGTGGTCGCTTCAAATTCCAGCAGCGCGTAAAACGGGCATTCAGACTCGAACGGGGCTGGCACGTCACCACGGGCGAGGACCTTGGCCAGGGCCTTGTCGGAGAAGAACTCGAAGGCTGTCAGGTCCAGCTTGCTCTGGAAGGCGTGCAGCACCGGCATGATCGAATCGAAGTCAGCGGTACCAAGCACCATGGCGGTGAGGTTTTTCGGCGCGCGGTCCAGACGCATAGTCGCCTCGACCACCAAGCCCAAAGTGCCCTCGGCGCCAATAAACAGCTGCCGCAGGTCGTAGCCGGTGGCGTTCTTGATCAGGTCTTTGTTCAGTTCCAGCAAATCCCCCTTGCCAGTGACTACTTTCATGCCGGCCACCCAGTTACGGGTCATGCCGTAGCGAATTACCTTGATTCCGCCGGCATTGGTGCCGATATTGCCGCCAATTTGGCTTGAACCGGACGATGCGAAGTCCACCGGGTAGTACAGGCCGTGTTCTTCAGCGACGTTCTGCAATTGCTTGGTGACAACACCCGGCTGGCACACGGCAGTGCGGTCGGTGAGGTTCACGTCGAGGATCTGGTTCATGTAATCGAACGACACCACCACCTCGCCATTGGCAGCAACGGCTGCAGCCGACAGACCGGTACGACCACCGGACGGCACCAATGCCACCTTGTGCTCATTGGCCCAACGGACAATGGCCTGCACCTGTTCGGTGGTCTTCGGGAAGACAATGGCGACGGGAGCCGGGGCGAAATGCTTGGTCCAATCCTTGCCGTAAGCATTCAGGGAGTCGGTGTCGGTGAGTACCTTGCCAGGCTCAACCAAGGTCTTCAGCTCATCAATCAGGGCAGGATGGGTCATTGACAGAACTCTCGAACAATTCATGGTCATCCTGAGAACGCTTCACGTCGCAGGAATGGGTGTTTAGCGGGGCACGTATGCTAGCATACCGCCCCCGCAGGACAGAGCCCAAGGGCGTTCTGCGGTGACGGCTTTCCTGCCGTCCGGGTCAGCTCTTGTGCACTGGTTCAGGGCACTAACTGCTCGATTCCCTGCCATTTTTCTCCGGGATACAGGTTTACGCAGATGAGCAAGACTTCTCTCGATAAGAGCAAGATCAAGTTCCTTCTTCTGGAAGGCGTCCACCCATCGGCCGTCGACGTCCTGAAGGCCGCCGGGTACACCAGCATTGAGTACATCACCAGTTCTCTGCCGGAAGCCCAGCTCAAGGAAAAGATCGCCGACGCGCACTTTATCGGCATTCGCTCCCGCACCCAGTTGACCGAAGAGATCTTCGATCACGCCAAGAAGCTCGTGGCTGTCGGCTGTTTCTGCATTGGCACCAACCAGGTTAACCTCAATGCAGCCCGCGAGCGCGGCATCGCGGTGTTCAACGCACCCTATTCCAACACCCGTTCCGTAGCGGAGCTGGTGCTGGCTGAAGCGATCCTGCTGCTGCGCGGCATCCCTGAGAAGAACGCTTCCTGCCACCGTGGCGGCTGGATCAAGAGCGCGGCCAACTCCTTCGAAATCCGTGGCAAAAAGCTGGGTATCGTCGGTTACGGCTCGATCGGCACGCAATTGTCTGTCCTGGCCGAAGGCCTGGGGATGCAGGTGTTCTTCTACGACACTCTCACCAAGCTGCCATTGGGCAACGCCACTCAAGTGTCCAGCTTGACCGAACTGCTGGGCATGTCGGACATCGTCACCTTGCACGTTCCGGAAACCGCTGAAACCCAGTGGATGATCGGCGAGAAGGAAATCCGCGCCATCAAGAAAGGCGGAATTCTGATCAACGCCGCGCGCGGCACCGTGGTGAAACTGGATGCCCTGGCCGACGCAATAAAGGACAAGCACCTGATCGGCGCCGCCATCGATGTGTTCCCGGTGGAGCCGCGCTCCAACGACGACATCTTCGAAAGCCCGCTGCGTGGCCTGGACAACGTGATCCTGACCCCGCACATCGGCGGTTCCACTGCTGAAGCCCAAGCCAACATCGGACTGGAAGTGGCGGAGAAACTGGTCAAGTACAGCGACAATGGTACGTCGGTGTCCTCGGTCAACTTCCCGGAAGTGGCACTGCCGGCTCACCCTGGCAAGCACCGCCTGCTGCACATCCACCAGAACATTCCGGGTGTGATGATGGAGATCAACAAGGTCTTCGCGGAAAACGGCATCAACATTTCCGGTCAGTTCCTGCAGACCAACGAGAAGGTCGGCTACGTGGTGATCGACGTCGACGCAGAATACTCGGACCTGGCGCAAGAGAAGCTGCAGCACATCAACGGCACCATTCGAAGCCGCGTACTGTTCTAGGAACCCGCGACACTGTAGGAGGGGTTTGCCCGCCAAAGACGCCAGCGATGACGCGGATATCCTGGATGAATGCGCCGCCCTTGGGATTTTCGCGAGCAAGCTCGCTCCTACAACAAGCAGATTAAAAAACGGGAACCCCGCAAAGGGTTCCCGTTTTTTTATTTCACATCAACCGTGATGACTTTCGAGGCTACAGTCGGGTTGAACTGCATGTGCAGTTTGTCACCCGCCACCAGTTGCAAGGTGTGCTTGCCCGGAGTGAGGGTCAGTTCGGTTTCGGTCTGGGCCTTGCCGTAGTGGATCACGGTGTCGGTGGCCGGGATAGGCAGGCTGGCGTCCGGCAGTGCTTTCTGGTCCACCAGCAGGTGGTGGTGGCCGGTGCCTGGGGCCTGGTCGGTGGCTGGCGCCAGCGTCAAACCTTCCATGCCGAACTTCACGGTGAACGTCTTATCCACGGTGGCGCCATCCTTCGGCGAGACGATGAACACCTTGGCATCTTCCGGGGGAGCGCTACGGGGGATGCCGTCGGCAGCAGTTGCCAGCATCGAAGCACCCAGCAACAGGCTGGCCAGCGTTGTACGACATAAGCTTGCACGAGACAAAAGGGCTTTCATTAACTTCTCCAGTTTTTCCGTGAAATATGTAGGGTTATGACAACTTAGTGACGAAACGTTGTCCAAGGCACTCAACACCATAGCAAAGCGGGCCTGAACAGCGCTTCGCTCATTCGAATTCTTTAGGAGTGACCATGCGGTTTCTGCCTGGCCTGTTACTTTTGCTTTCCCAGGTGAGCCCCTTGGCCCACGCCGAACTGATCGATGACGTCTTTGATCGCGGCGAGCTGCGTATCGCCCTGGAAGCCAACACGCCACCCTTCAACTTCAAGGAAGACGGCAAACTCGTAGGTTTCGAAGTGGAACTCGGTGAGCTGCTGGCCAAAGAAATGGATGTACGCACCTCCTTCCTCACCACCGATGACACCGACTTGCTGTCCGGTGTGGAAAGCGGCAAATACGATGTCGCGATCAACCATATTGCTCTGACTGCCGAGCTGCAGGATCGGTTCGATTTCAGTGAGCCTTATCGCCAGGCGCCAGACTTGGTCATAGCGTTTCAGAAGGGTAATCCGGCGTTCAAGACCAGCCTGGACAAGGCGCTGCAGCGGGTGAAGGCTGATGGCCGGCTGAAGGCGTTGTCGAATAAATGGCTGGAAGAGGACCGGAGCAAGCCGGTGGCCAAGGCTGAGTAAAGTTTCTCTGGGGCTCAAGTCCCACATTTGACGCATGTTGTCGACCCGCTGACGCCACCGTCATAGCGCCCCTATGCCCCGGCAGGCAGCGATGCATCAGGCTCCATTCCTTAGAACGGTTCGTTACCCCGCCGGCGAAACCAGCCTGTCAACGACAGGCGCTCGCGAGTGGCGGGCAGGACTTCGTGGGGCATTTCTCCCGACAGGAACACCACCAGGCACCCCCCTATTGGGACCACATCGTATTCAACGTTGCCCTTGAGGTACATGCGCAACTGGCCGCCGTGCTCGGGCAGCCAAGCCTCGTTCAGGTAGATCACCGCTGACACTATGCGCCGGTCATCGTCGCGAAAGCGGTCGACGTGCTTAAGGTAAAACGCCCCTGGCGGATACATCGCGAAGTGGCTTTCAAAGTCCTCCAGGCCCAGGAACAGGCCACGGTTCATCGACAACCGCAGGCTGTCCATCAACCCCAGATAAGTATCACAAATCGCCGCTTGGCCAGGCTCCAGCCACTGGATATGGTCCCCTCGAATCCCTTCCCGAACCTCCTGGAATGGCCCGCGCCCGACAGCCGCCGGCGCTAATTCACCTTCGGCGGCGCGTTTATGGCACTCAGCCGCCAATTCGAGGGTCAGAGCCTCGGGCAGGAAGATATTCTGCTGCGACCAGCCTTTCACGGCCAGGTCGTCGACGATGCTTAGCAGCAGCGGGTGATCGTAGGGTATTTGCATGGCGCGCATAGTATCCATACGCCTGTAAATACGACAGAGCCGCCGAGCGTCTGAATACACTTTAATCAGCTTACTGATGGGACTTCTCGACAAGTCCTACGCCCGACACGGACAATAGTGGCCGACTGACAGGAGTCCATATGCGTCGATTGTTTTTTTCCTTGCTGATGTTCTGCGTTTTGCCCGCCTGGGCAGACAGCCATGACCAGTTGTACGCGGTCGCCGGGTGGCCGGAGCAGCGCGCGCATTTCAATGACGCGTTGAGTGCTGCCCAGCAACGCTACCGCAACAGCTTGCCGCCCGCCGTGTACCAGGCGCTGGTGGACAACAGTAATAAACGCTTCGCGCCAAAAGCGATGGATCAGCGAGCCGCGACTCAGTTACGCAAGAACCTGACAGACCCAGTACCTGCCCTGGCATTTTTCCAATCGCCCCTGGGGCGCAAGGTTGTCGCCGCCGAGTTGCTGGCGACCCGTCGTGATCAACTGGCGAAAAATACCCAGGGACTGCCGCAGATGGAAGCGCAGGCCACCCGCAGCCTGATCATCGGTCACCTGGCCCAGGCGCTGCCCGCCCGTGAAGCCGGCGCGGAAGTCAGCCTGGCGATTGCCGGCGTGGCGGCCGACAGCTTGAGCCAGATGATTCCCGGCTTGCTCGGTAGCGGCCAGGCCCAAAGCATGCTGAATGGCCAGCGCGAGCGCTTGATGCAGCAGATCGGCAATGACCTGAACAACACGTTGTTGTATGTCTATCGGGACTTGTCCGACCCGGAGTTGGAAGAGTTCGCAACGTTTGCGGAATCGCCGGAGGGCAAGGCTTACTATCAGGCGGCGCTGGCGGCGATCCGCGCAGGGTTGGCGGTCGGCCAAAGTACCTCAAGCCTGGCACCCTGATTACCTGCCGCCGCTGCCGAGGCACGAGGCTGCGATGCGTGTCCGCAGGACCGCCCCCGGGGGTCGCTTCGCAACCCATCGCAGCCTCGTGCCTCGGCAGCGGCTACAAGTGGCCAGTGAGGAATTTGAAGTATTCCTGGCGGATCTCCAGAGTTTCATTGGCCAAATGATGCCGGCCCTTGGGCAACATCAATATCGGCGGCTGATCAAACTTCCCTCGCAGCACCTGCAAGTTGTGCTGCCAGTCCACCGTCATGTCCTCCTCCCCCTGCACAATCACCGGCCGCCGCGTGCTGCGCGGCGCGGCTTCTATACGCTTGATCCACCGCGCCAACGCTCCCACCCAGGCGGTAGGCAATTGCCGTGGCTGCAATGGGTCAGCCTCAAGGAACGGTTTGAATTGCGGGTCGTTGCTGTTATCGCTGAAACGTCGGGCGATCCCTTTGACGAAGGGCCTGAGCACGTGATAACTGAGCTGCGACCAACCCCAGGCACGCGGGCGAACCAAGGGTGACAACAGCAACGTCTTGCCCTGTGCCGGGCTGTCGGCGCCGTGGCTGAGCAGGTGATCGACCACAATCGCCCCGCCGGTACTTTGCCCGAACAGATGCCAGGGTTGCGGCAGTTGCAACGCCTTGGCCTGGGCAAACAACCCCTGCACCACATTCTGGTACACCGCAAAATCATCGATGCTCGCCCGTTCGCCACTGGACAGGCCATGGCCCGGCAAGTCGCAGGCAATCACCACGAACCCCTGCTCCAGCGCCCACGCCACCACATGACGGTACAACCCCATGTGGTCGTAGAAGCCGTGGAACATAAACAAAGTGGCCACCGGTTGCGGTGGCCACCAGACCTGGCTGACCACCTCGAACCCATCGACCTCAAAACGCCCCAGGCGGCTGATCACCGCTACCTTGCACTCGGGCAGGTCCAGGCCATAAAAACGCTGGTAGACCCGAGCCTCGGCCGAAAGCGGCTGCGCATCCACCAGGGGCCGCAAGCTTTCGCGTAGGTGATCAGGGTCAAAGGTAACGGGCATAAGAGGTTCCAGACTGAGGCTCATTGCACTGAACAGGTTTTATCGACCTGCGATATTCATCTGTCGGGGCAAGCATGGCAAGCTACGCGATCCTCGAGGACTGATCCAAATGCGACAGCCATACCGTACAACCCTGTTCGCCAGCTTGCTCGTGCTTATCTGCGCCGGCGTGCTGTGGATGGCGTATGACTGGTTCCAGGGACGTTATCTGCGGGTGTTCAGCGAGCACACGGCGGTATTTTCCGGAGACCTGCTGACACTGCCCCCGGACCTTGCCGGCCCCGGCCCCATTCGCCTGGTGCACTTCTGGGACCCGGCCTGCCCGTGCAACGTCGGCAACCAGCAGCACCTGGGCGAACTGATCGAACACTACGCGCCTCAGGGCGTCGAATTCTATGCGCTGCAAAAAGCCGGTAGCAGCGGCCAACTGCCTGAGAACCTGCGAGCGATGAAACCCCTCGCCGCCCTGCCCGGCGCCGAGCAAGTGCCTGCCAGCCCCGCGGTAGGTATCTGGGACCGCACCGGCAAGCTGGCGTATTTCGGGCCCTATAGCGAAGGGCTGAGCTGCAACTCCAGCAACAGCTTTATCGAACCGATCCTGCAAGCCCTGGAAAACAACCGCGAGGTCAATGCGACCCATACCCTGGCGGTGGGCTGCTATTGTTCGTGGCCGGAAGGATTGTAGATCGCCATCACTTATTGTAAGGAATCTTCATGAAGCGCGTCTTGCAGGTCCTCCTGGCTCTGGCAGTGCTGATCGCCCTCGGCGCCGGCTGGTATGTGTACAGCAAGCAGCCGACCCGTCAGGGCACGGTGACGCTGGCCCACCTGCAAGGCTCGGTCAGCGTGCGCTACGACGACCGTGGTGTACCGCACATTCGCGCCGAGAACGAGACCGACCTGTATCGCGCCCTCGGCTACGTGCATGCCCAAGACCGGCTGTTCCAGATGGAAATCATGCGTCGCCTGTCCCGTGGCGAGTTGGCCGAAGTGTTGGGGCCAAAGCTGCTGGAGACCGACAAATTGTTTCGCAGCCTGCGCATCCGTGAACGCGCCACTACCTATGTGGCCCGCATGGATCACCAGTCAGCCTCCTGGAAGGCCCTGCAAGCCTACCTGGACGGTATCAACCAGTATCAGGACAACCACGCCCGGCCCATGGAGTTCGATGTATTGGGCATCCCCAAGCGTGCGTTTACCGCTGAGGACACCATCAGCGTTGCCGGCTACCTGGCCTACAGCTTTGCCGCCGCCTTTCGCACCGAGCCATTGCTGACATACGTACGGGATCAGTTGGGCGACGATTACCTGAAGGTCTTCGACCTCGACTGGCAGCCCAAAGGCGGGCTGAACCTGACCACGGACGACTGGAAGGACCTGGGCGCCATCGCTGCCTTGAGCGCGCAGGCCCTGGCCGACAATGGCCTGCCGCAATACGAAGGCAGCAACGCCTGGGCTATCAGCGGCTCGCGTACCAAGAGCGGCAAGCCGCTGCTGGCGGGTGACCCACATATCCGCTTCTCGGTACCGTCGGTGTGGTACGAGGCGCAGTTGTCAGCACCCGGTTTTGAACTCTACGGCTATCACAATGCCTTGGTGCCGATGGCATTCCTGGGCCACAACCAGGATTTCGGCTGGAGCCTGACCATGTTCCAGAACGACGACGTCGACCTGATCGCCGAGAAAGTGAACCCGGACAACTCCAATCAGGTCTGGTACCACGGCCAATGGGTCGACATGACCCATAGCGAGCAGCAGATCGCCGTCAAGGGACAAGCCCCGGTGACCCTGGCCTTGCGCCAATCACCCCACGGCCCGATCATCAATGACGTGCTCGGCAAAAACGCCGGCAAGACGCCGATTGCCATGTGGTGGGCATTCCTCGAAACCGAGAATCCGATCCTTGAAGGTTTCTATCAACTCAATCGTGCCGACACCCTGGCCAAGGCTCGCAGCGCCGTGGCCAAGGTCCAAGCACCGGGGCTGAATATCGTCTGGGCCAATGCCAAGGGCGATATCGGCTGGTGGGCGGCAGCGCAGTTACCCATCCGCCCGGCAGGGGTCAACCCGGGTTTTATCCTCGACGGCAGTACCGCCCAGGCGGACAAACTCGGCTTCTACCCCTTCAGCGTCAACCCCCAGGAAGAGAACCCGGCGCGCGGTTATGTAGTGTCCGCCAATGCCCAACCTGTATCACCCAGTGGCATGGAGATCCCGGGTTATTACAACCTGTCGGATCGCGGCCAGCAGTTGAACGCACAGTTGAGCGACAACCCAGTGAAATGGGATGTGGACAACAGTCAGGCGTTGCAACTCGGCACCACCACCGCCTATGGCCCACGCCTGCTGGCGCCGCTGCTGCCGGTGCTGCGCGAGGAGGTGAAAGATCCCGCGCAATTGAAGCTGGTGGAACAACTGGCCGCCTGGAAAGGCGACTACCCGCTGGACGCTACCAGCGCCACGCTGTTCAACCAGTTCCTGTTCAACCTCACAGATGCGGTCTTTCTTCCCAAGCTGGGCGACGAGATGTTCAAGACCCTGCTCGGTACCCGCGTGATCGACGCTGCGCTACCACGCCTGGCTGCGTCCCCGGACTCGCCATGGTGGAACGGCCACCGTGCCGAAACCGTCAAGCTCGCCTGGGAAAACAGCCTGACGCACCTGAAAGCGACCTTCGGCGATGATCCGACACAATGGCAGTGGGGCAAGGCGCACACCCTGACCCACGGCCATCCCCTGGGCTCGCAGAAGCCGTTGGACCGGCTGTTTAATATCGGCCCGTTCGCCGCACCCGGTAGCCACGAAGTGCCAAACAACCTCTCCGCCGCCATCGGCCCGGCGCCATGGCCCGTCACCTATGGCCCGTCGACCCGAAGGCTGATCGACTTCGCCGACGCAGCCCACGCCCTGACCATCAACCCGGTGGGGCAAAGCGGTGTGCCGTTTGACAAGCATTACGGGGATCAGGCGCAAACCTACATTGAAGGTGGGTACGAGCAGGCGCACTTCACCGATGAGGAAGTGACAGCCAATACCCGCAGTACGCTCAAATTATTGCCGGCCCGGACACCGCAATAAAACCCGCTGCCAAGCTTCAGATCGGCGCCGCAAAATTCAACCTGAACTGTTGCGGCGTCACCCCCAAGCGACGGCTGAACACGCTGCGCATGTGCTGGGCATCGCGAAACCCGCATTGATAGGCCACTGTTTTCAGCGGTGCATGGCTGCTTTCGAGCATCACCCGCGCCGCATCCACCCGCGCCCGCTCGACAAACTCGGCCGGGGTGATGCGCGCCTCACGGGCAAACACCCGGGAGAAATTGCGCGCGCTCATGTTGGCGGCCTTGGCCAGGTCGGCGATGGTCAGGTCTCCCGTCAGGTTCGCCAACACGTACAGCTGCACCAATGCCACCGCCGAAGTCGATTCGGCGTGAGGCGTAAGGAATGGACTGAACTGCGACTGCCCGCCAGAGCGCTGGGTGAATACCACCAAGCGCTTGGCCACGCTGAGGGCTACTTCCGGCCCGTGATCCTGGGCCAGCAAATACAGCGACAGGTCGATGCCCGCCGTCACCCCGGCGGACGTGTAGAGGTTGCCATCCTGCACGTAGAGACGATCGGCTTCCACCCGAGCCAATGGACATAAATTTGCCAGTGCAGCGGCATCGCCCCAATGGGTGGTGACCGTGCGATTGTCCAGCAACCCGGCGCGGGCCAGCATGAAGGCGCCATTGCAGATCGAACCGAAGCGGTTGGCCCTCGCGCTGGCGTTGCGCAGCCAGTCATCGAACGCCCGGCCGAAATCCCGAAACGGCAGTTGCGGCCCCCCGGCTATCAGCAGCAAGTCATAAGGCTGCAAGGCTTCGCTGAAGTGCCGATGGGCCTGCAACGACAAGCCGTTGGAGCACGCCATGCTGCCGTGTTCCAGGCCAATCACCTGCAACTGGTAATGATCCTCTGGCGGCAGAAAACGGTTGGCCTCGCAGAACACATCCATGGGGCCGGTCACGTCCAGCGATTGGACGCCGGGGAAAATCAGGATGGCGACGGTTTTGCCCATAGGAAGCAAGCCTAGTGATGACCCTACAGAAAAGCCGCCAACATACCATCTGGCACGATGTGGCGGTACATTGGCCGGCATTGCACCCTCGCCACAGTGGTCCCTTCGCCGGCACGCGACCAGACTGGGCTCATCGGCGCCACCCCGGCGCTTCTTGAGGATCACGACCATGAGCAGCACCATCGCCGGCATCAACATCCCCGACAGCGCCTTGGCCAAGGCCACCACCGAATATATCCGCGACGTTGAATCCGATCTGCTGTACCACCACTCCCGCCGGGTGTTCCTGTTTGGCGCCTTGAGCGGTGAGCGTCAGCAATTGGCCTACAACCCGGAGCTGCTTTACGTCGGCGCGATGTTCCACGATCTGGGGCTGGTGGAAGGACACCGCAGCGATGAGGAGCGTTTTGAAGTGGATGGCGCCAATGCCGCCGCGGACTTCCTCAAGCCTTACGGGCTGAGTGACGACGATATCGAGCAGGTGTGGCTGTCCATCGCCCTGCACACCACGCCTGGCGTGCCCAAGCACCTGCGCCCGACTGTGGCGCTGGTGACCGCTGGCGTGGAAATGGACGTGCTGGGCATGGAGTACGAAGCCTTTACCCCCGTGCAGCGCGAAGCGGTGGTGCATGCACATCCACGGGGTGAAGGATTCAAGGAATGCATCATCTGCGCGTTTGCCGACGGCTTGCGCCATCGTCCGCAGACCACGTTTGGCAACGTGAAGACCGATGTACTGGTAGATCAAGAGCCAGGGTTCAAGCCGATGAACTTTGTCGAGGTGATTCGCCAGTCGCCGTGGGTGGCCTAGCGAGATCGTCCCCACGCTCTGCGTGGGAACGATCATCATCGTTAGACCGGTGCTTGCGCCCGACGCGCATCCGGCTGTTTCCAGCCGTCCGCCGCCGCTTCTTCGATCGCTTGCTGGATCGCTTTCTTGCGGCGCTCTTCGGCACGGCGGCTGAAGAACCATACCAGGAAGGTCACCAACGACACTGCCAACAGGATCAGGCTGGCCACAGCGTTGATCTCCGGCTTAACCCCCAGGCGCACCGCCGAGAAGACCTCCATCGGCAAGGTGGTCGAGCCCGGCCCCGACACAAAGCTGGCCAGTACCAAGTCATCCAGGGACAGGGCGAAGGACATCATCGCGCCGGCCGCCAACGACGGCGCAATCATCGGGATGGTAATCAGGAAGAACACCTTCCACGGCCGCGCCCCCAGGTCCATCGCCGCTTCTTCGATCGACAGGTCCAGCTCACGCAAGCGCGCCGACACCACCACCGCCACATACGCCGAACAGAACGTTGTGTGGGCGATCCAGATGGTGACAATGCCACGCTCCTGGGGCCAGCCGATCATCTGCGCCATGGCCACGAACAGCAGCAACAGCGACAGCCCAGTGATCACTTCAGGCATCACCAATGGCGCCGTCACCAGGCCACCGAACAGCGTACGGCCCTTGAACTGGCTGATGCGCGTCAGCACGAACGCCGCCAACGTACCCAGTGCCACCGCGGCCACCGCCGTGTAGCAGGCAATTTCCAGGGAGCGGGCCACCGAGCCCATCAATTGAGTGTTATCCAGCAGGCCGACGTACCACTTGATCGACCAGCCGCCCCATACCGTCACCAACTTGGATTCGTTGAACGAATAGATCACCAGGATCAGCATCGGCAGGTAGATGAACACCAACCCCACCACCAGCATGAAGCTTGAGAAACGAAAGCGCCTCATATCTTGCCCTCCATCTCTTTGGCTTGGCTGCGGTTGAACAAGATGATCGGCACAATCAGGATCGCCAGCATCACTACCGCCAGGGCAGAGGCCACCGGCCAGTCACGGTTGTTGAAGAATTCTTGCCACAGCACTTTACCGATCATGAGGGTTTCCGGACCGCCCAGCAGCTCCGGAATCACGAACTCGCCCACCACCGGGATAAACACCAGCATGCAGCCAGCGATGATGCCGTTCTTGGACAGCGGCACGGTGATTTTCCAGAAACTGTTGAAGGTACTCGAACCCAGGTCCGACGCCGCTTCCAGCAGGCTCTGGTCATGTTTGACCAGGTTGGCGTACAGCGGCAGGATCATGAATGGCAGGTAGGAGTAGACCACGCCGATATACACCGCGATGTTGGTGTTGAGGATCTGCAACGGCTCGTTGATCAGCCCCATGGACATCAGGAAACCGTTGAGCAAGCCGTTATTGCTCAGGATACCCATCCACGCATACACGCGGATCAGGATCGCCGTCCAGGTCGGCATCATGATCAGCAACACCAGCACGGTTTGCATTTCCTTGCGGGCACTGGCGATGGCGTAGGCCATCGGGTAGCCGATCAGCAGGCACAGCAGCGTGCTGAAAAATGCCATTTTCAGCGAGCCCAGGTACGCGGCGATGTACAACTCGTCGCCCGCCAGCAAACTGTAGTTGCCCAGGTTCAGCACCAGTTGCAGCTTCTGTTCAACGTAGGTGTAGATCTCGGTGTAAGGCGGGATTGCCACATCGGCTTCGGCAAAGCTGATCTTCAAGACAATGAAGAACGGCAACATGAAGAACAGGAACAACCAGAGAAAAGGGATCCCGATGACCACATGCCGGCCACCGGGGGTTATTCGTTGCAGTTGGCGTTTGAGCTTCTTCATGTTCATGAGCGAAGTACCACGCCGCTATCGTCTTCCCACCACACATAGACCTGGTCGCCCCAGGTCGGGCGTGCGCCACGGCGCTCGGCGTTGGCGACGAAGGACTGCACCAGCTTGCCATTGGGCAGTTCCACGTAGAACACCGAGTGCCCGCCAAGGTAGGCGATGTCGTGCACTTTGCCGCTGGACCAATTGTGTTCGCAGGTCGGCATCTCAGAGGTCACCAGCAGCTTTTCAGGGCGAATGGCGTAGGTCACCGACTTGTCTTCCACCGAAGTGGCGATGCCGTAACCCACGTAGATGTCTCGGTCCAGGTCGGCACACTTGAGCACCGCGTGACCTTCGGCGTCATCCACCACCTGGGTTTCGAAGATGTTGACGTTGCCGATGAACTCGCACACCAGGCGGCTGGTGGGCGTCTCGTAGATGTCGATCGGGCTGCCGATCTGGGCGATCCAGCCCAGGTGCATGATCGCAATGCGTTCGGCCATGGTCATGGCCTCTTCCTGGTCGTGAGTCACCATCACGCAGGTCACGCCGACGCGCTCGATGATTTCCACAAGTTCAAGCTGCATCTGCGAGCGCAGCTTCTTGTCCAGGGCGCCCATTGGCTCATCGAGCAGCAGCAGCTTCGGACGCTTGGCCAGGGAGCGTGCCAGGGCCACTCGCTGACGCTGGCCGCCAGACAGTTGGTGCGGCTTGCGCTTGGCGAACTGACTCATCTGTACCAGCTTGAGCATCTCGGCCACCCGGGCGTCGACTTCCGCCTTGGGAATCCTGTCCTGCTGCAGGCCAAAGGCGATGTTCTGGGCCACGGTCATGTGGGGGAACAAGGCGTAGGACTGAAACATCATATTGATCGGCCGCTCATAGGGCGGCATGTCGGTGATGTCTACACCGTCGAGGTAAATGCGTCCTTCCGTTGGGCGCTCGAAGCCTGCAAGCATGCGCAGCAAGGTGGATTTGCCCGAACCCGATCCACCAAGCAAGGCGAAGATCTCGCCTTTCTTGATTTCCAGGGACACATCGTCCACGGCAATCGTCTCGTCGAACTTCTTCGTGACCCGGTCGATTTTGACCAGCACCTTTTTCGGTGTCTGGTCGCCCTCGAGGGCTTTCTTATAGGCGCCGGAGGCAACTGCCATTTACGAAACTCCCAACAAAATTTGCAGGTCATCCACTGCGGACGAACCCTGGATAGTTTGAGCCTTGAGTCTTATTTGCCCGACTTGACCTTGGTCCAGCTGCGGGTCATCAAACGTTGCACCTTCGGGGGTAGCTCGCCGTTGACAAAAGTCCGGTCGAGAACCGCCTGCGGTGGGTAAACCGCTTCGTCGGTGCGTATCGACTGCTCCATCAGTTTGTCCGACCCCGGGTTAGGGTTGGCGTAACCGACGTAATCACTGACCTGAGCGATCACTTCAGGTTGCAGCAAATAGTTGATGAAGGCGTGGGCTTCCTTGACGTTGTCGGAATCCTTGGGGATCGCCAGCACATCAAACCAGAGGTTGCCGCCTTCCTTGGGAATCACGTAGGCGATGTTTATGCCCTTGCCCGCCTCGGCCGCACGAGCCTTGGCCTGGAACACATCCCCGGAGAACCCGGCGGCCACGCAGATGTTGCCATTGGCCAGGTCCGAGATGTATTTGGAGGAGTGGAAGTAGGTCACGTAAGGACGCACTTTCAATAATTTTTCTTCGGCCTTCTTGTAATCGGCCGGGTTCTGGCTGTTGGGGTCCAGGCCCATATAGTTGAGCACCGCCGGCAACATTTCATCGGCCGAATCCATAAAGGAGACGCCACAGCTGGACAGCTTCTTCATGTTTTCCGGCTCGAACAGCACGGCCCAGGAGTCGATCTTGTCCACGCCCAGTACTTCTTTGACTTTATCGACGTTGTAGCCAATGCCGTTGGTGCCCCACAGATAAGGCACAGCGTATTGGTTACCCGGATCGTTCTTTTCCAGGCGCTTGAGCAGCGCCGGGTCAAGGTTGGCGTAGTTGCTCAACTGCGCCCTGTCGATTTTCTGGAACGCCCCAGCCTTGATTTGCTTGCCGAGGAAGTGATTGGACGGCACCACCACGTCATAACCGGTATGGCCGGCCAGGAGTTTGCCTTCCAGGGTTTCGTTGGAATCGAACACGTCGTATACGGGCTTGATGCCGGTGGCCTTCTCAAAGTTGGCCAGTGTGTCGGGGCCGATATAGTCCGACCAGTTGTAAACATGCACGGTTGAAGCCGCTTGCACGTTGACTGCCAACGTAAGGCTTGCGCCTACCAGCAAGGCTTTGCGAAATAAGGAAATTGGCAAGTGGAGGTCCTCTCAAATAGTTGGGCCCAAGTTGTTGCCCGAATTGCAGGGCCGTTTGACCGCCCGACAACAAAACCGGCGCGCAACTTACCCTCGATAAACCGATCCGGCAAAACTTTATGTCATTTAATTATGTCGTTAACCACCGCGCGCGCCGTGGTGGTTAACGAACACTGCCTCAAACCGACTTATCTGCCCGATTTGATCTTGGTCCAACTACGCGTCAGTACCCGCAAGGTAGTGGGAGGCAGATCGCTGATGGCGTACAGCTTGGCCTTCACTTCATCCGTTGGATAGATGCTCGGGTCGCCCGAGATATCTTTGTTCACCAGCGGCGTGGCAGCCTTGTTACCGTTCGGGAAACGTACGCTGTTGGTGATTTCGGCCATGACGTTAGGCTCCATCAGGTAGTTCATGAACTGATAGGCAGCGTCGAGATTCTCGGCATCTTTAGGAATGGCAACCATGTCGTAGAAACTGCCTGCGCCTTCCTTGGGAATGACGTAAGACACTTTGACCTTGCCGCCGGCTTCAGCAGCACGGGATTTGGATTGTTCCACGTCGCCCGAGTAACCCACGGCGACGCAGATGTTGCCGTTGGCCAGGTCCGAGATGTACTTGGAGGAGTGGAAATAGCCCACCGAAGGGCGGATTTTGAGGAACAGCGCTTCGGCTTCAGCCAACTGCTTCTTGTCGGTGCTGTCGGTCGGGTAGCCCAGGTAATGCAGGGCCGCGGGAATCATTTCTGTCGGCGAGTCGAGGAAGCTCACGCCACAGCTTTTGAGTTTCGCGATGTTCTCGGGCTTGAACAGCACATCCCAAGAGTCGATCTTGTCGACGCCCAGCGCAGCCTTGACCTTGTCAGGGTTGTAGCCAATGCCGATGGTGCCCCACATGTAGGGAAACGCATGCTGGTTGCCCTTGTCACTGGCGTCGCCAACCGCCTTGAGCAGGTCGGCATCAAGGTTCTTCCAGTTCGGCAACTTGGACTTGTCCAGTTCCTGATAAACGCCGGCCTTGATCTGCTTGGCGAGGAAGTTGTTCGACGGAATGACGATGTCGTAACCGGACTTGCCTGCCAGCAACTTGGCTTCCAGGGTTTCGTTGCTGTCAAAAACGTCGTACACCACCTTGATACCGGACTCTTTTTCAAAGTTGGCAATGGTGTCCGGTGCGATGTAGTCGGACCAGTTATAGATGTGCAGCACTTTATTGTCGGCCTGTGCCGTGCCCGCCGCCATAGCACCCATCAAGGACAAGGCCAGGAGGGTCTTGCCAGCGGTCTTCAAACCTAATGCCTTCATTTGGTCATGCTCCAATTTTTTCTTTTTTTGGGCCACGTTCTTTATCTATAGATCTGCAATGTTCCGTGGCCGGTCGAAGGCCGACAAAACAGGGCGACAGTCTGGCAAGTTCAAGGGCCGGCTTTCAACCAAAGCACTCTTTTTTATCAATGCGTTTCTTTATCAATGTGCTTTATCACTGTGCTTTATCACTGCGCTTTTAGCACTGCCCGGCGGAGCGCCCGAAGGCGACTCCGATCTGAGCCTAGCACTTAGCCCTGCAACGCCGCCAAGGTCAGGTCCAGGCAGTGACGCGCCTTGGTCACCAACTCGTCAATCTCGGCCTTGCTGATCACCAGCGGCGGCGAAATGATCATGGTGTCACCCACGGCACGCATGATCAGGCCATTCTCGAAGCAGAAGGTGCGGCAGATCATGCCAACACCTTTGCCTTCGTAACGCTTGCGTGTCGCCTTGTCCTGTACCAGTTCAATCGCACCCAGCATGCCGACACCGCGCACTTCACCCACCAGTGGATGATCCGCCAGCTCACGTAGACGTTTCTGCAAATACGGTGCCGTTTCTTCCTGAACACGGCTGACGATTTTTTCATCGCGCATGATGCGGATGTTTTCCAGGGCTACCGCAGCGGCTACCGGGTGACCGGAATAGGTGAAGCCGTGGTTGAAATCGCCGCCTTCGTTGAGTACCGCTACCACTTCGTCACGTACGATCAAGCCACCCATCGGGATGTAACCGGAGGTCAGGCCCTTGGCGATGGTCATCATGTCGGGCGCAAGGTCGTAAAAATCGCTGCCGAACCATTCGCCGGTGCGACCGAAACCGCAGATCACTTCATCGGCGACAAACAGGATGTCGTACTTGGCAAGAATTTCCTTGATGCGCGGCCAGTAGCTGTCTGGCGGCACGATCACACCACCGGCGCCCTGGATCGGCTCGGCAATAAAGGCACCGACGTTGTCCACACCCAGTTCCAGAATCTTCTCTTCCAGTTGGTTGGCGGCCCAGATACCGAACGTTTCTGGGCTCATCTCGCCACCTTCGCCGAACCAGTACGGCTGGGCGATGTGGACGATGCCCGGGATCGGCAAGTCGCCCTGCTCGTGCATGTAGGTCATGCCGCCCAGGCTGGCGCCCGCCACAGTGGAGCCGTGATAGCCGTTCTTGCGGCTGATGATGGTTTTCTTGTTCGGCTGGCCTTTGATCGCCCAATAGTGGCGGACCATTCGCAGCATGGTGTCGTTGCCTTCGGAACCGGAACCGGTGAAAAACACATGGTTCATGCCTGCCGGGGCGATGTCGGAAATGGCCTTGGCCAGTTCCAATACCGGCGGGTGGGCGGTCTGGAAGAACAGGTTGTAGTAAGGCAGTTCTTTCATCTGCTTGGCGGCGGCGTCAGCCAGTTCATCGCGACCGTAGCCGATCGCCACGCACCACAGGCCAGCCATGCCGTCGAGGATCTTGTTGCCTTCGCTATCCCACAGATAAACGCCGTGGGCTTTGGTGATGATCCGGGGGCCTTTCTCTTTCAATTGCTTGAAGTCGCTGAACGGCGCCAGGTGGTGACCATTGCTCAAGGCTTGCCATTCACGGGTTTGCGGGTTGTTGCTGGACATACCAATCTCCTAAAATATTCAGGTGAGGGCGCGGCGCTTGGCCACCGCGCCCGGCGCATCAGACGGCAAAGAGCAGGAATTCCCGCTCCCACGAACTGATGACGCGCTTGAAGTTCTCATGCTCGGCCCGCTTGACCGCGACGTAGCCTGTGATGAATTTTTGACCCAGGTATTTCTCGATGGTCTTGCTGTTTTCCATCCGCTCCAGGGCGTCTTCGATAGTCAACGGCAGGCGCAGGTTGCGTCGTTCGTAACCACGGCCGACCACCGGCGCACTTGGGTTGATGCCTTCAACCATGCCGATGTAGCCGCACAGCAGGCTGGCGGCAATCGCCAGGTACGGGTTGGCGTCGGCGCCCGGCAGGCGGTTTTCCACCCGGCGGTTCTGTGGGCCGGCGTCCGGTACCCGCAGGCCGACGGTGCGGTTTTCTTCACCCCACTCCACGTTCACCGGTGCCGACGTGTCCGGCAGGAAGCGGCGGAACGAGTTGACGTTGGGGGCAAACAGCGGCAACAGCTCGGGAATGAACTTCTGCAGACCACCAATGTGGTGCAGGAACAGTTCGCTCTTGGTGCCGTCTTCATTAGAGAACACGTTCTTGCCCGTCGCGATATCAATAATGCTCTGGTGCAGGTGCATGGCGCTGCCGGGCTCGCCGGTCATGGGCTTGGCCATGAAGGTGGCCGCCACATCATGCTTGAGCGCCGCTTCACGCATGGTGCGCTTGAACACCAGGATCTGGTCGGCCAGGGACAGGGCATCACCGTGACGGAAGTTGATTTCCATCTGCGCCGTACCGTCCTCGTGGATCAGGGTGTCGAGGTCCAGCTCCTGCAGTTCACACCAGTCGTAAACGTCTTCGAACAGCGGGTCGAATTCGTTGGCTGCTTCTATAGAGAAAGATTGGCGACCGGTTTCCGGACGCCCGGAACGGCCAATCGGCGGTTGCAGCGGGAAGTCCGGGTCTTCGCAGCGCTTGGTCAGGTAAAACTCCATCTCCGGCGCCACGATGGGCTGCCAGCCTTTATCGGCGTAGAGCTTGAGGACCTTCTTGAGCACGTTGCGCGGCGACAGCTCGATGGGGTTGCCTTGCTTGTCGTAGGTGTCGTGGATCACCTGGGCCGTAGGTTCGATGGCCCAGGGCACGAGGAATACCGCGTTCTCGTCCGGGCGGCAGATCATGTCGATGTCGGCCGGGTCGAGCAGTTCGTAATAGATGTCGTCTTCGACATAGTCGCCGGTCACGGTCTGCAACAGAACGCTCTCGGGCAGGCGCATGCCTTTTTCGGCGATGAACTTGTTGGTCGGCGAGATCTTGCCCCGGGTGATGCCGGTGAGGTCGCCAATCATGCATTCGACTTCTGTGATCTTATGGTCTTTCAACCAATCGGTGAGCTGGTCGAGGTTGTTACTCATAAATGCCTCTGGGCTGGGTTTCCTGACATCCATTAAAGGTCAGGCGTTGGTTGACGCAGCATCCGCGTCGTTTTGTCGATCCGGGTAGGAGCTTACCTGCCATTTGCGATGACGTTGTACTCATCAAGCAAAACCCGTGCAGAATCACGAGCGGCACCCCGAATGGGGGCGGCTCTGCGAGCAGATGGGGATTGCAGGTGAGAAGGTGATCCGATAAAGACAATAGCGGCCAGGCCGTCAAGAATATTGGCCGGATCGAGCACTGGCGCCAGGGACGGAATTATCATTGACCTGCCCTTGGCAGCGATGGCCACTGCACGGACGCATTTGTCGCCACTGATGTGATAAGCATGCAAACCGACCTGTCTGGAGCAGGCGGTGACGCCGATTAACGGCAGGCGAGACATGAAGCACCCCGGTATTATTGCTGTTATGGGTTTAAATCGAGCTTAGCCTTGTTCATTTTTTTACACAACACCCCCGTAAAAAATACAACACGGCCCGCTCAAGCCTGCAAGATCCAAGCGCCTCATTCACAAGAAACCGCCCCAAAAAGCCTCAAAAATGCCCTCGTGGCGCTTTTTTAGGGCAAAAAAGGCCTCGCTTGACTTCGGCATGCCGTTCGGGTTGACTGAAACCCGAAGAGATCAATGATTGATATTTTTAACAACAAAGGTGTTGCATCATGTCGGTACCCCCGCGTGCCGTTCAGCTGAATGAAGCGAACGCGTTCCTTAAGGAACATCCTGAGGTTCTGTACGTTGACCTTCTAATTGCGGATATGAATGGTGTGGTGCGCGGCAAGCGCATCGAACGCACCAGCCTCCACAAGGTTTACGAGAAAGGCATCAACCTGCCGGCCTCTTTATTTGCCCTGGATATCAATGGCTCGACGGTGGAAAGCACCGGCCTGGGCCTGGACATCGGTGATGCTGACCGAATCTGTTATCCAATCCCCGACACCCTGTGCAATGAACCCTGGCAAAAGCGCCCAACCGCGCAGTTGCTGATGACCATGCACGAACTCGAAGGTGAACCTTTCTTCGCCGATCCTCGCGAAGTGTTGCGCCAAGTCGTAAGCAAGTTCGATGACCTCGGCCTGACCATCTGCGCCGCATTCGAGCTGGAGTTCTACCTGATTGACCAGGAGAACGTGAATGGCCGGCCACAACCACCGCGCTCGCCGATCTCCGGCAAACGCCCGCACTCGACACAGGTCTACCTGATCGACGACCTCGACGAATACGTCGACTGCCTCCAGGACATTCTGGAAGGTGCGAAAGAGCAAGGCATCCCTGCCGACGCCATCGTCAAGGAAAGCGCCCCGGCGCAGTTCGAAGTGAACCTGCACCACGTTGCCGACCCTATAAAGGCCTGCGACTACGCGGTACTGCTCAAGCGCTTGATCAAAAACATCGCCTACGACCATGAGATGGACACCACCTTCATGGCCAAGCCTTACCCAGGCCAGGCAGGCAACGGTTTACACGTACACATTTCGATCCTGGACAAGGACGGCAAGAACATCTTTGCCAGCGAGGATCCCGAGCAGAACGCCGCATTGCGTCACGCAATCGGCGGTGTGCTGGAGACCCTACCCGCCCAAATGGCGTTCCTGTGCCCCAACGTCAACTCCTACCGTCGTTTCGGTGCACAGTTCTATGTGCCGAATTCGCCGTGCTGGGGCCTGGACAACCGCACCGTGGCGATTCGTGTGCCGACCGGCTCTTCAGATGCCGTACGTATCGAACACCGCGTGGCCGGTGCCGATGCCAACCCGTATCTGCTGATGGCTTCGGTCCTGGCAGGCGTGCACCACGGCCTGACCAACAAGATCGAACCGGGTGCTCCGGTGGAAGGCAATAGCTACGAGCAGAACGAACAAAGCCTGCCGAACAACCTGCGCGATGCGTTGCGTGAGTTGGACGACAGTGAGGTGATGGCCAAGTACATCGATCCTAAATACATCGATATCTTCGTCGCCTGTAAGGAAAGTGAGCTGGAGGAGTTCGAACACTCCATCTCCGACCTTGAGTACAACTGGTACCTGCATACCGTGTAAGCGGTTGCAACAGTAAAAGGAACGCCGCAGGCTTTTGGCTTGCGGCGTTTTTTTATGGCTGTTGCAGGAGCGAGCTTGCTCGCGAAGAACTCAAGGGCGCTGCGTTTATCCTGGTTTCCCGCGTCATCGTTGACGACCCTCGCGAGCAAGCTTGCTTCTACATAGATCAAGGTATGGATCATCCCAAAGCTCTGCGTACAATGCCCGCAGCCCTGTAGGAGACTTCGATGACCCGTCCCGCCCCCCCTCGTAAACCCCGCGCTCGCAGCCAGGCCCGGATCGACGCGATCCTCGACGCGGCCCGCACCTTGCTGGCCGCCGAAGGCGTGGCCAGTTTGTCGATCTACGGCGTGGCTGAACGGGCACAGATTCCGCCGTCGTCGGTGTATCACTTCTTCGCCAGCGTACCGGCGCTGCTGGAGGCATTGACGGCTGACGTCCACGCCGCCTTCCGCGCAGCCATCCAGGCACCCATCGATCACCACGCACTCACACACTGGCGCGACCTCTCCTACGTGATCGAACAACGCATGCTCAACATCTACAGCAACGACGCCGCCGCCCGCCAGTTGATCCTCGCCCAGCATGGCCTCACCGAAGTCACCCAGGCTGACCGTCAACATGATCTGGAGTTGGGCGACCTGATGCTGGAGGTATTCAACCACCACTTCGAAGTCCCGACCCTGCCCAGCGATGTCGATGTGTTCGCCTTGGCCCTGGAGCTGAGCGACCGCGTCTATGCGCGCTCGGTGCATCAACACGGGCAAATTACCCCACGTATGGCCGAGGAAGGGATGCGGGTGTTTGATGCATATGTGGGGCTGTATCTGCCGGCGTTTTTGCCTAAGCGCGTGGTCTGATCGTTCCCACGCAGAGCATGGGAGCGATCAGTAGGCACTCACAACTTGGCGATCGAGACTTCGGTGGATTTCACGAAGGCAATCACTTCACTGCCGATCACCAACTCCAGCTCCTTGACTGAGCGGGTGGTGATGACAGAGGTGACGATACCCGATGCGGTCTGCACATCGATTTCCGACAGTACATCGCCTACGACGATTTCCTTGATGGTGCCTTTGAACTGGTTACGCACGTTGATGGCTTTAATGGTCATACGATTTCTCCTGGGGTCCAAATAGCTGCACGTTTCAAGCTTCACGCGGCAAGCAAAGCGTTCTGCTTCCCCTTGCAGCGTGAAGCTAAAAGCTTGCCGCTGTTTTTATTGCGCCCAACGCAATTGCGTAGGCAACGGTGAAACAGGTTCGGGTTCCGGCGGCGTGCCAGGTAGCGACAGCACACGGTTAAGCACTTCAGTTTCAAGGGCCGCCAGGCGATGGGAGCCACGGACTCGCGGACGTGGTAGTTCAACCTGCAGGTCGAGGCCGATTTCGCCGTCCTCGATCAGAATCACTCGGTCAGCAATAGCCACGGCTTCGCTGACGTCGTGGGTCACCAGCAATACGGTGAAACCGTGCTTCTGCCAGAGGTGCTCGATCAGTTGCTGCATCTCGATCCGGGTCAGGGCATCCAATGCTCCCAGCGGTTCGTCCAACAACAGCAAGCGGGGTTGATGAATCAAGGCGCGGGCCAGGGCTACGCGCTGCTTTTGACCACCGGATAAGGCGGCGGGCCATTCATTGGCGCGCTCGGCAAGGCCCACCGCTTCCAACGCCTCCAATGCCTTGGGCCGCCAGTTGCCCTTGAGGCCCAGACCCACGTTGTCGATGATTTTTTTCCACGGCAGCAGACGCGCTTCTTGAAACATCAGCCGTGTGTCTTCAGTGGCCTCACTCAGTGGCGCCGAACCAGCCAGCAATTCGCCGCCGCTGGCCTTATCCAAACCGGCCAACAGCCGCAGCAAGGTACTTTTGCCACAACCGCTACGGCCGACGACGGCGACGAATTGGCCTGCCGGAATGTGCAGGTCAATGTCCTTGAGCACTTCCCGTGTACCAAAAGACTTGCGCAACTTGCGTACCGCCAGCGGAATACCCCGCAGCAGGCGTGGAGGTTGTTGAGCGGTCATGCCGCACCTCCTTTATTCACTTGATAGGCAGGATGCCAACGCAACCAGACCCGCTCCAGGCCGCGAGCCGCCAGGTCAGCGAGTTTGCCGAGCACTGCGTACAACATGATCGCCAGGACCACGACGTCGGTTTGCAGGAATTCACGGGCGTTCATCGCCAGGTAGCCGATACCGGAGCTGGCGGAGATGGTTTCCGCGACGATCAAGGTCAACCACATGAAGCCCAAGGCAAAGCGCACGCCCACCAGGATCGAAGGCAAGGCGCCAGGCAGAATCACTTGGCGAAACAGACTGAAACCGGACAGGCCATAACTGCGGGCCATTTCCACCAGCGCCGGGTCGACGTTGCGAATGCCGTGATACGTGTTGAGATAGATCGGGAACAACGTGCCGAGGGCGACCAGGAATATCTTCGCCGTTTCATCGATGCCGAACCACAGGATCACCAGTGGAATCAGCGCCAGGTGCGGCACGTTACGGATCATCTGCACCGAGCTGTCCAGCAGGCGCTCGCCCCATTTCGACAGGCCGGTGATAAAGCCCAGGGCCAGGCCGATACCACCGCCGATGACAAAACCCAGGCCCGCGCGCCAGCCACTGATCGCCAGGTGCGTCCAGATTTCACCGCTGCGGACCAAGTTGATACCGGCCTCGATCACCGCACTGGGAGCGGGCAGGATACGCGTCGACAACCAGCCCGCCGACACCGACAACTGCCATACCGCCAACAACAGAATCGGCAACGCCCAAGGCGCCAGTCGATGGCTTAGCTTCTCAAGATTCATGGTGGCGCCTCAGCTCTGGGACGCAGCTTTGGGAAGAATATCGTTGGCTACCATCTCACCGAACGGGCTGACATACCCGGCGCCTTTCGGCAGTTCGGGACGCTCGACATCCAGGTGCGGGAACAGCAGTTCCGCCACCCGATACGACTCTTCCAGGTGTGGATAACCAGAGAAGATAAAGGTGTCGATGCCCAACTCCGCGTATTCCTTGACTCGTGCGGCCACAGTCGGCCCATCGCCCACCAGCGCCGTGCCCGCACCGCCGCGCACCAGGCCAACGCCGGCCCACAGGTTGGGGCTGACCTCCAGGTTGTCGCGGCTACCGCCGTGCAACGCAGCCATCCGTTGCTGGCCCACAGAATCGAAGCGCGCCAAGGAAGCCTGGGCGCGGGCGATGGTGTCGTCATCCAGGTGGGAAATCAGTTTGGCGGCCGCTTGCCAAGCTTCGTCGTTGGTCTCACGCACGATCACATGCAGGCGAATACCGAAGCGCACGGTGCGACCGAGCTTGGCAGCCTTGGCGCGCACCTGTTCGATTTTTTCCGCTACTGCTGCCGGAGGCTCGCCCCAGGTCAGGACCATTTCCACCTGTTCGGCTGCCAGGTCCTGGGCCGCTTCGGAGGACCCGCCGAAATACAGCGGCGGACGCGGTTGCTGGACCGGTGGATAAAGCAATTTGGCGCCTTTGACGCTGATGTGTTGACCGTCGTAATCCACGGTTTCGCCTTCCAGCACGCGACGCCAGATGCGAGTGAATTCCACCGAGGCCTGGTAGCGCTCTTCATGGCTCAGGAACAAGCCATCGCCGGCCAGTTCGTCCGGGTCGCCACCCGTCACCAGGTTGAACAGTGCCCGCCCGCCAGACAAGCGATCCAGGGTCGCCGCCTGACGCGCGGCCACCGTCGGGGAAATGATCCCGGGTCGCAGTGCGACAAGGAATTTCAGTCGCTGGGTCACGGGAATCAGCGACGCGGCCACCAACCAGGAGTCTTCGCAAGAACGCCCGGTGGGAATCAACACCCCGCCGAAGCCGAGGCGGTCAGCTGCCTGGGCCACTTGTTGCAAATAACCGTGGTCAACGGCGCGAGCGCCTTCGGTGGTACCAAGATAATGGCCATCGCCGTGGGTAGGCAGAAACCAGAAAATATTGAGGCTCATGGAGTTGTCTCCTGAAGAAGTCGGATTACGGCGCTTTGGCAACGGCGGCTGGCGGGGTCCAGATCACGCTCTTGATGTTCAAGGGTTTCGGGATCAATTTGAGTTGGTAGAAGCTGTCGGCGATCTTCTGTTGTGCCGCGACTACTTCCGGGGTCAGGAACAGCGCGCCGTAGCCCTGGCGTTTCACCGAGGTCAGGGTGATGTCGGCGGGCAGACCCAACAGCGGAGCGACCTGGGCGGTGACGTCTTCCGGGTTGGCCTTGGACCACTCCCCCACGGCACGCACCTCTTCCACCAGCGCCTTGATTACTTCCGGGTGGTTTTCGACGTAAGGCCTGGTGGCCAGGTAAAACTGATGGTTATCGGCGATGCCGGTACCGTCACGCAGGGTCCGGGCTTGCAGTTGCTTCTCGGCGGCGGCCTGGTACGGGTCCCAAATGACCCAGGCGTCGACACTGCCCCGCTCGAAGGCGGCACGGGCATCGGCGGGCGGCAGGAATACGGTCTGCACGTCGGTGTATTTCAGGCCGGCATCTTCTAGGGCGCGCACCAGCAGGTAATGTACGTTGGAGCCTTTGTTGAGGACGACTTTCTTGCCCTTGAGCTCTTGCACCGATTTGATCGGTGAGTCCTTGGGCACCAGGATCGCTTCACTGGTAGGCGCGGGTGGCTCATAGGCGACGTAGAGCAGATCGGCGCCGGCGGCCTGGGCGAATACCGGTGGGGTTTCGCCGGTGACACCGAAGTCGATAGAGCCGACGTTCAACCCTTCCAGTAACTGCGGGCCACCGGGAAATTCAGTCCATTGCACCTGCACGCCTTGCTCGGCCAGGCGCTTTTCCAGCGAACCCTTGGCCTTGAGCAGCACCAGGGTGCCGTATTTCTGATAACCGATCCGTAGGGTCTCGGCTGCTTGAGCTTGAACAATCGCACCGAAAGACACAGCCGCAGCAAAGAGTGCGACCAGGCTCCGACGCAAGATGACAGTGCGCATGGCGCTCTCCAAATGTGCGAGTAGGGTTTTGGCTGCACCTGCTTGGCCGTTGGCGGCTGAGTAAGGTGAGTACTTCTTGGGTTCGGGGTAAGGCTCAAATGCTCCAGCGAGCGCTCAACAAACGTTCATTCAACACATGGGGATCAAGGGGCTTGGGCCGGCGCGCCATGGCGCTGAAGAGCTGCTCCAGAGACTCGCTCAAGCGTTGCTCGAGGATCGGCACCAACTGCGCCTGGGCACTGCCTTCGCCGTAAGCGATCTGGCTGTCTTCGGCGAAAATCCCGTGGAGCAATTCCTGGGCTTTCAGCGCCGACAGCACCGGCTTCAAGGCGTAGTCCACCGCCAGCATGTGGGCGATGCTGCCGCCGGTGGCCATGGGCAATACCACTTTGTGGGCCAGGGCGCGCTCGGGCAACAGATCGAGAATAGTTTTCAGTGCACCGGAAAATGAGGCTTTATATACCGGCGTAGCAATCACCAGGCCATCGGCGTTTTCCACTTGCTGCAACAGATCAATGACCTTCGGGCTGTCGAAACGTGCATGCAACAAGTCTTCGGCCGGGAAGTCCCGTATCTGATAACTCACGACTTCCACGCCCTTGTGCTGCAACCAGCGCCGGGAATGCTCCAGCAAGACCCCGGAGCGAGAGCGCTGGCTAGGACTGCCACCAAGTGTTACGACCAGCATGTAGGAAATTCCTTGAGCAAGTGTCAGCGGTTCGCGGTGTGGCGATGGCGCTAAGGTTGAACAGACCTTATCAGCAGATTCATATATCTATAAATCTCATTTATTCATTTGTTTATTCTTTAAATGCATATATGGATATTCAATCGCCAAACGAAAAAAAAGGCCGTAAAAACGGCCTCAAACCCCCTGCTTTGGAAATACATAGTGCAAACCTGTAGGAGCGAGCTTGCTCGCGAAGAACCTGAGGGCGCCGCGTAAACCAGAAGCCCGCGTAATCGTTAACGACCTTCGCGAGCAAGCTCGCTCCTACAGGTGGTTAACGGCCCTCAACGGTTGGGTTGAGGTGTCAGCCGCAGGTACGGCTTCACCGCCCGATAGCCCTTTGGAAAGCGCTGCTTGATCTCTTCCTCATCCTTGAGCGACGGCACGATCACCACTTCATCACCGTCCTGCCAGTTAGCCGGCGTGGCGACTTTGTAGTTGTCGGTCAACTGCAGCGAGTCGATCACCCGCAGGATTTCGTGGAAATTGCGACCGGTACTGGCCGGGTAGGTAATGGTCAGGCGAATTTTTTTGTTCGGGTCGATCACGAACAGCGAGCGCACAGTGAGGGTGTCGTTGGCGTTCGGGTGGATCAAGTCGTACAGGTCAGAAACCTTGCGGTCGGCATCGGCAAGGATCGGGAAGTTGACGCTGGTGTTCTGGGTTTCGTTGATGTCTTCGATCCACTTGTGGTGCGAGTCCACCGGGTCTACCGACAGGGCGATGACCTTGACACCACGCCTGGCGAATTCGTCCTTGAGCTTGGCAGTGAAACCCAACTCGGTGGTGCATACAGGGGTAAAGTCCGCCGGGTGGGAAAACAGCACACCCCAGCTATCGCCCAGCCATTCGTGGAAACGAACCTTTCCGGCACTGGAGTCCTGCTCGAAGTCGGGGGCGATGTCGCCCAGTCTTAGGCTCATGGTGTAGCTCCTGATGAGTGCTTATGGATCCTACTGTGCCTGTGTGGGGAATAATTTAAAAAGAATAAATATCGATTTATTTAGACGATAAATGAATATAACAGTCTATTCGTGGGAGCGACGGACAGGCGCAGGCCACTATTCTCTACACGATACGAGAAGGCCCTAAGACGCTATAGGAAAGAGGCGCTGGTTTGCGGGGTTGAGCCCAGCGTGAGAAAAAATACGCAAAAAAAACCTCGCACAGAGCGAGGTTTTTTTTCAACTGGGCTTACAGGAAGCTGTAAGTGTAGTTGAAGATCAGGCGAGTCTGATCCTGGTCCTGAATACCGGTACCGTTGCCACGATAGGTACCGTGACGCAGCGTGGTACCAAAGCCTTTGAGCGCGCCCTCTTGAATGGTGTAGTCAACGCGCATGTCGCGTTCCCACTCGGACTGGTCGCTGCCGCCGTTCTTGGCTTTGATGTTGTCACCGCGCAGGTAAGCAATCGAGGCTTTCAAACCTGGAGCGCCCAATGCCGCGAAGTCATAGGAGTATTGACCGAAGGTGGTGTTCTCACCCGCACGCACGAAGGAGTTAACCATGCTATCGGTGAACAGGTAGAAGCTTGAACCACCGGCGCCTTCGTTACGACCATTGCCGTCGACAACGCTGCCCTGGTTCAACCAGACGAAACCGCCATCATCATTCACGCGCTGGTGACCCAGCAGGAACGCACTGCCACCCAAGGTGTAAGTGAACATGGCGCTCCAGGTCTTGTTATTAACCTCGCCAGCGTCCTTCGCGTAACCGCCGTTGTTGTTGAACTGATAGCCAGCCTGACCGTTCTTGCCGTCGGAGCTGCTGTCAAAGTAGCGCAGGTCGGTTTTGAACGACTGACCTTCGGTGATCGGGTAGACGTGAACCAGGCCCAGGAAGTGTTGCTTATAGAAGTCTTCCAGGTTGGCGTAGTAGTACTGCAGTGTCAGGTCTTTGGTGACTTTCCAGTCAGCGCCGCCAAAGCGGAACTTGTTGCTTTCCTGGGTCGCGCCGTTAACCGACAGGCCAGTGCTGTTGCTCGAAGCACGGCCAGTGGCATGCTCAAGTTGACCGGCATTGATGGTCACGTTGTCGATTTCTTTGGAGGTGATAGTGCCGCCTTCAAAGGTTTGTGGCAGCAGACGACCATCACTTGCGATCAGGATTGGCAGGTTCGGTGCCAGCGCGCCACCCAGGTGGGCCTCGGTCTTGGAGAAGCGGGCTTTCACGTTGGCACTCGCGCTGCTCCAGCTACTTTCGGCCGAGCCGTCGGTGTCGCTTGGAACAAAGGAGTTGCTGTCTGGGTGATGGCCACGGCCACCGTCCAGGTGAAGACCGACCAATGCTTGAGCATCAATACCAAAGCCAACCGTGCCTTGGGTGAAACCAGACTGGTAATTGAACTTCAGGCCTGTGGCCGTTTCGCGCTGGTCAGCTCCCCCGTCACGCTGATCATTATCAAAATACAGGGTCCGAGAACTCACGGATGCCTTGCTGTCTTCGATAAAGCCTGCTGCGCCAGCGTGCTGAGCCATCGCAGCTACCGTAATAGCCAGCGCCAATGTGGACTTCTTCATGTACCGCTCCTCTCGTTTCTAATTTTTGTAGTTCTTTGGTCCTGGTTCTAACGCCCCGGATCCACAGATGCGCGATTAGCGCCAGATAGTGACTGACAAGTCAATCGTAACCTTGCGTGTCTACTACCTTCGTCTAATCGCAGTGATTTAATCCTTGCAGGGTAATGAGTTTTTCATACGTCTAAAAAGAATTATTTCATCATTTTTCATACGATTAAGGAATAAGACTTTCCAAAAAACAGAAACCTATGAAAGGCAGCACCCATTCTTTGATTAATTCCTAAAGGGTATTTTTGGCCATTTTTTAGATCGTTTAGTGTGGTCGTACGTCTGCATACGTCACACACGATCAAAAAGGCGACGCCATCATGGCCAAACGCACATCCTCTCGTCAATTTGTTACAGTTTTTGTATCGCTAATAATTTCTTTTGCTGCACCGCGAGCCGATTTCACGATCGGCTGCCAAACCGGCATCGTTCCAGCAAAGTGGAAGGTTGCGAGGGTACTGTCGGACTATTCGGCGTATGTCACCGGGCAGCCATAAAGGCTGCCCGGCCAGGCAGCTGTCGAGATGCGCAGTTATAAGGTTTTTTCGAAGATCTTCGAGTTGCGCTGATAGTTGTACAACGAAGCTCGCGCCGACGGCAGGCGGTCCACACTGCTGGGCACAAACCCGCGCTCGCGGAACCAGTGGGCGGTACGCGTAGTGAGGACGAACAACGTCTTCAAACCCTGGGCCCGGGCCCGGGTTTCGATGCGTTCGAGCAACTCATCGCCGCGCCCGCCGTGGCGGTACTCGGGGTTGACCGCCAGGCAGGCCAGCTCCCCCGCATCCGAATCCGCGATCTGATACAGCGCTGCACAGGCGATGATCATCCCTTCGCGCTCAACAACACTGAACTGCTCGATCTCCCGCTCCAGCACCTCCCGGGAGCGACGCACCAGAACGCCCTGCTCTTCCAGCGGGCTGATCAGGTCCAGCAAGCCGCCGACGTCTTCAATCGCCGCTTCACGTACCAGCTCAAACTGCTCCTGGGCCACCAGCGTACCGCCGCCGTCCCGGGTGAACAATTCGGTGAGCAAGGCACCGTCTTCAACGTAACTGACGATATGGCTGCGTCCTACGCCGCCACGGCAAGCCTCGGCCGCTGCATCGAGCAATTCGGCCTGGTAGTTGTTGCCCAGGCGCTGCAAGTGCGCGGGCACCTGCTGTGGACGCAGCTCCCGCACCAGCCGCCCGCTTTCATCGATCAGGCCCAGGTCGGCGCCAAACAGCAGCAGCTTGTCCGCGCTCAGGTCGATGGCGGCGCGGGTGGCAACGTCTTCGCAGGCGAGGTTGAAGATCTCGCCGGTAGGCGAGTAACCCAACGGCGACAACAGCACAATGGAGCGCTCGTCCAACAGGCGATTGATACCCTTGCGGTCGACCCGGCGCACTTCGCCGGTGTGCTGGTAGTCGATGCCGTCGAGCACGCCGATAGGTCGTGCTGTCACCAGGTTGCCGCTGGTCACCCGCAAGCGTGAGCCCTGCATCGGCGAGGACGCCATGTCCATTGACAGCCGCGCCTCGATGGCGATGCGCAAGTGGCCGACCGCATCGATCACACACTCCAGGGTTTCGGCATCAGTAATGCGCAGGCCCTCATGGTAATGCGGGGTCAGGCCACGACCAGTGAGACGGGTTTCGATTTGCGGGCGCGAGCCATGGACCAGTACCAGCCGCACGCCAAGGCTGTGGAGCAGCACCAGGTCATGGACGATGTTGCCGAAGTTCGGGTGCTCAACACCATCGCCCGGCAGCATGACGACAAAAGTGCAGTCCCGGTGGGCATTGATGTAGGGCGAAGCGTGACGAAGCCAATTGACATATTCGGGCATAGAACCTGGGCCTGTAATAAAAAGCAGCCGAAAAAGGGTAGTCGTGAAAACGCACAGCGGGCTGATGGTTATCGTCGGAACAGGCTTGGCGACACGCTCGCTCTCCTTTTATGTACGGGATGGGTCGTGGTTAATTTATGCAGGTTTCAGGCAGTAATGCCCGATCAGTTCTCGCAATAGACGCACTGTAGGCGTCAAGCGTGACATTTCGAGGTACTCGCCAGGCTGGTGGGCACAGGCAATATCGCCGGGGCCGAGCACCAGGGTTTCGCAACCAAGGCCCTGAAGATAAGGTGCTTCGGTGCCAAACGCCACTGCTTCGGCACGATGCCCGGTAAGTCTTTCTGCGACTCGCACCAGTTCAGCGTCTTCGGGTTGCTCGAAGGCGGGCACTTCCGGGAACAGCGGCGCGTAATCAATCTTCACCTGATGTCGCTCGGCCAAGGGTTCCAGCTTCTGCCGGATAGCGGCCCGCAACACCTGGGGGTCCATGCCGGGCAAGGGCCGCAGGTCGAACTCCAGGGAGCACTGGCCGCAGATCCGGTTGGGGTTATCGCCGCCGTGGATGCAGCCAAAGTTCAGGGTCGGCTGAGGCACGCTGAATTGCGGGTTGCGATACTCACGCTGCCAGGCCAGGCGCAGGCCACGCAGTTCACCGATAGCATCGTGCATGGCTTCCAGGGCGCTGTGGCCCAGGCTTGGGTCGGACGAATGGCCGCTGCGCCCGAGGATGTCGATGCGCTCCATCATCACGCCCTTGTGCAAGCGGATTGGCTTGAGGCCCGTCGGTTCGCCGATCACTGCCGCGCGCCCCAAGGGGCGGCCGGCCTCGGCCAGCGCACGAGCGCCGGCCATGGAGCTTTCTTCGTCACACGTGGCAAGGATCAGCAGCGGTTGCTTGAAAGGCTGATCCAGCAATGGCTGTACGGCTTCAATCACCAGGGCGAAAAACCCCTTCATATCACAGCTGCCCAGGCCGACCCAGCGCCCATCCACCTCTGTCAGCTTGAGCGGATCGGTCTGCCACAACGCGCCGTCGTATGGCACGGTATCGCTATGCCCGGCGAGCACCAGGCCGCCAGGTCCGGTGCCAAAACTGGCCAACAGGTTGAACTTGCCGGGGCTGACTGTCTGGATGTCACAGGCAAAGCCCAAGTCCCCCAGCCAGGTGGCGAGCAAATCGATCACCGGGCGGTTGGATTGATCGAGCGACGCTTGGGTGCAACTGACCGAAGGCGCGGCAATCAGCGCAGCGAACTGATCTTTCATAGGCGGTAACGGCATGCGCAGCCTCTCAACTTCCCAAGTGAAGCCCATCATAGAGCCATCTGCATCGCACAATAAACCGTTGCGGCGCGTTGCCGGGCTCAGTCCTGTACACTGCACGGCCTTGGCAGCCACACATTTCCCCGGCTGCGCTCCCGATCCTGGATTTTCCGGCCATGCAGAAAGAAACCGAAATCAAACTCCGCGTTAGCCGCGAAACCCTCGCCGCGCTGCGTGAACACCCGTTACTGAAAAAACGCAACAAAAGTGGCTGGGAACGCCGTGAGTTGACGAACCAATACTTCGACACCCCCGAGCGCGATCTGGCCCAGGCCAAAGTCGCCCTGCGCCTGCGTAAAGACGGCGACGAAGTCATCCAGACCCTCAAGACCCGCGGCCAGAGCGTTGCCGGTTTGTCGGAACGTAATGAATACGACTGGAAACTGCCCAAAGCCAAACTCGACGTGAAGAAACTCGACGGCGAATGCTGGCCCGAGCAACTGGCCGAGCTGGACAAGAAGACCCTCAAGCCGATTTTTACCACCGACTTCGTCCGTGAACGCGCAGAAATCGCCTGGGGCCGTGGCAAAGCCAAGGTAGTGATCGAAGCCGCCCTGGACCTGGGCCAGGTGATTGCCGGCAAACAGAAAGAAGAAATCTGCGAACTGGAACTGGAACTGCGCGAAGGTGAGCCTGCCGCGTTGCTGGAACTGGCCGCTGAACTGGCTGCGACCCTGGCCCTGATGCCTTGCGATATCAGCAAGGCCGAGCGTGGTTATCGCCTGTTCGACGCCAACAGCTACTCCCTGAGCCTGCCGGCACCAGTGCTGCACGCTGAAGTGCCGTTGGACGATGCATTCGCGGCGGTAATGTGGCATCTGCTGGGCAGCAGCCAGCGCCTGGCTGAGCAATACCGTTTCAACGGCCACTGGCGCCTGCTGCAAGACTGGGTGGAAAACCTTGGCGAACTGCGTGCCCTGGTGGGCAGCCTTGGCCAGGCCGCTCCGCGTCAATCCACCAGCGAACTGCGCAGCGCACTGGATGCATTGCTGGAAGACTGGCGCCCGCTGGTCCAGGCCGGTGACGATGATGAAGACATTCGTAAAGCCGCACCGGAACAGTTCGCTGAAGAACTGAACGACGTGCGCTGGGGCCTGTTCTCACTGAACACTTCCCGCTGGCTGCTGGCTCGTGCCTGGACCGCAGACCGCAACGTACGTGGCAACCGCCAGGGTGCTGCGCAAATCGCCAACTGGCTGCCGCGCCTGCTGGCCGACGACGCCGTTGCCCTGCAACTGCCGCGCTACCAGCAACAGCCGGAAGACCTGGCCGAGCAACTGCCGCGTATCGAACGCATCCTGGCCTGGTTGCACCATGCACGCCAGGTGCTGGAGATCGCCGAGTTGGATCGTTTGTATGGCGAGCTGAACAAGCTGGCGCACCTGGCCAACCAGCCGATTACCGATGAGTCGCTGGATGCGCGGATGCATCAGGCGATTGCGGTTTATCAGAATCGCGCGTGGAAAACCCTGCTGCGCCTGTAATACCTGGGGCGAGGGCGATTGTCTCCCTCGCCCTCAGCGCAACACCGGCAAACTCGTGGTGGATTTGATTTCCGACAAGGCCACTATCGAGTTGACCTCTTGAATCCCCGGTACCATCGACAGCTTTTCGAAGAAAAACCGCTCATACGCCTCGATGTCCGACGTCACAATCCGCAGCAAAAAATCCACCGCCCCCATCAGCACAAAACACTCCAGCACTTCCGGAAAGCCGCGTATCGACTCGGTGAACTCGGTGAAGTTGGAACGGCCGTGGGCGTTGAGTTTGATCTCGGCGAAAATCTGCGTGTTGAGGCCGATTTTCTTGCGATCCAGCAGGGTTACCTGGCCACGAATCACCCCCTCCTCTTTCAGCCGCTGAATCCGCCGCCAACATGGCGATTGCGACAATCCAACCTGTTCAGCGATCTGCGCGCTGGAAAGCGAAGCGTCTTCCTGCAACAGCGCCAGGATGCGCCGGTCGTACACGTCCAACTCACTGTGCATAAAAACACCCGTCAATCATACTTTCTAGAATTGTATGATTCTCTTATAAGCCAATACGGGCTTTTTTAGATAAGAAATCTCCCGCACCGAATGTAAAAATTTCTCCAGCCAAATCCGGAGAATCATCATGCATGTCGTCGAAGCCGCCAGCCCCGCCCCACGCGTCGACGCCTGGGCCGTCAGCAATGCCCACTGCCAGGCGCATTATCAAATACTCGCCGAAGCTGAACCCGACGTGTTGTGCCGAGTGCTCAACTATTTTGCCCTGCAGTTCCTGGTACCCCAGCACATGAACATGCAGCGCGAAGACGACCTGCTGACTATCGATATCGTGATTGATGGCCTGAGCTGGCACCGGGCCCAAGTGATCGGTGAAAAACTTCGTAACCTGATCAGCGTGTGTTCGCTGGAACTGTGTCCGGCTGATGTTGCGCGGTCTCTGGCGGTGCAGACGGCCAGTCAGTAAAAGCCTGCAATAAACCCCGGAGGCTGAAGCTCAAGGGGTGACTAGCCTGAGGTCTACGCCTAACCGTTGCCCAGGAAAACCACCATGCCCGTTGCGCCAAATACCCAGGATCGCTGGCTGGAAATCCATCAGTTGCTGCCTGCCCTGATCGACCAGGGCCTGGTGCCCGTCGACATGAAAGTGCCAGTGAACAGCACGCTGCATCCGCTGGAATGCTTCGCCGGTGATGGGCAATCCCTTGAAGCCTTGACCGAATGGCTTGCCCGTTATGCCGGCCAGCCCTATCTGCGTATTGACCCATTGAAAATTGATGTTGCGACGGTAGTGCCGCTGATGTCCTACGCATTTGCCCAACGGCACAAGATCCTTGCCGTCGCGGTCGACGCCCACAGCGTCACGATTGCCAGCGCCCAACCGTATGTGAACAGTTGGGAGGCCGGGTTGGCCCAGGTGTTGAAACGCTCCATCAGGCGTGTGGTCGCCAATCCCCAGGATATTCAGCGCTGCACCGTGGAGTTTTACCGGCTGGCGAAATCGGTAAGCGGCGCCGCCCAAAGTGATCAAAAAAACCTTGGCGCCCCCAATATCGAGCAACTGCTCAACCTCGGCGCCAGCGATCAAGAACCCGACGCGAACGATGCGCACATCGTCAATATCGTCGACTGGTTACTGCAGTACGCCTTCGGCCAGCGGGCCAGCGATATCCATATTGAGCCCGGTCGCGATCAGGGCCGCGTACGTTTTCGCATTGATGGGCTGCTGCACGATGTCTATCAATTCCCGTCCCAGGTGACGATGGCGGTGGTCAGCCGCCTGAAAAGCCTCGGCCGGATGAACGTGGCAGAAAAACGCAAACCCCAGGACGGCCGGGTGAAAACCAAAAACCTGTCAGGCGGTGAAGTGGAGCTGCGTCTGTCGACCTTGCCTACGGCTTTCGGCGAAAAACTGGTGATGCGGATTTTCGACCCCCAGGTGCTGCACAAGGATTTCCAGCAACTGGGGCTCTCCAGCGATGACCTGCAACGCTGGCAATCCATGACTGGCCAGGCCAATGGCATCATCCTGGTCACCGGTCCCACCGGCTCGGGCAAAACCAGCACCCTTTACACCACCCTCAAGCAGTTGGCGACCCGGGAGGTCAACCTGTGCACCGTCGAAGACCCGATCGAGATGGTGGAGCCGGCCTTCAACCAGATGCAGGTCCAGCACAACATCGACCTGACCTTCGCCAGCGGCATCCGTGCCCTGATGCGCCAGGATCCAGACATCATCATGATCGGCGAAATTCGTGACCTGGAAACTGCAGAAATGGCGATCCAGGCCGCCCTGACCGGGCACTTGGTGCTGTCGACGCTGCACACCAACGACGCCCCCACTGCCATCAGCCGCTTGCTGGAACTGGGTATTCCCCATTACCTGATCAATGCGACGCTGCTGGGGGTGATGGCCCAGCGACTGGTCCGGCTGTTGTGCTCGCACTGCAAGCGCCCCGAGGCTTCGTTGGAAGAGGATTGGCTTGCCTTGACCCAACCTTGGTCTGTTTCGCGCCCCGTGCAGGTCCACCAAGCCACCGGCTGCCCGGAGTGCCGGGAAAGCGGCTACCGGGGACGGGCGGGGGTTTACGAAGTCATGCTGATGGATGACCGCTTAAAGGCGCTGATCGGCCCGAATACCGATCTACAGGCTCTGCGTCGTGAAGCACTGAAGAATGGAATGCACAGCTTGCGGCTGTCAGGCGCGCAGAAGGTGGCGCAAGGGCTGACCACGATAAAGGAAGTGCTGCGAGTGACGCCGCAGTGAAGCATGGCAACATCAGCACACTTAATCGGCAGGACGAGCGCAGGCTCAGTGAATGCACGACGTAGAGGGCGTCGGCGGCCCTCAAACGGCTTGATGCGGCCCCAGCCCTTATTTGTACACAGAGTAAACCGTTCTTATCTCTGGCAAGCCCGTTACAATCAGGCAAACCTAGCTTCAATGTCATCACCAGACAAGGAATCGTTATGCAGATCGGAACCGTACTGCTTCTTTTTGTAGGCTTGGCCGTCGCCATCCTCTTCATGGGTTTCAAGGTCGTACCACAGGGCTACCAGTGGACGGTCGAGCGCTTCGGCCGCTACACCAACACGCTCAAGCCAGGCCTGAACATCATCATTCCGGTCATGGACCGTATCGGTCGCAAGATCAACGTGATGGAAAGCGTGCTGGATATTCCACCCCAGGAAGTGATCACTGCCGACAACGCTACGGTGCAGATCGATGCCGTGTGTTTCTTCCAGGTCGTCAACACCGCCCAGGCCGCCTATGAAGTAAACAACCTCGAACATGCCATCCGCAACCTGCTGCAAACCAACATCCGTACCGTGCTCGGCTCCATGGAGCTGGATGCGATGCTCAGCCAGCGTGACGGTATCAACGAGAAGCTGCTGCGCACTGTCGATGAAGCAACCGCACCATGGGGTATCAAGATCACCCGTATCGAGATCAAGGACATCAGCCCGCCGGCCGATCTGATGGCGGCCATGTCTGGCCAGATGAAGGCCGAGCGGATCAAGCGCGCCCAGATCCTGGAAGCCGAAGGCCTGCGGGCCTCGGCCATCCTGACCGCCGAAGGCAAGAAACAGGCGCAGATTCTTGAAGCTGAAGGTAGCCGCCAGGCAGCGTTCCTTGAGTCTGAAGCCCGTGAACGCCAGGCGGAAGCTGAAGCCCGAGCCACCCAGGTGGTGTCCGAGGCAATCGCCAGCGGTAACGTACAGGCCGTGAACTACTTCGTTGCCCAGAAGTACATTGACGCCCTGGGCAAGCTGGCCTCGGCCAATAACAGCAAAGTGATCCTGATGCCGTTGGAAGCCAGCCAGGTGATCGGCGCAGTGGGCGGCATTGGCGAGATCGTCAAGGCAACCTTCGACAACAAGAAAGCCTGAGGCACCCGCCATGTGGGAATTCCTGCAGCATCTGTCGTTCTGGGACTGGTTGGCATTGGGCACCGTGCTGCTGATCCTTGAAGTGTTCGGGACCGGCGGCTACCTGTTGTGGATGGGTATTGCGGCAGCAGCAGTGGGCGTCATCAAGTTCCTGATTCCGGGACTTGGGCTGGAGTGGCAATTGCTGTTGTTCGCCGTGCTGTCGATCCTGACGGCCGTGTATTGGTGGAGGCGCCAGCGCAGTAGCGCCAAGGTCAGCGATCAGCCGGGATTGAACATGCGTGGCTCGGAGCTGGTCGGACGCACCTTTGTGGTGCATCAGGCGATTATCGAGGGCCGAGGAAAGATAAAAGTCGGCGATGGCGTATGGATGGTGACAGGTCCTGACGCGCCTATAGGCGCTCACGTCCGGGTCATTGGTCAAAACGGCGTGATATTGCAAGTCGAAACTGTTTAGTCGTCCATGGAACTAGCCTGGGTTATCTATAATCAAACCGTTCAGATAACCCAGTCGGAGTCACCCATCATGCGTCTCAAATATGCTGTCGCAACCCTTGCCGTGCTATCCCTTCCTGTCGGTTCAGCCATGGCCGACAGTTTCTGGCGTAACGTAATTTCGTCCGGCGCCACCACTGGCTCGACTTACCTGACCTTCAAAGACCACAAACTGGTGGTCGCCGCCCAAGACGACGCCGGCAGCTTCGTTGCCAGCGACGGCGGGATCCGGGGCCCATACCTGGAAGCGGCCATGCAGAAGGTGCGAGCCGACAACCCAGGCATGAAAGCCACCGACATGGAGTTGGCCAATGCCATCCTGGCGAAAAACGCCATTGCCTCCGAGTAAAATCGCCTCATGAAAAAATGCCGCTTTCAATAGCGGCTTTTTTTGCCCGCAGGATGACGATTAGTTCACAGGCGACAGGCTATATTCAGTCGCTTCGTGCAATCATGCCCGGCATTGATGTGCCTCTTTACTCATCGCCTATCTGAAATGGATGCCTTCATCGTCATGAGTCCACTGCCTTTTCTGCCGTTTTCCAAACCTGTCATTGATGAAGCCACCATCTCGGCGGTCGGTGATGTGCTGCGCTCTGGCTGGATCACCAGCGGGCCGAAAGTACAGGCGTTCGAAGCGCAGTTGTCGGAGTATTTTGGCGGCAGGCTGGTGCGTACCTTCAACTCGGGCACCTGCACCATGGAGATTGCCTTGCGCATCGCAGGCATCGGGCCAGGAGACGAAGTGATCACCACACCGATCTCTTGGGTCGCCACCGCCAACGTTATTCTCGAAGTAGGCGCCACGCCAGTGTTTGCCGATATCGACCCGGTGACCCGCAATATCGACCTGGCCCAGGTTGAGGCGGCCATCACACCCCGCACCAAGGCGATCATTGCGGTGTACCTGGCAGGCCTGCCGCTGGACATGCCAATGCTTTATGCACTGGCCAACAAGTACAACCTGCGTGTCGTCGAAGACGCCGCCCAAGCCCTGGGTTCCACCTGGAATGGCAAGCGCATCGGTGCCTCCGGCGATTTTGTGTCGTTCAGTTTCCAGGCCAACAAGAACGTCACATCCTCTGAAGGCGGCTGCCTGGTGTTGAACAATGCCGAAGAGGCACGCCTGGCGGAAAAGTATCGTCTGCAAGGCGTCACCCGCAGCGGTTTCGACGGCCTGGATGTAGACGTCCTGGGCGGCAAATTCAATATGACCGACATTGCGGCAGCCATCGGCCTGGGTCAGTTTGCCCACATCGAGACAATCACTGCCCATCGCCAGGCACTGGCCCAGCATTATTTCGAGTGCTTGGGCAGCGATTTTGAAGCGAAGTACGGTGCGCAACTACCGCCCGCGGATTTCGCAAACAGCAACTGGCACCTGTTTCAACTGGTGTTGCCGGAGCGTCAGGACGGGCTGCCGGCCCGCGCCACCTTCATGGAGCAGATGCAGGCCCATGGCGTAGGCATTGGCTATCACTACCCGCCTATTCACCTGCTGAGCCTGTATCGGGCACAGGGGTTCAAGGAAGGCATGTTCCCGGTGGCGGAAAAAGTCGGGCGTTTGATTGTGTCGTTGCCGATGTTTACGGCGATGACCAAGGCGGATGTGGAGCGAGCGGTAGCTGCGGTAAAAGCGGTATTGAAGCGCTGATCAAACTTTTGCGGGAGCCGGTTGCCGGCTCCCGCAGCAGGATCACTCGCCGATGGCAGCCTTGTAACCGGCAGCGTCCAGCAGTTTTTCCAGCTCAGCCGGGTTGCTTGGCTTGAGCTTGAAGATCCAGGCGCCGTAAGGGTCGGAGTTCAACAGCTCTGGCTCACCGCTCAAGGCTTCGTTCACCGCGATCACTTCGCCAGCAATGGGCGAGTAGATATCCGAAGCGGCCTTCACCGATTCAACCACGCCGGCCTGCTGAGTCGCCTCAAACACGTTGCCGACTTCGGTCAACTCAACGAACACCACATCCCCCAATGCTTCCTGGGCATGGTCCGAGATCCCGACGGTCACGGTGCCATCGGCTTCCAAACGGGCCCATTCGTGACTTTCGGCAAAACGCAGGTCGGCAGGGATATTGCTCATAGTCTGTGTCCTCAAGAAGAAATGTCAGCGGCCATTGGCCCGCCGGAAAAGATTAGATCAAGGTTTTGCCATGGCGCACGAAGGTCGGCTTGACCACTCGAACCGGGTACCACTTGCCGCGGATTTCCACTTCGGCCCGATCGGCAGTCGCCGTCGGTACACGCGCCAGGGCAATGGATTTGCTCAGCGTGGGAGAGAAACTACCACTGGTGATCTCTCCTTCGCCAACATTGGCGATACGAACCACCTGGTGAGCACGTAAAACCCCGCGCTCTTCCAGCACCAGCCCCACCAACTTGAGCTTCACCCCCGCCGCCCGCTCCGCTTCCAGGGCGGCGCGGCCGATGAAGTCGCGGCTGGCAGGTTCCCAGGCGATGCTCCAGGCCATATTGGCCGCCAACGGCGACACGGCCAGGTGAATATCCTGGCCATAGAGGTTCATGCCAGCCTCCAGCCTCAGGGTGTCGCGCGCGCCAAGGCCAATGGGCGAGATGCCAGCGCCAACCAAATCGTTGAAGAACGCCGGGGCTTGATCTGCGGGCAAGACAATTTCCAGGCCGTCCTCGCCGGTGTAGCCGGTGCGGGCAATGAACCAATCGCCGTCGGCCTGGCCTTCAAAGGGCTTGAGCTGATGAATCAAGGTGGCGCGGGATTGGGTCACCAGTTCGGCGATCTTTTGCCGGGCATGAGGGCCCTGAATAGCGAGCATGGCCAATTCGGACCGCTCGTGGAGCTGCACCTGATAGTTGCCGAGTTGAGCCTGCATCCATGCCATGTCCTGGTCGCGGGTGGCGGCATTGACCACCAACCGATAACCGCTTTCAGTGCGATAGACAATCATGTCGTCCACCACGCAGCCCTGCTCGTTGAGCATGGCGCTGTACAACGCTCGGCCGCAGCCGTGCAGACGGTCAACATCATTGGCCAGCAAATGCTGGAGCCATTCCTTGGCCTGGGGGCCTGTGACATCGATCACGGTCATATGAGATACATCGAACACACCGCAGTCACGTCGCACCTGATGGTGCTCTTCAACCTGCGAGCCGTAGTGCAGAGGCATATCCCAACCGCCAAAATCGACCATTTTCGCGCCGAGGGCGAGATGCAGGTCATACAGAGGCGTACGCTGTCCCATGGGTTTCTCCTTCCGGGCGTGGCGAAGATGCGGACGGTTGCCGTTCGGGATACACACCTTGAAATACAAGGCCTGCAGCCACGTTCAGCCACCGATCTGAAAGATGGACCGCACCGAATGCCGCGCATTGTAGCCGCAAGCCGTAGGACTGACACCTAACCGATGCGTTGAGCCGAACGTCGGATCAGTCCGACGACGGGCAACAGCCCCACCAACACCAGCGTCAGCGCCGGCAACGAGGCCCGCGCCCACTCCCCTTCACTGGTCATTTCAAAAATCCGTACTGCCAGCGTATCCCAGCCAAACGGGCGCATCAGCAGGGTGGCAGGCATTTCCTTGAGCACATCGACAAATACCAGCAGCGCCGCGCTCAAGGTCCCGGGCAGTAACAGCGGCAGATACACTTTGAAAAACAGTCGTGGACCGCTCACCCCCAGACTGCGGGCCGCTTCCGGCAAAGAGGGCCGGATTCGCGCGAGGCTATTCTCCAAAGGGCCGTAGGCTACCGCCATGAATCGCACCAAATACGCCAATAACAGTGCCCAGAGACTGCCCAGCAACAGCGGCTTGCCGGCCCCACCCAACCATCCCGACAGCGGGATCACCAATTCACGATCCAAGTAGCTGAACGCCAGCATGATCGACACGGCCAGCACCGATCCCGGCAAGGCGTAGCCCAGGTTGGCCAGGCTGATCCCGGAGCGAATGGCCCGGGTGGGCGCCAGGCGGTGGGCGAACGCCAGCACCAGCGCCACACTGACGGTGATCAGGGCGGCCATGCCTCCCAGGTAGAGGGTATGGACGATCAGGCCGGCGTAGCGCTCGTCCAGGTCGAACCGGCCGCGCTGCCAGAACCAGGCCACCAGTTGCAGTATCGGAATCACGAAGGCACAGGCAAAGACCAAGCCACACCAGCCACTGGCCGCTGCCGCCTTGAAACCATGCAGGTGGTACAACGCCTTGCCGCGAGGCCGCTCATTACTGGGCCGGCTGGCGCCTCGGGCGCGACGCTCGCCATACAGCACCAGCATCACCACCAACAGCAATAGGCTCGCCAGTTGCGCTGCGCTGGAAAGGCTGAAAAAGCCGTACCAGGTCTTGTAGATGGCGGTAGTGAACGTGTCGAAATTGAAGACCGAGACTGCGCCGAAGTCCGCCAGGGTCTCCATCAGTGCCAACGCGACGCCAGCGCCGATGGCGGGGCGCGCCATGGGCAAGGCCACGCGCCAGAAGGCCTGCCATGGCGATTGCCCCAACACTCGCGCCGCTTCCATCAAGCCTTTTCCCTGAGCCAGAAACGCCGTACGCGCCAACAAGTAGACGTAGGGGTAGAACACCAGCACCAAAACGATGATCACGCCGCTGGTAGACCGCACACGAGGCAGGCGCAAGCCCGTACCGAACCATTCGCGCATCAGGGTTTGCACCGGCCCGGAGAAGTCCAGCAGACCGACAAAGACAAACGCCAGGACATAAGCAGGAATGGCAAACGGCAACATCAGCGCCCAGTCCAACCAACGCCGACCGGGGAATTCGCAAAGACTGGTCAGCCAGGCCAGGCTGACGCCCAGTAATGTGACACCCACGCCGACGCCCAGCACCAGGGTCAGGGTGTTGCCCAGCAGGCGTGGCATCTGGGTGTCCCACAGGTGGGACCAGATCTGTTGGTCAATGGTCTGCCAGGACAGCAACAGAACGCTCAGCGGCAGCAGCACCAGGGCGGCGACGGTGAAGACCGGCAGGTACCAGCGGCGTTGGGCGGGGTGGGCCAAGAAACAACTCTCTCTAAAAATGATTGTGCCCACGCTCTGCGTGGGCACACGACCTGTGACGTTCTGCGCCACGCTTCACAGCGCGACGCAGAACGTTGAGGGCGGCATTCCCACGCAGGGCGCGGGAACGATCAACCCCATAGACACGGGGCGCAGTATAACGGGTGACTTAGTTCCAGCCAGCCCGATCCATCAGGCGAATGGCTTCAGCCTGACGTTTGCCGGCCACTTCGACCGGCAGGGTGTCGGCCACGAATTTGCCCCACCCCTTCACTTCTTCTGAAGGTTCTACCGCCGGGTTGGCTGGAAACTCCTGGTTCACGTCAGCAAAGATCTTCTGCGCCTCAGGCGTGGTCATCCACTCAACCAGGGCCTTCGCCGCTTCCGGGTGCGGTGCGTACTTGGTCAGGCCGATGCCTGACAGGTTGACGTGAACCCCACGGTCGCCCTGGTTCGGCCAGAACAGTTTGACTGCCAGGTCCGGCTTCTGCTTGTGCAAGCGACCGTAGTAGTACGTATTGACGATACCGACATCACACTGCCCGGCGTTGATGGCTTCCAACACGGAGACGTCATCGGAGAACACGTCGGTGGACAGATTGTTGACCCAACCCTTGACGATTTCTTCGGTTTTGTCCGCACCGTGGGTTTCGATCAAGGTCGCGGTCAACGACTGGTTGTAGACCTTCTTGGCTGTACGCAGGCACAAACGGCCTTCCCATTGCTTGTCAGCCAGGGCTTCATAGGTGGTCAGGTCGCCTGGCTTCACCCGGTCAGTGGAATAAGCGATGGTCCGCGCCCGCAGGCTAAGGCCGGTCCAGGCGTGGGCCGATGAGCGGTATTGCAGGGGAATGTTGGCGTCGATCACCTTGGAGGTGAATGGCTGCAGGATGCCCATTTGCTCGGCCTGCCAGAGGTTACCGGCGTCGACAGTCAGTAGCAGGTCGGCGGTGGCGTTTTCACCTTCGGCCTTGATCCGCTGCATCAGCGGCGCTTCCTTGTCGGTGATGAACTTGACTTGCACACCGGTCTTTTTGGTGTAGGCGTCGAATACGGGCTTGATCAGTTCGTCGATGCGCGAGGAGTAGACCACAACTTCATCGGCCGCCTGTACGGTGGTGGTGCCGATAAGGGTGAGTGCCAGAGCACTCAGGAGGCGCTTGGGTACCAACATGGGTGCGGTCTCTCGTAGCGAAATGAGCGCAAATGATAAGGACTCACATTTACCTTCTCAACCGAACACTCAGCGCAGGCGTTACGAGATGTTGCACCAGCGACTCAAGCCTTGGCCAGTGCCGGTAAATCCCCGGTCAACCCCAACGCTTGGCGTACAAACAGTGCCTTCGCCTCGGGCATTTGATCCACCACCTTCAACCCGGTATTGCGCAACCAACGCAACGGCAGTTGGTCGGCCTGAAATAACCGCTCAAACCCTTCCATCGCAGCCATCAGCGCCAGGTTGTGCGGCATGCGCCGACGCTCGTAGCGACTGAGCACCTTCACATCCGCCAGCCGCTCGCCCCGCTCGGACGCTTGCAACAGCACCTCGGCCAGCACCGCGGCATCGAGGAAGCCCAGGTTCACGCCCTGCCCCGCCAGCGGATGGATCACGTGGGCGGCATCGCCGATCAATGCCAGCCCTTCGGCCACATAACGTTTGGCGTGGCGCTGACGCAAGGGCACGCACAACCGTGGGTCGGCGCTCAAGACGGTACCCAGGCGGCCTTCAAAGGCGCGCTCCAGCTCACGACAGAAGCTTTCATCATCCAGCGCCATCAAGCGTTCAGACTCGCCGGGGGTGGTCGACCAGACGATGGAACACCAGTCTTCCTGCCCATCCCGCGAAAGCGGTAGAAATGCCAATGGACCATGATCGGTAAAACGCTGCCAGGCGGTCTTCTGATGCGGCTGGCTACTGCGCACGCTTGTGACGATGGCGTTATGCAGGTAATCCCACTCGCGGGTCGCTATGCCGGTCAGGCGACGCACCGCCGAGTTGGCACCGTCAGCCGCGATCACTAAAGGTGCGCGCAAGGTGCGGCCGTCGGCCAGGGTCAGCAGCCAGTCATCGCCGGAGCGGCGCATCTGCTCCAGGCGCGCATTGGCCAACAGGCCCAAGTCGCAGCCATGCAGGCGATCGAGCAAGGCGTCCTGAACCACACGATTTTCAACAATATGCCCCAACGCCTCGGCATGCACGCTGGCCGCCGAAAAGTGGATATGTCCAGTGCCACTGCCATCCCACACCTGCATTTCGCCATAGAGACTGGCGCGACGACCGAGGATGCCGTCCCACACACCCAGGCGCTCGAGAATACGCTGGCTGGCAGCCGACAAGGCGCTCACTCGCGGTTCGAACGGTGCATCACCGTCGAACGGCTTGACGCTCAACGGGCTGCCGTCGAGCAGCAGCACTTGCAGGCCGCTGCCTTGCAACGCCAGCGCCAGGGCACTTCCGACCATTCCGGCCCCGACAATCAGCAGATCTGCGCGCATGTCCATGCTTTAAGCCTTGTCTCGCGTGCGGCGTACGCCACAGGTAAAGGAATAAGTAAATCTTGAGGGCTGTTCAAACATCCGGGCGCGTGCCCAGGCCCATGGCTTGACGAGCGAACCAGCGCTTGGCCGGCGGGAGCAGATCCAGGCCCAGCAATCCCATATTACGGCCCATGGCCACCAGTGGCTGAGCGCTGCCAAACAGCCGCGTGACCTGATCGGAGAAGCCCACGGTCAGCTTCTGATCCAAACGCTGGCGCTCACGATAGGCCTGCAAGGTCGCCAGGTCTCCCGGCACCGCCGGCCCGGCCAATAGAGTCTCGGCCAGGGCATAGGCATCCCGCAGGGACAGGTTGAAACCCTGCCCGGCAATCGGGTGCAGGCTATGCGCCGCGTTACCCAGCACCACTAGATGTGAGCGCACCTGCTCCTCGGCTTCCACCAGGGTCAACGGGTACAAGTGACGGGCACCGACCTGCTTCAGGGTACCCAGGCGATAGCCGAATACGCCCTGCAATTCGTCGAGGAAACTGCGCTCATCCAGGCTGGCCAGGCGTTGGGCATCCATCCCGACACGAGTCCAGACCAACGCACAGCGGTTATCCGGTAGTGGTAACAAGGCCATCGGACCTTCATCGGTGAAGCGCTCGAAGGCCTCGCCGTTATGAGATTCGCTCGGGGTGATGTTGGCAATCAACGCGCTCTGGTTATAGGGCCGCTTTTTGACACCGATGCCCAATTGCTCCCGCAGACCGGAGCGGCCCCCATCGGCCAATACCGCAAGGTCGCATTCCAAAACGGTTTCGTCATTGAGGCCCAGGCGATAGCCGTCTACCAGAGGCTCCATGCGCGTGACTTCGGCCGGGCAGCGCCAACTGACCACGTCCTTGTCCAGGCCTTGCCACAGGCATTGGCCAAGCCAGGCGTTTTCCACCACATAGCCAAGCGCGGGAACACCCTCCTCCATGGCCGACAGCCGGGCAGTGGAAAAGCGTCCACGGTCCGACACGTGAATCTGCTTGATCGGCTCCGCGCGGCGGGAGATGTCCTGCCACACGCCCAAGCGCTGGTAGATCTGCCGGGCGCCGAATGATAATGCCGAGGAACGGGCGTCATAGCTCGGCTGGTAGCTGTCGCCGGGGGCAAAAGGCTCGATCAGCACGATCTTCCAGCCGCGAGCCTTAGCCCCGGCCTGCAACGCCAACGCCAGGCTGGCGCCTACCAGGCCGCCACCGATAATCGCCAGATTGACCCGGCTCATCGTGAGCCCGCCATCAGGGCTTCGATCTCGGCGACGGACTTGGGCACTCCACCGGTGAGCATTTCACAGCCTTGCTTGGTCACTACCACGTCGTCCTCGATGCGTACGCCAATGCCACGCCATTTCTTCGCCACGCTCTGGTTGTCCGGGGAAATGTAGATGCCGGGCTCCACGGTCAAGGCCATGCCGACTTCCAAAACCCGCCATTCACCGCCCACCTTGTACTCGCCCACATCATGCACATCCATTCCTAGCCAATGGCCGGCACGGTGCATGTAGAACGTCTTGTAGGCTTCACTGGTAATCAACTCGCCCACATCGCCCTTCAGCAACCCCAGCTTCACCAACCCGGCGGTGATGACTTGCACTGTCGCCTCATGGGCCTGATTCCAGTGTTTGTTCGGCGCAATCTGGGCAAAAGCCGCTTCCTGCGACGCCAATACCACTTCGTAGATGGCCTTCTGTTCTGCGGAAAACTTACCGTTGACCGGCCAGGTACGGGTGATATCGCTGGCGTAGCAGTCGATCTCGCAGCCGGCATCGATCAGCACCAGGTCGCCATCCTTGAGCACCGCGTCATTCTGCTGGTAATGCAGGATGCAACTGTTGCGCCCCGAAGCGACGATCGAACCATAGGCCGGCATCTTCGCCCCACCCTTGCGAAACTCATAATCGAGCTCCGCTTCCAGACTGAACTCATGCAAACCGGCGCGACTTGCCTGCATGGCTCGCACATGAGCCGCGCAAGAAATCCGTGCGGCTTCGCGCATCACCTTCACTTCTGCCGCCGACTTATACAGGCGCATGTCATGAAGCAGGTGATCCAGGGCAACAAATTCGTTCGGTGGCTGGGCGCCCAGATGGGCCTTGGAGCGGATCACGTTGATCCATTCCATCAGGTGCCGGTCGAATTCGGCATTGCTGCCCATGGCCGAATACACCCGGTCGCGACCTTCTATCAGGCCAGGAAGGATGTCGTCGATATCGGTGATGGGAAAGGCATCGTCGGCGCCAAAACTACGAATCGCGCCTTCGGTGCCGGCCCGCAGGCCGTCCCACAATTCGCGCTCGGCATTGCGTTCGCGGCAGAACAGCACGTATTCGCCATGCTGGCGACCGGGCATCAGCACGATCACTGCTTCGGGTTCGGGGAAACCGCTCAGGTACTGGAAATCGCTGTCCTGGCGGTAGACGTGCTCAACGTCGCGGTTGCGAATCGCAACTGCAGCAGCCGGCAGGATGGCGATGCTGTTGGGTTCCATCTGCGCCATGAGCGCCTTGCGGCGACGGGTGTATTCCGCTTTCGGGATATGGATCATGGGCAGATGGGCATCCTTTCTCAGTGCAGCGACGGCTTGGGTGCTACTGGCTCAACCGATTTACGGGTCTCGGTGAACAGCAGCAGCGGCGCGACGCGCAGGTATTCCATGACTTCCATGTAGTCGCTTTCGCCGTCTTCGGACTCTTCAAGGGCGTCTTGCACCTGAGAGATGGCGGCGAGGTCTTGCAGCACTTCCTTGGCGTCAGTGCTCAATTCCAGGCCGGCGGAGTTCACGCCAAAACCGTGGAGGAAACCCTGGCACCACTGGCCCAGTGCAGCGGCGCGCTCGGTGAGCGGCGCGTCATCGGTAGGCAGTAGCAGGACAACGGTCACATCGTCGCCAGTCAGTTCGCCTTTGACCATCTCCTGCAAACCGATAAGAGCGTTGCGAACGTTATCTAGTGGCTCGGTTTCCAGCAGCTCAGCCACATCGGCCAACCAGTTATCGGCATCAAACCCGACACCGGTACAACTGCGGCCCAGCAACACACCGTGAAGCTCGGCGGGCGAGCAAGGATGACCGCTGGAACTCAGCAGTTTGGAAAAAGCGTCGTACGGGGAATTCTGAATAGGCATGGTGAGCTAGGCGCCAGGCGGCGCAATGTCTAGAATGAAGCGCTGTATCCTAGCATCGGCAGACGTACCAAGACTATCGAGGGCGTCAGATCGTTTATCCAGCAGTTGCCATTCATCAGACAAAACCAGTGGAACCCAATGGAAGACACCGACCTGCAAGCGCTGATGGCCAGACTCGAATTGCTAATTAACCGGGTCGAGCAACTAAAGAGTCAAAATGGACTCCTATTAGCTCAGGAAAAGACCTGGCGCGAGGAACGCGCGCACCTCATTGAAAAAAACGAAATCGCCCGGCGTAAGGTCGAATCGATGATTTCGCGCCTGAAGGCCCTGGAGCAAGACTCATGAGTTCAAGCAATAGCGTCACCGTGCAGATTCTCGACAAAGAATATTCGATCATCTGCCCACAGGAAGAACGCAGTAACCTGGTGAGCGCCGCGCGCTACCTGGATGGCAAGATGCGCGAAATCCGCAGCAGCGGCAAAGTGATCGGTGCTGATCGGATTGCCGTGATGGCCGCCCTGAATATCACCCACGATTTACTGCATAAGCAGGAACTCCCGGACGTGCAGGCCAGCGGGTCGACCCGTGAGCAAGTGCGTGACCTGCTGGAACGCGTTGACCTGGTGCTTTCCAGCGACACAGAGCAACCCAAGGGCTGATTGCCGCGCCTGTTTGGGGTATACTCGCCCCACTCCCTGGCGTGCTTGCCAGTCGGCGATGTCCCTGAGCCGATTCGCACTACCCTGGAAGTTGCACGTTGGGCTGGTGTGCATGTCCGCTAGACGGAAAGCCTTAAAGCCTACTGCTTCTTCCACCTTGAACTTTCGGGTTCAAGGGCTAAGTCGACAGCGGTTCTGTCGGGGAGCCTGATTCCCTATCCAATGCCAGTCTCTTGACTGGCATTGTTTTATCACTTGCAAAAAGCCGACACCCATGACCGAGCCTGCGCCGCTTTCCCGCCCGCAACTTCGACGCATGTTGCGCAAAGCCCGCCGAGCCCTCACGCCCAGCGAGCAGCGCCGGGCCGCCCATGGCCTGTATCGGCAACTGGCACAGCACCCGCTGTTTCGCCGGGCCAACCATATCGCTCTATATCTACCGACGGACGGTGAAATCGATCCGCGCCTGCTGCTGCGAGCCGCCCAGCGTCGGGGCAAGGCCACTTACCTGCCGGTACTCAGCGCGTGGCCACGGACCAAGATGGTGTTCCAGCGGGTGCGCCCAGGGGAAAAGCTGACCCCCAATCGTTTTCGCATTCTTGAACCACGGATCAATGTCACACGGCAACGCAAGCTGTGGGCATTGGACCTGGTGCTGTTACCGCTGGTGGGGTTCGATGACACGGGTGGACGACTAGGGATGGGTGGCGGCTTCTATGACCGCAGCCTGGCGTACCTGGCGCGCAGAAAAACCTGGCGCAAGCCGAGGCTGTTGGGCCTGGCCCATGAATGTCAAAAAGTCGAACGCCTGGCGCAGGCAAGCTGGGATGTACCACTTGAAGGTACGGTCACCGATAGGCATTGGTATATTGCAGAGGGGGCGCCGTCAGAATAGACGGCACCAAAGTAGCTTCAACGCTTGAAGAGTTGTGGCGGCTGCTGTGCAAGTTCAACGGGGGCATCCGTCTTGTTTGTCCACAAGCTCTGCGCATAGCCGGTGGTCACGACACCCAGACCAAACAAAATAACCAAAATCCATAGTAAATCCGGTTTGCGTTGCATCGATTGCCCCCCTTCAGGCATCTCGTACACGATGACAGCAACGTTCCTAAGTAGTCCGTTGTAGCTGCGTCAAGCTTAAAATCCCGGCATTCTGCGTTAACGTGAACCAACACGCAAACCTTGACGTCAACCGACTGTCGGTTTGTCGTGTAATTGTCAGGCAACTTGCCCAACCCCCTTTTTGAGGAGCCAAAACATGGCCTATTGGCTGATGAAATCCGAGCCCGATGAACTGTCCATCATGGGTCTGGAAAAGCTCGGCGAAGCACGTTGGGATGGGGTGCGTAATTATCAGGCACGCAACTTCCTGAGGGCGATGGCGGTGGGCGACGAATTCTTCTTCTACCACTCCAGTTGCCCGGAGCCTGGGGTTGCCGGGATCGGAAAAATCGTCGAGGCAGCCTATCCGGATCCGACGGCGCTGGAGCCTGACAGCCATTACTTCGACGCCAAGGCCAGCCCCGAGAAAAACCCATGGAGCGCAATCAATGTTGCCCACGTCGAGACATTTCCCAAGGTGCTGGGATTGGGTTATCTGAAACAACAGACCGCACTCGCCGAATGGCCCCTGGTACAAAAAGGTAGCCGCCTCTCGGTGATGCCAGTCACCGCTGAACAGTGGGGCGCCATACTCGAGCTGCGTTAATGGGCAAGCTTGTTCGCGAAGAGGTTTCGGTTCGCCTGTCCGCCGCGAGGCTTGCGCCTGGAAGCCGTTTTTCCGGTACTGCTGGCCCGTCCCAGGAAAAGCCTGGCCTCAGGATTGGGTAATACCCTCACACACACACCTGGCCGAACGGCCAGTCGTGCTTGGTTGCCGATCTTGGCAGAATGATTTTTTCGAGCACACCGCCTCGACCTCTGCGGCCAACACCCCCAAAAAGGACAGGCCCCCGTGCCTCAGCCAACCTCTGCCTACGTTCCTGCAATTGATGGCTTACGTGCCATCGCCGTTCTCAGCGTGCTCGTCTTTCATCTCGACTTTCTGGACCTGCTGCCTGGGGGCTTCACCGGCGTAGACATGTTTTTCGTGATATCCGGCTATGTGATCAGCCAATCCCTCAGCGCACGGAGCAAGCTGGGATTTGGCGCTTACCTGATGGACTTTTATCGCCGCCGCCTGCTGCGTATCCTGCCCGCGCTACTGACGGTCCTGTGTGTCAGCTTTGTTGTCTCGGCGATGTTCATGCCGCAATTCTGGCTCAGCGAGTTGATCAATCGCACTGGGCTGGCAGCGTTCTTTGGCCTGAGTAATTTCGTACTGGCCTGGAACAACGACACTTATTTTTCTCCGAGCGCAGAACTCAACCCTTACCTGCATACGTGGTCGCTGGGCGTCGAAGAGCAGTTCTACATCATCTTTCCAGCGCTTTACTTTCTCTGGCTTCGTTACCGGCAACATAGTTTTTTGGTCCGGGCCGCACTCCCGGTCATGGCATTGGCCTCCCTGACCATCAGCGCATGGCTGACACGCACTGAACCGCTCTCTGCGTTCTACCTGCTCCCCGGCCGATTCTGGGAGTTGGCAGCCGGCGCCTTGCTCTTCCAGGCCATTGGTAACCGACGCTTTTCACCTGCCTGGGCATGCCTTGGGCCCTTCATGCTGGCGATCGGCTTTACGTTGGTACTGGCCGGCTTCCTGTTCGCCGAACGCAATCAGTTCCCTTTCCCCTGGGCGCTGGCAACAGTTCTCGGAACCTTACTGCTGATTGCGACGGTGGTATTGCAAACCCCAGGCTCACCCTCCCTGGCGCAACGCCTGCTCCAATCTCGCCTGGTGACCTACCTGGGACGGCTGTCCTATTCGCTCTACCTCTGGCATTGGCCTGTAGCCGTGCTCTTGCGCTGGACAACAGGGCTGGAGCTGCTCGTCGTACAACTGGCCTATCCTCTCCTGGTTGTTGCCCTCGCGGCAGCCTCCTACCATTGGATTGAAACACCTGTCCGTACTGGCAGGTCAGCCTTGCAACGCCGTGCCTGGGTCACTTGCGCATCCAGTTTCGCGGCAGTCGGCCTGCTCTGGTGGGGAGCGCTGTGGGTCGCGAACAACCCCGACCAACTTTCACTCAGCCAGACGCGCGACACCTATACCTGGTATGCCTACAAGCATTATCCGAGAGAGGACATCAACCCAATTGAGGACCCACGGCTGAAAGGGCGACAGCTCTTTGTTATCGGCGACTCCCATACCGCTGCATACCGTACCCTTTTGAAAATCGTATCGATGAAACTGGGCATCACGGTGGTGGAATACGAACGAGGTGGCTGTGGGGTTGTCAGTCTCATTGCCGCAGACCCCGCCCAGTGTGCCGAGGCGAGGGAAGTCGACTTGCTGGATATCGAAGCCCGGGCCAAACCTGGGGATATCGTCTTTCTCGCCTCTCTACGGATGCCAGAACTTGCCAGCCGAGACTGGAAGCGCGACGAGGAATTGGTGCTCAATGAGGCGCTGGCCGAGTTAAGTACCGAGCACATTCAGGCCGCCCGAACCTCCGCCAATGCCATCCTGACGCGACTGGAAGCAACCGGGGTCTATCTTCTGATTGATGCGCCTAAACCCTTGTTCAAGGCAGCGCCCAATCGCTGTTCAGACTGGTTCAACCGGATGAATCCCGTTTGTGCGCCTGGCCTGACTATGGAGCGCACGCAGCTTGAACGCCTGCGCGCGCCACAAATGAGTCTCCTGGACCTATTAAAACGTAAGCATCCCGCTCTTACGGTGTGGGACCCGTTACCTCTACTTTGCCCCGGCCAAACCTGCTCGGCCTACGACGATAGCGGCGCCCCCTTGTATTTCGACTCCAACCACCTCAGCGGTCATGGCAACCGCATTCTGGAACCTTCGTTGACGCAAGCCCTGCTGGCGATCTGGCGCAACACCCCTGTGCGGCGCCAGGCCCCTACTGAATGATCAGGTTGTTGAACAGCAAGTCATCAACGATCGGCTTGCCGGTCTCATCGCTCATCACTTGCTGGGTCTGTTTCAGGGCTTCCTGGCGCAGTTTTTCCTTGGCGTCGACATTGTTCATGGTCTCGGTGGTCTGTTGGGCAAACAACGCCACCAGTTGATTACGAATCAACGGCTCGTTGTCCTTGACCGCCTTGGCTGCTTGCGGACCAGCCACTCGCAAGGCGATATCAGCCTTATACACCCTGAGTTTCGGGCTGCCATCCAGGCCGTAGTTACCGACGAGCGGCGGGGTCAAGCTGATATAGCTGACCTTCGGCACGTCACCTTCCTTGGCCTCTTCGGCCTGGACAGCCATCGGCAGGGCCAGGGCCAGCATCAACACGATCCACGCTTTCACAGTTCATTCCTCGATTCAATTGCCCGGTAGCATAACGTCGACAAGCCTGGGCACAGGCTTATGGCGACTCATCAGGACGGGCCATGCTCGTTGACCCGTCGGCACACACACCTACACTTATCGGCCACTACGCCAAAAGGAATAGCCCGATGAAAGCTGTGCTGTGCAAAGCCTTCGGCCCCGCCGAAACCCTGGTACTGGAAGACGTCGAGAGCCCAGCGATCAAGAAGAACGAGATCCTGCTGAACGTACATGCCGCCGGAGTCAACTTTCCGGACACCCTGATCATCGAAGGCAAATACCAGTTCAAGCCGCCCTTTCCGTTCTCGCCGGGCGGTGAAGCGGCAGGCGTAATCAGCGAAATCGGAGAAAAAATCAGTCATCTGAACGTCGGTGATCGGGTCATGGCCCTGACGGGCTGGGGCAGCTTTGCCGAGCAGGTCGCAGTGCCGGGCTATAACGTACTGCCGATCCCGCCAAGTATGGACTTCAACACTGCCGCAGCCTTCAGCATGACCTACGGCACTTCGATGCACGCCCTGAAACAGCGCGGCCACCTGCAAGCGGGTGAAACCCTGCTGGTACTGGGAGCGTCCGGTGGTGTCGGCCTGGCTGCCGTAGAAATTGGCAAGGCGATGGGGGCACGTGTCATTGCCGCCGCCAGCAGCGCCGAAAAGCTCGAGGTCGCCAAGGCCGCTGGCGCTGATGAGCTGATCAACTACAGCGACACCAGCCTCAAGGACGAAGTCAAGCGCCTGACCGATGGCAACGGCGCTGACGTTATCTACGACCCGGTAGGCGGTGACCTGTTTGACCAAGCCATCCGCGCTATCGCCTGGAACGGTCGGCTGCTGGTGGTAGGCTTTGCCAGCGGACGTATTGCGCAACTGCCGGTGAATCTGGCGCTGCTCAAGGGGGCTGCAGTGGTCGGGGTGTTCTGGGGTTCGTTCGCCCAGCGCCAACCTCAAGACAATGCCGCGAACTTCCAGCAACTGTTCAGTTGGTATGCCGAGGGCAAGTTGAAGCCCTTGGTGTCGCAACTGTACCCGCTCGATAAGGCCGCACAGGCAATCAATGACCTGGGCCAGCGCAAGGCGGTCGGCAAGGTGGTCGTCCAGGTCAGATAACTTGAAATGCGATCAGCGTGGGAGAGGTGCTCTTCAGCACCCATTGCGCCTCCAACTTACCTATTAGCGACATGTTCGCAAAAGAACATATAATTGCTCCAATTTCCTGTACTGCGGATAAGAGGCAGTGCTATTTTCGGTAACGAAACTGTAACATTCGTATCCGCAGTCAAAATAAGAAATTTGGAGCTCTTGAATGTTTGCTTTCTTCCGCCCAGCCGCACATCAGGCGCCCCTGCCTGAGGAAAAAATAGACAGTACCTATCGACGACTGCGCTGGCAGATCTTCGCGGGTATATTCTTCGGTTATGCTGGCTACTACCTGCTGCGCAAAAACTTCTCCCTGGCCATGCCGTACCTGATTGACGAGGGTTACACCCGCGGTCAGTTGGGCCTGGCGATGTCAGCGATTGCAATTGCCTACGGCTTGTCCAAGTTCCTCATGGGCCTGGTGTCCGACCGCTCCAACCCGCGCTACTTCCTGCCCTTCGGCCTGCTGGTGTCCGCCGGAGTGATGTTCATTTTCGGTTTCGCACCTTGGGCGACGTCCAGCGTGACCATGATGTTCATTTTGTTGTTCATTAACGGCTGGGCCCAGGGCATGGGCTGGCCGCCAAGTGGACGGACCATGGTGCATTGGTGGTCGCAGAAGGAACGCGGCGGCGTAGTGTCGGTGTGGAACGTGGCGCATAACGTCGGCGGCGGGCTGATCGGCCCGCTGTTCCTGCTGGGCATGGCCTTATTCAACGACTGGCACGCGGCATTCTACGTCCCGGCCACCGTGGCTCTGCTAGTGGCGGCCTTTGCCTTCATCACCATGCGCGATACCCCACAATCGGTAGGCCTGCCGCCAATCGAGCAGTACAAAAATGATTACCCGGAAGGCTACGACGCCAGCCACGAGGACGAATTCAGCGCCAAGGAAATCTTCGTCAAGTACGTGCTGCGCAACAAAATGCTCTGGTACATCGCCTTCGCCAACGTCTTTGTCTATCTGCTGCGCTATGGCGTGCTGGACTGGGCGCCGACTTATTTGAAAGAAGCCAAGCACTTCGACGTCGATAAAACGTCCTGGGCCTATTTCCTCTACGAGTGGGCGGGGATCCCGGGCACGCTGCTGTGCGGCTGGATGTCGGACAAGATCTTCCGTGGCAACCGTGGCCTGACCGGCATCGTATTTATGGCCCTGGTGACTGTTGCGACTCTGGTGTACTGGCTCAATCCGCCGGGCAACCCGATGGTCGACATGATCGCGCTGTTCTCAATTGGCTTCCTGATCTACGGCCCGGTGATGCTGATCGGCCTGCAGGCGCTGGAATTGGTACCGAAGAAAGCCGCGGGTACCGCCGCAGGCTTTACCGGCCTGTTCGGCTATCTGGGTGGTTCGGTAGCGGCCAGTGCAGCCATGGGCTACACGGTCGACCATTTCGGCTGGGATGGTGGTTTTGTCCTGCTGGTCGGTGCGTGTTTGCTGGCGATTGCCTTCTTGATTCCAACCTTGTGGCACACCAATAGCGTCAGCGCTGCGCGTTAATCGCAGGCGCCGTTTTTGAAACATCGCTTGAGCCGCGCCTCCAGATTTTTATCTGGCATGGCGTGGCTGCGCAGGGCGTTGATGGTCTGCTCGACATAATCGCGAGTGGTTCCATAACGCCCGCAAGCACTTTCAAATACCTGGTTCAGCACACTGTCGGGCAAATTGCCGGCGTAACTGGGCAGGTGCCGTTCCAATACAAATCCCAACGCCTGCACCTGACTGCCATCTTCAAGACGGCAACTGAGCCAGTGTGGTCGATAGGATGGATAAGGCATTTCGCGACGCCACAGGGCGTAAAGCGAGGCTTCCAATTGTTCTTCCGGCAAACGGTAGGCAAACCCGCTGCAAGAGCCACCACGATCCAGGCCAAACACCAGGCCCGGTAACTCCGGTGTGCCCCGGTGTTCGTGAGACCACAGGTACAAGCCGCGATGATAACCATGGACCCGCGCCCGCACCCGCTCTGCCGCCGAACACTCGGGGCGCCAGATCAGCGAACCATACGCAAACAGCCAGACCGGGCCACCCTTGTGCCGGCCCATTGCGGCCTGCATTGAGCTCATTAACTGTTCGTGAGTGAGTTGCGGCCCAAGGTCTAGCCGCGGAGGGTAAGCCAATTGCAAAAGATCGGATTCAATGGCGGTCATGACAAATCGCTTCGGTCTCCCGTCTGTTACCAGCTGTAAGCGACTTTACCGTAATAGAGCGCACCGCTGTAACCGTACAGCGAAAAAGAGTTATAGGCCAAGTTGCCACTAATGATAAAAATTAAATGCCCATAAAGGACCAGGAAACATAAGAACCAGCGACCCACTCATCAGGATTGAGCGGTTCAATTTCGGTACCTTCAGCGACCGTTCAGCCTTTGTGGCGGTTGATCCTTCAAAATAGACAGCAGTCACGACCTACTTAGCCGACAACCTACCGACTATCGAGGTCGCACCATGAAATATCGACTTTTAGGCCTGCTGCTTCTAGCGCAGGCCACCACCGCCCTGGCCGTCGAAGCACCCATTGCGGATGAAAAAGGCTTCTGGTATGCCCAGACCAGCGTCTATACCCGGCACTTCTCACAAGACTCGGATCACAACAACAACCAGAACCTGATTGGCCTGGAGCGCAATGAAGCTTCGGGACTGGTATATGGCGGGGCGACATTTCGCAACTCGTTCAGCCAGCGCTCGTACTATGCCTACGCCGGCAAACGTTATGACATGACTGACTATCCGGTGTACTTGAAGCTGACTGGTGGGGTGATCCAGGGCTATCGCGGCAAATACCGCGACAAGATCCCACTGAACCGCTTTGGCGTGGCACCGGTGATCATTCCTTCAGTGGGCGCCCACTATGGGCCCGTGAGCGCGGAGTTGGTACTGCTGGGATTCAATGCGGCGATGGTAACCACGGGCGTACGGTTCTGATACTCCAGAACCAGGCGCCCCCATCGCTCTTACTAGAGGGATGTCACGGTCTTGGGGCATAGGCAAACACATCGGCGCGCATCTGGTGCGCATCCATGCCGGCGGTGACCAGCGCATCCAGGGTGGCATAGATCATTGCCGGCGAACCACTGGCGTAGACGTGTACGGATTTGAGATCGCTGATGTCTTCGCACACCGCCTCATGCAACATCCCACAGCGCCCCTCCCAACCGCACAAATCGCTCACCACCTTGTGCAGGTACAGGTTAGGCAACTGCTTCCATTGCTCCCAATGCTCAAGCTGGTAGAAGTCCTCGGGACGACGTACGCCCCAATACAGATGCACCGGGTGTTTGAAGCCGCTCGCTCGACAGTGCTCGATCAGGCTGTGCATCTGTGCCATGCCGGTCCCGGCTGCGATCAACACCAGCGGTCTATCCGGCAATTGCGCCAGATGAGTATCGCCAAACGGCAGTTCGACACGGGCCATCTGGCTACGCTGCAAATATTCGATCAGACTCCGGGCGCTGTCTTCGCGCACCAGCACATGCAACTCCAGCTCACGCCCGCCGTGGGGCGCAGAGGCCAGGGAGAACGCCGATTTCTCACCGTTCTCCCGCTCGATCATCAGGTACTGGCCAGCGTGGTATCGCACGGCCTTACCGGCCGGCGCACGCAGGCGCACGCGCCACACATCACCACCGACTTCCACACACTCCGTCAGTTGGCAGGACAACTTGCGCACCGGCAACTCCCCCGGCGCCAGCACGCCGTCCCACAAGACAATGCAGTCCTCCAGCGGTTCGGCGATGCAGGTATAGAATTCGCCATGGTCACGCACCTCACCGGCCTGCTGTACCCGGCCTTCCACCAGCAACGCCGCACACACATGGCATACGCCGTTGCGGCAGGCCTGGGGGCATTCATAGCCCAGGCGCCGGGCTCCTTCGAGGATCCGCTCGCCGGGCACAAGCTCAAGCACCGCACCGGAGGGCTGCAGGGTTACACGCATCAATCTATTCCTAATTCATTCCAGAGCGCATCGATACGGGCGCTCACCGCCTCGTCCTTGACGATCACCCGACCCCACTCGCGGGTGGTTTCACCCGGCCATTTATGGGTGGCGTCCAGCCCCATCTTCGACCCCAGGCCTGATACCGGCGAGGCGAAGTCGAGGTAATCGATTGGCGTGTTGTCGATCATTACCGTATCGCGCTTGGGATCCATGCGCGTGGTGATGGCCCAGATCACGTCGTTCCAGTCCCGGGCGTTGATGTCATCGTCGGTGACGATAACGAACTTGGTGTACATGAACTGTCGCAAAAACGACCAGACACCCAGCATGACGCGCTTGGCATGGCCAGGATACGACTTCTTCATGGTCACAATGGCCATGCGGTACGAGCAGCCTTCGGGCGGCAGGTAGAAGTCGGTGATCTCCGGGAATTGTTTCTGCAGGATCGGCACGAACACTTCATTGAGCGCCACGCCGAGAATCGCCGGTTCATCCGGCGGACGGCCGGTGTAGGTACTGTGGTAGATCGGCTTGATCCGGTGGGTAATGCGCTCGACGGTGAACACCGGGAAGCTGTCGACTTCGTTGTAATAGCCGGTATGGTCGCCATAGGGCCCTTCATCGGCCATTTCACCCGGATGAATCACGCCTTCGAGGATGATTTCGGCGGTGGCTGGCACTTGCAGATCGTTGCCGCGGCATTTCACCAACTCAGTGCGGTTGCCACGCAACAGGCCGGCGAAGGCGTATTCGGAGAGGCTATCGGGCACCGGGGTAACGGCGCCGAGGATGGTCGCCGGGTCAGCCCCGAGGGCCACGGACACAGGGAACGGTTTGCCGGGGTGTTTTTCGCACCATTCGCGAAAGTCCAGGGCGCCGCCACGGTGGCTCAACCAGCGCATGATGACCTTGTTGCGACCAATCACTTGCTGGCGGTAGATGCCGAGGTTCTGGCGGTCCTTGTTCGGGCCCTTGGTGACAGTCAGGCCCCAAGTGATCAGCGGTCCGACATCGCCGGGCCAGCATGTCTGCACCGGCAACATGCCAAGGTCGACATCATCGCCTTCGATAACCACTTCCTGGCACACCGCGTCCTTGACCACCTTGGGGGCCATGGCAATGATCTTGCGGAAGATCGGCAGCTTCGACCAGGCGTCCTTCAGGCCTTTGGGCGGCTCGGGCTCCTTGAGGAAGGCCAGCAGCTTACCAATTTCCCGCAGTTCGCTGACCGCCTCCGCACCCATGCCAAAGGCCACGCGCTCGGGGGTTCCGAACAGGTTGCCAAGCACCGGGATATCAAAGCCCACCGGGTTCTCGAACAGCAGCGCCGGGCCTTTGTTACGCAAAGTGCGGTCGCAAATCTCAGTCATTTCCAGGACCGGGGAAATCGGCACCTGGATACGTTTCAACTCTCCGCGCTGCTCAAGTTGCTGCACGAAATCCCGAAGATCCTTGAATTTCATTAACCATGCCACCCGTAAAATAGGCGTACATCCTACCTGCTCTTACGGCTGCTGGCAGCTTATTGAGCACTGCGGCTGGCGACACAATGCTATTGCGCGCAGCCGTCAATGTCTCTTCGAGCAAGGGAGGTCATTAATCTTATGGTCTTAAGGTACGAATGGAGGCGAGCGCAGTCGCACTCATCTTTTTTGTTTCTTGACTGACACGCGCAGTGCCCAGTCCTGTTTTTCCAAATACAAAAAAAATGGCACCCCGAGGGGTGCCATTTTTCTGACCCAAGAAGTCGCGTTACTTGCGCTTCATCGACAAGAAAAACTCGTCGTTGGTCTTGGTGGTCTTCAGCTTGTCGATCAGGAACTCGATGGCAGCTACTTCATCCATCGGGTGCAGCAGCTTGCGCAGGATCCACATGCGCTGCAGTTCGTCGTCCGCCGTCAGCAACTCTTCGCGGCGGGTGCCGGAACGGTTGATGTTGATGGCCGGGAACACACGCTTCTCAGCGATACGGCGATCCAAAGGCAGTTCCATGTTACCGGTACCTTTGAATTCTTCGTAGATCACCTCATCCATCTTCGAGCCGGTTTCAACCAGCGCAGTAGCAATGATGGTCAGCGAGCCGCCTTCCTCGATGTTCCGCGCGGCACCGAAGAAACGCTTCGGTTTCTCCAGGGCGTGGGCATCGACACCACCGGTCAATACCTTGCCGGAGCTCGGGATCACGGTGTTGTAGGCACGGGCCAGACGGGTAATGGAGTCGAGCAGGATCACCACGTCTTTCTTGTGTTCGACCAGGCGCTTGGCCTTTTCGATGACCATTTCGGCAACCTGCACGTGGCGGGTTGGCGGCTCATCGAACGTCGAGGCAACCACTTCGCCGCGCACGGTGCGCTGCATTTCGGTCACTTCTTCCGGACGTTCATCGATCAGCAGCACGATCAGATGAACTTCAGGATTGTTACGAGCGATGTTCGCTGCAATGTTCTGCAGCATGATGGTCTTACCGGCTTTCGGCGGCGCAACGATCAGGCCGCGCTGGCCTTTACCGATCGGGGCGCACAGGTCGATGACACGACCGGTCAAGTCTTCAGTGGAGCCGTTACCGGCTTCCATCTTCATGCGCACGGTCGGGAACAACGGCGTCAGGTTCTCGAAGAGAATCTTGTTTTTCGCGTTTTCGGGACGATCGAAGTTGATCGTATCGACCTTGAGCAGGGCGAAATAACGCTCGCCTTCCTTCGGAGGGCGGATCTTGCCAACGATGGTGTCACCGGTGCGCAAGTTGAAGCGACGGATCTGGCTCGGCGAGACGTAGATATCGTCTGGACCGGCAAGATAGGAGGCGTCTGCAGAGCGGAGAAAGCCGAAGCCGTCCTGGAGAATCTCCAGCACGCCATCACCGGAAATTTCCTCGCCGCTTTTCGCGTGCTTTTTCAGCAGGGAGAAAATCACGTCCTGCTTGCGCGAACGGGCCATATTTTCTATGCCCATCTGTTCGGCCAATTCGAGCAGTTCGGTAATCGGCTTTTGCTTGAGTTCAGTCAGATTCATATAGGAATGACGTAATCATTTATGGAGGGGGGAAATTAAGCTTTTGGCTTAATGAGGCCGCGCCGCAGAGAAGGCGACAGGATCGCGTACTAATCGAAAAGGAATGCGTCGGCGACGGCTTGCAGGGGGCAGTGGAGAAACCAGTGCGGGGCCGAATGTACCACCTGAGTTTCAGAGCGTCTAGCCCTGATTCACGAAAAAACCCCGCGATTGGCGGGGCTTTTTTGACGACGCTTAGATGTTGGCGTCGAGAAATGCAGCCAGTTGCGACTTCGACAGTGCGCCGACCTTGGTGGCTTCGACGTTGCCGTTCTTGAACAACATCAGCGTCGGAATGCCACGCACACCATGCTTGGCCGGGGTTTCCTGGTTTTCGTCGATGTTCAGCTTGGCAATGGTCAGCTTGCCTTTGTAAGTCTCGGCGATTTCGTCCAGAACCGGAGCAATCATCTTGCATGGACCGCACCATTCAGCCCAGTAGTCGACCAATACAGCGCCTTCGGCCTTCAGTACTTCGGCCTCAAAGCTAGCGTCGCTAACGTGTTTGATAAGATCGCTGCTCATGGAAGTCTCCAGGTTGTAAGCAAAAAAAACGTTGCCCATCATAGCCGCCCTTCCTTCGTTCAGGAAGCCGCCTCTGATTGACTCTTGCTATGGACTCCCATCAGTTTGGTTATGAATCGTCTCAAGGTGAGGCGGGAGTGACAAAAGTAATGCCGGTACGCAACGCCGCATTACGCACATGTTCCTGCATGGTTTTTTGCGCAGCGCTACTGGTGCGCCTTGCCAGGGCCCGGAGGATCTTGCGGTGTTCCTGCCAAGTCTCCATGGCCCGCTCCGGCCGGATGAACGGTAGCTTCTGACTCTCCAGAAACACCTCGGCGCTGGCGCTGAGAATGCTGACCATCGCCTGATTGCCGCTGGCCAGCAGGATGTGCTGATGAAACTCGAAGTCCAACCGGGCCGCCGCCTCAAAATCCCCCGCCTTGAGCTCCCGGCGCATGGCCTCGACATTGTCCTCCAGAAAATCCAACTCATCGGTGCCCAGCATCACCGCCGCCAGCCCCGCCGCGAAGCCTTCCAGGGCGTAGCGCAACTGGAAAATATCCAAGGGCGTGGCCTGGGACGCGAAAGGCCACGCCGTGGTGACAAGGGCCGGTGACGCCCGTTCCTGTACGAACACACCCTTGCCAGGCTGAACACTGACCACCCCCAGTGCACTGAGCGAAGACAAGGCCTCGCGCAAGGACGCTCGGCTTACCCCCAATTGCAGCGCCAGGTCGCGCTGGGAAGGCAACGCATCACCTGGCCCGAAGCCCTGCTCCTTGATCAGTTTGCGGATGGCTTGCAGGGCCGCTTCCGGTACGGCTTGGGCGATGGAGTTCATAAAAAACTCGAGGTTCCAGTCAACTGAGCGGCTAGTTGTAAAGCTATTCGCGGCAGGCGGCAAGCCACGCCCCAAAGGGGCTCTCGAGGTTTTGGCAACGCTCGAAAAAGGTGCAGGTGCCGACAACACTGTTCAGACCAGTAAGACCGCCGAAGCTCAACGAATTCCGGCCTTGCAGGTGATTTACAGGACAATGGCATGGCCTGTGCACTGGCAGAAATCAAAAGATCCCTTCACCCGTTTCGGAGAGTTGCCATGACCCAGCGTTGCAGCACCTTGCTCACTGCCCTGCTTGCCAGCCTGATGCTGCTGGGCCAGGCGCCCGCCCAAGCCAATGGCCTGGACGATATCGTCGCCCGTGGCACCCTCAAGGTGGCTGTGCCCCAGGACTTCCCTCCATTCGGCTCGGTCGGCCCGGACATGAAACCTCGCGGCCTGGACATCGACACCGCAAAACTGCTGGCCGATCAACTCAAGGTCAAGCTCGAGCTGACCCCAGTCAACAGCACCAACCGCATTCCGTTCCTGACCACTGGCAAGGTCGACCTGGTGATTTCCAGCCTGGGCAAGAATGCCGAGCGGGAAAAGGTCATTGACTTCTCCAACGCCTACGCTCCGTTCTACCTTGCGGTGTTCGGCCCGCCGGACGCACCTGTCAGCACCCTCGACGACCTCAAGGGCAAGACCATCAGCGTGACCCGTGGCGCCATCGAAGACATCGAGCTGAGCGCCGTTGCGCCAAAAGACGCCACGATCAAGCGTTTTGAAGATAACAACTCGACCATCGCCGCCTACCTGGCCGGCCAGGTAGACCTGATTGCCAGCGGCAACGTGGTGATGGTGGCGATCAGCGAGCGTAACCCCAAGCGCGTGCCAGCGCTGAAAGTGAAGCTCAAGGACTCTCCCGTCTACGTCGGCGTAAACAAGAGCGAGCCGGCATTGCTGGATAAGGTCAATCAGATTCTTATCGCCGCCAAAGCCGACGGCAGCCTGGAAAAGAACGCATTACTGTGGCTCAAAGAGCCGCTGCCCGCTGATCTCTGATCGCGGCTACGGAGCTGACTCATGGCTTATAACTTCGACTTTGTGCCGGTCCTGGCCAATACCGACCTGTTGCTGCGCGGTGCACTGTTCACCCTGGAACTGACCGCTATCGGTGCCGCGCTGGGTGTGGCACTGGGGATCGTTGGCGCAGGCGTGCGGGCCTGGAAGATCCAGCCGTTGTGCTGGATCTTCGGGGTATATGTCGAGTTGATCCGCAACACGCCATTTCTGGTGCAGTTGTTCTTCATCTTCTTCGGCTTGCCATCCCTCGGCGTGCAGATTTCCGAGTGGCAGGCGGCGGTGCTGGCAATGGTGATCAATCTGGGAGCCTACTCCACCGAAATTATCCGCGCCGGAATCCAGGCCATTCCTCGCGGACAGCTGGAAGCCGCTGCCGCGCTGGCGATGACGCGCCTCGAAGCGTTCCGCCATGTGGTGCTGCTGCCGGCGCTGGGTAAAGTCTGGCCGGCGCTGAGCAGCCAGATCATCATCGTGATGCTCGGCTCGGCGGTCTGCTCACAGATTGCTACTGAAGAGTTGAGTTTTGCCGCCAACTTCATCCAGTCGCGCAACTTCCGCGCCTTTGAAACCTATGCCCTGACCACTCTGGTGTATCTGTGCATGGCGCTATTGATCCGCCAGTTGCTCAATTGGATCGGCCGCCGTTATGTGATGAGGAACAGCCCATGAGTGACTTTTCCTTCTGGGACATCGTGCGCAATCTGCTGACCGGTTTGCAGTGGACCTTATTGTTGTCACTGGTGGCGTTTATCGGGGGTGGCCTGATCGGCTTGCTGGTGATGACGATGCGTATCAGCACCCGATCTTTACCGCGCAATGTCGCGCGCACCTATATCGAACTGTTCCAAGGCACGCCGCTATTGATGCAGTTGTTCCTGGTGTTCTTCGGCATCGCCTTGCTGGGGATCGATATTTCGCCCTGGCTGGCGGCCGCGCTGGCCTTGACCCTGTTTACCAGCGCCTACCTGGCCGAGATCTGGCGTGGCTGCGTCGACTCCATCGCCCACGGCCAATGGGAAGCCTCGGCGAGCCTGGCACTGACCCCTTACGAACAACTGCGCCACGTGATCCTGCCCCAAGCCTTGCGCATTGCTGTAGCGCCCACCGTGGGTTTCTCGGTGCAGGTGGTCAAGGGCACCGCCGTGACCTCGATCATCGGCTTCACCGAGCTGACTAAAACCGGCGGCATGCTCGCCAACGCCACCTTCGAACCGTTCATGGTCTATGGCCTGGTGGCGCTCGGTTACTTCCTGCTCTGCTACCCCTTGTCCCTCAGTGCGCGCTTTCTGGAAAGGAGACTGCATGCCTCTGCTTAGAATTTCCGCCTTGCATAAGTATTACGGCGATCACCATGTACTCAAGGGCATCGACCTGAGCGTCGAAGAAGGCCAGGTGGTGGCGATTGTCGGCCGCAGCGGCTCGGGCAAATCTACCTTGCTGCGCACCCTCAATGGCCTGGAGTCGATCAATGATGGGGTAATCGAGGTCGATGGAGAATACCTCGACGCCGCCCGCGCCGACCTGCGCAACCTGCGGCAGAAAGTCGGGATGGTGTTTCAACAGTTCAACCTGTTCCCGCACCTGACGGTGGGTGAAAACGTCATGCTTGCGCCGCAAATCGTGCAGAAAGTGCCGAAGGCCAAAGCGGCACAACTGGCGCGGCAGATGTTGGAACGCGTGGGGCTTGCCGAGAAGTTCGACGCCTTCCCCGATCGTTTATCCGGCGGCCAGCAGCAACGGGTGGCTATCGCCCGTGCATTGGCGATGTCACCCAAGGTTTTGCTGTGCGATGAAATCACCTCGGCCCTGGACCCGGAATTGGTCAATGAAGTGCTCAGCGTGGTCCGCAAACTGGCCAAGGAGGGCATGACCCTGATCATGGTCACTCACGAGATGCGCTTTGCCCGGGAGGTCGGCGACAAGTTGGTGTTCATGCACCAAGGCAAGGTACATGAAGTCGGTGATCCCAAGGTGCTGTTTGCCAATCCCAAAACCCCCGAGTTCGCCAATTTCATTGGTTCGGTGCAACAACCGGACTGACCAGTTCGAAACGACCCAGCCCCTCCAGCAGTGTCTCGTTGCGCACCGCCAGGGCTGCAGCGGGCAGTTCGGTGTCGATATCCACCTGGACCGTCAACCGACGCCCCACCAGCGGTATCCCTGCCGCACGGGCCTGCAGCGCCTGGCCAGGCGACAGCCGCCCGCTGCCGGACTTGCCTGGCACATGTGCAACCGTCCACTCGACGGCACGCCCATCCATCCGGGCGTGTTTGAGGCTCAGGAAAAAGCGCCCCTGAGGCCCGAATCGAAAGCCCTGGCCGCCCGCCGACGCACCGGTAAAGCGCAATGCCATTGGCGAGGGGGCTTTGCAGATGACGTTCAGGTGCAGAGTACGCGTGCCCAGGAATATTGATGTTCTTTCGACAGGCCTGACGCTACGGATAACCCCATAGTCGATATGGGGTTGGCTCACCGACAGCAGACAATTCTCGGCGCGCGCGTCATGGGCCATCAGCGCCACGAAGAGCAACAGCCAGGTCAAAAGCCCCAAGTGCAGGTTTTCAGGCTTACCGGACATGACACACCGCCGAAGTGGTTTCATAGAGTTTGTCATCGTCAGGCTCGACCTCGGAATTGAGGTGCAGCAGGCAGGTGGAAGAGTCCGGCAGTGAAACCTGCAAGCTTTGCAGCTCGTTGACGTTGCTCAGAAAGATCATGCCCTCGCCTGCCACGCTGGTCAGAAAGCCGTTGTCCTTGCCGAATACCGAAGCCCCCTGCGGCAAGGGACGACCTTGCTGATCGTGCGCCTGGAGCAATACGCGGCGAACTTTGACAACATCGAAATCCACAGTATTGAAGGACCCCCGACCTGCGCTGAGCACTTTTGTCCCGTTTTTCAAGTCGATGCGCTTGGGCAGGGATCGGGTCTGTACTTCGATACGGCTAGGGGTATAAGCCGGCAAGCCGGCAATCACCGCTTGCCCACGAAAGTCGGTCCAGACCGGACCTTGCGGGGTATCGACCTTGGCGGACCCGATATCGCCCACCGAGACGATGCCGAAGGTGTCCTGGACGGTATAGGGTGAGAACGTCAGGCCATGCTCATGGGCCACGACACCGCCTTGCAATTGCCCTGAGTAGCTGGTGCTCAATGGATCACGACTGATGCCCAGCCCGACTCGGGTATACCGCGGCATCACATTTACCTGGCCCCGAACCGATTGCTCCCGGCCCCTGAGATCCCGTTCGACGCCTACCTCATAATTCACATAGTCGTTGACCCATTCACTGAGCCCCGCGCCGGTATTGAGCTTGTCGCCCCGGCGACTGGCATAGGTGGTCACGCGACGGCCCCCTCCCAGGGGAACACTGAGCTGCAGGCGCACGGACACACCATTGTCCTGCGACATATCACGCCTTCTTCCGGCGAGAGCCGTGTCATGGACCGGCCGCGCACCACCCACTTGTGAGTCGGCGACCAATGCCACGGTGGTGGCGCCGAACGACTTGGTCCACGAGGCAAAGACGTGCTCAACCGATCGCCCGTCAAATTGTGAACTGCGGGTATAACCTAGGGAGAAGCCGCCCAGCGCGGGATCCACCCAGCTGAAGCCTGCCGTGTACTGGTTTTTGAAATGCGAATCCAGGTCGTCCACCCTCGATGACTGTCCCGCGTCAAGTACTTCGCGATAGCCGCGAGTCTGGGAAGTTGCGCTAAGGCTCAGGTCACTGTTGGCGTGCAACGGGCTGCTCAGGGAGAGTGTACTGCGCGATCCGGACACCCCATGGCGGTCGTCACGGGACAGGGTGTGACGTGCGCCCACGGCAACCCGCTGGAAAAACACACTGCTCAGGTTGCCGCCTGCCGCGTGATAGTCATCGGTACTTAACAAACCGAAGCCCATCGACGCCTCACGCCCCACCCCCCAGGTTCCGCTGCCCATGGCCACCACTGGAGACTGCGCACCATCGATTGAAGTCTCGCGTACCTTGCCCATGGAGAAGTAATAACCAGGCGTCACTGGCGCAACGCCGCCAAAAGACGCCGCCGGCACGACAAAGCTGCGCTTGGCGCCCCACCTATCAATCACGCTGACTTCAAGATCGCTGGTGCCGTTAAACAACGACAACCCCGTCAGCCGGAAAGGGCCTTCAGGTACCAGGGTGCTATGAATCATCACCCCCGACTGGCGCACCTCTATACGCGACTGGCTCTGGGCCAGGCCTTCAACCACCACATCGTTGCTGCCCGCCAGCGTTCGCGACTGGCCATCGGGCGACAATTGGAAACCGGACAACTGGATGCCGCCAAACAGCGGGTTATTGCTGGATAGCTGGCCCACCTGGAAAGTCGATTGCAAGGCGGCGATATCCCGCTGAGCATAGGCATGCAGATGCTCGGTACGGGACTCGCCATTGTCGGATACATAGAACTGGCGACTGCGAACAATCCAGTCACCAAGGTTGAAGCCGGCCTCGGTGTAGGCAGATGCAAATCGGCTGGGGCCACCCCGGGAGCGGGTATCGAAACCCAGAACGTCATAATTGAACAAGGCCGCGGCTCCACCCTGGGAAGAGTCTCCCGCCTCCCATTGGGGCTCACGCAATGACTGCGTCGGCACCACCAGCGAAACTTCATCTCTACCGGGATGCAACCGCAGCACTGTCGCCGCGAATGTGCCGAGAAAGTCATGACAGGCCTGGTCAGGTGTGATGCCTTCACGAATAATCCCGGAGGGCTTCACCAGGCCGGCCTTTTCCAGCAACCCCGGGGTGAAACACAACTGGCCCTGCTGGTCGAACCGTGCATCCACCAGCCCGACCGGGTTCCCGTTGACCCGTAACCCCACCACCTGGACACCTTCGCGAAAACGCGGCGCACGGCGCAAGTAGTCAGAGATCTTCGTATCAATACCGTAGGCAGTCAGTGCAGCCAGGTCAAAGCCTTCCCCCAACGCCATGGCAGACGCCAGGCCAGGCAACCCCCAGAGCACCGCCAGCCCCATGAGAAGCGTGGGTCGACAGGGCACAACAACACAGGCGCTGACATCCGACAGGTTCTTCGTTTTTGTCATGAACCGATCAAGCCCCATCGACAATGATCGGGGCTTGGTAGTCCTCAACCGAAAACCCATAGACCGTGGCCGGCTGAATCACTACCGAAATCACGCCGTCCAGGGGGCCGTCGACCGCCGCAGCCAGGGCTTCACCCGGCAAAATGTAGGTACGTGGCAACGTGGCCAGGCGCATATGTGGAAGCAGTTGCACATCCAGCGCCAGGCGAACCACATAAGCACTGTCGTTATGAACCGTAAGGTGCCCTCCAACCCGCCTCCATTTGAGTAGTTCCCAAGGTGTGTGGTGCCGAGGCAAACCCTGCGGATGCAGGATCAGCGGCAGATTCTGCCGAAGAGTGATACCGATGGTCGTACCGCCTGCGGCGCGCGCCTGGGGAATACCTTCAAAAGACACGCGCTTCAACCGTTGGGTCTTGAGCGGTGCTTTCAAGGTACTGATGAAACGAACCAGTTGGGTCTCACCCGCTTCTACACGGGCGATAGGTGGCGTGACAATCAACAACGGCTCCAAGTCCTCAGGTACGTTTTCAACCACCGAATGAAGAAGGGCCGGCTTCGCATCGGTATTCTTGATGTTGATTGTTGCTTCCCCATCTTCTTCATAAAGAATAACTACAGTGGTTTCCGGCTGCATGCCGTCTGCCACTGCAATATTGGAAAAACACAGACACAAACTTGCTCCCCACAACAGCCCCATCTTTATTCCAGAAAGACCACTCACCCAATTCCCCCATACCGCTAATAGTCAAGCGCCCATACAGAAAAGCAGTCGACAGGAAACAAATACGGGTTAACTCCGCTCCATTTCAATATCGACTGCTTTTCAATCCTTTAGATGTAACTCAATACGAGCGTGGCACGCCCATCTAGGGAAATGTCACGACTGAGATCCAGATCCCGGGACTTGTTGATCACGGCCTTCACCGCAATAACGCCCGTCAATTGAGAGATCGACGCTGGGGTAATGGTTGCAGTATTACGCCACGAATACTGGCGAGGTGATTGGGCGACTTTGCCATCGCTGCCCTGCCAGGCGCCGGTGCTGGTGCGCATGATTGGATACAGCGTTACGCCGGACGACCGTAGGTCTTTAAGCGTGACCGAATAGCCGCCGGTGCGCCTGGTACCCACGGCGCCCAACCCGAAGTTCTGCGCTTCGCTGAAACCTGCACCCAGGACTCCTGGCACCTTGCTACCCGATTGCAGGTCGGTAAAGGTCAACCCGAACTTGGCCGGCGTGGTGCCACAATTGACGGCCAGTGAAGTGGTTCTCTCCTCCCGCGGATTGAAAGCCGTCTGGGACAGCTCACCCGCGCGAATCGTGCCATAGTCGATGATGCCACTCCCAACCAGGCTGAGGTTACAGGCAGCAGGTGTGATCGTGCCCCGGACGACTAACTGTGCACTGGTTGTTGCTTGGGCACTCAGAGTTACCGCCAGACAAACAACGCCCATAGCCAAACCAAATATTTTCGTCATGTTCAACCTGTCACTAAAAATTATCAGGTGTATTGATTATCGCCCGGGCAATTCCAACAGCCCTACAAACATTCATCCTTGACATAAAAGCCATAAACAAATAGCACCAAGGCAACATTGCCGGGTGACAGTCTCTCTCGTTAAGACACCCAGAAAACATAGGACAGCGCCTGAACTACTGTCAGAGTAGTAAAACTCTAATGTCGCCTTTCCTCGACTGACAGGTAGTCTTAAATAACAAACTGATCAAAACAAGTGACTCTATTATGTAGGAGCATTCAAAAAAGCAATTTGCATATAAATCTCTCACTATTTCTCATGCACTCTTGGAGTTAATCGCAAAGTGCACAGAGAACAGCCCTATATTTCCCACAAAACTTGTTCCCGGACACCAGTAGGTAAATTCCCCGAACACTACGCGTTGGCGTCAGCCGTTGATCGTGGCACGATGGCGAGGTTATCGACCGAGACCCCCTAACCATGTCGCAATCCCAAGCCAAGAATCTGTCCTTGATCGCCGCCATCGACCTGGGCTCCAACAGCTTTCACATGGTCGTGGCCAAGGCCCAGAACGGCGAGATCCGCATTCTCGAACGGCTCGGCGAAAAAGTGCAGTTGGCTGCCGGGATCAACGATGAGCGCCAACTCAATGAAGAGTCCATGCAGCGCGGGCTTGATTGCCTGAAGCGCTTTGCCCAGTTGATCAATGGCATGCCTCAAGGTGCCGTGCGCATTGTCGGCACTAACGCACTGCGCGAAGCCCGTAACCGTGGCGAATTCATCCGCCGTGCCGAAGTAATCCTCGGACACCCGGTGGAAGTCATCTCCGGTCGTGAAGAAGCGCGCCTGATCTACCTCGGCGTATCCCACACCCTGGCCACCACCCCAGGCAAACGCCTGGTGGCGGACATCGGCGGCGGCAGTACCGAGTTCATCATTGGCCAGCGCTTCGAACCGCTGCTGCGCGAAAGCCTGCAGATGGGCTGCGTCAGCTACACCCAGCGCTATTTCAAGGACGGCAAGATCACCCCGGCCCGCTATGCCCAGGCTTATACGGCTGCGCGGCTGGAAATCATGAGTATCGAGCACGCCCTGCACCGCCTGACGTGGGATGAGGCTATCGGCTCGTCCGGCACCATCCGCGCCATTGGCCTGGCGCTCAAGGCCGGTGGCCACGGCACGGGCGAAGTGAATGCCGAAGGGCTGGCCTGGCTCAAGCGCAAGCTGTTCAAATTGGGTGACGCCGAGAAAATCGATTTCGACGGCATCAAGCCGGACCGGCGTGCGATCTTCCCCGCCGGCCTGGCGATCCTCGAAGCGATCTTCGATGCCCTCGAACTGCAACGCATGGACCACTGCGACGGCGCACTGCGCGAAGGCGTGCTGTATGACCTGCTGGGTCGTCATCACCACGAAGACGTCCGTGAGCGCACTCTCAGCTCATTGATGGAGCGCTACCACGTCGACCTGGAACAAGCGGCGCGGGTCGAGCGCAAGGCGCTGCACGCCTTCGACCAGGTAGCCGAGGACTGGGACCTGGAAAACGGTGTCTGGCGTGAACTGCTAGGCTGGGCGGCCAAGGTTCATGAGGTGGGCCTGGACATCGCCCACTACCATTACCACAAACACGGCGCCTACTTGATCGAACACTCGGACCTGGCCGGTTTCTCCAGGGAGGACCAGCAAATGCTTGCGCTGCTGGTGCGCGGCCACCGCCGCAATATCCCCAGGGACAAATTCGCCGAGTTCGGCGACGAAGGCATCAAGCTGATCCGTCTGTGCGTGCTGCTGCGCTTCGCTATTCTGTTCCACCACATTCGCGGTACCCAGGAAATGCCCCAGGTGACCTTACGCGCCCATGGCGACAGTCTGGATGTGGTGTTCCCGAAGAACTGGCTGGATGAGAACCAACTGACCCAGGCGGATTTCGCTCAAGAAGCCGAGTGGCTGACACGGGTGGGGTTCAGCCTGAATTTGCGCTGATACGGCCTACTGTCGATCGTTCCCGCGCAAAGCGTGGGAACGATCAAGCTGGCTTTTAGTTCACCGTCAGGATCGGGCTACCCAACCGCTCCAGCAACGTCGCCTGGGCACTGCGCGGGTTCTGGTTGCCGGTCGGCGTATTACGCATGTAACGGCCGTCCGACTGCAGGCTCCAACTGTGGGTGTTATCGGTGAGATAACTCTCCAGCTCTTTCTTGACCCGCACAATCAACTTCTTGCCTTCCACCGGGAAACAGGTCTCCACCCGCTTGTCGAGGTTACGCTCCATCCAGTCGGCACTGGAGAGGAACATCTGCTCCTCGCCCCCGTTAAGGAAGTAGAACACCCGCGTGTGCTCCAGGAAGCGACCGATGATCGAGCGCACGTGGATGTTATGCGAGACCCCGGAGATTCCCGGCCGCAGGCAGCACATGCCGCGCACCACCAGGTCGATACGCACGCCGGACTGGCTGGCCTTGTACAGCGCACGGATGATTTTCGGATCAGTCAGCGAGTTGAACTTGGCAATGATATGCGCCGGCTTGCCCTCGAGGGCGAACTGGGTTTCCCGGGCAATCATGTCGAGCATGCCCTTCTTGAGAGTGAACGGCGCGTGCAGCAGTTTCTTCATGCGCAAGGTCTTGCCCATGCCGATCAACTGGCTGAACAACTTGCCGACGTCTTCACACAAGGCGTCATCGGAGGTCAGCAGGCTGTAGTCGGTGTAAAGCTTGGCGTTGCCGGCATGGTAGTTGCCGGTGCCCAAGTGAGCGTAACGCACGATCTCACCGGCTTCCCGGCGCAGGATCAACATCATCTTGGCGTGGGTCTTGAAACCGACCACGCCGTAGATCACCACCGCACCGGCCGCTTGCAGGCGACTGGCCAGTTGCAGGTTGGACTCTTCGTCGAAACGGGCGCGCAATTCGATCACCACCGTGACTTCCTTGCCGTTACGCGCCGCGTCTACCAGCGCATCAACGATTTCCGAGTTGGCGCCGCTGCGGTACAGGGTCTGGCGCACGGCCAGAACGTGCGGGTCCTTGGCGGCCTGGCGCAGCAGGTCGACTACCGGCGTGAACGACTCGAACGGGTGCAGCAGCAAGATATCCTGCTTGCTGACCACGCTGAAAATGTTCTCGCTGTTTTGCAGCAATTTCGGGATCTGCGGGGTAAACGGGGTGTATTGCAGCTCCGGGTGGCTGTCCAGGCCGGTAATGCTGAACAGGCGTGTCAGGTTCACCGGGCCGTTGACCTGGTACAGCTCGGTCTCACCCAAGTTGAATTGCTTGAGCAAGTAATCGGACAAGTGTTTCGGGCATGTGTCCGCCACTTCCAGGCGAACCGCATCGCCGTAGCGACGGGAGAACAATTCACCGCGCAAAGCGCGGGCCAAGTCTTCCACGTCTTCGGAGTCCAGGGCCAGGTCGGCGTTACGGGTCAGGCGGAACTGGTAGCAGCCCTTGACCTTCATGCCCTGGAACAGATCATCGGCATGAGCATGGATCATCGACGACAGGAATACATAATTATCGCCCGCGCCCCCTACCTCTTCCGGTACCTTGATGATCCGTGGCAACAGACGCGGTGCCGGGATGATCGCCAGGCCCGAGTCGCGACCGAAGGCATCAATGCCTTCCAGCTCGACAATGAAGTTCAGGCTCTTGTTCACCAGCAACGGGAACGGGTGAGTCGGGTCGAGGCCGATCGGGGTGATGATCGGTGCGATCTCGTCGCGGAAATAACGACGCACCCAGGTCTTGATCTTGGCGGTCCAATGGCGGCGACGGATGAAGCGGACCTGATGCTTTTCCAGTTCCGGCAACAGAATGTCGTTGAGGATCGCGTATTGACGATCCACATGGCCGTGTACCAGCTCACTGATACGCGCCAAGGCCTGATGCGGTTGCAGGCCGTCGGCACCCGCCTGTTCACGGGCAAAGGTAATCTGTTTCTTGAGACCGGCGACGCGAATCTCGAAGAACTCGTCCAGGTTGCTGGAGAAGATCAGCAGGAACTTCAGCCGCTCCAGCAAGGGATAGGACTCATCCAGCGCCTGTTCCAGCACGCGGATGTTGAATTGCAGTTGCGACAGCTCGCGGTGGATGTACAGGCTGCTGTCATCCAGGTTGGGAGTCGCGATCGCCGGCACCACCACAGGGGCCTCGACCGCCACGACAGGCGGTGCTGGCTCCAACTCCGGAGGGGTTTCGCTGGCTTGTTCAACCACCGGCTGAGCGTCTTTTACGGCAACTTCTGAGAGTCCTTCGGTATTCATCGAGTGTTCCTGTGAGGGCTATTGTTGCTCTCTAAGCAATTGGGCGGCGCGGGCGGCAAAGTAGGTGAGGATGCCATCAGCACCCGCACGTTTAAAGGCTGTCAGGGATTCAAGGATCACCCCTTCATTCAACCAACCATTCTCGATGGCGGCCATGTGCATGGCGTATTCACCGCTAACTTGATAGACAAAGGTCGGCACCTTGAATTCCTCCTTGACCCGATAAAGGATGTCCAGGTACGGCATGCCGGGCTTGACCATCACCATATCGGCCCCTTCGGCCAGGTCCGCCGCCACTTCGTGCAAGGCTTCATGGCTGTTGGCCGGGTCCATCTGGTACGAGGCCTTATTGGCCTTGCCCAGGTTCAGGGCCGAACCCACCGCATCCCGGAACGGGCCGTAGTAGGCGCTGGCGTACTTGGCCGAGTAAGCCATGATCCGCACATTGACGTGGCCGGCCAGTTCCAGGGCCTCGCGAATCGCCTGGATGCGGCCGTCCATCATGTCCGACGGCGCGACCACCTGGGCGCCCGCAGCCGCATGGGACAAGGCCTGCTTGACCAGCGCATCGACGGTGATGTCGTTCTGAACATAACCGTCTTCGTCGAGAATCCCATCCTGCCCGTGGGTGGTGAACGGGTCCAGGGCCACGTCGGTGATCACCCCCAACTCAGGGAAACGCTCGCGCAAGGCACGGGTGGCACGCTGGGCAATACCGTTCGGGTTCCAGGCTTGCGCAGCGTCCAGGGACTTGAGTTCACAAGGCGTGACCGGGAACAGTGCCAAGGCCGGAATTCCCAGTTCGACCCAGTTCGCCGCCTCTACCAAGAGCAGATCAATGGTCAAGCGTTCTACACCCGGCATCGATGCCACCGCTTCCCGGCGATTTTCACCATCCAACACAAAAACCGGCAGGATAAGATCATCCACCGTCAGGACGTTTTCACGAACCAGGCGACGAGAAAAATCATCACGACGATTGCGGCGCAGGCGGGTGGCGGGAAACAGACGATTGGCGGGGGTGAAGCTCACGGCAGACTCCTGAGCTCGGCTTGACGGGCGAGCGTGACAGTTATAAGCGGTCATTATGACGAAGGAATTACAGTTGTGCTTAGCTCATACAACGGCATGCAACCTGTCGTCGCATTCCCGGTTTCTGTAGGAATTGTTCACTTCACGACACATTTCGATACTTTCATGAAAGTCCACGAAGGCGTAGGCTGCGCGTTCATTTCGCCAGCACCCAGACAATGCTCCAACAATTCCTGCATGACTTTGGCTACTTTGCTCTTTTCCTGGGCACGTTCTTCGAAGGCGAAACCATTTTGGTCCTCGCAGGCTTCTTGGCGTTCCGCGGATATATGGATATCAACCTGGTGGTGGTCGTGGCTTTTTTCGGCAGCTACGCCGGTGACCAACTGTGGTATTTCCTGGGGCGCAAGCATGGTCGCAAGCTGCTGGCACGCAAGCCGCGCTGGCAATTGCTGGGAGACCGGGCCCTGGAGCATATCCGCAAGCACCCGGACATCTGGGTGTTGAGCTTCCGTTTTGTCTACGGTCTACGCACGGTGATGCCGGTGGCGATTGGGCTTTCTGGTTATCCGCCCGCGCGCTATTTGCTCCTCAACGGCATCGGCGCGGCCATTTGGGCTGCCGCGCTGGGGGCCGCCGCCTACCATTTCGGCGCAGTGCTCGAAAGCATGCTGGGCAGCATCAAGAAATACGAGTTGTGGGTGCTGGGCGCCTTGCTGGTATTGGGCCTGGGCTTGTGGCTGCGTCGGCGCATCAAGAATGCCCGCTTGACGCGCCAGGCCTGTGCCGATGAAAAAGCCCGGGTGGCTGCAGAGCAACAATCCGAGCAAAAGTGAGAGGCTACGACGCTAGTCGAGTCAGCCGGTCTCTGCAGCAGTAGAGGCCGAAGACGCTAAACAGACTGTAACTGACCAGGCCCAGCCAGCCCAACGCACTGGCCGACCATAAGCCGACCAGCGGCGCCAGCCACACTAACGGCACGTTCAATACCAGGCGCAATAACTCGGCCTTTAGCGCCCACGGCCGATTCTCCAGTGCCACCCCCAGGGTAAACAAACCTAAAACCATCGCACTCCAGCCCAACATCAGGGCGGCGGTTGGCAACCCTTCGCCAACATTCATCAAATAGCTGCCAAAGGCCACATAAGCGGCGAATTGAAGAGCGATGTAAAGCTGCTGCCGAGCGTCCAGAGGCACTTCAAACTTGCGGAACTGGCTCAGGTCCGGCTTGGCCAGTGGGTACTTTGCCGCCACATCCGCCGGTCGCCAACCAGTGCGCATGAACCAGATACGCAGCTTGTCCCACTTGCTTTCAGTACGCCGCGCATCGCTCCACAACTGTGCATAAAACTGCAGGTTGGCCCACAGCGGATTCCAACTGGCCAGCGGCGTGGTCACACCAAAGATGACGGGCTCATTTTCGTCTTCTTCCTGGAACGAACCAAACAGCCGGTCCCAAAAAATGAACACTCCGCCGTAGTTGCGATCCATGTAGAGAGCGTTCTGTGCATGGTGAGCCCGATGATTGGACGGTGTGACGAAGAACCGCTCGAGCCAGCCCAGCTTGGGCACATGGCGGGTATGAACCCAGAATTGATACAGCAAGTTGAGCGACGCGACGCTGATAAACACCACCAACGGCACACCGAGCACGGCCAGAGGCAGGTAGAAGACCCAGCTCAGGAGAAAACCAGTACTGGTCTGGCGCAGGGCGGTGGTGAGATTGTAGTCCTCGCTCTGGTGATGCACCGAATGGGCGGCCCAGAGGATGTTGCGTTCGTGGCCGAAGCGGTGCAGCCAGTAGTAGCAGAAGTCGTAGAAGATAAAGGCGAATACCCAAGTCCAGATACTTTGGGCCGACAGCTCGATCAGCGCCAGGTGCTTGAGGGCGAAGGCATAGGTCAGTAGCCCCACGCCTTTGGTCAACAGCCCGGTGGTGGTAGATAGCACGCCGGTGCTGAGGCTGTTGATGGCGTCCGCCACCCGGTAGTTGCGCTCACCACGCCAACGGTCGGCCAGCAGTTCGACCACGATCAAGGCAATGAAAAACGGTACCGCGTAAGGCACGAAGTCCATGGGCAAGTCCGATCAATTTTTGTTACATCAAGATTAGGTGTTACGGCTGGATATCCCATTGGCAATGAGTGACAAATAAGTAGACATTTAACGCCATGAATCAGGAGAAATGCCCATGAGCAAAAAAATTGCAGTGATCCTTTCCGGCTGTGGCGTATATGACGGTGCAGAGATCCATGAAAGCGTGATCACCCTGCTGCGCCTGGATCAGCGCGGCGCTCAGGTCCAGTGCTTTGCCCCCGACATTGCGCAACTGCATGTAATCAACCACTTGACCGGCGAAGAGATGCCCGAATCGCGCAACGTGCTGGTGGAGTCGGCGCGGATTGCCCGGGGCGCCGTGAAGGACATTCGTGAGGCCCACGCCGAGGACTTTGACGCGCTGATCGTACCTGGCGGCTTTGGCGCTGCAAAAAACCTGTCGAACTTCGCCGTCGAAGGCGCCGGGTGCAGCGTCAACCCGCAGGTGCTGGCGCTGGCCGAGGCCTTTGCCGAAGCGGGCAAGCCCGTGGGATTGATCTGCATATCCCCGGCCCTGGCGGCGAAAATCTACGGCCCTGGCGTGACGTGCACCATTGGCAACGACGCCGATACAGCGGCGGCCATGGATAAAATGGGCGCGACCCACCAGGAATGCACTGTTGATGAGATCGTCGAAGATAAGGCCCGCAAGCTGGTAAGCACCCCGGCGTACATGTTGGGCAAGAACATCAGCGAGGTTGCATCCGGGATCAACAAACTCGTGGATCGGGTGCTGGAGCTGACCCACGAGAACGATTAATCGGCACGCATCAACTTGGTCAGAATCCGATCCAAGGCATTGGCAAACGCCTGCTTTTCCTTCTCCCCATGAGGCGGCGGGCCACCACCCATCTGGCCCTGCTCGCGCAGATCAGTGAACAGGTTGCGCACCGCCAGCCGTTCACTCATGTTCTGCGGACTGAATTCCTTGCCCCGAGGATCGAGCACTGTCACGCCGTTTTTCACCAGGCGATCGGCCAGAGGAACGTCGCTGCAAATCACCAACTCACCGGGCATGGCATGCTCGACGAGGTAGTCGTCAGCGGCGTCCGGGCCGCTGGGCACCACAATCAACTTCACACACGAAAAACCCGGCTTGATCTGGCTCTGACCCGCCACCAACACCACCTCGAATTGGCGCTTCAGGGCGAACTTCACCACCTGGTCCTTCGCGGCCCGGGGGCAAGCATCAGCATCGATCCAGACTCGCATGGTTATGCCGCCACCCGGCGTTTCTCAGCCAACCGACTACGGCCATACAGCACCACAATCGCCAGAATCGCCACGGCCTGGGCGCTCAACGAATAGGCGTCCGCGTGGATCCCCAGCCAATCGAAGTCAAAGAACGCCACCGGCCGCGTGCCGAAGATGCCGGCTTCCTGCAATGCCTTGACGCCATGACCGGCGAACACCACAGACAGCGCGCACAACAGCGCCGCGTTGATGCCGAAGAACAATGCCAACGGCAGCTTCGCCGAACCCCGCAGGATCACCCAGGCCAGGCCCACCAACAGTACCAACGCCGTGGCTCCGCCCGCGAGTACCGCGTTGTGCCCGGCAGTCCCGGCCTGCAACCAAAGGGTTTCGTAAAACAGGATCACTTCGAACAGTTCGCGGTAGACCGAAAAGAACGCCAGCATTGCAAAACCGAAACGCCCACCGCCGCCCACCAGACTGCTCTTGATGTAGTCCTGCCAGGCTGCCGCGTGGCGCCGGTCGTGCATCCATACCCCGAGCCACAGCACCATGACACTGGCAAACAGCGCCGTGCAGCCTTCCAGCAATTCGCGCTGGGCACCGCTGACATCAATCACATAAGCCGCCAAGGCCCAGGTCGCCAGACCCGCCAACAGCGCCAGGCCCCAACCGACGTTGACGCTGCGCACCGCCGATTGCTGGCCGGTGTTACGCAAGAAGGCAAGGATCGCCGCCAACACCAGAATCGCTTCCAGGCCTTCGCGCAGCAAAATCAACAGGCCGGAGATATAGCTCAAGGACCAGCTCAGGCCATCACTGCCCAACAGATCCGCAGACTCCTTGAGCTTGCCCTTGGCCGCGTCCAGGCGTTGCTCCACCTGTTCAATCGGCAAGCCATCCTGCAACGACTGCCGGTAGGCCATCAGGGCCTTTTCGGTGTCTTTGCGCACGTTGGCGTCGACGTTATCCAGGGAGCTTTCAACCAGCTCGAAACCTTCCAGATAGGCGGCCACCGACAAGTCGTAGGCCTGTTCGTGATCACCGTTGCGAAACGCGGCGAGGCTTTTGTCCAGAGTCGTCGCGGTGTAATCAAGCAGCTGCGCAGGGCCACGCTTGACCTGCGGCGGCTGCGCCCGCTGTGCGCGGAAGGTCGCGATGGCCTCGGGACCTTGCGCCGCCAGCACTTCGTTGGGCGTCTGGCGTGCCAGATCAGCGAGGTTGAAGATTTTTTCGCTTTTCGCAGCAGCCGGGTCAGCGGTGAAACTGGCGATATAGGTGGCTAGGTCCCAACGCTGACGGTCGTCCAGTTGATCGGCGAAAGATGGCATGTCCGTGCCTTCGACGCCCAACCCAAGGGTGTTGTAGATCGCGTAGAGGCTCAAGCGATCCAGGCGCGCGGCATCCCGCAGGTTGGCCGGTGGCGGTGTCAGGCCGACGCCTGCGGGGCCATCACCGGCGCCTGCTTCACCGTGGCACACTGAGCAGTGCTGGGCATACAGTGGCGCACCACGAGTCGGGTCCGGGGTAATTGCCGGAGCTTGGCTGACCTCATAGGCCACTGCCAGCTTGGCCCCCAATTGTCGGGCCTGATGAGCCACCGTCGCACCGTCCTCGCGGGCTTTCACAGCGACGAGCAGTTCATCGACGCCTTTCACCAACTCAGCTCGCTCAGGCTTTTGCGCAAGCTCGCCCATCAGCCCCTGCAACACCCCAAGAAACTCCACCTGCTCACGGTATTCAGAATCGTCGATGACCTTGCCCGCCTCCACCGTCGACGGGTAATCGGCACCGATGTAGTCCAACAGGTGCAGGGCCTGGGGTGCGCCTTCGGCGGTGGCTGCCAGCAAGTTGAAGCTGCACGACACCAACGCAGGCAACAGCAGCCAGGCGAGGAAACGGGAAGGGCCAGTCATGAATGAATCTCAAATGGAAATACGAAGTAACACATTGTTAAACGTTAAAGGGTTTGACTCAAGTCGTTAGTGACTTGGCGTTTGGAACATCGGGACATAAGGGCGCAGGAGGTAGTGGCAGGGTGGCGGACTTGGGCCGGATCAAAATGCGCGCGCTGGCTTGCCTGCGCCCACATTTTGATCCGGGGTCTTCAGTCAGGCCGTTGCGCGGTGCATGCTGGCCAGGAAGCCCGCCGCCCCCACAAACAGCCCGGCAAACGTGCGGTTCATGCGTTTTTGCTGCTTGGGTGTACGTAACAACCGCAGCACTTTCGACGCCAGGCCCGTGTAGCCGGCCATGACGATCATATCGACGCAGATCATCGTCGCACCCAGGATCAGGTATTGGATCAGCAGCGGCGCCTGAGGATTCACGAACTGCGGCAGCACCGCCAGCATGAACACCACGGCCTTGGGGTTGCTGGCGTTGACCAGGAAACCTCGAAACATCATGGCCAACGGCTTGCCGATGGGGCGAATCGCCCCATCATCGGAGAGGTCGGTTGGCAGCGCGCGCCACTGTTTGATCGCAAGGTAAACCAGATAGGCCACGCCGAACCATTTGATCGCATAGAAGGCCGTCGAAGATGTCGCAAGAATCGCCCCCAGGCCACCGGCGACCACGGCAATTTGCAGCGCCAGGCCCAGTTGCAGGCCCAGGGCGTTCCAGTAACCGCGCAGGAAACCGTATTGCAGGCCGCTGGACATCGAGGCGATGGCACCGGCACCAGGAGAGAGACTGATGATCCAACTGGCGAGAAAAAAGGCCAGCCATGTGTCGAGCGCCATTACATACCTCGGAACAAATTCGTTGTTAAGCACTAAGCTAACTCCGAGACCCGAGGGCTGGCTATCGAATTTTCATTGCAGGAGCAGGTACGCTTGGTTCCTGCGCCTACAAAAGCACGTCCGTGCCGCGCCAACGACGCACCGAGCGCTGGAAGAACAGGCTGTTGGGCACTTGCACCATCACACTGCCCGTTCCCGCCTCTTCCACCTCAATCAACGTGGTGTACAGCAAGTTGATCGCCACCACTCGGCCTTTGACGCCGGGTTTATCGACAGTGTCCACCAGCTCGACCACATCCCCGAGACGAAACGGCCCGACGGTAAAGATCAGAATCGCGCACAGCAGGTTGGACAGCACCGACCACATTGCGAAGAACGCCACTGCCGCGACCGCGACAAATCCTGACAGGGCCGTCCATAACACAGTGGCGGAAACCCCCAGACGCCCCAGCACGAAGATCAGCGCACTGCCCATGATCACCCAGCGCAGCCCCCCACGCAGCGGCATCAACAATTGTGGCGGGAACGGATAACGCTCCCCGAGACGGGTCAGGCACTTGGCGACAAAACGCTGGGCAAGATAGCCGCCCAGCAGGATCAACAGGATTTGCACGCCGGTCCACACGGGGCCGACCCATTGTGCCGGCAACGGCAGTTGTAGGGCTTCCATCAGGACAGCGCCTCCAGCTCAGCTTGCAAGGACTCCAACAACTCAAGGGCTTCCATCCAGGTTTCCTCCAGCTGCGCCTCGCGGACCTTGAGTTTGGCCTGCTCAGCCAGCAAGTCCCGCAGTTCGTCCTTGCGCGCCGCTTCGTACACGGCACTGTCGCCGAGGCTGGTTTCGATCTTCGCCAGTTTCTCGTGGACTTTACCCAGCTCAGCTTCCAGCTTGTCGGCTTCGCGCTTGTGGGGCGCCAGCTGCTGGCGCAGTGCGGCGGCGGCTTGGCGCTGGGCCTTCTTGTCAGTCTTATCGAGGTTGACCGGGGCGCTGTTGACTGGCGCGTGGCGCAGACGATAGTCCGTCAGCCAACGCGCGTAGTCTTCCAGGTCACCGTCAAACTCCTCGACTTTGCCATCAGCCACCAACAGGAAGTTGTCGGTCGTGCTCTTGAGCAAGTGCCGATCGTGAGACACCACCAGCACCGCACCAGTGAATTCCTGCAGGGCCATGGTCAACGCCAGGCGCATTTCCAGGTCAAGGTGGTTGGTGGGTTCGTCGAGCAGCAACAGGTTCGGCCGACCCCAGGCAATCAGCGCCAGGGCCAGGCGGGCCTTTTCGCCACCGGAGAAGTTCAATACCGGCTCGTCAATGCGCGCGCCACGGAAGTCGAAACCACCCAGGAAGTCCCGCAGGATCTGCTCGCGTTCGGTGGGGGCCAGGCGTTGCAAGTGCAGCAGCGGGCTGGCCTTGGAGTCGAGGGAGTCCAACTGGTGCTGGGCGAAGTAGCCCACCACCAAGTTCTCACCGCGTACCAGGCGACCGGCCAGGGGCTGCAATTCACCCGATAGGTTTTTGATCAGCGTCGACTTGCCGGCGCCGTTGGGGCCAAGCAGGCCGATCCGCGCACCCGGAGTGAGTTGCAACTTGACCTTCTCCAGCACGGCCTTGTCGCCGTAGCCCAGGCGAGCATCGGACAGGTCAAGCAACGGACTGGAGATTTTCAGCGACTCGCGGAACACGAAATCGAATGGAGAATCGACGTGGGCTGCCGACAGCTCTTCCATGCGCTCCAGGGCCTTGATCCGGCTCTGAGCCTGGCGGGCCTTGGTGGCCTGGGCCTTGAATCGGGCGATATAGCTTTCCATGTGCGCCCGTTGCGCCTGCTGCTTCTCGTAAGCCTGTTGCTGCTGGGCCAGGCGTTCGGCCCGGGCGCGTTCGAAAGCGCTGTAGCCACCGCGATAGAGAGTGATTTTTTTCTGTTCGACGTGAGCGATGTTGTCTACCACCGCGTCGAGGAAGTCCCGGTCGTGGGAAATCAACAACAAAGTGCCGGGATAGCTTTTCAGGAAGTCTTCCAGCCACAGGATCGCATCGAGGTCCAAGTGGTTGGTCGGCTCATCGAGCAGCAACAGGTCCGAGGGGCACATCAGCGCCTGGGCCAGGTTCAGGCGCATACGCCAGCCACCGGAGAAGTCGGCGACCGGGCGATCCATCTGTTCGTTGGTAAAACCAAGACCGGCGAGCATCTTGCGGGCGCGGGCATCGGCAGTGTAGCCATCGGCACTGTCGAGCTCGGCGTGCAGGCGGGCCTGGGCGGCACCATCCTGGTCTTTCTCGGCCTGCGCCAGGTCATGTTGCACCTGGCGCAGGCGCAAGTCGCCATCGAGCACGTAGTCGATCGCAATGCGGTCCAGGGTGTCGATCTCCTGGCGCATATGCGCGATGCGCCAGTCAGCCGGCATCAGGCAATCCCCGGAGTCGGGGGTCAACTCACCCAAAAGCAAGGCGAACAATGTGGATTTTCCGGCGCCGTTGGCACCAATCAGGCCAGCTTTGTGACCGGCGTGCAGGGTCAGCTCGGCATCTTCAAGAAGACGTTGCGGGCCACGCTGTAATGTTAGGCTTTGAAGTCGGATCATAATGGCGGCGGAGTCTACCAGCTTCGTTGACCGCTGGCTTGGGTAGGAATATGTGCACTGACCTGTGGAGCTTTGCCCTCTCGACTTACGCCCGCCCGGGCGTGGAGAACACTTGCCTGCGATTGCAGGAGCAAGGGGCTGATGTGTGCCTGTTGCTCTGCGGGTTATGGCTGGAGCAGCAAGGTGTGGCACCTGAACCTGCACGCGTGCTGGCACTGCGGCAGATCGCAGGTCCTTGGCAGGACGAGGTGGTGGAGCCGCTGCGACGAGTGCGCAAGCAATGGCGAGCAATGGCGCAACATAATGCCGGGCTGGATGCATTACGCGAGCAGGTCAAAGCCTTGGAGCTGGAAGCCGAGCGGCAGTTGCTGCTGTGTCTGGAGACCCGGGCGCAGGAATGGCCAACGGGTGAGGCAACGTATCAAGGTACGTGGCTTGAAGGGCTGACAACTGAAGCCGCCAACCTTGACCACGACGCGCTGCATCAGCTGCGCGTCGTGGTCACCGGCACTTAGGAAGCGCTGGTTGGGCTGGTGCTTGCAGCCGGTGCAGGGGTGCTGCTGGCCGGTACGGTGGGCGCTGTAGTACTGGCAGCAGCAGGGGTCGCCGCAGTAGCTGGCTTGGCAGCGGGAGCCGCAGGCTTTGCAGCCGGAGCTTTGGCAGCAGGCTTGGCCGCTGGTTTTGCGGCAGGCTTGGCAACGGTAGGCTTAACGGCGGGCTTGGCAGCAGCGGTTTTAACGGCCGGCTTTGCAGCAGGCTTGGCAACTGCTTTAGCGGCAGCTGGCTTGGCGGCTGGCTTGGCAGCAGCGGTTTTAGCAGCAGGCTTGGCAACTGCTTTAGCGGCAGCCGGCTTGGCGGCTGGCTTGGCAGCAGCGGTTTTAGCAGCCGGTTTTGCAGCGGGCTTGGCAACTGCTTTAGCGGCAGCTGGTTTGGCCGCTGGTTTTGCAGCAGGGGTTTTAGCAGCCGGTCTGGCAGCAGGCTTGGCAACTGCTTTAGCCGCAGTTGGCTTGGCTGCTGGTTTGGCTACAGCGGTTTTAGCAGCCGGTTTTGCAGCAGGCTTGGCAACTGCTTTAGCGGCGGCCGGCCTTGCGGCTGGTTTTGCGGCGGCCGTTTTAGCGGCAGGTCTTGCAACAGGCTTGGCAACTGCTTTAGCGGCGGCAGGTTTGGCAGCAGCGGTTTTAGCGGCAGGCTTCACTGCAGATTTCGCTGCTGGTTTGGCGGTGCTGGCGGCGGCCTTTTTCACGGCCGGCTTAGCAACTGGTTTCGTCGATGCTTTGGCCGCAGGCTTGACCGCAGCTTTTGCAGGCGCCTTGGTTGCCACTGCTTTGCTGGCTGGTTTTTTCGCCGCACTCGCAGCCGTTTTAACCGGTGCTCGGGAGCTCAGTACCTTGCCAACGGCTTCTTTCACACGACCAACACCCTGGGCCAGTTTCAGGCTCTCTTGAGCATCGCGCTTGAGCTGTAGAATGTAGGTGCGGGTTTCGGATTGGCGATTCTTGAGGGCGTCGAGCAAGTCCTCAAGTTCTTTGACTGCGCCTTTGGCCTTGGCTTGTGCCTTGGTTTTACCTGCGCTTGCTGCGCCTTGCAGTTTGACACGGGAGTTATGCAGTTTTTCCTGAGCCTTGCCGCGTTGTTTTTCCAACTTGGCGAGCAACTTCTCAGCATCAGCCAAGGCTTGGGAACAAGCGCTTTCCAAATGCTCGAGCAGGCTGCCCGAGAGCTGTTGGAGCAAGTGCAACGGGGTATTTACAGGCTTCTGTTTGGCCGACATGGTTTACCTCCTGGCTGACGTGGGTGCGGCTCATACTAGCCCTCTGCTCTTACCGCCGCTAGGGCATGTTGACAGTATCGAACGCCTAGCGTTGCACTGCATAGAAATTCTTATCGATATAACGAAAGTCCACTCCAGTTTTTACGCATTCACGCTGGCATAATCCATCGCACTTTCGGCTGGAGAACACCCATGTCGCGTTACCTTTTTTTAGTTTTTTGTTTGTCGTTTTCAGTCGCCAGTGCGAGCGAGAAAACCGCCTCCAAAGACAATCACGACCTAGCCTACAGTGTGGGCGCGAGCCTGGGTGAACGCCTGCGCCAGGAGGTTCCCGACCTGCAAATCCAGGCATTGGTCGACGGCCTCAAACAGGCCTACCAAGGCGAACCCCTGGCCTTGGACGATGCACGCATCAAGCAGATCCTGGCCCAGCACGAAGCACAAGCCGCAATCGCCGATCAACTCCCGCAGAGTGAAAAGGCCCTCCTTGCCGAACAACAATTTTTATCCACGGAAAAAGCCAGGAGCGGTGTGCGCGAATTGGCCGATGGGATCTTGTTGACCGAACAGGTTCCCGGCAACGGAAAAAAACCGGCGGCCAATGATCGGGTTCAGGTGACGTATGTTGGGCGGTTACCCGATGGGGCGATCTTTGACCAGAGCAAACAACCGCAGTGGTTTCGTCTTGGCAGCGTGATCAGTGGCTGGCGCAGCGCATTGCAACAGATGCCGGTCGGCGCAAAATGGCGCCTGGTGATTCCATCTGCCCAGGCCTATGGCGCTGACGGGGCTGGTGAACTGATCCCGCCCTACACGCCTTTGGTATTCGAGATCGAGTTGCTCGGCGTGAGTCGCTAGCCAAACAAAAACGGTGCGCCATGCGCACCGTTTTTTTGTCTTGCCGCAGCCCATCAGGCCTGTGCTGCGGACTCCTCCTTGTGGGCGTTGTGCAGCACTTCGATCAGGCAATCTTCCAGCTCGAAACGCTCATGGAGCAAGCCACCCAACTCCTTGAATTTCGCCGCAACGCATTCGCCCTTGTCACATAGATCGGTGAATGCCAGGAGTTTCTCGGTAATGACATCAATGCGCGGGTAAATGGTTTCGGCCAAGTCCAGACCACGCTGATCGTCGAAGGCCTCGGCTTCCTTGGTCAGTTGCTCGTAGACACCAAAATGGCCGGCAGATATGTAATCCACCAACACTTCACAGAACTCTTGCAGCGGCTTGCGATTCTCGGCCAGCGCTTCGGGCTTGGCGCCGAGAGCATCAAAGGCCCGAACCAGTTCGTGACGCGCCGTCAACCAACCATCGATCAGTTTGTGCACACCACCCCAGCGTTCCTGAGCATTCTGACAACCTTCCAGCATGATGATCTCTCTTCCCTTATGGGCGCTGCCGCCCTCTGCCCGTGCAACGCCTCAAACATTAAAGCGGTTACCGGACAAAGTCGCATAAACAGACGGTTTCAATAACGCGTGCGAGCCAGATTATGCCCGCACGACTATGGCTTCAAGGTACGCAGGAGAGAAAGTTCATACAAGTGTTTAATCCCATCCTAATAATCTGCGTCCTCGATTCAGTGCTTCACCGGGTGAAAACGCTGGCTGAACACCAACCGCGAGAACTGTGCGGCCCCAAGGGTCAGCATCCCAATGAAGAACAGCAAACTCCACTCGGGAAGGCTCAGGTCAAACAGCGTCCAGTTGATCTCCACACAGTCAAAACCGCCCTGAAATGCCCGTTTCAGAGCCTCCAGGAACGACAAGTCCGCGATCATATGCTGCAAGCTGGGCCAACAGTTGGGCAGTTGATCCTCCGGAATATTTTGCAACAACACCTGACGCAGCGCAGTAATAGCTCCGAGTAACGTACAGCCCATGCTAGCTCCCCCGTACAGATAGATTCCGTGACGCGTGGGGCCATGCACCGCTGCTGCCAGGTTGATCAAAGTAAAGATAGCCAGGAAGACCCGTTGCACCAGGCACAGGAAGCAAGGACGCAACAGGGCTCCATACTCCAAGTAAAAGGATGCGCCCAAAGTCAGCGCACCGGCCATAAACGCCAGAAGGAACAAGGAGCGTGAGGGGGCCAAAGACATTGTTTATCCGCAACGCAAGAGATAGGTAGTTACGGTAGAGGAAAGGCCTTACCCCTTTCAATACGCGCCGGAGCAGACGATTCCGCGAAAACGTAGGGATATCCCGTCAGAACCGAGAGGATTGAGCCTAAGTCTATGTCGGACTTTACCGGCAAGTCGTTTTATTCGCACCTATCGGAGATATTGAAGGGTTGGACCAGACAATTCTGAAACAACCCCCCATGGTTTCCTACATCAAACCCGCGTCGGCACCGGAAGCGGCGAAGCCAGCAAGCGCTTATCCAGCAGCCCCAAACCCTCTTGGAACAATTGATTGCTGCGTTCGGTATCTCCCAACTGCGCCAGCAAGCGCGCCAGCTCGGCGCAGGCCTCGGGGTTTCGTTGAACCTGCAAGCTGCTTTCCAGGTAGTCCCGTGCCTTACCCCACAAGCTGTTTTGCAGGCTGAGTCGGCCCAGGGTCAGCAGCAGGCTCGCATCGCCTGGGTGGTCCTTGAGCCAGCCCTCGGCAAATTTCAATTGCCGTGCTGGATCACTGCCGCGCAGCAACCCATAGAGCCTGATCAAGTGGCTGTCATAGCCGCGCTTGATCGCACCGCGCAGCACTTCTTCGGCCTTGGCGTCTGCACCTAACTGACGCAATTGCTCCGCATAGGCGAGCACCAGAGCAGGCTCCTGCCGCTGGGCGGAAGTCAATTGTTGCCAGGCGCGCTCAAGGGATTGCTGGCCAGCCTCACCTTGCTCTTCACGCTGGGCAGCAAGGCTCAGGTTTTCGCCCCAGGCCCGGCGCTCAAGGTCTGCCAGCTCGCTGGCAGGCAACACTTTGTCCTTGCGCAGCTCTGGTAACAGCCGAACGACCGAGGGCCAATCACCACGCTGCTGATGCAACCGCTGCAATTGACGCAGCACTTGAGCATTATGTGGATGACGTTCGTGCATGGCCTGCAGGGTAGCCAGCGCACCGTCTGTGTCCCCACGATCCATTTGCAATTGTGCGTGGCTCAACGCCACTGCCAATTCGGCCTGAGGCTGTCGTTCAAGGGCACGCTCCAGCAAGCCGTCAGATTCTTCATAACGCCCCTGCTCGTTGGCCGCCCGGGCGGCACCGAGGTAATACAACAGCGGTTGGCGCTCTGCCTCGGCGGCACGGTGCAAGTGGCGCTCGGCACTGGCCCAGCGGCCTTCGGCAAGGTCCATCTGGCCTTGCTCGATGGCGATCTGGACCCGACGGCTACGGTTGCGTCGCGACCACGGGTTAACCACACCACCGGAAGTTGTCACCAGGCTCAGCAACACCCGGACCAGGTAAATCACCAGGCCAATGACAAACAGCGCCACCAGGGTCGACCATAGCCCGGACTCGTAATGCAGCACATGGGGATAGGTAATCAACACGTAGCCCGTGTGTTTCGAGATGCCCACACTCAATGCCAGGGCGATTGCAATCGCCAGCACGAGGATCACATAGAAACGCTTCATCGGCTTTACTCCTTGGTCGCCGGCGTGCCAGCGGAAGCCTTGGCTTCGTCGGCAGACAGATGACGACGTTCAAGGTAAGCCTGCACGGCAGCCAAGCTCGCGGCCAGGTCCGGTGTCACCACAGAGACGGCCTTGGGCTCCAGCTCGGCAAGCCGGGCCAGCATGGCCTGGCTTTGCGGATTGTCCTGATTGAAGTTGTCCTGCAGGACGCTACGAGCCTCACCCAAAGAGCGGGTGTATACCGCCGGCTCGCCATTGAGGGCAGCCCATTGCGCCTGCTCCAGCGCCAGGCTCAGGGCCAGGCGTACCTGGTTCAGGCCTTGGCCTGCGAGCAGCGGACGAATGTTGTCATCGGGATTGAAGTTGATGCGGAAATAACGGGAGATCTGCTCCCACCATTGGCTCCAGCGGCTTTCAGTATCAGTGGTTGGGCGACCTGCCTGGGGGGCATCCTGAAGCTGATACTCGGGCGAGTTGGCAGCCAGCTGTACTACCTGGTCGCGCAGGGCCGCCAGTTGCAGGTACAGGCCGGTGCGATCCGGTTGCTCGACACTGCGCAATGCCGCAAGGCTCTTGGCCAACTGTTCACGGGCGGCATAGGAGCCTGGATCACTCTGTTCACGGAGAATCTCATCGGCACCCTGGACCAGCGCCTGGGCGCTGTTGATGTCTTGCAAGGCCGACAGACGCAGGCTGGCCAGGCGCAGCAAGTGCTCGGCTTCAGCCAGGCGCCAATCCTGGCGGCTGGCGCCGAGTACGGTTTCCAGCCGCAGGTTCAAACGTTGCTGATCGCCCTGCAATTGCGCGACCAGGCGGCGGCGCTCTTCCAGTTCATCGGCACCCGGCAATTGCGCCAGGCGTGCCGCCAACTGTTGCTGGCCTTGCTTGAGACCTTGGGATTGATCGTCCAGGGTTTGCACCTGCCCCAACTGCTGCTGGGTACTCGCTTGCAGGGCCCGGACCTGCCAGATCCCCCAGCCACCAGCCGCAATACCTGCGGCACCGAGCAACAAGGCCACGATCACCAGGCCGTTGCCACGGCGTGGAGCAGTGACCGGTGCCTCAACAGGCGCATCAAGCGCGGGCTGAGCTTCATCTTTAGGCAAGGCTGTTTCGCTCACGTATCCATCCTTTGCGTTTTAGAGAGTGGGCTCATCAAGACTGCGTAGCGCCACTAACAAAGCCGCGGCACTGGCACCGCGACAATCCACAACTTTATTTGCACCCGCGGCACGCGCCATCTCGGCGACTCGCGGGCTGGGCACGAACAAGGGTAGCTGTGCCACCTGCGGCCAATCCAGGCCAGCCAACACTTGCAGATGTAAAAACCCCTGCCCACTGCTGACCACCAGGCCGTTCAAGCGTTCCACCTCGATGCGCTGCGTCAATTCACCAGGAGCGTATGCCGGCAGAAAGCGTCGGTACAGCTCCAGATAATCGACACTAGCACCTAGATCGCGCAAGCGCTCGGCCAGCAACTCTCGCCCGCCGTCACCGCGCAGGATCAACACCCGAGCGCCAGGGCATGCAATAGCGTCGCGCAACCTTGGTAAATCAAGCAAGGCTTCGCTGTCATCGCCGTCTTGAGGACAACTGACGTCAAAGCCTTGATCGGCCAATACCTGCGCCGTCGCCGCGCCCACACTGAACCATGGTTGAGAGGGCACTTGATCAAGCCGCTGCAGGGCAAGACGTGCTGCAGGCTTGCTCACCGTGATCACGGCACAGTATCGATCCAGATCACGAAAAACCGCCTCTTGCTCAGTGGTGGCAGGCAACGCTTCGATTCCCAGCAAGGGCAGGCTGCTGCTGAAAACACCTTCCTCGGACAATGTCGTCGCCAGGGCCGCCGACTCCTCGGCAGGCCGCGTCAGCAGCAAGCGCCAACCGGTCACTGCGGGCCGGCCTCACTGTAGACTTTCTGCAGAATGGCGCCGGCGCCTTTTTCCAGCAGTTCTTGCGCCACCTGGACACCCAGGCGAGTCGCGTCGCTCTGTGGCCCGCGAATTTCTGCGGTGAGCAGCGTTCCACCCTCCGGATCACCCACCAGGCCACGCAGCCAGAGGTTATCGCCCTCAAGCACGGCATAGCAGGCGATCGGTACTTGGCAGCCGCCATTGAGGTGCTTGTTCAGAGCCCGCTCGGCGGTGACGCGCACTGCGGTGTCATAGTGATCAAGGGGCTTGAGCAGTGCATGAATCTCGCTGTCGGCCGTTCGGCATTCGATCCCGACCGCGCCCTGCCCGCCCGCGGGCAGGCTGTCTTCGACGCTGATGGCCGAAGTGATGCGGTCTTCGAAGCCCAAGCGAATCAAACCCGCCGCCGCCAGGATGATCGCATCATATTCACCAGCATCCAGCTTGGCCAGGCGAGTGTTGACGTTGCCTCGCAAGAAGCGGATTTGCAGGTCTGGACGCTGGGTCAGCAATTGGGCCTGGCGACGCAGGCTGGAGGTGCCGACGATACTCCCCAGCGGCAATTCGCCCAGGGAGGTGTAGGTATTGGAAACGAACGCATCGCGCGGGTCTTCACGCTCGCAGATACAAAACAGACCGAGGCCTTGAGGGAAATCCATCGGCACGTCTTTCATCGAGTGCACAGCGATGTCGGCATCGTTCTCCAGCAGGGCAGTTTCCAGTTCTTTGACGAACAGGCCCTTGCCACCAATTTTCGACAACGGCGAGTCAAGCAGCTTGTCACCGCGACTGACCATGGGCACCAGGGACACCTTGAGACCGGGATGAGCCTGCTCTAGACGTGCTTTAACGTATTCGGCCTGCCATAAGGCCAAGGCACTTTTACGGGTGGCGATGCGGATTTCGCGAGAGGACATGGATCAATCCGTACTGAATAGATACGGCAGATAATAACAGCTCAAGCAAATACGCTTTGATTTGAATCAGCAAGTGTGAGGCCTCCCTGGCCTCATCGCACCGGGATATGGGATGTTGAGCCATCGCAACCTTTGAGCTAAAGCTGCTGCATCATCTTGCGCACACCCGCGACATGGCGCCGGCTGACGATCAAGGCATCGCCATTGAGCCCTTTCAGGAATAGCTGGAAGTGCCCAAGCGGCGTGCGTTGCAGGCGCTCGATACGTTCACGGGCCACCAGCGCATTGCGATGGATGCGCACAAAGCGGTCGCCGAATTCGTCTTCCAGGGCCTTGAGCGGCTCATCGAGCAGTACTTCACCAGCCTCGTGACGCAAGGTCACATACTTGTGATCAGCAATAAAGTAGACCACCTGGTCCAGAGGGATCAGCTCGATACCCTTGCGGGTGCGGGCACTGATATGGCTGCGTGGTCCGTTACCGCCTTGCGCCGCGGGCTGAGTAAGGGCGGCGAGCTGGATGCGATTGGGCCGCTCGGCCTTTTTCAGCGCCTTGAGCAAAACGTCGGCGCTTACCGGCTTGACCAGGTAACTGACACCGCTTGCCTCCAGGGCCTGCGGGGAAAACTCATCCTGGGAGGCACACAGTACCAACGCGGGCGGCGACTCGCGCTCACTCAAGCGGGCGGCAACCTGCAGGCCATCAAGGCCCGGTATGCGGATATCAAGCAGCACGACATCCGGCTTCAGGCTGTCAATCAAGGTCAATGCCTCGTCACCACTGGTGGCGCTCGGTTCAAGGACACTGTATCCCTCGAGTTCGCTGACCATACGGCTCAGTCGCTCGCGGGCTTGGGGTTCGTCATCAACGATCAGGACATTCATATTGCGCTGGATTCCTGCGTGAGTCTCGCACAAGGATAGCGTAGACAGGTGCGGTGACTTCCGTCACGGCGATCCACGCTAAGACTAGCGTGAGCGGCAAAAAGTGCCCCAAGAGCGGCACCAATATTTACCCGGACCTGTTCAATACCGCCTAGAACCCGATGCCATGGGGCATCGTCGTAGGGTTTGCTGATACACAATACGAACACCCCTCTCTTCTTTAATGGATAGCCTGGAGTTCGACCTCACTACCTGACAGTGGTGCATTGCACAACGGCTCGCGTCTTTTGTCAGTACAACTGCCTATCTGTGCAACTGTAGACGCTCACGAAGACGATATTGCTCAATCGTCAAATATCGTTTCAATAAACACCCTTTGTTTACCTCAAGGATCAACCGCGTTAAACCCCTCGTTCAGCCCTGGCTCCAGTCTCTTCCCGGACGAGGCCGGCGGCAAGGCACTTAGCCACTCCGCAGAGAAATAAAAATGCCGGCAAGCCATGGCATCGCCTCCAAGGCCAACCCTGTTATTATCGGCGGCACACTTTCATGCCCTCTTTCAGCAGATCACGAGCGAATCCATGAGCACCGACAAGACCAACCAGTCCTGGGGCGGCCGCTTCAGTGAGCCCGTCGACGCCTTCGTCGCGCGCTTCACCGCCTCCGTCAACTTCGACCAGCGCCTCTATCGCCACGACATCATGGGCTCCATCGCCCACGCCACCATGCTGGCCAAGGTCGGCGTGCTGACCGACGCCGAGCGCGACAGCATCATCGACGGCCTGGCCACCATCCGTGGCGAAATCGAAGCCGGCACCTTTGACTGGCGCGTCGACCTGGAAGACGTGCACATGAATATCGAGGCCCGCCTCACCGATCGCATCGGCGTAACCGGCAAGAAATTACACACCGGTCGCAGCCGTAACGACCAGGTGGCCACCGATATCCGCCTGTGGCTGCGCGATGAAGTAGACCTGATCCTGAGCGAAATCACCCGACTGCAGAAAGGTTTGCTGGAGCAGGCCGAGCGTGAGTCAGGCACCATCATGCCCGGCTTCACCCACCTGCAGACTGCACAGCCGGTGACCTTCGGCCACCATTTGCTGGCCTGGTTTGAAATGCTCAGCCGCGACTACGAGCGCCTGGTGGACTGCCGCAAACGCGCCAACCGCATGCCTTTGGGCAGTGCCGCACTGGCCGGCACCACCTACCCGATCGACCGCGAATACACCGCGCAACTGCTGGGCTTCGATGCCGTGGGCGGCAACTCGCTGGACGGCGTGTCAGACCGTGACTTCGCCATCGAATTCTGCGCTGCGGCCAGCATCGCGATGATGCACTTGTCGCGCTTCTCCGAAGAGCTGGTGCTGTGGACCAGTGCGCAGTTCCAGTTCATCGACCTGCCAGACCGCTTCTGCACCGGTAGCTCGATCATGCCGCAAAAGAAAAACCCCGACGTTCCGGAGCTGGTACGCGGCAAGAGCGGCCGCGTATTCGGTGCGCTGATGGGCCTGCTGACCCTGATGAAAGGCCAACCCCTGGCCTACAACAAGGACAACCAGGAAGACAAGGAACCGCTGTTTGATGCCGCCGATACCCTGCGCGACTCGCTGCGGGCCTTTGCCGACATGATCCCGGCGATCAAGCCCAAGCACGCCATCATGCGTGAAGCGGCCCTGCGCGGCTTCTCCACCGCGACGGACCTCGCCGACTACCTGGTGCGCCGTGGCCTGCCGTTCCGTGACTGCCACGAAATCGTTGGCCATGCCGTGAAATACGGCGTGGACAACAGCAAGGACCTGGCGGAAATGAGCCTGGAAGAACTGCGTCAGTTCAGTGACCAGATCGAACAGGATGTGTTTGCGGTGCTGACCCTTGAGGGTTCGGTAAATGCCCGCAACCACGTGGGCGGGACTGCCCCGGTGCAAGTCAAGGCCGCTGTGGCCCGTGGCCAGGCACTGCTGGCCAGCCGCTAAACGCCTCGCAGGCAAGCCCGCTCTCACATTGGAATGCATTCTCTTGTGGGAGCGGGCTTGCCCGCGATAGCGTCATCAGCGCCACTGACTTTCTACTTTTTAGCTGCAATCATCGCCAAAAAAGCCGGCATCGCCGCGTCCCTGTCCGCTGCCACTCGCTGGGCATTGGGTAACGTATGCAGGCGCTCCAACAGTGCCTTGACCGATGGCAATTCGGCCAACAGATCCAGGCCAAACAACTTCTCACCCACGGCGCAGGCCAGACTCACGCTGTACATAAAGTACAGGTCCGCAATGGTGAAACTGTCTCCAGCCACGTAGGGCGCAAACTTGCCATGTCGCCCCAGCGCAGCGACACCCAGCAATAATTCAGCCTTGGACTTGTCCTTGATCGCCTGCGGTACCGGCATGCCAAAGAACGCTTCGCCATAGCAGGCACGCGCCGGCAACTCGATGTACAACTCGATTTCCCTGCACAACGCCAGCACCTGGGCACGCTGGAATGGGTCACTCGGCAGTAGCGGAACGCCGCTCTGAGTCTGTTCGATATATTCGAGGATGACGCTGGTTTCGTTGATGAATCCCTGCGCGACACCCAGCACCGGCACCTTGCCTCGTGGGCTCACAGCCAGAGCTTCGGGAGTTTGACCCGCGTAAAAAGGCACCTCTTCAAAGGGCAGCCCTTTCTCCAGCAGCGCCAGCTTGACCATGTTGTAGTAGTTGCTGACCGAAAATCCATAAAGCTTGAGCATCGCAAAGCCTCCAGGCCGTGTACGGGGTTGGCAGTGCTTGTTATAGAACGTCCGGCCATACCTGACCAGCAGCATCACCCTACTGAATGGGGGTAGACTGGCGCCCTTTCCTTCAGGAGCCTGCCATGAGCGAGCCAACCGATATCGACAACGACGAAGAAGAGTTCGCCGAGACCACCTTGATCGCAGCGATCGAAAACCAGATCGAAAACGACAACCCGCCAGCCGCCCAGGCCACGTTCAACAAGCTGACCCTGGTGGGTTACGAGCGCGAAGATATCCTGCAGATGATGGCCCACGTGCTGGCCATCGAGATTGACGCGCTGCTCGAAGAAGACCGAGCCTTCAATACCGAGTGGTATGAAACTGCCTTGCGCGCCCTGCCAGAGTTACCGCCTGAAAAGCAGTAAGTACTACCCCTGCAGGAGCGAGCTTGCTCGCGAAGAACCAGAGGCGCCGCGTTAAACCAGGCATCCCGCATTATCATTGACGCCTTTCGCGAGCACGCTCGCTTCTACACACTGGACAGCCAGGCTAAGTGCGTTCACCTTATGGCAGCTAGCGCCTAAAAATTCCTAGAAAGTCTGGAGTCCTTATGTCGTATACCCCTGAGTTGGTTGCCGAACTGGAAATCCTTGCACTCTTCAACCTGGGGAGCTCCCAGGAGGGTCTGAAAGTTCATCAGACCGCTGCGCCCACTGCCATTGCTGCTGCCCGGCGCCTATTTGATAAAGACTTGATCGACCAACCCGACGGTGGCTACCTGACCAGCCTTGGCCGGGACGCTGCCGAACACGCTCAAAGCCTGCTAACCATTCTGACTACCCGCAAAGAAGCCGCCTGACACCGCGTCTCGCCCGCGGAATCCCTTTTCATGGATTCCGCGGGCATTCCTGCGCCGCAATAAATTCTGACACCAAAAATAAATTCCCTTTAATCGTCCTACGCTACTGACTGTAAACTCCTACACGGCTGCCCATGTCGGGCCCTGCGAGCCACCGAGTTCCACATGACCCGCATCCACGAAATCCGCCCCGACCTGGACGAGGGCATCGACCGCAAGGTGCTGGCTCAACTGCGCGCGCGATTTCTAGCCCTTAATGAAGGGCGCATAGCCCGGGCCATTGAGGGGCTGACCCCGCGTCAGCAGAGCGTGTTGTCGCTGCTGCCGCTGTTTTTTCACGTCAACCACCCACTGTTGCCTGGTTACGTTTCCGGCAGCACGCCAGCCGGGCTGTCGAATTTCGAACCCGACGCCCACGTGCTGGCCGAAGCCCAGCGCCTGACCCGCTCCTTCTCCTACAAAGCCCGCCACGGCAACCCGCCACACCCCATTCATGGTCTGTTTCTGATGGGCAGCCTGGGCACCCTGGCACAAGCGGACCACAGCGACATGGACGTGTGGGTGTGCCATGCCGCCGACTTGAGCGAGAACGAACTGGCCGAGCTGCGCAAAAAATGCCAACTGCTGGAAGCCTGGGCCCTGAGCATGGGCGCCGAAGCGCATTTTTTCTTGATTGAGCCGACTCGGTTTGTCCAGGGCGAGCGCGACGCTCAACTCAGCTCCGACGATTGCGGTACAACCCAACATTACCTATTGCTGGACGAGTTCTATCGCACCGCCCTCTGGCTTGGCGGACGTACGCCAATCTGGTGGCTGGTACCGGTTTATGAAGAAACCCGCTACGTCGAATTTACCCACGCGCTGATATCCAAACGTTTTATCCGCGCCGATGAAACCCTCGACCTCGGTCACCTGGCTCATATCCCGCCAGGGGAATTTATCGGCGCCGGCCTGTGGCAGTTGTTCAAGGGCATCGAGTCTCCATACAAGTCGGTGCTCAAACTGCTGCTGACTGAGGTCTACGCCAGCGAACATCCGAACGTGCAGTGCTTGAGCCTGCGCTTCAAGCACGCGGTGTTCGCCAACCAACTGGACCTGGACGAACTGGACCCGTATATCGTGGTCTACCGCCGCATCGAGGAATACCTCAAGGCCCGCAATGAGCCGGAGCGCCTGGAGCTGGTGCGGCGCAGCCTGTATCTGAAAGTGAACCGCAAACTCAGCGCCGGCCAACGCACCCTGGGTTGGCAACGTCTACTGCTGGAGCGCCTGGCCAACGAGTGGGGCTGGGATCAGCGGCAATTGGCCCTGCTCGATAGCCGCAGCCAGTGGAAAGTCCGCCAGGTCGCCTCCGAACGCCGGGCCCTGGTCAACGAGCTCAACTACAGCTATCGCTTCCTGACTCAGTTTGCCCGCACCGAACAGACCGTCAGCCTGATTAACAAGCGTGACCTCAATGTGCTCGGCCGGCGCCTGTATGCAGCCTTTGAACGCAAGGCTGACAAGATCGAGTTCATCAACCCGGGCATTGCCCCAGACCTGGCCGAAGACACACTGACCCTGGTCCACTCGCCCAACCGCAAGGAGCCCGGTCAACACTATTGGGGCCTGTATAACGGCAGCCTGACAGCCCTTGAGTGGGAGCACTTTGCGCCGATCAAGCGCAGCCGCGATCTGCTGGAAATGCTCGCCTGGTGCCATCGCAACGGTGTGATCGACAGCAGCACCCGCCTCGCTTTGCACCCAGGCACCAGCGACATGACCGAGTTCGAGCTGTTCAACCTGCTGGGCAGCCTGCAGCAAACCATCGCCCTGCCCCTGGCCAGCGTTGAAGAAAAGTATCTGCTGCGCACGGCAGTACCCAACGAAGTACTGTTGCTGGTCAACGTCGGCGTCGACCCGCTCAAGCATCACCGCGACCTGAATATCGTGATGACCACTGAACGCACCGACTCCTTGAGTTACGCAGGTGTACGGGAAAACCTGGTGCTGACTCTGGACCAAGTCACCCTCAACAGCTGGAATGAGGTGATAGTCAGCCGCTACGACGGCCCCCATGCACTGCTCGATTGCCTACGGGGCTATTTGAACCAGTTGCCACCTACTCAGTTACCACGGCTGCGGGTGCGCTGCTTCTGTCATAACCGTGCGCAATTCATTGCCCAACGAGTGGAAGATATTTTCGATACCGCGCAAAACCTGTTGCTCGGCCAGCTCAATCATCGCTACCTGCTTCAGGTGCAACAGCACTATCACGTGATGGAGTTGGCACCTGGGCAAACTACCCATGTGTCCCTGGCCAGCCAACAGGCGCTGATCGACTACCTCAGCGAGGATTTGGCCGGCTACAGTCCACTGCATCTGGACGCCATGGCCCTGGAAGACCATGACTTGGCATTGCTGCTACCCATGGGCCTGCCCGACTGTGTGCAGGTGTTCTACCGGACCCACGAGACCTTCGCCGAACTGTACGTGCTCGACGAATTCAACGCCCTTTGGCAACAGCGCCTGCCGTTTCATGACGAGCAAAGCCTGTTAGTGCCGTTGCAGCGCTTCCTGCAGTCGATCATTTACCACCGTGACGCGCGCTCGCCCCTGGATCCACAACAACCGCTGGGCACGCTACAAACCTTGTATTACCAGCTTTTGCCATCAGGCAGTGGCGGTGCACGCCGGGCCGAACCGCGCCCCGCACCGCAGGCCCCGGCCAATAAACCGCTCTATGACGTACAGGCAATCATCAGCAAAAACGCCCCGGGCCAAGGGGGCATCACCCTGTACTGCAATCAGCGGGAGTTTTCCGAGTTGGAATTTGGCGACCAGCTGTTTGCAGCGGTCGCTCAAGAGATCATCGGGCAGCGTCGGGAGACCGAGCACTACCGTTGCTACATCACCGACCTGGACCTGTCCGGCCTGCTCGGTGACGTTCAAAGCCCGAGCAGTTTGTACCTGCGCTACAAGGCCGAACTGGAGCAGTCGCTCAATGAGGCACTGAGCCAGGTTTAGAGGGTGAACGGGCCGCCGTCTTTGGGTTGGCCATCGACACTGAGCAGTTCCAGCTTCAGGGTCTTGCCACCAGGCGCTGGCCAGTCGATGTGCTGACCGACTTGCAGGCCCAGCAAAGCACTGCCGACTGGCGCCAGGATCGAGATCTTGCCTTCGTCGGCATTCGCGTCCTTGGGGTACACCAGGGTCAGGTGATAGTCCTTGCCACTGCCTTGCTCACGGCAATGCACGCTGGAGTTCATGGTCACGACAGTTGCGGGCACTTCATCGTGGCCAACCACTTCTTCGGCACGGTCGAGTTCGTGCTGCAGGGCTTCGACGCCAGGTGAGGCCTCGCCTACACGGTCGATCAGTTGCTCAAGACGCTGCACGTCGAGACGGGTGAGGATGATGGAAGGTGCGGTCATGATTCAGGCAGACTCCTTTTTTCTGCACAAAAAAAGCAAAACCCCGCCAGGAAAAGGCGGGGTTCTCACGGACCTCGATGGGTTGAGGTGTACCCGGACACTAACACAGCGTCACAAATAAACAAGATGGGCTCAGGCGTTGGCCCTGCGCTGCTCGGCCTCGGCGCAGATCACCCGGCGCCGGGCGTCGTCGGCAGAACGCCATTCACGGATGTCTTCCACGTGACGGAAGCAGCCGAGACAGACTTTCTGCTCATCCAGCCGACATAAACTGATACAAGGTGACGGCACCGCCGAGCTGACATTGCTGAATAACGGCTTGGGCGGGCGTACGCAAACGGGCTCTGTCACGATCAGATCTCGTCGAAGTCCAGCTCGACGCCGGCCTGTTCCAAGGTGATGCGTTCCAGCATTTCACCCAACTGCTCTTCGGTCTTGTCGCACATCCACTGACCGCTTTCGTCGCTGTAGTCGAAGTGAAAACCACCGGAACGCGCTGCCAGCCAGAGCTGTCGCAACGGCTCCTGACGGCTGAAGATCAACTGACTGCCATTGTCGAACTTGACAGTCAGCACACCGGCCGAGTTTTCCTGGTCCAGATCCAGGCCACTGTCATCGAAGATATCTTCCAGCGCTTGCTGGGTCGCATCCACCAAATCGTGAAAACGGGCTTCGGTCAAACTCATTGTGGGAACCTCGAAAAGTGTCTGATCACGTTCAAGCGCCGCACCATACGGACGTGTCATGATGATTGCAAAGGATACCGATTTCATCACCAGCAGCCGCATGAAATATCCCTGATTTACGTAGGCCACTTCACGACAAACTCGGCAAAGCCCCGCCGGACGGGTTCCCCGGCGCATAGGCAAGCTGGCGGGTGGTCGGTATACTCGGACGCAATTAATGCTTATTCAAGGATTTCGCCATGAAGCGCCTGATCTCTTCCCTTGCTGCGCTCGTCGCGGTCGCTTGTCTCGTTAGTGCCTGTGGTCAAAAAGGCCCGCTGTACCTGCCCGATGACAGCAAAGACCCGAATGAACAGGCGCAATCGTCGCAAAAAGCGCACAAGCACGACACTTTCTAAGGGAAACCCATGGACGCTTTTAACTACCGGGACGGCGAGCTGTTCGCGGAAGGTGTCGCGCTGTCCGCGATTGCCGAGCGCTTTGGCACCCCAACCTATGTGTACTCCCGAGCCCACATCGAAGCGCAATACCGTGCTTATGCCGATGCACTGGACGGCACGCCACACCTGGTGTGCTACGCAGTCAAGGCCAACTCCAACCTGGGCGTGCTCAATGTCCTGGCGCGTCTTGGCGCCGGTTTCGACATCGTGTCCCGAGGCGAACTGGAGCGTGTGCTGGCCGCTGGCGGCAAGGCGGACAAGATCGTGTTCTCCGGCGTCGGCAAAAGCCGTGAAGACATGCGTCGCGCCCTGGAAGTCGGCGTACATTGCTTCAACGTCGAGTCCACCGACGAGCTGGAGCGCCTGCAAGTAGTGGCCGCCGAACTGGGCGTTCGCGCGCCGATCTCCCTGCGAGTCAACCCGGATGTCGATGCGGGCACTCACCCATACATCTCCACCGGCCTCAAAGAGAACAAGTTCGGCATCGCCATCGCTGATGCCGAAGACGTCTACATTCGCGCCGCCCAACTGCCAAACCTGGAAGTCTTGGGTGTCGACTGCCATATCGGCTCGCAACTGACCAGCCTGCCACCGTTCCTGGATGCCCTCGATCGCCTGCTGGGGTTGATCGACCGCCTCGCAGAGTGCGGCATCTATCTGCATCACATCGACCTCGGTGGGGGTGTCGGCGTGCGTTATCGCGATGAGGAGCCGCCACTGGTGGCTGACTACATCAAGGCGGTGCGCGAGCGCATTGAAGGCCGTGACCTGGCGCTGCTGTTCGAGCCGGGCCGCTATATCGTCGCCAACGCCGGCGTGCTGCTGACCCAGGTCGAGTACCTCAAGCATACCGAGCACAAGGATTTCGCCATCGTCGACGCGGCGATGAATGATCTGATTCGCCCGGCGTTGTACCAGGCCTGGATGAATGTCACCGCCGTGCGCCCGCGCGAGGGTGCTGGCCGCAACTACGACATCGTCGGCCCGATCTGCGAGACCGGCGACTTCCTGGCCAAGGAGCGTCAATTGGCCCTGGAAGAAGGCGACCTGCTGGCGGTGCATTCGGCGGGTGCCTATGGGTTTGTCATGAGTTCCAACTACAACACCCGCGGGCGTACCGCCGAGGTGTTGGTGGACGGTGATCAAGCATTTGAAGTGCGTCGCCGCGAGACGGTAGCCGAGTTGTTTGCTGGCGAAAGCCTGCTGCCGGAGTAAGGTCATGCTGCTGCGTTTTACCAAGATGCACGGCCTGGGCAATGACTTCATGGTCCTCGACCTGGTCAGCCAGCACGCGCACATCCTGCCCAAGCATGCCAAACAATGGGGCGACCGCCACACCGGCATTGGCTTCGACCAACTGCTGCTGGTGGAAGCACCGAGCAACCCGGACGTGGATTTCCGTTACCGGATCTTCAACTCCGACGGCTCTGAAGTGGAGCAATGCGGCAACGGTGCCCGCTGCTTCGCCCGCTTTGTCCTGGACAAGCGCCTGACCGCCAAGCGGCAGATTCGCGTCGAGACCAAGAGCGGCATCATTGAGCTGGATATCCGCAGCGACGGCCAGATCAGCGTCAATATGGGCGCGCCTCGACTGGCCCCCGCAGATATCCCGTTCCAGGCTGACGAACAGGCGCTGAGTTACCCGGTGGTCGTGGACGACCAGACCGTCGAACTGGCGGCCCTGTCCATGGGCAACCCCCATGCGGTGCTGCGAGTCAATGACATCAACAACGCACCGGTCCGTGAACTGGGGCCGAAGATCGAACACCACCCGCGCTTTCCGGCACGGGTCAACGTCGGGTTCCTGCAGGTCATCGACCGTTCCCGCGCGCAGTTGCGCGTATGGGAACGTGGTGCCGGGGAAACCCAGGCGTGCGGCACGGGCGCTTGCGCCGCTGCCGTGGCCGCGATCAGCCAGGGGTGGATGGATTCGCCGCTATTGATCGACCTGCCCGGCGGACGCCTGTCCATCGAGTGGGCAGGCCCAGGCCAACCGGTGATGATGACCGGGCCGGCCATGCGTGTATACGAAGGACAGGTCCGTCTATGAGAGAGCCAACCCAATGACCGATAAGCCTCAGGTACCTGCTCCAAAGCCCGACGATTCTCCTTGCGAAAACCTGGAGGCGGCGGCCGTCGCCGCTTACCTGGAAGCTAATCCGGACTTCTTCGTCGAACATGAAGAACTGCTGCCGGCCTTGCGCATCCCCCATCAGCGCGGTGACACCGTGTCCCTGGTGGAGCGGCAGATGAAAATCCTGCGTGAGCGCAATATCGAGATGCGCCACCGGCTCTCGCAGCTGATGGACGTCGCTCGCGACAACGATCGCCTGTTCGACAAGACCCGTCGCCTGGTCCTCAGCCTGATGGACGCCACCACCCTGGAAGACGCGGTGATTGCCGTCGAAGACAGCCTGCGCCAGGACTTCCAGGTGCCTTTTGTCAGCCTGATTCTGTTCAGTGATAAACCGATGCCGGTAGGCCGCTGGGTCAGCGACAACGACGCGCAAACTGCCATTGGCGGCCTGCTGTCCGAAGGCAAGACCATCAGCGGCACCTTGCGCGAGCATGAACTGGACTTTCTGTTTGGCGAAGAACAGCGCAAGCAGATCGGCTCCACCGCCGTGGTCGCCCTCAGCCACCAAGGTCTGCACGGCGTCCTCGCCATCGCCAGCCGTGACCCGCAGCACTACAAGAGTTCGGTGGGTACGCTGTTTTTGAGCTACATCGCTGAAGTGCTGGGCCGTGTCCTGCCACGCTTCACCACCGCTCTGCGCGCGGTGCGTTAACCATGGAGCGACAACTGGACGCCTACTGCGCTCACCTGCGCAGCGAGCGCCAGGTGTCTGTTCATACCCTGGACGCCTATCGACGGGACCTGAACAAGGTCCTGGGGTTTTGCGAGAAACAACAGATCAGCAGTTGGAAAGCCCTGGACATTCAGGGCCTGCGCAGCCTGATCGCCCGCCTGCACCAGCAAGGCCAATCGTCCCGCAGCCTGGCGCGCCTGCTGTCGGCGGTGCGCGGCCTCTATCACTACCTGAACCGCGAAGGCCTGTGCGACCACGACCCAGCCAACGGCCTGGCCCCGCCCAAGGGCGAACGGCGCCTGCCCAAGACCCTCGATACCGACCGCGCCCTGCAATTGCTTGAGGGGGCGGTAGAGGACGATTTCCTCGCCCATCGCGACCAGGCGATCCTCGAACTGTTTTATTCCTCGGGGCTGCGCCTGTCGGAACTGACCAGTCTGAATCTGGATCAACTGGACCTGGCGGATGGCTTGGTGCAAGTGCTCGGCAAAGGCAGCAAGACCCGCGTATTGCCGGTCGGCAAAAAAGCCCGGGAAGCCTTGCTGGTGTGGTTGCCACTACGGGCCCTGAGCAATCCGGCCGATGATGCGGTGTTTGTCAGCCAACAGGGCCGGCGATTGGGGCCACGCGCCATTCAGCTGCGGGTCAAGGCCGCCGGCGCGCGCGAACTGGGGCAAAACCTGCATCCGCACATGCTCAGACACTCCTTTGCCAGCCACTTGCTGGAGTCCTCCCAAGACTTGCGAGCGGTGCAGGAGTTGCTCGGCCACTCCGACATCAAGACCACGCAGATCTATACCCACCTGGACTTCCAGCACTTGGCGACGGTATATGACAGCGCCCATCCACGGGCCAAACGCATCAAAGGCGGCGACTCATGAGCATCAAGCTGATCACTTTCGACCTGGACGATACGCTTTGGGATAACGTGCCTGTCATCGTCAGTGCCGAAGCGTCAATGCGCCAATGGCTGGCTACCCACGCGCCGTTGGTGGGTGAGCTGCCGCTGGAGCACTTCGCTACTCTTCGCCAACAGGTTTTGCAACGCTATCCCGAGCTCAAGTACCGCATTAGCCTGTTGCGCCACCGGGTGCTGCTGCATGCCTTCGAAGAGGCCGGGTACGTACAACCCCGGGCCACGGAAATGGCGGACGTGTGCTTTGAAGCATTCATTCACGCTCGGCACCAGCTCACCGTATTTCCCGAGGCAGAGCCGATGCTGAAAGCCCTGGGGCATCACTACATGCTGGGTGTCATCACCAACGGCAATGCCGACGTGCAGCGCGTTGGCCTGGCGGATTACTTCAAGTTCGCCCTTCGCGCCGAAGATATCGGCATCGCCAAGCCGGATGCGCGATTATTCCAGGAAGCGCTGCAACGCGGTGGAGTGGACGCCAGCGCGGCCGTGCATATTGGCGATCACCCAGGAGATGACATCACCGGAGCCCAGCAGGCGGGGCTTCGGGCGGTGTGGTTCAACCCGGCGGGCAAGGTTTGGGAGGCTGAACAGCTGCCGGATGCCGAGATTCACAGCCTGACCGAATTGCCCGAGCTGCTCGCCCGCTGGAACAACCTGCCATAACCCTGTAGCCGAAGCACGAGGCTGCGATAAGGGCCGCAGGA
>NZ_WLYI01000049.1 GCF_009707515.1 Pseudomonas karstica | reverse complement strand
GGTGGCACCAGCTACGCGGCCCTGGCCTCCCTGGGGATGATGGCATTCCAGGCCTACCAGGCGTGGCAGAGCCAACAAGCGTCCGCCCCGCAACAGGCGCTGCAAACCGTTGACCAGTTGTCTGGGGCCCAGGTCGACGAACATAGTCATGCGATCCTGCGAGCACTGATCGCCGCGGCCAAGGCCGATGGCAAGATTGATGATCAGGAGCAGCAGATGATTTCGGCCGAACTGGCTCGTCATACCGATGAACCGCAACTCAAAGACTGGCTCGACGCAGAAGTCGCCCGGCCACTCAATGCCGCGGATTTCGCCGAGTACGCCCGGGACCCGGCCATTGCCGCCGAGATTTACCTGGCCAGCGTGATGCTGGTGAATGATCAGCAGCCGACTGAACGTGGCTACCTGGATGAGTTGGCGGCCCAGCTTCAGATCGCATCTGAACTGCAGGCACACCTGGAACAGCAGGCCAAGGGTCAGGCTTGACTCCGTCTTTTGGCAGAGGCAGCAGTGGTGAGTGAGCGCGCCCTGATGCAGGCCAGTTAAGCGAATCAAAGGTGGGGAGTTTATAGTTGAGGGGAACCCCTCGACTATAAACTCCCCACGGGTCTTACTTCGCTTGTTGACTCCATTGTTTGTGACCGTCGATCAACAGCCGTTGGCGCCGTCCCGCTCACCCATTGGTCAATGGCAGCTCAGTACCACTGCTTGAAGCGGCGGATGTAGATCGTCTTCATCAGTTGGGCCACGCAGCAATAGGCGAGCAAGGTTCCCACCAGCCATGGGAAGTACGCCAGCGGCAGCGGCTCCAGGCCCACCAGGGTGCCCAGGGGCGAGAACGGCACGTAGATCCCCAGCACAATCACGATGCAGGTCATCATGATCACCGGCCAGGCAGCAGTGCTCTGGAAGAACGGGATCTTGCGGGTCCGCAGCATGTGCACCACCAGGGTTTGCGACAGCAGCCCTTCGATAAACCAGCCAGATTGGAACAGGGTCTGCATTTCTACGCTGTTGGCGCTGAACACGTACCACATCAAGGCGAAGGTGGTGATGTCGAAGATCGATGAGGTGGGCCCGATCCAGATCATGAAACGGCCGATGTTTTTTGCATCCCACTTGCGCGGCTTGGCCAGGTATTCCTTGTCCATCTTGTCCCACGGCAAGGCCAGCTGGGAGATGTCGTACATCAGGTTTTGCAGCAGCAGATGGATCGCCAGCATCGGCAGGAACGGAATAAACGCACTGGCCACCAGCACCGAGAACACGTTGCCGAAGTTGGAACTGGCGGTCATGTTCAGGTACTTCATGATATTGCCGAAGGTTTCGCGGCCCTTGAGCACACCTTCTTCCAGCACCATCAGGCTCTTTTCAAGGAGGATGATATCGGCCGATTCCTTGGCGATATCGGTGCCACTGTCCACCGAAATACCGACGTCGGCATCCCGCAGGGCTGGCGCATCGTTGATGCCATCACCGAGAAAACCCACGGTGTGGCCGTTGGACTGCAAGGCCTTGAGCACCCGGGATTTCTGCAGCGGCGTCAGCTTGGTGAAAATTGTGCGCTCCTCGACCCGTAGCTTCAGGGTGGCGTCGTCCATGGCTTCGATTTCTACCCCCTGCAGCGGCACGCCTGGATCCAGTCCGACCTGACGGCAGATCTTGCTGGTGACCACGGCGTTGTCGCCGGTGAGGACTTTGACTGCGACACCGATACCTTGCAGGGCGGCAATCGCCGGGCCGGCAGTTTCCTTCGGCGGATCAAGGAAGGTCAGGAAGCCATGGATCACCAGGTTGCGTTCATCGGCGCTGGTGTACTGGTTGAGGGCCAGGGATTTGGGAATGGTGCGGGTCGCGACCACCAACACCCGAAAACCGTCCTCGTTGTAATCGCCAGCGAGGGCTTGCAATGCTTCGCGGCGATGTTCATCCAGCACGACAGCGGTATTGCCTTCCATCACATGGGTGGCAATGCTCAACATTTCCTCCACGGCGCCCTTGCACACCAGCAGATGATCACCGTGACTGTCCTTGACCACAATCGACAGGCGTCGACGCACGAAGTCGAAGGGCAGTTCGTCGACCTTGCTGTAGGCAAAGGGCACCTGGAACTCCGGGTTCAGTTGCGAAAACTGCACCACCGCTTGGTCCATCAGGTTACGCATGCCGCTTTGGTGATGGCTGTTGAGCCAGGCCAGCGACAGCACCGCATCATCACGCTGGCCGAAGGCGTTGACGTGATGCTCCAGAATGATTTTGTCCTGGGTCAGGGTGCCGGTCTTGTCGGTGCACAGCACATCCATCGAGCCGAAGTTCTGAATCGCATTCAAGCGCTTGACCACCACCTTACGCCGGGCCATGGCAGTTGCGCCCTTGGCCAGGTTAGCGCTGACGATCATTGGCAGCATTTCCGGGGTAAGGCCGACGGCCACCGCCAGGGCAAACAGGAACGCATCGCCCCAGTCGCCCTTGGAGAAGCCATTGAGGAAGAACACGATGGGCACCATCACCAACATGAAGCGAATCAACAGCCAACTGACACTGTTCACCCCTCGGTCAAAGGCGGTCTGCACCCGGGAGCCGACAATGGCTTTGGCCAGCGAGCCGAAATAGGTGCGCGGACCCGTGGCGACCACCACCGCCTGCGCCCGGCCACTGACTACGTTGGTGCCCATGAAGCAGATGTTGGGCAGGTCCAGCAGGTTGCCCTGGTCCGCCGCCTCGGAGGTGGCGGACTTCTGCGTGACATCCCCCAGGGTGTCGTACTTTTCCACCGGCAAGGCTTCGCCAGTTAGCACGGCCTGGCTGATAAACAGGTCACGGGATTCAATCAGCCGGATGTCCGCCGGTATCATGTCGCCGGCCGACAACTGCACAATGTCGCCCGCCACCAGGTCGCGCATCGGTACTTCCCGCAGAGTGGGCCTGGCGCCGACTTGTTCGCGACGCAGCACGGTCGCAGTGGTGCGAACCATGGCTTTCAAGGCTTCGGCTGATTTGGCCGAGCGGTGCTCCTGCCAGAAACGCAGCAGGCTGCTGAGCATGACCATGGTCATGATAATGATGACCTTGGTCAGGTCGGCTTCTTCACCCGCTTGCAGCGGTAGCCAGTAATCGGTGATGAAGCTGATGCCCGCCAAGGTCAGCAGAACATAGATGAACGGGTTGTTCAGGGCCTGGAGAAACTGCACGAAAGCATGAGGCGGCTTGTCATGGGCCACCTCGTTATAGCCTTCGCGTTGCAGGCGAGCCGAAGCGTCCAGTTCAGTCAGGCCATCCTTGGTTGCCCGAACGTTGGCCAGGGTAGCCGAGAGGCCGTTCCGGGCCTCGCGGGCAGCACGCATCGACAGTTTGATGTCGGCGCTTGTGCCGTTTTTGTTTGGCAATTGCGTGGTTTTTACTGCGCTCATTGTAGGTGCTCCTGTCGCCAATTTTTCGACAAGACATACCCGGACTTACCTGGAGACAGGCGCGCGAAAGCATGCCGAGTCGCTGACTTGGCGATCGGTTTAAATAAAGTATTGGATAACTTTCTACAAGCCCGCTAGAAGTGCATTAGTTAACTAGCGCGCAGCGGGCTACTACTGGCTTCGTCCATAGAGAACTCCAGCAAATCAATTGGCGAATAATAAGAAAACAGTCTTGCTCAGGCGCTCGAAGAGGGCGCCTGGCGGTGACTGCTCAACGCTTCCAACCGGCGAACAGGCTGGAGGCGTTTCGACTCTGAGGGTCTTGAGGGTCGGCATGATCACACTGTTGCAGCCGTTGGCCAGTTGTTGGGCAGATACGCCAATGGGCCACGGGAGCCGGGCTCACGCGCAGGGAAGGACTGACAAAGGTGGCGCGGGTGGGCGAAAAGCCTACGGGCTCGCGGCTCAGCTTGGCACGCAGGGCTGAACCCCGCGTGCGTAGATCTGGCAACACCACAGTAGGAAAAGCAGTAAGTTGGAAATTCATAACACACCTCGGGACCGGACTGGCGACCGGTGAGGCAGTTACGTGGAGCATCAAGCTCTAGCGCAGCTTACCCGACCTGGAAGGCGAGTCCCGTCATTTTCTGGGTTTTGCGCCCGATGCGCCGCATTCACGGTGATCGGGCAGCGACTAGATACTGTGTCCATTGGCTTCTTTTGTGAGGTTTAAAAAGGCCTGAGTTGCAGGCCCGGGAAATTTACTCAGGCGGTTACGTATTGTCAACGATTAAAGAATTAAAGTGTCACTGGTTCAGAGTTTGTTCAGGTAGCGACACAGGGAAGTTGTAAAACATATACATAAGATTCCAGTCGATGGATATATCAACACTAACCCGTAGGTGCCATAACTGATGGCGCTGCCAAGTTGCCGCTGGCGGGTGTGCTGCGTACTTCGGGTAGGCGCTCAAATCGACCGTTGGTTAACCCGCCTTGACAACTCCTCGGCGTTCTCCTTGCGTTCCGAGTAACGGTCGACCAACTCGGGATGATCACGCAATAGCAGGGTGAACCTCACCAGTTCTTCCATGACATCGACTACTCGGTCATACAACGCCGAAGGTTTCATCCGGTCCTGATCATCGAACTCCATGAAAGCCTTGGGTACCGACGATTGGTTGGGGATGGTGAACATGCGCATCCAGCGCCCCAGTACCCGCAATTGGTTGACCGTATTGAACGACTGTGAACCACCGCTGACTTGCATCACCGCCAGGGTCTTGCCCTGGGTTGGGCGAACAGCGCCGAGGGCCAGGGGCACCCAGTCGATCTGCGCCTTGAACACTGCTGACATCGAGCCGTGGCGCTCAGGCGAACACCAGACCTGGCCTTCGGACCATTGCATCAGTTCCAGCAGTTCCTGGACCTTGGGGTGATCGCCAGGGGCATCGTCTGGAAGGGGCAGGCCTGAGGGGTCGAAGATCCGTGTATCGGCACCCAGGTGCTGCAGCAGGCGCGCGGCTTCCTCCACCAACAAACGACTGAAGGAGCGTGGGCGAGTGGAACCATAGAGCAGCAGGATACGTGGCGCTTGTTCCAGGCCGTTATGCAGGGGGGATGACAGCGTGGGGTCGAGATTGGGCAGGGTGGTCATTGGGTTCTCCGGTTACAGCGCGGCGATGCGGTCGAGTTCGGCCTTGAGTTCAGCGTGGCCGAGGGTGGCGAAAGGCAGTTCGAAAAACGCTCGGCATCGGGTTTCGATGATCTCCAGCGTGGCCTGGAAGGCCGCCTCCACGTGCGCCTCATCATCTTTGATGTCCGAGGGGTCTTCCAACCCCCAATGGGCCTTGAGTGCCGGGCCGAAATACACCGGACACGCTTCGCCTGCGGCCTTGTCGCAAACGGTGATCACGATATCGGGCGGGCTGTCTGCAAAGGCCTCGTTGCCTTTGCTGTACAGGCCTTCGGTGCTGATCCCGGCCGCCTCCAAGGTGCTCAGGCTGCGCGGCAAGACCTGGCCCTTGGGGAAGCTGCCGGAACTGATGGCATGGAATCCTGCCGGGGCCAGATGGTTGAACAAGGCTTCGGACAGGATGCTGCGGCAACTGTTGGCGGTGCACATGAACAGGACTTTCATAAAGGGCTTCCTTTTAAATACTCAGACGTAGCGCAAGGGCGGCGAGGGTGATCAACAGCACGGGCAAGGTCAGGACAATACCGACCTTGAAGTAGTAACCCCAAGTGATGGTGATGCCTTTGCGCGCCAGGATATGCAGCCACAGCAAGGTGGCGAGACTGCCGATAGGGGTGATTTTCGGGCCCAGGTCGCTGCCGATCACATTGGCGTAGATCATGGCGTCCTTGACCACGCCCACGGCATGGCTGGATTCGATGGACAGTGCACCGATCAGTACCGTTGGCATGTTGTTCATTGCCGACGACAGCAACGCCGTCAGCACGCCAGTACCCAGCGCCGCACCCCAAATACCGTATTCGGCAAAACCATCGAGCCAGGTAGCCAGGTAGGTGGTCAGCCCGGCATTGCGCAGGCCGTAGACCACCAGATACATACCCAGGGAGAAAATCACGATCTGCCAAGGCGCATCTTTCAGCACCTTGCGGGTGGAGATCTTGTGGCCCTTGGCGGCGATGACCAGTAGAAGCAGGGCACACACCGCGGCGATGGCGCTGATGGGGATGCCCAGGGGCTCGAGTGCGAAACAGCCCATCAACAAGATGCCCAGCACCCACCAGCCGGCGCGAAACGTGGCGCGGTCATGGATGGCGCTGGCCGGGTCGGCGAGGTCTGCCGGGTCATAGACAGGGGGGATGTCGCGACGGAAGAACCATGACAATACCGCCAGGGTCGCGGTCACACTGACCAGGTTCACCGGCACCATTACCGCTGCATATTCGTTGAAGCCGATCTTGAAGTAGTCAGCCGAGACGATGTTCACCAGGTTGGAGACCACCAGTGGCAGGCTGGCGGTGTCGGCAATAAAGCCTGCACCCATGACAAAGGCCAGGGTCGCCGCTGGCGAAAAACGCAAGGCCAGCAACATCGATATGACAATCGGCGTGAGGATCAGCGCCGCCCCGTCGTTGGCAAACAGCGCCGACACCAGTGCGCCCAGCAACACCATATAGGCAAACAGGCGTCTGCCACGGCCTCGACCCCAGCGCGCGACATGCAAGGCGGCCCAGGCGAAAAAGCCGGCTTCGTCGAGCAATAGGCTGATGATGATCAGGGCGACGAAGGTCCCGGTGGCGTTCCAGATGATGTGCCATACCACGGGAATGTCAGTCAGGCTGATGGCTCCGAAGGCCAGTGCGAGGATCGCGCCGGCGGTGGCGCTCCAGCCGACCCCCAAGCCCTTGGGCTGCCAGATGACCAGGACGATGGTGAATATGAAGATGGCAATGGCGACAAGCATGAAGATACTCCTCGATGAGTCAGCAGCAGGTGCTGGCCCGTTGTGGCCTGTCGCCCATTGCATCCAGGCGCTGTGCGTCGGCTTGCAGCCAGGACTGGTTGGCCTGCAGGGTGGTTTCCAGCACCGTGTTCACCCACTGTGGCAATGCTGGATTGAGGCGGTAGTAGATCCACTGGCCTTGGCGACGATCCAGCAGCAACCCGCCACTGCGCAATTGTGCGAGATGGCGGGAGATTTTCGGCTGGCTATCGTCCAGGGCGTGAATCAACTCGCAGACGCACAGTTCGCCTTCGCGCAGGATCAGCAAGGCCAATCGTGTGCGGGTGGCATCGGCCAGGCATTTGAAAATATCGGGAGGGGAGAAAAAATCTGACATGGCGGGGCGCCTGTATATTCGTTAATACGAATATACGCATATCCATATGTCTTGATCAAATCCGGTTTCAATTGACCCAGGTCAAACACCTGGGAGTGGATGACAAGTGGTTGAAATTAAAATGAAACATTAATGTCCTAAAGTGCCTGCCCATTAGTGATGAAGGAAGAAAACGCGTGCCCCGTGCTACTCGAAACCTGCGCAAGACCCTTGATGCCGTCGCGGAAAATAACGAAACCGCGGCCTTTGACCTGATGCGCGCTGTGGAAAAGCTCAGCGACGAAGTGCTGCGCCAGCGGCTGCTCAATACCATTCACCGTCTCAACCAGGACGCTCACGAATTGCGCGAAGCCCGGGACGCGGTGGAGCGGGTATCGGTCAAGCTGGCCTGATAGCCCCGCACGATCATTCAAGACAACATGTAACAGTGCTGGCATGCTTATCGACTGTCCTGCGATGAGTCCATTGTGTATGCCTACTGCCTTGCCTCACCACGCGTTTACCCGTGGCGCAATCGCGATCATTCCTCTGTCCCTGGCCTGCGCACCCTGGGGCCTGCTGGCGGGCTCGACGGCAATCGACGCCCAATTCACTCCGCTGGAAAGCCAGGGGCTCTCGGCCATTGTGTTTGCCGGCGCCGCGCAATTGGTAGCCATCGGCATGGTCAAGAGCGGCGCCAGCCTGATCTCAATCCTGTTGACCACTTTACTGCTGACCTCCCAACACCTGCTCTATGGCATGCACATGCGCCCGACGTTGTCGCCGCTCAAGCCCAGGTGGCGCATGAGCCTGGGCTTTTTGTTGACTGACGAGTTCTTTGCCCTGGTCAACCATTATGATCGCCAGACGTTCAACCGTTGGTACGCCCTGGGTGTCGGCCTGACCTTTTATCTGGTCTGGAACCTGTTCACCTTCGCCGGCATTGTGCTGGGTAAAAGCATTCCCGGCCTGGACCAGTTGGGCCTGGAGTTCTCCATCGCCGCCACCTTTATTGCCTTGATCACACCGGTGGTGCGGGACGTACCGACGGTAGTGTGTGTCGCTGTATCGTTGTTCTTCTCGGTACTGCTGAGTTACTGGCACTGGGAGTCGGCAGTGGTGGTATCCGGTGTGCTGGGGATGAGCGCGGGCTATGCCTGCAAGCGACTGGGAGTGGGGCAGCGATGATGTTTGTGATGATTGTTGCGATGGGCCTGATCGTTTTTTTCAACCGCTATGTGTTCCTTGAACCGCGCTTGCCGGTGCGCCTGAACCGTGGTGCTCGGGAGTTCCTGGAGTTTGCAGTGCCGGGCATGTTGACTGCGATCTGTGGCCCGATCATTTTCATGGCTGACCACAGGCTCAATATGAGCCTGGGCAACCCTTATCTGCTGGCTGGAATGTGTGCGGTTGGCCTGATGTTCTGGACCCGTAGCGTGTTGATCACCGTGCTGTTGAGCATGGCGTTGTTCTATTTGTTTCGCTGGCTGCTCTAAGGTTGCATCCCCTGGCCCATATCAGTTGTCGTGCCTCGCTGGGCTCGACAGTTCTTGCGGGCAGGTCGATGCTCGGCTCAGAAGTAATACCCAATGTTCATATACAACTGATTCTCCCACTGGTTGCTGCCGCCAGCCCCCAGGCTCTGGGCATAACTGCTGCCGCCGATATACGGATCGTTTTTGCCAATCAGCCATTCGGTGGCAATCCACAACTTGCTGAGCGAGAACGAGGAGCCAAGGATCAGCCGCTGCGAGGTCTTGAAGTCATCGGCGGATTTGTCGAAGGCGCTGTAGTTGGCATACAGCTTCACGCCACTGACCTGATCGAACAGGTACTTGCCATCGACGTCATAGCTCAAGTCCGCCACGTACAGGTTGCCGCGGCTGGCAACGTTGTAGGTACCGTCGTAGCCACCCAGGGTCACGACTTCGGACGTTCCGGGGTTACGTGGCGACATCTGTTGGCGCGCCGCCTGTAACTGCACGCCCCAGGGGCCGTTCTTGCCGGCGTAGTGCACGGCTATCGCGTTGCGACGGCCCTCTTTGTCAGTGTCCTGATTCTCAAGGGTGGACGTCAGGCCCGAGATTCCCACTTCGGATTTCCAGGCCCCCAACGCCAGCGCCTTGGCCACTCGCAGTACCAGTGTGTGGCGTTCCTGGTTGTTGCTGCCGTCCATCACAAAGTTGTCGGCCTCGGACACCACGCTGGAGTAGGTCACCCCGTTGCTGGTGCCTTTGCCTTGCCACGCCGGGCGCAGGTAATAGCCGCCCTGGATATTCCAGTCGCCGATTTGCTGGATGTACTTGGCACCGACCTGCTGTACGTCTTCCAGGCCGATGACGTTGCCCAGGGTTTCGTAGAAGGTGCTGCCGAACAGCGGCTGCAAACCGAACGGTATCTGGTTCAGGCCCACCTGGACTTGCCGCTCGAGGTTGAACTTGTAGCCAACCCAAGCCTGTTGGGCGAAGCGGATATCACCGTAGTTCCTGGTGTACTGGTAGGGGTAGGAGCGCCCATAGAAGCGGTACTGTGCGGCGCCGATCCAGGTGTCGGAGTTGTACTTGGCGTTGAGGAAGACAGTGTCGAGACCGAACTTCTGGATATCGCGATCCGGGTCGACGTCCCAGCGGGCACGAATGGCGCCGCCCAGGTCGAGGTTATCGGTCACCTGGATGGCCATGGCCGGCGCTGCCAAGGTGCAGAGCAGAGTGGCGCAGGAAGTTTTCAGGCGCAGGGAAGCAGGGAAGGGCATGGGGCAGGTCTCATTTATTTTTATTAGAGATGCCTGCAGTTTTGTCATTTGGCGTGGGATCGACAAACGATAAAAATTGCGCGAGAACCTTCGCCAAATGCATGTTACTGCGCAATGGGTGTAGGAATATTCCTAGTATTCGTGGGATGCTTGATCCCCCGTCAGCCGCTTCCGAGTGTTTTTCATGAAACGTAAAATGCCTGGTCTAAACGCGCTCAAAGCTTTCGAAGTGGCGGGCAGCACCGGTAGCTTCACCCGCGCTGCCGAATTGCTGAACGTCACCCAGAGCGCGGTCAGCCGCCAGGTTCGCCAGTTGGAAGAGCAACTGGGTGAGCACCTGCTGGAGCGCCGTCATCATCACCTTGAATTGACCAGCGCCGGCCGGGTGCTGTTGCGGGCGTTGCACCAGTCCTTCGACAAGATCGAACTGACGGTGCGCAGCATCCAGCAGAAAACCCACTCCAATCGTTTACATATCAACGCGCCGCCGACCTTCACCAACCGCTGGCTGATGCCGCGCCTGGGGCGCCTGCGTGAGCGGCATCCGGAGCTGGAACTGAGCATTACCACGCGCTTGCAGGACAGCCTGGCACAGACCAGTACCCTCGATTGTGCGATTCGCTTTGGTGATGGCGAATGGGATGGCCTGGACAGTTCCCTGCTGATTCAGGAGCGGCATATCGCCGTCTGTGCGCCAAGCCTGTATGCCCGGGAATGGGGCAACGAGCAGGGTATTGATCTCAATCGCATGACCTTGCTGCATGTCTTGGCCAAGGAAGATCAGCGCTACCTGACCTGGAAGCACTGGCTGGACGCCGCGCGTATCAGCGGCGTCGACACCCAGGGTGGTTACGAATTCGACCTGCTGGACCTGGCGATCCGCGGGGCCATCGATGGCCTGGGCACCACCATCGCGGACTGGCACATGGTCGCCTCGGAGTTGGCCTGCGGACAATTGACCCAAGTGCTCAATGTGCATGTGGAAGGGCATCAGTCCTACTGGTTGGTCACCCGTCCGGAACAGACGCTGATGCCGCAGTTGCAAGTGTTCAGCCAATGGTTGCAAGAAGAAATCTGGTTGGCGCATCGGCAGTTGGAACCCTCTACCCCGGTGTGAAGAACTAACCTGCGTTTTTCGAATGTTTGCCTGCTCAATAAATCGTTTGTTCAAGGGTGGCCCGATGACAAGACTGCTGGCCACTCGGATAAAAACAACGATGGGCGAAGCACATGCAAATCGAGCGCAATTTTTTCAACGGTCATTTTGTCGAACCTGCCAGCAACGCGTTGATCGCGGTCTATAACCCGGCCACTGAAGCCTTGGTCGGCCAGGTCTCGGCCGCCACTCCGGACGAAGCAGTCGCAGCTGTTGACGCCGCTGGCGTCGCACAGAAAGCCTGGGGCAAACTCACGAGTATCCAACGTGCCGAACACCTGCGGGCTCTGGCCAACGCCTTGGAGGCTGACGCCGAAACCATTGGTGCTGCTTTGGCCGGCGAGTCCGGCAAAAGCCTCGAAGAGGCCAGCAATGAAGCCCGCTACGCCGCGCAGATCACTCGCTATCACGCTGAATGGGCGCGGCGCATCGAAGGCGAGATTATTCCCAGCGACAGCCCGGACGAGAACCTGTTCCTGCAGCGCGAGGCGATTGGCGTGGTGGCCTGCCTGATTCCGTTCAACTACCCGGTCTACACCCTGCTGCGCAAGATCGCCCCGGCGCTGATTGCCGGCAACACCGTGGTGGTGCGCCCCAGCAACAACACGCCGTTGTCGGCGTTCGCCATCGCCCGGGCCGTGGTGCGGGCCGGGATGCCAGCCGGAGTGATCAATATCCTGGCCATGGACCACGACACCGCTGCCAGTGTCTGCACCCACAAGGCGGTTGGCCTGATCACCCTGACCGGCAGTGTCAACGCCGGGCGTATCGTCCTCGATTACTGCAAAGCCAATATTGCCAAACCGTCCCTGGAACTGGGCGGAAAGACCCCGGCCATCATCGAGGCCGACGCCGACCTGGAAAAAGCTGCCAGCGATATCGTCGCCTCCAAGACCACCCACTGCGGCCAGGTGTGCACGGCGGTGGAGCGGGTGTACGTGCAGGAAAGCGTGTATGAGCGCTTCCTGGCCTTGCTCAAGGCCAGGATCAGTGCGGTTGAGTTCGGTGATCGCGCCACGGACGCAAGCAGGATGGGGCCACTGGTCAATGCCAGTTCCCAAAAGAATATTCACGCCATGGTTGAGCGCGCCATCGCCGACGGTGCGGTACTGGAAACCGGTGGCGTGTTGCCCGAAGGCAACGGTCATTTCTACCCGCCAACCCTGCTCAGCGGTTGCCGCCAGGACATGGAGATCATTCAGGAAGAAATCTTCGGCCCAGTACTGCCGGTGCTCAAGTACCGCGATATCGACGAAGCCCTGGCCATGGCCAACGACCATCAGTTCGGCCTGTCATCGGTGCTCTACACCGAGAACTACCGCACGGCGATGAAAGTGGCCAATGCCATCGAGGCTGGGGAGCTGTACGTCAACCGCACCCCGGCCGATCCGTACCAGGGCTACCACGCCGGCTGGAAGCGCTCGGGCCTGGGCGGGGACGACGGCAAGCACGGTATGCTTGAGTTCACCCAGACCCGCCTGGTGGTCATGAAGTACTAGAAAAACAGCGGCCAGTTTCAAGCGGCAAGTTGCACGTTCAAGGCGAACTGCATCTGGCTTGTTGCTTGTGGTTTGCCGCTTGCAGTTACCTCTAAAACAACAATTATCAGGGCACCCGTCCAACGGGTTGCCCGAGGTCAACACTATGTCCAAGCCTGTGCCTGCTGTTCAGGGTTTCGACGCCGCGTCCGCGGTAAAAAGCGACAAAGCCAGTCGCTACTTCCAACTGATGTTGCTGGTGCTGGCCGCCGGGGCGATCTACCCGATCCTCTATCTGCGCCAGGTCTACCAGGGCACCATGCTCGAAGTCTTCCAGATCAACCACAGCGAACTGGGTTACCTGTACTCGATGCTCGGCACGCTCTTTTTGTTGAGCTACCTGCCCAGTGGCTGGCTGGCGGATCGCTTGCCACCACGCTTGTTGATCTTTTTCTCCCTGGTGGCCACCGGCGCCCTTGGCCTGTGGTACTCCACCGTTCCGTCGATGACCGGCCTGATGATCATCTTCGGCTGTTGGGGCCTGACCACCGGCCTGACCTTCTGGGCCTCGGTGCTCAAGCGGGTGAAGATGATTGCCCACCACCGCGAACAAGGGCGCTTTTTCGGCATCCTCGACGGCGGCCGTGGCCTGGTGGAAGCCTTGCTGGCGACGGTTGCCCTGGGCCTGTTCGCCTACGCCACCGAAACCCGCGGCGAGTCGGCCGCCGAAGGCTTCAAGCACGTGGTGTACCTGTATGCCTTCACCTGTATCGCCATTGGTTGCGTGTTGGTGCTGCTCAAGGACCCCAAGTCAATGGAGGAGACGGCGGCGGTGGAAAAGGGCACGTTCAACCTGGTCGCCGACCTGACGACGTTGGTGAAAATCCCCGAGCTGTGGCTGGTGACCGCGATTGTATTTTGTGGCTATCACATGTTCTGGGCCACCTACAGCTTCTCGGATTACCTGCAAGGCAGCGGCATGACCGCCGTCATGGCCGGCACCATCACCACCATAAAACTGTGGATGCGCCCCATCGGTGGCATAGGCGGTGGCTGGCTGGGAGACAGATTCTCCAATATATCGGTGCTGATCGTCGCGTTGCTCCTTGCGACCCTGGCGATGGTCGGCCTGATCGTCTTCCCGGCCCTCAAGAGCCTGGGCCTGCTGATTGGCACGGTGATTTTCATCGGCCTGATGACCTACGCCATTCGCGGCCTGTACTGGGCGATCCTCGACAGCTGCAACATCCCGCTGCGGATCACCGGCCTGGCCATCGGCATTGTCTCGGTGGTGGGTTACCTGCCCGACACCTTTATCCCGCTGATCAACGGCTACCTCACCGAAACCTACCCGGGTGCCGTCGGTTACAACCTTTATTTCGGCTACATCGCCTTTATCGGCGTGCTCGGGACCTTGGCGGCCCTGGTATTGCGCGCCCGAATCAATCGTAAAAAAATCAACCCGGCAGGTGCCTGAGATGAAAATCGTCGCCCTTGAAACCCATATCGTTGCCGTACCACCGCCGCACATCGGTGGCATGTACTGGCTGTTCGTCAAGCTCAAGACCGATTGCGGCATTGAAGGGGTAGGTGAAATCTACGCCGCCACCTTTGGCCCCAAGGCCATGCTGCCGATCATTGAAGACGTGTTCGAACGTTACCTGCTCAACCACGACCCGCACCATATCGAACGCTTTTTCCGCCAGGCCTATTCCAGCGGATTCACCCAACGTCCGGACCTGACCATGATGGGTGTGGTCAGCGGCCTGGAAATGGCCTGCTGGGACATCATCGGCAAGGCCGCCAACAAACCGGTGTACGAATTGCTCGGCGGCAAGGTCAACGAGCGCCTGCGTTCCTACACCTACTTGTACCCGGTCAATAGCCAGGGTGAGTACGACTACGACGATCCGGACCTGGCCGCCGAGTGCGCCCTGGATAACCTGAACAAAGGCTTCACCGCCGTAAAATTCGACCCGGCCGGCCCCTACACCGCGTATTCCGGCCATCAGCTTTCCCTGGAGGTGTTGGAGCGCTGCGAAACGTTCTGCCGCAAGATTCGCGAGGCGGTGGGGGATAAGTGCGACCTGCTGTTTGGTACCCATGGGCAGATGGTGCCCTCCTCAGCCATTCGATTGGCCAAGCGCCTGGAGAAGTACGACCCACTGTGGTTCGAAGAGCCGGTGCCGCCGGGCCAGGAAGAGGCCATGGCCCAAGTCGCTGCCAAGACCAGCATCCCGATTGCCACCGGCGAGCGCCTGACCACCAAGTACGAATTCTTCAAGCTACTTCAAGCGGGTGGCGCATCGATCCTGCAAATGAACGTCGCCCGCTGCGGTGGCCTGCTAGAGGCGAAGAAGATCGCCAGCATGGCCGAGGCTTACTGCGCGCAAATCGCTCCCCATCTCTACAACGGGCCAATTGGCGCGGCGGCGAGTTTTCAGCTGGCCACCTGCACGCCGAACTTCCTGATCCAGGAAAGCATTATGACCTGGGGCGGCTTCCACGCTGAAGTTCTGACCCGGCCGCTGCAATGGGAGGACGGCTACATCATCCCGCCCACCGAACCAGGCCTGGGGGTGGAGCTGAACATGGACGTGGTGCGCCGGCATTCGCCCTACACCGGCGAGCGCCTGCACCTGCAAATGGCGCCGACCCCGGCAGACGTCAAGGACACTTCGCCCGCCAAGGGCTGATGAGCTGTCCCGCCCGGCAACGGGCGGGTTTTGTAAAAACGACTTACGCGGTAACTGTGCATGACTTACGACTACATCATCGCGGGCGCTGGCGCCGCAGGTTGCATCCTCGCTAATCGACTGTCCGCTTGTGGGCAGTATTCAGTCTTGCTGCTGGAGGCGGGCGGCAAAGATAGCTCCTGGTGGTTCAAGATCCCGGTTGGCTTTGCCAAGATGTATTACAACCCGACCTTTAACTGGATGTACTACAGCCAGCCGCAAAAGCAACTGGCCGACCGTGCCATTTATGCCCCGCGCGGCAAGGTGCAGGGTGGTTCCGGTTCAATCAATGCGATGATCTACGTACGCGGCCAGGCCCACGACTTCAACGACTGGGCCGCCAATGGTAACGATGGTTGGGGCTTCAACGACGTATTGCCGTACTTTCGCAAACTGGAGAATCACCCCTTGGGTGACACCCAGTACCACGGTGGCAGCGGCCCCATCAACATCACCCCGATGAAGGGCCAGACCCACGCCATTTGCGATGTGTTTCTCAAAGGCTGTGAGCAACTGGGCTACGCCCGTAGCGATGACTTCAATGGCCCGAAGTTCGAAGGTGCAGGCATCTACGACGTCAACACCCGCAATGGCGAGCGCTGCTCCAGCAGCTTTGCCCATCTGCATCCTGCCCTGAGTCGGCCGAACCTGACCCTGGAGCACTATGCGCTGGTGGACCGGGTGTTGTTCGATGATCAGCAACGCGCCATCGGCATCGCCGTCACCCAGCACGGCGTGGCACGGACCTTCAGTGCGCGCAAGGAAGTGATCTTGTGCGCGGGTGCCGTGGATACGCCGAAGATCCTGCAACTGTCGGGCATTGCCGACCAGCAATTGTTGGCCGAACACAGTATTGCGCAGGTCAAGCACCTGCCGGCGGTAGGGCAGAACCTACAGGATCACCTGTGCGTCAGTTATTATTACAAAGCCAGTATCCCGACCCTGAACGATGAGCTCAGCTCGCTATTCGGCCAGTTGAAGCTGGGCCTCAAATACCTGCTGACCCGCAAGGGCGCACTGGCCATGAGCGTCAACCAGGCGGGCGGGTTCTTTCGTGGCAATGAAGAGCAGGAGCATCCCAACCTGCAACTGTACTTCAACCCACTGTCGTATCAGATCCCGAAGAACAACAAGGCCAGCCTCAAACCCGAGCCGTATTCAGGGTTTTTGCTGTGCTTCAACCCGTGTCGGCCTACCAGTCGCGGGACCATTCGCATTGCCTCGAAAAATCCACGGGATGCGGCATTGATCGACCCCAATTACTTGAGTACCCAAAAGGACATCGATGAAGTAATCCAGGGCAGCCGGCTGATGCGCAAAATCATGCAGGCGCCGGCACTCAAGGGCATTACTGTCGATGAAGTCCTGCCAGGCCTGGCAGTGGAAAGTGATGAGCAGATGCTGCAGTACTTTCGCCAGAACAGCGGGTCGATCTACCACCTGTGCGGTTCTTGCGCCATGGGAGCAGACCCTCGGGTGTCAGTGGTGGACAAGCATTTGAAGGTGCACGGCATCGAGGGGTTACGCATCGTCGATGCGTCGGTTTTTCCCAACGTGACCTCGGGCAACACCCATGCCGCGGTGTTGATGGTGGCAGAGAAGGGCGCTGATTTGATCTTGCAGGATGCGCGCCTCGCTTGAGGCCGAATGCTGCACAGCCATAGGCTTTTTCGTCGATGTTTATCAGGACGCGGCTCAGCGCTTGAGCATGGCCCTGGTCAGGATGCGCGAGACTTGATCGGCGGAGTAGGGCTTGGCCAGGAACTCGAAACCTTCGTAGCCATCTTCAGCCAGTTCCTCGCTGTATCCCGAGGTCAGGATTATCGGCAAGTCAGGCCGGCGGCGGCGCAACTCCTTGGCCAGGGCCACGCCAGTGATGCCGGGCATGACCACATCGGAGAAGATGGCGTCGAATGCCAACACCTGTGGCCCCACAAGCTCCAGAGCTTGTTCTGCATTGGTTGCCCAAGTCGTCTGGTAGCCCAGGTCCTGAAGGATCTGGGTGGCAAAGCGGCCAACCTCCACGTTGTCTTCCACAATCAAAATACGGCACGGGTACCTTTGCGGGGGCAGTTCAGGCGCTTCTTGTTCGTCGCTTTCAAAGCTTTCTTCAGGCTCCACTTGTGGCAGGTACAACGTAAACATCGTGCCTTGGCCGACGGTGCTTGTCACATCCACGTTGCCCCCCGATTGTTTGGCGAAACCAAACACCTGCGACAATCCCAGCCCGGTTCCCTTGCCGACTTCCTTGGTGGTGAAAAACGGTTCAAAGATTCTCCCGAACGTCCCTGAAGGGATGCCAGCTCCGGTGTCGGTCAGTGAGATCGCGATAAAAGGCCGGCGTGCTCCTGCATCACCGCGGATACGTGGCAACGGTTGATTACCCTCAACGCGCAACATCAAGGTCCCCTGGCCGTCCATGGCATCCCGGGCGTTGAGGGCGATGTTGATCAGCGCGGTTTCAAATTGGCTGGAGTCGGCGCGGATATAGCAGGGGTGTCCGGGCAATTCGACGTGAATATGAATCCGCGCGCCGGTGACCGTTTCCAGCATCTCGCTGATATTTCGTACCCGTTGGCCGACATTGAAGACTTCCGGGTTCAGCGGCTGGCGTCGGGCGAAGGCCAGCAGTTGACTGGTCAGTTTGCTGGCACGTTCCACGGTGTCGGAAACGGCGCTCATGTAACGTTGACGCCGATCCTCGGGGAGGTTGGGCCGGCGCAGGAAATCGACGGAGGAGCGGATGATGGTCAGCAGATTGTTGAAGTCGTGGGCTACGCCGCCGGTCAGTTGGCCGATGGCTTCCAGTTTTTGCGATTCGCGTAGCGCTGCTTCGGTCCGGGCCAGCAGCGTGGTTCGTTCCTCGACCCGATGTTCCAGGGTCGCATTCAGCTCTGCATAGGCGGCCATGCCCTCGCGCACGGCGGCGTCGGCGCGTACCCGCTCAATATGAGCCCAGGATCTTTCAGTGACCTCGCCCAGGAGCGCCAGATCGTAAGGCGACCAGACGCGGGCAGCCTTGTCATGGATGGCCATCAATGCGCTCAGGCGACCCTCTTTGATCAACGGCATGCAAATAGTGGCCGTGAGGCCCAGGGCCTGGAAAGTGGCGGCTTCTCCTGGAGACAGTTCCAACAGGTTGTTGTGAATGATCAAGGGCTGCCCGGCCCGCAGGCGGTTGACGGCCAGCTCCCCGAAATCCGCCAGGCGGTAACGTCCCACGATACTGGGCGAACCTGCGGCGGCCCAATTGCCCCGAATGGTAAAACCGTCTTCATCGGTGTCCATGTCGGCATAGGCACAGTTGGATACCTGCAAATGCGCCGCCAGTAACCGTGTGGTCACGGTCATGATGGTCTCGGCGTCGGTGGCATTGCCTAGCGCATTGCCGATGGTATCGAGCACGGCCAGGCGGCGGGCGAGGAACACGGTGGCGGTGGTTTCCGTGACGATGTCGAGCATACCCATGACCTTGCCTTGCGGGTCCCGGATCGGGCTGTAGCAAAACGTGAAGTAGGCTTGCTCCGGCCCGTTACCGCGCTCGATCACCAGGGGGAAGTTTTCGATGAAGGTCGCTTGCCCCGCGTAAGCGGCATCGGCGATGGGGCTGATGTCGCTCCATACCTCCCGCCAGATTTCGCTGAACGGTCGGCCCAGGGCGTCAGGCTTGTCGCCGAGAATCGGCAGAAATGCATCGTTATAGAGCGTGATGAACTCCGGTCCCCAGACAATGGCCTGAGGGAAACTGGAGGCAAGGCACAGCGCTACGGTGGTCTTCAATACATCAGGCCATTGTTCAAGAGGGCCAAGAGGCGTACTGGCCCAGTCGTGGTGCCGGGTCTGTTCGGCCATTGCGCCACCGCTCTGCAGCCAGCAGTTTGTCATTCGCCAAGCCCTTTTTTGCGACAGATCCCACATCGCCTGATTACGCGAGGATCAAGCAACAGACCCGCACAAAGACTGCCAGTTCAGCCTGTTTGCCCAAGGGGGTTATCCATGGCATGGCATTTTGCTGTCTTAGCCAATCCTGAGGCGTTTACAGGTCCTTACTGCACCCCAAACATCGCGGTCCAATAAATCCCTGCATCACTCTTCGGGTCCATCGCATAAGCTGCGCCCATGTCGCGAAAGAACGGGCTCATCAGGTTGGCGCAATGCCCGGGGCTGGCGAGCCAGCCGTCGACCACCTTGCGCGGTGTGTCCAGGCCGGCAGCGATGTTTTCGCTGACCTGCTGGGCGGTGTAGCCCGCCAGTTCGGCCCGGTCGCCCGGGGTACGACGGTCGCGATCCAGATGGTCGAAAAAGTTGCCGTTGGCCATGTTGCGTGAGTGTCCGGCCGCAGCATTGGCGAGTACCTCGTTCCAGGCCAGGGGCGTGGTGGCGGCAAACGTTTGGTTGCCACACTGGCGCGGTTGTTCACGGGCAGCGTTGATCATCGCCAGGAGCTGCTTGCCTTCGGTCTGCCATTCCCCCAGGCCGCTGGTCAGCAGTGGACGAGCGAGGACGATGCGCCAGTCCTGGCCGTTGTTGCTGACGCCAATATCGACGTATTGCGGGTCCAGTACTACTCGACAAAAGCTCTCTTGCACGGCTTTCATCGCCGCCTCGGCATTTTTGGGGCCGGACAGGCTGATGGCCTGGACGTTGACCATCGGGTAGGCGGCCCGCGCCAGTGCCTGTTGCAGGTCGCCGACGCTGTTGACCGGCAGCACCAGTCGCGGATCGGTCGCCAGGGGCGGCAGCTCCTGGGAACCCTGGTCGCCACAGCGCTGCACCTGGTTGCGGTATTGGTTGATCGAGTCCACCAATTGGCTTTCTTCGCTCGCCGACGCCTGGGCGCAAAACACCAGACTGGCAGCCAGCGTCGTAAGACCCATCATCAATGACAGAACGCGCATGGACGTTTCCCTTGAGCTTGAAAGTGCCCATGATGCGCGATGAAGGGGCATCCATGCACCCGTTGACCGAATTTTTTCGATAAGTCATTGAAAATCATGGTATTTACATCAACCATGAGCCGAGCGCTGGCGCGATTGCATAGACCTCACCGAGGATCCTTTGGTATCCATGACAGGATGCCGACCTGACGTCTTTCGGTCCACACCTTGCTGCAACAGGTACAATCGGCCCAGCCTTGACGCGAAACATCAGGAACCCACACATTTAATGTTCAGCCTTACCCACTATGAAACCCCATGCCCTGAACCCATCAACAGCCAAATCCTGCAGATGGTGGTGGACTACCTGACCGACATCAGCATGGTCGCCATTGCGCCGAGTAACTTGCTCTACAACGTCTATCAATACGCGATCGGCTATGAGGTGCACCTGTACCTGGAGGCGGTCGGCGGGTCAAAGGGCATAGCCGTCGAGTTGATCGTCGCCATGGATCAGCAAGACCCCGCCAAAGTGATCGGCTTTTTGCTGTACCTGCCGGTCAAGGACGACCCCCAGGCGTGTGGCGTGGCCTATATGGCAGTGCAGGCCAGCCATCGGCGCCAGGGTGTGGCGCGGGCGATGATGCGGGACATGCTTGCACGTTATCCCCATGCCGAGCTGACGTGCGCGGTGGAGAAAGTGCCAGCATTCGAGTCCATGGGCTTCCAGGTGCGGGGCGTGCGCGGTACTCAAGTGCTGATGAACACGCGCGACTACAGCACCGAGGGCTTGATGGGGTTGCTGGATGTCGCTTCGATCTACAGCTCGCTGGAAGTGCGGCAGATTCATACCTACTTGCTGCAAAAGCATGGCAAGCGAGCAATGATCGATGCCGAAAAACAGCGTGACCGGCACTTCGACCAGATGACGCGCAAGGCCCAGGCATTCGTGCGCGAGCGCTTGGTGTAAATATCGAACCGGTTATTCCTTCTGACCTTCAGTTTTTCAGGCCTGCCCCTCGGTTGACCATCGACTTGATGGTTTGGAACAGTTCTTCCTGGGCTTGTACGGGGTTGATTTCACCGCTGGCCGCTGCATGGGAAAGCGCCTCGGCCGCCCCCAGCATGGCTCGCAGGCTGGCCAGGGTGATGTCGCTGGACAGTGCAAATGGTGCGAGAACATCGCGGCACTTGAGCATGAAAATCATCTCGTATTCACGCTTGAGGGCATCCAACTCCGGTGCGCCGCTCAGGGCGGCGATCACCCCTGGTATCTCGCGGCCCTGAAGCTGCACACAGTCGACATAGGACGAGGCGATCACCCGTGCCCGCCCCTCAAGACTCGGCTCGCTGGCCTCCAGCGCGGCCTCCAGCAACGCATTCTGGCGATCGTCAAAATCCTTATACAGCGCTGCCAGCAAGCCGGCCCGGGTGGTGAAGTGGTCGTACACCACTGGTTTGGTGACCCCGGCCATATCGGCCAGACGGCCCAGGGTCAAGGCTTCGGTGCCTTCTTTACGAACCAATTGCCAGGCCATCTCCAGCAACTGACGCAGGCGATCTTCCCGGGACAAGCGACGGCGGGGTGCGGGTATTTCGGTGCTTGACATGCTTATATACCAAAAGCAACTTACTAATCGTAACTTACCTCAGCTTATCACCGGAGCATTTGCCATGCATGCGCTTATCGTTGTTGCCCATCACGATCCTCGTTCATTGACCCACAGTCTGGCAGCGCACGTTGCAGCAGGCCTTGCGGCCGAGGGTCATACCTTTGAAACCGCCGACCTGGCCGACGAAGGCTTTGATCCACGGTTCAGCGCCGCCGACCATGCCGTACACCGCACCCAAGCCACGCCACCTGCCGATGTGCTGGCCGAACAGGCGCGCATCGACCGCGCCGATGCGCTGGTGCTGGTGTATCCGGTCTATTGGTGGTCGATGCCGGGCTTGCTCAAAGGCTGGGTCGACCGGGTGTTCACCAATGGCTGGGCGTTGGAGTACGACATGCAGACCACAAAGCTGGTGAAAAAGCTTGGGCGCCTGCAGGTGCATCTGCTGGGAGTGGGTGGGGCCGATGAAGGCACTTTTGAGCGCCATGGCTATGCCACGGCCATGAGCACGCAGATCGACCATGGGATCTTTGATTATTGCGGGGCGAAGGTGGTGAGTTCGCAGTTGCTGTTGGAGTCGGAAGTCCGCGAACCTAAGGTGCATCTGCAGGCGGCGTGGCGGACGGGGCAGGAGATGTTTGCGACCTCGACGCTCAATCAAGCGGCGGTATTGTCTAGATAATCCGAGCTCAACCCTCTCTGAACAAGTCATGGGCATCGAGCAACCGATAGGCAATTTCCGGCTGCTTCTCCAACCCCCGGCGAATCGCCGCTGGAATCGACTGCCGGGTCTTGCGGCATAACCCCGGCAGATCATCGATGACAATCTGGATCCCGCGCATGCTTTTTACTTCGGTGTGCCCGGGCGCGATATGCACGTGGATGCCCAATTGCTGGTACATCAGTTGTTGCATATGCTCCAGGTCCGGCAGGCTTTTGAGGTCTTCCAGTCGATCCAGTAGACGTTTTTCTTCCTGGCGGGTCAGGTTCAGGATGCGCCGGTCGGCGCCGGGGGCGTCCAGCAATTGTTCACGATCGCAGACGCAGGCACCGGGTGGACAGGGTTGGCGAATGGTCATGAATACGTCCTCCCCCGACAGCTCAGTCGCTCAGCTTGACCCCAAGGCTGCCCAGCGCCTTCCAGTATCCAGGATAGGTCTTGCCGACGCAGTCAGGGTCCTGGATTTTGATTCCAGCCACTTTCAATCCTGCCAGGGCAAAACACATGGCAATACGGTGGTCGGCGTGGGTGTCGATCAGTGCGTTGCACGACGTGCCTGCGAGCGCCGGATCACTGGCCACCAGCAGGTCATCACCTTCAATGGTCGCCAGGCCCGGGCGGATTTCGTTGAGACCATCGTGCAGCGCCTGGACCCGATCACACTCCTTGACCCGCAGGTTGGCCAGCTCCGTGAAGCGCACTGGCGTATTGTTGAACGCCGCGAGTACCGCGAGTGTCGGAATGGCGTCCTGCATCTGCGAACCCACCACCGTGGCCGGCATGTGCGGGAATTGTGCGATCACCGCCTGGGCTTTGGCATCGGGTTGGGTGAAGTCTTGCGGGGCGACGCCCAGGTCGATGGCGCCACCGGTCAGTACTTCGGCCGCCCACAAGTAGGTGGCGGCAGACGCGTCGGGCTCGATCAGGTAGTCAGTGGCGGTGTAGCCGGTCGACGCCACGCGCCAGGTGCTGTCGTCGACCATCTCGACCTGCGCACCGAACGCGCGCATGCAATCCAGGGTCAGGTCGACATAGCCACGGGCGCCAATGTCCTTGCCGGTCAGCGCCACTTCGATGGGCGCCTCACCGCAAGCCGCCAGCATCAACAGTGCCGAGACGTACTGGCTGGACAGCCCGCCGTCGATCTCGAAACGCCTGGCCTGGACCTGGCCAACGCCATGGACCGTCACCGGTGGGCAGCCGGTCGGGCTGTCGACCTTGATGCCATTTTGATTCAAGGTTGCCAGCAGCGGGCCGATGGGGCGCTTTTGCATATAGTCGTCGCCATCGAGCACCACCGTGCCTTGCACCGTGGCCACTGCGGCAGTCAGGAAACGCATCGCGGTCCCGGCATTGCCGAGGAACAACGGCTGGTGGGGTAATTGCAATTTGCCAAAGCCTGTGACGACGAAGGTTACGTCGTCGGGCTCGTCGATGATCACACCCATCTGCCGCAGCGCCACCGACATGTGTCGGGTGTCATCGCTTTTCAGGGCACCGCTCAGGCGGCTGGTGCCCTTGGCCAGGGCCGCCAGCAGCAGGGCGCGGTTGGTGATGGATTTGGAGCCGGGGGGCGCTACCTTGCCGTTCAATGGAAAGTTGGGTGGTGTAACGGTCACGGTTTTCTGCGAACTCAAGGTACAAGGCTCCTGATTCAAGGCAAGGTGGCGGGAGTGGCCGGCTGGCGGACACGAATAATCGGCCAAAGACGATGCCCTTGTCGAGCGGGGATCGCCACCGGTCGGTATTTTCCGTACGCGTGTCGATCAGGCGCCTGATGAATCGACTATGGGTAGAACGAGCCATTTCAACTCCGGCCGTTCATCCTATCCAATCAGGAGAGTGATCATGACTTACGTCGACGGTTGTGTCATCGCGGTACCCACCGCCAAGCGCGAACAGTTCATCGAACATGCCAAGGCCGCCGCGGTGGTGTTCAAGGAGCACGGTGCCCTCAATGTTGTCGATTGCTGGGGCGATGATGTGCCCCAGGGCAAAGTCACTTCGTTGCCCATGGCGGTGAAGCTCAAGGACGATGAAACCGTGGTGTTTTCCTGGATCATCTGGCCGTCACGGCAGGTGCGCGATATGGGGATGCGCAAGGTCATGGAGGACCCGCGAATGAAACCTGAGGTCAACCCGATGCCATTCGATGGGCAGCGCATGATTTATGGCGGCTTCGAGATGCTCCCTATATAGCTGAAGTAGCTGCCGGTACCGTACGCCAGCACGTGCTTAATGAGCGGACACTAACGCTGGGCCAGCCAATAATCATGCAACGCTCGTGCTGCCGGCTCGATTGCGCTGGCCCGTTGCTGGTGCAACTCCACATCCAGGTCGGCCGGCAGTTCGAAGTTGTCTTGCTCGGCGCACCAGGAAATTTTTTCCAGGTGCCCGGCTTGTTCCGGCGGGAGCACAGGCCAGTTACCTACAGTGGTGCCACGGATGTAGCCAAAGCACCATTCTTCCGCCAGGGTCAGTGGTTGGTCCTGATGTTCAGTCTCCTCGAAGCGGGCCTTGAAATCTTGGGCGTTGGTTGCCAACTGGGTGGCAACGGCATTCATATGGTGCACGCTCAGGTCGAGAAAGCGTTTGGCTTGCTCTGGGCTTTCCCACTCCGGATTCTGCCCACCCCAGATGGCCGGGAACCATTGCGCAATGTCTACCTGTGCCGGGCTGGAAACCAGGGCGGTGAAGTAGCCGTCCAGTTCGGCCAGGTTCAGCACGCAGTGGTCGTGGCCATGCGTCAACAGGGTTTCTTCGATGAACTCGAAATCGGCGGGGGCGAGAGGGTAGTCGTGCATGGGGATATCCTTTGTTCATCGAGCGCCGCAAACGTGACGGCTTAAAGCGCGGAGGATGGCGTGTGTAAGGTTTTTAATCCAGCCTCTTTTCGGATTTTCCCCACTGTTGGGCACTGCTTTCTCATAGACATCAAGCCCATCATGGCGAGGCGCGGATGTGCACTAGTGCCTCTGACACAACCGTTCATTAGCCGGGTGTTCAGATGACCTTGACCGCTCGGCCAATCGCCTGGATAGGCCCTGTCGGCTTGCCTGTGGTGGACCCACCGGCATTTTCCAGGGTCAGTTCAAACAACTGGTTCGGCGCCAATGGCGGCAATCGGTCCAACGGAATCGACAGCGTCTGCCCAGGCTTGACCAGACCCAGGGAGACCGGCGCTTGCCAGTCTTCCCCCTTGGTCCAGAATTGCAGGGTTTTATCCGTCGGCACTTCCATGACCCCCAGGGGGATCAGCCGGATTTCCCGAGTGTTGCTCGCCTGGATCACCCACCCCGGCGCCTGGTTTTGCGGCGCCACCAGCACCACCACATAGGTCATCGGGTTAATGGCCGCAGTGCGAGTCAATAGCAAGGTGGCCAACACCAGGCTTGCCACCAGGCTGCTGCCGGCCAGGCCACGCCAGACGGCCAGCCGATTCCACCAAGACACCGTCGGGGGGCGGGCGAGGGGCCGACGCGCATGGCCCAGGCTGTGTTCAATGCGCGGCCATAAATCGGCGCCGGGCCTGACGGGGTCCGCAAGGTCGGTCAAGGGGAGCAAGCGCTGCTCCCACGCGTCGACTGCTGCGCGCAGATCGGCATCCTGCCCAAGACGCCGTTCTACCGCGGCGCGCTGTTCGGCCGCCAAGGTGCCGAGTACGTATTCACTCGCCAGCTCATCGAGGTCGTGGGGTGTCGTGTTCATGCCATGCACTCACGCAATGCCACTAGGCTGCGTTTGATCCAGGCTTTGACGGTCCCCAGTGGGGTGCCCAGTTTCTGCGCGATTTCGCTGTGGGAGTAGCCGTCGACATAAGCATGCAGGATGCAACTGCGACGAGCGGGGTCCAGTTGTTCCAGGCAGGTATAAATCTGCTCGGAGCGGGCCCGATACTCAAAGAAATCGACCTGTTCCACGGTCGTCAGAGATTGCTCATGTTCTTCGCTGATCTGCACGTCACGACCACGCGGACGCATGACGTTGAGTGCCATGTGGCGAGTCACGCTGAAGATCCAGCCACGTGCCGAACCTTTGCCTGGATCGAAACTGCCGGCACTGTTCCATATCTTGATAAAGACGTCGTGCACAATGTCTTCGGCCAGCGCGTTATCCCGGACGATGCGTTTGGCAACCCCCAGCAAGCGGGCACTTTCCTGTTCATACAACTGGCGCAAGGCTTGCTGTTCGCCACAGGCGCAGGCCAGCAGACAGGCTTGATAGTCAAACAAGGGTTCAGGGAAGGACACGATTTACGCCGCCAGGACTGGGTCAATACCCCGGCCACGGAGCCGGGGTGTTATCGGAGCAGCGTAGACGATTTTAGTTACGCGGCGAATTAATTGGCCGCCCAGAAAATGTAGTCGGCCTGGTACTTCACCACTTCCTGTTTGCCCTTGTTGGCCGCGGTGCATTCGGTGCTGGGGGCCACGCCGCCCTGGAGTGCCACACGCTGGATATAGCTGACCCCACGCATCGCCCCGTCACCTTCGGCCGGATTGGCTTTGACCAATTGATAGGGCAGGTTGCCCGGGCTTGACGGTGCTACCGCCAACTGGGTGCCAGTGACCTTGGAGCCATCCTTGGCCTGCCAAGTGGCGGGTGGGCCGAAGTAGGTACCTACCTGCTTGCCACTGCGGTCATTGAGCACCGCTTTGGGCCCGACGAAGAACCATTCGGTCTGCCCGGTGGCGTTGGCCTTGTCCCGACACTCGTAGGTGATTTCGCCGACCCCTGTGGTCTCCATCGCGACCTTGTGGCCATCTGGCACTTTGATGCTGTCGGGCAAACCGCTCTGGGCAAAGGCGCCTGTTGCAACGCCTAACAGGCCTGTCAGGCAAAGCAGTGATTTGACGTTCATCGGTGTTTCTCCATATGGGAAGCAGTGGGGCAGCCCAAGGCTGCTTCCTGTACTACCCACGCAGAGCGCAAGTGGATGCAGTGATCAAAAAATAAATCAGCGGTCCTTGGCTTCCCTGTTGGTGAGCTTCATCGTGGTCCTGCCATAAGGTGAGAAGGCGAGAACCACAGAACAGGGGTGATACAGTGGCACTCCCTTATCAGACCCCGGCCTATCGTTGTCAGCACCTGACGTAAAAGGAATAAAGTCAGATCGTATTGGTATAAGTCGTTATAAGAAAAATCGCTATGCTGCCGCCAGAAATTTATACGGCCGCAGGTAGTTGTAATGGATGTGGGTAATCTTGGTTTCATTGTTGCTGGCCTGGTTGTAGGTTTTATCGTCGGAATGACCGGTGTGGGCGGGGGCTCATTGATGACTCCTATCCTGTTGTGGTTCGGTGTCAACCCTGCGACCGCCGTGGGCACTGACTTGCTGTACGCGGCCATCACCAAGTCCGGTGGCGTGCTGGTTCACGGCAAAAACAAAAATATCGATTGGAAAATTACCGGCTGGCTGACCCTGGGCAGTGTGCCCGCTGTGCTGCTGACCCTATGGTTTCTCAAGAGCCTGCACACCGATCCCAGCGCGATGAATGTGGTGATCAAGCAGGCATTGGGCGTGGTGCTGTTGTTGACGGCCATGGCGATTCTGTTCAAGAAAAAGTTATTGGCCTTCGCACAGCGCCATGCGGGTGATAACTACCATATGAACCCGCGGAACCTGAACGGCTTGACGGTCGTCACCGGGGCGGTCCTGGGCACTATGGTCGCGCTGACCTCCATCGGTGCGGGCGCCTTGGGCACTGTGGCGTTGTTCATTCTGTACCCGTTCCTGGCCACCCGGCGCCTGGTGGGCACCGAAATCGCTCACGCGGTGCCACTGACCCTGGTGGCGGGTCTGGGGCACGCAAGCATGGGCAATATGGATTGGCACTTGCTGGGCTTTTTGCTGATAGGGTCGCTGCCGGGGATCTACATGGGCAGCCATATGACTGGGCGGGTGCCGGATGGCATCCTACGCCCGTGCCTGGCGGTGATGCTGGCGCTGATCGGGTACAAGTTGGCGTTCTAATGTCGCCGCTGTAGCCCTGTAGCCGCTGTCGAGGTACGAGGCTGCGATGCGTGTTCGCAGGACCGCCGCCGGGGGGCGCTTCGCACCCCATCGCAGCCTCGTACCTCGGCAGCGGCTACAGGACACAGGGTTTACAGGGTCACTTCGGCTTATCCAGCCACTCCACCGCCGTGCGCCAGATACAAATCCCCAGGAAGTACGCCGACATCAACAGCCACACCCCCATGGTCAGGTGGTGGGTGTAGGGGTAATCGATTACCAGCAGCAGGCTGCACAGCAGCCACACCGAGGTCACTGCGATATTGATCGGCATGAAGCGCTTGACCCGAAACGGGTGCAGGAACTTCATCGGTGTCACGGTCAACAGTGCCAGGCCGATCACCGTCAGCAGCGTCACCCAGGGTGCCGGGTCGATGATATAGACACACAACGCCACCACGTTCCAGGCAGCGGGAAAACCCTGGAAATAGTTGTCCTTGCTCTTCATATTGACGTTGCAGAAACAGAACAGCGACGACACCAGGATTACCGACACCGTAAACAGGTGGGTGAAGTCCGGCAGGTCGATATAGCGATAGATGAACAGTGCCGGGATAAACACGTAGGTCAGGTAGTCGATCACCAGGTCCAGCACCGAACCGTCAAAACTTGGCAGCACGGTCTGTACATTGACCCTGCGTGCCAGTGAGCCGTCGACTCCGTCCACCACCAGCGCCAGGCCCAGCCAGAGCAGGCAAGCCTTGGGCTGGTTCTCCAGCAATGCCAGGGTCGCCAGGAATGCCAGGACCACGCCCGTCGCGGTAAAACCATGGGCGCCCCATGCTTTGAGTCTGGCTACATGTAGAGTCGATATCACTAAGGCGTTCTCCAAAAGGTGAAACGGGACAGCCGACGGTTGGACAATGCGCCGTCGAATCTGACCAGGGATGCATGTATCGACCGGGGGACGGGGGATAAGGTTCACCGTCTCGGTGTATGGGTTAGCGTAGCAAGCGTTCGGCGATTCGGCATTAGCCCTGGCGGAACACCAGCGCTTTCAAGCCGCTTTGTGGGTCTACGTCGGGAAATTCCGGCGGGTTTTCCAGCCGCTGCTCAAAGCGCAGGCCCGGGGCTTCGCGGGTCACGCCATCGATAAGGAAGTCTTCGCCAAAGGCCGGGTCGTTCATGCACGCCAGGACGGTGCCTTGGGGCGAGAGCAACTCGGGCAGACGGCGTAACACCCGCTGATAGTCTTTGGTCAGCAGGAAACTACCTTTTTGAAAGGACGGTGGATCAATGATCACCAGGTCGTAGGGGCCGCTGCCAGTGACCTTGGCCCAGGACTTGAACAGGTCGTGGCCCAGGAACGTCACCTTGCTCAAGTCATGGCCGTTGAGCCGATGATTGTCGCGGCCACGGCTCAGGGCGCCACGGGCCATGTCCAGGTTGACCACATGCTTGGCGCCGCCTTCGATGGCCGCCACGGAAAAGCCGCAAGTGTAGGCGAAGAGGTTCAGCACCCGCAGTCCCCGGGCCTGTTCACGGACCCAGTTACGGCCATAACGCATGTCGAGAAACAGCCCACTGTTCTGCTTTTTACCCAGGTCGATGCGATAACGCAGCCCGCCTTCGGTAAGGGTCAATTCGTCGACCGGCTCTCCCACCAACCATTCGGTGGTGCTTTGCGGCAGGTAGCGATGTTGCAGCGCCAGGGTATGGGCGCCGGACTGCTGCCATTCGGCGCACGCAGTGATGCGCATCAACACTTGCTTCAAGGCTTCCAGCTCCGGGGCCTGGGGTTCCTTGAACAACGACACCAATACCACCCCTTGCAGCCAGTCCACCGTCAACTGCTCCAGGCCTGGCCAGCAACGGCCACGGCCGTGGAACAGGCGCCGGGTTTCGGCCGGGGCGGTGTGCAAGGCCGTGAGCAAATGAGTGTGGAGGGTGGCGAGTGCGTCTGGGGTCATCGGGTAGTGTCGGTCATTGAGCGGGCGGCATTTTAAACACAATTGCCGGTGCGCAGGGTGTTCAAGCATAACCTGATGACGTGTAGCCACTGCCGAGGCACGAGGCTGCGATAAGGGCCGCAGGCCCGCCGCTTTGTAAGCCGCTACGTTGGAATGTCGCACCCCCCATAGCCGCCTTACAAACCGCCAAACGTCTCCTTGAGAAACCCTGGCGCGATATAGCGCTCGTAATGGGCCTCTGATAGCAGGAAAAACTCACGGTCAATCGCATCACGCAGATCTGTCAGCTCGCGATCACGAAACTCCGGCAACAGTGCCAGGCCATAAGCATCCAGCCTGGATATCACCCGGGCTCCCCGGGCGATCAACTGGTACGCCCAACAGTACGGCGACTGATGGGGCATGAAGCGAATCTTGCGATCCTCCAATTGCTGGCGCAGGCGCTGGGGGTCCAGCACTTGCAGCTTGCTGGCCATGACCTGCACCAGCAATTGCTCAAGACGCTGCCATACGGCTTGCTTCTCTTCACCGCTGTAGCCATTCCACTGGATGACTTCATGGTGATAACGCTTGCAGCCCCGGCAGACCAGATCTCCGTAAACGGTGGAGCACAGGCCGACACAAGGTGTCTTGATGGTTTGATTAGGCATAAAAAACATCAGCACATAAAACAACACGGCCCCTGGCGGGGCCGCATGAGATCAATCCCAGCTCAACGCCCCACCGGTC
>NZ_WLYI01000048.1 GCF_009707515.1 Pseudomonas karstica | reverse complement strand
ACTGGGAGAAATCGAAACCAGGCTCGCCCAGCACCAAGACGTCAAGGACGCCGTGGTTATGGCCCGTGAAGACGTACCGGGGGAGACGCGTCTGGTGGCCTACTTCACTGCGCATTCGGCGGAAGAGGTGGCAGACATAGAAGCCCTGCGTGCCCATTTGCAAGGGCAACTGCCGGAGTACATGGTGCCCGCCGCCTACATACGACTCGATGCATTGCCGCTGACCCCCAACGGCAAGCTCGACCGCAAGTCGTTGCCGGCACCGGGGCTGAGTTCGGTGATTGTGCGCGAGTATGAAGCGCCGGTCGGTGACACTGAAATCCTCCTGGCAGGGCTCTGGGCCGAGTTGCTGAATGTGGAGCGGGTCGGTCGCCATGACCATTTCTTCGAGCTGGGCGGCCACTCGTTGCTGGCGGTCAGCCTGATCGGGCGGATGCGCCGGGCCGGGCTGTCGGCGGATGTCAAAGTACTGTTTGGCCAACCGACACTGGCAGCCTTGGCGGCAGCCATTGGTGGCGGGCGCGAAGTGCTGGTGCCGGCCAATGGTATTGCTGCGCACTGCACCCGGATTACTCCGCCGATGTTGGCGTTGGTGGCGTTGGACCAACCGGCCATCGACCGAATCGTCGCCGCTATACCGGGTGGTGCGGCCAACGTGCAAGACATCTACCCGCTGGCGCCGTTGCAAGCCGGTATTCTCTATCGCCACCGGGCGTCCCGCGACGGTGATCCATACCTGTTGCAAGCGCAGTTCGCCTTCTCCAGCCAGGAACGCCTGCAGGTGTTCGCTACGGCCTTGCAAGAGGTGATCGAGCGGCATGACATTCTGCGTTCGTCCATGCATTGGGACGGCCTGGAGGAGCCTGTACAAGTGGTCTGGCGCCAGGCACCGCTGAGTTGTGAACGGGCCGAAACGGGGGCAGGCGATGCGTTGGCCGGCCTGTTGGCGCGTTTCGACAGCCGTCACTATCGCCTCGATCTGGCGCAGGCGCCGCTGATTCGCCTGGTGTACACCGAAGACAAGGTCAACCAGCGGGTGGTGGCGTTGTTGCTGTTCCACCATTTGGTGATGGACCACGTCGCCCTGGAAGTCCTGCAACAGGATATGCAGGCCTGCCTGCTGGGCCGACGGGAACAGTTGGCGGCGGCGGTGCCGTACCGCAATTATGTCGCGCAGACACGACTGGGGATGACTGAAGAGGCGCATGAAGGATTCTTCCGTGAACTGTTGGCGGATATCGATGAACCGAGCCTGCCGTTCGGGATACAAGCGGTGGCTGGCGACCAGGAGCCGAGCGAGCATGCCCGGTTGACGGTCGATCCGCTGCTGAGCCAACACCTGCGTGCCCGGGCGTCTGCCCTTGGGGTCAGTGCCGCCAGCCTGATGCACCTGGCCTGGGCCCAGGTGATGGGTGCGGTTTGCGGTCGCGAGCAGGTGGTGTTCGGTACTGTTCTGTTGGGGCGGATGCAGGGTGGTGAAGGCGCCGAGCGAGCGATGGGGGCGTTTATCAACACCTTGCCGCTGCGTGTCGACTTGGGTGGGCACACAGTGCAGCAAGCGTTGATGACCACCCACGCCCGGCTGACCCAGTTACTCAGCCATGAGCATGCGCCCCTGGCGCTGGCCCAGCGATGCAGTGGGCTGCCGGCAACCACGCCGTTGTTCAGTGTGCTCTTCAACTATCGCCACGGCGCCCGCCCCGGCCAGCCTAGTGCCGAAGTGTTGGCGGCGTGGCAGGGCATTCAAATGCTTAAGGCCCAGGAGCGCACGGACTACCTGCTGTCGTTGAGTGTCGATGATCTGGGCGATGGTTTTGCCTTCGATGCCATGGCCGCGCGTGGCCTGGGGGCGCAGCGACTTTGCGAGTACCTGCACATTGCCCTGGAGCAAATGGTGCACGCCCTGGAGCACAACCCCGGCACCGCGATCCATCAGGTGTCGATTCTGCCGCCAAGCGAACGTCGACAGTTATTGGAGGATTTCAACGCCACTCACCGCGACTACCCGCATGAGCAAACGGTCCAGCGCCTGTTCGAGGCCCAGGCCAACGCCCATCCCGAGGCGTTGGCGGTGATTCACGGTCAGCACGCCGTGAGTTACGGCGAGCTGAACACCCGTGCCAACCATCTGGCCCATCACCTATTGGCCCTGGGGGTCAAGCCGGGTGACAACGTGGCGATCCTGTTACCCCGTTCGGTGGGCTTGCTGGTCGGCCAACTGGCGATCCTCAAGTGCGCCGCGGCCTATGTGCCGCTGGACATCAACGCACCGGCCGAGCGCCAGGGATTCATGGTGCAGGACAGCTCGGCCGTATGGCTGTTGACCCATAGCAATGTGGCGATTGATTATCCCGCCCGACGTCTTGACCTCGACCGACTGGTCCTGGACCTGCAACCGTCCTCCAACCCGGATGTGTCGCAATCTTCGCAAAGTGCGGCGTACATCATGTACACCTCGGGCTCCACCGGCACCCCGAAAGGGGTGCGGGTGCCGCACCGGGGTATCACACGGTTGGTCATCAACAATGGCTATGCGGATTTCAATGCCCATGATCGCGTGGCGTTCGCCTCCAACCCGGCGTTTGATGCCAGCACCATGGATGTCTGGGGGCCTTTGCTGCACGGTGGCCAGGTACGGGTAATCGACCCTGCCACCTTGCTCGACCCGGTTGTATTCGGCCAGGTCCTGAAGGCGCAGGGTGTGACGATCCTGTTTGTCACCACAGCCTTGTTCAACCAGTACGTGCAACTGATCCCCAACGCCCTGGCCGGGCTGCGGATCTTGTTGTGCGGCGGCGAGCGGGCAGACCCGGCGGCATTCCGTAACCTGTTGGCCCAGGCGCCGCAGCTGCGCCTGGTGCATTGCTATGGCCCTACGGAAACCACTACCTATGCCACCACCCATGAAGTGCGGGCCATCGCGGCCGGTGCTGAAAGCGTGCCCATCGGCCGGCCGATTTCCAATACCCAGGTGTATGTGCTGGATGCCTGTTTGCAGCCGGTGCCATTGGGTGCGACCGGGGAAATTTGCATTGGCGGCCAGGGGGTGGCGCTGGGCTATTTGAATCGTCCCGAGCTGACAGCGGAAAAATTTGTCCGCGACCCCTTCAGCGAGCAACCCGAGGCGTTGTTGTACCGCACCGGCGACTTGGGGCGCTGGAACGCGCAAGGCTTGCTGGAGTGCATCGGGCGTAACGACGAACAAGTGAAAATTCGTGGTTTCCGTATTGAACTGGGAGAAATCGAGGCGCGTCTTGCTACCTGTCCCGGTATCAAGGATGTGGTGGTTTTGGCCCGCGAAGATGCATCCGGCGACAAGCGCCTGGTGGCCTATTTCACCTGGCTTGAGGCCCCCTTGGGGATCGAAGCCGTGCGCGCTCATCTGCAGGCTCAGGTGCCGGAATACATGGTGCCGTCGGCCTACGTGGTCCTGGGTGAACTGCCGCTGACCCCTAACGGCAAAGTCAATCGCAAGGCCTTGCCGGAGCCTGCGCTGGAGGCACTGATCAGTCGTGTCTATGAAGCCCCGGTCAATGCCCTGGAAGAAACCCTGTCGCAGTTGTGGGCCCAGGTGCTGAAGGTCGAGCGGGTGGGCCGGCATGACAGCTTCTTCGAGTTAGGTGGTCACTCGTTGCTGGCGATCCGTCTGGTCAACCTGATGGAGGAGGCGGGCCTTGATGTGTCGCTGGCGGAGCTGTTCCAGCATGCCAGTGTCGAGTCGGTCGCCTCGCTGATCAGCCAGCGCACCACGCAACTGCAGCGTGATACGACACTGGTTCCGGTGCGGGTAGAAGGCAGCCAGCCGCCGTTGTTCCTGATTCACGAGTTCAGCGGCATGGACGTGTATTTCCCGGCGTTGGGGCAACATCTGCCCGGCGACTTCCCGATCTACGGCTTGCCCGGGATGCCGTTGGGGCAGCCGCAGTTGCAGACCATGGAAGGGCTGGCGACACGGTTGGTGAGTGTTATCCGTTCGGTCCAGCCTCATGGGCCTTATCGTCTGGCGGGCTGGTCGTTCGGTGGGGTACTGGCCTATGAAGTCGCGCTGCAACTGCAGGGCCAGGATGAGCCGGTGGCATTCCTCGGTTTGATCGACAGTTACGTGCCACGCCTGACAGACCAGGGCAAGGCTCGCTGGTTGGGCGCCGATGCCTGCAAGCGCCACTTGCTATTGCTTTGCACGGCTTACTGGAAGAGTCAGGGGGCGGCGGGCATCGAGGTGGTGGCCAGCCTTGCGCGTCTGGAAGCGAATGTCGCGGATTTCGATTTCGACGGGCTGCTGCATGACTGCCGCAACCAGCAATTGCTGTTCCCGCACATGGCGGCAGGTTCGGACAGCGACGTGTTGGCCTATATCGAGAGGGAAGTGGCCCACGGTCACGCGTTGGCCCATTACAACCTGTTCCCGACTTCGATTCCGGTGCATCTGTTCAACGCACTGGAGCGGCCGACCGAACTGTCTCGACGCAGCTCATCCCACGGTTGGGGGGATTTCCTGGTCGCCGGCCAATTGCGCCAGATACCGGTACCGGGGGACCACCAAAGCATGATGACGGCCCCGCATATCCAAGTCCTGGGGCAGGCCCTCAACCAGGCATTGGCGGCTGGGGAAGCACCGGCTTTGCCCGTTCATCAACCGTTGTTGCGGATTCAGGGTGGACGACACGGCCATACGCCGATCTTTTGTGTGCCCGGCGCGGGTGACAGCGTCACCGGGTTTGTCGGCCTGACCGAAGCACTGGGTCGTGACTGGCCGATCGTGGGCCTGCAGCCTCGAGGCCTGGATGGCGAAGCAGTACCTCACCACCAGGTCGAGGCGGCAGCCCGGCATTACTTGCAAGCCATTGAGCAAGAGTACTCCTTGGGGCCGGTGCATCTGATCGGGCATTCGTTCGGCGGCTGGGTGGCGTTAGAGATGGCGGCCATGTTGCAAGCGCAGGGCCGAAAAGTCGCATCGTTGACAGTGATTGACAGCGAGTCTCCGGGAGGCAATGGCGTTGTGGGCCGGCCCTATACCACCACGGCGGCGTTGCTGCGTTTGATCGAGTCGATGCAGGTGGCGGCGGGCAAACCCCTGGGAATTGATCCGCGGCATTTTGCCGAGCAGGACGAGGCGACGCAGCATCAACTGCTGCATACGGGAATGGTGCGTGCGGGGCTGCTCCCCCAGCGTTCGGCACCGGATGCGATGCAGGGGCCGGCGCGCACTTATGCCACGGCGCTGCGTACGGTTTATCAGCCGCGCCAAGGGTATGACGGGTTGGTGCGGTTGGTACTGGCGGACGACCCGACGCTGGATGCCTTGGGTAATCAGCGCGAGCAAGCGTCGATGATCGAGGGTTGGCGTCGGCACAGCGGGGCGCTGGAGGTCTGGTATGGGCCGGGGAATCATTTCACGCTGCTCAAGGCCCCGAATGTGTACAGCCTGGCGGCTTGGTGGCATGAGGGGTTGGTGGTGACGGCGGGGGAGACAGTCTCGTGACGCCGTAACGGTTATTCGGTTCTTGGTCTATGAGGCCCGACCCTATCCGGTCGGGCTTGTCCTCAACACCTTTTGTGGTCATTTATGGAAAAGTCGAAGTTTCGAAAAGTTGGAGTGGGCCTGGTGTTGCTGGTTGTGGCGGGGCTGGTTGTCTATACGGTGCAAGCCCCGGCGGACGCCCCGCAGTACCTCACCGCGACCGTCGAGCGCAGTGATATCGAGAATGCGGTGCTGGCCACCGGTCTTCTGGAGGGCATCAAGCAGGTGGATGTCGGTGCCCAGGTGTCCGGCCAGTTGAAATCCCTCAAGGTCAAGCTGGGAGACAAGGTGAAGAAGGGCCAGTGGTTGGCGGAAATCGATCCGTTGATCTTGCAGAACACCTTGCGCAATGCTCAAGTGGATGAAGAAAACCTCCAGGCCCAGCGCCTCGCCACGGCAGCCCAACTCAAGGAGGCCAAGTCGGTCTACGAGCGTTATCGTAGCTTGCAGGAAGACGCGTCGGTGTCGCGCCAGGACTTTGAAACCGCCGAGTCCAACTATGGAGTGCAGCGTGCCAACTTGATGTCTCTGGATGCGCAAATCAAGAGCGCCCACATCCAGATCGACACCGCCAAGATCAACCTGGGCTATACCCGTATTGTCGCGCCGATTGACGGCGACGTGGTGGGTATCGTCACCCAGGAAGGCCAGACGGTGATCGCCAACCAACTGGCGCCGGTGCTGCTCAAGCTGGCGGATCTGGACACCATGACCATCAAGGCCCAGGTGTCGGAAGCTGATGTGATCCATATCGTCCCGGGCCAGGAGGTGTATTTCACCATCCTCGGCGAGGCAGACAAGCGCTACTACGCCAAGCTGCGAGGCACGGAGCCGGCGCCGCAGAACTTCCTTGAAACCCAGACTGCTGGCGCGCCAAAGCAGAATACGGCGGTGTTTTACAACGCACTGTTCGAGGTGCCCAACCTCGACCATCGTTTGCGTATCTCCATGACCGCCCAGGTGCGTATCGTCCTCGATACCGCCAAGTCGGCGCTGATCGTGCCAGTGGCGGCGCTCGGTCCGCGCAATGCCGATGGCAGTTTCCCGGTACGGGTGCTGGGGGCCAAGGGCAAGGCGACGTCGCGCAATGTGCAGACCGGCATCAATAACAACGTCAAGGTGCAGATCACCGAGGGCCTGGTCGAAGGTGACCAAGTGGTGGTTGGCGATGCGGCGCCCGCCGTGGCGGGGGGATGATGGATGACTCAGCCACTGCTGGAACTTAAAGGTGTCACCCGCAGCTTCATGGCCGGCGATCGGGAGTTTATCGCCCTCAAAGGCATCGACCTGAGGATCAATGCCGGAGAAATGGTGGCGATCACCGGGGCCTCGGGTTCGGGTAAGTCGACCCTGATGAACATCCTCGGTGGCCTTGATTACGCTACCGCCGGCAGCTACAAGATCAACGGCATTGAAACCCGTACCCTCAACGATGAACAGTTGGCCGAACTGCGCCGCGACTATTTCGGCTTTATCTTCCAGCGTTACCACTTGCTGGCGCACCTGAGTGCCTTGCACAACGTGGAAATGCCGGCAATCTACGCTGGCACTCCGCAAGCCCTGCGCCATGGTCGGGCCGGTGAGTTGCTGGCGCGGCTGGGGTTGTCGGGGCACGTGACCCACCGGCCCAGCCAGCTCTCAGGCGGTCAGCAGCAACGGGTAAGTATCGCCCGGGCCTTGATGAATGGCGGCGAAGTGATCCTTGCCGACGAGCCCACCGGTGCTCTCGACACCCACAGTGGCAAGGACGTGATGAACATCCTGGCCGAGTTGCACGCCGCCGGGCACACCGTGATCATCGTTACCCATGACCCGAAAGTGGCGGCCAATGCCCAGCGGATCATCGAGGTGCGCGACGGCGAAATTGTCAGCGACCTGGCCAACGAACGCCCCGGCGTAGACCTGCCCGATGAATCCCCTGTCGAACCCCGGCACAGTGGCCCACGGCGCCTGGTGGCCAGCCTCGGGTTGTTTAAGGAGGCCTTTAATATGGCCTGGGTGGCGCTGATCTCTCATCGCATGCGCACCTTGCTGACCATGCTCGGCATTGTCATCGGCATCACGTCCGTGGTGTCGATTTCGGCCATTGGTGAAGGTGCCAAGCGCTATGTGCTCAAGGACATCCAGGCCATAGGCAGCAACACCATCGATATCTTTCCCGGCACCAGTTTTGGTGACAGCCGGGCCTCGGTCATCCAGACCCTGTTGCCTGCCGATGTGGACGCGTTGAACCAGTTGTACTCCGTGGACAGCGCCACTCCGATGGTGGGCCGTAGCCTATTGCTGCGCTTTGGTAATATTGACCTGGAGGCTCAGGTGAACGGTGTCAGCGACCGTTACTTCCAGGTCAAGGGCCTGAAGATGGAAGCCGGCATTGCCTTCAGCGAAAGTGACGCCAGGCGCCAGGCCCAGGTGGTGGTGATTGATCACAATACCCGCGAGCGGCTTTTCGGCGCGGGAGTGGATCCGTTGGGCCAGGTGATTCTGGTCGGCAACCTGTCGAGCACGGTGATTGGTGTGACGGCGCAAAACAAAAACATGTTCGCCGCCAGCAAGGCCCTTCAAGTCTGGGTGCCCTATGAAACAGCGGCTGGTCGCCTGCTGGGGCAGCATCATCTGGACAGTATTACCGTGCGCATCAAGGACGGCCAGCCGAGCCAGTTGGTGGAAGATAGCGTCAACAAACTGATGCAGCAGCGCCACGGTACCAAGGACTTCTTCACCAACAACCTCGACAGCATTATGCAGACGGTGCAGAAGACCAGCCGCTCCCTGACGTTGCTGCTGTCGCTGATTGCAGTGATTTCGTTGCTGGTGGGCGGCATCGGGGTGATGAATATCATGCTGGTGTCGGTCACCGAGCGCACTCGCGAGATCGGTATTCGCATGGCGGTAGGCGCCAGGCAGTCGGATATCCGTCAACAGTTTCTGGTGGAAGCTGTGATGGTCTGCCTGATTGGCGGGATGATTGGCATCTTGCTCTCGCTGGGTATCGGTTCGCTGTTTTCGTTGTTTATCAAAGAGTGGGAGATGGTGTTTTCCGTGGGCTCGATTGTCACGGCGTTTGCGTGTTCGACGATGATCGGGATCGTCTTTGGTTTTGTCCCGGCGCGCAATGCGGCGCGACTGGACCCTATCGAGGCATTGGCGCGCGATTGATTGTGGCGAGGGGCTTGAGGTTGAGGGCCCCTAATCGTCGGTATCTGCCTTACAGGGCAGTGCTGTCTTGCGTTGAATACATCCACCGCAACAACGAATGTCGTCCACTGATGCCCATCTTGATTGCCGCACGCTTGAGGTAGCTCTCGATGGTGTTGACCTTCAGCGCCATTTGCACGGCCAATTGCGGTGCGGTACGCCCGGCCAGCAGGCCGACACACACTTGCAGCTCACGCTTGGACAGGTTCAGTCCCGACTGTGCCAGGCGTTCGTCAAAGCGTCGGTGCAAGTTTTCGATGCCCTGGTTTTCCAGTTCCGGAGGTTCGACATCGTTGTCATTACTGCACGGCTGGATCGCGGTGATGTGTTTCTCGACCATGGGCAGCAGCAGGGAGGAAAAGTTCTGCAGGATGATCCGCTCCTGGGCAGAAAAATGCTGCGGCTGCTGTGAGCGGTACACCGAAAGTACGTAGCTGAAATTGTCCTTGCGGCGAGTCAAGTGCAGCTGTGCGGCCGGCCATGCGGGGTCCGATACTGCCATCACGGCGTTGGCGCTATCTGCAACAGAATCGGTGTAGACCGGGATGGCGCCTTCCAAAGTGCAAGCCTTGGGGTTGGAGTGACTCGCTGAGTTCACACGCAATTGCATTATGTGCGTGGCATCCACATCCAGTTGGGTGAGTATCAGGTCATGCAGCATGCGCGGAAAGCGGCGACTACCGGTGCTGGCGATGACCTTGCCAATGTGTGGGAACAGGTGTGAGTTCATCATTTCATCCATGAGTTTTGTAAGGGAGAGGAAATCAGCCTTATAGCGACGGGTTTAATAAGGGGAGTAAAGATAAATAATCTTCAGTGATAGTAGTGACCGCCGAGTCATATCCTAGTACAGCCTAGGGATAGCCGGGTGATTCCATGCGCAAAAAATTATAAAGCCATGCCTGGGCGGCCATCAGTAGTGGACGGACAGAGAGTGGAACACCTCACTGTTGCAGGGAGGTGTCGAGGACGCACAGAGGCTTACTTGGCGTGCGCCTCGAGCTGGAACGGTTTTGCCACGGGCGCGTGTTTGACGCAGGTAGCCAGGGCCTGTTGCACATCTGCCAGCAAGTCGGCGACGTCCTCAAGGCCCACCGACAACCGCACCAATCCTTCGCTGATCCCGTGGTGTGCACGCTCTTGGGGGGTGTAGGCGGAGTGGGTCATGCTCGCCGGGTGCTGGGCCAATGATTCGGCATCCCCCAGGCTGACTGCGCGGCTGAACAATTTGAGGGCGTTCATGAAGCGCCGACCGGTGTCGATGCCACCCTTGAGCTCGAAAGCAATCATGCCCCCCGGCAGCTTCATCTGACGGGCGGCCAGGTCGTACTGCGCAAACGACGGCAGGCCGGGGTAGGTCACCGATTCCACGGCCGGATGGGCCTGCAAGGCCTCGGCGATGACCTGGGCATTGCCACAGTGGCGGTCCATGCGCAGCGCCAGGGTCTTGAGGCCGCGCATCAGCAAAAAGGCATCCTGGGGCGACAGCACGGCGCCGGTCAGGTCCTTGAGGCCTTGCAGGCGAATCCGTTGCGCCAGTGCATGACTGGTGACGGTGATACCGGCGGTGATATCGCCATGGCCACTGAGGTATTTGGTGGCGGAATGCACCACCACGTCAGCGCCCATTTCCAGGGGGCGTTGCAGATAAGGAGTGCAATACGTGTTGTCTACCACCACGGTGATACCGGGCTGTTGATGGGCAATCTCGGCCACGGCCGCAATGTCTACCATCTGCAGGGTGGGGTTGGCCGGCGTTTCGAAGTAAATCATGCGGGTTTGGGGGCAAAGCGCCTCACGCAAGGCGGCGAGGTTTGACAGGTCGACGTGACGCACCTTGATGCCGAATTCGCCAATACCGTGATGCAGTAGGGCGAAGGTGCAACCGTAGAGAGTCTGGCTGACGATGATCTCGTCACCCGGGCGCAGCAGGGTCCAGAACGTGGCGGCAATGGCACCCATGCCAGAGCTGAAGGCCACGGCGGCTTCGCCGTTTTCCAGGGTTGCCATGCGTGATTCCAGCAGCGCCAGGGTCGGGTTGGAGATACGGGTGTAGAAGTGTCCTGTTTGCTCGCCGGCAAAGCAGCCGGCGCCGTATTCGGCGGTGGGGAAGGCGAAGGTGGCGGACAGGTAGATGGGCGGTATCAAGGCACCGTGGTGGTCCTGCGGGTCGTAGCCGTGGTGGATGGCACGCGTAGAAAAGCCAAGCGTGTCTTGTTTGTTTTTCATGGCCTGACACTCCTTATTTCCTACAATGCTATGCTTATAATCGAGGCCGGATATTCCATACTTTGTTGGAAAACCCCGTCAACTTGGGATGAAAATCCATAAAGACAAACATTTGGGGCAAGACATGCCTGGAAGCCTGGATCGTACCGATAAAGCCTTGTTGGATGCCCTGCAGGGAAATGCTCGCCTGACCGTGGCCGAGTTGGCCGAGCGCGTTTCCCTGACGACTTCGCCGTGTTGGCGGCGGGTTAAGAACCTTGAAGACAGGGGCGTGATCAGTGGCTATCAGGCAATTCTTTCGCCCAAGGCGCTGGGGTATGGGGTGACGGCGTTTGTCAGCATCATGATGGATACGCACTCCAAGGAAATCGCCCGGGCGTTTGAGCAGCGGTTGTTGGCGATTCCCGAGATTGTTGCCTGCCATAACGTGTCGGGGCGGTATGATTTTTTGCTGGAAGTGGTGGCGAAGGATCTGGAATCGTTTGGGGAGTTTGCCCGGGAGGTGTTGCAGACGCTGCCTTGCGTCAAGGAGATTTATTCGAGTTTTTCGTATAAGTCGGTTAGGGCGTTGAGGGTGCTTCCGTTGCCGGGGTGACGTGGCGGTCTGGTAGCTGACCAGGTTGGGGGTACATATACGTTGCTGCGGTAACGGCGGCAGCACGGCGGCCTGACAGCCGACCTGATTTTGTGAATACATTCCCCCTGTAGGAGCGAGCTTGCTCGCGAAGGTCGTTAACGATAACGCGGGAAATCTGGTACCCCGAGGCGTCCTCAGGTTTTTCGCGAGCAAGCTCGCTCCTACAGAAGACCGCTCTGCTCTGGCTTTTGATCTTAGGCGCCCCGTTAAACCACGATGCCTGCGTTCGGGCATGCCGAGCCACCGCGAGGCACCAAGTGGTGGGGCAAGAGCCCTTTGCTTACTTTGGTGCTTTTCCAAAGTGAGTCGCCGTAAGGGCGAAACCCTAAGCAGCCGTTACCAAAAAACGGATATGCCCCTCAACCCCCCCCCACAATCCGGTCGGCCACCAGGCCACCAGGCCACCACGAACCCAACCTGCTACCACCGATGATCAAGACCCCAACGCCTTGATCACCTGATCCACATTCCCCTCCAATTCCCCAACCGGATCCACCCCATTGGTACCCAGCACCAACAACTGCGCCCCTCCCGCGCTGACCGCCGCCTTCACCGCATCGCTTGGCTGACGATGATGCAGCACCAGCGCCACATCACCCTCCTTCAAACTGGCGCTCAGTTGCTGCAACGCCTCAGGCGTCCATTCGGCATCAGCCCGGGCATCAACGTTGACCAGTTCCAGATTCAACCCACTGGCCAGATAACCCAGGTGATCGCTCAGGCAGACCACACTCACGTTATCCGCCTTGGCCAGTCGGGCCTCACTGTCGGCGGCCAGCTTGAGCAGGCGCTGCTTGAGGTTGGCCAGGTTGCTGTCAATGTGCAGCTTGGCCCCAGGTGCTAGGCGGCTCAGGTCAGCAGCCAGCACATCCGCCATGCGTCCCATATTGTTACTCGACTGCCACGGCTGGCTGTTCAAGCCATCGACGGCGCCTGGCTGCACGGCGATCCCTGGTAAACCGCCATCCACCGGGCGTGCGGCGTCTATTTCGACGATGCGGATATTACTGCGTCGGGCCACGGGGTACAGCGGGTCGTCCGGCCACAGCGAGCGCAAGCCGATGGCGGCGTCGGCGTCCAGTGCCAGGGTGTTCAGCGTCGCCGCACCGCGTCCGGTGAAATAGGACGTTTGCCGTGAGCCTGGCAGGTTGGCTGGCGCTGCGCGTTCAAGATTGACATCGCTGCCTTTGAGCAACACTTGCGCCAAGCCATAGGTAATCGGCAAGGCCGCCAGGACTTTCACCGGCTTCACAGACTTGGCCTGTGCGGTAGGGGCGAGGTCTTGATGGGGCGTGGAATGCTGTGGGTTGAGGCCGTCGGCGGCCAAGGCGGAGGTACTGATCAAACAGGCGATGGCCAGGGCTAGTGGGCGTATGACAGGGCGCATTATCCGAGATTCCCTTTCAGGCTGGGGACCGTGCCGCGAGCGATGGCGGCGAGGGCGAAGGCGATACCGGCGACCAGAATAATCGCGGCGCCGGATGGAATGGGCAGGTCGAAAATGATCGGCAGCAAAATCCCGCACAGGGTGCTGACGGTGGCGATTGCCACTGAGATCCAGAAGAAGCCTTTGAGCGATTGGCTCAGCAAGCGTGCGGCGGCGGCAGGGATTACCAGCAGGGCGCCCACCAGAATCGCGCCGATGACCTTGACGGCAGCCACGGTGATCAGTGTTACCAGGATCACAAACAGATAATCCAGGGTCTTCACCGCTACCCCGCGCACCGCGGCCAGTTGCGGGTTGAAGCTGGCCAGCATGATGCGGTTGTACAGCGGCAAGGCTAGGGCCATCACCAGGGAACCGACAATCGCCAGCACTAGCAGGTCATTGCCATTGACCGTCAATACCGAGCCAAACAGCACGTTTTCCAGAATGTGTACGTTAATCTTGCCCGCCAGGATTAACAGTAGGCTCGCCCCCAGGGCCAGGGACACCGAGAGGAACACGCCGATCAAGGTGTCGGGTGCCAACCCCGTGCGGTTGCGCAGGTAGTTGAGCAGGATGCCGAACAGCAGGCAGTAGCCGAACAGGCTGCCATAGGGGCCGGTGTAGGGTTCTCCCAGCAGGATACCCACGGCTACGCCGGTCAGTGCTGCGTGGCCGACGGCTTCGGAGAAGAACGCAAAGCGCTTGACCACCACCAGGGTGCCCAGGCCGCCCAGTACCGGGCCGATCAGCAGCCCGGCGAGCAACGCGTTGACCACAAACCCATAGGCCAGGGCTTCCGGCAAGTAGCCGGAAGATGCCCAGCCCTGGACCATCAGGCGAAAGGCTTCATAGCTCATAGTGCCGGGTTCCTTGGGTGGGTGGAGAACAGTGTCAGCAGGCGGTCCGGCGTCAGTGCCTCTTTCGGCGAGGCATCGAACAGCACGCGACGGTTCAGGCCGGTGACGCGGTCAGCCAGGCGACCGACGGCTTCCAGGTCGTGCTCGATCCACAACACGGTGATTCCAGCCTGGCGCCAGTCATTGAGCAGTCGCTCGAACACCTGGATTCCTGCCTCGTCGAGGGCCGACATCGGTTCATCCAGCACCAGCAACTGTGGCGCCGGGATCAGTCCCTGGGCCAGCAGCACCCGCTGGCGTTCACCGCCGGACAGGGCACCCATGCGCCGGCGGCGCTTGTCCTGCATGCCCACCCGCTCCAGCGCCTCGCCAATCGCCTCGGCGTAATGCCGGGACAGGCCAAGAAACGCCGGACGGCGCTGGCACATGGCGGCCATGAAGTCGTCGACGGTCATGGGCAAACCCCGGTCGAACTCCAGGGCCTGGGGTACGTAGCCAATGGTTCCAGGCGCGTCTGGCCAGTGCAGGCTCAGTTGGCCCTGGTGCGGCGTTTGCCCCAGCAGGGTCTTGATCAGCGAGCTTTTGCCGCCGCCGTTGGGGCCGACCAGCGCGTGGATGCTGCCCGGTGCTACCTGGAAGCTCACGGCATCGAGAATCACCGTGCGCCCGAGAGTCAGCGACACCGTGTTGAATTCCAGGGTCGGACCTACGCTGGCCACTTGCAGGTGTTCCGCCGCCGTCATGCCCCTGACTCCTGAATCGCCCGGACCACGGTGTTGAGGTTGCCGGTCATTTCCACTTCGTACTTTTCAGCGCTGTAGTCGCCATAGGAAATATGCGACAGCGGGTACAACTTGACCCCGGATTCGCGCTGGATGGTGTCGACATAGCTGGACGGGAAATCCATCTCCGAGAAGATCACTTTCACATCCAGGTCCCGCAGTTGATCGATGGTTTTCTTCAACTGGCTGGGGCTCGGCTCGATACCGTGGGCTGGCTCCACCACGGCGGTGACTTCCAGGCCGAACTCACGCAGAAGGTAGTCGTAGGCGGCGTGCACGGTGGCCACCCGCAGGTCGGCGTTGGGTGCGCTGGTCAACTTGGCCAGGGCATCGGCGCGCATCTGGCGCAGGCGTTTGCCATAAGCGCGGGCGTTCTGGGTGTAGGCGCGGGCGTTATCCGGGTCGAGCTTGCCCAATTCACGGGCAATATTGTTGACCTGGGCGATGGACGCGCTGATGGACAGGAAGGTATGAGGGTTGACCACCTTGCCGGCACCGCGGGCGGCGTTCCCGGTGGCGGCCAGCAGCGGCACGTTGGCGTTGGCCTCGATCACCGGGATGTCCGGGCGTTCGCTGGTGGCGATCATGCGATCGGCGAAATCATCGTGGCCGACGCCATTGAGTACGATCACGTCCAGGGTGCCGATGCGCTTGATGTCTTGGGCACGGGGTTCGTAGGCATGAGGGTTGAAACCGGCGGGAATCAACGGCACCACTTCGGCCTTGTCGCCGACGATATTGGTCACGTAGCTGTAATAGGGGTGCAAGGTGATGCCGATGCGCAGGCGTTTGGCCGACTCTTGATTAGAGAGGGCATTGGCCAGTGGGGCCAGCAGCACGGTGAACAGGCCCACCAGCAACAGGCGTAATAATGGAGATGAAATAGACATGGTCTTCTCTTGGATACAGCGTGAATTCAGTGACGGTGCTGGCGGGTGACGCCGGCATCGAATTGCGCGACCACCTGTTGCCAGCCGGCGTCGATCAGTGCCTGGTCAGTGAGGTCGGCGGGTGCCTGGAGATTGGCGCGGCGGTTGAGCCAGATATCCGGCTCGGCACCCTTGACGCGCATCAGCAGTGAGCCACTGACCTGTGGCGTCTGGCTCAAGCCCAGGTAGGTCGATGGCTCCAGCAACTGCCAGCGATGGTTGCCACGGCTCACCGAACTGGCGTCCTGGACGAAGGGTGCAAAACCCTCTTCGGCCAACTGTGCCAGGGTGGGCAGGGCGCTGTGTTCCTCTTGCAGCCAACGGATCTCATCCAGGGTCACCCGCAGGTCGGCGTAGATGCCTTGCTCGGCCGCACTCAGGTCGCGACGGGCGTCCAGTTGGTGGCTGGGCACGGCGGCGACTTCCTGGTGTTCACCACGCAAGGCCACCACGGTTCCAGACACGGCCAGGATGATCAGGCACAACAGCAACACGTAGAGGGTTTCGTGCCCGGCGCCGGCCGGGCGAACGGTTTGGGTCGTGCCGCTCATGGTGCCTGGATATCCGCTTGGTCGATCTCGACAACGTGGCCGGGACCGGCATCAAACAGCACGTAGAACTCGGCGGACGGTTTCTTGAAGGTCAATGTGGAGTCTTCTCCCAGCTTGCCGGGCACCAGGATGGTTTCGTCATAGCCGATCACGTCCAGGGTCACGCCTGGAGCACCGCTGCCATCGGAAAAGCCACCGGTGCATTGGATCTGCTCGCCGGCGATTTCCTTGCATTCGCACATCGGGTTGTGGGCCAGGGCGTCGGCACTGAAACCGGCGCAGAGGATCAGCGCGCCACAGGCGCGGGTCAGGCGCAAAAAGGTCATGGTTTGACTCCTCGTTTGTTCAACCAGGCAATGGTCGCGGGCGATGCCTGGCTCAAGGGAATGGAGGCCTGGTGCATCGCGCCGTCCCAGCCTTCCATGGTGATCCACAGTTCGGCGTCGGCCGGGGTGCGTTCCGGGACCGGCAGCAAGGTGCCCATGCGGTATGGGGTGCCGAAGAAAATCACCCCGGCGGCCCGCAGGCTGCGGGGCTTGCCGATGCGCAGGTAGGTGGCCTTGACCTGATCGCCGCAAGTGGCACACAGGGCGCCAGTGAAGGCTTTCATATAGCCTGCCGGGTCCGGGCGTGGGCCCTCGTTGCGCAATTCGGCGAGTTTCAGGCTCCAGGGGCCGACCTGCACTTCGCCCACTTCCCGTTCGCCCAGGCCGCTGTCACCGCGAAACAGCGCAGCGTCGGCAAAGTACTTGGGCATGAACCCCAGGGGCACCAGCAACAGCAGGATATTGATGTGGAAGCGCCACTTGAGCCAAAGGGCCCGCAGCGGCGAAGACGGTACAGCGACGGTGACCCTGCTCATTGGTTGCCCTCCAGTGCGTCGTTTTGCAGGGCCAAAGCCGGTTGCGGGGCAGTCCTGGCACTGCGCTTGAGGGCATGGAGCGTAGCCAGGGCCGTGCGTTTGCTCCAGATCAGCAGGCCGCTCAAGACCATCATGCTCAGCACCAGGCCGAAGAAGAACCAGATCAGCTTGATCCAGACCCCGCCAAAATCACCGGTGTGCAGCGGGCGCATGGATTCGGTGACGAATTCGAGGGCCGAGCGGTCCGACAATTGGTGCGAGGCCGCGATTTCGCCGCTGTAGGGGTTGATCTCCGCGGTCTGGAACATCAACGGATACCAGCCGCGCCCGCCGATGCGCAAATGGCTATAGGCAGTGCTTGGCAGGCTGATGAAACTGGCTTCCAGGCCCGGGATACGCTGGGTGGCACTGTTGATCGCCTCATCCAGGGGAATCATGGGGGCCGGCACGCCCGGGCTGGACATTGGCACTTTGTCCCGGGTAATCACCGGGACGATGGGTTCGCTGGAGATGGAGATCTGATTGTCGCTGAGAATGGCCTGGATCAGGAACCAGGTGCCAGTGATAGAGATGACGGCAATGAACCAGATCGACCAGATGCCGCTCAGTCGGTGGAAGTCGCCCCAGAAAATTCGTGCGCCATGAGTCAAGCGCAGGGTCGGTTTGAAAAAGCCTTTCCAGAAGCGTTTATAGACCACCAGGCCGGTGATCAGCGAGACCAGCAACGGCAGCCCCAGCAACGAAACCAGGTACCAGCCCCAACTGAATCCATTGGTAAACGGCACCAGCCACCAGCCATGCAAGGCGCGGGTGAATGCCTTGAAGTTGAACGAAGGGCTGATGCCCTGGATTACCCCGGTGTACGGGTTGACGTAAACCTCCACGGAGCGGCCATCGGGATAGCTGAGGTCGACACTCAGGGCGAAGTGCGATTCGTCCGGGCGGCTGAGGGACTCGACGATTACCTGGGGTTCGGCGTGCTTGATGGCGGCGATCACCTGGTCATAGCTGAGCAGTTCGGCATTGTCCGTGGGTTTGTTGGCGCGGATATCAGGGTTGGCCAGCCAGACGATTTCCTGACTGACCACTGCCAGGGTTCCGGTGATGCAGACGATCAGTACAAAGAACCAGATGGGCAAGGCCAGCCAGCTGTGTACCAGAAACCAGATTTTTGAGCGTGACTTCTTCGACATATGAATGAGGGTCTTGGTGGAGGGGGGCAGTGCGGGCCCGGAAAAGGCCGGTCGTAGCTTTTGCTTACGCGATCGGCTGTATCTAAGTTAAGACGGATGAGAATGAGAAATCCCTAAGCCGCAAATGAAAGTAAATGTTTCAAGCTGCATTCATCGAACACGAAACATGTTCCCAGCCATCACCTTGGGGGGATTGATCATGCCCGGTCGCTGCCTATGATGGGGCCATACCGTTGAGTGAGCGCCTTGATGATTTCTGCCAGAACCCTCTATGACAAACACATCGATTCCCACACAGTGTGTCGCCTCGATGACCAAGGGCATGTCCTGCTGTATATCGATCGCCAAGTGATCAACGAATACACCAGCCCCCAGGCCTTCAGCGGCTTGCGTGAAGCGGGCCGTGGCGTGTGGCGCCCAGGCACGGCGCTGGCGGTGGTCGATCACGTAAACCCCACTGCGCCCGTGCGTATTGCTGCGATGCCCGACCCGGGTGGGGCGCGGCAAGTGTCGTACCTGGCACAGAACTGTCGGGACTTCGGTATCGAACTGTTGGATATCCTCGACAAGCGCCAGGGCATCGAGCATGTCATCGCCCCGGAGCAGGGCTTTATCCTGCCGGGCATGGTGATCGCCGCCGGCGACAGCCACACCACCACCTACGGTGCCTTGGGGGCGTTCGGCTTTGGTATCGGCACTTCGGAAATCGAGCATTTGCTGGCCTCGCAGACCCTGGTCTACAAACGCCTGAAAAGCCTGCGGGTGACGGTGAGCGGCGAGTTGGCCCCGGGCCTGACTTCCAAGGACGTGATCATGGCGCTGATCGGCAGGATCGGTGCCTCCGGTGCTACCGGCTATGCCATCGAGTTCCGCGGTTCGACTATCGACGCCCTGAGCGTCGAGGCGCGCATGACCATCTGCAATATGGCCGTGGAAGCGGGTGCAAGGGGGGCTTTCATGGCGCCGGACGAAAAAGTCTTCGCTTATCTCAAGAGTAAGCCCCGGGCGCCGAAGGGTGAGTTATGGGAGCTGGCATTGCTGGAGTGGCGAAAGCTGCGCAGTGACGATGACGCTGTGTTCGATCAAGAAGTCGAACTGGATGCCAGCGCTCTTGAGCCCATGGTCACCTGGGGTACCAGCCCCGACCAGGCCGCGCCGATTGGCGCCCGGGTGCCCGACCCGCAAGACATCAGCGACCTGATCCTGCGCCAGGACATGCGCCGCGCCTTGACCTACATGGGCCTCAAAGCCGGCATGCCCCTGAGCGAGATTGTTATCAGTCACGCCTTTATCGGCTCCTGCACCAACGCGCGGATCGAAGACCTGCGGGACGCCGCCAGCGTGGTGCGTGGCAAGCATGTGGCCGAGCACGTACGGGCAATGATTGTCCCTGGCTCCACCGAAGTGCGCGACCAGGCCGAAGCCGAGGGTCTGGCGGCGATTTTTATCGATGCTGGCTTTGAATGGCGCCAATCGGGTTGCTCTATGTGCCTGGCAATGAACGACGATGTGCTGGAACCAGGCGACCGTTGCGCCTCCAGCACCAACCGTAATTTCGAAGGTCGCCAGGGCGCGGGTGCCCGCACTCACCTGATGAGCCCTGCGATGGTCGCGGCGGCCGCCATTACCGGGCGCCTGACCGATATTCGCCACTTTGGAGACCGCACATGAGCTTGCAACCGTTCACGCGGGTGACCGGCAAGGCCGCGCCGATGCTGGCGGCCAACATCGACACCGACGTCATCATGCCCAAGCAATTTCTCAAGGGGATTGACCGTAATGGCCTGGATCGCGGGGTGTTCTTTGATTTGCGCTTTTTGCCTTCCGGTGAGCCCAATCCCGACTTCGTTTTGAACCAGCCGGGCTGGCAGGACGCGAGCTTTATGGTCGTGGGGGCTAATTTCGGTTGTGGTTCCAGCCGCGAGCATGCAGTTTGGGGCTTGAAGCAGAAGGGCATTCGGGCGCTGATCGGCAGCAGCTTCGCCGGGATTTTCTATGACAACTGCCAGCGTAATGGGGTGTTGTTGATCACATTGGATGAGTCGGTACTGCAGCGGTTGGGGCAATTGGTCAGCCGGCCTGAACAGGCGCAGATCAGTGTGGATCTGGAGGCGCAGGAAATTCAGCTGGTGGATGGCCAGGTGATCCCGTTCCAGATTGATACCCTGCGCAAGACCGCGTTGCTGCTCGGGTTGGATGCAATTGGCAGCACGCTGCAGCGTGCCGAGCAAATCAAGGCCTTCGAGCGTGAGCATCTTTTGGCCAACCCCTGGCTGAGTTGACACATATCCCTGCAGGCATGAGCGTGCTCCTGCAGGAGCTTATAGAGACAGGCTTTTGAAATGCCCCTGCAAAAACTCCACACACGCCCGCAGCTTTCCTGAATGCGCCAGCCGCGTTGGGTACACCGCCCAGACATTGGCGCTCTGGGTGTAGTCATGCAGCACCTGCACCAGCTCGCCTTGCTCCAGCAGCGGTCTCACGTCCCACAACGAACGCAACAGCACCCCACGCCCGTCCAGGGCCCACTGCAAGGCAATCTCGCCGTTGTTGGACGATAACGGCCCGCGCACGCGAACGTTCTCTTGCGCACCGTCACGCTCCAGGCTCCAGATGCCAAAAGCGTTGTCTCGCTCCTTGATCACCAGGCAGTCGTGTTGCTCCAGGTCGCTTATCTGCAGCGGTGGGCCACGGCGCTGCAGATAAGAGGGGGCGGCGCACAGTATCCGTCGGTTGCTTACCAACTGGCGCCCGATGTGCTGGCCAGGGATGTCGTCGCCCACGCGAATCTCCAGGTCAAAGCCTTCGTTGATGATATCCACCACCCGATCGAACAGGTCCAGGCGAATCTCCAGGTCCGGGTGCTGTTCGGCCAGCAACGATAGGGCCGGCGCCACGTGCTTGCGGCCGAAACCGAAACTGCAGCACAGGTGCAAGCGGCCACGAGGGCTGTCGTGGGCGTCGGACAGTTCATCGGACAACTGCTGGAAATCTTCGAGGATGCGCAAGGCCCAGCGTTGCACTCGCTCACCGTCTTCGGTCAGGGCGACACGGCGGCTGGTGCGATGTAACAAGCGGGTGGCAAGGGTACTTTCGAGGATCTGGATGCGCTTGCTGACATAGGCTGGGGACAAGCCCAATTCATCGGCGGCCGCAGCGAAGCCAGCCTTGCGAATCACAGTCAGGAATACCCGCAGATCTTCTGGCAGCGGTGCAGTATTTTTCTTGTGGGTCATCAGGAACACGCATGGCGGCATGAGCCGCCAGAATAGCATCGGGATCAGCGCAGGAAGGCCATGACTTCGTCGAGCAGTAACCCGGGGGCCTCTTCGGCAATGTAGTGCCCGGTAGGCAGGGCCTTGCCATGTACATCGGTTGCGACGTGCCGCCATTCCTTGAGTGGTTCGAAGCAACGGCCGACGGTGCCCTCGGCGCCCCACAGTACCAGCAACGGCAGGTTCAGGTGATTGCCGGCTTCGATGTCGGCGCGGTCGTGTTCAAGGTCGATACCGGCAGAGGCGCGGTAGTCTTCACAAATGCCTTGGGCGGCTCCAGGCAGTTTCAGGCAGCGCAGGTATTCGGCGAAGGCTTGGTCGGTGAATGGCTTGAGGCCGGCACTGCGACTGCCCATGACGCTACGCAAATAGAGCTCGGGATTAGCTTCGATCAGGCTTTCCGGCAACGGCGCCGGGCGGATCAGGAAGAACCAGTGCCAGTAGGCGCGAGCGAAGGTTTCATCGGTTTGCGCATACATCGCAAGCGTCGGAGCGATGTCCAGCAGTACCATGCGCTGCACGACCCCCGGATGATCCAGGGCCAGGCGGTGGGCGACCCGGGCTCCACGGTCGTGGGCCAGGATCGAAAACTCATCGAAGCCCACGGCTTTCATCAATTCGACGTTGTCCCGGGCCATTTCCCGTTTGGAATAGTGCGTGTGCTGGTCATTGCCCGGTGGCTTGCTGCTATCGCCGTAGCCACGCAGGTCGGCAGCGACCACGGTGAAATGCTCGGCCAATTGTTCGGCAACCCTGTGCCAGATGACGTGGGTCTGCGGGTGGCCGTGCAACAGAAGTAGGCCGGGACCTGTGCCACCTTTGCGGTAACTGATGTCTACGCCGTTGACGTAGCGCTGGTCCTTTTGGAATCCGGCGAACATGGAATGACTCCTCGAAGTGATTGCCTGCATCCTGGAATCACTCGGCACCTGGAGCAAGGGGGAAAGCGTGGAGGGGGTGTTCATGAAGTGTGTTGAAGGGGCAGGCCCCTTCAACACAGGGTTTCAACTTTGCTGGAACATCGCTGCGGCCCGCTGCCGAATCTGCTCCTCGGTCAGGTCTTCCTTGTGCGTGGCCAGAAACCACACATGGCCGAACGGGTCCTTCAGTGTTGCGCTGCGGTCGCCGTAAAACTGATCTTTTGGCTCGGATACCGCGATACCTCCGGCAGCTATAGCCTGCTTGTACTGCTTGTCGACATCCTCAACATACAGGTGCAAGCCCACACTGGGGGGCTCTTTTCCGGGGCTGCCAAACGACATTTCACTGCAAGGCGAAGCCATCATGATTGCCGAGTCACCAATGCGCAGTTCGGCATGGCCGATCTTGCCGTCGGGCATGTCCAGGCGCATGACTTCGGTGGCGCCGAAAGCTTTCTTGTAGAACTCGATAGCATCAGCGGCTTTATCGATACCCAGGTAGGGCGTGATGCTGTGATAGCCCGCCGGGATGGGTTTAACGCTCATTACGTTCTCCCTTGATTGTTGATGTGGAAAAAGCAACTGGCTTTCCCAGCCTATTCACTATAGGCCACGACAATCAAGGTCTTGGGGTGTGCCGACGAGGGGCGGTTCAGCTCGGCTCCAGCAGTTGCGCCCCAGGCCCACGCTCGCCGAGCACATCGTCCTGATTGCGCAACGGGCACGCTTCCATCGACAGGCAGCCACACCCGATACAGCCACTGAGTTTGTCCCGCAGCAGCATCAATTTGCTGATGCGCTCATCCAGATCCTCACGCCACAGCGCCGATAAACGGTTCCAGTCCGCCGCCGTTGGCGTGCGGCCGTCCGGCAAGGTCTTCAGGGCCTCGTGGATCGTCGCCAACGGAATGCCCAGACGCTGGGCAATCTTGATAACTACTACGCGCCGCAGCACATCCCGGGGATAACGCCGCTGGTTGCCGGCATTGCGATTGCTTTTGATCAAGCCTTTGGTTTCGTAGAAGTGCAGGGCGGTGACGGCCACGCCGCTGCGAGCGGCCAGTTGGCCGACGGTGAGTTCCTTGGTGACCATGAAAAAACTCCAAAAAGATGCTTGACCTTGACTTAACTAGAGGTTTTGCCCTGCGGGGCGTTGGATCACAAGATTGCTCTTACAGTAATAGGGGAACACTCATGCAGGCATCATCGAAGAGTCGTGGTTTTACCCAACTGATCGAGTTTCAGATCGAGCCCCGTCAGCAATCCGCGTTGGTCTCGGCACTTTCGGAACAGACCGAGCGCCTGGCCCAGGGCTTCGGCGGTTTTCTCAGCGCCAGCGTGCAGGTCAGCGATGACGGGCGCAGAGTGCTCAACTATCTGCATTGGCTGTCCCGTGAGGATGGGGAGGCCGCGTTCAAACGTTTTGAACAGCAGGGTGAGGATTTCTGGACGCTGATTCGGGCGCATCAGGCCACGGCGGTGACCTTTGGATCGTTTCAGATACTGCGCAGCATTGAGCGCAGCCATGACGATGCGTTGCAGTGCCGTCTGAATGGATAGGTGCAACATGCGTTTTCCAGATGCGGCTAACCGGAAAAATGAAGCGCTCGATTCCCTCTAGATCATAACGGGGGCTATCGAAGGAGGTGCCAAGGTTGATAGCGACTATCACGGACGATGATTTTTCACTGTGAAGGAGCGGGAGTAGCCTGTGTTCATTGACTCCAGTCCGATTCGCAGGATATTCGCCATGAACCGTTTTCTCGCTATTGCCTTGTTGCTTGCCATCTCTGTCCTCACCGGGTGTGCGACTCATTCGGCACCTGAGTTGCGGCCTTTTTCGGCCGAAGAAAGCAAGGAGCTGGCCATGGAAGCGCTGAATCGTCGCGGCCTGTCCTTTGACGAATACCATCAGAAGAAAGCCGAACTGAGGGGCCTGCCACAGAAGGCTTTTGGTTTTGATCGCCAGGGTGAAATGAACGCTGAACGGAGCGTATCTCTGCACGGGCGCGCGAGTTGAGTCGAGTGGAGTACTGATAGGTAGCCGAAAGATTCATTTAACTGTTTCTGTCTTTATAGCTTTACGCCATGTCGTGATCACGCAATGGAATGGCACTCGGCGAGTGCGGTGGTTTCCAGGTCGGCCAAGATCATCGCTCGTTCAAACCCTCTCCTCACGCCTCCTGCAGCCTGTTAAGCTGGATTTCAGGAGCGTTCCTACGCACTTTTACATAAAGTGGTCTTCTTTAACGGCGCGTGATCAGGTAAACCAGACGACCTCTGGTTTGATTGTCGCCCCTGGGACACTGCTCTCGGGAACATGCTCTGTGAGTCTTTAACGTCATGAATAAACGTCCTCTTTATTTCGACTACGCCGCCACTACGCCAGTGGATGAGCGAGTCATCCAGGCCATGGTCGAGTGCCTGGGGTTCAACGCCAATTTCGGTAACCCCGCGTCCAGCTCCCATGTGTTCGGTCAACAGGCCCGGCAAACGGTTGAGCGTGCGCGAGGGCAGGTAGCTGAATTGGTGGGTGCGCAGGCTGAGCAAATCGTCTGGACCTCCGGTGCCACCGAGTCCAACAACCTTGCGCTCAAGGGGGTGGCTCAAGCCCGGGGCCTGCCTGGTGGGCACATCATTACCAGCCAGATCGAGCACAAGGCGACGCTGGACACCGCGCTCCAGTTGCAGGAAGCCGGGGTTGCCGTGACTTACCTGGTACCGGATGGCGAAGGGTTGATCACGGTTGAGGCTGTCAGTGAGGCGTTGCGCGAAGACACATTCCTGGTGTCGCTGATGCTGGTCAACAACGAGTTGGGCACCCTCAACGATGTTCCAGCCATTGGCGAGCGGGTGCGTGAGCATGGAGCACTGTTTCATGTGGACGCGGCGCAAGGAGCGGGCAAGGTCGCCATTGACCTGGCCCGCTGGCCGGTGGATCTGATGTCGTTTTCCGCTCACAAGCTGTATGGCCCCAAAGGGATCGGCGCGCTATATGTCGGGCCCCGAGCACAACAAAAAGTGCTGGCGCAGATTCACGGTGGTGGCCATGAAGGCGGGCTGCGCTCCGGCACCCTGGCGACTCACCAGATCGCCGGGATGGGCAAGGCGTTTGCATTGGCGGGCGCATCCTTTACTGAAGAGAAGACGGCCATTGTCGCGCTACGCCAGCGCCTGCTTGAGCAACTGAATACGATTGCCGGCGTGCGCTTGAACGGCAGCGCCACTCAGCGCATTCCCCATACCTTGAGCCTGACGTTCGGCGAGGGTGAGTTCAATTCTGCAGTCTTGAGTACCGGCATCGCTTTTTCCGCCACTTCGGCATGTAACTCGGCGAACAATGCACCGAGCCATGTGCTTCTGGCCTTGGGCCATGACGCTCGCAGCGCAAGTCGCACTATTCGCCTGAGCCTGGGGCGTTTTACCACCGAGCAGGATATTGATCAGGCGGTGCAGTTGATCAAGACTGCGCTGGCCAGCGTGCCGGCCTTTTGGGCGGTTTGATCGATCATCGGCAACGCATAACAATTATTAGTGGTTAGCAGGAGACACAATGAGCACGCAGTCTTTGAGCCATGGAACGGTTCCCCAGCGCCTTGCGCACACTCGTGAACTGATGAGCCGCGAGGGCATTCACGCCCTGTTGGTGCCATCGGCCGACCCGCACCTGTCTGAATACCTGCCGGGATACTGGCAAGGACGCCAATGGTTGTCGGGTTTTCATGGTTCGGTGGGAACCCTGATTGTCACTGCGGATTTTGCCGGGGTCTGGGCGGACAGCCGTTACTGGGAACAGGCAACCAAGGAGCTCAAGGGCAGTGGTATCGAACTGGTGAAGTTGCAACCGGGCCAGCCCGGGCCGCTGGAATGGCTGGCGGAGCAAACTCCGGAAGGTGGTGTGGTGGCGGTGGACGGCGCGGTCATGGCTGTAGCATCGGCGCGGACCCTGGGTGGCAAGCTGGAGGAGCGTGGCGCACGCCTGCGTACCGATATCGACCTGTTGAGCGAGGTCTGGCAGGACCGTCCGGCCTTGCCTGAACAGCCTATCTATCAGCACTTGCCACCCCAGGCCACCGTCAGCCGAAGCGAGAAACTCGCCACCTTGCGGGAAAGCTTGAAGGTTAAAGGCGCCGACTGGCATTTCATCGCCACCCTGGATGACATCGCCTGGTTGTTCAACCTGCGCGGCGGTGATGTCTCATTCAACCCGGTGTTTGTGTCCTTCGCCTTGATCAGTCAGCAGCAGGCAACGCTGTTTGTTGCCCCGAGCAAAGTCGACGAGGCTCTGCGAGCCGTGCTGGAGCAGGATGGCGTGACCCTGTGTGACTACAGCGAAGTGGTCGGTGCCCTGCGTGCAGTGCCTGCGGGTGCGAGTGTGCAAGTTGATCCTGCGCGAGTGACGGCGGGGTTGCTGGGCAACCTGGGCGATGGCGTCAAGCTGATTGAGGGGCTTAATCCAACTACCTTGGCCAAGTCTCGCAAGAGCCTGGCCGATGCCGAGCACATTCGTCAGGCGATGGAGCAGGATGGCGCTGCCTTGTGCGAATTCTTCGCCTGGCTGGACAGTGCGTTGGGCCGCGAGCGTATTACTGAGTTGACCATCGATGAACACTTGACTGCGGCTCGTGCCCGTCGTCCGGGTTATGTGTCGCTGAGCTTCAACACCATTGCTGCCTTCAATGCCAATGGCGCGATGCCTCATTACCATGCGACTGAGGAAGAGCATGCGTTGATCGAAGGTGATGGCTTGTTGTTGATCGATTCGGGTGGCCAGTACCTGGGCGGCACGACCGATATCACGCGGATGGTGCCTATTGGTACGCCGAGCCAAGAGCAGAAACGCGACTGCACTCGAGTACTCAAAGGTGTCATCGCCTTGTCCCGAGCGCATTTCCCCAAGGGCATCCTGTCGCCGTTGCTGGATGCTATCGCCCGTGCGCCTATCTGGGCCGAAGGTGTGGATTACGGCCATGGTACTGGTCATGGCGTCGGGTATTTTCTCAATGTCCATGAAGGTCCGCAGGTGATTGCCTATCAGGCGGTCGCGGCGCCCCAAACTGCCATGCAGCCGGGCATGATTACCTCTATCGAGCCTGGAACCTACCGTCCGGGCCGTTGGGGCGTGCGTATCGAGAACCTGGTGTTGAACCTCGAAGCGGGCAAGACCGAGTTTGCAGAGTTCCTCAAATTCGAGACGTTGACACTGTGCCCGATCGATACCCGTTGCCTGGAGCCGTCATTGCTGACGTTGGATGAGCGCCAGTGGTTCAACGACTATCACGCGCAGGTGCGTGTGCGCTTGAGTCCATTGCTCAGTGGTGCTGCGCTGGAGTGGTTGCAGGTGCGCACAGCGGCTATATAGGTCCTCGCCGGCGCCGCTTGCAGTTGTTTGCAGGTGGCGCTCAAGAGTGATGAGTGAGGTTCAACTCAGGGCTTCACGCACAAAGTCCAGGCGGTCCTGGCCGAAGAACAACTGGTCACCTACAAACATGCTGGGGGCACCGAAGACGCCGCGTTGGATGGCGCTTTCTGTCTTGTCCTTGAGTGCGGCTTTCACTTTGTCGTCGTTGCTCAGCGCCAGCACTTCTGTGGGATCGAAGCCGTTTTTGGTCAGAACGTCTGCAACCACGTCCGGGTCCCCCAGGTGGCGGCCCTCGACCCAGAGGGCGTGAAACAGACAGTTGATGAGGTCGATAGATCGCTCTGGCTGGCGCATTTGAATGCCGGTGACCGCACGCATCAGTGTCAGCGTATTAATGGGAAAGTGTGGGTTGAAGTTGAGCGGGACGTTGTAACGTCTGGCATAACGCGCCAAGTCCTGGAACATGTAGCGGCCTTTGGCGGGAATGGTGATGGGAGACGCATTACCGGTGGCCTTGAAGACACCACCCAGTAGCATTGGTTGATAGACCAGTTGGGTGCCGGTTTCGGCGCACAGGCTCGGTAACTGTGTGTGGGCAAGGTAGGTGGCAGGGCTGCCTAGGTCGAAGAAAAATTCCAGTGTTTTACTCATGATTCGTGCTCGCTGCTTATTGTTATGGGAATGTGCTTACCAGGGCTCATTCCAGGGGCGCAGGTCCAGTTCGAAGGTCCAGGCGTCTCGGGGTTGACTGTGCAGGTGCCAGTAGTTATCCGCTATGTGTTCGGGGTTGAGGATGCCGTCTTGATCCTTGAGGGCGTATTTTTGTGGAAAATTGTCGCGTATGAAGTCGGTGTCGATGGCGCCATCGACCACTACATGAGCCACATGGATATTTAGAGGCGCCAGTTCTCGCGCCATACTTTGTGCCAGGGCGCGGATCCCGTGTTTGGCGCCAGCGAATGCAGCAAAACCAGCAGCGCCGCGCAGCCCGGCCGTGGCACCGGTGAACATAATGGTGCCCCGCTGGCGGGCGACCATTCGCTTGGCGACTTCCCGGGCATTTAGAAATCCTGAGAAGCAAGCCATTTCCCAGATTTTGAAATACTTGCGGGCGGTTTCTTCCAAAATGCTGCAGGGCACGTTGGCGCCGATGTTGAAGACAAAGGCTTCGATGGGCCCCAGCTCGGTTTCGATCTGTTCGATCAACGCAATGACCTCTTCTTCTTTACGCGCATCGCAAGCAAATCCATGAGCCTCACCGTCGGCCGCCAGAATGCTGTCCACCAACGGTTGTAGTTTGTCTGCGCTACGCCGTGTGACGCAGGCGACATAACCTTCGCGGGCAAAACGCTTGGCGATTGCACCACCGGTCGCATCACCCGCGCCGACGACCAGCACGATTTTTTTCTTGTCTGTCATGGGGGCAGGTCCTTTAGTAAACGATCGTTAGCTAAACGAACGTTATGCTACGATCTGCAGAGCGTCAAGGTGATAAATTCAGTGAGGTAGGTAATGCGTTATTCGGCCAGCCATAAGCAGGAAACCAGAGAGAAACTGCTGGACAGCAGTGCGGCCCTGGCCAAGAAAGAAGGATTTTCCAGTGTTGGTGTAGACGGCTTGATGAAAGCCATCGGCCTGAGCGGTGGAGCCTTCTATAGTCACTTTTCTTCGAAAGATGAACTGTTCAGCTCGATTGTCGAGCGAGAGCTGAGCCATAGCCTTGAGCGCTTGAACGGCAGCGGTGCCCAGAGCCGTGAGAGGCTGGATCGTTGTCTCAAGTTGTATTTGAGCCTGGCTCATGTGGAGCAGGTGGAAGCGGGCTGCGCTTTGCCTAGCCTGGGTGCCGAGATCGCACGGTCTGATGCAGCAGTGCGCCAGCAGGCACAGGATTGGATTTGCAAGTTGCAGGCGGGATGGGCCGAGACGCTGGGCAGCGACAGTCTGGCATGGGCCGTTCTGTCGCAATGCGTCGGTGCACTGGTTGTGGCACGGATGATGGTCGATCCGCAGATTCAAGCGCAGGTGCTGTCATCGAGTCAAGAAGTGCTCAGCCAGCAGATGGCAGGTCTGTGAATTACTTGCAGATGACGATCATGCTGCGGCTGGTATAACCGGCAGGGTTAAGGCCAAACGGATAATCACCCGGCTCCTCGGCGTTATCGCCTGACTTGGCAATGACCCGATATCCTTTGGTGCCGCATGAATTGGCTGCGCTGCCATAGCACTGCTCCCAAGAAGAGGATAGGCCCGAGCAGTTGATGTGCAGCCCTTTTTTGCCCCGCTTTACTTCTGTCTTGGTGGTCGCGGCACAGCCGGCGATGGCCACGATGACTAGCAGTATTAAAATTCGCTTCATTCCCATCCTTAATAGCCGCTGCGCGGAGATGCTCGAAGCTGGCTTTGCTCGCTCTCGACTGTAGCGTTCTTGATGTCCCTATCGGAATTTTCCATGACTGGCGCTGGGTTACAGCCTAAACATGGCCTAATTGAGCGGCAAATACCAGAGCTACGTTAAATCCTGAATTAATCTGCTGGGACTAATGGCTTTGAGTCATTGCGCATGGTCAGGGTCGCGCCAACAGAGGCCAGGATGATGCAGGTGATGGCCAACCATTGGGCCAAGGACAGGTATTCCTGAAGAAAAAATAACCCTGACAGTGCGCCGAATGCCGGCTCGATGCTCATCAGCGTGCCGAATGTGCGCGCGGGGAGGCGAGTCAGGGCGACCATCTCCAGGGTGTAGGGCAGGGCAGTAGACAAAATGGCCACGCCAATGGCTATGGGAATCAGTGAGGGGGTTAGTAAGGATGCTCCTGCATGGACTATTCCGATTGGCGCAACAAATAATGCGGCAATCATTACGCCCAGGGCGGCTGTCTGGACGCCGTTATCTGCTCCGGCCTTTTGGCCAAACAGGATGTAGAGTGCCCAGCAGACGCCGGCACCTAATGCGTAGGCGGCGCCTTTCAGATCAATCCCACTACTGGCCTCTCCGATGGGGATTAGCAGCAGGAGGCCGATGATTGCCAGGCCGATCCAGAGGAAATCGACCGCACGACGTGAAGCATAAATAGCCACTGCCAGTGGGCCTGTGAACTCTAGCGCTACGGCAATTCCTAACGGTACGGTTTGCAGGGACATATAAAAGAGAAAGTTCATCCCTCCCAAGGCCATTCCGTAGACGACTACCGTACGTAGCGATTTGGCGGTGAGCGTGGCGCGCCACGGACGTAATAGCAGCAGCATAATGATGCTGGCGAACACAAGGCGAAGGGTGGTAGTGCCTTGGGCGCCCACGATGGGAAACATGCTTTTGGCCAACGATGCGCCTGACTGTATGGATGCCATGGCAATTAATAGCAGCCCGACAGGGAATAATGCCGAGGCTAGGTTACGAGGCGAGGTGGTCATTGAGGGTGTTCGTCCAAAGTCATAAAAAAGAAGCAGGGCGGCTATGATGCTTAACTGTTGAGGATTGAGCAATATATTGCTCAATTGCCGTGCTTTCGTCTTTTATATAGGCGGGATTTGTTGTTGCTTGGAGATATTGATAGAAAAGCAAAATTAAGGGTTGACGGCAGATTCTGGAAGTCTATAATTCGCCCCACTTCCGGCA
>NZ_WLYI01000047.1 GCF_009707515.1 Pseudomonas karstica | reverse complement strand
GCCGAAAAATGACGCGCAAGTCACCATTTCCCGCAGGCTCCCGTCCCCACGGGCATTTATGTAGTGAGAAAAAATAATCACTACATAATCGTTGACGTAACCTTTTTGTCCTTGCATGATTCAGACGTCTCCCGGATCGGGAGCGTTGGTAACACGTGTTTTGAACAAGCTCGTCTGACCGCCGAGCTGTTTTTCCGGATGTGCACTGCCCACAAGGCAGATTGATGAAGCTGACCGGCCCGAAAGGATCGGTACAAGGAGCTCAAACGCTGCTTGTCTTCGTTATGAAACCATTGGCGTAGCAGTTCATCAGCAAGACTACCTGCATCAGGTTCAAGACCCTGCCCGTATTCGGCAGATCATTACTGACGCCCGGTTTTCGGAACCGGAGACAACTAACGAATCAATTGAAGATCGCCAACTGGTCAAGGGGCTTACACATGAATCTGAACAACCAACCCACTATCGATGAATTGGCTGAGATGTTCGCAGCGCAGAAAGACACGCTCGACGACCATATCCTGTGGATTGGTAAATCGGGCCAGGTCCATATGGACTGCCTGGCGCCCCATACCGTGGAAGAAGAGTTCGACAAAAATAACCGCGAACTGGCGGCGCGCCTGAAGATATACCGCCGCGGCCAGGGTTATGTCGGCAAGAAAGCGGCTGCCGATCGCAACTTTATCGAGCAGGTCTTCCACACACTTAATACCGAATGGCAGAACCTCAAGGGCCATTCGCAAGTTAAAGTGATCGATAAATACTGCTGATAAAAAATCATTATTCAATTTGAGCCTGCTCGTTTAATCGAGCAGGCTTTTTAATGTGCCCGACAAGCTGATACTTATATCAACGCTGGAAACCGCCCCTTCCCCGCCTCATCCCGAAAAATATCAAACAATGCCTGAGCCGCTGCGGAAAGTTCATGTCCGGGTTTGGTCAAGACACCAATAGGCCGTTCGATCACCGGGTCCCCCAGGGTAATGCAATGGGCCCCTGCTTCCTCCATCTGTCGAGCACAGAGCGCCGGCACCGCGCTGACACCTAGACCGCTGGCGACCATTTTCCCCACCGTCGCCAATTGATGACTTTCCAGAGCCACCGGCAACTTCATGCCCAGCGAACCCAAATGATCTTCCAACATCACCCGCACGGTGGAAGGCCGCTGCAAGGTAATGAAGGGCTGCTCCAACAAGGTTTTCCAGTCGATAGCGTGTCTCTGGGCCAACGACGAATCACCCGGTACCACCGCCACGAAACGATCCACATACAGCGGGGTAAATGCCAACGATGAGCCTTGTGACGGTTCGAACGCCACACCCAACTCCACCTGGCGGTCCCGGACCATTTCCAGCACCTGCTCATTGATCACGTCGTTGACCGTGACATTGACTTGCGGATAGCGCGCCCGAAAAATCTTCAGCATCGGCGGCAACAGGTTGCCGGCGAACGACGGCATGGCCGCTACCGTCACCCGCCCACGCTGCAAGGTAAAACGTTGGCGCAATTCATCCTCGGCGTTATCCCAGTCAGCAATCAAGCGTCGGGCCAAGGGCAGCAGCGACTCCCCTTCTGGCGTCAACGCGACGTTGCGGGTGTTGCGGCTGAACAAGCGCCCACCCAGCCCCTCTTCCAGGCCTTTGATGGTCAAGCTCAACGCCGATTGGGAAAGGTGCAGGCGCTCACAGGCCGCAGCAAAACTCAGGCTTTGGGCCACAGCAAGAAAGGCTCGCATCTGTTTAACGGTCATAGGGGCTCCTGGCTGCAAGCAAATGATATTGCCGCCCTATACTTCTGGAAGCTTGCGGCTTGAAGCTTATTATGCTGATTTTTAAATCAATCAACCTTAAAAAACAACTTAACAAATCAATCCATCAGCGCAACACTCAATGCATATGGCTGGCCCACAAACAATAAAAGAGGTGCTTATGGCAGGTTTCGATAAACGCGTGGCGTCCTACGAGGAAGCACTGGCAGGCCTGGAAGACGGCATGACAGTCCTCAGTGGTGGCTTTGGCCTGTGCGGGATCCCGGAAAATCTCATCCAAGAGATCAAGCGCAAAGGCACCCGCGACTTGACCGTGGTGTCCAACAACTGCGGCGTCGACGGGTTCGGCCTGGGCGTGTTGCTGGAAGAAAAACAGATCAGCAAAGTCATCGCCTCCTACGTCGGTGAAAACGCCCTGTTCGAGAAACAATTACTCAGTGGCGAAATCGAAGTGGTGTTGACCCCCCAGGGCACACTGGCGGAAAAAATGCGCGCTGGAGGCGCCGGCATTCCGGCTTTCTTCACCGCCACCGGTGTCGGCACCCCCGTTGCAGAAGGCAAGGAAACTCGCGAATTCAACGGACGTCCATACCTGATGGAAGAGTCCATCACCGGCGACTTCGCCATCGTCAAAGGCTGGAAAGCCGACCACTTCGGTAACGTGATCTACCGCCACACGGCGCAGAATTTCAACCCGCTGGCCGCCACCGCCGGCAAGATCACCGTGGTTGAAGTCGAAGAAATCGTTGAACCGGGCGAGCTGGACCCGGCGCAGATCCACACCCCTGGCATCTACGTCGACCGGATCATTTGCGGCACCTTCGAAAAGCGCATCGAACAGCGCACCGTCCGCAAATAATCCTCCAGCCCTGATAATAAGGAGACAAACACATGGCTCTCACCCGCGAACAAATGGCTCAACGCGTCGCCCGCGAAATGCAGGATGGTTTCTACGTCAACCTCGGCATCGGCATTCCAACCCTGGTGGCCAACTACATCCCCGAAGGCATGGAAGTGATGCTGCAGTCGGAAAACGGCCTGCTGGGCATGGGGCCCTTTCCGACTGAAGAAACCATTGATGCCGACATGATCAACGCCGGTAAGCAGACCGTCACCGCCCGTACCGGCGCCTCGATCTTTTCCTCGGCAGAGTCCTTCGCGATGATTCGCGGCGGCCATGTCGACCTGACGGTGCTCGGCGCCTTTGAGGTGGACGTTGAAGGCAACATCGCCTCCTGGATGATCCCAGGCAAGCTGGTCAAGGGCATGGGCGGCGCCATGGACCTGGTGGCCGGTGCGGAAAACATCATCGTCATCATGACCCACGCGTCCAAGGACGGTGAGTCGAAGCTGCTGAGCCGTTGCAGCCTGCCACTGACCGGCGCCAACTGCATCAAGCGCGTGCTGACGGACCTGGCTTACCTGGAAATCGAAAATGGCGCTTTTGTCCTCAAGGAGCGCGCACCTGGCGTCAGCGTTGAAGAGATTGTCAGCAAGACCGCCGGTAAACTGATCGTCCCGGACCATGTGCCAGAAATGCAGTTCGCTGCCCAGTGAGGAAAGATTCCATGCAAGACGTCGTCATTGTTGCTGCCACTCGCACCGCCGTGGGCAGTTTCCAGGGCTCCCTGGCGAGCATCCCGGCACAGGAACTGGGGGCTGCGGTGATCCGCCGCCTGCTGGAGCAGACCGGCCTCGATCCTGCGCAGGTGGATGAAGTGATCCTCGGCCAGGTACTGACCGCAGGCAGCGGCCAGAATCCGGCGCGCCAGGCATCCATTCTCGCCGGCTTGCCACACGCCGTGCCGAGCATGACCTTGAACAAGGTCTGCGGCTCAGGTCTCAAGGCCCTGCACCTCGGTGCGCAGGCTATCCGCTGTGGTGACGCCGAGGTGATCATTGCCGGCGGCATGGAGAACATGAGCCTGGCACCTTACGTACTGCCAGCCGCCCGTACCGGCCTGCGCATGGGCCACGCCAAAATGCTCGACAGCATGATCACCGATGGCCTGTGGGACGCGTTCAACGACTACCACATGGGCATCACCGCCGAGAACCTGGTAGACAAGTACGGCATCAGCCGTGAAGCCCAGGATGCCTTTGCCGCCGCGTCCCAACAAAAAGCCACCACGGCCATCGAAGCCGGGCGTTTTACCGATGAGATCACGCCGATCCTGATTCCCCAGCGCAAGGGCGACCCGATTGCCTTCGCCGTAGACGAACAACCCCGTGCCGGCACCACCGCCGAGTCCCTGGCCAAGCTCAAGCCGGCATTCAAGAAAGACGGCAGCGTCACCGCCGGTAATGCCTCCAGCCTCAATGACGGTGCCGCTGCAGTACTGCTGATGAGTGCCGACAAGGCCAAATCCCTCGGTTTGCCAGTACTGGCCCGTATCGCCAGCTACGCCAATGCCGGTGTTGACCCGGCCATCATGGGGATCGGCCCGGTCTCGGCTACCCGTCGCTGCCTGGACAAGGCAGGCTGGAAACTGGGCGAGCTGGATCTGATCGAAGCCAACGAAGCCTTTGCCGCCCAGTCACTGGCGGTGGGCAAAGAGCTGGAGTGGGATGCAACCAAGGTCAACGTCAATGGCGGCGCAATTGCCATCGGCCACCCGATTGGTGCATCGGGTTGCCGGGTGCTGGTGACCCTGCTCCACGAAATGATCAAGCGCGATGCCAAAAAAGGCTTGGCGACCTTGTGCATCGGTGGTGGCCAGGGTGTGGCGCTGGCCCTCGAACGAAACTGATTCAACGAGCAACAGAAGAAGGGCCCGACTCCACGAAAAGTCGGGCCTTTTCTTTGCCTGGGTTCCCCTTGAAGTAACACGATCAAAATGCAAGAACGCCGGTGCGACAATTACTCGTCATTGTCAGCAAGCCTGCGGCACCGCAAACACCGCATTGGCCCGCACCACTACCTTCGCCCCCACCTTCAAGCTGACCGTGGCAAACGCCATCTGGCGCCCGCGCTTGTGGTGTTCCAGCCGCACCTCGATCCACTCTCCCACCTGCACCGCCCCCAGATAATCAAGGGTCATGCTGGCCGTAATCAACGGCAATGGCGGTTCACTGGAAAACGCCATGGCGTAACCCATGCCGACATCCGCCAGGGTTGCCAGAACCCCACCGTGTACCGTGCCGCGTCCGTTGGCATGGCGGCTATCGGCACGCAGGCCGATTTCCAGGTGCAGGCCTTCACCTCGGCAGTAAACCGGGCCGAGCAGGTCCAGAAGTGGGCTGCGACGGGGCAGCGGGACAAAACCTTCGGGGACAATGATCATGGCGAGCGCTCCTGAGAGTCTGGCGCAAGATGTAACCCGACGCAGCGGCTACGACCATCAAGATCAGCCCCGCCAATCATCAGCAATAAGCTAACGCTTCATGCAGCGCTGATAGCGCTCATCCACCCGTTTGGCAAACCAGGCCGTGGTCAGGTTACGGGTGATCTTCGGGCTTTTCAGCACGATACCCGGCAAGATCGCTCGAGGCAGCGGCTTGCCTGCGGCCTTCTCGGCAAGGGCAAAGACCCGTTGGTACAGCGTGGAGTCTTCAAAATCCAGACGGTCGCCCTCCTCCAGTTGGCTGCGGATGCTGGGATTGCGCATGTCCAGTGCCCTGCCCAATGAGCGCACCGCCAGTTCAGTGGTGCCGGGCAGGAGCGAACCGTGGCGAATCAAATCGCCATCCAATGCCAGTGGCTTGCCCGAGGCGCGGCTGACGGCGGCCTGGAACGCAGCATTGCGACTGGCATACCAACCGGCGTTGAAATCGGCGAAGCGGTACAGCGGCCGATCGTAGCTCACCGGATAGCCCAGCAAATGAGCAATGCCGAAGTACATGCCGCCACGACGAGTGAAAACTTCCCGGCGAATCGTGGCGTCCACCGTGTAGGGATAACCTCGGGCCTGCTTTTCGGCAAAGGCGATACTGACCTGCATGGGTCCTGCGGTGTGCACCGGGTTGAAACCGCCAAACAAGCTGCTCCCCAAGGGCACGGTGCTGATGAAGTCGTCAAAGATCCCACTGAGATCCTTTTCTGTGCGGGCAGAACTCAAACGGTCGGCGTAGGACTTGCCCGTAGGTGAGCGCAATTGCAGCGCGGTACGCACCAGCACGGCTGGAATATGAACCTTGCCCGCGCGCCGGAGGATTTCGTCCTGGGCAACCTTGCCCAGGTTCGGGACCGAGGGGTCGGCTTGGAAGGTGGACTCCTGCTCGGTCACCGCCAGTACCGCACAGAGGTTTTCAGTGCTGGGGTAGATCTGCTGGGCGTTGAAGGCGGTGTAGATGTCCTGGGCCCAGCCGGCCCGGTCTGGGACTTTCGCCGGCAACAACCGCACGATCTGCGCCTTGACCTCGGCTTCGCTGCGCTCAGGCAGTTGTTGGGTACGTTGGCTGGAGCAACCGGCCAGCACCAGCAGTGTGGTCAGGCAGAGCATCAAGCGGGATGAGAACATGGAGCTTCCTTGAGCGACGATGGATCAGTCATGGCAGGTATCGGTTGGCAAGTCTAACGCGGGTCGCCAATCTGCTGTACTCGCCAATAACAGCGCAACTGTGACAGGATCAAACTTGCGTCCTTCCAACAAGGAATTTGAATACCATGCTCAGCATGAACTTCCTCGTCACTTGCCTGATCGTCGTGCTGATCCCCGGTACCGGGGTGATCTTCACCATTTCCACAGGGCTTACCGCCGGCAAGCGGGCCAGCGCCTTTGCCGCACTGGGCTGTACCGCCGGGATCGTCCCGCACCTGTTGGCATCGGTGCTTGGGCTATCCGCCCTGTTGCACACCAGCGCGCTGGCCTTCGAGGCCTTGAAGTTTGCCGGCGCTGCTTACTTGTTGTACCTGGCCTACGCCACTTGGCGGGACCGTTCGGCCTTTGCCATGAATGACGCCCCGACGGTTTCCAGCGCCAGTAGCCTGATGGTCAGGGGCTGCCTGCTGAATATCCTCAACCCGAAGTTGACGATTTTCTTCCTCGCGTTCCTGCCGCAATTCGTCACCCCTGGCAGCACCGCACCGGCCCTGCAAATGCTGGTCCTGAGCAGTGTATTCATGGCGATAACCTTGGCGGTGTTTGTGATCTATGGCCTGTTGGCCAATGTGTTCCGTCGCGCGGTGATCGAATCACCACGGGTACAGAACTGGCTGCGCCGCAGCTTTGCCACGGCATTTGCGGGGTTGGGGCTGAACCTGGCGTTTGCGCAGAGATAACCCCTGAAACCTGAATGTACGAGAATAGAACGCAGGAGCTGTCGTGCCAAAGCTCGGCAGCCCCCTGCGTTGAGTCGACGTCAGATCCCGGCCAACGCCAGGTCCATCGCAAAGTAGGTAAAGATCAGGTCCGCTCCGGCCCGCTTAATGGAGCCTAGGGTTTCCCGGACAATCCGACCTTCATCAATGGCACCGGCCTGGGCACCGAATTTGATCATCGCGTATTCACCACTGACCTGATAAGCCGCCACCGGCAGGCGCGAGGCTTCACGGATGTCGCGGATAATGTCCAGGTAAGCACCGGCCGGCTTGACCATCAGCGCATCCGCGCCTTCCTGCTCATCCAGTAGAGACTCACGTACCGCTTCGCGGCGGTTCATCGGGTTCATCTGGTAGCTCTTGCGGTCGCCCTTGAGCGCGCTGCCGCCAGCTTCACGGAACGGGCCGTAGAGGGCCGAAGCAAACTTGGTGGAATAGGCCATGATCGGAATTTGGCTGAAACCGGCTTCATCCAACGCCCGGCGGATCGCCTGGACTTGCCCGTCCATCGCAGCCGACGGCGCAATCACATCGGCACCGGCGCGAGCCGCGGCCACCGCTTGCTTACCGAGGTTGACCAGAGTGCGGTCGTTATCGACTTCGGCACCGTGCATCACGCCACAATGACCGTGATCGGTGTATTCGCAAAAGCACGTATCGGACATGACGATCATCTCCGGCACCGCGTCCTTGCAGATGGCCGACATGCGCGACACCAGGCCATGTTCACTCCAGGTATCACTGCCGCTGGCGTCCAGGTGATGGGACACGCCGAAAGTCATCACCGACTTGATCCCGGCACGGGCATAACGCTCGATTTCACCGGCCAGTTTCGATTCGGGAATGCGCAGCACTCCTGGCATGCTGGTGATTGGCACGAAGTCGTCAATTTCTTCTTCGACGAAAATCGGCAGCACCAGGTCGTTGAGGGTGAACTCGGTTTCCTGGAACAAGCCACGCAACTCCGGGGAGCGGCGCAAGCGACGGGGACGGGCCTGGGGAAACTGGCTGGACATGGACACTCCTGAAAATAGGCCAAGACGAAGATATTTAGGGCGCAAGCTTATGCCCGTCACGCCTGGCAGGACAAACACCAAGGGGAGAACAGTTTATTGCGAAACCTGTAACAATTGCATTGATCTACAGACGTAGACGCCCGTCTATACACACCGCCACGGCGCCGCCGACCCAGATATCCTCGCCCTGCTGCTCCACGCGAATACGTCCGGCGCGGCCCATGGCCGTGCCCTGGCTGACCACATAACGACTCGGCGCCAAACCTTCACCCAGCAACCATTGGGCAACACCGGCGTTGAGACTGCCGGTAGCCGGATCTTCCGGAGCCCCATCCCCGGCGATAAAGGCCCGAACTTCGAACTGCGCCTCCATGCCGTCGCGCTCAGGATTCCAGGGGGCGATCACGCCTACCGCCAGTCCGTGCAATTGCGAGTAGTCCGGGCGCAATTGCAGGACCTCTTCACGATCCCCTAGCATTACCGCCAGCCAGCCCGCACCGTTGTCGACCCATTGGCTGCGAATAATGGCTCCAGGCTCCAACACCAATGCCTGCCGGACCCGCTCTATCAGCTCGGCCTCCACCGGGCCTGAGCGCAACAGGGGTGGTGCAATAAAGGCCAGTTCTTCGCCCTGACGCCGGATACGCACCAGGCCGATTTCACACTCCTGGATGATCTCCTCCCCTTTGGCTTGCCCGCCCGCTTGCAGCCAGGCATGGCAACTGCCCAAGGTAGGATGGCCGGCAAAGGGCAGTTCCTGCTGGGTGGTGAAGATTCTTACCCGGTAGTCTGCTCCCGGATCACGAGGTTTAAGCAGGAAGGTGGTTTCACTGAGATTGGTCCACTTGGCGAAGTCCGCCATTTGCTGATCGCTCAGGCTGTCGGCGCCCAGCACTACGGCCAGGGGGTTGCCTTTGAGGGCGACGCTGCTGAAGACATCCAATTGTTTGAAATCGAAGAAAGGCATGGGGTTCCTGTGTGTCCGTTATGTTCAGGCGGGAATGTTCAGCCCACGGATCACCGCAGGCCGCGCGACAAAGCCGTCCAGCACCCGCAACACATTCGGGAAATCGGCAATGCCCACCAACTCACCTGACTCATAAAAACCGATCAGGTTGCGGACCCAGGGAAAGGTGGCGATATCGGCGATGGTGTACTCCTCGCCCATGATCCAGCCCCGACCTTGCAGGCGCTTTTCCAGCACGCCCAGCAAGCGCCTGGCTTCGGCGGCGTAACGGTCACGGGGACGCTTGTCTTCGTAGGCCTTGCCAGCGAACTTGTTGAAGAAGCCGACCTGGCCGAACATTGGCCCGATACCGGCCATCTGGAACATCAGCCACTGAATCGTTTCGTAACGTGCAGCGGGAGCCTGGGGCAGGAATTGGCCGCTTTTCTCTGCCAGGTAAATCAGAATCGCTCCCGACTCGAACAGGGCCAGCGGATGACCGCCCGGGCCATCCGGGTCGATGATTGCCGGAATCTTATTGTTGGGATTGAGCGACAGGAATTCAGCACAGAGCTGATCCTGAGTCTCAAAGCTGACTTTGTGTGGCTCATAGGCCAGGCCCAACTCTTCCAACATGATCGAAACTTTGACCCCGTTGGGGGTCGGCAAGGAGTACAGTTGGAGGCGTTCGGGATGTTGGGCCGGCCATTTTCGGGTGATCGGGAACGTAGAAAGTGAGTTCATTGCAAAGCTTCCATGGCAAGATGCCCTCATCATAGTCATCTGGCAGACAGCTTGCATTGGTCTTCAATTCGCAACATCGCCACACTAATATCCCCTCGACGCGAACTAAAAAGCCCCGGATGCACTCTTAAGTGCACCCAAAAATTCAAGGGAGGCACACGGCGACAACGACATAGACCCCTCACAATGCCTGATGCGTTGCTGGGGCCGGCTTATCCGCCTTAACCTGATGCACTTAAGACGAAAACCTAATGACGCTAAAGCCTCTGTGCCTTGCCCAACGCCTTAAACGTTATTCATACGTTATGTTGCCACTGCTGCTGGTGGTTGGCGCCCTTGCCGTCGCCCTGGAAGCCCGCGAAAGTCGCGCCCAGCAAGTGGACGGCGTACAGACCCTGGTATTTCTGCGCCATGGGGAAAAGCCGGAGGGCGGCCTGGGCCAGCTCAACTGCCAGGGGCTCAACCGCGCCATGAACCTGGCCACCGTATTGCCGGAGAAGTTCGGCAAGGCCGATTTTGTATTTGCCGCCAACCCGACCCGTAACGTCGAGGAAGGTGAGTTCGACAACTCCTACAGCTACATTCGTCCTCTGATGACCATCAGCCCCAGCGCCATCAAGCTCGGCCTGCCGGTTAACATCGAGTACTCGGCCAACGACACCAGTGACCTGGCCGACGAATTGGTGGAAAACAAATACCGCAACTCGATCATCTACACCGCCTGGTCCCACGGCTACCTGCCGGAGTTGATCAACAAGGTAGCGAGCGAAGCGACCGGCGAAAAACAAACCATTACCGATGACTGGTCCGGCAACGATTTCGACACGTTGTATGTGCTGACCCTGACCTGGCATGACGGCAAGGCCAGCCTGCTCAGCCGCAATTACAAACAGGGCCTGGACAACGGCCAGCACACGTGCCCGGCGGCTACCCATGCAAGTGCCAATGTTGATCCCGCATGAATCACAACAGCGGCGTATGATGCGTCGCTATTGACTCACCTGCGGATCGTTCAACATGCCCAACTTCTCCTCCACTCACCCCGTCCGGGGTTGGTCCTTCTGGTGGAAGCCGGCGCTTTTTCTCCTGGTGGCCTGTGTCGGCCTCTACTACGTGAAATGGTCGCCCTACTACCTCAAGGCATTTGTCGCAGCCGATAACCACAACATCGGTGCCTCGATTCTCAACGACGAACAACGTGCGCCACTGGCCGCCGCACTGGCGTATGCCCAGGTGTATTTCCTGGCGATCTGGAAAGCTGCGGTGCTGGCGGTGATTCTTGGTTCGTTGCTGCAAGTACTCATCCCCAAGGACTGGCTGTTGCGCCTGTTCGGTCGCGCCGGGCTGGGGTCGACCTTGCGCGGCGGGCTGTTCGCCTTGCCGGGAATGATGTGCAGTTGCTGCGCCGCACCAGTGGCCGCCAGCATGCGGCGCCAACAGGTGTCGGTAGGCGCCGCGTTGGCGTTCTGGATCGCCAACCCCGTGCTCAACCCCGCGACGCTGGTATTCATGGGCTTTGTGCTCGGCTGGGGGTTTACCGCGTTGCGCCTGGTGGCAGGCGTTGTACTGGTGATCGGCGTTTCGCTGGTGGCCCAGCGCATCGCCCGTCCTGATCAGGTACCGGAAGCGGCACTGGACGCCGTCGCCGAAGCCAGCACCCAAGAGACCCAATCGTTCCTGACCCGCTGGTTGCAAACCTTGTGGCAACTGTTCTGGAGCACAATACCGATCTATATCCTGGCGGTGCTGATCCTGGGCGCGGCGCGGGTCTGGCTGTTTCCCCATGTTGACGGAGCGATGGCCCACAGCCTGGTATGGCTGGTGCCCCTGGCGATCGTCGGTACGCTGTTTGTGATCCCGACAGCGGCGGAGATTCCCATTGTGCAGACCATGATGGCCTTGGGGCTTGGCACCGGGCCGGCCGTGGCCTTGCTGATGACGCTGCCGAGCGTGAGCCTGCCGTCGCTGTTGATGCTGCGCAAGGACTTCGACGCTCGGGTACTGGTAACGGTAGCCGGCTTGACCATGTTGATGGGTGTGGTGTGTGGCTTGATCGCAATGCTCATTCTGTAGTTACGAGCGTTCCCACGCAACGCGTGGGAACGCTCAACACCCATTTCGCCCTACCGGGCCGCTCGCTCGCGCAAATACTCCACCACCGCACCCTGCTTGCCGGAAAACTCGATCCGTGCGCCTTTGCTTTCCCGCTGGAAGGCGTACATCGGGTCGTAATACTCGCGCAATAGCCCCTCGATCCAGCCCCGATGCAAATCCACCGAGCCGCTACGGACCTGTTCCGCCAACGCGTCCTGCATGATCGTTTGCAGGCGTTGAAAACGTTCGCCCCCCAGGCGCTTGTGAATATTGCTCAAGCTTTGGGTCAAGCGCTCAGCAAACACCCCCTGGCCGGCCTCGCCAAATACGCCAACGAACTCAGCACAGAGGTCCACCACATAATCGCGCAGGATTCGTTCGACCCGACCTTCGAGGCTATCTTCCAACCACACCATGGGAAATACCTGCATCCCCTTATGCAACGCCAACGGCAACGCGCAACTACCAATCATGCGGCTTTCGTCTTCAACCACGAACTGCTCGACACCAACCGCACGCTTTTTCAGCAAGTCCACAGCCAAGCGGTTCTCGAAGTCGATGTTGGACGGCTGCCCGGTGGCACGCTTGCCGAAACTGGAACCGCGGTGGTTGGCATGGCCTTCCAGGTCCAGGGCGTTGCCCAGTTGGGCCAGCACTTCTGTCTTGCCGGTGCCAGTCATGCCTCCCAGCAAGACAAAGTCGCACTGGGTGGAGGCCTGCTCGACGGTATCCAGCAGGAAGGTACGCATGGCCTTGTAGCCTCCACCGACCCGTGGATAGTCGATGCCGGCCTCGGTGTTCAACCATTGCTGGACAATCTGCGAGCGCAGTCCGCCGCGAAAACAGTACAGGCAACCCTCGGGATTGGCCTGGGCGAACCGGGCCCAATGCTCGATGCGTCCGGCCTTGACCGCCCCGGACACCAACTCGTGCCCCAGGACAATCGCCGCCTGCTGCCCTTGCTGCTTATAGCAAGTGCCCACACGCTGACGCTCGTCATCGGTCATCAGCGGCAGGTTGATCGCCCCTGGAAATGCCCCCTTGACGAACTCCACTGGCGCACGGGTATCCATCATCGGCCGGTCGTTGAGAAAAATGTCGCGGTAATCGGTGATGTCGATGGGCATCAGAACACCTCTACCGCGTTGGTCTGTCGCTCAACCAGTTCGCCGATAGGTTCAAGCGTCAGCCCTAGTTCGGCGGCCACGGCCAGGAACTCGGCACTCCCTTCGGGCGTAACCGCAACCAGCAGGCCGCCGCTGGTTTGCGGGTCGCACAGCACGCGTTTGTGCAGTTCATTTACCCGCCCAAGCTTGCTGGCGTAGCTGTCGAAGTTGCGCAAGGTGCCACCCGGCACACAGCCCTGGTCCAGGTAATACTCGACCCCAGGGAGACGTGGGACTTTTTCGTATTCGATGCGGGCGGTCAAACCGCTGCCGTCAGCCATTTCCACCAGATGGCCCAACAGGCCGAAACCGGTGACATCGGTCATCGCCGTAACGCCGGACAATTTGCCGAATCGGCTGCCAGGCTTATTGAGGGTGCACATCCAGTCCCGCGCCAGGCCGACGTCGGCTTCGCGCAACTTGCCCTTCTTTTCCGCCGTGGTGAGGATACCGATGCCCAAGGGTTTGGTCAGGTATAGCTGGCAACCGGCGGTGGCAGTGTCGTTGCGTTTCATATGGCGCTTTTCCACCAGGCCGGTGACCGCTAGGCCGAAGATGGGCTCCGGGGCGTCAATGGAGTGACCGCCAGCCAGGGGGATGCCCGCCGCGTCACACACCGCACGACCGCCACGAATCACCTCACGGGCAATCTCCGGCGCCAACACATTGACCGGCCAGCCAAGTATGGCAATGGCCATCAAGGGGTCGCCACCCATGGCGTAGATATCGCTTATGGCGTTGGTAGCGGCAATGCGGCCGAAGTCAAAGGGGTCATCGACTATCGGCATGAAGAAGTCGGTGGTGGAGACCACGCCACGTTCTTCGTCGATGGCATAGACCGCCGCATCATCGCGCGAGGCGTTGCCCACCCAGAGGTTGGGGTCGAGGTTCTGGGCACCACTGCCGGCGAGGATCACTTCCAGCACCTGGGGGGAAATCTTGCAACCACAACCCGCACCGTGGCTGTACTGGGTCAGACGAATCGGCTCGTTCATGGGGGTACCTCAAGGTATCAAGTCGGCGGATTCTATCAGACAGCAAAAGGCCGGCTGCGCCCGAATCAGCGCAGCCGGCCTCTGTTTTCAGCCCTTAATGTTTTGCGGCAAGCCTTTTATGCCGGGACCGACGCGCCATGTTCAGGCACTCGATCACCGCCGAGAACGCCATGGCCGCATATACATAGCCTTTTGGCACGTGGGCGCCAAAGCCTTCGGCGATCAGGGTCATGCCGATCATGATGAGGAAGCCCAGGGCCAGCATTACCACAGTCGGGTTGTTGTTGATGAACTTGGCCAGCGGCTCGGCTGCCACCAACATCACGATCACCGAGACCACCACGGCAATGATCATGATCGGCAAGTGCTCGGTCATGCCCACGGCGGTGATGATGCTGTCGATGGAAAACACCAGGTCCAGCATCAGGATCTGGCCAATGGCCGTGGCAAAGCCCAGGGACACACCTGGCGTACTGCTTTGCGCCTGCTCAGGCTCCGGGTCCATGCTGTGATGGATCTCGGTAGTCGCCTTCCACACCAGGAACAGGCCACCGGCGATCAGGATCATGTCCTTCCAGGAGAACGCCTGCCCCAGGATCTCGATGACCGGCGCGGTCAACTGCACGATAAAGGCGATGGTACTCAACAGGCCCAACCGCAGGATCAACGCCATGCTGATGCCGATGCGCCGGGCCTTGGCCCGATGCTGCACCGGCAGCTTGTTGGTGAGGATCGAGATAAAGATCAGGTTATCGATCCCCAGCACGATCTCCATGACGATCAAGGTGGCCAGTGCGACCCAGGCGGTCGGGCTGGCGGCCAGTTGTAAAAGGTAATCCATAAGTCAGTCCTGACGTGATGTGCTGGAATTAGGTCTCTTGCGAGGTGGGCTCAGGTTTCTGTTCTTCCTGCTGCTCTTTGTCCTTCGGCGCGATCAAGCCTTGGGTCGCGTCACTCAAGGCCTGCTCGGCGGCCTTGTGGGTATCGTCAATCGCTTGCTTGGCCGAATCGCTGGCTTTGCCCAACAATTGTTGCGCACTTTTTTCGGCCTGGTCACAGCCGCTGAGCATGACTAATGAAAGCGCAAGCAGCGACGCTGTGCCCAGAGAATTGAGTTTCATGATGCGTTCCTCGTTAGAACTATTGAGTCCAAGCATTGGGCCCACGATAGCGACGCATTCTATGGAAGTGAACACTTCAGGAAAATTCGTATTTTTTTCGCTTATACTTCGATTTACACGAAGTAACATCTTCTTATTGAGGCATCCATGCTCAACTACCGTCAATTGCATTATTTCTGGGTGGTCGCCAAAACCGGCAGCATTGTGCGCGCCTGCAAGCAATTGAACCTCACGCCACAGACTATCAGTGGGCAAATCAGCCTGCTCGAGCAAACCTTCGGCGTGGCATTGTTTCAACGGGTAGGCCGGCAGTTGGAACTGACCGAGGCGGGACGGCAAGCGTTGCCCTATGCTGAACAGATGTTCCAGACGGGCAATGAGCTGGAGGCGATGCTGCGGGCCCAGCCCAATGAACAGCAGATCCTGTTTCGGGTCGGGGTGGCGGATGTGGTACCCAAGTCCATCGTTTACCGACTGATCGCGCCGACCATGGAGCTCAGCGAACCGATCCGCATCACCTGCCGCGAAGATAAGCTAGATCGTCTGCTGGCGGACCTGGCGATCCAGCGCCTGGACCTGGTGATCTCCGACAGCCCGATGCCCACGCACCTGGACATCAAGGGCTACAGCCAGAAACTCGGGGAATGCGGTATCAGCTTCTTCGCAACCCGGGCCTTGGCCGACCAACATGCCGGCGTTTTCCCACAGTGCCTGCAGGGCGCTCCGCTGTTGATCCCGGGGGTAGAAACGGTAGTGCGCAGCCGGCTGTTGCGCTGGTTTGCCGAACAACAGATCCAACCACGGATTATCGGCGAGTTCGACGACAGTGCCTTGATGCAGGCTTTCGGCCAATCCGGCAGTGGCATTTTTATCGGCCCCAGCGTGATCGCCGATGAAGTCGAACGCCAGTACGGCGTGGTACTGATCGGCCAGACTGACGCGGTGACCGAATCTTTTTATGCCATTTCAGTAGAGCGCAAGGTCAAGCACCCCGGCATCGTGGCAATTACCGAGGGCGCTCGACGGGAGCTGTTTACCGCACTCCCCGACTGATTACTCAGACGCAGACTTCGCGGGTCTTGAGTGTCATCAGCCACAATGCCAACAACATCGACAGCAAGATAAAACCGGCGGCGGCGAATCCGAGACTGCCCAGGCCCAGGGTGTCGATCACCCGTCCGCCGACCATCGCGCCCAGGCCAATGCCCAGGTTGGCCCCGGCGATGTTCAGCGACGCGGCAAAGGCCGGTGCATGAGGCGCGACTTTCATCAGGCGCACATGGCTGACCAGAAACAGCGCCGCCTGGGTCACGCCCCAGATACCCATTGCTGCCGCAAGGCCGAGGGTGGAGTGAATAGCCGGCACCAGCGCCACCATCCCAGTGATCATGAAGCCACAGAACACCATCGAGGCGATCAGCGGATGACGATCGACCATGCGCCCACCCAAGGAATTACCGATCAGGCCTACCGCGCCAAAGCCCATCAGGCACCAGCCCACCAACGTGCCATCAAAACCTGCGAGGCGTTCAAGGATGTCTGCCAGGTAGGTATAAGCGGTGAACATGCCGCTAAATACCAGGATCGACAATACAATATGGCCCTGCATCAACGGGCTGCGCAGGATCTTGAACTGCGAGCGCAGGGTCACCTGTTCTTTCTTCACCCGGGTAGCCGGCAAGTACACAAACAGCAGCAAGGCCTTGGCCAACGCCACGACGGCGAGAATACCGAAGGCGGTGCGCCAGCCGAACATGTCGGAAATCAAGGTACCCACCGGAATGCCGAACACCGTCGCACAGACAATACCGAAGCCGATCTTGGCGATGGCCCGGCCAGCGTAGTCCGGGCCGACAATGTCCACCGCCGTTTCACTGGCCAAAGCCCAGAATACCGGCAACCCCAGGGACGGGATCAGCCGCGCCAACGACATCACCCAGATATTCGGCGCCAACGCCGCCAGGGTATTGGCTGCGCCGAACATCACCAGAATGCTGATAAACAGCCGTTTGCGTTCAAACCGGGCGAAGTAGGCCGTGAGGAACGGACCGAAAGCGGCCACTGTGAAGGCGAACAATGTCACCAACAGGCCAGCCTGGGAAACACTGACGTCCAGGTCGCGGGCGATGGAAGGCAGTAGGCCAACAATGATGAACTCAGTGGTCAGCACAGTAAAACCGGCTGCCGACAGCAGCAGGATGGGCAACAACATGAATAACTCCAGAAACGACGACGCCAACGACAACCCGAGGGCTCGCTGACTGAGAAAAATATGAGGATGCCCGATCTTAACAGAATGTGTCGGGCCATGGGCAGGCCGAGTGTGTAACACCCTGATCGGACGCCGCGCTTATCCGGGACATTTCCTGCAACATGTTAAACTTTTCAACCCGGACTCTGAACATCCGGTTACCGTTCGGCCTTACCTTGCCGCTTTACCCTCCGGCAACCTGTCCGCGGCCTTATTTGTATGTATCGCTGCATCCATTAGAAAAAGACAGAGACAACTCTATTATGACTGCGACCCCTTCTCTATTCAGACGACTCTTGGGCATCAGCCTGGTCACGCAAATCGTGATCGGCCTGATTGCCGGCATCCTGCTGGCCTTGCTGCTGCCCGGCGTGGCCCAGTCCACTGGTTTTATCGGCAAGGTATTCGTGTCGGCGCTCAAGGCCGTCGCGCCGATCCTGGTGTTTGTGCTGGTCATGGCGTCTATTGCCAATCACAAACACGGCCAGGAGACCCATATCCGGCCGATCCTGTTCCTGTATTTACTGGGTACCTTTTCCGCCGCAGTCGTCGCAGTAGTTGCCAGCACACTGTTTCCATCATCCCTGGTACTGGTTTCCCACGAAGTGGCCGTGAGCGCCCCAGGTGGCATCGGCGAAGTATTGCAAAGCCTATTGCTCAGCGTGGTGGACAACCCAATCAGTGCGCTGATGAACGCCAACTTCATCGGCATCCTGGCCTGGGCCATCGGCATGGGTATCGCGATCCGCCATGCTGCGCCGACAACCCGCGCTGCGCTGGAGGACCTGTCCAACGGCATCACGCTGATCGTGCGCATGGTGATTCGTTTTGCACCGCTGGGGATCTTTGGCCTGGTGGCCTCCACCCTGGCCACCTCCGGCTTCGGCGCCTTACTGGGCTACGCCCACCTGCTGATGGTGCTGATCGGCTGCATGCTGTTCGTGGCACTGGTGGTCAACCCGGCCATCGTGTTCTGGAAGTTGCGCCGCAACCCGTATCCGCTGGTGCTGATGTGCCTGCGCGAAAGCGGCATCACGGCGTTCTTTACCCGTAGTTCGGCGGCCAATATTCCGGTCAACCTGGCATTGAGCAAACGCCTGGGCCTGCACGAAGACACTTACTCGGTGTCGATCCCCCTGGGGGCGACCATCAATATGGCCGGCGCCGCCATTACCATTACCGTATTGACCATGGCGGCCGTGCACACCTTGGGCATCGCAGTGGACGTTCCTACCGCCGTGCTGCTCAGCGTCGTGGCGGCGGTCTGTGCCTGCGGGGCGTCAGGCGTTGCTGGCGGTTCCCTGCTGTTGATTCCCCTGGCGTGCAGCCTGTTCGGCATTCCCAGTGAAATCGCCATGCAGGTGGTGGCCGTAGGCTTCATCATCGGCGTGTTGCAAGACTCGGCGGAAACCGCCCTCAACTCCTCCACCGATGTGTTGTTCACCGCCGCTGCCTGTCTGAGCAAGGAAGAACAGCTGGCGTAAACCGTCCGCAGGCAAAAGCCGGGGGGTTCTTGAATGAACCGACCCGGTTTTTTTTGCCTGTGTATTTTACGTGGGTTTGAATAAAGGAAAGTGAATTGCCGGCTCATTGCAAGCCAGCCTGGGGTCAGAGCGCTACCTTGCCAGGCCTTGCGGCTGGCGCCTGCTCGCGGATCGCCCGCTGGGTATCCAATACCCGCGCCAGGGCCACTTCAGCCTCGGGGCTCTGTTGCGGCACACGAATCGCGGCAGAGACCAAGGTAATCAATTTGGCCATGACCTCAGCGTCGGTGGCCGGGCGACCCAGGCTCATGGAGTTCATCAACAAGCGCAACTCCGTACCGGCCATCACCCCGGAGATCGCCTTGAGGGCAAACTGCAGGCGCACTCCCAGTTCATTGCGCGGCAAGTCCGGCAGTGCCAGGGCGAACGCTTCGAAGAAACGCTGGAACACCGGCTGGTAATGCACCTTGAGGTATTCCTGGATAAACGGTGAGGTGTCGCTGTAGACCCGCCCCAGGAAACGAATGAACGAGCGCCCCTCGCCACTGGCCGGATCGGCACGTTCCATGCCCATGGCCGGCGCGAACAGCACGCCGAGCAAGGTGTCGCAGTCCAGCGGGCCGCCTGACTCGGCCTCGCACCGCGCGAGCAGTTCCAGACGCTGCTCGTTGAGCGGCTCCAGGCGCTGCATCAGCAAGGTCTTCATCAGGGAATCTTTGTCCCCGAAGTGGTAGTTCACCGCAGCGAGATTGACCTGGGCCCTCTCGGTAATCTGCCGCAACAAAACAGCGTCATAGCCGTATTTGATGAAAAGAGCCTCTGTCGCATCCAGCAGTCGAGTCTTGGTAACGTTTGGAGCGCTGAGTTTCTTCGCGGCCATAGGGTTTCCATGTCGGAAATACGTTTTAAAAATAAATTTGATTTTTTATACCGGGGGCGCCGATCGAAAGCAAGTAGTGACGCTACGCCATACCATCGCAAGCTCCCGGCTACCGGCGTGCCAGCGGCAAAACAGGGCCGCTTTCAACCCTGGTGGGGCTGCGGGTACACGGGGTAAAACCGCTCTATCTCTACGGCTGGCGAAGTGGGGTGATCAAGGTTACTATTCAAACAATATTTTAAAAACAAGAAATAAAAACAGTCCGTGACGTGTCCCAAAGCGCTCCTGAACTTGTTACAAGGGTTTTCGGGAGTATGCCGCAACCGTCGAGACTGCAGGCGTAGTCATGATGACAGATACCCCCACGCTCCCAGGCTTCATTTCCCTGCAAGGCATTGGCAAAAGCTATCAGTTGGCCGGGCAGCACCTGGCCATTCTCAATGACGTCTGCCTGTCCATCACCCAGGGTGACAGCTGCAGCATCCTTGGTGCTTCCGGCTCCGGCAAGAGCACCCTGCTCAATATCCTCGGCCTGCTGGACCTGCCTGACTGCGGCCAGTATCACTTCGCTGGCCATGACATTTTCAACGCCAGCCCCGATCAACTGGCGGCAATCCGCAACCAACAGATCGGCTTTGTGTTCCAAAGCTTCAACCTGCTATCGCGCCTCAGTGCCCTGGACAATGTTGCCCTGCCCTTGAGCTATCGCGGCATCTCCCGCCATGAATCGGTGGAGCAGGCGCTGCGCATGCTCGAGCAGGTGGGCCTGGGCGAACGCGCCCAGCATCGCCCGGCCGATCTTTCCGGCGGCCAGCGCCAGCGGGTGGCGATTGCCAGGGCACTGGTGGGTAAACCTTCGGTGATCCTTGCCGACGAACCCACCGGCAACCTCGACAGCACCACCGCCCAGGACATCATGGACCTGCTGCTGGCCCTCAACCGCGAACAGCAAGTCACGCTGATTATCGTCACCCACGACCCACACATTGCCGAGCGCCTGAATCGCAAGATCCTGGTGCGCAATGGTGTGGTGCAAGAGGTTGGGCATCTATGAGACTACGGGTCGAACAGAGCCTGAGCCAACTGCTGCATGAAGCCGTTGTCAGCCTGCGGACCTTAGGCAAGCGTTCGATCCTGGCCCTGCTGGGGATCGTCATCGGCAGCTCCTCAGTGGTGGCGCTGATCAATATCGGCCACAACGCCGCCGAAGACGCGGCGGCGATTTTCAAGGACATGGGCACCGACACCCTGGTGGCGCAGTTCCCGCCACGGGGCAGCAGTAGCGTGCCCATGCGCGCCAGCCTGGACCTGGAGGCCGTGCGCAAAGCCGTGCCGGGCATTGCGCATATTGGCGCGACGTCGCAATTCAGCGGGTCGGTGATATTCCATGGTCGCACGTTCGGTGCCGGGATCATCGGCAGTACCCCGGACCTGAAGGACGCCATGCGCCTGTCGCTGCGTGAAGGGCGTTTCCTGTCGCCGTTTGATGGCGGCGAAATCTACGCGGTGATCGGCGACCAGGTGGCCCAGGCCCTCAGCCTCCCAGGCGACCCGCTGCAACTGGGTGACCGGGTGCGGATCAACGACTACCTATTCCAGATCATTGGCATTCTGCACAACCAGCCCCGATCCATGCTGGTTCCGGTACAAGCCAATGAGTCGATGTTCATCCCCGCCCAGGGCATGCGCCGCATCTACCCTACGCCGCAAATCAGCAACGTCATCATCCGCGCTACCCCGGGCCTGGACATGGAACGTATCGCCCGAGACGCCACTGCCGCGTTGCAAGCCCAACTCACCGACCACGACGTGGATATCCAGGTACCCCAGCAAATGATTGACGGCATGACCCGGCAAAGCCGCACCTTCGCCTACCTGTTGCTGGCCCTCGGGGCTATTACCCTGGTGGGCGGCGGCGTCGGGGTGATGAATGTGATGCTGATGAACGTCTCGCAGCGGCGTCGGGAAATCGGCATTCGCATGGCCCTGGGCGCTCGCCAGCGAGACATTCGCAATCTGTTTCTGCTGGAGGCGGTCACTCTCACTGCTGTCGGGGCCTTATGTGGCGCGGTGCTGGGCATGAGCGCCGCGTATCTATATGCCTGGTTGTCCGGCTGGGAATTTTCCTTGGCCGTCGCCGCCTTGCCCCTCGGGGTGGGCAGCACATTGTTGGTGGGATTGTTTTTCGGCATCTACCCGGCGGTTTCAGCGTCGCGGTTGCAGCCGGTGGAGGCGTTGCGTGATGAATAAACGCCTGCTACTGGTCATTGCCCTGGCCAGCGCGCCCAGCTTGGCCGCCGATGTGCTGATCAACCCCTCGGCCCCGAGCACCACCCGCAGCGGCTATAACCACAGTGTTTCCCTCAGCACCCAGACCACCACCTTGACCCTGGGCGACGCGGTGTACCTGGGGTTGCGCAATAACCCGGCAATTCGCAGCGTTTACCTGCAACGCGTCGCGCAGAAATTCGACCTGCGGGTTGCCGAAGACATCTTCAACCCCAAGCTGGCGCTCAACGGTAATTACCGCGCCAATCGCGGTTCGGCCGACAACGCGCGTAACTCCAACCTGGCCCCGGCCGCCACCTTGCTCAGTGAATACGGCACCCGGCTGAGCATGTCCTGGACCCAACAGTTGAACAACGCCAACCGTGCCGGCCGCTATCGCAGCGACGGCCTGGACCTGGCAATCATCCAGCCGTTGATGCGCGGTGCCGGCTGGGACGCCACCACCGCGCCGTTGCGCCTGTCGCGGTTGTCGGAGCAGGCCAACCGGCTGAACCTCAAGGCTACTGTGGCGCAAACCATCAGTCAGGTCATCGCCACCTACCGCGAGCTGCTGCGAGCCCAGGAGCAACTGAGTATCGTCCAGGACGCGCTCAAGCGTTCCAATACGCTGCTTGAGGTCAACAAAGCGCTGATCGCCGCCGGACGCATGGCCGAGTTCGAGATCGTGCAAACCGAAGCCGACATCGCCACCCAGCAACTGGGCGTGGAAGAAGCACAGAACCAACTGGACACCAGCCGCCTGGCCCTGCTGCGCCTGCTGGCCCTGGACCTGTCTACACCAATTCGTGCCACCGAAGCCCTGGAAGCCACGCCCATGAACATCGACAAACGCCAGGCCTTCAACCTCGCCCAGAACCAGCAACCGGAATACCTGGCCACCCTGCTCGGCAGCCAGCAAGCCGACCTCAACCTGGTGATCGCCAAAGACTCCGGACGCTGGCAGGTGGACTTGGTCGCCGGGGGTAATCAGTATCGGGATGCCTACAGCAACGACAGCGGCAATACCCACGACCGGCGCTGGGACAGTTACGCCGGCATTCAGGTGCAGATTCCCATCGGGGATATCAGCACCCGCCAGGCCGAGGTGCACGCCCGGGTCGATGTGGAAAACCAGCAGATCGTCATCGCCGATGCCAGGCAGCAATTGGAGCGCAACGTCAATGATGTGGTGCGCGACTTGGGCACTCGCTGGCGCCAGTATGAAATCTCGCAGCGGGCGGTCGAACTGTCCAGGCGCAAGATCGAAATTGAACGAGAAAAACTCAGCGCAGGGCGCTCCACCAACTTCCAGGTGCTGAGTTTCGAAACCGACCTGCGCAACGCTGAAAATGCACGGCTCAATGCACTGATTGCCTATTTGAACGCCCAGACGCAACTCGATTTAACCCTGGGCATGACGTTGGAAAGTTGGGAAATCACCCTCAATGACTACTAATAAAAAACGCCTGTTGGGTGCAGTGTTGATCGTGCTGTTGGCGGGCGCAGGGATTGCGCTCGTCAGCTATCGCAGCCCCGCCGCCGACCCGCCCGCCACAGTTGAACAGTGGCAGGCGGTGAAGGTTGATCCGCTGGTGCACCAGATAGGCCTGGTGGGCAAGATCGAGCCCGACACCACCATCACCCTCATCGCGCCCTTCGACGGCAACGTCCAGGCCAACCTGGTGGAACAGGGCCAGCAGGTGGACGCAGGCCAGGTGCTGTTGCGCATGGACCCGGCCACCCTCGAAGTGCAACTGCGCGACGCGCTTTCCGCCCAGCTCAAGGCCCGGCGCACGGTGCAGGAAATGCAGGACTGGGACAGCGGGCAACTGGTCAGCCGTGCCAAGCGTAGCCTGCGTACCGCGCAAATGAGCGCCGCCAACACTCAACGCAAATTGGCCGAAAGCGAAAACCTGTTCCAGCGCGGCATCATCCCTCGCAATGAACTGGACGACCTCAAGCAACAGGCCCAGCAACAACAACTGGACCTGGCGGCTGCCCGCAGCGAACTGCAACAGGCGATGGACCAAGGCCAGGGTGAATACCGGCAGATTGCCGATATGGAGCTGACCAATGCCACAGTGAAATATGAAGCCTTGCACACGCTGCTCGAAGGCAAGGAGGTCAAGGCACCGTTCTCCGGCATCGTGGTGCCGGCGCCTGGCAGCAGCGCTTCACCTCTGGGGGGCGCCGCCAACAGCGCGCCGGTCCAGGCCGGCAGCAAGGTCAACCAGGGCCAAGTGCTGTTCGGGCTGGCCAATATCGAACGTTTGAAAATCGTCGCCAAGGTATCGGAGCTGGACATCAACCAGTTGCACCAGGGCCAGGCGGTGGAAGTCATGGGCGATGGTTTCGACGGTGAGCGGCTGACCGGTTCCGTCAGCGTAGTCAGCGGCCTGGCGATGGCCAGCGATAGTCAGGGCAGCGCGCAATTTCCGGTTACCCTGTCCATTCCCAAGCTGACCGCGCAGCAACTGCAACGGGTACGCCTGGGCATGAGCGCCCGATTGACCATCGTCACCTACAACAATGACCAGGCGATCATCGTACCGGCCCAGGCAATCACCCGCGGGGAAAGCGGGATGTCGGTGGAGTACCGGGCGGCCATGGACAAACCGGTGGAACGGATGAGCGTGACCACCGGACAATCCACCGCACAAGGCGTGGAGGTGTTCGGGCTCAGGCCGGGGTTTGTCAAAGTGCCCCAGCCAAACGACCTGTAGCCGCTGGCGCAGCCTGCGATCGGCTGCGCAGCAGTCGCCAGGGTGTTGAAACCGCTGCAGGTCCTGCGGCCCTTTATCGCAGCCTTGTACCTCGGCAATGATTACAAGGTTACATCGCCAGCCGCGCCGCCAAGGCCTTGGCCTGGCTTGCCACATCCGTCACCGCCGTGCTTTCCCACCACATGCCCCGCAGCGGTGGGCCCATGGCGAACAGGCGCTGGCTGACGTGACCGTCAACGTCCAATACGGCGCCAGACACATGCGCCGCAATCCCCAGCGCCAAAGGCCCAGGCTGAATCAAGCCACGGGCCAGCAATTGCCGGGGCAATGGCCGATCCACTCGGCGCCAGTCGTATTCGATGCCACTGGAGTTGATCAGCGCAGCCCCCGTCACGAGAGTGGTTTGCTGCTCGCCACGGCGACGCAGGAGAATCCTCACTTCACCTGATGCAGACGACTCCACCCCCTTGAACGAAGCCGCGTGGATACGCAGTCGCCCTTCTCCATGCAAACGCGCCACCAGCTCGGCGCTCAAGGGCGGCGAGCGATGGTGGTGGCTTTCCCACCAAGGCCGGACGTGACGCACAAACTGACGCTTTTCGCGCTCACTGGCCTGGCTCCATAAGCGCCCAATATGGGCCCGCACCGTGTCCAACGGTGCTTGCCAATCGACATCCTGATCCAGGGCGGCATGGCATTGGCGGCGTACCTCACGCACTAACTGGCGAGGGCTGCACAGGGCGTGATCTTCAGCCAGGAAGTCCGCCCAACCCGGCGGCTGCCGGCGCACATGGGGTAGCAGGCCGTGACGGGAAAAAATCTCGATGGGGCCGCGGTGCCCGGCCTGTTCCAGGGACACCACGGCATCGACCATGGTCAGCCCGGAACCGATGATCAGCACGGTCGACTGCGAGTCCAGCTGGGTCATCGCCTCGACATCCCATGGATCAACCGTGGCGGCGTTGAGGCCGCTGGAGGTGGTCTGCGGCGTACGCGTCGCCGGAAACATCCCGGTGGCCAGCACTGCAAAGGCGCCACGCAATTGCTGGCCGTTGTCCAGGGTCAGCCGTGTCGAGCACTCATCGACCTGCAGGTCGATCACTTCGGCACGAATGTGTTCTATGGTGGAGTGTGAATGCGCCTGGGCCTCGGCCAATCGCTGTTGCGCGTACAGGCCAAAAATCCCTCGGGGCGGGAACAGTTCGCTGACGGGCACGTGCTGTTGATCCGATTCCGGCCAACCACCTGCGGCGATGTACTCGGTCAGCCACTGGGTCAAGTCGTCGGCATTATCCGGATCGACACTCATGCGCGCGGCATTGCCGTTCAAGGTATGGCCCAGCTCCACGGCACTGTAGGCCTCGCCCCGTCCCAGCTCACTGCGCGGCTCGATCACCAGGATCTGCCGCTCTCCAGGCTGGCGTAGCAACTGCGCAGCCAGCATCGTGCCGCTCAGGCCACCGCCAACAATCAGCACATCGGCATGGCGGATGACGCTCGCTGCCTGTGCGCTTCGGGTTTCGCTCATGAAAATGCGCCTTTACTGTCTGCCTTGGTAGATGTCATGACAATCGCCTCGCGCCAACAACTCGACGGCGCTATCAACCGTCAGATAACCACGTTTCGTACAAACCTCACCGCAACGTCACTGTCATTGCGATAGATATGGGGTTGGTGGCTGGCGAACATGAAGAATTCACCGGCATCAATCTGCCGTGCTTCGTCCGCCAGCACCAGGGTCAGGCAGCCCTCGAACACAAACAGTTGCACGCTCCAGCCTTCCAGGTCGGGGTCCGGGCAATAGTGATCGCCGGGTTCCAAGCGCCATTCCCACAGTTCGACTTCACGCCGGGCGGTGGCCTTGGCCAGCAACACGGCTTTGCTGCCGATGATTTCTCCGGCCCAGGCCAGCTCGTTGATGCGGCTATGGTCGCGTGCGTCCGGTGCCTGGATCAGGTCGCTGAAGACCACGTCCAGCGCTTCGGCGACACGATCGAGCGTGCTCAGGCTGACGTTCTTTTCACCCGCTTCGATGGCCACCAGCATCCGCCGGCTGACCCCGGACTTTTCCGACAATGCGCTCTGGCTCAGTTCGGCGGCATGACGCAAGCGACGAACGTTTTGGCTGACGTGTTGCAGGACCGAGGCCCGTTGCGGATTTTCTTTGTGCACTATATTGCTCACAGGGTGGGGTTGCGCAGTATACTGCCCAGCTACGACGCATTGTGCGTTCCGAGCCCTTCCCGTGCAAGACCGAGCCGCCATGACCAGCCAGACCCCCACCCCGCGTTTAGCCCGTTTCAGCAAAGCCGAGTGCGTGCTGGTGGTGATTACCATGATCTGGGGTGGCACCTTTTTGCTGGTGCAACACGCCATGACGGTGAGCGGGCCGATGTTTTTTGTTGGCCTGCGTTTTGCCGCTGCCACCTTGATCGTCGGCCTGTTCTCATTTCGCACCTTACGTGACTTGACCCTGTTCGAACTGAGGGCCGGGTGCTTTATCGGCGTGACGATCATGTTTGGTTATGGTTTGCAAACCATTGGCCTGCAGACGATCCTCAGCAGTCAGTCGGCGTTTATCACCGCGTTGTATGTACCCTTCGTACCGCTGTTGCAGTGGCTGGTGCTGGGCCGGCGGCCGGGATTGATGCCGAGCATTGGCATCATGCTGGCATTCGCCGGGCTGATGCTGTTGACCGGCCCGGCCGGCGCCTCGCTGAATTTCAGCCCCGGTGAGATCGCCACCCTGATTGGCGCCATTGCGATTGCCGCCGAGATCATTCTGATCAGTGCTTATGCAGGACTTGTGGATGTGCGCCGGGTCACCGTGGTGCAACTGGCTACCGCTTCCGTGCTGTCGTTCCTGATGGTAGTGCCCATGGGCGAGGCGCTGCCGGGGTTTTCCTGGCTGCTACTGTTCACTGCCGTAGGCCTGGGGCTGACCAGCGCGGTGATCCAGGTGGCGATGAACTGGGCACAGAAGAGCGTTTCGCCAACCCGCGCGACTTTGATCTATGCTGGCGAACCGGTGTGGGCCGGCGTGGTCGGGCGGATCGCCGGCGAACGCTTTCCACCGATTGCCATGCTGGGAGCGGCGTTGATTGTGGTGGCGGTGATTGTCAGTGAGATGAAGAGGGGCCGCCCGAAAGCTGTCGATTCTGAAAGTGGGATCGGGCAGGAAAACCAAGGTTGATGTATTAAGCTGCAAGAAAGGCGCGCCCACTTTTGCTTGTGGCTTGAAGCTTGAAGCTTGAAGCTTGAAACTACTCCCCTTGTAGGATCCTGCCACAGGTTGCCGTTTGGTGATCCAGAATCCGGCACGTATGATGCATCCCAAACTCCCGCAGATTAGAAGCCTATGTCCCTGATAGTTCTACTGCTTCTGCCTTTTATCGGCAGCTGTCTGGCGGCCTTGCTGCCGCACAACGCACGTAACGCTGAATCCCTGCTGGCCGGTCTTGTCGCCTTGGTCGGTACCGTACAAGTCGCTTTGCTCTACCCTCAGATCGCCCACGGTGGGGTGATTCGCGAAGAGTTCCTCTGGCTACCCAGCCTGGGCCTGGACTTCGTGCTGCGCATGGACGGTTTCGCCTGGTTGTTCTCGATGCTCGTGCTGGGTATCGGCACCCTGGTGTCGCTGTACGCCCGGTATTACATGTCTCCGGAAGACCCGGTACCGCGTTTCTTCGCGTTTTTCCTGGCGTTCATGGGCGCAATGCTCGGCCTGGTGATCTCCGGCAACCTGATCCAGATCGTGTTCTTCTGGGAACTGACCAGCCTGTTCTCGTTCCTGTTGATCGGCTATTGGCACCACCGTGCCGATGCGCGGCGTGGCGCCTATATGGCGCTGATGGTGACTGGCGCAGGCGGCTTGTGCTTGCTGGCCGGGGTCATACTGCTGGGGCATATCGTCGGCAGCTATGACCTGGACCAGGTGCTCGCGGCCGGTGACCAGATCCGCGCCCATTCCCTGTACCCGGCCATGCTGGCGCTGGTGCTGATTGGCGCCCTGAGCAAAAGCGCGCAATTCCCCTTCCACTTCTGGCTGCCCCACGCCATGGCCGCACCGACACCGGTTTCGGCCTACCTGCATTCGGCCACGATGGTGAAGGCCGGCGTGTTCCTGCTGGCCCGCCTGTGGCCGTCGCTGTCGGGCAGCGAAGAGTGGTTCTGGATCGTCGGCGGTGCCGGCGCCCTGACCCTTCTACTCGGCGCCTATTGCGCCATGTTCCAGAATGACCTCAAGGGCCTCCTGGCCTACTCCACCATCAGCCACCTCGGCCTGATCACCTTGCTGCTTGGCCTCAACAGCCCGCTGGCCGCCGTCGCCGCCGTATTCCATATTCTCAACCACGCCACCTTCAAGGCTTCGCTGTTCATGGCGGCCGGGATCATCGACCACGAAAGCGGCACCCGCGACATCCGCAAGCTCAGTGGCTTGTTCAAGCTGATTCCGTTTACCGCGACCCTGGCCATGGTGGCCAGTGCGTCCATGGCCGGCGTGCCGTTGCTCAATGGCTTCCTCTCCAAGGAAATGTTCTTCGCCGAAACGGTGTTTATCTCTGCCACTGCCTGGTTGGAAATCACCCTGCCCGTGATCGCAACCATCGCCGGTACGTTCAGCGTCGCCTACGCCCTGCGCTTTACCGTGGACGTGTTCTTCGGTCCAACCGCCACCAACCTGCCCCACACGCCCCACGAGCCGCCTCGCTGGATGCGTGCACCGGTGGAACTGCTGGTGTTCACCTGCCTGCTGGTGGGGATTTTTCCGGCCCAGATGGTCGGTTCGATCCTCGCGGCCGCCGCGCTGCCCGTGGTGGGCGGCGTCTTGCCCGAGTACAGCCTGGCCATCTGGCACGGCTGGAACGCACCGATGATCATGAGCCTGGTGGCCATGTCCGGCGGTGTGGTGCTGTACCTGCTGCTGCGCAAACAGCTCAAGTTGGGCCGCTTCAAATATCCGCCGATCATCAGCTACTTCAACGGCAAACGCGGTTTCGAACGCGCGCTGGTGGTGATGATGCGTGGGGTGCGCAAGATCGAGAAACACATCAGCACCAAGCGCCTGCAGACCCAATTGTTCCTGCTAGTGCTGGCCGCAGTGATCGCCGGAGTGATCCCGATGCTGCACAGTGGCATCGGCTGGGGCGACCGGCCGAAGATCCCTGGCTCCATCGTCTTCGTCACCCTGTGGCTGCTTGCGATTGCCTGTGCCCTGGGCGCCGCCTGGCAAGCCAAGTATCACCGGCTGGCGGCCCTGACCATGGTCAGTGTCTGCGGCTTGATGACCTGCGTCACCTTTGTCTGGTTCTCCGCACCGGACCTGGCCCTGACCCAGTTAGTGGTGGAAGTGGTCACCACCGTGCTGATCCTGCTGGGCCTGCGCTGGCTGCCACGGCGGATCGAAGAAGTCTCGCCACTGCCCGGCGCCCTGCGCAAGGCACGCATCCGCCGCCTGCGGGACTTGCTGCTGTCCACCGTGGTGGGTGGGGGCATGGCGCTGCTGTCCTACGCCATGCTGACGCGCCAGACACCCAACGATATTTCCTCGTTCTACTTGAGCCGTGCCCTGCCCGAAGGCGGCGGCAGCAATGTGGTGAATGTGATGCTGGTGGACTTCCGGGGCTTCGACACCCTGGGGGAAATCACCGTGCTGGGCGCCGTGGCGTTGACCGTCTATGCCCTGCTACGGCGCTTCCGCCCCTCGAAAGAAAGCATGCAACTGCCCGCGCAGCAACGCCAACTGGCGCCAGACGTAGCCACCGACCTGATCAACCCGCGTCAGGCCAGCGACACCGCCCTGGGCTTCATGATGGTACCGGCGGTGCTGGTGCGCCTGCTGTTGCCGATTGCCCTGGTGGTCTCCTTCTATCTGTTCATGCGCGGCCACAACCAACCGGGCGGCGGCTTTGTCGCCGGCCTGGTGATGTCGGTGGCGTTTATCCTGCAATACATGGTCGCCGGCACCCAGTGGGTCGAGGCGCAAATGAGCCTGCGGCCAATGCGCTGGATGGGCTTCGGCTTGCTGTCAGCGACGCTGACCGGGCTCGGCGCGCTGTTCGTGGGGTATCCATTCCTCACCACCCACACGTTGCACGTTACCCTGCCGCTGCTGGGCGATATCCATATCGCCAGCGCTCTGTTCTTCGATGTCGGCGTGTATGCCATGGTGGTCGGTTCGACCCTGCTGATGCTCACCGCCCTGGGTCACCAATCGGTGCGGGCCCATAAACCCAGCAATCAGGCGAAAGCCGCTGCCACGCCTAAAGGAGCTGCCGCCTGATGGAAGAAGTCATCGCAATTGCCATTGGGGTCCTGGCGGCCTCCGGGGTCTGGTTGATCCTGCGGCCACGGACGTTCCAGGTGGTGATGGGCCTATGCCTGTTGTCCTACGGGGTCAACCTGTTCATTTTCAGCATGGGCAGCCTGTTTATCGGCAAGGAACCGATCATCAAGGATGGCGTACCGCAAGACCTGCTCAACTACACCGACCCTCTGCCCCAAGCCCTGGTGCTGACGGCGATTGTGATCAGCTTCGCCATGACCGCGCTGTTCCTTGTCGTGCTGCTGGCGTCCCGGGGCCTGACCGGCACTGACCATGTGGACGGTCGGGAGCCTAAGGAATGAGCTGGATGAATCAACTGATCATCGCGCCGATCCTACTGCCGCTGCTGACCGCCGCGATGATGCTGATGCTTGGGGAAAAACACCGGCCACTCAAGGCCCGGATCAACCTGTTCTCCAGCATGGTCGGCCTGGGTGTGGCGGTGCTGTTGTTGTATTGGACCCAGAAAGGCGGCCCCGGCTCCATCGGCGTGTACTTGCCGGGCAACTGGCAGGTACCGTTCGGCATCGTGCTGGTGGTGGATCAACTGTCGGCACTGATGCTGGTGCTCACCGGGATCATTGGTGTCAGCGCCCTGTTGTTCGCCATGGCTCGCTGGGACCGCGCGGGCACCAGTTTCCACGCGCTGTTCCAGATCCAATTGATGGGGCTTTACGGCGCATTCCTCACCGCCGACCTGTTCAACCTGTTCGTGTTTTTCGAGGTTCTGCTGGCGGCGTCCTACGGTCTGATGCTTCATGGCTCCGGCCGGGCGCGGGTGTCGGCGGGGCTGCATTACATCTCGATCAACCTGTTGGCCTCGTCGTTGTTCCTGATTGGCGCGGCGCTGATCTATGGTGTCACCGGCACCCTGAACTTCGCCGACCTGGCACTGAAAATCCCCCTGGTGCCGGAAGCTGATCGCGGCCTGCTGCATGCCGGCGCGGCCATTCTCGCCGTCGCCTTCCTGGCCAAGGCCGGGATGTGGCCACTGAACTTCTGGCTGGCGCCCGCCTACTCCTCAGCCAGCGCACCCGTGGCAGCGATGTTCGCGATCATGACCAAAGTCGGCGTATACACCGTGCTGCGCCTGTGGAGCCTGCTGTTCTCGGGTCAAGCCGGCGCCTCGGCGTACTTTGGTGGCGACTGGCTGATCTATGGCGGCATGGCGACGATCATCTGCGCCGCCCTGGCGATGATCGCCGCGCAACGCCTGGAACGCATGGCCAGCCTGAGCATCCTGGTTTCCGCCGGAATCCTGCTGTCGGCGGTTGGTTTTGCCCAACCAAGCCTGATCGCCGGGGCGCTGTTCTATCTGGTCAGCTCGACACTGGCGTTGAGCGCGTTGTTCCTGTTGGCGGAGCTGATCGAACGCTCGCGCTCGGCCAACGATGCCCCGCTGGAAGAAGAAATCGAGTCGTTGCCACCGGCCATGGAGTCGCTGCATCCGCCACCCGGCACCAACCTCGACGATGAGCAAAAGGCCGTGGTCGGCCAGGTAATCCCCTGGACTGTGGCGTTCCTCGGCCTGAGTTTTATTGCCTGCGCCCTGCTGATTATCGGCATGCCGCCGTTGTCGGGTTTTATCGGCAAGCTCAGCCTGCTGAGTGCGCTGGTCAATCCACTCGGCCTGGGCAACGCTGTTGAGGAGCCGATCCGCCCGGCCGCCTGGGGCCTTGTAGCGCTGTTGATACTCTCTGGCCTGGCCTCGCTGATCGCCTTCGCCCGCCTTGGTATCCAGCGCTTCTGGACCCCGGAAGAACGCCCGTCACCGCTGCTGCGCCGTTTCGAGTGCGTACCCATTTTCTTCCTGTTGGGCCTGAGTATCGCCCTGACCTTCAAGGCAGAAGCACTGATGCGCTACACCCAGGACACCGCCACCAGCCTGAACAACCCCGAGCACTACGTGATGGCCGTCATGGCCACCCGCCCGGTACCGAGTCCGCAAGCCAAGGCCTCAACCGCGCAGGTGCAGCCATGAAACGCCTGTTCCCTGCCCCGTGGCTGTCCCTGGCGCTGTGGCTACTGTGGCTGCTACTGAACCTATCCATAAGCCCCGGCAACCTGCTGCTCGGTGCAATCCTCGGCTTCGCCGCACCACTGATGATGGCGCCACTGCGCCCGCTGCCGATTCGCATCCGCCGCCCCGGTGTGATCATCCGCTTGTTCTTCCTGGTAGGCCGCGACGTCATCGTGTCCAACCTGCACGTGGCCTGGGGTGTCCTGACCTGCGGCTCACGCCCTCCACGCTCGCGCTTTATCAAAATTCCCCTGGACCTGCGCGACGCCAACGGCCTGGCCGTGCTGTCGATGATCACCAGCGTGACCCCCGGCACCGTCTGGTCGGAACTGGCCCTGGACCGCAGTATCCTGCTGCTGCACGTGTTCGATCTGGATGACGACGCGCAGTTTATCGAGCACTTCAAACACGCCTACGAACGGCCCCTGATGGAGATCTTCGAATGAGCGCCCTGCTCTCCAATGCGATCCTGTTCAGCCTGTTCCTGTTTTCCCTGGCCATGGTGCTGACCCTCGCGCGCCTGTTCAAAGGCCCATCGGCCCAGGATCGGGTACTGGCCCTGGACTACCTGTACATCCTGGCGATGCTGATGATGCTGGTGCTGGGCATTCGGTATGCCAGTGACACGTATTTTGAAGCTGCGCTGCTGATTGCGTTGTTTGGCTTTGTGGGCTCGTTTGCCCTGGCGAAATTCCTGCTGCGTGGGGAGGTGATCGAATGATCAATATGGGCGTATTGCCGCTTTGGGTAGAAGTAATCGTCGCAGTTTTTCTGGTGCTGAGCAGCGTGTTTGCGTTGATTGGGGCGATTGGGTTGTTGCGAATGAAGGACTTCTTCCAGCGTATGCACCCGCCGGCGTTGGCCTCGACGTTGGGTGCCTGGTGTGTGGCGCTGGCCTCGATTATCTACTTTTCGGTGCTTAAGTCCGGGCCGGTGTTGCATGGGTGGTTGATTCCGATTCTGCTGTCGATCACCGTGCCGGTGACCACCTTGTTGCTGGCAAGGACGGCGTTGTTTCGCAAGCGTATGGCCGGGGATGATGTGCCGGCGGAGGTGAGTAGTCGCCGAGTCGAAAAAGACAGCTAACTGATCGCTCCCATCCAGAGGCTGGAATATTGACCTGATCCAACTGCGCTAAAGAGAACGCCGCTATTTGGGTATTTATGAGCCTCCCCAAAATACCTTTTGCCGAAACCTCCTACCCGTCCGCCAGATAACCTCTACTCCCCGCCCTTAAAAACCTCTGCAAAGTCTCTCGCCTGATCACACAGCGCGAGGGACCGCCGATGTTTTTGCCTACTCATGCCCTGTTTCATGGGGCTGCCTCTTGAGTCCCGCTATTGGTTTTATGGTCCTGGCGGCCATGGACGCCAAGACCCGTGACGTCGAGTCGGTTCTTGGCGATTTCCGCCAATGCCTTAATACCTACGACAGTTGGGCCGAGAGCTTCTGGAGTTTTTCGGCGCTGGACCTCGAGCAGGTGTTCAAGGTCGGCGATGAGGTGGCGCTGGTAGCGCCCGTCACCCGCTCGCTCTATCCAAGCAGCACCGTCGCGATGTGCAAGGCCAACGGTTCGTTGACCCTGGTGCATATGTTCCAGAGCGCGCGCTTTGTGCCCATCGGCAACACGCCGGTGATGCTGCAAAAAGTCTCTGAAGACGGCAGCCCGCTCGGCGAGCCTATCCATAAAACCATCGGCCCCAGCGGCATTCTTGAAGTCACTGAATGCACCCGCGACCAGCAGTATCGGGTGAGCTTTTACCCCAACGTTTCCAAAGAACAGGTCAAGGCGCTGTATGCCTCCTACCAGTCGGTGATCGAGCCGTTGGAAGGTTGGTTACGCGGTGAATGGGCTGACACGTTCGAGCCGTTGTGGAAGCACTACAGCGAGGCCAACTTTCTCAAGCGTTACATCACGCTGCATCAGGCCTATGCGCAAGGGTTTGAAAAGGCTTTGCATGCCCTCTGGGACAGCATTTCGCAGCTGTATGAGTGGCTGGCGGACCTGAAACCCAACAGCGAAAAGCTGCTGCAATACCTTTCCCAAGCCGAGCTGGATGAACTGCTGGCACTGAGCAGCGAGGCGATTGCCACCGGCCTGCTGGTGCTCAGTGATGAGCCGCTGCTGTTTGTTTATCTGTCGGCGATGGTCAGCTGGATGCGCATGCTACCGCCGCCCTACATGAATGAGTTGCTCGGGCAAATCAGCGCCGAAGTGCTGATCAACCTGCTGCTGGCGTGGGTTACCGGCGGCATGGGCGTGGCAGTACGCCTGAGCACCCAGGTGCTGGGCAGGGTCAAGTCCGGCCGTGCGCGGCAGTGGCTGGAGCAGATCGCCAAGCACTTGGGTGGGGCTCGGTTGGAACAGCATGCCGAGAAGGTTAAGCCGTTGTTGCTCAGTAGTTCGGCGACGCCGATCAAGGTGGTGCCGAGTGTGCCGCTGAGGGCCGGAGAGGTTGATGTTTCGAACCCGGTGCCGTTGGTGCGGGCGAACAATAAGCCCAGGACGACGCTGGTCAAGCAGAAAGAGTCTGTCGACGATGTGCCGGCCTCGTCGAAAAACCCCAAGGGTGATGCGAGCGCCAGCGCCGATAAAACGGTGACTAACGGCTGTCCGGTATCGATGGTCACCGGGGAAGAACTGCTGACCCTCACCGATGGCGAGCTGGACGGGTTTTTACCCTTTGCCTGGACGCGGCTGTACCGCACCAGCGCCGTGGAAGTCGATTGCGGGTTGGGGTTGGGTTGGAGCCATGGGTTGGCCCATCGCTTGTC
>NZ_WLYI01000046.1 GCF_009707515.1 Pseudomonas karstica | reverse complement strand
AGGCGTCGTCTGAAAACGCTTGGTAAAGGCAAAGTTTTATATATGAAAACAGGTGTTCTTGATGGTGGAAACTATGGAGTAAACCTTGTGGGGTATCCATGGTTGAATAGATTGGATATGTCGTCGCTTGCTGCTTTAAGTAGTTAAAATAACGAATGAAATGCCTCCGGTGCGAGAGGAGCATTACGTCCCATGCGCCAGGGTAAAACGGGCAGGCAGACCGTTTCGGTCTCGACAAGGCTCAGCCCGCAACCACTGCCATATCGCCACATTAGGCTTTTGAATCCAATCGATATTCTGTAGCCTTGCGCAGCTTCACCGTGCTTGATGAACACAATCACTTCGTCCGGCGGTACCCTCAAGGGGGCCAGAGCCGGTGGTACACTCGACTTTCGCGCAACTGCGCCTGCAGGTCTTGCGAACATGACGCAAATTTCCGAACGCCTTTTGGTTCAAGCCCACCTCGACGCCAAGCAACCCAGGGTGCTCAGTGCTGATGAGGAAGCGGGTTTACGTTCCGCCATTGCTGCCGAGCTCAAGGCTCAAGACGCGGTGCTGGTGGCTCACTTCTACTGTGATCCGGCGATTCAGGCCTTGGCTGAAGAAACCGGCGGTTGTGTCTCCGACTCCCTGGAAATGGCTCGCTTTGGCGCGGCGCACCCGGCCAAGACCGTATTGGTGGCCGGTGTACGCTTCATGGGCGAGACTGCGAAAATCCTCACCCCCGAAAAACGCATCCTGATGCCTACCCTGGAAGCCACCTGCTCCCTAGACCTGGGTTGCCCGGTGGATGAGTTTTCCGCTTTTTGCGATCAGCACCCCGAGCGCACCGTGGTGGTCTACGCCAACACGTCGGCAGCGGTGAAAGCCCGTGCCGACTGGGTAGTGACCTCCAGCTGCGCCCTGGAAATCGTCGAGAGCCTGATGGACAACGGCGAGACCATCATCTGGGGCCCGGACAAACACCTGGGCACCTACATTCAGCGTCAGACCGGCGCCGACATGTTGCTGTGGGACGGTGCCTGCATTGTCCACGAAGAGTTCAAGTCCAAGCAGTTGGAAGACATGAAGGCGCTGTACCCGGACGCCGCCATTCTGGTGCACCCGGAATCGCCAACGTCGGTGATCGAGTTGGCCGACGCCGTGGGTTCTACCAGCCAATTGATTGCCGCCGCGCAGCGCCTGCCGAACAAGACTTTTATCGTTGCCACTGACCGCGGGATCTTCTACAAGATGCAGCAGTTGTGTCCGGACAAGGTCTTTATCGAAGCGCCAACGGCTGGCAACGGAGCCGCATGCCGCAGTTGCGCGCATTGCCCGTGGATGGCGATGAATACGCTGGAGCGTACCTTGCAGTGCCTGCGTGAAGGGGCCAACGAGATCTTCGTCGAGCCGTCCTTGATTCCCCATGCAGTGCGCCCGCTCAAGCGGATGCTGGACTTCACCCAGGCCGCACGCCTGAAGCTGGCCGGCAACGCCTGAAGTATTTTGATCGTTCCCACGCTCCGCGTGGAAACGATCAAACGATCAATTACTTGGTTTTCTTCGGGATCCGCACCAACTGTGTGTCCGAATAGATGTCATGCCAGGCCCGTTTCTGCTTGTCGAACAGCGACCAGATAAACCCCAGCCCCACACACAGCCACGAAGCAATCGACACCACAAACCGCAGCAACGCCTGCCACAGGCTGATCCGCGAGCCGTCGGCGTTCTGCACCCGTACCCCCCATACCTGCATGCCCAGAGTCTGGCCGGAATGGGTCCAGAATTTGGCGAAGAAGCCGAACAGCACAAAAAACAGAATCGTCGACAGCAATGGATCACCGTCCAGGGCGCCGGACTCGGAGAGCGTACGCATTTTGGCTTCGCCGACAAACCCGATCCACACCAGTTTGTAGATAAACGACGTGACGATCAGCAGGGCGGTGCACAACAGGAAGTCATAGAACATCGCTGCCAGACGACGGCCCAGGCCAACGGCGGGGAAATCGCCCAGGGGGCTCAGCAGGTGTTTCGACATGGCAGGGCTCTCTGGAAGAAAAAAGCCATTTTACGGAATAACGCACATAAAAAAGCCTCTGATGTCACCATCAGAGGCTTTTTGTCGCAGAAGGGGTTCAGCCCTCTGCTTGTACTTCGTCTGCTTGCATGCCTTTCTGGCCTTGCACGGCGATGAAGGTCACTTTCTGGCCTTCTTTCAGGCTCTTGAAGCCGTTGCCCTGAATGGCGCGGAAATGGACGAACAGATCCGGACCGCTTTCTGGAGTGATAAAACCAAACCCTTTCTCGTCGTTAAACCACTTGACGGTACCGCTCTGACGATCAGACATTTTCTTCTTTCCTTTGACGCAAAAATTAATGACAGCCCCTTTCACATGAAAGAGCACTGGGCTGGATTGCAGGAAAGTAAGAGACGTCGAACGGGTGTAGCAAACTTTGGCTACTGCCCAGGTCCAGGTTCCAAGCGACCCATGCAAACACAGTGGGCAAACTCTACGCCAACTAAGAGAGAAAAAACAAGCCCTGCGCAAGCTACGGATTTACTCGGGTTTATGCCAGTTTGGCCAACAGTTGGGATTTTCCTTATTCGATAGACGTGATCACTTGTTATTGGTTGCCCTGCATAACGTTGTCTATCGGTAGTGCACTGTTTTATGGCGGTTGCGTTACAGATTAGTGCATCTCGTCGCAACCACGTTACTTATAGAAACAGTCAATCAACCACGGTAGTAACGTTGTGGCACGAATGGCATTTTACTTACACGTAGAGGCACCTTTTTCCCACGTACCAACGCTGAAACCTCGCTATCCAACGCGACGAATGCACTGTCGAGGTAACCCATTGCCAGCGGGCCACCAAGGTTAGGGCCGAAGCCACCGCTGCACACGCTACCGATCACGGTGCCTTGTTCGTCGACGATTTCTGCTCCTTCGCGTACCGGCGTGCGCTCTTGTGGCAGCAGGCCTACACGCTTGCGGCTGACGCCAGTTTGCTGCTGGGTGAAGATCCGGTCGGCGCCCGGGAAGCCGCCCGCGCGCGCGCCGTCAGCGCGGCGTACCTTGGAAATGGCCCACAGCAGGCTGGCTTCAATGGGCGTGGTTTCGGTGTTCATGTCATGGCCGTAGAGGCACAGGCCCGCTTCCAGGCGCAGGGAGTCGCGGGCGCCCAGGCCAATGGCCTGCACTTCGGTCTCGGCCAGCAGGCTGCGCGCTAGGCTTTCAGCATTGGCGGCCGGTACCGAGATTTCGAAACCGTCTTCGCCCGTATAGCCGGAGCGGCTGACGTAGCAGTCCACACCCAGCAAGCGTAACGGGGCAAATTGCATGAAGGTCATCTTCGTCACTTCAGGTGCCAGGCGCGCCAGCACCTTCACCGCCGCCGGGCCTTGCAGGGCGAGCAGGGCGCGCTCTTCGAACAATGGCTCGATGGTGCACTGCTCGCCAATGTGCTGGCGCAGATGAGCCAGGTCCTGGTCCTTGCAGGCGGCGTTGACCACCAGGAACAGCTCATCATTACCCAGGTTGGCCACCATCAGGTCGTCGAGGATGCCGCCCTGGTCATTGGTGAACATGGCGTAGCGCTGCATGCCCACTGGCAGGTCGAGGATGTCTACGGGCACCAGGGTTTCCAGGGCCTTGGCAGCGTTGGCGCCGGTCAGGCGGATCTGGCCCATGTGGGACACATCGAACAACCCGGCCTGTTCACGGGTGTGCAGGTGTTCCTTCATTACGCCCAGCGGGTACTGCACCGGCATGTCGTAGCCGGCAAAAGGCACCATGCGCGCGCCCAGTTCGAGGTGCAGTGCGTGCAGTGGGGTTTTCAACAGGGTTTCGGTGGACATAATTCAGCTCCTGAAAGACGTGCGGACGCGATTAAACGCATCAGCACTCGATAATGTTGACCGCCAAACCGCCACGGGCGGTTTCCTTGTATTTGCTTTTCATGTCGGCGCCAGTCTGGCGCATGGTGCGGATGACTTTGTCGAGCGAGACGAAGTGTTGCCCATCGCCGCGCAAAGCCATGCGCACCGCATTGATCGCCTTGACCGAGCCCATGGCGTTGCGCTCGATGCAGGGCACCTGCACCAGCCCGCCAATGGGGTCGCAGGTCAGGCCGAGGTTGTGCTCCATGCCGATCTCGGCGGCGTTTTCCACCTGGGAGACCGTACCACCGAGCACTTCGCACAAGGCACCGGCGGCCATGGAGCAGGCCACGCCGACTTCACCCTGACAGCCGACTTCGGCGCCGGAGATCGAGGCATTTTCCTTGTAGAGGATGCCAATCGCGGCGCCAGTGAGCAGAAAACGCACCACGCCGTCTTCGTTCGCTCCCGGGATAAAACGCATGTAGTAATGCAACACTGCCGGAATAATTCCGGCCGCTCCGTTGGTGGGGGCCGTGACGACGCGCCCGCCATTGGCGTTCTCTTCGTTGACTGCCAGGGCATACAGGTTGACCCAATCGAGCACCGATAACGGGTCACGCAATGACGATTCCGGGTTCTTGCACAACTGGCGATGCAGCGCCGCCGCTCGCCGCTTGACCTTCAGGCCTCCGGGCAAAATACCTTCGTTGCGACAACCCGCCTCCACGCAGTCCTGCATCACCTGCCAGATGTTCAACAGGCCGCTGCGGGTTTCTGCCTCCGGGCGCCAGGCACTTTCGTTGGTCAGCATTACCTGGCTGATGGACAACCCATAGGTGGTGCAATGGCTGAGCAGGTCCTTGGCGCTTTTGAAGGGGAAGGTCAAGGGGGTCACGTCTTCGACGATCCGGTCAGCGCCGGCTGCGTCCTCATCCACCACAAAACCACCGCCGACCGAGTAGTACTCGCGGCTGCGAACCTGCAGGCCGGCAGCGTCAAAGGCCCGGAAGATCATGCCGTTGGGGTGATACGGCAGGGGTTTTCGGATCATCGCCAGGTGTTCTTTCTCAGCGAACGCAATGCGGTGCTCTCCGAGCAGGTTCAAGCGGCCATTGCTGCGAATGTCCGATAAACGCGCAGCAACGGTTTCAGTATCCACGGTGTCCGGATGTTCGCCTTCCAGTCCTAGCAGCACGGCCTTGTCGCTGCCGTGGCCTTTGCCGGTGGCGCCAAGCGAGCCGTAGAGCTCGACCTTGACGCAGGTGATGGCGCTCAGCAGGTTGTCACGCTTGAGGCCTTCGACGAAACGCGCCGCTGCACGCATCGGGCCGACGGTGTGGGAACTGGAAGGGCCGATGCCAATCTTGAACAGGTCGAACACGCTAAGAGACATGCTTGGGCTCCGGTTTCTTGTTATTGGATACCCCGATTCCCTGTAGGAGCGAGCAAACTCGCGAAAAACCTGAGGGCTCTGCGTTCATCCTGAATGGCCGCGGCGCTCTCTGGTTCTTCGCGAGCAAGCTCGCTCCTACAAGGTCAGGGCCGTTATGCGTAACTCTCGATTGACGGGCACGCACACACCAGGTTGCGATCGCCAAACACGTTGTCGACCCGGCCAACCGGTGGCCAGTATTTACCTTCGATCAACGAGGCTACCGGGTACACGGCCTGTTCACGGCTGTACGGGTGTGTCCACTCGCCCACCAGTTCCGCTGCAGTGTGCGGCGCGTTTTTCAGCGGGTTGTCGTCCTTGTCCAGCGAGCCACTTTCCACTGCGCGGATTTCTTCGCGAATGGCGATCATCGCGTCGCAGAAGCGGTCCAGTTCTACCCTGGATTCGCTTTCGGTCGGCTCGATCATCAAGGTGCCAGCTACCGGGAACGACATGGTCGGGGCGTGGAAACCGAAGTCGATCAGGCGCTTGGCCACGTCATCGACGCTGATGCCGCTGCTGTCTTTCAACGGCCGCAGGTCGAGGATGCATTCATGAGCCACCAGGCCGTTGCTGCCGGTGTACAGCACGGGATAGTGCTCTTCCAGGCGACGGGAAATGTAGTTGGCATTCAGGATCGCCAGTTGCGAGGCGCGCTTGAGGCCCGCGCCGCCCATCATGCTGATGTACATCCAGGTGATCGGCAGGATGCTCGCGCTACCGAACGGTGCCGCGCACACCGCGCCTTCCTTGCGCTCCATGGCCGCATGGCCTGGCAGGAACGGCGTCAGGTGGGACTTGACGCCAATCGGGCCAACGCCCGGGCCGCCACCGCCGTGGGGAATGCAGAAGGTTTTGTGCAGGTTGAGGTGGGACACATCGCCACCGAACTTGCCGGGTGCACAGAGACCGACCATGGCGTTCATATTGGCGCCGTCGATGTAAACCTGGCCGCCGTTGTCATGGATGATCCCGCAGATTTCGCGGATGCCTTCTTCGAACACGCCGTGGGTCGACGGGTAGGTGATCATCAGCGCGGCGAGGTGTTCGCGATGCTCGATGGCCTTGGCGCGCAGGTCTTCAATGTCGACGTTGCCACGGGCATCGCACGCGGTGACCACTACGCGCATGCCAGCCATGTTGGCGGTGGCCGGGTTGGTACCGTGGGCCGAGGAAGGGATCAGGCAGATGTCGCGGCGCTCTTCGCCACGGCTCTGATGATAGGCACGGATTGCCAACAGGCCTGCGTATTCGCCCTGGGAACCGGCGTTCGGTTGCAGGGAGATGGCGTCGTAACCGGTGGCAGCGCAGAGCATCGCTTCCAATTCATCGGTCAATTGCTGGTAGCCAGCGCTTTGGGCGGCCGGGGCGAACGGGTGCAGGGCGCCAAACTCGGCCCAGGTCACCGGGATCATTTCGCTGGCGGCGTTGAGCTTCATGGTGCAGGAACCGAGCGGGATCATGGTGCGATCCAGGGCCAGGTCCTTGTCGGCCAGCTTGCGCAGGTAGCGCATCAGCTCGGTTTCCGAGTGATAACGGTTGAACACCGGGTGGCTGAGGATCGGCGACTGGCGCAGCAGTGCAGCGGGCAGGGTGCCTTCAACTTTAGCGGCCAATGCGGCGAAGTCTGGCAGTGCCTTGCCGCCGGCGAACACGCTCCACAGGGCTTCGATATCGGCTTGCAAGGTGGTTTCATCCACCGACAGGCCGAGGCGTTCGCCATCGACTACACGCAGGTTGATGCGCTGGGCGCGGGCCTGGTCGTGCAGGGCGGCGGTTTGCGCGCCGGTTTTAATCGTCAGGGTGTCGAAGAAGTTCTCTTGTTCAACCTTCAGGCCCAGTGCGCTCAAGCCTTTGGCAAGGATCGCGGTCAGGTGATGGATGCGCTGGGCGATCTGGGTCAGGCCTTTGGGGCCGTGGTACACGGCATACATGCTGGCGATGTTGGCCAACAGTACCTGGGCGGTGCAGATGTTGCTGGTGGCCTTCTCGCGGCGGATATGTTGCTCGCGGGTCTGCATGGCCAGGCGCAGGGCCGGCTTGCCGAAACGGTCGACGGAAACACCGACCAGACGGCCCGGCATGTCGCGCTTGAACGCATCTTTGGTGGAGAAGTACGCCGCGTGCGGGCCACCGAAGCCCAGCGGTACGCCGAAGCGTTGCGCGCTGCCGATGGCTACGTCGGCACCGAACTCACCCGGTGGGGCCAGCAGGGTCAGTGCCAGCAAGTCAGCGGCTACCGCTACCAACGCGTTGGCGGCGTGGAAGCGTTCGGTCAATGCGCGATAGTCGAACACATCGCCATTGCTGGCCGGGTATTGCAGCAGCGCACCGAAGAACGGGCTGGCGTCGGTCAGTTCGCGTTCGTCGCCCACCACCACTTCGATGCCCAGAGGCTCGGCACGGGTGCGCAGCACGTCGAGGGTTTGCGGATGGCTGTGGACAGAGGCGAAAAAGGCGTTGCTGCTTTTGTTCTTGCTCAAGCGCTTGCAGAAGGTCATGGCTTCGGCGGCGGCGGTGGCTTCGTCCAGCAAGGATGCGTTGGCGATCGGCAGGCCGGTGAGGTCGCTGATCAGGGTCTGGAAATTCAGCAACGCTTCCAGGCGGCCTTGGGAAATTTCTGGCTGGTACGGAGTGTAGGCGGTGTACCAGGCCGGGTTTTCCAGGAGGTTACGCAGGATCGGCGACGGCGTGTGGCAGTTGTAGTAGCCCTGGCCGATGTAGGTCTTGAACAGTTGGTTCTTGCTGGCGATGGCCTTGATCGCGGTCAGGGCCTGGGCTTCGCTCAGGCCATCTTCCAGGCCGAGGACGCTGGTGCCCTTGATGCTTTCCGGGATCACGCTGGCGCTCAGGGCTTGCAGGGAGTCAAAGCCCAGGCTTGCGAGCATTTGTTGCTCGTCGTCCTGGCGCGGGCCGATGTGGCGGGCGATGAATTCGTTGGCAGTGGTCAGATTAACGGTCATGGCGCGCTCCTCAAGCTTCGGCGTTGGCTTTGATCAGGCGGTCGTACGCATCCTGATCCAACAGTTTAGCCACTGCATCGGCATCAGCCGGTTTAAAGCGGAAGAACCAACCTTCGCCCATCGGGTCTTCGTTGACCAGTTCCGGGCTGTCGCTCAACTTTTCGTTCACTTCCAGCACTTCGCCGGTGAGGGGCATATACACGCCGCTGGCCGCCTTGACCGATTCCACAGTGGAGGCTTCTGCACCCTTGTCGTAGGACTGCAACTCAGGCAGTTGCACGAAAACCACATCACCCAGCGCATTCTGCGCGAAAGCGGTAATGCCCACGGTAACGCTGCCGTCGGCTTCGGCGCGCAGCCATTCGTGATCTTCAGTAAAGCGCAACTCGCTCATGGAAACTCCTCAGGGCCAGAATCGTCTGGTGGGCGGGATTGGAATAATGAGGAGTTACTTAGCAAAAACACGGCCAATGTTTTTTAATCGATATAAATCAATCGATTACGGGATATCGATAAATCAACATGGCTTTCGGGTGTAGCGATATCGATACAGGCGAGGGCGTGAAAAAAAGCCTATGAGGATCAAAGCCTTGCATGGCGCATGCAACAAGGATGTGTAGTGATATCGTTCCGCTGTAGCGCTTTCAGTACAGCTACAGGTCGTTTTTGTCGCGCTTTTTTGTAGGCGCGAGCTTGCTCGCGAAGGTCGTTAACGATGACGCGGAAAACCTGGATAACGTGAGGAACTCCAGTTTTCGCGAGCAAGAACGAGGCGTCCCTCGCTCCTGCAGGGGGAGTATCAAGGTTTGTTGGGGATGCCGTACTTGCGCAGGCGATGAGCGATGGCGGTGTGGGAGGTTTGCAAGCGGCTGGCCAGTTGTCGGGTCGAGGGATAGCTGGCGTAGAGTTTCTCCAGCAACCCGCGCTCAAAATCTTCCACCGCTTGCTCCAGGCTGTCGACCTCACCATCACTCTGGCGCGCCACCGAGGTGCCGGCAATGTCCAGGTCGCCAATGTCCACCAGGCTGCTTTCGCAAATAGCGGCGGCGCGGAAGATCACGTTCTGCAGTTGTCGCACATTGCCCGGCCAGCGGTTACCCAGCAGCGCCGGGTAAGTGCCGGGTGCCAGGCGGCAGACCGGGCGCTGGATCTGCGCGCAGGCCTGCTGCATGAAATAGCGTGCCAACATCAGGATGTCCTGGCCCCGTTCGCGCAGGGGCGGGACATCGACGTTGAGTACGTTCAGGCGGTAGAACAGGTCTTCGCGAAAGGTGCCCTCGCTGACCATCTTTTCCAGGTCGCGGTGAGTGGCACTGAGGATACGCACATTGACCTTGACCTCACGGTCGCCGCCCACCCGGCGAAAGCTGCCGTCATTGAGAAAACGCAGCAACTTGGCCTGCAGATACGGCGACATCTCGCCGATCTCGTCGAGAAACACCGTGCCCTGGTTGGCCAGTTCCATCAGCCCCGGCTTGCCGCCGCGCTGGGCGCCGGTGAAGGCGCCGGGTGCGTAACCGAACAGCTCACTCTCGGCCAGGTTCTCCGGCAGCGCAGCGCAATTGAGGGCGAGAAAGGGGGCGCTGTGCCGCGCGCTGATGGCGTGGCAGGCCCGGGCCACGAGTTCCTTGCCGGTGCCGGTTTCGCCTTGGATCAATAGCGGTGCGTCGAGGGCTGCCACTCGCTGGGCACGGGCCTTGAGGGTACGAATCGCCGGGGACTCACCCAACAGCGCATCGAAGCCTTCGGCATGGTCATGGTGCAGCGCCGATAACCGTTCACCGAGGCGGTTGGGTTGGTACAGGGTCAGCAGGGCACCGGCATCGGTAATGGGCGTGGCGTCCAGTAACAGGGTTTGGCCATTGACGCTGATTTCCCGTAGGGGTAGGCGAAAGCCTTGCTCCAGCAAGGCCTCCAGCAATGTCGGGTCATCAAACAGCTCGGCGATGCTTTCTCCGGCGGGTTCGCGGCCGTACAGGGCGATCAAGGCCGGATTGGCCAGCAGGATCTTGCCGGCACTGTCCAGGGCCAGTACCGGGTCGGTCATGGCGGCCAGCAGGGCGTCGAGTTGCAGGTGTCGGCGTTGGCCGGGGAGGATATCCACCACCGTCACCGCCTGTACGCCTTGCACACTGAACAGCGCGTCCCGCAATTCTTCCAGGACTTCGGCGCTCAGTGTCGGTGCGTCGATGTAGACGTTGGGCGGTACCATTTCCACCGCATCCAGGTTGAGATTGCGCCCACCGAGCAGGGCCAGGACTTCCTGGGTAATGCCGACGCGGTCGATGAAGCTGACGTGGATACGCATGGGGTGGATAACGGTTCTGGTAAGCGGGAGGTGGCAAGTATGCCTTGGAGGAGGGCAGAGGTGAAATCTGACGGGTATTGATCGTTCCCATGCGTGGGAACGATCGACGATCAAAACCAGGTTATTCCAGGTGTTCGGGTTTGACCGGATCCCCCGGTTTCACATCCAGTTGATGGCGCACATCCTCGAACATCAGGTCGTACTGCTTGTGCATCGAGCCGTTCAACACGGCAATCTTCGGCATGCCGTACTTCTGCGCGATCTTCATGGCCTGCCGGGCGAAGTCGAAGGCCTGGTCCTTGGGCAGGAAGAACTCTTCCTTGAGGTCCTTGCCCTGCACCGAGCCCTGCATCTTGAACAGCATCCCTTTGCCTTCATGGGGGTCCTGGCTGACTTCGTAGTCGATGCACAGGTTGTAGCTGTAGTCGTCCTTGGTCAGCGCGTGGCGCTCGATGTGCAGGTGTCCGGGTTCAAACGTGGCCATGGGCGTTTCTCCTTCAAAGGCATGGGAGAAAGGGCAGGCGCAGCGCCTGCCCCAACGAGCGTGCTACAGGTAAGTGATGCCGGGTTTTGCCGTGCTGATACGTGTGCCGGCGCTGCCCCGGACGATGGCTTCGATGTCCGAGAGTGAACCGATCACTGCGGTTTTGCCAGTCTGGCGGGCGAACTCGCACGCTGCCTGGACCTTGGGTCCCATGGAGCCGGCGGCGAAGCCCAGTTTTTCCATTTCGTCGGGATGGGCCTGGCCGATGGCTTTCTGGGTGGGTTTGCCGAAGTCGATAAAGGCCGCGTTGACGTCGGTGGCAATCACCAGTAAATCGGCGCCTAACTGCTCGGCCAATAGCGACGAGCAAAGATCCTTGTCGATTACTGCTTCAATGCCTTTGAGTTTGCCGTTTTCGCCATACATCGTCGGGATTCCGCCACCGCCGGCGCAGATGACGATGCTGCCTTTCTCCAGCAGCCAGGTGATCGGGCGGATTTCAAAAATGCGCTTGGGGCGGGGGCTGGCGACCACACGACGATACTTGTCGCCATCGGGGGCGATGGCCCAGTCGTTTTCGGCGGCCAGTTTTTCAGCCTCGGCTTTTGAATAGACCGGGCCGATGGGTTTGGAGGGGGACTGGAACGCAGGGTCCCTGGCATCCACTTCCACCTGGGTCAGCAGGGTGGCGAATGGCACCTCGAAGTCCAGCAGGTTGCCCAGTTCCTGTTCGATGATGTAGCCGATCATGCCTTCGGTTTCAGCCCCCAACACATCCAGCGGGTAAGGCGAGACCTGGGTGTAAGCCGCCGCCTGCAGCGACAGCAGGCCCACTTGCGGGCCATTGCCGTGGGCGATGACCAGTTGGTTGCCACGGTGGATCTTGGCGATTTGTTCAGTGGCGATTCGGATGTTGGCGCGCTGGTTGTCCGCCGTCATGGGTTCACCACGGCGGAGCAGGGCGTTACCGCCCAGTGCAACTACGATACGCATCAGAGTGTCCTTCTAGAATTCGTGATTTCACGATTCCTTGTAGGAGCGAGCTTGCTCGCGATGGAGGTCAACGATAACGCGTGCATTTTGAATGGACGCGGTGTCCTTGAGTTCTTCGCGAGCAAGCTCGCTCCTACAGTGGGTTGTGCCGACGGTTAGATATCCGCCAACGCTGACACTAGAATCGCCTTGATGGTATGCATGCGGTTTTCCGCCTGCTCAAAGGCGATGTTGGCTGGCGACTCGAACACTTCTTCGGTCACTTCCACGCCATTGGCCAGGTTTGGATACCGCGCGGCGATATCCTTGCCGACCTTGGTCTCGCTGTTATGGAACGCTGGCAAGCAGTGCATGAACTTCACTCGAGGGTTGCCCGAGGTCTTCATCATCTTGGCGTTGACCTGGTACGGCAGCAGTTGCTCGATGCGTTCGTCCCATGCCTCCACCGGCTCACCCATGGACACCCAGATATCGGTGTGGATGAAGTCCACGCCCTTGACGGCCTCGGCAGGGTCTTCGGTGATGGTGATGCGTGCGCCGCTTTCCTCGGCAAAGGCCTGGCATTGCTTGATGAAGTCATCATGGGGCCACAGGGCTTTTGGCGCGCCAATGCGCACGTCCATGCCCAGCTTGGCACCGATCATCAGCAACGAATTGCCCATGTTGTAGCGCGCGTCGCCCAGGTACGCGTAGCTGATCTCATGCAGTGGCTTGTCGCTGTGTTCGCGCATGGTCAGGGTGTCGGCGATCATTTGGGTCGGGTGGAATTCAGCGGTCAGGCCGTTGAACACCGGCACACCGGCGAACTTGGCCAGTTCCTCGACGATTTCCTGCTCGAAGCCACGGTACTCGATGGCATCGAACATCCGGCCGAGAACGCGGGCGGTGTCTTTCATGCTCTCTTTGTGGCCGATCTGCGATGACACCGGGTCGATGTAGGTGACGTGAGCGCCCTGGTCATGGGCTGCTACTTCGAACGCGCAGCGGGTGCGGGTCGAGGTTTTTTCGAAGATCAGCGCGATGTTCTTGCCTTGCAGGTGCGGACGCTCGGTGCCGGTGTATTTGGCGCGCTTGAGGTCGCGGGACAGGTCCAGCAGGTAGTGCAACTCGCGGGTGGTGTGGTGCATCAGCGACAGCAGGCTGCGGTTGCGCATATTAAAAGCCATGGTGGATCTCCTCAGGTGTAGGTTATCCCCTTGGCCGGCGCTGGGTAAGCGCCAGCCAAGACCAATAGGTTAGTAGTCGATAGGGTCGCGAATGATCGGGCAGGTCATGCAGTGACCACCGCCGCGACCCCGGCCGAGTTCGCTGGCGCTGATGGTGATGACTTCCACACCAGCCTTGCGCAGCAGGGTGTTGGTGTAGGTGTTGCGGTCGTAACCGATCACCACGCCCGGTTCCACGGCCACCACGTTGTTACCGTCATCCCACTGCTCACGCTCGGCGGCGAAGCTGTTGCCGCCGGTCTCGACGACGCGCAAGGTTTTCAGGTTCAGTGCGGCGGCTACGGTGTCGAGAAAATTTGAGTCTTCGCGACGCACGTCGATGCCGCCGGGTTTGCTCTCGTCAGGGCGTAGGCTGAAGGCGACGATCTGGTTGACCACTTCCGGGAATATGGTGACGAGGTCGCGGTCGCAGAAGCTGAACACCGTGTCCAGGTGCATGGCGGCGCGGGATTTCGGCAAGCCGGCGACGATCACGCGCTCCACTGCCTTGTGCTTGAACAGGTTCAGCGCCAACTGGCCGATAGCCTGGCGGGACGAGCGCTCGCCCATACCGATCAACACTACACCGTTACCGATGGGCATTACGTCGCCGCCCTCCAGCGTGGCGTTGCCGTGTTCCTGGTCCGGGTCGCCGTACCAGATCTGGAAGTCGGCGTTGGTGAACTCGGGGTGGAATCTGTAGATGGCGCTGGCTAGCAAGGTTTCCTGGCGCCGCGCCGGCCAGTGCATTGGGTTGAGCGTCACGCCGCCGTAGATCCAGCAGGTGGTGTCGCGGGTGAATTGGGTGTTGGGCAGCGGCGGCAGAATGAAGCTGGAGTGGCCGAGAAAGTCACGGAACATCTCGATGGTCTTGCCACCGAAGCTATCAGGTAAGTCATCGGCAGAAACGCCACCGATCAGGAACTCGGCGACCTTGCGCGGCTCCAGGCTGCGCAGCCACGAACCGACTTCGTTGACCAGGCCCAGGCCCACCTGGTTGGCGGTGATCTTGCGCTCAAGGATCCAGTCCAGCGCTTCGGGGATGGCGACGATGTCGGTCAACAGGTTGTGCATTTCCAGCACATCGATATCCCGCTCGCGCATCTTGGTCACGAAGTCGAAATGGTCACGCTTGGCCTGAGCCACCCAGAGCACGTCATCGAACAGCAGTTCATCGCAGTTGTTGGGGGTCAGCCGCTGGTGGGCCAAACCTGGGGAGCACACCATGACTTTGCGCAGTTTTCCGGCTTCGGAATGTACGCCGTACTTAACTTTTTCCGTGGTCATTACAGATCCTCCAGTGAGCAAAAACTACAGAGTCAGGAAACCGTCGTAGAGCCCATAGGCCGCCACCAGGGCGCCAATGACCACGGCGGCGAAAATCAACTTCTCGACGTGAGTGAAAATCGGTTTGCCCAGTTCTCGCTTGGCCTTGGCGAACAGGATCGCGCCGGGGGCATAGAGCAGGGCAGACAACAGCAGGTATTTGATTCCGCCGGCATACAGCAGCCAGACCGCGTAGATCAGTGCGACGGCGCCGATGAACAGGTCCTTCTTGCGTTCGGCCAGGGCGTTTTCGTAGCTCTCTCCGCGCACCGCCAGCAGCAGTGCATAGGCCGCCGACCACAGGTAAGGCACCAGAATCATCGAGGTGGCGAGGTAGATCAGCGACAGGTAGGTGCTGGCGGAGAACAGGGTAATCACCAGGAAAATCTGCACCATGGCATTGGTCAGCCACAGGGCGTTGACCGGCACGTGGTTGGCGTTTTCCCGGCGCAAAAAAACTGGCATGGTGTGGTCCTTGGCGGCGGCGAACATGATCTCCGCGCACAGCAACACCCACGACAGCAGTGCGCCCAACAAGGAAATGATCAAGCCGACACTGATCAGCACCGCTCCCCAGTGGCCTACCACGTGCTCCAGCACGGCGGCCATCGACGGGTTCTGCAGCTTGGCCAATTCCGGCTGGGTCATGATCCCCAGGGACAGCACGTTCACCAGCATCAGAAACAGCAGCACGGTGATAAAGCCGATCACGGTGGCCTTGCCGACGTCGGAGCGTTTTTCGGCACGGGACGAAAAGATGCTCGCGCCCTCGATGCCGATGAATACCCAGACGGTGACCAGCATCATGTTGCGCACCTGGTTCATCACGCTCCCCAGGTCCGGGTTCTTGATACCCCAGATATCGGCGGTGAAGATCTCCAGTTTGAAGGCAAATACTGCGATCAACACGAACAGCACCAGCGGCACTACCTTGGCGACGGTGGTCACCAGGTTGATGAATGCGGCTTCCTTGATCCCGCGCAGTACCAGGAAATGTACGGCCCACAGCAGTACCGAGGCGCCGATCACCGCGGCCGGGGTATTACCTTCGCCGAAGATCGGAAAGAAGTAACCCAGGGTGCTGAACAGCAGTACGAAGTAACCGACGTTGCCCAACCAGGCACTGATCCAGTAACCCCAGGCGGACGAGAAGCCCATGTAGTCGCCAAATCCGGCCTTGGCATAAGCGTAAACCCCACCGTCCAGGTCCGGCTTGCGATTGGCTAGGGTCTGGAACACAAAAGCCAGGGTCAGCATGCCGATAGCGGTAATTACCCAGCCAATTAACACCGCGCCGACATCGGCACTGGCGGCCATGTTTTGTGGAAGTGAGAAGATCCCGCCACCAATCATTGATCCCACGACAAGTGCAACCAACGCACCCAGTCGAAGTTTTCCGCAAGATTCAGTCATTGCATGACTCCAATGCAGGAGAAGAGAGGCCACAGAATAAAACCGTGCACAAATCAAACAACTGACTCAGATCACTTCATTGGAACATTCCGTTGTGGATTAATCACTTATGATGAAAAGCCGCAGGCGATACGATGCCACTAAGAATGGCTTGCCAGAGCCTTCTACTAAATTAAATGACAGCGCTTCTCATGTGCGTGGACGTTTGACGCTAGCCTGTTTTCCTGGAAGTGCAAACCTTTTTAGCGGGGATTGTTAAATAGCCAGCAGTCGGAAAACTTCAATACCTAACTAAAATTCTTAATTTGCCTAAACTCTATTTATTGACATGCCTTTAAGTTATGAAACGTTGTTTTTTATTCGCTATATCTAATAAAGCGCTGGCTCACTTCATCCATCCGGTGAGTGCAAAGTCGTATGGCCGTTTTCATTGTCTGGAGTAACCCATGTCGCACCCCACGCAAAAACTTCGACTCAACGCATTGATTGCGCTGGTAGTGGGGTCGATGATCGGTGGCGGAATCTTCTCATTGCCGCAGAACATGGCGGCGCGGGCGGAGGTCGGTGCGGTGTTGATCGGCTGGGTAATTACCGCTGTCGGCATGCTGGCCCTGGCTTTTGTGTTCCAGACCCTGGCCAATCGCAAACCTGAACTGGACTCCGGCGTGTATGCCTATGCCAAGGCTGGTTTTGGAGACTACATGGGTTTCTCGTCCGCCTGGGGTTACTGGATCAGTGCCTGGATGGGCAACGTCGGTTACTTCGTGCTGTTGTTCAGCACGCTGGGCTATTTCTTTCCGGTGTTCGGCCAGGGCAATACGCCCATTGCCATTGGCTGCGCCTCGCTGTTGCTGTGGGCGGTGCATTTCCTGGTGCTGCGTGGGATCAAGGAGGCCGCGTTCATCAACCAGATCACCACCGTGGCGAAGGTGGTGCCGTTGCTGATGTTTATTGTCATCGCCGCGGTGGCGTTCAAGGCCGATATTTTCACTCGCGATATCTGGGGACTAAACAACCCGGATTTGGGCAGCGTGGTGGATCAGGTGCGCAACATGATGCTAGTCACGGTGTTTGTGTTTATCGGTATCGAGGGGGCCAGTGTCTATTCGGCGCGGGCCGAGAACCGCTCGGACGTGGGCCGCGCCACGGTGATTGGTTTTGTCGGGGTGCTGGCTCTGCTAATCCTGGTGAACGTGTTGTCCCTGGGGATCATGAGCCAACCTACACTTGCCACCTTGCAGAACCCATCCCTGGCGGGCGTAATGGAGCATATCGTCGGTCCCTGGGGCGCGGTATTGATCAGTATCGGCTTGGCGGTTTCCCTGCTCGGTGCGCTGCTGTCCTGGGCGCTGCTTTGTGCAGAAATCCTCTATGCCACTGCACAGGACAAGACCATGCCGGCGTTCCTGAAAAAGGAAAATATCAATCATGTACCGGTCAATGCGTTGTGGCTGACCAATGTGATGATCCAGGTTTTCCTGGTGATCACCCTGTTCTCGGCCAGCACCTACACCACGCTGATCTACCTCGCGTCGTCGATGATTCTGGTGCCTTACCTGTGGTCGGCAGCCTATGCGGTGTTGTTGAGCGGGCGCGGTGAAACCTATGAAGGCGCTCATCATGCGCGCATGAAAGACCTGCTAGTGGGGCTGATCGCCCTGGGGTATGCGGTCTGGCTGCTCTACGCCGGTGGATTGAAGTACTTGCTGTTGTCGGCTCTGTTGTATGCGCCAGGAGTGATTCTGTTTGCCCTGGCCAAACGGGAGCAGGGCCAGCCCTTGTTTACTCCTGTTGAAAAAGGCATTTTCGGCTGCTTGATTGCTGGCGCGGGCTTGGCGGCGTATGGGCTGTACAGTGGGGTGTTGTCGTTATGAAGCTGCGGTTGGCGTATCAAGGGCCCTACGACTGGGACGTAATGCTGGGTTTTTTGTCGGCGCGGGCGATCAGCGGGTTGGAGACGGTGGCGGCGGGTGTGTATACGCGCAGCATCAGTGTCGATGGGCTGCATGGCTGGATCTGCGTTGAGCCGGGCGAGGGGGATTGGCTTGAGGTGACGGTCGACTTCCCTGAACCGGATGCCTTGCCGGAGATTGTCCGGCGTCTGCGCGCGATGTTTGATCTCGATGCTGATCTGCAGGCAATCAATCAGCAACTGGCGAGCGACCCCTTGATGGCGCGGCTGGTGGCGGCGCGTCCGGGATTGCGGGTGCCTGGCACCTGGGACGGCCTGGAAGTGGCGATTCGGGCGGTACTGGGACAGCAGATTACGGTGGTTGCGGCGATTCGTTTGGCGGGCAAGCTGGTTGCGCAATACGGCTGGCCGTTGGAAACGCCACACCTTGGCGTGACTCATGTTTTCCCCATACCCGAAGTGTTAGCGGCGGCAAACCTGGCAACCCTCGGTATGCCGAAAGCCCGTGGGCGAACTTTGTCGGGGGTGGCCCAGGCGTTGTTGGATGACCCTCAGCTGTTTCAGCCCAAGGCCAGCCTCAAGGAAGGCGTGGCACGGTTGGTGGCCTTGCCGGGGATCGGTGACTGGACCGCGCAATACATCGCCATGCGCCAGATGCGTGAGCCGGATGCGTTTGCGTCGGGGGATATCGGCTTGATCAATGCGTTGGCAGCATTGGAAGGCGGCCCCGTGAGCGCGCGCCAGTTGCTGGCGCGGGCCGAGGCCTGGCGGCCGCTGCGGGCCTATGCGGCGCAGCATTTGTGGAGTTCCCTGTAGGAGCGAGCTTGCTCGCGAAGGTCGTGAACGATGACGCGGGAAGCCTGACACCCAGCGGCGCTCTCGGGTTTTTCGCTCGCAAGTATTCAAGTCACCACTGGGGGCGATGCGAGCCTAACTCTCCCGCCGGCAAATCCCACTGCAACGGCGTGCCGCTGATGGTCAGCGGTGCCAGCAATCGGTGAGCGGGGCCCCAGGCCGTTTGCTCCACCACCAAGCCCTGATCCGCAGGCTCTTCGGCTCGCAGCGCCGGTTGCTCGGTGCCTTGTCCGGCGTCCACCAGCAGCTTCGCCGTGCGCGCCAATGACAACTGCGCCGACCCGCCACGTCCTGACCTCAGGCGCTCACTCAATGCCTGAATCGCACTGGCCGCCATCAGGTAGCCGGTGGCATGGTCCAGCGCCTGTAATGGCAGCGGCACTGGTTTTTCCGCCTGTTTGCACTGCATGCCCGCGTGGGCAATGCCGCAGCTCATCTGCACCAGGCTGTCGAAGCCCCGGCGATTGCGCCACGGGCCGCTCCAGCCATAAGCGTTGAGGCTGACGTCGATCAGTCCCGGCGCCAGAAGCTGCAATTGGGCCTGTGCGTAGCCCAGTTGCTCCAGCGCATCGGCGCGGTAGCCATGCAACAGAATATCGGCCTGTTTGAGCAGGCCTTCGAAAATCTGCCGGTCGCCTGGGCTTTTCAGGTCCAGGCGGGCGCAGCGTTTGCCCAAGGTCATTTCCGGTACCACGCCCGCTTCGTTCCAGTCGGGGGCGTCGATACGCATTACATCGGCGCCTAATCCTGCGAGGAAACGGCTGGCCACCGGGCCAGCCAATACGCGGGTCAGGTCCAGTACCTTAATGCCCGCCAAGGGGCGTGCCACTGAGCCAAGCCAAGCTTTTTTGCTGACTGCATTGCTGGCCCGGCATTGGATCAGTGGTTCCTGATTGACCGCCATACCCTGTGGATGGGCTTGCCAGTCTTGCCACGAACGCATCTGCGCCGCGCAGCCGCCTTCGTCGACAATTGCCTGTTCCAGTTCGGCCGCGTTCCATTGGGCAACCTTGAGTGCCATCGTCTCACGCTCGGCGGCCTGGCCCAGCACTCGCTCGGCGGCGGCACGGTGGTGAGGTGCGTTGGTGTGCAGGCGAATCCAGCCGTCTGCGCTGGCGTAATCCCCGGCGACCGGGTCCCACAGCGGCGGTACGGTCCAGCCGACGGGACGCAGCGAGGTAGAGAACCAGAACGAGGCCAGGCGCTGGTCTACGCAGATCGTGGGCAAACGCCCGGTTTGCTGGTGCAACAGGTAGGCGACGGCTTGGCCGGCGGCGCCGATACTGGCGCCGGCCAGTTCGGTCACGGCAAAGGTCGAGGGCAGGGCGCCGGCCCCAGTGAAGGTTGGTGGGGTACATGGCAGAGCGAGTGCTGTTTGGATGCAAGTGAGCAGGTCAGTCATCAAAGGCCCTCCTTGAGAGAAGGGCCAGCATAGAACATCCCCTAGGGTTGTACCGCAACTCCTGGCTCCAACGGCAAGTCGAGGCTGGCGATAAACCCGCCTTCGGGGTGATTAGCCAGGGTCAGGCTACCGCCATGGCGTTCAGCGGCGCGTCGGGCAATGGCCAGGCCCAAGCCATGGCCTTGTGTGGTTTGCCCGGGAGCACGGTAAAACGGCTCGCCCAGTAGGCTCAAGTGCTCGGCACTAACGCCAGGGCCGTGGTCTCGTACGCTGATCACAATGCGTTCGTCCAGGTGTTGGGCGTGCATTTCAATCGGTAGCCCGGGTGGGTTGAAGCGTTGGGCATTGCGCAGCAGGTTGTCCAAGGCTCGCTCGATCATGGTTGGCCAGCCCTTGAGCTGTAGCACCGCTTGCGCTTGAAGCTGTATGGGTTGGTCCGGCGCGCCGAGCAGGGCATCTTTTTGCAGGTTCTTGAGCAACGGGTTGAGCTCGATGTTTTCAGCGCTGGCGTTATCCGCATCGACACGGGCCAGCACCAGGATCTCGCTGATCAAGGCTTCCAGGCGGTCGCATTCGCGGGTCAGGCGCGGCCAGAGTTTTTCCCGCGCTTGGGGCGTGGCGCGTTCGGCCAAGGCCAGGGCAACACGCAAGCGGGCCAGGGGCGAGCGCAGCTCATGGGACACGTCCCGCAACAACTGGCGCTGGCTGCCGATCAGGCTTTGCAGGCGCGCGCCCATGCGGTTGAAGTCAGTAGCCAGCACGCCGAATTCATCACGGCGGTTGGCCAATTGCGCCAGGCTGTTTTGCTGGTAGGTGGCCTGGCCAAGGTCATGCACCGCGCCGCGCAGGCGGCTGAGAGGGCGGGTGATGGACAGTGTCACCAACAGGCTGAACAGGGTCAGCACTACCAAAGCAATCACCAGTGCACTGAAGGGCCACAGCAGGCTGCTGCGGTGCCAGGCATCCAGCTCCGGATGGGGAATGCGATAGATCAGCAGGTAGGTGTCGCCGGTTTTTGCGCTGGTGTATTCAGCGGTCAGCCGGCGCCAGGGCAAGTGGCGGTCCTGGCTGTCGTTCTGCCGGGCTTCAAAGGCGGCGGCCCGGCGCGGGAAGGTGCCGCGCACCACCGGCTCGCCGCTTTCGTTAAGCACTTGCACGTCGATGTGGTACTGGCGCTTGCGCTGTTGCAGCAAGTCCTGGGCTGCGTCCTCGCCCTGGGCATCGTAGAGTTGGGTCCATTCTTCGGCCAGATTATTGAGACCGGGGTGGCGACTGAGAATCCAGGCGTCCTGGTTGAGCATGTGCCCAAGCAGGATCGATAACCCGGCAACCAGGGCGATGGCCAGCCAGAAACTGGCAAGGATGCGCCAGAACAATGAACGCACAGGAAACCCTCTAACAGGAAAAGCCCAGCGACACGAGCCACTGGGCTGGGGAGTTAACGTTCGATCATTATTGCGCTTTTTGCGTCTGTTGCGCTTTCCAGGCCTGGAATTCCTTCCACTCGGCACGGCGCTCGGCGCGTTTTTTCACGATCTCGTCGAATTTCTTCTGTTGATCGGGTTTCAGCACGGCGCGGATATCGGCCTGGGTTTTCTTCTTGGCGGCGGCCTTTTCGTCTTGCATGGCTTTCTGGTCAGCGGCCGGGAGTTTGTCCAGGTACTTCCTGACCAGTTCTTTGTTGCCGTGCATTTCCTCGCCCATTAACTTGCCGATCTGCTGGCGCTGTTCGCGGCTTAAATCAAGCTGGCTGAAAGTGCCGCCCTTGCCACGCATGCCGTGTTCACCGCCGTGGCCGGGGCCACCCATCATGTGGCCTTCATGCCCACCCATCGGGCCTGAGCCTTCTGGCATGGCCATGGCAACGGTAGGCAGGGCAGCAGCGAACATCAGAGCGATCAGGGTCTTGCGCATGGTGTTTCTCCTTGTCTCGATTCCGGTGAGTCCGGATGTGAGTAGATTAAGGAGATCAAGGTCAGCGGCGGTCAGGGAAGGGTAAAGCTTGGGTAAAGACGATTTTGGCGGGGGCTTACAAAACTCGGGAACTGCCGCTGTCGAGGTACGAGGCGCGATGGGTTGTAGCCGCTGTCGAGGTACGAGGCTGCGATGGGTTGCGAAGCGACCCCCGAGGGCAGTCCTGCGGACACGCATCGCAACCTCGTACCTCGACAGCCGCTACAGGAGATATCAGAGGCTGTAATAGTAGCCACGGCTACGCAACGCAACGATTCGCGGCCGCCCATCCGGGTGCGGGCCGATCTTTTTGCGCAGGTTGCTGACGTGCATGTCCAGGCTGCGGTCATAAAGGGTGAGCTTGCGGCCCAGGGCGATTTGCGCCAGTTCCTGTTTGTCCAGCGGTTCGCCGGGTTGACGCAGCAGGGCTTCGAGCAGGCGGCTTTCGGAGACGGTGAGGGTAAACTCCTGTTCGTCGATGCTAACCACGCCGCGCACCGGGCTGAAACACAGGTCGCCCAGTTCCAGCTGGGTCGACACGGCGGCCGGATGGCTGCGGCGCAATACGGCACGTAAACGGGCGGTCAGCTCACGCGGGTCGCAGGGTTTGGCCAGGTAATCGTCGGCACCCAGTTCCAGGCCGAGGATCCGGTCCAGGGGTTCGCCTCGGGCCGAGAGCATCAGCACCGGCAGTTCCGGGTGATCGTTGCGCAATTGCTTGAGCAACTCCAGGCCGCTGCCATCGGGCAGCATCACGTCGAGCACGACGGCAGCGGGTGCTGCCTCGGCCAACGCCTTGCGTGCGCTCACGCCGTCATGGCAAGCGCGTACCTGGAAGCCTTCCTGGCTCAACCAACTGTTCAGCAGCTCGCAGAGCTCCTGGTCATCATCTATCAGTAACAGCTCGCTCATGACTCACTCAATTTAGCCATTGTCGACGGCGCCGGTGGCGGCCACTGGCGAAGATACCGCATAGCAGGGCGATCAGCGCGACGCCTGCACCTGTCACAAACCATTGCTGCTGCTCGGTCAGCCAGCGTGACAACGCACCGCCCTGCGCCTCTTTGAGTTGCTGGGCCAGGCGTTGGTTCTCCTGGTGCAGTCGGTTCAATTGAGCGCTTTCCCGAACCGCATCGGCTTCTTTCAATTTGGTGCCTTGCAATTGCTTGTTCAATTCGTCACGCAGGCGTTCGCTTTCCTTCAAGCGTTGCTGCAACTCGGTGACCTGGCTGCCGGCACTCAAGGACAGGGGCGTGGAACTGCCGGTGTTCGAGGTTTCTTCAGCGTGGGCGGTTGCCCCGATCATTAACACTGCCAACAGACACAACTGACTTAAGCGCATCGGAACTCCTGATTCCAATCGATTGTTCAGCACGTTGTCGGCAGCTTACCGAGAATGATGAGCGATAGGAGTACGCCGAACCCGATAGGTTCGGCGTAGCCAGGTCAAGGCAGGACTTGCTTGAACGGTTTGATGACCACGTCGGCGTAAACGCCAGCGGCCACATAGGGGTCGGCCTTGGCCCAGGCTTGAGCTGCTTCGAGGGAGGCAAACTCGGCGACGATCAGGCTGCCACTGAAACCGGCATCTCCCGGATCATTGCTGTCGATAGCCGGGTGAGGACCCGCGAGCACCACGCGCCCTTCGGCTTGCAGCTGTTTCAGGCGCTCGACGTGAGCCGGGCGCGCGGCCAGGCGTTTCTCCAACGAGTGGGCAACATCGGTAGCAATGATGGCGTAGAGCATGTCAGTCCTCGGTTTTCGGCGTGGTAGGGTCGGTGTCATGCAGGTGGCGCGACAGGTAGACGCCCTGGGCGACCAGGAACAGCACGGTCATGCCCAGGCTGCCGAAGACCTTGAAGTCGACCCAGTAGTTCTGGAAAGTAAAGGCCACGAACAGGTTGGCCGCGCCGCAGAACAGGAAAAAGGCGATCCAGGCGATGTTCAGGCGTGTCCACACCGGCTCAGGCAGTGTCAGTGCGTGGCCCATGATCCGCTTGATCAGCAGGCGATCACCGATGAAGTGGCTGCCGATAAAGGCCAGGGCGAACAGCCAGTTGACCACTGGGGCTTTCCACTTAAGGAAGGTTTCGCTGTGGAAGGCCAGGGTCAGGCTGCCGAAGACCAGGCAGGCGATCAGGGTCAGCCATTGGCTTTTTTCCAGCTTGCGCTGGGAGAAGAAGAGAGCACCGTAGACGACGAGGGAACTGATGATCAGCACGGCGGTGGCGCTGTAGATGCCACCGACCGTCAGCTCATGGCCGGCGATATCGATGACCCGAGGGTCGAGCTTGTAGACGATGAAAAACAGTAACAGCGGGATGAAGTCGATGAATTGTTTCACAGTAAGAGCCAGAAGCTGGATGTGGCGGCATAATAACAAACATCCTTGGTAGCGAAAGCGCCAGCTGACTTGAGGTTACACACTCCCGTGAATGTTGATCTGCACTGCCACAGTACGGCCTCCGACGGCGCCCTGGCGCCCGCGGTACTGGTTGCGCGGGCGTTTGAAAAAGGCGTGCAAGTCCTGGCGTTGACCGACCACGACACCCTCGAAGGCCTGGATGAGGCCCGTGTTGCGGCAAATGCCCTGGGGATGCGCCTGGTCAACGGCGTTGAATTGTCCTGCACCTGGGGTGGGGCAACCATTCATGTATTGGGCTATGGTTTTGACGTAAAGGCGCCGCCGCTGGTGGAAGCCATCGCCAAATTGCACGATGGCCGCTGGCTGCGGTCCGAAGAAATAAGCCGCAAGCTGGCCCTCAAGGGCATGCCCAACGGGCTGGATGGCGCCCGCGCCATCCAGCAGGCGCTTGGAGACAGCGGTAACGCGCCGGCCCGTCCGCATTTTGCCGACTGGATGGTGCGTGAAGGCTTTGTAAAGGATCGCGCCGAGGCGTTCCGCAAATGGTTGGGCGCCGGCAAACTGGGGGACGTCAAGCAACACTGGCCAACTCTGGAAGACACCGTCGCCACCCTGCGAGCCGCTGGCGCCTGGGTCAGCCTGGCGCATCCCTGGCACTACGATTTCACCCGCAGCAAGCGCCGCAAACTGATTGGCGACTATATTCAAGCGGGTGGTCATGCGATTGAAGTGGTCAACGGCTATCAACCCGCCGAACAGGTGGGCAGCCTGGCGATCCTTGCTCGCGAGTTCGGGCTGCTGGTGAGTGCCGGCAGTGACTTTCATGGCCCTGGCGGCTGGTCGGAGATTGGCGAATACCGCCCGCTCCCGGAAGATTTGCCGCCCCTTTGGTGTCGGTTCAAGCATGACCCCATTATTGCCACCGTCTGAACAGGTAGAGAACGTGAGTCAATTTTTCCAGATTCATCCGGAAAATCCGCAGGCGCGCCTGATCAAGCAGGCGGTGGAAATCATCCGCGCCGGTGGCGTGGTGATCTACCCCACGGACTCATCCTATGCCATTGGTTGCCAGATCGGCGACAAGGGTGCGGTTGAGCGGGTAAGACGTCTACGTGACCTGGATAAAAACCACAACTTCGCGCTGATTTGCAGTGACTTGTCGCAACTGGGGCTGTTCGCCAAGGTCGACACCGGCACCTTCCGCCTGCTCAAGGCCCATACACCTGGGCCTTACACGTTTATTCTCAATGCCACCCGAGAAGTGCCGCGCCTGTTGCTGCACCCGAAAAAGCGCACCATTGGCCTGCGGGTCCCGGAACATCCCATCGCCCTGGCGTTGCTGGCAGAGCTGGGTGAGCCGCTGATGAGCGTGTCGCTGATCCTGCCTGGCGAAACCGAGCCTCTGTATGACCCCTATGAAATGCGCCGGTTGCTGGAAAAACACGTCGACCTGATCATCGACGGCGGCTACGGCGGCAACAAGGCCTCCACCGTGATCAACCTGGCCGATGACGAGCCGCAAGTGGTTCGTGTGGGCTGTGGCGACCCGGCCCCGTTTATGGTCGAGGCCTGAATGTCGGTCGTGGAAACCGTCGACAGCCAGGCCGGCGCCCAGCAGGAGTTGCCATTTGCCATGGTCTACGGCCAGGCGGTCATGGAAATGCCCCTGGACCTGTACATCCCGCCGGACGCCCTGGAAGTTTTCCTCGACGCCTTCGAAGGCCCGTTGGACTTGCTGCTGTACCTGATCCGCAAGCAGAACATCAACATCCTCGACATCCCGGTGGCGGAAATTACCCGCCAATACATGGGGTATGTCGAGCTGATGCAGTCGGTGCGCCTGGAACTGGCCGCCGAGTACCTGGTGATGGCCGCCATGCTGGCGGAGATCAAGTCGCGCATGCTGTTGCCGCGTTCGGAGACTGTCGAGGCGGAAGAAGATGACCCCCGGGCCGAACTGATTCGTCGCTTGCAGGAATATGAGCGCTTCAAGGCTGCTGCCGAAGGTATCGACGGCTTGAAGCGGGTCGGCCGTGATGTGCTGGTGCCCAAGCTCGACGCTCCCGAGGCCCGGGCGCGCAAGCTGTTGCCGGACGTGAGCCTGGAAGAATTGCTGATGTCCATGGCCGAGGTGCTGCGCCGTGGTGACATGTTTGAAAGCCATCAGGTCAGCCGTGAAGCCTTGTCCACCCGCGAGCGCATGAGTGATGTGCTGGAACGCCTCAAAGGCGGCGGCTTTGTGCCGTTTGTCGAGCTATTTACGGCAGAGGAAGGCCGCCTGGGAGTGGTGGTGACGTTTATGGCGGTCCTTGAGTTGGTCAAGGAGTCCTTGGTCGAGTTGGTGCAGAATGAGCCTTTTGCGGCTATCCACGTGCGGGCGCGAGCCGAATAAAGAGCTGAATCAATGAATCTGACTGAACCTCGCGAACTGGCCCCGCTGCTGGAGGCCTTTCTCCTGGCCTCGGGCAAGCCACAATCCCTGGAGCGCCTGTTCGAACTGTTTGAAGAGGCAGAGCGCCCAGAACCGCCGGTATTCAAGAAGGCGCTGGAGATTCTGCGCAAGTCCTGTGAGGGGCGCGCCTTTGAATTGAAGGAGGTGGCGTCCGGTTACCGCCTGCAAATCCGCGAGAAATTTTCGCCGTGGGTCGGGCGCTTGTGGGAAGAGCGTCCACAACGCTATTCACGGGCGATGCTGGAAACCATGGCGCTGATCGCCTATCGCCAACCCATCACCCGCGGTGAGATTGAAGATGTGCGCGGCGTGGCGGTCAACAGCCATATCGTCAAGACGCTGTTGGAGCGCGAGTGGATCCGCATTGTCGGCTACCGCGATGTGCCTGGCAAACCGGCGATGTTTGCCACCACCAAGACGTTTCTCGATCACTTCAACCTGAAAAACCTCGACGATCTGCCGCCCTTGGCCGAATTGCGGGAGATCGAAGTCGAGCCGGTGTTGGACTTCGAAGACGCACCAGTGCCGCCGGGCTTACAGGAATTGGCCGATGCCAGTGCCGAGACGGAAGAACCCAAGGATGAAACCAGTTTCCATACGTTGTTGCTGGAATTGGACGATATGGAACAGGGGATCAAGACCGACTTCGACGATTTGTTGCGGGATGGGACGAGCGAGCCTGCTCCAGAAATGACGGTGGATGTTGAAATCGAGACAGAGGTGGAAGCTGAAGCCGAAGAAGATATCCTCGGCGTGGCAGAGGCCCGGGAAAAACTCTTGGCCGCCGTCGCCGCCCTTGAACAGCCTGAACTGAGCGACGAAGAAGCCGAAGCCCAAGCTCTGGCTGAAGCCATTGAAAACGAGCGTCGTCACGTCGAAACGTGACGCGCCCTGCCTGTCGGCGCGATCAGGCGGCCACTAATGTCCCGGCCCGCCGAGGCTCGGCCGGCTGCACCACTTCACCGAACAACGCCTTTTGCACGGCTTGTTGCGCCTGGAACGCCAGGGCCGCACGTTCTTGCCCGGCGCAAGCAATCGGCTTGAGCAGATGAATCTCCACATCACCCTGATCATTGCCAAACAAGCGCATCAGGTGCGACAACAAGTCGTCATCGCCAATAAACGGTGCCAGTGGATCAATTTGCCCCTCCCGCAGGTAACGAATCGCCACCGGCTGCAACGACACTTCTGCATCAATCGCACTGGCCAACAACCGACCGTGGAAGGTACGCAAGCCGCGGCCGTCAGTGGTGGTGCCTTCCGGGAACATCAGCAGCGGGTGCTTGTGCTCCAGGTGACGTGTCATTTGCTTGCGGATCAACTGGCTGTCGCCCGCCCCCCGGCGAATAAACAGGCTACCGGCCTTGGCCGCCAACCAGCCGGCCACCGGCCACGTACGCACTTCAGCCTTGGACAGGAATGACATGGGTGCAACCATGCCCAGCAACGGGATATCGGTCCAGGACACGTGGTTGCTGACCCACAACATCGACTGCTGCGGCAGTTCCCCATGAACAGTCACACGAAAGGGCAGGGCATGGGTCAGTCGCGTCATGAAAAATCGCGACCAGCGCTGGCGCCTGACCATGGAATTGGCGATCCCAAAGCGTTCGAACAGGCTAAATACACCCGCCATGCTCAAACCCAGGGTGACCACCAACAGTACGCGGGCGATCCGCCCGTAGACCCGAAGGCGGCTCATCACATGGCAGCCTTGAAGTGACGAGCGTAGCGCGGGCATAGCTCATCGCGTTTGAGCAGGATGAACACGTCGGCCACCTGAAAACTTTCATCCCAGCACGGTTCGCCGCAAATCTTCGCTCCCAGGCGCATATAAGCCTTGAGCAAGGGTGGCATTTCGGCGATGACGTTGGAGGGCAGGTCCAGGCTCGGCAGTGGCTTTTTCGGCTCGGCCCGCAGGTGTTCGTTACACAGGTAGCGCTCGCGCAAACGTTGCATGATGGCGTGGGCCTGGATGCCGCCGTCGTGCATCGGGATGCTCGCGCAGCCCATCAGGTAGCTGTAGCCGCCCTGGTTGAGGACTTCCGCCAGTTCGCCCCACAGCACGGCGATGGTGCCGCCGTTGCGATAGGCCGGGTCGACGCAGGTGCGCCCGATTTCCAGGATCGGCCCCTTCAAGTGACCCAGGCCATGCAGGCTGAATTCTTCTTCACTGTAGAACCGGCCCAGGGTGTTGGCGGCCTGATGGTCCAGCAAACGGGTGGTGGCCACCAGCCGACCGCTGTTCAAGTCCCGCACGCCGATATGGCTGCAGTGAACATCATAGTCATCCATGTCCAGGCCCAGTTCCGCGCCTTTCAGCTTGGCGTTGAACTCGCCGCTGAATACGTTGAAACGCAAGGCCTGGGCTTCCTGCAAAGCCTGGGCGCCGATCAGGCGTTCGGCTTGCAGGCGGCGTTCATTGCCGGTGTCGCTGATGCGGGCGATCTGAGTCATAGCGAGTCTCCAGGTGCCGGCCAGGGTTGCGGCCAGTCGACTTGTTTGTGCAAAGTCAGGCTATGTACCCCCGGTGTCATCTCCATGAAGTTACGATGACGCTTAGATGACAGGCCTTTGAGGGCGTCCCATGCCGTGGCACGCCTTGCTTGATCGCACTGGCTGCCCATGCCGGGAGGGCCAGGCGCCTGGAGAAAATCCTGAGCCCTGGGTTCACTTGGACTGTCGCCAAACCGTCATTTTTCTCGACTAGGCTCGCGGGCATGAATGCCCCTGAGTTTCTGCCCATGGTCAAAGGCCTGTTTTGCGTCGCCTTGCTGCTGTTCACCCTCGCCAGTCGCGCCGAAAGCTGGCCCACGAAAGAGTGGCCCCAGGGGCCGCAACTCAGTGGCCCGGCTGTCCTGGCCCTGGAAAACTATGCCTTCCCTGCGCGTGATGACGTCACGCGTCAAGGCATCCGTACCGATGCTTTGTTGGTGATTCGTGACGGCCAAGTGATCTACGAGCGTTATGCCGCGCCGACCACCGCCACCACCGCGCACTTGACCTGGTCTATCAGCAAAAGCGTGATGGCCACGGTATTGGGCGTGGCTTTCGGCGAGTCCCGCTTCACGTTGAAAGACCCGGTCGCCCGTTTTTACCCGCCGATGAAACAACACCCCAGCGTGACCATGGCCGATCTGCTGCACTGGGCTTCGGGCCTGGACTGGCAGGAAAGTTACGAGTTCGCCCCGCTGAAATCCTCGGTGGTGGCGATGCTCTACACCCGTGGGCGTGGTGATATGGCGGACTTCGTTGCCGACACCGGCACTTTCAGCGCTCCAGGGCAGGCTTTTCGCTACTCCAGCGGCGACAGCAACCTGTTGTCTGCAGCCCTCAAAGGCATGCTCGGCCACAAGGCCTATGTCGATTACCCGTGGACCGCGTTATTCGAGCCGCTTGGCATTCGTAACGCCACCTGGGAAGCCGATGCCAGCGAGACTTTTGTCGCCTCGTCCTACGTATATTTAACCGCTCGGGACCTGGCGCGGATTGGCCTGCTGATGGCACGGGGTGGACGTTGGGGCGAACGGCAATTGGTGCCCAAGGACTGGGTCGACTTCAACCTCCAACCTTTCGACCAATACACGCCAGGCGAGGACGAAGCAGTCCCTGGCGGTCACTGGTGGCTCAACCGTGAAGTCCAGGGAGCCGCCAGGCCCTGGCCGGACGCCCCGGCCGACACCTTCGCCGCCCGTGGTCACTGGGGCCAGGCGCTGTACGTCATGCCCGGGGAAAAGTTGGTGGTCGTACGCTACGGTGATGACCGCGATGATAGCTATCGTCACAACGAGTTGCTCAAGCGCGTGCTGGCCGCCGTGCCACAACAGGTGCAGCCATGATCCGTCGCCGCCCGTTCTTGAGCCTGTTGATCCTGTTGTTGCTCGCGCTGCTGGGCTGGACCTGGCACGAACGGGTCAACCTGCAAGCCTTCCCCGGTATCATCGCTGCCTTCACCGCCAAGGAATATTGTTCCTGCCGCTATGTAGCAGGCAATCGCGCCGAGTATTGCCAGGGTTATGTGAAGCAATACGTGCCCACCAGCGCCTTTACCGACGACCCGCAAAAGCGCCGGGTAACGGCCAGCGGATTGGGCCGTACCCACAGCGCGCAATGGCTGGGTGAGCGCCAGGGTTGCCGCCTGCTGCCCTGAGGTTCCACAGGGTGGAACCCCCTTTGATTGTCCTCGTATGCCCATCGCGGCGCTTTATCATTGACGATCTTCGCGAGCAATAACTGGGCGTCCCCCTCGCTCCTACAGGGGGTCTTTGCTACTGTTCGCTCAGGTTTTTCGCCCAACGAGTCTTTATGTTCAACGTGTCCTTGTTCAAACCCTTCGCCTTCTTCCTCCTGGCTTGCGCAGCCCTGCCTGCCCATGCCGACTGGTACCTGGACAACGAGTCCTCGCGCCTGTCGTTTGTCACCACCAAAAATACCGACATCGCCGAAGTACATCGTTTCCTGGTACTGCACGGCAAGGTCGACAGTAAAGGCGCGGCGCAGTTGGAGGTTGAGCTGGAGTCGATCAACAGCGGCATCCCCTTGCGGGACGAGCGCATGCGCCATGATCTTTTCGAGATCAAGACCTCTCCCGATGCACTGATCCGCGCGCAGATCAATCTACAACCGATCAATGAGCTGGCATCCGGCGCGCAGTTGGAGTTGCGCCTGCCATTGTCGGTCACGCTGCACGGCAAGACCCGGACGTATAACGCCGAACTGCTGGCTACTCGCCTGGACGACCGGCGTTTCCAGGTGGTGACTTTGGAGCCATTGGTGCTGCACGCCGCAGACTTCGGCTTGCTGCCGGGCGTGACCGCATTGCGCAAGGCTGCCGGTTTGTCTCGGATCAGCCTGTCGGTGCCGGTGGGTGCGGTGCTGATTTTCACGGCGCGCTGACATGAGCGGCGCGGTGTTCCCCTGGCGCAGCGCCAACCGTTTCGAGTTGCTGATCGACGGCCCGGCTTTTTTTCCGCAGATGCTGGTGGGCATTGCCCGGGCCGAGTATCAGGTGGAGTTGGAGCTGTACCTGGTGGAAGCGGGCGCTTGTGCCGAGGCCATGGTCCAGGCCCTGGTGCAGGCTGCCGAACGTGGCGTGCGGGTGCGTTGCCTGTTCGATGATTACGGCAGCCTGGCGTTTACTCTGGGTTTGCGTCGGCGGTTGATCGAGGCCGGTGTCGAACTGCGCTTCTACAATCGCTTGAGCTGGCGCCGTTGGGTACGCAATTTCTATCGGGACCACCGCAAACTGCTGTTGATCGACCAGAGCGTCGCTGTGGTCGGTGGTACCGGGGTGACCGATGAGTTCTGGACGCCAGGGCAAGACACCTGTGATTGGCATGAGGTGATGGTGCAGGTCAGCGGCCCCCTGGTGCTGGACTGGCAAGCTTTGTTCGACCGTCAATGGCTGGCCAACGAAGCCCGCACCGCCTGGAAACCGGCGACTTACTTTGGCTTGCCGCGCTTGCCCAAGGTTCCGGCCACCGGGCCGGGCCTGGGCCGTGTGGCCTATGCCGACGCCCGCCAGCATCGGGATATTCTGCAATCGTTGATTCGTGCCTTGAACAGCGGCCAGCGGCGTATCTGGCTGGCGACGCCGTACTTCCTGCCCACCTGGAGCGTTCGGCGTTCGTTGCGCCGGGCGGCGGGGCGGGGTGTAGACGTGCGCCTGCTACTGACCGGGCCGCGCACCGATCATCCATCGGTACGCTACGCCGGGCACCGTTACTATCCGCGCCTGCTCCGGGCCGGGGTGAAAATTTTCGAATACCAACCCTGCTTCCTGCACCTGAAAATGGTCTTGGTGGACGACTGGGTCAGCATTGGCTCGTGCAACTTCGATCACTGGAACCTGCGGTTCAACCTGGAGGCCAATCTGGAAGCGCTGGATCCGGAGTTGACGCTGGCGGTGGCGGGCAGTTTCACCCGAGACTTTGCCCAGAGCCAGGCCGTGAGTCTGGAGACATGGAAGTCGCGGCCATTGTGGCGGCGGGTCAAGCAGCGGGTGTGGGGCTGGATCGATCGGTTGGTGGTCAATTTGCTGGATCGACGGGGTTAACGCAGTCACTGTAGGAGCGAGCTTGCTCGCGAAGGTCGTTAACGATGACGCGCTCATTCTGAATAAACGCGTTGTCCTCAGGTTCTTCGCGAGCAAGCTCGCTCCTACAGATGAGCGGGTTACTTAGAGCAATTCGAAACTCTGCTGCTGCACATCCTGGGAATCCAGCCCGATCTGTACATTGAACTCACCCGGTTCCGCCGCGAACTTGAGCTGGGTGTTGTAGAACTTCAAGTCATCCTCGGAAACAGTGAAGTGCACCACACGCTCTTCCCCGGCCTTGAGCATGATCTTCTGGAAGTTCTTCAACTCCTTGACCGGGCGGATCATCGAACCGGCCACGTCCTGGATGTACAGTTGCACTACGGTTTCGCCATCCACCTTGCTGGTGTTTTTCACCACTACGCTGGCGTCGAGTTTGCCGGACTTGTTCAGGGTGGTGGATGACAGGGCCATGTCTGTCAGGCTGAAGGAGCTGTAGCTCAAGCCATAACCGAACGGGAACAGCGGCCCGGTGGTGTCATCGAAATACTGCGAGGTGTAGTTGCCCGGCTTGCCCGGTGTGAACGGTCGGCCAATGCTCAAATGGTTGTAGTAGGTAGGAATCTGGCCTACCGAGCGCGGGAAAGTGATCGGCAGTTTGCCCGAGGGGTTGTAGTCACCGAACAGCACGTCGGCAATTGCATTGCCGCCTTCGGTACCGGCGAACCAGGTTTCCAGGATCGCGTCAGCCTGTTGGTTCTCGTCCAGGAGCGACAGCGGGCGCCCATTCATCAACACCAGCACCAGCGGTTTGCCGGTGGCTTTCAAGGCCTTGATCAGGTCACGCTGGCTTTGTGGAATGTTCAGGTCGGTGCGGCTGGACGATTCATGGGACATGCCACGGGATTCGCCCACAGCAGCTACCACCACGTCGGCGTCTTGGGCAGCCTTGACCGCTTCGTCGATCAGCACTTGGGCCGAACGCGGGTCGTCCACCACTTCCGGGGTGTCGAAGTTGAGGAAGTTGAGGTAATCCACTACCTTCTTGTCCGCCGTGATGTTGGCGCCGCGGGCGTAGATCACTTTGCCTTTTTCGCCGATGACGGCGTTCATGCCATCCAACAAGGTGACCGATTGCTCGGGTTTGCCGGCGGCAGCCCAACTGCCCATCATGTCGATCGGTGCCTTGGCCAGCGGGCCTACCAGGGCGATAGTCGCGGATTTTTCCAGCGGCAGGGTGTCGTTCTGGTTTTTCAGCAGCACCAGGCTGCGGCGTGCAATATCGCGAGCCTCGTTGCGGTGCAGGCGGCTTTCGGCGTAGGTGTCGGCCGGGTCATCCTCGGCCTTGCCGATACGCAGGTATGGGTCGGCAAACAGGCCCATGTCGTACTTGGCGCCGAGCACCTCGCGCACGGCGTTGTCGATGTCGCTCTGTTCAATCTCGCCGGATTTGAGCAGGCCGGGCAACTCCTTGCCGTACAGCGAGTCGTTCATGCTCATGTCGATGCCGGCCTTGATCGCCAGCTTGGCCGCTTCGCGACCGTCCTTGGCCACGCCGTGCTTGATCAGTTCGACAATGGCGCCGTGATCGCTCACCGTCAGCCCCTTGAAGCCCCACTCCTTGCGCAGCAGGTCGTTCATCAGCCAGGTATTGGCGGTGGCCGGCACGCCGTTGATCGAGTTCAACGCAACCATCACGCCACCGGCGCCGGCCTTGATCGCCGCATGGTAGGGCGGCAGGTAGTCCTGGTACATCTTGACCGGGCTCATGTCGACCACGTTGTAGTCGCGCCCACCCTCCACAGCGCCATACAGGGCGAAGTGCTTGACGCTGGCCATGATGCTGTCGGCCTTGGCGGCGCTGCTGCCCTGAAAGGCCTTGACCATCACCTCGCCAATGCGCGACACCAGGTAGGTGTCCTCGCCAAAGCCTTCGGAGGTACGGCCCCAGCGTGGGTCGCGGGAGATGTCGACCATCGGTGCGAAGGTGATGTCGAGGCTGTCGGCAGCGGCTTCCCGGGCGGCGATGCGCCCGGAACGGCCGATGGCGTCCATGTCCCAGCTGGAGGCCAGCGCCAGGCTGATGGGGAAAATCGTCCGATGGCCATGGATCACGTCATAGGCGAAGAACATCGGGATTTTCAACCGGCTGCGCATGGCCGCATCCTGCATCGGGCGGTTTTCCGGGCGGGTGATCGAGTTGAAGGTGCCACCAATACGCCCGGCGGCGATTTCCTTGCGAATCAACTCCCGAGGCATTTCCGGGCCGATGCTGATCAGGCGCAACTGGCCGATCTTCTCGTCGAGCGTCATCTGCTTGAGCAGGTCGCTGACGAAGGCGTCCTTGTCCTTGAGCGTGGCAGGCTTTATTTCGGCCCATACGGAGTGGCTGGCCAAAGTGGCAACAAGACCCAGCAAACACAGCTTCTTCATGAATTTCCTTTCTCGCAGCCTTAGAAGTCGGCGCCAAGCACCACGCGAGCGTCTATTGTTGTTCGGGTATTGTTCAGAGAAATGCAGCACACTTCTGAACTCTTATTCGCGCAGGGCATCTTCTAGCTGATCGGCTCGATGCAATCCAGTGAGTGGGGGCGGATTATGCCCCAGGCGCGAGATCTATAGGGCCACCAAATTCCATAGGGTTGAACAGGGAGAAACATATGTCGGTCATTCAAGGTTACCGCTGGGGCTTCAAGGCCGCGGCATTGCTGTTGCTCGGCACGCTGCTCAGCGGTTGCGGCATTAACAAGATCCCCACCCTGGACGAGCAAGCAAAGGCGGCTTGGGCTCAGGTGCAGAACCAGTATCAACGGCGCGCCGACCTGATCCCCAACCTGGTGGAAGTGGTCAAGGGCTATGCCGCCCATGAGCAGGACACCCTGACTGCGGTGATCGAGGCGCGGGCCAAGGCGACGTCGATCCAGGTGGACGCCAGCACCCTGGACAACCCGGAAAAACTCAAGCAGTTCCAGCAAGCCCAGGATGGCTTGAGCGGAGCCCTCAGCCGTTTGATGGTGGTCTCAGAACGCTATCCGGACCTGAAGGCCAACCAGAACTTCCTGGCCCTGCAATCGCAACTTGAGGGCACGGAAAACCGCATCAGCGTGGCCCGTCGTGACTTTATTGCCGCCGTGCAGGCCTACAATACCGAGATTCGTACCTTCCCTGGCCGCCTGTGGCACAGCGTGATGTACAGCGATTTGCCGATCCGCGCCAACTTCGAAGCCACCAGCGCCGATGCTGATAAAGCGCCGCAAGTGAAGTTCTGATAACGCTTCAATGAGGTGTCGATGCGTTTATTAAGGATAGGCTTGGCGCTGTGGCTCCTGGTATGTGCGACCAGCGTCCAGGCGGCGCTGACGTTTCCCGCGTTGACTGGGCGGGTGGTGGACACCGCCCAGATGATCGACCCTGCCGTGCGCGAACAACTGACCCAGCAATTGCAGGCACTGGAGCAGACCAGCGGCGATCAGATCGTGGTGGTCACCGTGCCCGACCTGCAAGGCGTGCCCATCGAAGACTACGGTTATCAATTGGGCCGCCAGTGGGGCATCGGCCAGAAGGGCAAGGACAATGGCGCGCTGTTGATCGTCGCGCGCGATGAGCAAAAGTTGCGCATAGAGGTTGGCTACGGCCTGGAAGGCGTGCTGACCGACGCGCAGTCCTGGGTGATCATCAATCAGGTGATCGTGCCGGCATTCAAGGCCGGTAACTACAGCAAGGGCATCAGTGACGGCGTCGCGGCCATGGTGCAGGTAGTGGGGGGTGAGCCGCTGGCTGTACCAGCCAATGTGGCGGATCCCGATTTTGCCAAGGAAAATCCGGTGTTTTCCATCGGCTTGTTCATCCTCTTGCTGATCATACTGTGGCTGTGCAACCGCATGGGGCTGCCGGTGGGCGCCA
>NZ_WLYI01000045.1 GCF_009707515.1 Pseudomonas karstica | reverse complement strand
TCGGCCCTTATCGCAGCCTCGTGCCTCGACAGCGGCTACAAGGCCATGTTGTCAGGCCCCGAAGAGCCCACCCATCACTTTCAGCCGTTTCTTGTACACCCGCCGCGCCTCCAACGCTTCCTCTAGCGTCACCGCAACAAACCCGGCCCGCTGGTTGGGCTGCATCTGCCCGATCAAGTCCAGGTCGGCACTGATCACCGTCCCAATCATTGCGTAACCGCCTCCCGATACCGCGTCCCGATGTAACACAATCGGTTCCAGGCCGGCGGGTACCTGGATCGAACCGATGGGGTAACAGCTGTCGACAATATTCGAGGGGTCGGATCCTGCGCCAAACGGCTGCTCGCGTGGCTGAAAACTCAAGGCGCTGCCGCCCTTGAAACGGTAGCCGATACGGTCCGCTTCCGAGCCGACGGTCCAGGCTTCGGCGAAGAAGCTGCTTTTCGCCGCTGCCGTCAGGCGTTCGTAATACAGCCCCGGCACCACCCGCAATGTGACATCCCCGCCCACCGATTGACGCAAGGCCATGGGCAAGCTGTTGCCCGCGCGCCCCTTGCCGTTGGTGCTACCGATGGGCAGTTCGTCGCCTTCCGCCAGCCGCCGGCCGTCAAAACCACCCAACGCCCCCAGGGTATAGGTGGAACGGCTGCCCAGCACCAAAGGCACATCTATGCCCCCCGCCACTGCCAGATACGTCCGTGCTCCGGCCTTGGGAAACTCAAACCGCAGCACCTGCCCGGCGCGCACCTGGAACGCCGTATCTTGATGCACCACCTCTCCATCCAGTCGCGGAGCCATCAGCGCTCCGCTCAAGGCTACCAAGGCGTCCTGCCGAAACTCCAGCTCCGGGCCGATCAACGTGCATTCCAACCCTGCTGCACCGGCCGGATTGCCCACCAAGTGATTGGCCGCGCTCAACGCGTACTGATCCAGTGCACCGGACGGTGGAATGCCCAAGTGGTAGTAACCTTCACGCCCCAGGTCTTGCACCGAGGTGGCGAGGCCGGGTTTGAGAACCTTGATCATGCCAGCGCCTCCTGCAGGGACTTCGGGTAACCGACGGGGTCGGCGAGAAAGGCATCGAGGGAAAATTCCACCGGGCGGATGCGCAAGTCGAAACTCCCCGCCTCGACCTGGGCGATTGCCACGTCATAGGCCTCGCGGTCCATGGCTTTGAACTGGACGATATCGCCCGGGCGAAAGAACACCATGTGTTCCTTGAGGTAAGCCAACTGCTGCGCCGGGTCGTAGATGGGTGCCGGGGTCACGCCGAACATCTGGTAACCACCGGCCCCGCGTACCGAATAGATACAGCCGAAGCAGCCACCATGGCCGAGGGTCAACTTCGGCGTGTCAGTACGCGGGCGCAGGTATTTGGGCACCTGTAACTGGCGCTCGCGCTCCACCATCTGGAACATGAACGGCAGCCCGGCAACGAAACCAACCATCGAGACAAACCACGGCGCACCACTATGAGCGGCGATAAAGGCCTCGACATCCGCCAGGCCGTTGATTCGCGCCGCGTACTCCAGGTCGGTACCACTGGGGTCTTGATGGCGGTCGCGAAAACGCATCAGGGTCTCCAAGGTCCAGGGGTCGTTGTACAGCACCGGAATTTCGATGATCCGTGTATGCAAGATACGTTCGGCCACGGCCTGGGCTTCGGCGCTCTGTACAGCATCAAGCAGCACATGGGGCGCGATGCGATCCGGGTCGAAGCGGATCTGGAACGAAGCGTTGGCCAGGCAAACGTCCAGCACACCGTCCAGGGCCAGGCGCTCCACCGCACGGGTGACCGCCATGCCCTTGAAGAAGGCCTCCAGGGACATGCTCTCGCTGACTTCGGCAAACAGATGTTCATCACCGCCAAAGCTGTAGCGGATCGGGGAAGATTCGGCCATGTCTGTTCCTCTTGGAATCATTGTAGAAAGGCAGGCAAACAATCATGCAAACCCGGTGTCTGGGCACCGGTGTCTTTTATCGCGGGGTGCGTACTTCAATCCCCGCTTGATCCAGCGCCGCCCGTGTCGCTTCCACCAGGTCAAGGGCGCCGGGGGTATCACTGTGCAGGCAGATGGAATCGAATTCGATGGGCAAGTCTTCACCTTCCACGGTCCGCACCACACCGCTCTGGCAAGCACGCACCACCCGCGCGGCGACGGTCGCCGGATCCAGCGCCCGGACATTGCGGGTAAAAACGATAGAGCCCGAAAGATCGTACTCACGGTCAGCGTAAAACTCTCGCACTACCGGTTGGCCAAGTTCCTGGGCAATGCGCCAGATCACCGAGCCGGGCATGCAATACAGGCGCAGCGTCGGCTCGACGAGTTGCAGGTTTTCCACCAGCAGGCGTGCCGCTTCTTCGTCACGGGCCAGGTGCATGTACAGCGCACCATGAGGCTTGATGTGTTGCAGGGAAACCCCTTGGGCCCGGGCGATTTCCCGCAGGGCGCCGAGTTGGTAGAGCATGTCGTCCACCAGCTCCTGGGCCGGCGCGTTGATGTGGCGACGGCCAAAACCCACCAGGTCGCGAAACCCGGGATGGGCACCAATAGCCACCCCCAATTGCTTGGCGCGCTCGACAGTGCGACGCATGGTGCCAGGGTCGCCGGCATGAAAGCCGGTGGCGATGTTGGCCGAACTGATAAACGCCATCAGCTCGTTATCCACACCGTCGCCAATGGTCCAGGGGCCAAAGCCTTCGCCCATGTCCGAATTGAAATCCACTGCCTGCATCGGGGTTACTCCACGAAAGTTCATGCCATGAAAATTAGGCTGTCACTTGACCCCTTGGGAAGATCTATTATCAGATAGGCTATCTTCTGAAAAACAGATACTGCTCGCTCCCACCCAGTGCGCAGGAACGATCACTGTGGAGCGTTCAATGTCCCTCACCCTGCGCCAGGTTCGCTACTTCGTCGCCACCGCCGAGATCGGCCAGATCTCCCAGGCGGCGATTCACCTGAACATCTCCCAATCCGCCGTGACCACGGCGATCAAGGAGCTGGAAGCCATGCTCGGTGTGCAACTGTTTGTGCGCTCGGCCCAGGGCATGAGCCTGACCGATGCCGGGCGGCACTTCCTGAACCGGGCCTATGTGATTGTGCGCAGTGTCGATGACGCCCTGAACAGCCCGCTACCTGACTACCGCGCCAGCGGTGTGCTGCGGGTGGCCGCCAGCTACACCGTGCTCGGTTACTTCCTGCCACACCATTTGCAGCGCATGGAGCACTGGCATCCCGACGTGACCATCGAGGTTTTCGAGCAGGAACGCCAGGCCATTGAACAGGGTTTGCTGGACGGCCACTTCGACATGGCCGTGGTCCTCACCGCCAACCTCACCCACCCGGACATTGTTTCGCAAACCCTATTTAATTCCGAGCGTCGACTGTGGCTGCCCAGCCATCATCCGCTATGCGAACGCGCCGCCGTCAGCCTCGCCGATGTGGCCGGGCAACCGTATATCTTCCTGACCGTCGACGAAGCCGAACAAAGTGCCATGCGCTACTGGGAACAAGCCGGGCAAATGCCCAAGGTACGGCTGCGTACCAGCTCGGTGGAAGCGGTGCGCAGCATGGTCGCCAACGGCAGCGGCGTGGCGATTCTGTCGGACCTGGTGCACCGCCCCTGGTCCCTGGAGGGCAAGCGCATCGAGACGGTAAGCGTAACTGACCCAATAACGCCGATGAGTGTCGGCCTGGCCTGGCATCGCGAACGTACGTTTACACCGGCGATGCAGGCGTTCCGGGACTACTTCCACGATGCCTTCCTCGCCCCGCAACAGTTGTCATCCCGCCGTTAAAGCGCCTTGCAGGGTGGCCGCCAGCCAATCCATGAACACCCGCACCCGCAACGGCAAATGCCGCTGGCCCGCGTATAACAGCGACACATCCAACGCGGGCCCCGGATACTCAGGCAATACCGCCACCAACTCGCCACTGGCCAGTAACTCGCCAATCCCCAACAGCGGCACCTGGATCAAGCCAAAGCCACCCAGGCAGGCCGATTGATAAGCGTCGGTGCTGTTGACCGTGACCCGCCCGGCCATGGCTACGTGCTGCACCTTGTTGCCATGCTGGTACTCGAACCCCGGCGAGCGCGCGCCCAGCGGGCGTACGTAATGCACCAACTGGTGATTGGCCAGGTCGGCCAGGGTCTTGGGCACGCCATAACGTTGCAGGTAGGCAGGGCTGGCACAGTTGATCATCGGCATGCTGCACAACAGCCGCGCCACCACAGACTGGTCCGGCTGTGCCCCCACCCGCAGCACACAATCGAAACCTTCGGCCAGTAGATCCACCTGACGATCGGTGCTGCTGATCTCCAGCTCAACCAGCGGATGTCGATCCATGAATTCAGGCAAGTGCGGCAGAATCAGTTTACGGGCCATGACATTGGGCATATCGATACGGATTCGCCCGATCAGCTGCGCCTCGTCCTGGCGAAACAGGCCTTCGAGTTCCTCCATGTGCGACAACAAATCCTTGCTGCGCTCATACAACACCCGGCCATCCTGAGTCGCCTGGACCCTGCGAGTGGTGCGCTGCAACAGGCGGGCCCCGAGCAGTTCTTCCAGGGCCTGGACATGCTCGGACACGGTGGAGCGTGGCAAGCCAAGGCTCACGCCCGCTTGGGTAAAACTCGACAATTCGGAGACGCGAACAAAGGTACGCAGCAGTTCCAGCTTATTCATGACCCAGGCCCTGATTGTTCGGTTTGCCCGGTCAGTGAATCCGGTTCAGCTCTGTTTATCACGTAATGACCGTACAAATACACTTAGTCCCACGATCAATCACCACTACGAGGACTTCACCATGACCCGTAAAATCGCACTCATCACCGGCGCCAGTCGCGGCTTGGGCAAAAGCGCTGCACTGCACCTGGCGGCACAAGGCGTGGATATTATCGGCACCTACCACAGCAAGGCCGACGAAGCCCAATCGGTGGTCGCGCAGATTGAAAAGCTCGGTGGCCGTGGGGCCATGCTGAAATTGGATGTCAGCCAGAGCTCGACGTTCGCAGCCTTTACCGCCGAGGTCGGCACCTTGCTGAAGAACGTTTTCGCCCAGGATCACTTTGACTTCCTGATCAACAATGCAGGTATCGGGGCCCACGCAAGCTTTGCTGATACCAGCGAAGAACAGTTCGATCAGATGGTCGCCATCCATCTCAAAGGCCCGTTCTTCCTGACACAGAACCTGCTGGCGCTGATCGCCGACGGTGGCCGGATCCTCAACATCTCCAGCGGCCTGACCCGTTTCAGCCTGCCGGGCTATTCGGCTTACGCTTCGATGAAAGGCGCGGTGGAAGTGCTGACCCGCTACCAGGCCAAGGAGTTGGGCACTCGTGGTATCAGCGTCAACACTCTGGCCCCAGGTGCGATTGCCACCGACTTCGGTGGTGGCGCGGTGCGCGATAACACCGACCTCAATACCTTTGTCGCCAGCAATACCGCCCTGGGTCGAGTCGGCCTGCCGGACGACATTGGCGGGGCGATTTCCACCCTGCTGGCCGACGGTGGTCACTGGATCACCGGGCAGCGTGTCGAAGCCTCGGGTGGGATGTTTTTGTAGTCCCGCGCCGAATCAGGAGCCGGCACGCTGGCTCCTACGCTGCCAGCGCTCGCCGCTGCAAAAACTTCTCCCGCAGCACGTCATAACCCCAGTGGTACACAAAGGTGTACGGCAGGAAGAACAGCAATACGCCGATGTCGAGGATGAAGGCCTGCATCAGACTGATGTTCAGCCAGGCAGCAATCAATGGCACACAGACAATGATCAGGCCGCCTTCGAACATCAGGGCGTGCAGCACCCGGCTCCAGCCGCCATTGCTCAGTTGCAGGCGCACCTTGAGACGGTCGAACAGGCTGTTGAAAATAATGTTCCAGGTCAGCGCCATAATGCTGATGGCCAAAGTTACCGCACCCATCTCCAGCGCGGGCCTGCCCGTGATCCAGACCAACAGCGGGGTACAGATCAACAAGGCCAGGCCCTCGAAGCCGATGGCCTGAAAAAAGCGTTCAGTGATGGTTTTGGTAGGGCTCATGACCCGTGCTCCGTGAGTGACTATGGTTGCCATAATCACCCTCCAAGCCGATACTTCATAACCATTAACCATCGACCAGGGCGATAGTATGGCTTCCCATGAAGTGCTCCAGGCGTTTGTCCAAGCGGCAACCCAGGGTTCGTTTTCGGCCGCGGCGCGCAAACTGGGCAAAAGCCAGTCCACCGTCAGCGCGGCAGTGGCGAGCCTGGAGATTGACTTGGATGTGGTGCTGTTTGACCGCAGCAGCCGCAAGCCGACCCTGACCCCGGCAGGCCATGTGTTGCTGCAACGGGCCGAGCAAGTGTTGGAGGCCAGTAACCGCCTGGAGCTGGCGGCCAGCCAGTTGTCCCAGGGGTTGGAACCCAAGCTCAGTATCGCGATGTCCGATACTTATCAGTCCAAGCGTTTCGAAACCGCCATCGCAGCCTTTGAACAGCGCTATCCGGACCTGGAACTGGAATGCCTGATCGCCGAATGCGAAGACCTGATTGCCCTGGTGCAAAGCGGCCGGGCACAGATTGCCTTTATCGAAATGCAGCAGGTATATCCGCCAGACCTGACCCGTGCACCGGTGGAAGAACGCACGGAAATCGCCCTGTTCGTCTCCCCCAAACATCCACTGGCGAGCCTTGAGGGCATCGACCAGCGGACTCTGGAGCAACACCGTGAACTGCGTCTGGCAAGCATCATCAAATCCAATGAAACCCGCGCCGCGGGCCGGGTATGGTCGGCGCCCAGTTATCTGATGTTGATGGAAATGGCACAACTGGGTTTCGGCTGGGCCCCGTTGCCGTGCTGGCTGGTGGAGCGCTTTGGCGCCGGCACTCTGCACCCGCTCAAGGTCCGAGGCTGGCCGCGCTCGGTGGCGGTGGACGCTTTGTGGTCACGCCAACATCCCCCGGGGCCGGCGGGAAGCTGGTTGCTGGAAAAGATGCTCGAGTAACCCTCAAGCTGCTTCGATCTGTGGCGGCTGATGGCTCTGGAAGTACTCATGCAGCGCCCGCAACGCCGGCAACTCCAGCGCCTGGGCGGCGAAGCACAGGCCCACCCGCCGGGTCGGTGCCGGCAAGTGCCACGGGCGAATGACCACGCCTGTGCGCCCGGCCGCCAAGGACTGCGGCAACATCGCCACGCCCACCCCTGCCGCCACCATATGCAGCGCCTGGGTCAACGAACCGGCATGCCCGCCCACTGACTGGGACGAACGCCCGTACAAGGCCATCAGGCGCTGGTGGGAAACATGTAGCGGGCAGGTGATCCAGTCCTCGATCGGCGCCCAGGCCTGCTCTTTTACGCCTTGGGCCATCGGATGAGCGGCGGGCAGCGCCATGACGTAGGGCTCTTCCCAAAGCGGCAGGAATAACTCGTCCTCGCAGCACATTTCTTCCACCGCCAACCGCCCCTCGCCTTGACAGCCTTCCTGCAAGGTCAGCAGCAAACCCGGCAAGCCTTGATGGGCCATGCGCAGGAAGGTTTCGATCTGGCTGTGGCCAATATCGCCCTCAACCCCCAACTCCAGGGTGATGCGGTTCTCTCGTCCGCGAAACAACCGGCTCAAGGCATCGGCTTCGGCCACCATGCGCCGGGCCTGTGGGTATAGCACCCGAGCCTCATCACTGACCTCCACTCCTCGGGGTTGACGCACAAACAGGGCCACGCCGAGCTCCTCCTCCAATTGCTTGATGGTCACTGACAAGGTCGGTTGACTGATAAACAGACGCTGGGCGGCGACGGTGATGTTGCGCTCCTCGAACACTGCGAGAAAGGCTTTTAGGTGACGGACATCCATAGATAATACCGATGACAGACAGAGGAATAAGGCATTTTTCAGCCATCAATAGACTAAATATACTTCGCCCACGCTTTAGTCATTTGTTTTTTTTATTTCAGGAGTTCTTACATGAGCAAGCCACTGATCATTATCACTGGGGCCAGCTCCGGCATTGGCGAAGCCACCGCGCGCTTGCTGTCGGCCGCCGGCCACCCGCTGCTGCTGTTGGCCCGGCGTATCGATCGGCTCAACGCCCTAGAGTTGCCGAACACCTTGAGCCATGGTGTCGACATCACCGACCGTGCAGCACTGGTGGCCGCCGTGCAGGAAGCCGAGGCGCAATTTGGCCCGGCGGACGCGCTGATCAACAATGCCGGCGTGATGCTACTGGGCAGCATTAGCGAACAGGATCCTGCGCAGTGGGAACAGATGCTCGACGTCAACGTAAAGGGCTTGCTCAATGGTATTCACGCTGTCGCCGCCAGCATGGTGGCGCGCAACGCCGGCACGATCATCAACGTCAGCTCGGTGGCCGGGCGCAAGACTTTTCCCAATCATGTCGCCTACGTGGGTACCAAGTTCGCGGTCCACGGGATTTCAGAAAACCTTCGGGAAGAATTGGCGCCGCACAATGTACGAGTGACCACTATTGCGCCGGGGGCGGTGGAAACCGAGCTGTTGAGCCATACTACCGATGAGGCTATCAAAACCGGCTACCAGGCCTGGAAGAAGGACATGGGCGGGGCGGTGTTGAGTGTTGATGATGTGGCGTCAGCGATTGCCTATGCCTATCAGCAGCCGCAGCATGTGTGCATTCGGGAAATTGTGTTGGCGGCGACGCGGCAGCAGGCGTAATTCACAAGACACATCAAAGGGGGCTGGCGTTGGTGCCATCCAGCACAGCCCCACATTAGGCTTTCATTATTCCGACTGACAGAGTTCGGCCAAACGCCGCTCGATAAAGCGTTTTTCCGGCACCTGTTGCGTCAATGCCAACGCCTTTTCATACGCGACCCGCGCCTCCTGCACCCTTCCCAACTGCCGACAAAACTCCCCCCGCGCCGAATAGGCCAGGTGATAATCCAGCAACTCACCTCGATTCAAAATCCTGTCCACCTGCTGCAACCCCGCCAATGGTCCATCCCGCATGGCCAACGCCACCGCGCGATTGAGTTCGATCACCGGTGACGGCACTGCTCTTAGCAGTACGTCGTAAAGCCCGACAATCTGTGGCCAATCAGTGTCGGCTGCGCTTTGCGCTTCAGCATGTACGGCCGCAATCGCCGCCTGCAGGCAGTAAGGCCCAAAGCGCCGTGTGGTCAGCGCTTTCTCCACCTGGGCGCAGCCTTCGGCAATTAGCGAAGCGTCCCACTGCGAGCGATCCTGTTCATCCAACAGCACCAACTCACCACTGGTCGAGGTTCGTGCCGGGCGCCGAGACTCGTGAAGCAGCATCAGCGCCAGCAGGCCCATGACTTCCGGCTCGGCGGGCAACAGCTCCAGCAATAACCGTCCGAGGCGAATGGCTTCACGGGTCAGGTCTTCACGGGTCAGGTCGGTGCCCATGGACGCCGAATAGCCTTCGTTGAACACCAGGTAAATCACCTGCAACACGCTGTCCAGACGTTCGGACAATTCGGCCAGTGACGGCACTTGATAGGGAATCTTCGCCTCGCGGATCTTGCCCTTGGCCCGCACGATACGCTGGGCAATGGTGGCCGGCGTGACGAGAAAGGCCCGGGCGATTTCCTCGGTGGTCAGGTCGCAGATTTCCCGCAGGGTCAGCGCTGCCTGGGCATCCGCCGCCAGGGCCGGGTGGCAGCAGGTGAAGATCAGGCGCAGGCGATCATCTTCCACTTCATCATCACTCCACTGCGCCTCTTCCAGCTCCTCGGCCTGGGCCAGCAATACCGCCTGGGATGCGGCAAACCTGGCCTGCCGACGTAAACGATCAATGGCCTTGAAGCGCCCGGTGGACACCAGCCAGGCCCGGGGATTAGCCGGCACGCCGTCCTGCTGCCAGCGCTCGACCGCAACGAAGAACGCCTCGTGCAAGGCTTCTTCAGCGAGGTCGAAGTCGCCGAGCAGGCGAATCAGGGTCGCGAGGATGCGCCGTGACTCACTGCGATAGATCGCCTCGACCTGGGCCTTGATCGTCAATCGTGCATGCCTTCGGTCACCAACATCACCAGCCGATCCAGGCTCTGCCCCCAGCCGTCATGAAAGCCCATGGCCTCATGGGCCTGTTTGTCTTCGGCACTCCAGTGCATGGCGCGGGCGGTGTAGAGGGTCTTGCCGTCAATCTCCTCAAAGGTGATTTCGGCGGTCATGAACGGCTTGCTCGACGGAATCCAGCCCGGGCTGTAGGCATCGGTAAACACCAGCCGGCGGGGTGCGACGATCTCCAGGAACACGCCCTGGGTCGGGTACTCGGCACCATCGGGGGCACGCATCAGGGTACGAAACAGGCCACCGACCCACAGGTTCATTTCGCACTCCGGTGTAGTCATACCGTGGGGGCCCCACCATTTTTGCAGCAGGGCCGGCTCCGTCCAGGCGCGAAACACCCGGCTGCGAGGCGCATCGATCACGCGGCTGATGGACAGCTCGAATTCGGCGGGCGGCGCGCCCGCCAGGGCTTGGGTAGCCATGGGTAAACCTCCTGAACCTTATGATTGTTGTGATCAGAGATTCAATTCACGCACCGGGCGTACTTCCACACTGCCGACCCGCGCTGCCGGGATGCCACCGGCCACCTGGAGCGCTTCGTTCAGGTCCTTGGCATCAATCAGGTAGAACCCGGCAAGCTGCTCCTTGGTTTCGGCAAACGGGCCATCGGTAATCGACAACTTGCCGTTACGCATGCGTACGGTGGTGGCAGTCTGCACCGACTCCAGCGCCTCGGCGGCGAGCATCCGCCCACTGCCCTGGATCAACTCGGCGTAGGCGAAGCACTCGGGGTCCTTGGGGCTTTCGGGCAGGCTGTGGAGCAACTGCTCGTCACTGTAGACCAGGCATAGGTATTTCATACGTTTCTCCGTTTTCGGACTATCAACTATGGCTGCAGATCGACAATTTGCCGACTTTCCCGACGATCAGGGTTCCAGCTCGAACAGGCCTGCCCCGGTTTGCATGTCAAAAGGCGCAGACCAGTGCTCGTGGACCACCTTCCATTGCCCATCGATGCGCTGATAACCCGCAGTGACGCGCATCCAGCACGCCTTCACCACACCGTCCGGCCCGGCACCGCCACAGTGCGCCAGCCAATGGGCGAAGGCACTGTCGGAAGCCGGCACGATGTGCAGTTCATGAAAGTCGAAAATACCTGGGCCGGGGCACACCTTCATGCACTCTTCCCAATGGGCGCGGTAAGCGGCCTTGCCCTTGAATTGCAGGGCGCTCACAGCATCGAAGGCAACAATGTCGTCGGCATAGAAGCTGACGATGCGGTTGATGTCCTTGGTGACCACCGCTTGCTGCCAATCGTTGATCAAGGTGCTGATATCGGTTTTAACCTGGGTGTTCATGGCGATACTCCTGTGGGAAAAATCACTGAAGACACCCTTAGTCGAGTGGGCCATCGACAAATCGACACGCTCGCAAAAAATAAATGCGGGCGCAACAAACCGGCTAGAATTTGCGACCTCTCTGTAGGAACCTGGATGCCCCACCAATGGAAACCCGCCTTGTTGCCTATGAGACGCTGACCGCTGCCCAACAACAGCAACTCCGTGCCCTCGAAGTCCACCCCGAACAGCTGTCTTTTTCCGGCGATATCTACTGCGCACTGAACACCCTGCTGGTCAACCCCAGCCCAGGCGTCAAGGGCTTCGCCCTGCTGGCCGATGACATCCCCGTGGCTTTCCTCCTACTCAAACGCCCTCCCTGCCTGCCCCACTGGGCCGACGAGCACAGCGCCACCCTGCACGCCCTGCAAGTCGATCGCAGCAAACAGGGGCAAGGATTCGGCAAGGCCTGCCTGCAAGCATTACCCGCCGCTGCGCGGCTGGCGTGGCCACAGATCAAGGCGCTGGAATTATCGGTGGACCATGACAATGTGGCGGCGATGGGGTTGTATTTACAGTTGGGGTGGGTGGATAGCGGTGAGGCTTACAAGGGGCGGGTTGGGTATGAGCGTCGGCTGGCGCTGGTATTTGGTCAGGGCGCGCTTGACAGGAAATCCAGGTAACGCATGCATGACTTAACATGCATAAAGTAATGGTTACGCGACATGGATTTTTCAGTTATCCCTCAACAAGTCGGCAGTCAGGTTCGTTCAATGCGCCAGCGGGTTTGCTTAACGCCTGGGCATCCTCGATTTTGCGAAAACCTGCGATATCGAGAACCCCGAGGAGCGTATCCGGAATCTGCTCCAGGCCCTTGAGACTGTTCTCAAGCGCGAAGACGACTATTGCCGACAAGCTCCCAATGTTGCCCAAGCGCTTCGCAAGTCCGCACAGGACTACCAGCGCAGTTTTGGTGGCTAGCCCTATCGACCACAGGTATCTACACAACGTCTGAAGCCCTGGTACTGGCGACTGCTGCGCAGCCGATCGCAGGCTGCGCCAGCGGCTACAGGAATAGATACCTATGCCTATCGGCCTGACTCATACACTCATCTATGGATAATATGATCGGGAGCGAGCTTACTCGCGCCCAAGGTCAGGGTTATGCCACCGTTGCTTCGACAGGCAACCAGACTTCCACCGTACCCGTGCCCTTCCCCACATCAAAGTCTGCGCTATAACGCTCGAAATCAGGGCCGGCGATCGCGTACCCGGAGTGCGGCAGCCACTCGAACATGATTCGCTCATACGTCTGCGCAAGCGCCTGCACCGGGCCGTAGTGAGGGAACACCGCATAGTGATGAGCCGGGATTTCGATGGACTCGAAGTTACTCGGCACGTCGCCCTTGGCCGGTACTTCAACACCGGCGAGGTAGTCGAACTCACCGTGATTGGTGTTGTAGCACACGCCATAAGTCACGCCGCCCACGCGCTTTTTGATGTCCTTGATGCAGGTGTCGAACAATTCCCACAACCGGGGAATATCCCCCTGGGTGGCCTTGCCGTAACGGCCGCCGACGCCTGCGATTACCAGAGCCTTGCCCTCTTCCAGGCGCGGTTGCAGCGGTAGTTTTGTCTGTTGATCCATCTGAACAGTCTCCTTCGATGAGGGCACAAACCCGCATCGAGTATAGGGGCATATCCACACATCGCTCCATGCAGAAATTTTTCCTGCACCATCTGGACAACGGGCCATCATCGCCCGTATTGTCTGCCTCGCAGGCCACCGCAGTGGCCGACGTCGCTCGGACGGTTCCGGGCGCTTACGTACTTCGAGGCAACAATGGCAGACCTTGGTTCGCCGCGCCGCTTTGCGCGCATAGATCGACTCCCCCCTTACGTGTTCAACATCACAGCCGAGCTGAAGATGGCCGCCCGTCGTCGTGGCGAAGACATCATCGACTTGAGCATGGGCAACCCCGACGGCCCGACTCCCCCGCATATTGTGGAGAAACTGGTGACCGTCGCCCGACGTGAAGACACCCACGGCTACTCCACCTCCAAAGGCATTCCGCGTCTGCGCCGGGCTATTTCGCACTGGTACAAGGACCGCTATGAAGTGGATATCGATCCTGAGACCGAGGCCATCGTCACCATCGGCTCCAAGGAAGGCCTGGCGCACTTGATGCTGGCCACCCTCGACCAGGGCGACACCGTACTGGTACCCAACCCCAGTTACCCGATTCACATCTACGGTGCCGTGATTGCCGGCGCCCAGGTGCGCTCGGTGCCGCTAATCCCGGGCGTGGACTTTTTCGCCGAGTTGGAGCGGGCGATTCGCGGCTCGATCCCCAAGCCGAAAATGATGATCCTCGGCTTCCCGTCCAACCCCACCGCCCAGTGCGTGGAGCTGGACTTCTTCGAGCGGGTGATCGCCCTGGCCAAACAGTACGACGTGCTGGTGGTGCATGACCTGGCCTACGCCGACATCGTCTACGACGGCTGGAAAGCCCCCTCGATCATGCAGGTACCAGGGGCCAAGGACATTGCAGTGGAGTTTTTCACCCTGTCCAAGAGCTACAACATGGCTGGATGGCGTATTGGTTTCATGGTCGGCAACCCGGAACTGGTCAACGCCCTGGCGCGGATCAAGAGTTACCACGACTACGGCACTTTCACCCCGCTGCAAGTGGCAGCGATTGCGGCGCTGGAAGGCGATCAACAGTGCGTGAAGGACATTGCCGAGCAGTATCGCCAGCGTCGTAACGTGCTGGTCAAGGGCCTGCATGAGCTGGGTTGGATGGTCGAAAACCCCAAGGCGTCGATGTACGTCTGGGCGAAGATTCCCCAGGCTTATGCAGAGATGGGCTCACTGGAATTTGCCAAGAAACTGCTGCAGGAGGCGAAGGTGTGCGTGTCGCCGGGCATCGGCTTTGGTGAGTACGGCGATGACCATGTGCGCTTTGCGCTGATCGAGAACCAGGACCGGATTCGCCAGGCTGTGCGGGGAATTCGCGGGATGTTCAAGGCCGATGGGTTAGCCCAGAAAGCCTGACGCCCGACCGACCCACTGTAGGAGCGAGGCGTCCCTCTCGCTCCTACAGTTTTTCAGGGTCTAGACCACCAGTGACAGCAACATGATGAAGCCCAGCGCCACGATGGACAAAATGGTCTCCATCGCCGTCCAGGTCTTGAACGTCTCGGCCACGGTCATGTTGAAGTACTGCTTCACCAACCAGAATCCTGCATCGTTGACGTGAGACAGAATCAACGAGCCCGCCCCTGTCGCCAGCACCAGCAGTTCCAGGTTCACGCCCGGTACCATGCCGACTACTGGCACCACGATGCCCGCGCCGGTAATGGTTGCCACGGTCGCCGAACCGGTCGCTATGCGAATCACCGCCGCCACCAGCCATGCCAGCAGGATCGGGTTGATCTGCGCCGTCACCGCCATATGGCCGATCACGTCACCCACACCGCTGGTCACCAGCATCTGCTTGAAACCGCCACCGGCACCGATGATCAGGATGATCGCCGCGGTCGGCGCCAGGCTGGCGTCCAGCAATTTGAGAATCTGCTTGGAACCAATACCCTGGCGATGGCCGAAGGTGTACAGCGACAACAGCAACGCCAACAGCAAGGCGCTGATAGGGTGGCCGATCATGTCCATCCAGTTGCGTGCCATATGGCCGTCTGGCAGGGCAATGTCGGCAAAGGTTTTCAGCAGCATCAGGAACACCGGCAGCAGCACGGTGATCAGGGTCACGCTAAAGCTTGGCAGGGTGCTGGAGTCCGACTCGCGAGCCAGTTGGTCCACCAGTTCCTGTGACGGATTGCCCGGAATGTACTTGGAGATAAACGTACCGTAGAGCGGGCCGGCGATGATGGCCGTCGGCAGCGCAACGATCAGGCCATAGAGAATGGTTTTACCGATGTCGGCACCAAACACGCCAATCGCCAACAGTGGGCCCGGATGCGGTGGCACCAGGCCGTGGACCGCCGACAGGCCGGCGAGCAATGGGATGCCGATCTTGATCAGCGACACGCCGGTACGCCGGGCGACGATAAACACCAGCGGGATCAGCAGTACAAAGCCGATCTCGAAGAACAACGGAATGCCTACCAGGAACGCAGCGAACATCATCGCCCACTGCACCCGCTCCTTGCCAAAGGCGCGAATCAGGGTCTGGGCGATCTGATCGGCGCCGCCGGATTCGGCCATCATCTTACCGAGCATCGTACCCAGCGCCAGGATAATCCCGACAAAGCCGAGCACCCCGCCGAAACCGTCCTGGAAGGCTTTGATGATCTTGTCCACAGGCATGCCCGAGGTCAGGCCAAGAAAGCCTGCGGCGATGATCAACGCAATAAACGGGTGGACTTTGAACCGAGTGATCAAAACGATCAGCCCGATAATGGTAACCACTGCATCTAGCAGCAGATAGGACTCATGGGACATGCCAAACATGGGGGTCTCTCCTGTTTGTTGTTGTTATTAAAGCGGGTGTTGAATTTCATGCCGGCAGATAGCGCTATCTTTTCCGGCAAACCATTATTTGATGGGTTCAAAGCCGTGTTTCAGCCACCAAACGTTGGTTTGTCTGGCCAGTTCCTCAACACTGTCTTCGCTGGCGTTCAAGGCCAGGGTCAGCGGCTCGCCCACCGGGGATTCGAGGGTGGCGAACTGGCTGTCGAGCAGGCTCGCTGGCATGAAATGGCCCGGGCGATGGGAAACACGCTCGGCAGCGACCTCACGGGTCAGTTCGAGGAAGACAAAAGCCAGCCCTGGCGCAGCTTCGCGCAAGTGATCGCGGTATTTTTTCTTGAGGGCTGAGCAGGTGAGGACCGGATGCTGGCCGGCTTTAAGCGAGCGGCGCAGTTCATCACACAGAATATCGAGCCAGCCGGCACGATCGTCGTCATTGAGCGGATGGCCGGCACTCATCTTTTCGATATTGGCGGCCGGGTGAAAGCTGTCGCCTTCGATAGCGGTGGCGCCGTTCAACTGGCACAGGGCCTCGCTGACGCTGGACTTGCCACAGCCGGAAACACCCATGATGACCAGGGCGGTAACAGGTTGACTCATGAAACACCTCAGGACGCAGATAGCGCTACCTTTGCCAGCCCTAAGGCTAGTGCAAAAACAGGCTTTTCCCGCGCCGTCTTGTCATTTTTATGGAGTGACGCGTGCATCCTCTCCAAGAACTTGAACGCGAATCAGGCAACTCGATGTTCAAGGATTTGCAGGCTTCTGGAGACAGCGCTACCTTAGTGCCTCGATTTTTGTTTGGCAAGCCGCCTGATGACTCCCAAGAACGATAAAAATACCCGCACGACGGGACGCCCTACCCTGAATGAAGTCGCCCGCCTGGCTGGCGTCAGTCCGATTACCGCCTCCAGGGCACTGCGTGGCATCAGCACCGTGGCCACCGAACTGGTGGAAAAAGTCCAGAAAGCCGCCGCCGAACTGAGCTATGTGGTCAACCCCGCCGCCCGCGCCCTGGCCTCGGCCCAGAGCCAGTCGGTGGTGGTGCTGGTGCCGTCGCTGTCCAACCTGCTGTTTATCGAAACCCTGGAAGCGATTCATCAGGTACTACGGCCCAAGGGCTTCGAAGTACTGATCGGCAACACTCACTATTCCCGGGATGAAGAAGAAAACCTGCTGCGCAACTACATGGCCTATCAGCCACGGGGCTTGCTACTGACCGGGTTTGATCGCACCGAAAGCGCACGACGCATGGTCGAGTCCAGCAATGTGCCATGCGTGTATATGATGGACCTGGACCCCGGCGCCGGCCTCAACTGTGTCGGTTTCTCGCAAACCAGCGCCGGCGAAACCGCAGCTGCGCACCTGATTTCTCGGGGCCGCAAACGCCTGGCCTATATCGGCGCGCAACTGGACCAACGCACTCTGTTGCGCGGCGAAGGCTTTCGTCGTGCCCTGCAACAGGCCGGCCTGTACGACCCGGCCCTGGAACTGCTGACACCACGCCCGTCGTCGGTGGGCCTGGGCGGCGAACTGTTCCTGCAATTGCTGGCCAGCCATCCGGATGTGGATGCGATCTTCTTCGGCAACGACGACCTGGCCCAGGGTGCCCTCCTGGAAGCCCTGCGCCATGGAATCAAAGTGCCGGAACGCGTGGCAGTGCTGGGCTTCAACGACCTGCCCTCTTCCTCCTTCATGGTGCCGCGGCTGAGCAGTATCAGCACGCCGCGCGAAGCCATCGGCAAACGGGCAGCGGAACATTTGCTGACGCTGATGGCGGGCAACAAGATTGCCAAGCCGGTGGTGGACATGGGGTTTGAGTTGAAAGTGCGCGAGAGTAGCTGACGGCCAAACTCGGCCAATGCGGGAGCTGACTTGCCTGTGATGGCCGCCGCCTCAAGAACACCCTGGTTCCTGTAGCCGCCCGCTGTCGAGGCACGAGGCTGCGATAAGGGCCGCAGGACCTTCAGCAATCTCAAGGCCCCAGGCGTCTGCTGCGCAGCCGATCGCAGGCTGCGCCAGCGGCTACAGGGGATCGGCGCGGTCCTTGTAGCCGCTGTCGAGGCACGAGGCTGCGATAAGGGCCGCAGGACCTTCAGCAATCTCAAGGCCCCAGGCGTCTGCTGCGCAGCCGATCGCAGGCTACGCCAGCGGCTACAGGTGATCGGCGCGGTCCTTGTAGCCGCTGTCGAGGCACGAGGCTGCGATAAGGGCCGCAGGACCTTCAGCAATCTCAAGGCCCCAGGCGTCTGCTGCGCAGCCGATCGCAGGCTACGCCAGCGGCTACAGGGGATCGGCGCGGTCCTTGTAGCCGCTGTCGAGGCACGAGGCTGCGATAAGGGCCGCAGGACCTTCAGCGATTTCAAGACCCAAACGACTGCTGCGCAGCCGATCGCAGCCGATCGCAGGCTGCGCCAGCGGCTACAGGATGAGCAAGCTGGTGGACCAGGAAACACCACGCAGCTAACGATCATGTCTCGCCGTTCCTCCTGGCCCCTGCTAAATTGCCCGCTGCCAATTCATCATTGCCAGGGAAGCACCATGGGCCATTCGCTGAAAGTCTTGGGTCGCACCTCATCCATCAACGTGCGAAAAGTCCTTTGGACCTGCCAGGAATTGGGTATCCCTTACGAGCGTGAAGACTGGGGCATCGGTTTCACGCCCACCCAGTCACCCGAATTCCTGGCCCTGAACCCCAACGCCCAGGTACCGGTGATCCTCGATGAAAACGGCGTGCTGTGGGAATCCAATACCATCTGCCGCTATCTGGTTGGCCTGCACCAACGTCATGACTTGCTGCCCGCCGAGCCAGGGCCACGGGCCAAGGTCGAGCAGTGGATGGACTGGCAAGCCACCGAGCTCAACCCCTCCTGGGGCTATGTATTCCACGCACGGGTGCGCAAAAATCCGGACTTCCAGGACCCCCAACGCCTCGCCGACGGCGTGCGCGGCTGGAACGACAAGATGGGTTTGCTGGAACAACAGTTGGCAAAAACCAACGCCTATGTGGCCGGCAATGATTTCACACTCGCCGACATCCTCATCGGCCTGTCGGTACACCGCTGGCGGATGACGCCTATGGAGCACCCGTCCTACCCTGCTGTCAGCACCTACTACGAAAAGCTTAGCCAACGCCCAGGCTTCCAGACCTTCGCCCTCGACGGACACAACTAAGGATTACTCAGGACTCAATGTATTGCTCACCTATTCAACAACCGCTTCAAGCGCCTGGACCTGATCACTTATTGACCCCCCTGGAACCATAAAATCCTGAAATCCAAAAGCTACCGGCAATAATTCAGCGAATATGCCGGTGAAACCCTCAAACTTCACAAGCGCTGATTTCCGATAGCAAGCTAAGATTCCAGCTCACTACCTGGAATGTCCCCTCATGCCTTCACTCTCTACCCCAGACGCCATCGACCCGATCCGCGCCGCTCATATCAGCGCGCGCATTGACCGCTTGCCCGCCGTTGCCAGCGTGTGGCGTCTCGTGGCGTTGCTGTCGATTGGCGGTTTTTTTGAGCTGTATGACCTGTTCCAGACCGCTTATATCAGCCCTGGCCTGATCAGCGACGGCATTTTCCACACCGGTAGCCAAGGGGTGTTTGGCTTCTCCGACCAGGCAGCGTTTGCCTCGGCGACCTTCCTTGGGCTGTTTCTCGGTGCTAGCCTGCTCAGCCCGATTGCCGACCGTTTGGGTCGGCGGACGATCTTCACCTTTGCGTTGATCTGGTACACCGTCGCCACGGTGTTGATGGGCATCCAGAGTTCGGCGCTGGGGATTATCTGCATGCGCTTTCTAGTGGGCATCGGCCTGGGTATCGAGTTGGTGACCATCGACGCGTACCTCTCGGAGCTGGTGCCCAAGCGCATGCGTAGCTCGGCGTTTGCCTTTGCGTTTTTCGTGCAGTTTTTGTCGGTACCGGCGGTGGCGTTGATGTCGTGGTGGCTAGTGCCCCAGGCACCGTTCGGGATCTCTGGCTGGCGCTGGGTGGTGTTGGCCAGTGCGGTGTTTGCCTTGTTTATCTGGTGGCTGCGCGCAAGGCTGCCGGAGTCGCCGCGCTGGCTGGCGCAAAAAGGCCGCTTTACCGAAGCCGGGCAGATCATGGACAACCTGGAAGCGCGCTGCCAAAAGGATCACGGCAAGCCATTGGATGAGCCGGAGCCTGAGGCGGTCAGCGTCCAGGGCAGCGGGCGTTTTGCCGATATCTGGCAACCGCCGTACCGCCGTCGGGCGTTGATGCTGATTGTGTTTCATGTGTTCCAGGCCATCGGCTTTTTCGGCTTCGGCAATTGGTTGCCGGCACTGCTCTCGGGCCAGGGTGTGAGCGTGACCCACAGTTTGATGTACGCCTTCATCATCACCCTGGCCTATCCGCTGGGGCCACTGTTGTTCATCAAGGTCGCCAACCGCTTTGAGAACAAATGGCAGATCGTCGGCTCGGCCATGGGCGCGATGATCTTCGGCAGTCTGTTCGCCTTGCAAAGCAGCGCCCTAGGGCTGGTGGTGTGTGGGGTAATGATCACCTTCTGCAACGCCTGGCTGAGCTTCAGTTACCACTCCTATCAAAGCGAACTGTTCCCCACCAACATCCGCGCCCGGGCGGTGGGGTTCTGCTATTCGTTCAGCCGCTTGTCCACGGTGTTCAGCAGCCTGTTGATCGGCTTTTTCCTGGAACATCTGGGCACGCCGGGCGTGTTGGCGTTTATCGCCAGCAGCATGTTGATCGTGATGATCACCATCGGTTGGTTCGGCCCGCGCACCCGCAACCTGGCGCTGGAGAATATTGCCCACTAGCCGCGTTGCCAGACAACGGTAAACACAGCTTAAAAGTGTAGGAGTGACGGCGCCACTCCCACACTTTTATCGTGGTTATCCAGTAGATCGGTTACTGCAGTTGCAGCGTCGAGTTGAACTGACTGATCGCATCCACTACATGCCGTGAGCCTTCCTGAATCTCCAGGATCACCTGCCCCGCCTCATTAGCCAGCTCCACCCCCAACCCGGTGCGACTCAGGCTCGATTTCATGCTCGACACCGCGCTCAGCGACAGGTCGTGGTTCTTGCGCACCACCTCGACAATCTCCACCGTCGCCTGGCTGGTACGCGCCGCGAGGCTGCGTACCTCATCGGCCACTACCGCAAAGCCTCGGCCATGTTCACCGGCACGGGCCGCTTCAATTGCGGCGTTGAGTGCCAGCAGGTTGGTCTGGTCCGCGATGCCACGAATGGTCTGGACTATCTTGCCGATGATGTCCGACTGCTTGCTGACCGCATCGATGCTCAGCGCCGCCTCGTTGAGGTCACGGGAAATTTCTTCGATGATCTGCACGGTTTGCTGCACCACTTGCGACCCCTTGCGGGCGCAGGCGTCGTTTTGCACCGACGTGCTGTGGGCCGATTCGGCGGCGGTGCGCAGGGTGGTGACTTGATGGGTAATGTCACTGGCAAACTTCACCACTTTGTACAACCGCCCGCTGGCATCGAAGATCGGGTTGTAGGAGGCTTCGAGGAATACTGTCTGCCCGTACTTGTTTTTGCGTTCAAAGCGATGGGAGTGATATTCGCCGCGATTGAGCGATGCCCAAAATGCCTTGTAGGCCGGTAAATCGGTTTCGCTGCGATGGCAGAAGAGGCTGTGGTGCTGGCCGACGACTTCGTTGAGGGAGTATTGCACTGTCTTCAGGAAATTATCGTTGGCATTGAGGATCTCGCCCTGCGCAGTGAATTCGATCATCGCCATGGAGCGGCCGATGGCGTCGATCATGCTCTGGTTTTCATGTTCGCGGTGTACCCGCGCCGAGATGTCCGAGGCCACCTTGATCACACTTTGCACTTGGTTGTCGGGCCCCAACACCGGCATATAACTGGCCTCAAGCCACACCTCCTGACCGCTTTTGTTCAAGCGCATGAAGGTACCGCTGATGGGCTCGCCCCGAGCCAGGTCACTCCATAACTTGCTGTAGGCAGCACTGCGGTAGAAGGACTCCTCGCAGAAAATCCGGTGATGTTTGCCACGAATCTCCTGCGCACCATAGCCCATGGCTTTGCAGAAACTTTCATTGGCGTTGAGCACCACACCGTCACGATCGAACTCGATCATCGCCATGGATCGGCTGATAGCAGCCAGCTTGGCGTTGGTTTCGGTCAGCGCGCTGGCATAACGCTCGATTTCCAGCAGGTCGGATTTGTGTCGACGGTTAAACATGTTCGGGGCACCTTCAGCGCTGTCTTTGAATAACGGTAGGTTCTTGGATTTTCCTCTGTACCGCGTGCCAAAAAAACAGACAACCGCAGCCGTCCAGAGACAGGTCAGGTGACAGAAAGGATGGTTAGTGGGGCAACACGCTTATCAAGTCATCCTTGTCTTGAAGGCCCCTTCCGGGACCCGCTTGAACCTGCAAAATAAAATCCATTTAACCCAACGTTCCTTTTTCCTGGCGCCTTGAAGTGCGCGCTCAATGCATCCACGGCCGCCATAGTACCTATGTGCCACTATGGAAAAAACTCCCGTGACACTTCACATGGCAGAGACCGTAGTACTTTCGAATGAGCATAGTCAGCGCTTGGCGCCATGCAAGGCCATTAATTAGCCATCATTTGTAACAACGCATTCACGGCAGCCGAGGGTTCCCGGGTGCGTGAGGTGACCAAGGCAAATTCGCGGTGCACCGGACAGGCCAGCGCCATGACGCGCAAGCCCTGGCGCTGGGCAGGCAGGGTCATCTCGGGCACCAGGGTCACGCCGACGCCTTCGCGTACCAGGCTGAAAGCGCTGTTCCACTCCCTCACTTCCACGCGAATGTCATGCAGTTGCAGCCCGGCTTCAGCCGCAAGGCTACGGGCATTGACAGTACAGCCGCCGGTGGCCAGTACAAAGGGTTGCCCAAGCAATGCTTCCAACTCAACCGGCGCCTCGACCGGACGACGGGAAAACGGGTGGTCCATTGGCAGCACCGCCACCCAATTATCCCGCCCCAGCACCGTGGCCTTGCGCTCGGGGCTGGGGTTGAGCACCACACCGAGGTCGATCAAATCCGCGTCGAGCAAGGTATTGACCTCATCGTCACTGACCTCGAGGGCCGTCACCTCGATACCGGGATACAACTGGTTGAAACGCCGCAGCAGGGGCGGCAGGAACGCCGCCAGTACCATGGGGAAACTCGCCAGGCGAATGGTTCCGCGCAACATGGGCCTGGACTCGTCCACGGTTTGACGGATGGTTTGCAAGGCCGCCAGCATCACCCGCGCCTGCTCGATCACTTGTAGGCCCAACGCCGTGGGCAAGGTACGACGGCTTTCACGGGCGAACAACTGGGCACCCAGGGCAGCTTCCATAGCGGCCATGGCCTGGCTCGCGGCGGATTGAGTCATGCCAACTCGCTCGGCTGCCGCCGTGATACTGCCGTTATCGGCCACAGCGACCAGGAGACGCCAGTGCATCAGATTCATCATCCAGTAGCTTTCCTTATGGATAAGATCTTAAGGATTAATTTTACCTACGGTGCCATACCCGCAAAACTGGCGTAAACCCCGAAGGAGTCTCCCGATGAAGTTGTATTACTCTCCCAATGCCTGCTCCCTGGCCGCTCACATCGTGTTGCGCGAACTGTCTCTGCCGTTTGAACTGATCCGCGTCGACAACCAAAAAAAAATCACCGCCAACGGTGACGATTTTTTGCAGATCAACCCCAAGGGCTACGTGGCGGCATTGCAATTGGACAACGCAGAGGTACTGACCGAGAGCGCCGCGATCTTGCAGTATCTGGCAGACCTGGTGCCGCACACCGGACTGGCCCCGGCCAATGGCAGCTGGGAGCGCGTACGCTTACAGGAGTGGCTGAACTTTGTTTGCAGCGAGATTCATGGGGGCCTGGGAGTGTTGTTCAACGCGGCCATCCCGGAGGAGGTCAAGACGCTGTTCAAGGTCACGTTATTCAAGCGTTTTACGATTCTGGTGCAGGCATTGGAGCACCAGGTTTACTTATTGGGAGAACAATTCACGGTGGCAGACGCCTACCTGTTTGTGGTGCTGCGCTGGGCGGCGTTTTTTGAGATTGATCTACAAAAGTGGCCGGCGTTGGCGAAGTTTCAGCAGCGGGTCGGCAGGCGTCCAGCGGTAGTTGCTGCGCTGGCCGCGGAAAACCCATGACCTGAAAACCTGTAGCCACCGAGCCACGAAGCAGCGATGGGGAAGCAGGACCACATCACAGCCTCATGCCTGGGCAGCGGCTACAAATCAATGACCAAACAAGCCCGTTTCTGACTTCTTGGCTTTTTTATCCGCGCGTTTTTCATCGGCGGTCTTTGCCGGTTTCTTCTTCGCGGCTTTCTTTGAATCCATGCCTTTGGCCATGATGCGTGCTCCACTTACAGGGAATGTAGCAAGGGGTATAACACCTATTGTCCAGCAGAAGGTGCTTTGCCCGACTTATAATCCTCGGCCCTTGATTACGCCTGTCGACATACCATGCCCGAGTTGCACATCAATCTGTTGGCAGAGCCACTTTGGCCGTTGCTGAACAAATTTTACCGTCGCCACCATTCGCCAATGAAAGCCCTCAAGGGCGGACAGTTGTGGGTGGCCAAACACAGCGAAATTGTGGCCGGCCTCTGCCTGAGCCCGGTGGTGGGCGGGCAATGGTTGACCGGGTTGTTTGTCGACCCATCGCTGCGTGGTCAGGGACTAGCGGCAAGATTGATCCGCGAAGCCGTTGCGCCCCTCGAGGGCACCGTGTGGCTGCTCTGTCATCCAGAACTGGAAGGGTTTTATCAACGCTTGGGTTTTACCCAGGACACACCACTGCCCCAGTCCCTGGCGGAACGGCTGGTGCGCTACAAACGCAATAAGCCGATGATTGCCATGGGCCTTGATCCCAAGGCGAAGCAGGTAGCGTTGGCGAGTCGGACCGGATGACGTTGCGGTTTGTGAAACAGGCCAAATAACTCAAGCGGGCATGCTCAATCTGGGAGCTGCGTTGTGTCAGTGGATTACTCGTCAGCCGTAGGGTCCATCTCGGGGAACATCACCTCGATAAACCCGAACTTGCTGAAATCGCTAATCCGCGACGGATACAACCGACCAATCAAGTGATCGCATTCATGCTGCACCACCCGCGCATGGAAGCCATCGGCAATGCGCACAATCGGTTCGCCCTTGGGGTCAAAGCCTTCATAGCGAATCTGTTGATAGCGATTCACCGCTCCACGCAGGCCCGGTACCGACAAGCAACCTTCATAGCCCTCTTCCAGCAGCGGACTCAGCGGCGTGATCAACGGGTTGATCAGGATCGTCTGCGGCACGGCCGGGGCTTGCGGGTAACGTTCGCTGCTTTCGAAACCAAAGATCACCAATTGCAGATCAACGCCAACCTGCGGCGCGGCCAGGCCGACGCCGCCGACGTGTTCCATGGTCTGGAACATGTCGTCGATCAACTGCCACAACTCGGGGCTGTCGAACATTTGCGGTGGAACCGGGGGCGCAATGCGCAACAGGCGCTCATCACCCATTTTCAGGATGTCACGGATCATGGTTCAGACTTCGTCAGTAGTGGGTTTGAGCGAATGGTCCCGGCCAAGGCCGGAAACTTGCGGTTGGTCGTCGTGTTCGCCGAAGTCCTTTTCACCAGGGTCCTTGCCTTCGGCCGACATGTGTTCGATCACGGCGTTCATCTCTGCCCCCAGCAACAGCACGGCGGCAGAGATGTAGAAGTATAAGAGCAGGACAATGATCGCACCGATACTGCCATACATGGCGTTGTAGTCGGCAAAGGTTTTAACGTAGTAACCAAAGCCCAGGGACGCGACGATCCACACCACCACTGCCAATACCGAGCCTGGGGTAATGAAACGAAATTTCTGCTTCACATCAGGCATCACGTAGTACATCAAGGCCACGGCAAACATCAGCAGGATCACAACCAACGGCCAGCGCAAGATGGTCCACAGGGTGACCACGAATTCCTGCATGCCAATCTGCCTCGCCAGCCACTCCATGACTTGCGGCCCGAGGACCATCAACGCAGCGGCGGCCAACAGCATGCCGGCAATGCCCACGGTGTAGAAAACCGACAGCGGAAAGCGCTTCCAGATCGGCCGGCCCTCAACCACATCATAGGCAGCATTCATCGCGCTCATCATCAGGCGCACGCCCGCCGAGGCGGTCCACAGCGCAATGACGATACCTACCGACAGCAGGCCGCCCTTGGATTGCTGCAACTGATCGATCACCGGGTTGACCTGTTCCAGGGCCTGGGGCGGCAATACCAATTCGGACTGCAGGCGCAGCCAGGTAAAAAAGTCCGGCAGGTGCAGGAAACCAATCAGGGCAATCAGGAACAACAGGAAGGGAAACAACGAGAATAGCATCTGGTAGGCCAGTGCCGAGGCGTAGGTGGGCATCTCGTCATCGAGGAATTCAGTGACCGTGCGCAACAGCACTTTGTGCAAGGGCAGGCCTTTTAATACCGGGAAAATCATAGCGTCTCCTTTCGCCGCAAAAGATTGAGTTCGTGGGCGACTCAGGGGCCGTTTTCTACATCAAGGTAGCCTATTTGACGACCTTGAAACAATTTCGAAAGGTTAATCACTGCACGTGACACAAAAACGGCCATCCGTGGATGGCCGTTGGACTGTTCGCTGCAATCAGCCAGAACCGTCTTATTCGGTGGCTTTCTTCACCGCGTCCTTGGTCTTGCCAACGACTTGTTGGGCTTCGCCTTTCTTCTCCTGAATTACACCTTCGGCACGTAGCTTGTCGTTGCCAGTCACTTTACCAATACCTTGCTTGACGTTGCCCACAGCCTCATTCGCCAAACCTTTTACCTTATCTGCAGTACTGCTCATGGTATTTCTCCTGAGAACACCAAGGGATTCGCTCATTGCGTAAAGGTTGACCCTTGGCCGTCTTACAGAGTTTCATTTATTTTTAACCGGACATTTCATCGTTGCGCGCAGGTTGGGCTTTATGTTTTGCGGCTAACCCACGAGAATGCCCGGCACATTCAGGCTAAAACGCTGAATACCTGATCCCGTAGGAACGTTATGAAACTCGATAAAACCCAAGCCATCGCCCGCAGAAACCAAGAACTGGGCGGTGCCGTGCTCGGCGTCAACAACTGCCACTTCGCCGACCTGGACCGCAAACGCAATATCTGGTGGTTCGACCTGCCAGTGAGCCGGATTGGCGTGGGTCAGTACGAGTGGATTCACTTGCTGATGCACAACGCCGACAGCGACCAGTTGCTGCACTTGAAGGTGCCAACGGCGTTTTTGCGCGAGAAGCTCGAAGGGTTGGTGGTGCGCAATGCCGGCAAGCGCAAGCCGGAGATCACCCTGGAGTTGAGTGCGGACAAGGACTCGCTACTGAAGGATGTGCGCCCGGCGGGCGCCGGTGTGAGCTTCGCGCAGTTCATGCTGTAGGAATCGCGACCAACAAAAAGCCCCGCATCCGCGGGGCTTTTTGTTGGGTTCTGGGTTACTTCTTCAAGCCCAGCTTCTTCAGTTCTTCATCCCGCAACTCGCGGCGCAGGATCTTGCCAACATTGGTGGTCGGCAGTGCATCGCGGAACTCCACGGCCTTGGGCACCTTGTAGCCGGTGACGTTGGCGCGCATGTGCTCCATCACCTGATCCTTGGTCAGGGTGGCACCCGGCTTGACCACGATGAAGATCTTGATATGTTCCCCGGACTTTTCGTCCGGCACACCAATGGCCGCACACTGCAGCACACCCGGCAGGGTAGCAAGCACGTCTTCCAGTTCGTTGGGGTAAACGTTGAAGCCGGAGACCAGAATCATGTCTTTCTTGCGGTCGACGATGCGCATGTAGCCGTCAGGCTGGATGATCGCGATATCGCCAGTCTTCAACCAGCCTTCGCTGTCGAGGATTTCGGCGGTGGCATCTTCACGCTGCCAATAGCCTTTCATCACCTGTGGGCCCTTGACGCACAGTTCACCAATTTCGCCCAGCGGCAACTCGACGCCGTCATCGGAGATGACCTTGCACAGGGTCGAGGGCACCGGAATGCCGATGGTACCGATCTGGATATGCTGGATCGGGTTGACGGTAGCCACCGGGCTGGTTTCGGTCATGCCGTAACCTTCGCAGATGGAACAGCCAGTGACCGCTTTCCAACGCTCGGCCGCTGCCAGTTGCAGGGCCATGCCACCGGACAGGGTGACTTTGAGCGCAGAAAAATCCAGTTTGCGGAAGGCGTCGTTGTTGCACAAAGCAACGAACAACGTATTCAGGCCGACAAAACCGCTGAACTTCCACTTCGACAATTCCTTGACCATCGCCGGCAGGTCACGCGGGTTACTGATCAGGATGTTGTGGTTGCCGATCAGCATCATCGCCATGCAATGAAAGGTGAAGGCGTAGATGTGGTACAGCGGCAACGGGGTGATCAGGATCTCGCAACCTTCATTGAGGTTGGAGCCCATCAATTCCTTGCACTGCAGCATGTTGGCCACCAGGTTGCGGTGAGTCAGCATTGCACCTTTAGCCACGCCGGTGGTGCCACCGGTGTATTGCAACACGGCGACCTCATCGCTATTGGGGCTGACTTCGTTGACCGGCTGGCCTGCGCCCTTGGCCAGGACGTCGTTGAACTTGATCGCCTTGGGCAAGTGAAAGGCCGGGACCATTTTCTTCACGTACTTGATGACGCTGTTGATCAGCAGCCGCTTGAGCGGCGGCAACAGGTCGGCCACTTCGGTGACGATCACATGCTTGACGGACGTCTTGGGTACGACCTTCTCCGCCAAGTGGGCCATGTTGGCCAGACAGACCAGGGCCTTGGCCCCGGAGTCGTTGAACTGGTGTTCCATTTCCCGCGCGGTATACAGCGGGTTGGTATTGACCACGATCAGCCCGGCGCGAATGGCACCGAATACTGCTACCGGATATTGCAGGACGTTGGGCAATTGCACGGCGATTCGATCACCGGGCTGCAAGTCGGTATGCTGTTGCAGGTATGCGGCAAACGCTCCGGACAGCTCAAACAACTCACCATAGGTGATTGTCTTGCCCAGGTTGCTGAAAGCCGGTTTGTTGGCGAAGCGCTGGCAGGACTGTTCCAGTACCGCCTGAATATTCGGATACTCGTCTGGATTGATGTCGGCAGCAATCCCGGCAGGGTACTTATCCTTCCAAAAGTCTTCGATCATGGAAGCCCACTCCTCAGCGACGCGAATTCATTCATCGCATTTGATGCGATTATTATTTGTTTGTGTTTTTTAGGGTGATTCTGGCTGTTTCAAGCAGGCCGAGATGTCACAAAGCGCGCCGAGAGTAGCAGCTTTGCCAAAGGCCGCCTAGAGCCAAAAGCGGCCCCCACAGTCACAAACATGACTCATGGATTACAATCGGTCACTTTTAGAGCAAAAATTCTATATATTGGAAAACGGCTCTGGAATGGGCGGGATAGAGCCGTTTAGCCACAAGCTGCAAGCTAAAGCAGAACTGCTCTTTCTTGCAGCTTGCCACTCCCTAAGCTGTATCGCGCAATTCACGTCGCAAGATCTTGCCCACTGGCGTCATCGGCAGCGAGTCTCTGAGCACAATGTGCTTGGGCACCTTGTAGCCGGTAAAGTTAGCCTTGCAGTAGCTCTTCAACTCCTCAAGGCTGACGCCTTGGGCCCGAGCCACCACAAACAGCTTCACCGCTTCCCCGGTGCGCTCGTCCGGCACGCCGATCACCGCACAGTTGGCGACGCCCGGGTGGGCCATGACCACGTCTTCAATTTCGTTGGGGTAGACGTTGAAGCCCGAAACGATGATCAAGTCCTTCTTGCGATCCACGATTTGGATAAAACCATCGGCGTCGATGACCGCGATGTCGCCGGTCTTGAGCCAACCTTCGGTGTCCAGGGTTTCGGCGGTTGCGACCGGCTGCTGCCAATAGCCTTTCATCACTTGCGGGCCCTTGACACACAACTCGCCCCGCTCCCCCAACGGCAACTCCACCCCGTCATCGTCAATGACCTTCATTCCCGTACCGGGTACCGGAATACCTACAGTGCCCAAGCGAGATAAGCTGCCATAAGGGTTGGTACTGGCCACTGGCGAGGTTTCGGTCAGGCCATAGCCTTCGCCGATCGAGCAACCGGTCAGTTGCTTCCAACGTTCGGCGGTAGCCTTCACCAACGCAGTGCCTCCGGAATTGGTGATTTTCAGGTGGGAGAAATCCAGCGTCTTGAAGTCCGGGTGATCCATCAGCGCCACAAACAACGTGTTAAGCCCTAGCAGGCACGAGAAACGCCACTTTTTCAGCTCCTTGATAAAACCGCCAATGTCCCGGGGGTTAGTGATCAGCACATTGTGGTTGCCCGTCACCATCATGCACATGCAATTCGCGGTGAAAGCATAGATGTGGTACAGCGGCAGTGGCGCAATCATCACCTCCTGCCCTTCCCTGACCAAAGGTTGGCCATCGTCGGCGATCTGCGACATGCAAGCCCGCACCTGCTGCATGTTGGCGACCAGGTTGCCATGGGTAAGCATCGCTCCCTTGGCCAGGCCAGTGGTGCCGCCGGTGTATTGCAGCACGGCAATGTCATCCAGCGTGACCGGATGGCGAGTAATCCCCAGGCCCGCCCCCAGGCGCAAGGCTCGCTTGAAGGAAACGGCCTGGGGCAAGCTGTAGGCCGGTACCATTTTCTTCACCTTGTCGACCACGGTATTGATCAACCAGCCCTTGGCGGTGGGCATCAGGTCGCCCATTTTCGCTTCGATCAGGTACTCGATCTCGGTATCGGACGTCACTTCCTGAACCCGTGAACCAAACAGGTTGAGGTAGACCAATGCACGAATACCGGCATCCTTGAACTGGTGACGCATTTCCCGCGGCGTGTACAACGGGTTGGTGTTGACCACGATGAGCCCGGCGCGCAGGGCACCGAACACGGCAATCGGGTATTGCAGGACGTTGGGCATCTGCACCGCAATGCGGTCGCCCGGCTTGAGGTCGGTGTGCTGTTGCAGGTAACCGGCGAACGCCCCGCTCTGACGCTCAAGCTCGGCGTAGGTCAGTGTGATCCCCATGTTGCTGAACGCCGGACGATCGGCAAAGGTCTTGCAGGAACGCTCGAAGACTTCGATCACCGACTTGTAGACGCTCAGGTCGATGTCCGTAGGAACGCCCGCCGGGCGTTTGTCATTCCAGAAATCAGGTTGCATTATTCTTATCCTCTTACCTGAGTGTGTCCGACCGCTTTGTGCTGCGATGAAAAGCGGAGCTTTGGGGACGTTAGCAGCTATGACCAAACAGGCAAATACACAGAAATGCGTCATTGATTATATGAATCTTGTCCCTGAGGCCTGGCTGGTCCGACGGCCATCAGCAGATGAGCTATACACAGCAACGACCCCGAGCAAAGGAAGCGCCATGAACCACACCACTTTCTGGCTGACCGCGAATGACCGCAGCCGCCTGTACGTCAACCGATGGCTCCCGGACGGGCCGCCCAAGGCGTTGATCATGCTGGCCCATGGCATGGCCGAGCACAGTGGTCGCTATGCCCGCCTGGCCGAAGCGTTGTGTGGTGCCGGCTACGGTTTGTATGCTCCCGACCAGCGCGGTCACGGCCGCACGGCGGACGAAGGCACCCTGGGACTGTTCGCCGAGCACGATGGCTGGAACAAAGTGGTGGGTGACCTGGCCAGCCTCAACCAGCACATCGGCCAGCAGCAACCGGGGCTACCGATCATTTTGCTGGGCCACAGCATGGGCAGCTACATTGCCCAGGCCTACCTGTTGCACCACAGCGCCAGCCTGCACGGGGTGATTCTCAGTGGTTCGAACTTCCAACCGGTGGCGCTGTACCGCTCGGCCAAAGCGATCGCTCATGTCGAACGCCTGCGCCAAGGCCTCAAGGGGCACAGCGCGCTGATCGATTTTCTGTCGTTCGGCTCGTTCAACAAGGCGTTCAAACCCAACCGCACCGCGTTTGACTGGCTCAGCCGCGACCCGATTGAGGTCGACAAATACATCAATGACCCACTTTGCGGCTTTCGCTGCACCAATCAGCTTTGGATCGACCTGCTGGGCGGCTTGCAGCAAATCAGCAAAGCGTCCAATCTCGTGCAGATCGACCCGGGCCTGCCAATCCTGGTGATGGGCGGTGAATGTGATCCGGTCAGTGAGGGCAAGCGTCTCAAAAGCCTGACCCATGCCTTGCGTGAAGCCGGCTGCCAGAATCTGCAACTGAATATTTACCCACAGGCGCGTCACGAATTATTCAACGACATCAACCGCGATGCCGTCACAGCCGATGTGCTGGGATGGCTGGCACAGACCGTCAACCGGCGCCGCCCTGCACGCTGCGAATGAACAAAACAAAAATACTTTCGTTTAAAATCAACGAATTGAGATTATTGATTAGCCACAGGATGCACCACTAGATGACCCAGGTTACCAACACTCCATACGAAGCCCTCGAAGTCGGCCAGACCGCCAGCTATAGCAAAACCGTCGAAGAGCGCGATATCCAGTTGTTCGCAGCGATGTCCGGCGACCACAACCCAGTACACCTGGATGCCGAATTCGCCAAAGCGACGATGTTTAAAGAGCGAATTGCCCACGGGATGTTCAGCGGCGCGCTGATCAGTGCGGCGGTGGCTTGCGAGCTGCCTGGGCCGGGCACGATCTATATCGGCCAGCAGATGAGCTTCCAAAAGCCGGTGAAAATTGGCGACACCCTGACCGTACGTCTGGAAATCCTAGAGAAGCTGCCCAAGTTCCGGGTACGGATCGCCACGCGGGTGTTCAACCAACGTGATGAACTGGTGGTAGATGGTGAGGCGGAAATCCTCGCACCACGCAAGCAGCAAGTCGTGACCTTGACCGAGTTGCCGGCCATCAGCATCGGTTGATTGCTGACGGCGATCCAGCGATATGTAAATGCGGGCTCGCTCGCGATTGCGCTGTAGCCGCTATCGCGAGCGAGCCCGCATGTGTGATCTCAGCTACGACTCAAGACTGAGCACGCGCCTGGTTACGCAGGGCTTTCACTTGGTCGTGGTTACGTTGTACGCCGTGGAACTGACGCTCAACCAGGTCACGAATACCCAGCAGGTTGTGCTGGTTGATCTTCTCGATCGCTTCTTTGTACGCCTTCAATGCGTGGTCCTCTCCGCGCTCGGCTTCGTTCAATACAGCCTCTTCATCCTTGCCGGTCACCATCGACTTCACGTCGACCCAACCTCGGTGCAGTGCACCGCTGACGCTGCCAGAATCCTGCGGATCACCCCCCAGGGCACGCACGGCGGCCTGCAGTTCGGCAGCGCCCGTGGCGCAATCGAGAGAGCGCTGTTGAAACAGCGCCTTGAGCTCTGGATGCTTGATGTCTTCGGCGCAGGTCTTGAAACCTTCCTGGCCGTCCCTGCTGGTCTCAATCAGGTCATTGAGTACAGAGATCGATTCTTTATTGATGTCAGTCATTTTTCAATTCCTTCGCGGGTTATGAAACATGACTTATGGGTTGCATCGCTCGTGCCAGGCCATTAAATACAATTTAACTGTTAAATATCAGTAAGTTATAAATATACAGAAAGTCTGTATCCGCGCTATTTGCATGATCTGTCATTTGGCCTGCATGCAGAATGCCTGTATTTTCCAAGCCATCGACTCCAGTGCCTGAACCCTTATGAATCCCGAAAAACTCGAACTGCTGATCACCCGCCAAATGCCCTTCGGCAAGTACAAGGGGCGGATCATCGCCGACCTGCCGGGCCCCTACCTGAACTGGTTTGCCCGTGAGGGGTTTCCTCACGGTGAACTGGGTGGCCTGCTGGCCTTGATGCAGGAAATCGACCACAACGGCCTGTCCGAACTGCTGGAACCGCTGCGCGCCAAACACGGCAAACCTGCCCCGCGTCACTAACAGAGCCCGACCATGCAACCCACCGACGAAAATTATTGGCACACCATTGCCCAGCGATACGACCTGGAACCCGGCCCGATCAATTTGGAAAACGGTTACTTTGGACGCATGAGCCGCGCAGTGCTGGAGCAGTATCAGGAGCACGTTGCCTTTATCAATCGCAGCAACTCCGTGTATGCGCGCCAGCGTTTCGAACAAGGAGAAAACGTCGAGATCCGCCGCCAACTGGCCGAATTGATCGGCGCCGAGCCCGAGGCCGTCGCCCTCACCCGCTGCGCCTCCGATGCGCTGCAAGCGCTGATCCGCAACTACAACCGCTTGCAGCCTGGCGACCAAGTGCTGATCAGCGACCTGGAATATGACACCGTCAAAGGCGCCATGCGCTGGCTGGCCCGCCACCGTGGTGTGGAGGTGATCGAACTGGCCCACACCCATCCCGCCAGCTTCGACAGCCTGGTGCGGACCTACCGCGAGGCCTTCACCCGCTACCCGCGCCTGAAACTGCTGGCCCTGACCTACGTCACCCACCGCACCGGCCTGGTCATGCCCGTGGAGGCCATTGCCACGGCGGCCAGGGAGCATGGAGTCGATGTCATCCTCGACGGTGCCCACGCCCTGGGCCAGATCGAGTTCAACCTGGCGCAACTGGGCATTGCCTTTGCCGGCTTCAACCTGCACAAGTGGATCGGCGCACCGCTGACCCTGGGATTTATCTACATCGACCCGACGCGACTGGCCGACATTGATCCGGACATGGGCGAGTCCCACTATCCAGCCACCGACGTGCGCGCCCGCACGCCTTACAGCACGCCGAACATTCCGGCACTGATGACCTTGCCACTGGTGTTCCAGGAGCATCGCTTGCTGGGCGGTGCCAGGGCCAAGGGGGCACGGCTCAATTACTTGCGGGATTTATGGGTACGCCAGGTCCGGTCGTTACCAGCAATTGAGGTGCTGACGTCGGATGATCCGCGGCTGTATTGCGCGATTACGGCGTTCAAGTTCCGTGGGCAGGTTGATCAGCAAGTCATGGCGGATCGGTTATTGAATGAATACAACCTGTTCACCGTGACCCGAAGTGGCGCAGCGTTTGGCAGTTGTATTCGGGTAACGCCTGGGCTGGCGACGTCGGCGGCTGAGATTGGCGTTCTGGTCAGGGCGCTGACTGAACTGGGTGCGCTCACGTATTGAGGTGGCCCCGAGGGCGGTCCTGCGGCCCGCATCGCAGCCTCGTACCTCGTCAGCGGCTACAATCCATCGCGGCTTCAGGCCTCGTCAGCGGCTACAGGTAACTAACTGTACGGATAAATCCGTACCTAGCTGTAGGCCTCCGCTTTGTGGGCTTTGTGGCTAGATGAAGAACCACTTCCGGCCCTTCAGATTCAGGTCCCGACATGAGCTCCCGCGAAAACACCGGCATGGCCCTCGGCCTGCTTGGCGTCATTATCTTCAGCCTGACCCTGCCCTTCACCCGCATCGTGGTGCAGGAAATCCATCCATTGCTCAATGGCCTGGGCCGGGCGTTGTTCGCGGCAATTCCGGCGGCCTTACTGTTGCTGTGGCGCCGCGAGCAGTGGCCGACCTGGCGCCAGGTCCGTGGCCTGACACTGGTGATTGCCGGGGTAATCCTCGGCTTCCCGGTGCTATCGGCCTGGGCCATGCAAACCCTGCCAGCGTCCCATGGTGCGCTGGTCAATGGGCTGCAACCGTTGTGCGTTGCGTTATATGCGGCGTGGTTGTCCCACGAGCGGCCGTCAAAAGCCTTCTGGGCCTGTGCGGCGCTGGGCAGTGCACTGGTGTTGAGTTATGCGCTGATCACCGGGGCCGGCAGTATTCAAACCGGCGATTTACTGATGCTCGGGGCCATTGCCGTGGGCGGCCTGGGTTACGCCGAGGGCGGCCGGCTGGCCAAGGAGATGGGCGGTTGGCAGGTGATCTGCTGGGCGCTGGTGCTGTCGACGCCGGTGTTGATCGGTCCGGTGCTCTACCTGGCAATCCAGCATGAAGGGCCGATTTCCACGCGCACCTGGTGGGCGTTCGGGTATGTCTCGCTGTTTTCCCAGTTCTTCGGCTTCTTTGCCTGGTACGCCGGGCTGGCCATGGGCGGCATCGCCCGGGTCAGCCAGATTCAACTGTTGCAGATTTTCTTCACCATCGCTTTTTCAGCGCTGTTCTTTGGTGAGCAGATCGAGCCGATTACCTGGCTGTTTGCCTGTGGGGTGATTGTCACGGTGATGCTGGGACGCAAGACGACAGTGCAACCTGCGCCCGTGGTGATTGCCGCTCAGGGCAGGTAGCCGTCTGCCCGCAACAGGGTTTCCAGGCAGTGCTCGGTAATGCTGTAGAACGCCTTCAGCTCCTGGATTTTTACCTGTAGTTGCGCATTGTCCAAAGGCTCGGCGCGCTTGACGGCCAGGATCATCTTGTTCTTGTTGGTGTGCTCCAGGGAGATGAACTCGAAGACTTTGGTCTCATAGCCACAGGCTTCCAGGAACAACGCCCGCAGGCTGTCGGTGAGCATTTCCGCCTGCTGCCCCAGGTGCAGGCCATATTGCAGCATCGGCTTGAGCAGCACCGGGCTCTGGATCTGCAGGCGAATCTGTTTGTGGCAGCACGGCGAGCACATGATGATCGACGCGCCAGAGCGAATGCCGGTGTGGATCGCGTAGTCGGTGGCGATGTCGCAGGCGTGCAGCGCAATCATCACATCCAGCTCACTGGGAGCCACGCTGCGCACATCACCGCACTTGAATACCAGCCCTGGATGTTCCAGGCGAGCAGCGGCGTTGTTGCACAGGCTCACCATATCTTCACGTAATTCAACACCGGTCACCTGGCTCTCGGCCTTGAGCGTATTACGCAGGTAGTCGTGGATGGCGAAAGTCAGGTAGCCCTTGCCCGAGCCGAAGTCCGCGACCCGCACCGGCTGGTCCAGCTTCAAGGGTGACGACGTCAGCGCATGGCTGAAGACCTCGATGAACTTGTTGATCTGCTTCCATTTGCGCGACATCGCCGGGATCAACTCGTGCTTGGCGTTGGTTACGCCCAGGTCGGCAAGGAACGGGCGGCTCAAATCGAGGAAGCGATGCTTCTCGCGATTGTGCTCGGCGCCCGATGCTTCGCGCAGTTGCTGCGGCTTGCTTTTGAACAGCGAGCTTTTGTTCTTCTTGCTGTATTCGAGCTGGGCTTCGTCGGTGACAGACAGCAAGTGCGCGTTTTTGAACGACGCCGGCAACAGCTCGGCAATCGCTGCTACGCCATCGGACAGAGAGAAATTCTTGGTGATGTCACGGGTCTTGTAGCGGTAGACGAAGGACAGGCAAGGTTGGTCCTTGACCGTCGTCGGCTTGATGATCAGCCGTTGCAGGTCCGCTTCACTGCCGACGTACTTGGCCAGCACCAGCTTGATAAAGGCATTTTGCTCAAGGCTGGCGCCCAGCAGTTCCAGGAACTGCGCGTGATGATCCGGCGCAAGGCTGGCAGGTTTAGCGGTGACAGACATGAACAAAAACGCCTCGGGCAGGGAATGCCGGGAATTTTACACTACTCCAACACCACCAACCGATTCGGCAGCTCATTGCGGGTCTGTGTCACCGGCACATGCACCTTGAGCAACTCCCCACAGGCTTCAATGCAGGAGATAAACCCGGCCAATGTCTGCCCCTGCTTCACCTGCAAGGTAAACGTCTTGACGATGGCATCCCAACTGCTGTCGTCCAGGCGCTTGGAGATACCGTCATCCACCAGGATCTCCACATAACGCTCGGCCTCGCTGACAAAAATCAGTACCCCGGTGCTGCCCAGGGTGTGGTGCAGGTTCTGCTCCAGGAACTGCCGGCGCGCCAGGTTGGAAGCCCGCCAATGGCGTACGGAACGTGGAATCAGGCGGGTGGTGACCTTCGGCAAGCGAAACAGCAGGCAGAACACGATGAAAGTCGCCCATTGCGCCAGCAGCAAGGTGTGCATGGTCATCCAGCCGCACAGGTAATGAATGATCCCCGGCACCACCAGCGCCAGCAAACTGGCCCACAGCAGCGGGATATAGGCGTAGTCATCGGCCCGAGCCGCCAAAACGGTCACCAGCTCCGCGTCGGTCTGTTGCTCGACCCTGGCGATCGCTTCGGCGACCTGGCGTTGTTCGTGCTCATTCAGTAA
>NZ_WLYI01000044.1 GCF_009707515.1 Pseudomonas karstica | reverse complement strand
GTTTACCGTTTTTTTCTGCTGTCTTGCCAACCCGCCGACCGAGGCTGTCATAGCGATACGTGCCGACACTTTCGAGCTTGCTGTTAACCAGCGTCTCAGCTTTGACCAACCGGTTCTCACAGTCATAACTGAACGTCTGCAGCTTATTCCTACCACTACGCTTCTCGATCAGGTTGCCCCAGGCATCGTAGGCATATTCCTGATCGCGCCATTGCTTGATGCGGTTGTCTTTGACCTGGTCGAACTGACTGGTGTTGAAGTTCAAACGGTTAGCCGCTGCGTCGTAGCGAAACTCTTCGCTGTCAACCAGCCTGCCGGTGTCGCGGCTGTGCAATTGGCCGTTGGCTTCGTATTCGTATTTGATTTCACCGCGTAGCTTGTCCAGCGTGCGGGTCAGTTCACCGGCGGGATCATAATGGTAGCTGCGGCTGATCGGGTTGTAGGTGTGATTGACCAACAAACTGGTGTTGATGCCCGGGTTGTGGATGCGCGAGAGTTTTTCTGCCGGCAACGTTGAAGCGAGCTGCCAAGCCTTGCGGCCCATGGCATCGTAGCCGAAACAGCTGGTGAGTGTGCCTTGGGTACGATGGACCTCGCGGTGCAGGTCGTCGCGTTCCATGTCACTGATGACTTGGCCATCAAGGTTGAGTTGATGCAGGTGGCCGCTGCCGTAATACAGATGGTTAAGGTGCTGGCCCGTCGGAAGCGTCAGCGTGGTCAGGTTGCTCAGTGGATCGTATTCATAGGCCAGCGCGCCTTGGGGTGTGGTCTCTTTGATTAAGCGGCCGAGCAAGTCGTAGGCAAATTCGAGTTTTTCCTCGGAGACGCCGAGTCTTTTACCGGTGGTTGTCGGCAGACGATTGATGGACAACAAGCGATCACCATCGTCGTAGGCATAATCCTGACGTGCGTCGTCGTTGAGCTTGGCCAGCAGGCGACCCATCGGGTCGCGTTCAAATTCGGTGTGCCGTTGTGGCCGTTCAGCTTTGTCACCGTAGCCGATTTCATCAACACGCGTCAGGTGCCCGCCAATGTTGTAGCTGAAGCGACGGGTCAGGTTGTCGATGCGTTTTTCTTCGATCAACCGATCCGAGGCGTCGTAGGCAAACTGGTACGTGGCGTTGTTTTCGTTAACCAGTGCGGTCAAGCGAATGGCTTTGTCGTACTCATAACGAATGCGCTGACCTTTGGCATCCTGGCGGCTACTGGGTAATCCGCGTGCAGTACGCAGCAGCCGGGTGGTCTGCCCCTTGCCGTCGGTGTGCGTGAGAACCTGCCCAAGGGCATTGTAGGCAAAGGACTCACTGGTGCCGTCGGGATGGTCGATGTGCAGCACTTCGCCGTCAGGCTTGCGTTCCAGCGTGGTGGTCTGGTTCAACGCGTCGGTGACGGCGACCAGGTGCTGACGCTCGTCGTAGCGGTAATACGTGCTTTTGCCTGAGCAATCCTGAAAGCGCTCGACCTGCGCGAGGGCGTTCCACCACAGGTATTTGGACTTGTGCGTAGCGTCGATGATGGTGTGTGGCAAGCCGTCGTCGCTGTTGAGGTATTCGGTGGTGTGCCCCAGGGCGTCAGTTTCGGCGAGCAGGTTGCCCTTGGCGTCGTAGCGGGCTTTCCACACACTACCGTCGGGGTAACTGACCTGAGTTACCCGCGTGGTGAGCGCGTGATACTGGTAGTTGATCTTGCGGCCCAGCGGATCGGTTTCTTCGACCAGACGCGAATATTCGTCGTACTTGAGTGCAATCGTCTGACCGTTTGGCAATGTGACCCCGGTCATGTTGCCGGTGTCGTCGATGTCGATGACGTATTGCTCGCCCCCGTAGTCACGGCTGGAGGTCACACGGTGATCGGCGTTGTAGTGGATTTCCAGTTCACGACCCAACACATCGGTGACCCAGGTGGTACGGGCTTTCAGGTCATAGCGGAAATGGAAATGTTCACCGTCGCTGGTCCAGTGTTCAACCACGCGCGGTTTGCCTTCGAGGGTTTCCCAGCGGTAATTGCAGCTCAAGCCCAAGGCGTTGCTGTGGCTGGCCATGACGCCTTCGGCATAACTGAACCGTCGCCTCGAATCGCCGTTGCGATTGATCACTTCGATGAGCTGACCGTTATCGTCGTAGCGGTATTGCACCAGGGTTTCGGCTGCTACGTTATTGACGACGCGCTTGACGTCGGTCAGGCGTCCCAGGGGATTGTCGTAATGCAAGTGGACACGCACACCGCCCGTAGCACTGATATCGGTAAGCGCGCCCTCCACCGTGCGGGTGAAGTGCAGGAAATGCCCGAGGGCGTTTTCGATGCGCTGCAGCGACACGTCGGTATTGTCGTCCGGCACTTCACCGAAGTAGAAGAAGATGTTGTCGAGGGTTTGCAGCAGATAATGGCCACCTTCGGTGCAAACCAGATAGACCTGTTCGTGAGGGTTATAGATGCGCTCGCCAGGCTGCACATCCATAAAGGGCACGCTGCGCCCCTGGTTGTCGGTGAGGTAAACGAACTTTCCAGTTCGGCGCAGGCTTTGCTCCCACGGCAGCACCCAGCCACGGCCCAACACGCTTTCGACAGTCAGGTCGCTGGCGTAAAAACGTGACCACTCGATGGGCATCAGTCCCGGAAGGCTGAAGTCGGTTTCGTCGGGAATAATCTTGCGACCGGTGGTGGTGTCGACCGGATTGCCCGTCAGCCCGCCGACAGCTCGATCGATAACCGGCCCGACGATTGCGCGGCCGGCCACTTCACCCGCTACAAAACCTGCCGTGAACCGCATTACGCACGGCATGGCGGCCTTCATTCCGGCCTGAGTGCCAGCCTTGATCAAGTGGGCGATGCCGCCTGCTGCACCCGCGATTGCCATAAGGACATCGACCGTGGTGCGCAACCAGCCAGGGATCTCGTCATCGACGGGCAAGTAGCGTTGGGTACCGCCACCAATGAAAACGTTGCCCGAGCCGCTGGAAATGGTGGCCCCACAGGTGAGCTGGTCATCCTTGCGTGCCGCCGCCGTGCCGTTGATGAAAACGTTGGTCGAACCGTCCGCAACCTGTACCGGGCCGGGATGCTTGTCGCAGGCGCCCGTGCTGGTTGCCACATGCGCAGCCTTGCGGCTGTTAATAAACACGTTGTGCGAAGCGGTGACAATGGTCCCGGCTGGCGAGGAAAACATCTTTCCTATCGCCTCCCCGGCGGCTGTCAGCAAGCTACCTCCGACACCGGCCGCCAGACCGGCCAGTAATGCCACACCAAATCCACAGGTGAACGTCGCGATGGCAACCGTGGCGATAAGCGCGATACCGAGGGCTGCGCCGATCAGAAACCCACCCAGGGCACTGGTATGCGATATCTCGTCACCAAACCTGGCGGCTTCGAACATGAGCGTTACTCCTGTTCGCTGACGTCGGTCTGGGTAACATCTGACTGGCGAGGTTGGAAGCTGGCCAGCAGGTTAATCCAGTCCTGGTTTTGCTCACTGCTGAAATCAGCTTGTGCCGTGGTCGAAAAAATGATCGCACGTCCCGGTTCAATCAAAAAAGCGGCTTGGCGCTGATAGAAAGGCCGGCCATCGGTCATGTAATAGGCATCAATCTGCACGCCGTCGATAGGCGCGGAGGTGGACAGCAAAACGCTCTTTTTACCGAGCACAGTGTAGCCACGCAGCTTGGAGGCCAGCATCTTTATCTGGCGATCAACGTACGCCTTGAGCGCCTCGGTCGGCAACAACATGTCTCTGGAGATCGTAATGCTCAGCGGTGCTGGGATGCTCGCTCCCAAGACAAACATGTTTACCGTACGGTCCTGAAAACCGGTCGGCAGCACAATACTTCCTTCCTGCAACGCGTAATCCATGTGATGTAAATTCCTGAAATCAACAAAAAGGGTTTGTCAGTGCGACGCGAGACCGTCAAGCATACTGTCAAAATCGATCAACCAATGACTGAGGCTGGGCTTGGTGGGATCAATCACGCACGAAATACTCAACCATTGCCTATCATCGCGACCGGCAACAGGAACAGTCGCGCCCACCACGCGTCCATGACGTTCGCTCTGGCCGGTCATAAAGTGGAAGTCCAGCGACTTCGCCGCGTTGCCAGCCACGTTGCGATCAAGCTCACGGATGATCCGCAACTGCGGGTACAGCTTGCGAAACGGCTGCATCGACTCGTCCAATAGCTGCTCCAGCGTCTGGCCTTGACGCACATCGCGACGCTTGATCGTCAAGACGATGGGCTCGCCTTCATGTTCAAGGGTGGTGTGGATGTCGCGGAAGTTGAAACCCGGCGCAAATGCCAGATTAAAGCCACCAAAGCTGAAACTGCTTGGCAACTCTTGCAGCGCAACAACGGGCTCTGGTTCCGGCTCAAGTTCGGGTTTAACAATGGGCAAAGCCTGTTGCTCACGAGCAGCTTCTTCCTGCGCCAGGCGCTTCTCGGAAATACGGTCGTAAATGCTGGTTCTGATCATCGGGCCATCACCTTAATCGTTAACTCTCACTTCAGCGCCGGTGATTTGGGTCGTACCCGAGCTGACCGTACTAATGACCTTGCCTTTGATCTCAATACCATCCGGAGTCAGGGTGATGCTGCTTTCCCCCACTTGTAGAATGATGTGCTGCTTGGCGTTGACCTGAATGAACTGGTTGTCGACCTGAATCGTCAAGGACCCCTCTTGGACGTTCATGACCGTGTCTTTCTTGATCGTTTCGGTGTGTGTGCCACCGACTGTGATGGTGCGGTTGCTGCCAACGCTGTGGCTCTCGTCAACCTCGATTTCAGTGTCCAGGTTGCGCTCGGCGTGCATGATGATTTGTTCAGCGCCGGCCTTGTCTTCGAAGCGGAAAAAGTTCGCCGTGCCGCCATCGCCCTTGGTCGAACGCGTCAAAAACCCACTCTGCGTCTTGTTCGCCGGCAACGACCACGGTGGGGTGTTCTGGCTGTTGTACAAGCTGCCCATGACCAATGGCCGGTCTGGATTGCCGTCGAGGAAAACAATCACCACTTCATCGCCGACCCGCGGGATCTGGATGCTACCGAAGCCACCGCTGGCGCCGGTCTGAGCTACGCGGACCCAGCAGGAGCTTTTGTCGTTGTGCTCACCCTTGCGGTCCCAGTGGAACTGCACTTTTACGCGACCCAGTTCGTCGGTGAAGATTTCTTCGCCCGGCGGGCCGACAATGATCGCCGTTTGCGGGCCGGAAATAGTTGGGCGCGGCGTGGTCAGTTGGGGGCGGAAAACGATCTTTTTACGCACACAGGAGAAGGTATTGAAGTAGCTCGCCTGATGCCCGTCGAGGTAGTTATTATGACCCTCGCTTTCGACGCTCATCAGCAGGAACTGACGGTCCTCCGGCGAGCCTTGATCGTGGTCGTAATGCTGCTGCAGTTCAAAGGTGTAGCCAGGTTTCATGGCCCGGCAATTACTCGCGCCTTGAAAGCTTTTGCCTTTGAGTTCCAGCGCCTCGACACGCAAACGAACCAGCGCTTCGCCTTCGTCATAAGTGCCGTGGGTATATTGACCAGGGAAATCATAGATTTCGAAATCATCGACATCCCCCTGCTTATTCAGGCTCTTCATGGCAACCGGCAAGCGGTTGGTAGGCTGGCGGTAATCGAAGGTCTGGACGGCAATCTTGCCGGATTGCAATTTGCGATTTCCGCTCCATTGGGTAATGGAGTCGGCCGTCTCGGTGACAGAAGCTGTGTGGAAGCGTATTTGCGGCTGCTCGGGCAACGGCACCAGCGTGGTGGAGTCGTCGCAGATAATCATGGTGTGAGTGTCGGCGGTGTGCTCGAAGTAGTAAAACATCCCCTCCTCTTCCAGCAGGCGCTGGACGAAGTTGAAGTCGCTTTCGCGATACTGGGTGATGTAGGTGTAGCGCTTTTGCGGACGGGTCAGGCGGAACTCATGAAGCGAGAAGGCAGTGCACAGAGCAAACACCTGGGTGATGACTTCTTCGACGGTGTTACCCTGAAATACTCGCGTGTCAAAGCGATTTTTGAGCATCGAGAACCAGGGATTCAGCGTTGCCGTGTAACGAGCCATGCCGCCATCGCTGCCGATGCTGGCGAAACGCGTAAGGTAACCGGCGATATAACGCGGCGACTCTCCGGCCAGTTCGATTTCGATGACAACGTGCTGGCCCATCATGGACTTGAGTTCTACACCAGAATCCTGACACACCAGCATCAGTTCGAAGTTGTAAGCACGCGAGAGACCTTCCACGCCCTTGAAAGACTCAAGCAGCAACTCCTGCTCGGGGTTGGCAAGATTCTTGAACTTGAACAGGCGCCGGTTCTGGGTCGTGAGCAACGCGGCAAGGTCCATCAACATGTGTATCTCCTTGAAACCATGGAATACGCTACTGCCCAAACTCGGCAACTGCAGATTACGAACAGGCAACAGAATCGACGCTCAGGCGTCCCCATACGCATGTGCTAAGACCGCCACTGAATCAGCAACCAAACCGCTGGCGCATTCGGACGGTGAGACCACAATGCAGGGCGAAAGTGCCTCTGGCGCTCGCGAAGCGTGAACATTTTCACAGTCCTGGAACCACAGAGATTACTGAGTGCGAGAAAGGAGACACCGATGGACAGCGTCGTGTCAACCCGGCCTCGCTTTTTCCACAACAGCAATAGGGGTGACCGTTCGCTGTAAAAAATGATTCATAGAGCCTTCCGATGAAGGTACCTGACTAAAACCTTAGAGAAATCAAGCAATAGCCCGGTTCTAAGTTCAACAAGCAACACGAGATGTCTTTTTGACATCATTGCTGAATCTCATGCTAATAAGAAAAATGCCCGCAACTGGAAATTTAACTCGCATACTGCGGTCAGAAAAGGCGGCCGATGGCCAGCTATCATTTGGATGCTTTAAGCCTGGATGCCTTCGCTTCGAAAGACACTTTTCGGCACACGCAATCCGCCCAAGGACAGTGACGTGTAAATGGATCTTTTAACTAATATCCCCAGTTGGGACGACATCGAGCGAAACCTCGATCAGAAATTCGGTGAGTTGAACCAGAGCGTCGACGAGGGCTTGCAGAGCACTCACGACAACTGGAATGGCTTCACTCGGCGCGTCGGTGATGGTGTCAGCCAAGCCTATGGCTATATGGGCGGAAACCGGATTGACAACGTTCGCCAAGCAATGGCGCTGTCCTACCCGATCATCCAGTCGGACCTGAAGCACAAGTGGGCCTCGATCGAAATCGAACAGATCCTTCCTGTGCTGCTGCAATTGGTCAAGGAAGTGTCGATGATTCTCGGCGCAAGCGTGGCAGTGGGTACCATTGCCGGCGGTGCGGCAGGAGCATTTGCGTTTGGTGTCGGCGCCGCGCCAGGAGCCGTTGCCGGAGCAGGTATCGGTTTGCAGATCGGCAATCTGATCTTGATGGCGCTGGGACTGTCAGCAATCGCCGAATATTTCTATCAAGGCTTGCCCGCTTGCCTTTCAACCTTGCAGGAAGGGCTCGCCACCGCATGGTTCGCAGAAGACGGCGTCAAGCCTGTGGGGCTTGATCCTACTGGTGGCTCCGAAGCACAAGTTCAGGAGCGCACCGAACGCGCCGCGCGACAACTGGCCCGAGGTCAAGAACAACTGGTGTTGCTGCTCCTCACGGCCATCGTGACCTATCTGACCCGAGGACAGATCAAATCCGGTGTCATGACCAGCATGGACAGCATCGCAGCGCGCAGTGCCAAGCTGCAGACGGAGATTTCGAACAAGCAATTCGCGACCTGGCTGGCGAGGAATGAGCAGAAGATTCTGGCTCAGCCGGAATTGCAGGTGAAGGATCCAGCGCCGCTGAAACGAGCAGAGCCGGAGCCCCCGCCGCTGCGAGACCAACCTGCTGCCAAACCGCTCGAGGAACCCGTGGCCGACCTGGCATCACGCCGGGATTATCTGAACAAGAAGTTCGGGCGTACGGGCGACCTTGTCCAGGACATCAATATTCGTGGGAGTCAGGAAACCGCTGCCAACTTCTTCAAGTCTCAAGGCTACAAACCGGCCGACTACGAAGGCTACATGAACGGACTGGACTTCACGAAGCCTGTCAGCGTCGAGACCATCAACAGCAGCAAGAAACTCTGGCAGTTCCAGGTGCCAGGAGGCCGACAAGGCATGTGGTATTCTCCCACCCCCGATATCGTGCCTTCCCAGTTGGGCATCAACCCCTTGGGTCAGATCTATAAAACTGAAACTGTCGTGCCGAAAATCGTCAACGTTTATCAAACCACTGATAAAGTGACGCTGCTACGAAGCACGTCCGCTCCCGTGCTCGACAACTGGTCTGTTCCCTCACAACCGTTCGATGCAATTGGGGGCGCCCGGCAAATGACTTCTGGCCAGCGAGAGCTCTTCAAATTAATTACCCCGGGTAACCCATGAAACTAGCCACTCCGCTCGCTTATGTTCAAAAAGCTATTGAGCTGACGGTGGACCGCCGTAACGGATGTCCGCAGTTTCCGGTTTACGATCTACTGCTCAAACAACTGGACTACGTGAAAGCTGTTTTTGAGGGGGCGGAAACCGACAAATCCAAGCTGCATCAGCTCAGCATCGGTGCGATTGCATCGAAGGAATTCGAAGAAAATGATCCGGAGCTGGCCCGAGCGTTGAAAGACGCTTACTACGTCGCCATACAATCCGCGCGCGGACTGAAAATACAGCTTCCGGATTGAAGCCGTCTGCCAAAAAACGGCTCGGACCATCAATGAAAAACACGGAGCGTTGATTTTGAACAGTTTCCCGCTGGGCGTTGCCTGCTGCACGGCGATTTTGCTCTCGGGAGCGCTTCATGCTCAAGGCAGTGAACAAGCCCTGAAAAGTGTTATTGCCAAACAGCAGCAACAGCTGCCTATCATGCTGGACCCAGGCACCCGCGTAGACGCTATCAGCTACGCGGATCACAGCATTCGTTACACCATCACTCTCAGTGGCTATCAAGGCCAGCCTGGCGAGCAGGCTTATTACCACAACTTCCTGACCCAACAGATCAACAAATCGCTGTGTAGTCAGACAGCCTATCTGTTCATGTTGGCACTAGGCAATCATCTCACTTACCGGTATGTGAGCTCGGATGCAGCGCCTATTACTGAAATTACATTGGCGCCAGACCATTGCAACTGAACAATGGTCTGTAATGACGCCAGATCGGGACGCAACCAATGAACACCGTAGACCTGCAACACCTTTACAATCAAGCTTAGCTGTTCGCCTCCCAAGCCCATATCGGCCAGAAAATGAAGGGATCAGACCTCCCTTATATCACCCATGTAGCGATGGTTGCCAACGAGCGGATTTTCGCGGATCACAAAGAGTCCGTAGGGTTTCTTGAAATCGCTCTACCCACCGCGCTGTTGCATGACGTGCTTGAAGATACCTCTGTGACACAAGCTGAATTGGCCGCCGTATTTGGCGCTCAAGTAGCGTCGAACGTCGCGAGCTTAAGCAAGAATATGATCGTACCTTTCTCGGAAGATCGCTATCTTCAAGGAATAGCCGACCACTCACGGGAAGCTGCCGCCGTAAAACTGTGCGACCGCATTACCAATCTTCAGTCAGCCCCTCATATCTGGACGAAAACTAAAAGAGCGTCTTATCTCGTTGAATCAGCAAAAATTCTGAGCTCACTCGGGCACGTGAATAACGACCTTAGGGAGCGGCTTAGTGTCGCTATGACTAACTATCAGGAACTTTATATCGATGGATTATAACGTTAAGCCGTGAATACACGCAGCCAAGAAATCCAACTCGTATACTGCGCCCCGGCACCACGTCAAGCCAGGTCACCTATGAATATTGAAACCTTGAAAGAAAAAGCATTGACGCTACGGGCCGCCATCAACGCAATAAAGGCCAGTGATCCCGCTGCAGTAACATTAAGCCTAGAGCTTGAACCGCTGATGGCCATGGCTGAGCGCGGACAAATCCACACCCCCCATGGAATGGCGTGATATCCCTGGGCGTTATCTCTTCACCGAAGAGGGATTGCAGCAATATCCAGAACTGGAACATGCCTTTGCCGAATTTCGAATTGAGTTGATTGGTGGCGAGTCTCCAACGCTGCGCAAGCTGATGGAAAATATGGGGAAAGGCCAAAAGGTGAATCAAAGGCTGGCTGATTAAACCGACCTATGGAGAGTGATGCAAAATTGTTTTTTCATGACCTCCGCCTGATCAATGATTCTAAGCACCTCAGAGGTCATTACTGGACCAACTCACCGACCTTTGGATATCTGCAGTTGGAGTTGATTTCCCGTAAATGTGCTGGTGTGGATAGTTACGAGGCGGCTGAACGGAAATGGCCGTCTACTATCACCCAGAGCACATCAGTGTAGAAAATTGCGGTGCTGGCTGACTACGTCCTTGAATCGTCTCGGACTCCGCAGACACACCGAGCGACTACTCTTGGCCGATGATTGCCCGTCGTGAATTCAGTAAACGACCCATTGCTACCATCCGATATTCACCGGTCAATGGCCGGTGTTGGCGTATCGGCAGTATCGAAGACCGGCCGAGCGAGGCAAGAGCTCCAGCCCCCCTTCGAAAACTAAGTATTGCATGAGCACCCAATGAAGAATTCAATACTAGAGCAGAGTCAGCATGCGAGCTCCCTTTACGAATATTACCAATGGGGGGACAGATGGGGGGACAAATTTTATCCGATCATCAAAACCCAGCAAAACAAGGGAAAATCAAATAATAAAGCCGCCCACAAGCCGGCTTTTTAATGCCTGAAATAATCCTGTCCCATCCAAGAATCTTCCTGACAGCTTAGATATTCCGGGGCTTTCAGGCATTCCCCTGTCATCAGGCATCCAACGTAACCTAACAGCCATGACATCTTCCAGACGGCACGTGGCTTTCGTTCAAAAGGATGTGAACACGTAAGTTGCGATCAAACGTGTTTCATCAATATCCCTGGCGTCGTCACTGCGATAGGTCGCATTTCTCAAACGCACAGAAAAGCCTTTGAGCTGCCCCTGGAACGCGTAGGACAGGTCCACATCTCGCTCCCATTCCTTATCTGCGCCTGCTTTCTTCAAGCCATCGCCGTGGATGTAGGCCGTGAAAAAGCTTAACCCGGGAATTCCCATGGCTGCGAAGTCGTAGCCGTAGCGCAGTTGCCAGCTATGTTCGCCCGCGCTGCCGAAGTCGTGGTACTGCACATAGTTGGGCAAGTAGGGATTGTTGATGTACGGAAAGCCAGTATCGCCGCCCATGACTTGGTAGGTGGCCATGACGCTGTGCCCAGTGTCCAGGGTGTAGCCGAATGCAGCGGCGTAGGCGCGGTTATCCACCTGTCCCGCTTTCGCGGCGCCGATCTCGCGGCTGGCGAATGTGCGCAAATCGCTGGTCAACACACCGTTGCCCAGCCGGGTGGTGTGGACCAGCCCTGCAAACTGCTGGCGGTAAACGTTCTCCAACTCGCCAAAAAAGTAAGTCGCGCTCAGCTCGGGCATTAACGTGTAAGTTCCACCGCCGTAGCGAAAGTTATTGCCGATGCCGGTTGCCGGATAACGGCCGTCTTTTACCGCCAAACCGATGTCCCGCAGATCGGTGGAGTCGGGGGTAATGGTCTTGTCGAATTGCGCCAGATTCAGGGTCAGGCGATCCACATCCGTGGAGTTGATCTGCGCGCCCTGGAAGGTTTGAGGCGACAGTCGACTATTGTTGAACTGAAGTACCGGCACCTTGGGCATCGACATGCCGTAGCGCAATGAAGTCTGGGAAACTTTGAGTTTGACCCCATACCCGGCCTTTGAATATTCACCCGCCGCCTCGCCGGACGCTCGCTTGGGAAGCAGGCCGCTGCCCGTGCGATCCGGGCTCGAATCCAATTGGAAACCCGTGAAGAACAATGCATCGGCGCCAAAACCGATGATTCCCGGGGTGTATCCCGACTCATAGTTGAGAAAAAATCCCTGGGCCCACTCTTCGCGCTTGGAAGCGCCAGTGCCATCGCGAAAGTCACCGTTGTAATAAAAGTTTCGGGCTTCCAGGCGTACTTTGCTGTCGGCGATAAAACCTTCGGCCAATACGGTGTTGATGGAAAGTGAGACAGGAGCCAGTAACGCTATAGAAAGGGCGCGGTTCATTTTTATTATTTTCCTGACGCAGGGAGCCACCGCTCGGTACTTGACCGAACAGGGCTTTTTTAAAAGACGGTAATGGGTACTGCGTAAGGGTTAAGCCTTGGTGCCAAGTTCCCGGGCGAGTTGGTCGCGGTCCAGTTCCTTTTCCCACGCGGAAACCACCAGCGCAGCGACACCGTTGCCCACAAGGTTAGTCATGGCCAACCCCGTGCCCATGAAGCGATGGATACCCAGAATCAGCACCATGCCCGCTACCGGCACCAGCGGCACCACCATCAAGGTGCTGGTCAACATGACAAAGGCCGCGCCTGAAACACCACTGGCACCTTTTGAGGTGAGCATGGCCACGACCACCAGTGTCAATTGTTGCGTCAGTGATAAGTCGATGTTCAACGCTTGCGCGATAAACAGCACCGCCATGGTCAGGTAGATATTGGTACCGTCGAGGTTGAACGAATAACCGGTGGGAATCACCAGGCCCACAACGGGTTTTGAGCAGCCCAGGCGTTCCATTTTTTCCATGATTTGCGGCAGCACTACTTCCGATGAACTGGTACCCAGTACCACCAGCAACTCTTCTTTGATGTACGCGACGAAACGCAGGATGCTGAACCCGCAGACTCTTGCTACTGCGCCCAACACCAGCACCACGAACAGTATGCACAGCAGGTAAAAGCTGCCCACTAACTTCATCAGCGGCAACAGCGAACCAACACCGTAAGTCCCCACGGTGAAGGCTATCGCACCAAACGCACCGATGGCGGAAAGCTTGGCGATAATGTGGACGATGCGAAAGAACACGCCGGACAAACCTTCAATCATGTCGTACACCGGGCGGCCTTTTTCGCCGATCGCCGACAAGGCACATCCGAAGAGTACCGACACCAACAAGATGCACAGCACGTTGCCTTCGGCGAAGGCCTGGACAAACGTCGACGGAATGATCCCCATCAGGAAGTCAACCATGTGCATGTGCTCAGCTTTCTCGGCAAACCCTGTGACCGCCGACGCGTCCAGAGTATTCACATCCACGTTGAAACCAGCGCCTGGGTTGAACAGGTGCCCCCCGATCAGACCGATCAGCAGCGAAACGGTGGAAATGACCTCGAAGTAGAGCAATGCCTTGCCCCCTACCCGCCCGACTTTTTTCAGGTCGCGCATCCCTGCGATGCCGGTGACGACGGTGCAGAACACCACCGGCCCGATGATCATCTTGATCAGCTTGATGAACGCGTCACCCAGCGGCTTGAGATCAGCCGCGAAAGTCGGCCAGTAATGGCCAACAGCAATGCCCGCAATAATCCCCAGGAGTACTTGAAAGTACATTGCCTTATAGAAAGGCGTCTTTGCCTTCGTCTGGATGGGAACGCTTACGTCGGCCTGAGTCGATGCAGGGTTGGGATTCATGACATTTACTCACTGAAGTCTTATTTTTGTGGAGGTGCGACAACGGTTGTAGCGTTTAGCGTCCGTACAGCTTCAACGGGTTGTCGACCAGCAGTTTTTGACGCAACACCGGGTCGCTGCAGAAGCTGAACATCAGGTCTACCAGTTCGCCATCATTCGGCATCTCCTGGCTGATGTTCGGGTGCGGCCAGTCGGTGCCCCAGAGGACGCGGTCCGGAGCAAGCTCAATCAGTTTCGCTGCGAAAGGAATGGCATCATCGAAGGGTCGCCGGCCCGCTGATACACGCTCTGCGCCACAGACCTTGACCCACGCCAGCGGGTTTTCCATCAGTTGCTGCAATGCCAGGAAGGACTGCTGCTCAAGGCCATCCTGAGCCTTGACCCTGCCCATGTGATCAATGATGAAGGGTACGGGGATCCGCGCCAATCTGTCCGCATAGGTGACGATGTCTTGCGCATCAAGGTGCAGGACGACATGCCAGCCCAAATCAGCAAGGCGATCCACAGTGCTATCAAACACCTCCAGATCCGGCGCGCCGCCCAGGTGGGCAACGAAGTTGAAGCGAACGCCGCGAACCCCTCCAGCATCCATTTGGGCAAGGTGTTCATCGGTCTCACTGCCATCAACGATTGCGACGCCGCGATACCGGCCTTCACTACGGGCGATAGCGTCCAGCATCGCGCGGTTGTCACTGCCGTGACAGCTGGCCTGGACAATCACCCCGCGAGTGAACCCCAGGTGAGCGTGCAATGCCCGCAATGTTTCAAAAGGGGCGTCCGGCGGGGTGTAGCTACGATCTTCGGCATAAGGGAAGTCTGCCGCCGGGCCGAATACATGACAGTGAGCATCCCAAGCGCCGACTGGAAGCGGCTGCTTGGGTTTTGCAGGATTGGAGTCAGGGGCGAGGCAGGTTTTCATCTCGTGACCTTTAGTCATTGTTAGCGGAAGCGATAGGCCGATGGTGGCCGTCTCGACGCCTTACAACAACCGGTCACAGGTGCTAGCAGTTATGCGGATTTTGCATGAGACCCTTCACCCTATGCAGATCTCGCGAACCAACGCCATGGTCTGCTCTGCCAGGCGAGACAACGGGCGTTGCTCGAACGTGGCGATGAACAAGTGTGTCTGGATAGAAGGATCAACGATCTGCACTGCTTTGAGGCCCTCCAGTTTGCCGTCGCTATTGGCCAAGGCGGAGCGAAACAGTACGCCGTAGCCCATATTGAGATTGATCAGTTCCAAAAGCGACGGGATGCTATCGACCTCCAGGCAAACGTTCAGATGCACATCATGCCGTGACGCTTCACTCTCGATGAGGCGGCGTATGGAATGTGGTTCGCTGGGAGTGATCAACGGGTATTGCCCCAAGTCTTTCATCGCTACCTGGGAAGGGAGGTTCGAATGCTGGCCACCTATAAGCATCAGCGGCTCTGAATGGATGTGCTCATATTGCAGTTGTGCGCTGTGACCGGGATTGAAGAGCAGCGCGAAATCCAGGCGCCCCAGCAGCAGCCACTCGCGCATTGAATGCGACAGGCCTTCCTTGATCCCCAATATGCATTCAGGAAAGCGCTCACGAAAAGCCGAGACCACCGCCACGGTGTGCCGTCGGGAAATACTCGGAGGAAGCCCTACGACAACTTTGCCGGACAGGGTATCGCGTTGTTCCCGCAGCACTTCACGCGCCACCTGCACCTGCCGCAAGATGCCTTTGCCATGATCGAACAAGCGTTGCCCGGAAGCAGTCAGCAACACACCTCGGCCGTTTCGCAAGAGCAGATGCTCCTGCAGTTCCAACTCAAGCTGCCTGACCTGACGGCTGACGACCGACTGTGAAATATTCAGTACCGCGGCGGCCTTGGTGAAACTTCCGAACTCGGCTACCCGGACGAAACATTCGAGCTGTTTTAGATCCATGGGCATGACTCTGGAAAAAACTTATGTTACCGCTTTTCCTCTAGGGTGCTTCACCGCCACTCGTTTGGCTGGGTCATCAACGCGTCGGTCATAAGGCCCTGTGCTGTCCAAAAATGGCACCCGCTTCGCCAAATCCAATCAGAGCCAGGCTTGTGATCATTCTGATGCGCCCGTGTTTTGCCAGGTTTCACCCGCAATGAGTACATTACCCTCGAACAGCAATCGAGCCGTGCGCACCAGGCCGCAACCGACCAACTGACCGTCAGCCAGGCACAGTTCAACGGTAAATTCGCCTGTCGGATGCTCAACGGATAACCGCACCTGGTCACCGGGTTCCGTGTGGGCCAGGCTGCTCGCAACGGTCCCTTGAACCAGGCAAGCGGAGGCGACACTGACAGCGCCGAACACACCGATCGATACGTGACAGTGATGTGGAATGAAGGTACGACTGCAAATGGCGCCGCCATTGCGGGGGGCTGCAATCAAAGACATTTTCGGTACTGTACGCGCGCGAACATCACCCAGGTTCATCAGGCTGCCCGCTTGCAGCCGGATCGACTCCAGCAAACCCTTGAGCTCGATGTTTGCGTCCAATTGCTCAGGGCTTTCATAGCCAGTGCAACCCACATCAGCGGCCCTGATCAGCACAACGGGCATCCCATTGTCGATGCACGTCACTTCGATACCATCGAAGTGATCAGTGGCATTACCGGTTGGTAACAGAGCGCCGCAACTGGAGCCGGCAATATCTTCGAACTCGACAATCAGTGGAGCACTGGTACCCGGCACACCGTCGATGCGGGTATCACCTGCGTACTCAATGATGCGACCCGGAGTAAGAACGTTGGCCACTGCGATCTGGCCAGTGTTCACCATGAAAATCCGCACGATCGTCAGCGACTCGTCCGCGCGGATCAGTTCCCGCTCGATCGCAAAGGGACCGACACCGGCGAGGATATTTCCGCAATTCTGGCCGTAATCAACTTGAGCCTGCTCGACTGAAACTTGCGCAAACAGATAATCGACATCGGCATCCGGGCGATTCGACCGACTGATAATCGCGACTTTGCTGGTCAGCGAATTAGCCCCTCCAATGCCGTCTATCTGGCGTGCATCGGGTGACCCCATGACGGCCAGTAATACTTGATCACGTAACTTACCTTCAGGCGGCAGGTCGTCGGCCAGAAAGTAAGCACCCTTGGATGTACCTCCACGCATCATGAGGCACGGAATTCGAGTCTGGCGCATGCAGGTCATCCTTCCAGGTCAGCGAGGCTGTCGTAATAGGTCAGGCCCCGGTCGACGAGTTTCTGACGCATCTCGTAGATATCCAGGCCCAATTCGCCGACTGCCAGGCGCACACGTTTCTGCTCTTCGATTTGAGCGCGTTTGCGGCTCGTTCCAACCACCTCGGGCAGCTCTTCGCGACGGACAATGACCACGCCGTCATCGTCAGCCACCACCACATCACCCGGCTCGACCCATTGGCCGGCGCAGATGATGGGCACGTTGACTGAACCCAGGGTTTCCTTGACCGTGCCCTGGGCATGAACTGCCCGTGACCATACCTTGAAGCCCATGTCCCGCAGCGTTCGAGTGTCGCGCACCCCGGCATCAATGATCAGGGCGCGTACCCCCCGGGCCATCAATGAGGTGGCGAGCAAGTCGCCGAAGTAGCCATCGGTACAGGGCGACGATGTGGCGACCACCAGAATATCGTCGGGCTGGCATTGTTCGACTGCCACGTGAAACATCCAGTTGTCGCCCGGCGCGACCAACACAGTCACCGCCGTTCCGCTGATGCTCTGGTTCTGCTGGATCGGGCGAATGGCAGAGTCCAACAAGCCTTTGCGACCCTGGGCCTCATGTACGGTCGCAACGCCGAAGCGATCCAGTTCGTCGATCAAGGCTGAGTCGGCACGGGGAATGTTGCGCACGACAATGCCGGTTTTTCCTACGATGCTCATCCCAGATTCTCCGTAACCCGTGGGAAGATGCTCTGATAACCCTCACCGTAAATGATGTCTTTCTTCGCCGTAATGCCAATGTTGCGCTTCGCCTGGACGCCACGCTGCAGAGCTACGCGGGTGTAGTACTCCCACAGATGCTCTTGGCCAGCCATGCATTGAATCGCCGCATACTTTTTGTCCCAGACCTCGGTGATATCCAGCAATACGTCGGGTTTCCAATCGCACTGCTCAGGCTGGTGCGGCTCAAAGCTGTACACCGGTGGCGCGCCGACAATCTTCTCGCCAGGCTTGTAACCTTCCGCTTGAGCGATGATTCGGGCTTCTTGAGCCAGGTGGACGGCGAGCGGGTGATCGTAGTTGTAGGGGTCTTTCAGTGAGTGACTGAGGACAAATTCGGGCTGCACTCGACGGAACACATCAGCGAGACGAAAGAGTGTTTCTTTGTCTGCACGCATTGGGTAGTCGCCGATGTCAAAAAACTCAATAGTGGCGCCGAGGATATCGGCAGCGGCCTGGGCTTCTTCACGGCGTGCGGCCTTGACCTTGGATTCGGTCATCTCGGCACCCTTGCGCCATAGCTTGGCCGATTCACCGCGCTCACCGAACGACAGGCAAACGATATGTACGTTGTAACCTTGGGCAGCGTGCAGAGCGATGGCGCCCCCGGCGCGCCAGACGAAGTCGGCGGAGTGGGCACTGACCACAAGGGCGGTTTTTGCAGGGATGTGGTTCATACATAACTCCTACTTATTGATGCAGCCATGCTGTCACGCGGGCAATCGCTGGAATAATGCGTTCAGCTGAGGGGGGCATACTTTTTGTTTATCAGCCTGATCTGCGGCCATGCTTCTCGACCTATGATTCCTGTTGGCGCGTGATCCCGGCTTTGATTTGAGACCCGCTTGCTCACTGACAGGCCCAACGGTTTAACGTTTTCCAGCCACTGAATACGTCACTTGTTGATTACGGGTTTGTTGAAACGCTTCAAGCGTCATCCCTTTCATCGCCGAATAGATATGCAGGTTCGACACGCCCACCACCGCACCCAGCTTTTCCAACAAAAAGAAGATCGCACCATAGCGAATCAGCCCCTGCCAATCCCGCTCGGTTACCAGCCGACGCTCCTCAATCGTCAACTCATGCTCTTCAAACAGCAGCTCAGGGGCATCAAGAAAACGCTGACGCCAAGTCGGTTTTATCAATTGATGAAGGAAGCGGTTCAAGCGGTAGCCTTTGTGGCTTCGTTCCAGATCAAACGGGTAGGTACCTTCCAATAATTCGATTCCAGCCAGTTGCTGGCCCATGTGCTGACGGTGCCGCTCCAGGGCTGTCACAGAAACGTCCTGTGCCTGGTTCTGCAGCAACAAGGTCGCAATACCGGTCATGGACGGCAGGTAATAATCCTGATGCAACTTGACCACATTGGCGCAAAGCGCCCCACGCATGATCAGCCAGGTGATCACTTCCGAGCCTTCCATGCCACCCAAGGTCGCATATTCGGCCTGGGTGATGTCGGTGAGGCGCTCGGGGTCATTCACGAACATGTCCAGGAACTGTGCGTCCCACTCGGGATTGTTGAAGCCACAACGTTCGCCATGTACCTGATGCGAGACGCCGCCCGTTGCGACGATGGCTACGCTCAAGTCTTCTGGAAAGCTTTCGATGGCCCGTCGCAGAGCTTGACCGAGTTTGTAACAACGCCGCGCACTGGGAATAGGGAATTGCAGCACCCCAACCTGCAAAGGCACTATCTGCACCGGCCAACCGTCCTGGAAAGACATCAAGGCTGACATAGGCGAGAACAGCCCATGGTCGATCGGCTTGTCGCGGAAGAAAGCCATGTCGAACTCGTCGGCCATCAGGCTTTGGCCAATATGTCGCGACAGCGCTGCGTGCCCACCAATGGCCGGCAAGTCGCGCTTGCCGCCGCCTTCATCAGCAACGTCGTAATGGTCATCGACGCCCAGAGCGAAGGCTGAATAGTGGTCGAAAAAAAATGATGTCACATGGTCATTGAAAATGTAGAACAGCACGTCCGGCTTGTTCTGCTCAAGCCAGTTTTTGATCGGCTCAAAACTGGCGAAGATCGGCGCCCAGGCAGCTTCGCTCTGTTTATCATGGTCGACCGCGAAGCCGATGGTGGGCGTGTGTGATACGGCAATACCGCCAATGATGCGTGCCATGTATACGTCTCCAGAACAAATGCCTATCTAAAGTAGGACCGCGAACGGCCCCATCAACAACCAAGCGTTTCGCCCGATATCGGCCTATTGAAGAATTTGCTCTAGAGCAGGGGATGAACCTAGGCCCCAATCACAATACCGTCGGAAACACTTAAATACTGCCCATGAAACAGCTCAGGGCAACACGACCTCGGCATATAATCAACTTATCGAAAGTGCTAACAGCTAAAACCTATGAACGTAAGACACTTGAACGAGAGTGTCATGATCATCCGGATTCCATTTTGACGTCTCGCTATTCTTTTCCTTCCACTTATAGATGATACCGACAGTGTTTCCAGCATTAACCTTGTAGCTGGCACCCAACCAATGCTCAAACTTATAATATTCATCCGTATGAAAAGTGCCACCCGTGGTTCCGGACACGTTATGGTAGCTCGGATCATAACTCAGCTTGAGCTTATCGGTAACATTGTAATCCACATACAGGTCATAACGGCTAACGCGCGACTTATTTTCGCCACTACCATTATAAGACTGGTACTCATAACGATAACGAGCCCCCACCCCCCACGTGCTATCTATTTTATAATAGAGCTTTAGCGAAGGTCGGACTATTTCCTTGTGGCTCTTCCATTGATATTCAAGCTTCGGCGTCAACGTTAAGTTCTTGTTACCGCCTAATGGAAAGCCGTAGGCCACACCCACTGTTGTTTCCTGGATTCGGTATCCACGGTCCTTCGTCGACTCGGTCTCCCGGCGCTTTTGAAGAGCATTAACTGCCAGGCCGTTATCAAATTTATGGGCAAGCTCCATTTCTGGCTGATAGTACTTATTTTCTTTGAAGCTTCGTTCATACCTGAACGCAATGCTCGTTTCGGATGCATGTACCAGCGCGGGCACGACCAACATAACGGAAAGCAACAACCTGACCGGCCTAACATATGAATTGTTTTTGTAGCTACGCACAATAAATTCCTTATTTTTATTTTGATGTTAGTGTTTTGTTTCCGAGCTTCGAAATCGCAAAATCAACACAGCTTACTTTTGTCGTTTGGCACCTCAGCCCTCACCTCTTCTTGTTTAATTACCGCTTTTTACGCACAACTACTCCCGCCAGATCACTGACATGAATAATTAATGCGCCGACCCACCACCAAGCCTATTGATAGTTAAAATAAGAAAAAGGGTAAATAGCCTGCCTTATTCAAGACACAAAAACCCCAACAGGCTGTCTATCCCAGAACGAAATTGTGTTACAGGCAGACATAAAGCTTGATCAACCGTAAGAGATGAACAACCGCACTTATCAACCCTTCATTAGAAGATGATATTGCCTGGCTGAAGTATTACAACAACTTCAAGTTGGTCCCACCACGCAACTAGCAGAGATTCCGTGGTGCTCGAGAATTTCCCCAGTCCGCCCGGAACGAGCCATGTCGGTGACGAACTCGGTGAGGTATTGCGCCGCTTCCGAACGGCCAACAGGCGTACCGATGGCCTGAAGGATTTCCATGAACGGAGGTTCAACGACACGCGCACCCTTGCGCATGCAGGCTTGTACTTCCATTACATTCCTGATCCCGGCAATTGCGGCTACCTCATCCCGGTCCATGCACTTGAGCGCAGTATCGATATCGGGATAGAGCACCAGGTTTTCCGCCCCCGCCTTGCGCGATAGATCTAGCGTATAAGCGCTGCCCTCGACCGTACCGACCTTATGCCCTTCTGATACCAGCGTCCTGGCATCTGTCGTTCCACAAAGCGGGGCAACAAGGTAACTTCCCTCGATGCGGATATACGGCTGGGAAAAGTCGATCGTCCGGGCCCGCTCAAGATCGACGGCAAGGAAACAGATGTCATAGATATCGTGCGAAGCGATCGATGAAACATCGATAGCACGCTCCTTTTCCACAAAGGTGAGCGGCAACTCCAGCCTTTCGGCCAGTGCATGGGCAATATCAACGGTGATACCTTTCGCACGCCCTGCCTCATCGCGTGAAACCAGAACGCGGTTGCCATGATTGAGTGCCACCCGCAGGGTGCCCGTAGGGGCGAAGTTGCGGCGTAATTGATCAGTGACCCGTCTCATTCTTCCCCCAGGTTTCGCATCCACTCATCCCAGTACGGAAAAACGGAGATCATCACTTCGGCACCTTTTTCTCCTGACCTGAGCATCGGCGCCTCATCGTCGTGGCAGACCCAGAGCAGTGACCAGGGCTCGTATGCATCGCCCTGATGCACAATCGAGCCATTCATTACGATGATGTAATAACCACCCGTGTTTGCAGGGGCCGGGGCTGATGTCTCCATATTCGCCCCAAGGCGAACGACCTTAACGGTCATCCCATCATCGCCGTCTTTTTCCTCCATGACGGTGTGGATGATCGGTGCTTCGATATGGGCCAAAACCGGCGGAATTGACAGAACTACGTGAGAGGACACGCGGTGGCGACGCTTCGTAGGTTTGAGTTGCTCCCGCACGTTGGGCGTCGAAAGTTTTACAAGTCCGGCATCCGTCTTCGAGCGCAACGTTAGATAAGACATACCTTGATCACCTGCGATCAATGGTCCGTAGCCAGTGTGGTGATCGGCATAGTGAGCCGTGACCATAGAGGCATTGTGGCGACCAATCGTACCGCTACCGGCGATGAATATCTGAAACTGATCGACGATATGGAAGTGGCCGTCGAGTTGCATGTTTGCACTCATGTCTATACGAAACGCCTGCAGGTCCTTGGCAGGAACATCGGAGTTCTGGCCAAAGAGATTCACCTTCCAACCACGTCCCCGCTTAAAACGATCAGGTTCTTTCTCTGCATAATGAATAGCTTGCATATCTCTCTCCAGGATTGGTAGCGGCGGCAGGCGTTATGCCGTCATGCGGTCTGTCAGGCCCGACTCCAATTCCCCTATTGCGGCGATGAAGGAACGCGGGGCGTTTAACGCCTGTATGGCGATCAGATTGCCGTCTTGAAAAGCTCGAAGGAGGAAGCTGTTTTCCTCCAACTGTTCGATCCGGGTTTCGGCATCCGGCAGCACCTGACCGCTCATCTGCAGGCGCAGCTTTCCCTGGAACGACCACAGGCGAAACGGTATTTGCACAGGGGCCGACTTACCGGTGAGCGCCGCCGCAATAGCTCGCGCCTGGAACTGTGTCGCGGCAACGCTCTCGTGACGAGTGGATGCGCCTTGATGGTCCCAATGGGCGCAGTCCCCGATGGCAAAAATCGACGGATCGGCAGTTCGTCCGCAGGCATCGGTGTCGACCCCGTTGCTACATGGCAGGCCCGCTGCAGTGGCAAGATCCGTGCGCGGCTCACTACCAACAGAGGAGAGCACCAGATCGGCATCGACCTTTGAACCATCGCCCAGGGTCAGGCCTTGTTCTGTCACTCCGGCGACGGTTACACCCAGGCGAATATCGATACCTTTGTGACGATGCTCGCCCAGTACGTAGGCAGCGATCTCTGGATAGAGGGTTCGCATCATGAGCCTCGGAGCGGCCTCGACTACGGTCACGGACAACCCTCTTTCTCGAGCGGCGGCAGCCACTTCGAGCCCAATCAAGCCGCCCCCGATAACCGCTAGAGAAGCTTTATCAAGGAGGGCGTTCGAAAGGGCCTCCCAATCGCTTTTGTCGCGCAAGATAGCGGCTCTTTCAGCCCCCTGAAGGACAGCGGGCAAACTACGAGCGCTCGCACCCGTTGCAAGGATCAGGACGCCATAGGAAAGCCTGCCACCTTCGGCCAGGAAAAGCGTTTTCGCCCGGCGATCTATACCGGTAACGCATGTGCCAAGACGCAAAGTGATCATGCGCTCGTCATAGAAACTTTCAGGCCGGATCGGCTTGGGTGCCGGCATTTCCCCGGCAAGACAGTCTTTCGAGAGATGCGGCCGGTGATAGGGCATGCCCTCCTCCTCGCCGACGAGAATAATCTCGCTTTCGTAACCGGCATTGCGCAGCTCCGTCGCAGCAGCGACCCCTGCATGAGAGGCTCCAACGATCACGACCGACTGAGGGTATGCACCAAAGGTATCCATTAAATAACCACCATCTCGAAATCGGATTTCTGCGCGGCGCATTCAGGGCAAGACCAGTCCTGAGGAATGTCTTCCCAGCGGGTACCCGCGGCAATGCTGCCATCTGGATCACCCTGTGCCTCGTCATAGCGCCAACCGCAGAGAATGCATTCCCATACACGCATGGGGAAATCTATCGCGTCAGGCATTTAGCTAGTCTCCTCGCTGGGTGTATTTGAATGTACATAGCAGTGAAACCTATTACAATGAGCGATACCCACCTAACAGATATAACAAAACAGCATGGGGAGTTAATGGATGGATATTCGTCAACTTAATTATTTCGTTAACGTTGTTGAGAAGGGCAGCATCAGCCGTGCGGCGGTTTTTTTGCATATTGCACAACCCGCACTTAGCCGCCAGATAACCGGGCTTGAGATAGAACTCAAACAACGTCTGCTCGTACGTAACGGACGTGGCGTGACCCCGACCCTGGCGGGAGAGCGGCTTTTAAACCATGCGCGTACGATTTTGCAGGTCTTCGAACGAGCAAGCGAAGACATGGAAAATGCGCGTCTGGGAAGAGAGGGGTCGTTGGCAATCGGAATGCCCAGTTCATTGTCTGCAGCGATCGCGACGAAACTGATCAGCACACTGTCTGCGCAACTTCCGGAAGCTAAAGTGCACATTCTCAACGGCCGTTCCACCCAGATTCAGGAATGGATCCTGTCTGGGCGAGTCGATATGGCCGTACTATTTGATGCCCCTAACTCACCAATGTTAGAGACCCATGAACTGTTTGAAGAAAAGCTTCATCTTTATGAACAATTGCCGGGAAAAGCAGAAAATGAGATAGGGCCAGATATCCCGCTATCCGAACTGGCTGAACACTCTTTAATCATTACCAGCCGACCGAACCGTGTCCGCGAACTGCTTGAAAATGCGTTGTCTCGCAATGGACGCAAGTTGCTTTTGGACAGCGAAATTGATTCCCTCGACACGACATTTGTTCAGGTGCGTGCTGGGAAAGGAAAAACCGTGGCCACATTGCGCTCACTGCGGACAGTGGGAACGGCAGATCAAGGGATGCGTTTGCGTAAAATTGTCGAGCCGGAAATAGGACTTAAAGTCCAGATTGTGCTGCGTGCACGCCGGCTCAACAACCGACTTCATGATGCGGCATTCCGACTATTGCACGACCTGTGCATGAATATACTCAAGCCCTGAGCAACTGAGTGTTACAGATGCAACTGCACACTTCGCCCTCCTATTAATAGCGCCGCGGTAATGACCAGGAGCAGACTCGACGCCACCATAACCGTCGACGGTAGCCCAATAATGTCGGCAGCATAGCCAATAGGCAGCGCGCCAAGCGCAGGGCTACCACGAGCAATCAGGCCATGGATGCTAAGCACCCGCCCGCGCAGCGCGTCGGGGGTAGCGAGTTGAACAATGGTTTGAGTGCCTACCATGCCTCGAGTGATCGATGCGCCCAGGATAGTGGCAGCAGCAACAGCAAGGAATGCATAAGGGGCAGATGTAAGGGCACAGGCAGCAATGGCTCCCAGCGCCCACCATAAAAGAATTGAGTTCAGCGACTGTCCACTACGCGCCGTTAGCCCTGAGACTATTGCTCCCACTGCTGCTGCTCCTGTGAGAACAGCAAGGCCAGTGGTTGTATCCAGAAACGTCTGCGCCGCTACAGCGGGAAGAAGTTCAAGCATGGAACGTACCGCAATCCCACCTACAAGCAGTGCGCATAGAACAACCCTCATGGCGGGCGTACGCAGTGCATACGTGAAGCCCTCGCGCATGAGGGTCAGGAAATTACTCTGCGTCGGGTGAATGACGCGAGGAACGAGCTTTAACTGACCGAGAATAACCACGAATAACAGAGTGAAGAGTGCGTTGAGCACAAAAACCCAGATGATATCGAGATAAACTATCATCAACCCTGCAACGGCTGGCCCTAACAGCCGCGCAAGATTCACATTTACCGAGTTGATCGCTACGGCAGCACTCATATCTTCGCGAGGAACCATTTCCTGGATCATTGCCAGACGCGCAGGTTGGACTGCGGCAACTAACGTGCCTTGCAAGGTGGCAAGAATCAAAAGACTAGTGATATTGAGCCGGTCAAACAACAACAGCACAGCTAATGCCAGAGCTAAAAAGGCAGACAAGACCTGAGCTATCTTGTTCTGTTTGAGCCGGTCCCAACGATCTGCCGCAACCCCCGCCAAAGGCCCAATGACAACCACGGGTAATAAATCGCCAACCGCCAGCATGCCAAGCCAGAAAACCGAGCCAGTCCAGTGCCACACCAGCCAGCCAGAGGCAATCCGCTGCATCCATGTGCCGGTTAAAGTGAGGGTATTTCCACCTACAAACAAACCGAACTGCCCATGAAACAGTACACGAAGCGGTGCGGGCAACCCCTCCCCTCGCATTCTTAAGACACTACCCTGATCGGCTTTCCATCCAGAAAAGCGGTGATGTTCTCAACCGCATATGTGTAGTAAGCCGTCAGCATTTCCTGCGTGAAATAGCCCAGGTGCGGAGTGAGCACTACATTCGGGAGGCTGCGCAGGATGTGATCTTCAGGCAGCGGCTCGACGGAATAAACATCGAGCCCCGCACCTTGAATCCGCTCTTGCTTGAGTGCATCAATCAACGCATGTTCGTCCAGCAGGCAAGCACGTGCGGTGTTCACCAACCATGCCGAGGGCTTCATTGCATCAATCGCGGCCTTGTCCACGATCCCACGCGTGGAGTCGGCCAACGCAAGGTGCAAACTGACCACATCGGAGGTGGCAAACAGATCGTGTTTGGAGACGCGGGTAACTCCGGCCTCCTCGGCGCGCGCGTCGGTGAGGTTAGGCGACCAGGCCTGGACCTGCATACCGAAGGCTTGCCCGATCCGGGCGACATCGCGCCCCAGTCCGCCAAGGCCGACCACACCAAGCGTCTTGCCGCGCAGTGTGTAACCTGCGCCATGCTGCCATTCCCCTTGGCGCATGTGACGGTCCTCAAAGGCGATGTTACGCGCGAGGGAGAGAATAAGCCCCCACGTCAGTTCGGCCACTGCTCCCGCGCCAGCGCCAGACACAGGCGTATTTGAAACCACCACCCCCTGCATCGCAGCGGTCGCGACATCGACCGTGTCATAGCGTTTGCCGGTTACGCAGAGGTAGCGCAGCTTGGGAAGTTTCTTGATCAACTCTCCAGGGAAAGAGGTTCGCTCGCGTAAGGTACACAGAATGTCATAGCCTGCCAGTGCAGCGGCGGCAGTTTCTACATCCGGTAAGGGACGATCAATGACCTCTAAAGTGGCGCGGGATGTGACTGGAGACCAATCTACAAGCGTGGCAGCGAGGCCCAGATAATCATCAAGCAGGGCAATCTTCATGTGAGTTTCCTTGAAAGAGCGAAGGACGGGCACCGAAGGGCCCGCCTATACCTGCGATTGCTGTCTCGGTTTACTCGCGATACCAGTTTTTCGACCAGATCATCAGCGGGTCGAAGGTGTTCTGCTCAAACCCTTTTAGCCCTGGCACGGTTACATAGGCTTCCGAATAAAAATAAAGCGGTAGCATCGGAAGGTCTTCAGCAAAGGTCGCCTGAATATCAGCCCATGCAGATTTTTTCTCTTCGGCCGACAATGCAGACTGAAATTTATCCAGCGCACCGTCCATCTTGGCACTCGAATAGCCGGAGAAATTATTACCGACCCAGCTGTTACCCTCGGAGGGAATTCGATCCGAGCCAAGTGCAATACGTGGTGAAGTTGAAGGCGAAAAACGAATTGAAGACATGATCATGCCGGTAAACTCGCGGTGCCGAGACACTTCACCGTTGTACTTTTGAAGGGGCAGAAATCGGGGTTTAACCTCAATGCATATTTGCTTGAGCTGATCCTGGATCACCAGTGCAATCTGCTCGCGGGTCTGATTGCCCGCAGTGGTGGTTAAATCAATGGCCAGACGGTCGCCTTTCTTATTTGTACAGATACCATCCTTGGCCGGGCTCCAGCCTGCGTCTGACAACAACTTCATCGCAGCGTCTGAATCGTGCCCATGGCGGGGAATGGCTTGGTTGAAAAGCGGGTTGGTGTCTGACAGAAGACTGTGCGCAACCGTCTGCTGCCCATCGAAGAGCGCTTGGGTGATTGCTTCACGGTTTATTCCCATCAACAACGCCTTGCGAACCCTTACGTCAGCGATAATCGGGTTATCGAGATTGAGCGCGATTCGCTCTAGGTTGGTGCCCGCGGTAGTCTGAAAGTTTAGATCAGCGCGTTGCTTGCGTACATCGAGCATCTGACCAAAGCTGATACCACCAGGGCTTACCGGTACAGCATCAATCTCACCGGAGAGCAGGTTCTGTATTAACGCCGAAGAGTTATTACGATAAGTCAGCGTAATTTTTTCCAGCTTTGGTTTTTCACCTGGCCAATAGGCGTTGGGTGTCCAGGTTATTCGGGTTCCCGTGCGGTATTCAGAGAGTACGAACGGGCCATTCCACAGACCTGGGTTGGTCGGATCCGTGTTGTAGAGGGTTTGTTTCACGTAGCTTTCGCTGGTGCCATTCGCGGAATAGATCGGACCTTCCAAATGCTCCGGGAGGATCTGGTCCCAGGACGCAAAACCGGGTGTCACTTTAGGAAGGATCAATACGAACGTACGCTCATCCACGATTTCGATACTCTTGGCTCTCACCCACGGATTGAACTCGGAAAAGCCGATATTCGGATCGTTGGCCATCTTGAGCGTAAACGCCACATCCTTTGAAGTGACCGGCTTGCCGTCACCCCATGCCAAGTTCTTCTTGAGCGCAAACTGTACGCGCATGCCTTGAGTGCCATCGGCATTGGCAACGATCTTTGCCAGTCCATTTTCGAGCGTGGGTACTTCCTCACACAGGATGCACTCGTTGTCGGCATTCCAATTAAACGCGGTGAGCGGAAGCAGGCCATAGTTTATCTGCAAGCGCTTGGTGTTATTCACTTGAATGAGGGGATGAAAGTTAGTCAGGAATTGCAACTGGCCGACCACGAGCTGTTTTTTATCGGGCTGTGCGTACACGTGTGTACTTGCCGACACTGTAATACCCATGACGCTCATTACCGCCAACGCTAAAAATGTGTTCATTAAGAGTTTCCTTTATTATTGTAATTAAGAAGTTTTTCACTCCTTTTCTGCTCTCGGATCAAAAGCGTACCGCACACCGTCACCAACAAAGTTGACGGACATCACCGTGACAAAAATCAAAAGACCAGGATAAACCGCCAGCAGTGGCGCTGATGTAATGAGCTCTTGGGCATTAGTCAGCATATTGCCCCAGGTCGACGTGGGTGGAACGATCCCGAAACCGAGAAAGCTAAGCGTGGATTCAAGCAAGATGATGCGCCCCACCGTCAGCGTTGCTGCAACAATGAGCTGAGTAGAGATATTGGGCAGTACATGTATGAAGACGTTGTAGAAGCGCCCTGCTCCGCTGACAGTTGCTGCGCGAACATAATCACGGTCACGCATCTGGATCGTACCCGCACGGGCGATCCGGGCCATCGTCGGCCAGTCGACCAAAGCAATGAAGATCACCATTCGCAGGAAGATGAAGAGAGGAGAATTGGCCGCCTCTTCCGTCAGCCCCAGCTTCGTAAGGTCAATAGAACCCAGCACGATCAGAAGTGGGATGATAGGAAGTGCCACGAGTACGTCCGTTATACGCATAAGAACGCTGTCTACACGGCCACCTAAAAAGCCCGCCAATGCCCCGATGGCGATACCCAGGATCGACATCAAGCCGGTCGCCACAAGCCCCACGGCGATGGACACCTGGCCACCGTATAACAGGCGGATCAGCACATCTCTTCCCAAGCCATCCGTACCCAGCCAGTGCTGTGCCGAAGAGCCTTGAAAGCGAGCCAGCAGGTTGGTCCTGTTCGGATCGATACCGAGGTACTGGCTCAGCGGCCAAGCCATGAGGCACATGAAAATAAGTAGCCCCAACACGGCTAACGAATACGTTGCCAGGCGGTGGTTACGAAACTTGTCAAATCGCAAACGCCAGATAGTCTGTGCCGGAGGAAGTGCCGCCCGTTGAATAATTGGAGCGTCGGTCAAAGTAGTCATAATGTGATTCTCGGATCAAGAACGGCATACGCAAGATCAGCGATGAAGTTTGAAATGAGTACAACAATGATCGCCAGAAGCAGGCCAATAAGCGCAAGGTTGAAGTCGACATTGCTAATGGCGTCAAAAATCATCTTGCCCATACCGAACATGCCAAAGATGGTTTCAATCACCAGGGCGCCGGAGAACAGATGACCAAAACCCAATGCCAGCGCGGTCACCATAGGTATCAACGCATTGCGCAAAGCGTGCCGTACCAACACCGCTTTTTCTGTTAATCCCTTGGCGCGGGCGGTACGGACGAAATCAGCCGAGAGTGTCTCGATCATTGACGCTCGTACATAGCGGATCAACGGCCCCACGTGAAACATCACCATCACAGTGACGGGCAAGACCATATGCTGCAGCTTGACCCAGAAGGACACGTCATTGCTCAACGGAGTGCCCGAAGCCGGAAACCATCCAAGATTCACAGAAAAAAGGATGATCAGTAGAAGGGCTACCCAGAAGTTAGGCAGCGAAATCGCGGCAAAAGAAAACACCCCGATCACCGAGTCGATAAATCCGTTCGGTTTGCGTGCGGCGAGCGTACCGAGAATCATCGCCAGAGGCACGGAGAACAATAGCGTCAGGCCAAGCAGTTTCGCCGTCTGAAGCATGGCGGGTAGAAGCACGGCAAATACCGGACGAAAGTAGAGACTGGAATAGCCCAGGTCGCCCTGCACTGCAGCAGCAACCCAGTTTCCGTAGCGCACTACCAGTGGCTGATCAACCCCATAAAGTTCGCGCATCTGCGCCATGAGTTCAGGGGTCATTGACGGGTTGCCTTCGAACATGGCCTCCAGCGGGTCGCCAGGCATCAGGCCGATGACCACAAACAAAATGAAGGACATGACGCATACAACCAGCACGGCCTGTGCGAGACGTGAAATGGAGTACTTAAGCATCTGTTCAATCCTTATAGTGACAAGCAGCAAGCTGATCGGCCCGACCGGGTGCCGGCTCGAGCTTGGGACGCTCGGTCGAACACAACAACGTGGCACGTGGACAGCGGGTGTGAAAAACACATCCTGAAGGCGGGTTCAGTGGCGTTGGTATTTCACCTTTGAGTACCTGGCCTCTCACGCGCCGGCCCCGACCAATGCGCGGCACCGCTTCAAATAGCGCTTGGGTATAGGGATGACTCGGAGAAGCAAAAATATCGTCCGCAGACGCCACTTCCATGATCTGCCCCAGATAGAGCACGGCCACACGATCAGCAAGATGACGCACGACACCGAAGTCGTGACTGATGAAGAAATAACTGATCCCGTGCTCGGTACGAATGTCGTCCAGCAGGTTAAGAATCTTCGACTGAATCGACACATCAAGCGCTGAGAGTGGCTCATCGCAAACAATCAATTCCGGGTCGCCGATCAGTGCTCGCGCAATGGCGATGCGCTGCCGTTGGCCGCCCGAGAACTGGTGCGGGTAGCGGCTGACCGCATCGGACGGCATACCTACCTGTTCGAGAACATCGGCCACAAGCTCGCGGCGTTCGCCACGGGCGATTGCAATCTCGCTCAAGCGTAACGGCTCACCGACGATATCCTCGACGGTCATTCGTGGGTCGAGCGCAGAGAACGGGTCTTGAAAAATGACCTGGACGGGATCGCGCCCATCCTTGCGTTCCCTTTGCGGGGTGATCCTGATCGAACCGGAGGTTGGTGGCCGCAGACCTGCAACCGCGTAACCAAGGGTGCTTTTACCCGAGCCGCTCTCACCGACGATGGCCAGTGTTTCACCCCGGTTGAGCGTCAGGCTGACATTATCCAAGGCCCGGAGGGTCGGTCCTTGTTTGAACATTTGACCGCGCATCTTGAATTGAACACTGACGCTGTCGATTTCGAGAAGTGGCTTCATGGGGCAACCTTCAGGCAGGCGACATAATGGTTGGGTTCAACCTCAAGCATCGGCGGTTCGATAACCCGGCACTCGTCAGTCGCTAACGTACAACGCGGTGCGAACCGACAACCCTGCCTTGACTGGACACGCAGGCTTCCCTGGATCACGTGAAGCCGCTCGACCTTTTTATCCGGGTCCGGCAGGGTCTCGATCAGGCCACGGGTATAGGGATGGAGCGGATTATCAAAAATTTGTTCGGAGGTTGCGTATTCGACGCCTCGCCCTGCATACATCACCAGGATGCGATGTGCGAGTTCAGACACCACCGCAAGGTTGTGCGTGATGAACTGCACCGCCATGCCCGTGTCTTCTTGAAGTTCAAGGATCAAATCAAGTATCTGCGCCTGAATGGTTACATCCAGTGCGGTGGTCGGTTCATCTGCGACCAGTAGCTTCGGCCGACACGCCAGCGCCATGGCAATCATTGCGCGTTGACGCATCCCTCCTGACAACTGATGCGGATAGTCTCTCGCACGACGCAGTGGTGAAGGGATACCAACAGCCGTGAGGAGCTCCACAGCACGGTCAACGCCTGAGCGCTTGCTTAGCCCTTCGTGTACCTGAAGCACCTCTGCGATCTGCTGACCCACCGTCATCACGGGGTTCATCGCCGACATCGGCTCTTGGAAGATCATTGCGAGGTCACGACCACGCACTTCCCGCCATTGTTTTTCGGTTTGCTCCAGAAGGTTGCGGCCATTGAAGTTGATCTCCCCGGTCACCTCCCCTCTTCCTGGCACGAGCCCCATCAGAGAGAGCGATGTCATCGTCTTGCCACAGCCAGACTCGCCGACCACACCTAACGTTTCGCCCTCGCTGATTTCATAGCTCAGGCCGTTCACAACCGTGGCTTTTTCTGCGCCTTTAGTGGGAAAGGAAACATATAAATCTTTCACCATCAGCAGTGTTTTTTTAGTGGCCGCAGCTACAGTTCCGCCAGTATTTGCAGATTGTAAAGAGGGTATATTCGCCAACGAGGGTAAGTTGCCAGATGCAGGTAACATTGTTTTTATCCTTCGATACTCGGGCATTTCAATGGCCAATGCCCCGAACCCTTGGGCGCTCTCAGGATTCGAGGCAGTTACACTAGTGTTTGGAAACGTCGATGACTCCTACACCGTCGAGGATTTCGATGCGCGTGCCGTAAGGCTCTGACAGTTCCTTATATCGTTTAAGTATGCGTACCGCGTTTTCGCCTTTGGCCAGCATCGGACGCCCTTCAGTCAGTGGGTGTTCTCCATTGCCTGTGCGGCGATGCAAGGGTGCGCCGGAGATTGACTCCCGACCCATTTCAACCGGGTGCAGGTATAACTTGCTCAGCTTGCCGTCGGTCATCTCGACCTTGAGCAGGCAGGAGCCCCACCAGGTTTCGTCAGAGGTATCCAGGCCCGGATGCAGCGGGTGAAGTGCAGGGTGCAATGTGTAAAGCTTGTCCACATCATGACCCCATGCGTCATAGCTGTCATAAGGCACACGCTGCAGAAATTCCGAATTCGCCCAGAAATTGCCGATGCCATAAACAATCGGCTTACCCTTGTAGATCTCAATACCGAGGGTGCGGTGCCAGCCGTGCCCGACATAGATATCCGCGCCGCCATCAATGGCCGCATGAGCGAACTCTTCGACAAAACGGGGCGGTGTGTCGCCTCGGGGGCCATCAGAAACGGAAAAGTGATGAGCCACGATGACTAGGTCGGACATGCATTTGGCTTCCTCGATCGCCCGCATATTCCGTGCAAGATCACGCTCATCACATTTTGAGATGATCTTGCATTCATCACCTTCGATGAAGCATTCCGGATCACCCCACTGCTGTGCGGCGGGGATCAGGAAACCGAATGCACCCTCCGGCCCATGCTTTGGCTTTTTGACTATCCCGAACTTGCTGGCAAAATCCTTGAGATTCTTCATGGTCACTGGATCGACCACAAATTCAAATTTCAGACGCTGCGGATTCACCCCTGGCCGCGCCATCAGAGAACCCTTGGCGTGGTTGGCCCACATGAAGTGTTGGTTGCCTGATGAAGTGGAAACCAGCGAAACGCGGCCACTTTTGGTTTCTACATAACCCGGCTCCGTGGCACGCTCCAAATCGGTACCTGAGCCAGCGGTGACGATACCCGCCTCCCGCATATGCTTCTTCGTGGCAACAAGTCCCTCGGCCCCGAAATCGAAAGTGTGGTTATGAGCTGTCGACATGATGTCGAACCCAGCCCATTTTAGATCGCTGGCGACTTCCGGATCGGACATCATGAATGATCCGATTCCCTGACCACGCGCTGGCCATTTCAATTCTTCAGGATTTGCAAAATTCATTTCGAGGTGCCCATAGGACACATCGCAATCCTGCATCAACTTCCACATTTCAATGAATTCCGGCTCGTCATGCATGGAGAACCGGCGACTCACCATGCATTCGCCAGCCAAAGATACCCGCCAATCGCCTTTCTTCACTTTTATTACTCCGTTGAGGACGGACAACTCGAATACCGCTTCGGCCCGAGTCTGCGCAGGATTTCCCCGCACTCCGCCTGCTGTCGCTGATAGGTCTAGGGAGGGGTAGGACACCCGTCTGTAGCAACCACTCTAAACAGCAAACCCACCCATCACCAGACGGCCTAGCGGCCTTACAGTTATGCCATAAAGGTATACAACGGATCGTACCTCGAAAGGTGGCCGATCGAGCCGGAGTAGCGTGTTATTGCCACGAAAGTCAGGACAACGCACTGGCAATACCCATGCGTGGGTGAATAGGTATTTTGGCAGCTGCCACAGGAAGGGAGTCGACTGGAGTGAGAGGGCGGATCGATTTGTAGAGGGTCACAATCAGACTTGATTGTGTTGACAGAAAAGCCTTTCCAAAAAGGAAGGGAGATATTCAATATCGCGCAAAAAATGGTCGGTTTGTTAGAGGCCACCGTTCACAGGCGTTCTTGCTTCTGTGTTGCCCGGGACGTCGTGAGAGACCGCTTTTTTGCCGGCGATAGCGATGGGTCAGTCGATGATAGCCCCCCCACTATCGCCGGCAAACCCATTCCTGCACTGAAAAGCAATTACTCAGCCCAGCACTTCACTCGCCACCTGATCGACCGCATCTTTAGTGATGTCGACGATCAGGTCTGCCTCTGCCTCGGTCAGTATCAGCGGCGGGGCGAAGCCGAGGATGTCGCCGTGGGGCATGGCCCGGGCGATCATGCCGCGTTCCAGGCAGGCGGCGGAGACTTTCGGGCCGACTTTCAAGGCCGCGTCGAACGGGGTGCGCTGTTCGCGGTCGGCCATGAACTCGACGGCGGCGAGCATGCCGTCGCCGCGCACTTCGCCTACCAATGGGTGACCTTCGAGGGTTTCGCGCAGGCGGCGGTTGAGGTAGTTGCCGACTTGGTCGGCATTGGCGGTGAGGTTTTCCCGCTCGAGGATGTCGAGGTTGGCCAGGGCCGCCGCCGCGCAGATCGGGTGCCCGGAATAGGTCCAGCCGTGGCCCATGGCGCCTTCGGCGGTGGAGGCTTTTTCGATCACGCTCCAGACTTTTTCGCCAATGATCACCGCAGACAAAGGTGCATAAGCGCTGGTCAGGCCTTTGGCGGTGGTGATCAGGTCCGGGCGCATGCCGTAGCGCTGGCTGCCCATTTTCGAGCCCAGGCGACCGAAAGCGCAGACCACTTCGTCGGCGATCAACAACACGTCGTATTTATTCAGCACGGCCTGGATTGCCGCCCAGTAGCCCGCCGGAGGAACGATGATGCCGCCGGTGCCCATCAACGGTTCGCCGATGAAGGCTGCGACGGTGTCAGGGCCTTCGGCGAGGATCATTTTTTCCAGTTCATCGGCGCAGTGGCGCACGAAGCTCGCTTCATCCATACCGGCCGGGGCCTTGCGGTACCAGTGAGGGCAGACGGTATGTTTGATGCCTTGCTCGGGCAGGTCGAAATGTTGGTGGAACGCGGCAAGGCCCGTGAGGCTGCCGGTCATGATGCCTGAGCCGTGGTAGCCACGGTCGCGGGAGATAATTTTCTTTTTCTGCGGGCGGCCGAGGACGTTGTTGTAGTAGCGCACCAGTTTGATCTGGGTTTCATTGGCGTCGGAGCCGGACAGGCCGTAGTAGACCTTTTTCATGCCTTCGGGTGCCCAGTCCATGATGCGGCTGGACAGTTCGATGATGGCTTCGCTCGAGTGGCCGACGTAGGTGTGGTAGTAGGCCAGCTCCTTGGCTTGTTTGTAGATGGCATCGGCGACTTCAGTGCGGCCGTAGCCGATGTTGACGCAGTACAGCCCGGCGAAGGCGTCGATGAACTCGCGACCTTCGTGGTCGCGGATACGAATGCCGGAAGCACTTTTGATGATGCGCCCCTTGAGTGCCCCGCTGGCGTGATCATGGGCGTGGGTCGACGGGTGCATGAAGTGCGCGCGGTCTTGTTCGAACAGGGTTTCGAGGTCGTGGCTCATGGTGGGTCTCCTTAGAACTGGCCTTGGTGGTGCAGGCAAAAGTATTTGGTTTCAACAAAGGCGTCGAAGCCTTCGGTGCCGCCTTCACGGCCCAGGCCCGAGGCTTTCATGCCGCCGAAGGGAATCGGATGGCCGGTGAATTTGACGCCGTTGACGGCCACCATCGCGTGATCAAGGCGGCGGATCAGCGGGTAGATCAGGTCCAGGCGGTTGGAACAAATATAGGCCGCCAGGCCGTATTCGGTGTCGTTGGCCAGTTCGATGGCCTGCTCGATGCTGTCGAACGGCATCACCCCGGCGATCGGGGCAAAGTTTTCCTCGCGGTAGATGCGCATCTGTGGCGTGACATCGGCCAACACCGTGGGCTGGTAGAACAGGCCGCCCAAGGCATGGGCCTCGCCACCCACCAGACGTTGGGCGCCCAGGTGCAAGGCGTCGGCTACGCGCTCGGCGGTCACATCGAAGGAGGCCTGGTGCATCAGCGGGCCGACGTCGACGTCTTGCTCCTGCTCACCGAGCAGCGCCGGGCCGACCCGCAGTTCCCGCACTGCGGCGGCAAAGCGGCTGAGAAAGGCCGGATAAATCGAACGCTCAACCATGATTCGGTTGGCCGCGCAGCAGTCCTGGCCGGAGGTCTGGAATTTAGCCTCCACGGCGACTTTCACCGCCAGCTCCAGGTCAGCATCGGCGCAGACAATAAACGGCGCATTGCCGCCCAGTTCCAGTGCAACCTTTTTCACGTCCCGGGCCGCCGCTTGCAGCACCAGCTTGCCGACCCGGGTGGAGCCGGTGAAGCTGACGGAGCGTACGCGGCTGTCCTGCACCAGGGTTTGCATGGCCATCTGCGGTTCACCCAACACGACGTTGAACACCCCCGCCGGAAAGCCTGCCTCTTCGGCCAGTTGCGCCAGGGCCAGGGCTGAATAAGGGGTTTCATGGGCCGGTTTGATCACCACCGTGCAACCGGCGGCCAACGCGGCGGCGGCTTTGCGGGTGATCATGGCCGAAGGGAAGTTCCAAGGCGTCAGCAGCGCGCAGACGCCCACGGGCTCCTTGAGCGTGCCCAGATGGGCGCCAGGGATGTGGCTGGGAATGTTCTGGCCATACAGGCGCCGGGCTTCCTCGGCGAACCAGGGGATGAAACTGGCGGCATAGGCGATTTCGCCACGGGACTCAGCCAAGGGTTTGCCTTGTTCCTGGCTGAGAATCCGGGCCAGGTCTTCCTGGTGTTCGAGGATCAAGCTTGCCCAGCGTCGCAGGATCGTGGCGCGGGCGTCGAGGCTCTGTTTGCGCCAGTTGGCAAAGGCGCGGTGTGCGGCGTCGACTGCGGCGGTGATTTGCGGTTGGTCGAGCAGGGGTACATGACCAATCAATTGCTGGTTGCCCGGGTTATGCACCGCGACGCTGTGGCCGCTGTCGCTGTGGACCCAATGGCCGTCGACGTAGCACAGGGCCTTGAATAGCAATGGGTGTTTGTATGTCATGGGGTTCGCTCCAAACCTTTGGCGTGGAACCATCCTAGGGTAGCCGGGCAGCGAGGATTTGGCGTTTGGCAGGGTGTGGCAGGTGGTTTTTTCTGAATGGGAGGCAGTGAGTCAGTGATTTTTGCTGTTGAGGGACCGCAGATGGACAACTGTGGGGGCACTCACGATGGAGGTGTAGCCGCTGCCGATCTCCTGTAGCCGCTGGCGCAGCCTGCGATCGGCTGCGCAACAGTCGTCTGGGCCTTGAAATTGTTGAAGGTCCTGCGGCCCTTATCGCAGCCTCGTGCCTCGACAGCGGCTACAAAGACCGAGCCGATCTCCTGTAGCCGCTGGCGCAGCCTGCGATCGGCTGCGCAGCAGTCG
>NZ_WLYI01000043.1 GCF_009707515.1 Pseudomonas karstica | reverse complement strand
GCCCCGTTAAACCACGGTGGCCGGACTCCGGGCACACCGAGCCAGAGCGAGGTGCCGAGTGGTGGGGCAAGAGCCTTTGGTTACTTTGGGCTTTTCAAAGTGACCCGCCGTAAGGGCGAAACCATGCCAGCAACGGATATGTACCCAAAAACCAAGGGACACAACATGCCCACATTCACCAAAATCCTGATCGCCAACCGCGGCGAAATCGCCTGTCGCATCCAGCGCACCGCCCAAACACTGGGCTACCGCACCGTGGCCATCTACAGCGACGCCGACGCCAATGCCCTGCACGTCCAAATGGCCGACGAAGCCGTCAACATCGGCCCGGCACCTGCGCAGCAGTCCTACCTCAATATCCCGGCCATCCTCGAAGCCGCCAACCGCACAGGCGCCGACGCAATCCACCCCGGCTACGGCTTCCTCTCGGAAAACCCCGAGTTCGCCCGAGCCTGCCTGGACGCCGGCCTGGTCTTTATCGGCCCCAGCGCCGAAGCCATTGAACTGATGGGCAGCAAACGCCTGTCGAAAATCGCCATGCTCAACGCCGGCGTGCCCTGCATCGGCGGCTATCAAGGTGCCGAACAGGATGACCTTACATTGCAACGTGAAGCCGAACGCATTGGCTACCCGTTGATGATCAAGGCCAGTGCCGGTGGTGGCGGGCGGGGCATGCGCCTGGTCCACAGCCCCGACACCTTGCTCGAACAACTGCGCACCGCCCGTTCAGAAGCCTTGAAGGCCTTTGGCAGCGCCGAGCTGATTCTGGAGCAGGCGTTGATCGAGCCGCGTCATGTGGAGGTGCAACTGTTCGGCGATACCCACGGCAACCTGATCTACCTGGGGGAGCGTGATTGTTCGATCCAGCGTCGCCATCAAAAAGTGGTTGAAGAAGCGCCCTGCCCGGTAATGACCAACGAGTTGCGCCAGGCAATGGGCGAAGCCGCGCTAAAGGCAGGACGCGCAGTGAGCTACGTCGGGGCCGGCACCGTGGAATTTCTGCTGGACCGCACCGGCCGGTTCTACTTCCTGGAAATGAACACCCGCCTGCAAGTGGAGCACCCGGTGACCGAGTTGATCACCGGCCTGGATCTGGTGAACTGGCAACTGCACATTGCCGCAGGCCTACCCCTACCCTTGCGCCAGGAAGACGTGACCCTCAGCGGCCACGCCATGGAAGTTCGCCTGTATGCCGAAGATCCGTCCCAGGAATTCCTCCCGCAAACTGGCGACGTAGTGCGCTGGGAACCGGCAGAAGGTGTGCGCATCGACCATGGACTGCACGAAGGTCAACAGATCAGCCCTTTCTATGATCCGATGCTGGGCAAGATCATCGCCCACGGAGCCACCCGCGAAGAGGCGCGGCGCAAGCTATTACGGGCCGTGGAAGATTGCGTGCTGCTGGGGGTTGGCAGCAATCAGCAGTTACTGACCCATCTGCTCAAGCATCCGCAGTTTGTCGCGGGCGACTTCAGCACCGGTTTCATTGCTGAACACTTCAGCAATATCGCCAGCCATACGGCAACACCCGAAGAACTGGGCCTGGCCGCCGCCCTGTTTTATCAGAACAGCGCCAATGCCCATCGCGACAGCTTGCCGGGCTGGCGCAACAACGCCAATGTGCCGTGGAACTGCTGCCTGGCCGTGCAAGATGAAATCAAGACTGTCAGCATCAGCCTGCTGGCGGATAACTGCCTGCAGGTTGACGTCGATCAGCAAGCCATCAAAGTACACTTACAGAGCATCGACGGACGTTGGGCCAGCGTGATTCTCAATGGTATCCGCCGCCGCACCGCCTATCACCTGGAGGGCACGCAACTCTGGCTGGCCAGCGCCAGCGGCGGCCTGCGTATCACCAACCGCACCCAGTCCGTTGCCATCCGCCAGGCCGAAGCCAGCAGCGGTACGGTGAAGGCGCCGATGGATGGCGCCATTGTCGAGGTACGGGTCAGCGAGGGTGAGTCAGTCAGTAAAGGCCAGTTGTTGCTGGTGCTGGAAGCGATGAAAATGGAGCACCCGCTCAAGGCCGGCATCGGGGGGGTGGTCAAACGGGTTCAGGTGGTTGCCGGAGACCAGGTACACAATCGCCAGGTTTTACTGGAGATCGAGTAAACGCTAGGCGGAACTACCAGGCTTGGCTACGCTCTATCCCCATCAGGACGGGAAGAGTACGGGAACCTGCGATGCCTCATTGGCTGATTATTGATCTTGAAGCCACAACGGATGAAGGCGGCTGGCCCGTGAGGGAGATGGAAGTCATCGAAATCGGCGCGAGCCTGGTCAATCGCCAAGGCCGCGAACTGGACCACTTCCAGCGTTTCGTGCGGCCGTTGCGCCGGCCTTTGTTGACGCCTTTCTGTCGTCAACTGACCCATATCAGCCAGGCTAATATCGACAACGCCCTGCCGTTGAACGCGGTCTGGCCGTTGTTTGAACGCTGGCTGGGCCAGCATCGGGCGCACCTGGAGGGCTGGGCCAGTTGGGGCGACTATGATCGCCAGCAACTGGAGCTGGAGTGGCAACGCCATGGCTTGACCAGCCTCCTCGGCCAGACACCCCATGTAAACCTCAAGCAGCGTTTCGCCAAGGTCCGGCGCCTGGACAAGCCGTTGGGGCTCAATGGCGCACTGCAATTGGCCGGGATACAGTTCAACGGCCAGCAACACCGGGCGCTGCAAGATGCGCGCAATACAGCACGACTGCTGCCGTTGATTTTGCCCGTGTAGAAGGCATACTGGCCGACCTTTCTTGACCCTTTTTCGAGGATTCACCCATGTTCAAAGTCAACGAGTACTTCGACGGTACCGTCAAGTCGATCGCTTTCGGCACCGCAGAAGGTCCGGCGACCATCGGCGTCATGGCCCCGGGTGAATACGAATTCGGCACCGCCCAGCGGGAAATCATGCACGTGGTGTCCGGCGCGCTGACCGTCAAGCTGCCAGGCAGCGAAGACTGGGAAACCTTCGCCGCCGGTAGCCAGTTCAACGTGCCGGCCAACAGCAAGTTCCAGTTGAAGGTCGCCGTGGACACCGCTTATCTGTGTGAATACCGCGGCTAAAGGTTTGCGGTAAAAAAATGCCCGTCTCTTGTGAGACGGGCATTTTTCGTTGCACGAGCGCTATTCCAGAATCGTCAACGGCATGCCGACTTCCAACTGCCCCACGCCATCGTTGACCAGGTTCTGGCCGAACATCACACCATCGGGCTCCTTGCGATAGGCCTCAAGGGTCGCCAGTGGCTGACGGTCGACGCTGCGCTCAGCGGTTTGTGGATCGATAGTGGTGAGGATGCAGCGCGAGCAGGACTTGACCACGCGAAACTCCACATCGCCGATGCGCACCCGTTTCCAACCGTCCTCGGCGAACGCTTCACTGCCTTCGACCACCAGGTTGGGGCGAAAACGCAGCATCTCCATCGGCCGGCCTATACGTTGGGACAAGTCGTCCAGGGAAGCCTGGCCGATCAGCAACAGCGGAAAACCATCGGCGAAGCCCACCTTGTCATCATCTTTGCCGTAGCCGGACGCCGTCGTGCGCGCACGCGCCACAGGGACTTGCACCAGGCGAGTGGGTTTGCCAATGAATTCGCTGACCCAGGCAGCGGCCTCATCGCCGGCGTCCGGAACCCGCAAGGTGTCACGCCAAATAGTCACACCGCGCAACTCGGCCTCACTGCCAGGCAGCGGCACGTCCAGGGTCGGGTGGCCGACCGCGCTCAACGTCAGGCCACCGGCATTATTCCAGACCGCCGATAATTGGCTCATCCGGGCAAACGCCCGTTGGGTCAGGAAGCGCCCGCTGGGTTCATCCACCAGCATCCAGCGTCGGTCCCCATCCAGCCCGAGCTTATCCAGGCCGACCTGCTGCAAGGCTTCACCCTTGCCGGACTTCAATGGGTACCGATACAACGCGCTGAGACGCAGCATAAGCCTGCTTTCCTGATGGGCAAAAACCATAACCCTATACGAGCACGTGGCGAGAATCAAAAGATCCCGCCGCCCTCGTGTAGGAGCCCATCAATCAGGCCAGCACTTCATCCAGCATCAGACGCTGGCGCACCACATCCACCAACTTATCCGGCTGAAACTTGGAAAGGAAGTTGTCGCAACCGACTTTTTTCACCATCGAGTCATTGAAACTACCCGACAGCGAGGTGTGCAGCACCACGTACAAGCCACGCAGGCGCGGGTCGTTACGAATCTCGGTGGTGAGGCGATAACCGTCCATCTCGGGCATTTCGGCGTCGGTGAAGATCATCAACAACTTGTCGGTCATCACCTGGCCGCTGTCGGCCCACCCCTTTAGCAGGTTCAGGGCCTTGAGGCCGTCGCTGGCGATGTGCATCTTCACCCCCAGTTGCGACAGGGTGTCACGCAACTGCGACAGGGCCACATTGGAGTCATCCACCAGCAGCACTTCACGGCCACGGGCACGCTCCAGCACGGGGTCATTCAGTTTTTCCCGGGAAACCCTGGTGTTGTAAGGCACGATCTCGGCCAGGACTTTTTCCACGTCGATGATTTCTACCAGTTGGTTATCAACGTTGCTGATCGCCGTGAGGTAGTGCTGGCGTCCGGCACTGGCCGGCGGCGGCAGGATCGCCTCCCAATTCATGTTGACGATACGGTCCACGCCACCCACCAGGAATGCCTGCACTGAACGGTTGTACTCGGTAACGATAATGGTGCTGTTGGGCCCCGGCACCAGCGGCCGCATGCCGATGGCCTGGGACAGGTCGATCACCGGCAGGGTCTGGCCACGCAGGTTGACCACACCGCAAACAAAGGGGTGGCGCTGGGGCATCAGGGTCAGCTTGGGCAACTGCAACACTTCCTGCACCTTGAACACGTTGATAGCGAACAACTGCCGCCCCGCCAGGCGAAACATGAGGATCTCCAGGCGATTCTCACCCACCAATTGCGTGCGTTGATCTACCGTGTCGAGAATGCCGGCCATTAAAGACTCCTGGGAATGTGCTGCTGGATTTGCGGGTGACTTGAAGCAGGTTATCGGCGACAACCGCCAGACCTTGATCCCCCAGTAAAATGCCACATGAACCCATTGATGTCACACTGACATCATGCTTTACTGGCTCGGCCTTCTGATTTTGCATTCCCGCCCCGCGGGGCGACCTTGAAACCGTCGCAAGGTTCCGCCATGTAAGGGATTCCCCTAGCCGCAATCAGGTCTAACCTGATATTCGCGATATCTAATAGCCATTAATGTGACGCCATTCTCATTGCATGAATGGAGCCGGCTTTTGTTTGCTATTGCACGTCCACGGCCCGCGGCCCTTCCAGGCACTGATGCCTTGGCAACCGAAGTGGTGCGAATAACCCTGGACATGAGGGACACGGACCACAGCAATCATAATAAAAATAAATGCCCTACTAAAAAGACGGAAACGGACTACATATCACAGTCATATTTCAGCGGTAGCTTTAAGCTATTCACCCAGTGCGATATCTCATCACCTGAGCGCATGTTGTGGAGACTTGCATGATGAACGACGGCAAAGAGTGGCAGCTTGCACTTCCCGAGTTTCTCCTCGAGGCTGAAATGCTGCTGGCCAAGTCTGAAGAATGCTTGAGTCACCTGCATTTGATTCGTAACGACAACGACGCAATCGACTGCATGAAAAACAGCCTGACCAAGCTCGGCGATAAGGCCGATGCCATGACCTTGCGGCCCATCAGTGAGTTCTCAAGGCACATCCAAAACTTGATCAATAACGCTGCCTACCCCCTGCAACTGCATGACGAGGCATTGTTCGCACTGAGCGACTGCCTGACGTTATTGGCTTGGCAACTGGAGCTGATCGATATGAAAACCGGCCAGTTGAGCCTGGACGAAAATGAACAAATCACCTTGATTGCGACGGCCAGTCAGCACATCCCACAAAAAAATGCCCGCTATAACGCCGATCAACGTCTGCCGCATGCGTCTTGACCCTCTTCGCACTTGCTCCATAAGGGGTTCGTATTTCATCAAATGTTTACCTGAAAACGACAAGAGCAACTAACTCAGCGTGCCGGATTACTGGCAAGATCAATAGGCTAGCAATGGCAGTAGCAATACAAAATAATTCTAATAATACAACTTCCCATTCTTGGGTTGATGGAAATAACGCTCAGGATATTCCTTGATTGATACCCCTCACAGAGAGCAACGCTGGGCGACCAACAGACATTGTGGTGATACCATACGGTGCTCGAAGTGACCCGACTTCATGATGACTGAAAATGTAATAAGTACTTCGACGCCGCGTCAGACTCAACGCCTTATAAACCCTGGGTTGGACCCGGATCATGGCCCGGCCGCGCTTTCCAGACAGAGTCCAGTCAGTCGCCGTGACCGGTCTACCCGCAGCGAACATTCATTGGCTCCATCCGCTATGTATGCCAGCCTCAAGTCACTCATCGCAAGGCCCATGTCCCGTCGCTATGGCCGCTGGCTGACCCTTGCCCTGTGCCTTTGCACAGCCTCGGCCAGCCTGTGGGTCTATGCACATTCGGCGCTGCTGCCTGCCTGGCTGCTGGCACTGAACCTGGCCACCCTCATCGCGACCGCCCTGCAACACTGGCAAGCCCGCAAATCCATCAAGTTCCAGCCCCAGGAGCTGGCCGACCGCCTGCTGCAGGTCCAGGAAAACGAGCGCCATCGTTTGAGCCGCGAGCTGCACGACGATATAGGTCAATTGTTGACGGCCGCCAAACTACAAAGTGAATGGCTCCAGCGCCGCCTGCCAGACGAGTTGCAAGGCCAGTGCTCGGTGCTGTGCAGCACGTTGAGCGAAACCCTGGCCAAAGTGCGAGACGTATCGGCCATTCTCAACCCCCGTCAACTGGCAAGCCTGGGCCTGGAAGCCAGTCTCAGGGCGCATCTGCTCAAAACCCTGGAAAACACCAACGTGAACTGGAGCCTGGAATGCCAACAGCGGCTGACCGGCATTCCGGAAGAGATGGCCGTGGCCGCCTTTCGCATTACCCAGGAAGCGGTGACCAACATGCTGCGTCACGCCCAGGCGCGCAATCTGCTGGTGCGCCTGCAACGCCTGCCCCAAGGCTTATCGCTGAATATCTGCGATGACGGCCAGGGGTTTTCGCCCGCCATCAACCCCGGCCTGGAAGGGCAACGGGGCATGGCCGGCATGTCCGAGCGAATCGATCAACTGGGGGGCACCTTGTCCATCAATAGCCAGCCAGGCTGCGGAACCCGGATCGAAGCGCTTTTCCCCTGGGCGCCCCGCGCCCTCGAACGGGCCAGCTCCCATAAGGTTCTAGAGTGACCTGCAACTTACTACTGGTGGATGACCATGCATTGATCAGGGCCGGCGTACGCGCGCTGATCCTCGATATTCCCGGCTACGCAGTGATCGGCGAAGCCAATGATGGCAACCAGTTGCTGGCGCAATTCGAGGCCCTGCAACCCGACATCGTGCTGCTGGACCTGTCGATGAAACACACCGGCGGGCTCGATGCCTTGCAGCAGCTCAAGCGCGCCTACCCCAAGAGCAAAGTGTTGATCCTGTCGATGCACACCGACCCGGAGCTGATCATGCGCGCCCTGGAGTCCGGTGCCCATGGCTACCTGCTTAAAGACACGACCGCCAACGAGCTGGAACATGCCCTGCTGGCCCTGCGCAATGACGAACGCTACCTGAGCCCGGCCATCGCCCATACCGTCATCAACCAGGCCCTGGTGCGTAATCAGGGCCTGACGTCCCTTGCGCCCCACAGCCATAGCCTGACGGCACGCCAGCTGGAAATCCTGCGCCTGATCGTACGCGGCAAATCCACCCGGGAAATCGCCAACGGCCTGGGCTTGAGCATCAAGACGGTGGAGGCCCACCGCTCGCAAATCATGAAGCGCTTGCAGATTTTCGACGTGGCTGGACTGGTACTGTTTGCCGTACGTGAACAGATCATCAGCCTGGACGACTGACCAATAACGGAGAGTCCGGCGGCAGGTGCACCTTCAAGGCCTGGGGCAGCGCCGAGAAACGCAGGTCATCGCCCTTGAGTGGCTCGCCGTCGAGGTTGATATACAGCCCTTCGGCAACCTTGATTTCCACCCAGGGCAAGCGCGCACGGACAAACAGGTTGTCCAGGCCCCAGCCATCGGCCATCAAATCCCGCAAGGTACCGACCACTTCCTGTGGCGCCGGCAAAATACTGATTTCCAGCAAGCCGTCGTCGGCCATGGCCTCGGGGCACAACACATGCCCGCCGCCCGCCTGGCGCCCGTTACCGATACCCAGGGCCAGCAACTCGCCACGCCAATGAAAATCCGGTCCTTGCAGTTCGCCGTAGGCGGCATGCAATTCGCTGAAGCGCGAGAGCCCGGTAAACAGATAGGCGGCACCACCAAGGACCTTTTTCAGCTCTTGCGAAGTATTGGCGGTGACCTGGCTGCCAAAGCCGCCAGTGGCCATATTGAGAAAGATCTGCCCGCCGACCTCGCCCAGGTCGATGGCACGGGCGGGTGCGTCCAGCAAATCCAGGGCCAGCTCAGGCTCCAGCGGCACGCCCGCCGCCCGGGCAAAATCATTGGCGGTGCCCAGCGGCATCAACACCAGGCTGGCGTCGGTCTTGGCCTGGGCCATCGCTTCGGCAACGTCGCGCAGCGTGCCGTCACCGCCACCGGCGATCAACCGGGTGTAGCCGGCCGCCAGCGCCTCGTCGACCAGACGCCGGGCATCACCGCCCTCCCACGTCACGCGCACGGCCAATTCCCAACCTTGTTCGCGCTTGCTCTGCACCGCCGACCGCACCTGCTCGTTGAGCGCTTGCTTGCCGTGCAGAATCAGCAGCGCCTTGGGCTTGCTCATGGGATGAAGCTCCTGTCGTTCAAAGGGTCTTGAGGAATGTGGACCTTCAATGACGGGAAAAAAGCCGTTGGATTGAGCAATTAATTCAACACCTCACTCAAGGGAATGAAGTTGACGCGATCACCCTCGGCCAATGTCGTGCCTTCCAGCACTTCCACCAGGCCTTCGGCCCAGGCTGCACTGCGCAACACCCCGGAGCTCTGGTTGCGGTAGATCATCGCGCGCCCCTGCTCAAGACGTCCGCGCAGGTACTCGCGACGGTTACCCGCTACAGCCCAGGTGAAGCCTACCGGTACCTCGAAGCGTAACGGCTGCACATCCTCAACCCCCAGGCGGCGCAACAGGTAGGGCCGCGCCAGCAAGGCAAACGTCACCAGCGTCGACGCCGGATTACCCGGCAAACCGATCACCGGCACGCCACGAAAATGGCCAAACGTCAGCGGTTTGCCAGGCTTGATCGCCAACTTCCACAGCGCCAGTTCGCCCTCCTCGCGCAATGCGATGCCAAGAAAGTCTGCCTCGCCAACCGACACGCCGCCGGTGGAAAGAATCAGGTCGACCGCTGACAACGCCCCCAGACGCGTACGGGTTTGCTCCAGGTCATCCGGCAAAATACCGGCATCGACCACTTCGCAGCCCAGGCGCGCCAGCCAACGGCATAATACCTGGCGGTTACTGTTGTAAATCTGCCCAGGCCCCAGCGGCAGGCCGGGTTCGATCAGTTCGTCGCCGGTGGACAAAACGGCCACCCGAGGACGTCGCACCAACTCCAGGCGATCGCGCCCAAGGGATGCGGCAAGCCCCAGCTCAATCGGCCCCAAGCGTGTTCCCGCTGACAATACCTGTTCGCCGACCGTGGTTTCCTGGCCCTGGGGGCGGATATTCTGTCCTGCTCGCAAGGCCTCGATAAAGCGCACCCGCTGATCGGCCAGCACCTCGGTGTTTTCCTGCATTTCTACGCAATCCGCACCCTCCGGCACCGGGGCACCGGTAAAGATCCGCGCGCAGGTTCCAACCCCCAACGGTTGCGGTGACTGCCCGGCAAAAATGCGCTGGCTCACCATCAATGGCTCGCCGGTCCAGTCCGCCACGCGCAGGGCGTAACCATCCATGGCACTGTTGGGCCAAGGCGGCAAGTCGAGGGTCGAGACCAGAGGCAACGCCAGAACCCGGCCATCGCACTCAGCCAGCGGCAGGCTTTCCCGTTCACGAATCGGTGCTGCATCGGCCATTGCCAACAGACGTTCGAGTGCTTGCTCCACGGGCATCAACGTACCCGTCTTGCCCGGCTTACCCACGGGATTCACAAGGTTGAGCCTGCTTCAGATGCGGGACAAAGTTGCAGGGGCGATGGCGGTTGTCCAATTGCTCGGCGAGAATCCCGTCCCAGCCGGTGCGCACGGCGTTGGTGGAACCTGGCAGGCAGCACACCAGGGTGCCATTGGCCAGGCCAGCCAAGGCACGGGATTGCACGGTGGACGTGCCGATATCGGCTACGGAAATCTGCCGGAACAGCTCGCCAAACCCATCGACCTGTTTGTCCAGCAGGCAACTGACCGCTTCCGGCGTGCTGTCGCGCCCGGTGAAACCCGTGCCACCGGTGATCAACACCACTTGCACCACATCCTCGGCAATCCAGTGCGCCACTTGCGCGCGGATTTTGTACAGGTCATCTTTAAGCAGCACCCGCTCAGCCAGCCGATGGCCGGCGGCGAGCAGTCGGTCGACGAAGACCTGTCCCGAGGTGTCGGTGTCCAGAGTGCGGGTGTCGCTGACAGTCAATACAGCAATATTCAGGGGTACAAAAGGCGCATCAGCCTTGGCTTTCATGGCTCGGTCCGGTTGTCGTAGAAACAGCCCGATGTTATATCACAGCCCCCCATTTCACTGCCGCACCGGAGCCGTCATGTCACTGAATTCGCCCCCCCTGCCCTGTTCGATCCTGCTGCTGGCCGGCGGTCGTGGCCAGCGCATGGGCGGCCAGGACAAGGGCTTGCTCGACTGGCACGGGCAGCCTCTGATTGCCCATCTGCATCGACTGGTACGGCCCCTGACCGATGACCTGATCATTTCCTGCAACCGCAACCAGCCACAGTACGCGCCTTTCGCCGACCATTTGGTTGGCGATGATCGCCCTGATTTCCCTGGCCCCCTGGCGGGCATCCGGGCGGGGTTGGCAGTCGCTCGCCATAAGCACCTGCTGGTGTTGCCATGCGATGTGCCACACATCGATCAACGATTGCTGGCGGATCTGCGGGCGACAGCACAACGCAATCTGCAACACCCCTTGATGGTGCGCCACGGCGTTTTCTGGGAGCCTCTGCTCTGCGTCATACCGACCTGTTTGCGCGACGACATCGAACAAGCATGGCAAGCCGGTGAGCGCAGCCCGCGCCAGATCATGCTGGCGCTGGGGGCCAAGGCCCTCGTCTGCCCTGCCAACGACCCGCGCCTGGCCAATCTCAATACACCTGGGCTGTTGCACCCTCAGCCCAGCGTGTCAGAATGAATCTTGAACAAGGAACTTTGCGGGCGTTACGCACGTCACAAGGTCAGCACTCAACAAAGTATTCTCTCGGAGACACACTCATGACTCAACGGACCATCGCCGCTCTCATGCTTGCACTGGGCCTCGCTACCCTCGCCGGTTGCGCCTCGCCAACAGTGATCACCTTGAATGACGGGCGCGAAATCCAGGCCGTCGACACCCCTCAATTTGATCAAGATTCGGGGTTCTACGAGTTCGAACAATTGGACGGCAAGCACACCCGCATCAACAAGGACCAGGTTCGTACCGTTAAAGACCTGTAAACCCTGCTGTTTGCAGACAAGGCCCGCACCATGCGGGCCTTGTTGTTTTCAGGGTTTACCATTCAAGCGTGATCGCACTCTTGAAGGTACGCTCCACCCCGCTCAACGGGTCAATGAAACGCACACCCTGGGCCAGCAACTTGAGTGGGTTGGCATAATCGTCCTCGACATCCTTGATGACCTCGGGGTAGAACGGATCGTTGCAGATACTGGCCCCCAGCGCCGTCATATGCACCCGCAACTGGTGCTTCTTGCCGGTGACCGGAAACAACCCGTATCGCCAGAAGTCGCCATTTTTTTCCCGCACCTCCACCGCTGTTTCGGTGTTACTCACACCAGGACCTTCCTGCATGCGAAAGAAGGGCTCGCCCTCCACCAGGCGGCTCTTGTGCACCCGCGGGAACGTCAGCCCAGGCAATGCGGGCGCGATGGCTTCGTAGAATTTTTCGATCCGGCGGGTCGGAAACAACTGCTGGTACGCCGAGCGGCTTTGCGGGTTGGCCGAAAACAAAACCAGCCCCGCCGTATGGCGATCGATACGATGCAGCGGCACCAGCGCAGGGTTGTCCAGGCAATGGATCAAGCGACGCAACAGCGTCTGCTCGACATACTCTCCCGCCGGGGTCACTGGTAGGAAATGCGGCTTGTCTGCCACCACCAGATGCTCATCGGCATACAGGATCGTTTCCTGGACCGGGATCGGCTTTTCGTTCGCCACTTCACGAAAGTAATAGATGCACAGCCCCTCCCGGTAGGCCAGGTCGAGGAGGATGGGTGCACCGTTTACGTCAAGCACCCGACCGCGGGCGATGCGGTCCAGCCATTGCTCACGGCTGATGGCGCGAAAGTGCTCGCACAGACAATCCAGGACGGTCGCCCAGGTACCAGGAGGCAGGTACAAGGTGCTGGCTTGATGCTGGGCAGCGGAAAAACCGGAAGCGGACATGGGCATGCTCAAAGCCTGGAAACACAGGCGGGGATTATCCCGCATGTAGCCGGGTCAGGCCTAGGAGAGATCTCAAGCCTTGGCCAATTGCGCGCGCAACACCGGCGACGCACTGGCGGCCTCAGTGAACTCCTTGAGCCAGCGCAACACGTCCACGGCTTCCCAGCGCCCCGGATCATATAAGGCATAGAGCAATCCCTGATACCCCACCACATCCAATTGCTTGTGATAACCGGCGCGCTGGAACAATGCTTCGATCTCGGCAAAGCAGGTATTGAAATGCACTTTGTTGAACGGTGTCTTGCCTTCCGTGACCAGGCCATCGAGGCGCAGCTCGTTCACCGCGTCGCGCACAATGTCGGCGGACATACGATTGACGCTGCTTTTCAGTTGTTCAACATTCACCACGGGCGTTCCCTCTCATTCAATCGCTGTACAAACATACAGTAACCGAATAATCGGCAATCCGCCATTGGATTAGCGCTAGAGCAGAAAGGCCACGATCTGCTCGGTATCGAAAGGCCAGTCCAATTCTGCTCCCGTATCCACCCGACGCAGCACCGGAATACGCAGGCCGTAGGCTTCGAACTGTGATTCGCATTCGGCGATATCCACCAGTTCCACCAGCAGCCCATGTTCGACCAACGGCATGATTTCAGCTTCAGCAAGTTCACAGAGATGGCAACCCAGGGTGCCGAACAACTGGCATTCAGGAGGCATGGCAAATGGACCCGAGAACAAATAGACATCCATTCTAGGCCCACCGAATCAATGTGGCGAGCGAGCCAGTGCCAGCCCCTGCACGAGCAGGACGTGCCTCTCAATCCTGACTGACCGCCCCAATCTTGTGGATCGACAAATCCGCGCCGTAATACTCCTCTTCCTGAGTCAGGCGCAGGCCATGGACGCGCTTGATCAACCCATACACCAGAAACCCGCCCGCCAGGGCTACAACCACGCCCAGCGCAGTACCGATCAGTTGGCTGATCAAGCTCACGCCACCCAAGCCGCCCAGGGCGGTCTGGCCGAATATCCCACACGCGATCCCGCCCCAGACACCGCACAAGCCATGGAGCGGCCACACCCCCAGCACATCATCGATCTTCCAGCGGTCTTGCGCCGCGATAAAACACCAGACGAACAAACCGCCTGCCACCACACCGGTCACCAGCGCTCCTACCGGGTGCATCAAGTCGGAACCGGCACAGATCGCCACCAGCCCCGCCAGCGGACCATTGTGCAGAAAGCCTGGGTCATTGCGCCCGATCACCAGCGCCGCTACCGTGCCGCCGACCATCGCCATCAACGAATTGATCGCCACCAGCCCGCTCACCCCGGACAGGGTTTGCGCACTCATGACGTTAAAGCCGAACCAACCGACAATCAGGATCCAGGAGCCCAATGCGAGAAACGGTATGCTCGATGGCGCAAACGCTACCAAGCGCCCGTCTCGATAACGGCCCTGGCGCGGCCCCAACAACAGCACTGCCGCCAACGCCAGCCAACCGCCCATGGCGTGCACCACGACGGAACCGGCGAAGTCATGAAAACTGGCGCCGAAGGTCACCAGCAACCAGGCCTGCAAGCCGTAGTTGCCGTTCCACACCATGCCCTCGAAAAACGGGTAGATGAACGCTACGATCAACGCTGTCGCGCACAGTTGCGGAATAAAACGTGCACGCTCGGCAATGCCGCCAGAAATAATCGCCGGGATGGCGGCAGCGAAGGTCAACAGGAAAAAGAACTTCACCAGGCCATAACCATGATCAGCGCTGATGACCGCCGCGGGTTGCATGAAGTTGACCCCATAGGAGATCCAATAGCCTATAAAGAAATAGGCCAGGGTCGAGATGGCGAAGTCACTGAGGATTTTCGACAGGGCGTTGACCTGGTTCTTCTGGCGCACCGTCCCAACTTCGAGAAAAGCGAAGCCGGCATGCATGGCCAAGACCATCACTGCACCGATCAGAATAAATAAGGTGTTGGAGCTGTAGACCAGCGTGTCCACTGCACTTTGCAAATTTTCCATGGCGTTGGCAGGCCTGCGCATTCAGGAAAAAGCACCAAAGCAGGTCACCACCTTCATTTGCGCACTGAATTGGCGCCCGCTGTGCAAGCCTTCGGTAAAGGCGTGAACCGCTTTAGCGCAGCGTTCAGCGAGCAAGGCAATTGCCAGCAGGGTTTTTCCGCGGGTTTGAGTTATTTAAGGTAAGGTTTTTCAAGGCTTTCGACCTTACCGCCCAGATTCAGCGCAACCCCAAGAGTGCGCGCACCAAGCCAAAGCAAAAGCTGTACCAGTCAATTGCAATGAACCTTCACCCATGCCGGTGACTCGAAAACATCAGACAGCCACTCACGGAGATAACCATGGCCAGCAAAACGGCAAAGACTGCTCAAGAAATACTGATGGAAGATTTTCAAACCCTGGTCAGCGATACCGAAAAGCTGTTGGACGACACGGCCGTGCTGGCCGGGGACCAGGCTGATGAGTTGCGTTCGAAAATTCACGAAAGCCTGCTCAAAGCCCGCGAAACCCTGCAATTGACCGAAGATTCCCTGCGCGAACGCGGCAAGGCGGCGGTCACTGCGACCGAAGATTATGTGCAGGCTAACCCTTGGCAGTCTGTCGGCATCGCCGCCGGCGTGGGCTTTCTGATCGGCCTGCTGGCCACAAGGCGCTAATCATGTCTATCGGCGAATCCGGCTCGTCCACGGGCCCAAGTTCTACTTCGCGGCGCCTGGGTGCTGCTGTCCTGGGTTTGCTCCACAGCCATGTCGAGCTGTTCGGCATCGAGTTACAAGAGCAGAAAGCCCGTACCGTCAGCCTGCTGCTGTTCGCGGGCCTGGCGCTGGTATTTGCCCTGCTGTTGCTGGTGGGCCTATCGGCGTTGGTGATGATTCTGGTCTGGGACACCTATCGCCTGATCGGGATCATCAGTCTCTGTGCCTTCTACACACTGGCCGCAGCGTTCTGCGGGTTGCGCTTGAAAGCCGCGATTTTCGATGAGTCCACGCCTTTCCACGCCACCCTCGAAGAGCTGGCCAACGACCGGGAGCGCCTGTTGCCATGAACACTGAAGTTGTGCAAACCACCTCCCGCCGGGAAATGCGCAAGGCCCTGATCCGCCTGCGCATGGAGATGCACCGCCAGGAGATTCGCCATGAGTCCCAGCAACTGCTGCAGCCGTTGCAAAAGGTCCGCAACCTGGGCCAGAGCTGGCAAGACGGCTTTGGTATCAAGCATGCGCCGCTGTGGGGCGTAGGCGTGGTGACGTTGCTGGGTTTTCTCACCGGCAAAGGCGCCAAGGGCGGCAGTATCGGTACCCTGACTCGCCTCGTGCGACTCGGCGCCGGCCTCATACCGCTGATCAAACTGGCCATGCAAGGGGCTGCTCGCAAAGGTTGAGCCACAGGGGCGCCTGCTTGCCAACGAATCAGGCCCGGCCCTCTCTCAAGGGCCCGGGCCTTTTTTGACATTGCTTTTTCTGATTGCCAGCAAGCGCAGTGGGCGTCGGGCAAGCGCTTGCCGACGTGTCGATAGCGATGCCGCGGGCTTGTGGTTTCTCTTGCGCTCAAGAGGCTGAACCGGGAAGCTGGGACGCGTCATTCACCGCACGGAGAGTACCCGCTTTGGATTGGCCCACCCTGCTTACCCGCGAACGCCTTGGAAAACCCCTGCACAGCCCTGAAGAACTGGGGCGCAGTCCTTTTCACAAAGACCATGACCGCATCATCTTCTCCGGCGCGTTTCGGCGCCTGGGCCGCAAGACGCAGGTACACCCGGTCTCCAGCAACGATCATATCCACACGCGGCTGACCCACTCCCTGGAAGTCAGCTGTGTCGGTCGCTCCCTGGGCATGCGCGTGGGTGAGACCCTGCGTGGCGCCCTGCCCGACTGGTGTAGCCCGAGCGACTTGGGCATGGTGGTGCAATCGGCCTGCCTGGCCCATGACATTGGCAACCCACCCTTCGGCCACTCCGGGGAAGACGCCATTCGCCACTGGTTCCAGCAAGCCGCCGGCCGTGGTTGGCTGGATGACATGAGCGGCGCCGAACGCAACGACTTTCTCAACTTCGAAGGCAATGCCCAGGGATTTCGGGTCCTGACGCAACTGGAATACCATCAGTTTGACGGTGGCACACGCCTGACTTACGCCACCTTGGGTACGTATTTGAAATACCCTTGGACCGCACGTCACGCCGACTCCCTGGGCTACAAAAAACACAAGTTCGGCTGCTACCAGAGCGAGCTGCCAATTCTCGAACAGATCGCTCATAAGCTCGGCCTGCCACAACTGGAGGAACAGCGCTGGGCGCGGCACCCACTGGTTTACCTGATGGAGGCGGCCGACGATATCTGCTACGCGTTGATTGACCTCGAAGATGGCCTGGAAATGGAGCTGCTGGGGTACGACGAAGTCGAAGCGCTGCTGCTGGATCTGGTCGGCGATGACTTGCCGCAAACCTATCGGCAACTGGGCCCGCTGGATTCCCGACGCCGCAAGCTGGCCATATTACGGGGCAAGGCCATCGAGCACCTGACCAATGCCGCGGCACAGGCGTTCGTCGAGCAGCAACAAGCACTGCTGGCCGGCACCCTCCCGGGCGACCTGGTGGAACATATGCATGGCCCCGCCAAGCGTTGCGTATTAAGCGCCAAGGACATGGCTCGCAAGAAGATCTTCCAGGACAAACGCAAGACCCTGCACGAAATTGGCGCTTACACCACCCTGGAAATTCTCTTGAACGCCTTTTGCGGCGCAGCCCTGGAACAGCATGGCGGCCGTACTCCGTCCTTCAAGAACCGACGCATCCTGGATTTGTTGGGCAACAGCGCTCCTGACCCGGCCTGGCCACTGCACACTTCGTTCCTGCGGATGATCGATTTCATCGCCGGCATGACCGACAGCTACGCCACCGACATGGCGCGAGAAATGACCGGGCATTCCAGCCCTCATTAACCCCTGGCTTGAGTCGAATGCCCTGGCCCGCTTTTTCCTGGCCAGGGCTTTACAACAGAATCGCCCTACGAAGAGAAGAGAGCTGCCTGATCGAACTTCTGCAAACACCCGATGAATAATCACGCCCGCTCTTATCCAACCTATAGACCAGTTCCTACGCTCGACAACTCATGGGTCAATCAGCTCCTGATTCACAGGCTGCCCCAGATACCCCACGGGTGGAGCAACTTCAGGGCCTATACCCGCTCCATGGAACCTCTATGCTCAAACAACTACGCATCCTGCTGGTGGAGGACCATCCCTTTCAACTATTGGCCACCCAATGCTTACTGAAAAACGCTGGCTACCACTGTTTAACCCCCACCGAAAACGCCGCACAGGCCCTTATGTTTATGACACAAACCGAAACACCGTTCGATATTCTGCTGTGTGACCAATGCTTACCCGACCTGCCTGGGATAGAACTGATAGAAATAGCCCATCGTAGAGGCTTTATAAAAGCGGCCATCTTATTGAGCGGCCTGCCTGCCAATGAATTGGAAAGCCTGAAAACCCAGGCATTGCAACGTAAGTTCCCGCTAATAGGATATTTGGCAAAGCCGTTGAATAGTGATGATTTACAGGCGCTGATAAGCCAGTCAAAACTTGCCAAGGAGAATTCGTCCGCCCTGCCAGCCTTAGGCTGGTAACCACTGAGCGCAGACATATTACCCAGTAAAGTAGGACGTTAAACACCTGGACAATACGAAAAACCCTCACAAAAAAACCGTTTGGCACCACCCATTCACATTTCAAACGTGTGTGCGCAACTTTCTTACACCCCTAGCAACAAAGCCCCAATAACGGGTAATCCTATACCTTTTTTTATGTAGGAAAACTCCTGTTTTATACCTGCCCCCCATTCGGCTCATCCTCCTTCATCGCCATGTGAGCTAATGTGCCCGCTTTATTTGCGCTTATATGGGATTTGATCATGAACTCAATTTTTATTATCGACGACCACCCTGTTATTCGACTTGCACTGCGAATGATGTTAGAGCACGAAGGTTATAAAGTAGTTGGAGAAACCGATAATGGTTGCGACGCCATACAAATGGTCAGGGAGTGCCTGCCAGACCTGATCATTCTTGACATCAGCATTCCAAAACTGGATGGCCTTGAAGTTTTGTGCCGGTTCAACTCGATGAGCACCCCGATAAAGACGTTGATCCTGACAGCTCAATGCCCGGCACTTTTCGCTACACGCTGCATGCGATCAGGAGCAGATGGTTATGTTTGTAAAGAAGGCGACTTGAGCGAGTTGCTAAGTGCAATCAAAGCTGTGCTCTCCGGTTATAACTATTTCCCCAGCCAGGCGTTGAATGGCAACGGCGCAGAAGATGGTAACAACGAAGAATTAGAGCTTTTCAAGGCGGTGAACGATCGCGAGCTCATGGTTTTGCAACTTTTTGCACAAGGTCGCACAAACAAGGAAATCGCCAAAGGTATGTTTCTCAGCAATAAGACTGTCAGCACTTACAAAAAAAGACTGATGCAAAAACTGAAAGCCAAGTCCTTGGTAGAACTTATCGAGCTGGCAAAACGCAACGCGCTAGTGTGAGAGATCGGATGCCCAGGCGTTTAAAGGACTATCTAATTATATTAAGTGCCAGCTTGTACTTCAGCACGACCGTGCTTGCTGCTCAAGCCGCCCCAGAATATTACACACTGCTGAGCCGCACAGGTTCCATCCAACTGGAAAACCAACTGGACAAGGCACAACGCCAATGGCTGCAAGACAAGCGCGAGTTGGTACTAGGTACTGCGGCCCCCGACTACCCACCCTTTGACCTCACTTCCAGCGGTCGTGACTATGAAGGGCTCACCGCCGATTATGCAGGCCTTTTGGCCAAGGCTCTGGCATTGCCGATCAAAGTGATGCGCTATCCCACGCGGGAGGCCGCTATCCAGGCTCTTGAATGCGGACACATCGACCTTCTTGGCTCCGCCAATGGCTTCGAGGCGGCAAACCCTAACTTGGTTCTGTCGACCCCTTACGCCGTGGACCAACCGGTATTAGTCACCCGCGAAGGAGAAAGCCGCAGCCTCAACGAGGGTCTGGCCGGCCTGCGGCTAAGCCTTGTCTACCATTACCTGCCACCGGACGAAGTGAAGGCCTTGTATCCGGAAGCGATCATACGTACCTATCCGTCCTATCAAAACGCGCTGAATGCAGTGGCGTTCGATCAGGCCGACGTTTTTCTCGGCGATACCATTTCAACCCACTACATGATCAACAAGGGGTACCTGAAAAATATCCGCATGGCCAATTTTGGCAAACATGAAGCCTACGGATTCAGCTTCGCATTGCGCAGAGACCAGCCCATCCTGTTGAGCATCGTCGATTCAGTACTTGCCAGCGTATCCCCCCATGAACGGGACAGCATCGCCAAACGCTGGAGCGCGGGCAGCGATATATTGCTCACCGACAAGAAACTGCAACTGACACAGCGCGAAGAGCGCTGGCTGAAAGAACACCCTGTTGTGAAGGTCATCGTGAACGAAACCTTCGCGCCACTGACCTTCTTCGATGCAGACAACAACTTTCGCGGCATCACTGCCGATCTTCTGGAACTGATTCGACTGCGCACCGGCCTGCGCTTCGAGGTTGAGCGTACTCGGGACGTCAGTGACATGATCGATCAAGTCCGCTCCCGCAAGGCCGACATCATTGGCGCAATCATCCCCAGCGTCGATCGAGAGTCCCAACTGAGCTTCAGTCGCCCCTACCTGGAAAACTCCTATGTGCTGCTGACACGCAAAGAGGTAGGCGCACCCTCGAACCTTGAGCAAATGGCCGGCAAGCGCCTGGCGATCACCCAAGGCAATCCAATGGCAGAAACCCTGCGCCAGGACTTTCCAAAGATCCAGTTGGTGGAAACCAACGATACATTCAAGGCATCGGAGTTACTGACACAAGGTCACGTTGAAGGGGCGGTGAACTCGCTAGTGATCGCCAACTACTTCCTCTCCTCAATGACGTTCCAAGACAAACTGCAGATAACCTCCAGTATCGGCACCCTGCCTGCTGCCTTTGCACTGGCCACGTCACGCAGCGCCACCGAGTTGAGCTCAATTCTCGACAAGGCATTGCTCAGCATTGCTCCGGATGAACTGGGGGTAATCAACAGCCGCTGGCGCGGCTACACCGCCGCATCCGACAGTTACTGGCGTAATTATCACTACCTGATTGGCCAGATCATCATTGGCACCGGGCTCCTGCTGTTGATCTCCCTGGCCTGGAATGCGCATATGCGCCGACAGATCAAGCATCGAAAAATGGCCGAGCGCGCCCTCAACGATCAGTTCGAGTTCATGCGAGCCCTGGTCAATGAAACACCACACCCGATCTACGTGCGCGATCGCAACGGTTTGTTGCAGACCTGCAACGACAGCTACCTGCAGGCTTTCAACGTCAATCGCGAAGACGTGATCGGCAAAAGCATTCTCCAGATGGGCCTTGGCCTGGAAGCAGAGGCTGCGCAATACCATGCCGACTATCAGCGGGTGGTGGTTGAAGGCAATCCGTTGATCCTGGATCGTGTCCTGCACATCCAAGGAAAAAAATTGACCATCTACCACTGGATCCTTCCATACCGCGACTCCACCGGCGAGGTCCAGGGCATCATCGGTGGCTGGATCGATATCAGCGACCGACGCCAGCTATTTGATGACCTCCGCGCCGCCAAGGAGCGCGCCGACGAGGCCAACCGCGCGAAAAGCACCTTCCTTGCCACCATGAGTCATGAGATCCGCACGCCTATGAATGCAGTTATTGGCATGCTTGAGCTGACCCTAAAGCGCGCCGATCATGGGCATCTTGACCGGCCAGCCATCGAGGTCGCGTACAACTCGGCGAAGGACCTCCTGGAGTTGATCGGCGATATCCTCGATATCGCGCGAATCGAGTCAGGCCGATTGAGCCTGGCCCCGGAGCGCGTCAATTTGCGCGACGTGATCGAATCGGTGGTACGCGTTTTTGACGGACTCGCACGACAGAAAACCCTCAGCCTGGTACTGGAGTTCAATCCCAGATTCGACGACATCGATGTGTTGATCGACCCGTTGCGTTTCAAGCAAGTACTTTCCAATCTGGTGAGCAATGCCATCAAATTTACCGAGCGCGGCCAAGTGAAGGTCAAGGTGGACGTGGAAGCCACCAAGCTTGAGCAACAGGTTCAGATGAAGCTGGTGGTCGAGGACACGGGCATCGGTATCAGTCGAGAAGATCAGCAACGGCTGTTCGAACCCTTTGCCCAGGCTGACAACACCGGCCACTTGGCCAGGAGCGGTGCTGGCCTGGGGTTGGTGATTTGCCGCAGCCTGTGCGCGATGATGGGCGGCCAACTGAGCCTGAGCAGTGTCCCGATGGTGGGGACCCAGGTCCATATAGCCTTGAAGATGACCGGCCTGTCACCTGAGAATACCGTGAGCGAATGCAAGCCTGTTACACCAGCCCCAGCTCCTGTACTCAACGTGCTGGTGGTGGATGACCATCCGGCCAACCGGCTGCTGATGTGCCAGCAACTGGGCTTCCTCGGTCATCAATTCACTGCCGCCGCCCATGGCGCTGCAGGCTTCCAGGCATGGCGCCAGGAGCACTTCGACCTGGTGATCGCGGACTGCAATATGCCCGTCATGAATGGCTACGAGTTGAGCCGTTCGATTCGAGAGTACGAGCAACGAGAGCAACTGAAACCCTGTGTCATCCTCGGCTTCACCGCCAATGCCCAGCCAGAAGAGAAACAGCGCTGCGCACAGGCCGGCATGGATGACTGCCTGTTCAAGCCCATCAGTCTCACTACGCTGGAACGACAGCTGGCACACATCGCACCGACACTCACGGGCAAGCTCTTCGACCCTGGCAGCCTGGATGCCCTGACGGGAGGCGACCCGCAATTGAGTCGGCGGTTATTGGAAGAGTTGCTGAACAGCAGTTGCCATGATCGCCAAGAACTTATGGCGTTGCTGACAAAACCAGCCTCCCTTCAGGAGCTCATCGCGCAGGCCCACAAGATCAAGGGCGCTGCCCGCATTGTCCAGGCTGATACGCTGGCTACACAATGCGAAGCCCTGGAGCAGGCCAGTGCCCATGGGATAGACCCCACGACGATAGAAACTGGCGTCAAGGCCATTGAAAAATCCATGCTTGAACTGGAAAGGACGTTGCAAATGCAGCTGAAAAACCTGGAAGACCATTAACCGAAAAGAGCAGAAGCGAGGTCACTCGCTCCTGCCGGGATCAGCCTGTCAACACTCGGTCAAGCGCAGGAATATGGCCGCCAGTAGCTCGATACCGGCCTGATCCTGCGGGGTAAACCGCGCCAATAACGGACTGTCAAGGTCCAGAACCCCGATCAACCGTCCATCCTTGACCAGCGGGACCACCAGCTCGCTGTTCGAGGCACTGTCACAGGCAATATGCCCCGGGAACTCATGCACATCCTCCACCCGCTGGGTTTGCCGTGTGGCTGCCGCAGCGCCACACACTCCCCGGCCAAACGGAATACGCACACAGGCAATCTGCCCCTGGAATGGCCCGAGCACCAGTTCCTCGTTACGATTGAGGTAAAACCCGGCCCAGTTCAAATTCTCCAACTGATTGAACATAAAGGCGGAAAACTGCGCGGCATTGGCAATGAAATCCCGCTCATCGGCCAACAGCGACTCAAGTTGTGCACAGAGCATGGTGTAGCTATCAAGACCGGTTGTGGCCGGTTTCAAATCGATCATGACTGATGCTCCAACAGCTTGAGGCCGACCCAGTAGCGGGCAAACTGATAAGCGCAGCGACCGTTACGGTTGCCACGCCCGGTTGCCCAGCGCACTGCAAGAATGTCCAGCGCCTCATCACGCTGCCATTGCAAACCGGCCTTGTTCGCCAGCTCCCCGATCCAGTGCTCGACCACATCGAGAAAGTGCTCCTGGTTGAACGGGTAAAACGACAGCCACAGGCCGAAACGGTCGGACAAGGCGATTTTGTCTTCCACCGCCTCATTGGGATGCAGCTCACCATCCACTCGTTTCCAGTTCTCATTGTCACTCTGGTTTTCCGGGACCAGATGACGGCGGTTGGACGTGGCATACAGCAAGACGTTTTCCGGTGCCTGTTCCAGCGAGCCATCGAGAACGCTCTTGAGGACCCGGTAATCGCTTTCACCCGCCTCGAAGGACAGGTCGTCGCAAAACAGCACAAAGCGCTGTGGCAACTTGTTCAGTTGCTCGACCACCCGCGGCAGATCGGCCAAGTGATCGCGCTCGATCTCGATCAGGCGCAAACCAGCCTTGGCGTGTTGGGCCAGCAAGGCGCGCACCAGGGATGACTTGCCAGTGCCGCGCGCGCCCCAGAGCAAGGCGTGGTTGGCGGGCAAGCCATCGAGAAACTGTTGGGTGTTACGAGCCAGTTGCTCACGTTGCTTGTCTACGCCGATCAAATCGCAGAGGCGCATGTCCAAACTGACTTCCAATGGCAGCAGGAAGCCACTACGGCCTTCACGCTGCCAGCGGGCAGCGAGGCATTGGCTCCAGTCGATAGACTGACGTGGGGCAGGCAACAAGGGTTCCAAACGAGCAAGCACCGCATCGGCACGCTCAAGAAAAGCATTCAATCGAGAGTCCACGACTATTCCTCTGGCAAGTTCTTGTAAAAGATGGCGTATTGGCAACCTTGAGGCAGACCGTATAGGGCTGCCCCCCGAATAAATCGATTCATGCCAGGCAAAGCGTGGGCTAGCGGACATTCAGCTATGCTTGCCTGGCGAAGGAAAACGCAAAGTGGTTCAGCACCCGATGGATATCAAGTTCGCCCACCGCTTGTCTTATAAACAAGCCAGACTGACTGTGCTGGTTGGTTTCGTCTTGGGAACCTTGCTCAGTCTGATCCAAATCGGCATCGATTATGCCAGCGAAGACGCTTCCATCAACCGGGAAATACACTCACTGATCGAAATCAGTCATAACCCGGCATCGCGCATCGCCTACAACATCGACGCCGAGTTGGCTCAAGAGCTGACACGGGGGCTGTTGCATTCCCCCGCTATAACCCATGCACAACTGATCGACAATAACGGCACCGTGCTGGCTGACGTTGACCGACCGCGCAAGGAAGGCAGCTACCGCCCCATCAGCGACTTCCTGTTCGGCGCCAACCGTCAGTTCGAAGACCGACTGTATCTCGCTCACATGCCCACCGAATCTCTCGGGGTGCTGCGCCTTAATGTCGACACCTACGTTTTCGGCAGCCGTTTCCTGCACCGTGCCGAGATCACCCTGCTCAGCGGCTTTACCCGCAGCCTGCTCCTGACCGCAATCCTGCTGGGACTGTTCTACGTCATGCTCACCCAGCCGCTGGTACGCATCATCCGCGAACTGAGCACACGCAACCCCCGCGGGGTGCCGCAGACCCGCCTGGACTGCCCGGCAGGACACGAGCTTGACGAAATCGGCGTACTGGTAAACGTCGCCAATCAGCAGTTTGAAAACATGGAGATCGAAATCCAGCAGCGCCAGAATGCTGAAGACCGCCTGACCGAATACCTGGGGCAACTTGAAGATATCGTTTGTGCCCGCACCAACGAACTCAAGAACATCAATCAACGGTTGAGCCACTCCAACGAGGAACTGGAAGCAGCGAAGATGACGGCGTTGGGCATGGCCCAGGCGCGCGCTGCGTTCCTGGCCAACATGAGTCACGAAATCCGTACGCCCCTCAATGGCCTGCTGGGAATGATTGCCCTGTCTCTGGACAGCCCACTGAATGCCGAGCAACGCCAGCAACTGGCGATTGCCCATGACTCCGGCAAAGTACTGGTGGAACTGTTGAACGATATTCTCGATCTATCGAAGTTCGATGCCGGACAGCTGGAGCTGGAGAGCATCCCGTTCGACCTGGGCGCGCTGGTGGAAGACACGGCCAATCTGTTGTCACAAAACGCCGCACCCAGCGTCGAGTTGACCTGCCTGATCGATCCTCGGTTTCCCGCCCAGGTGCTCGGTGATCCGACCCGGGTACGGCAGATCGTCAGCAACTTACTGTCCAACGCCTTGAAGTTCACTCGCTTTGGCCGAGTCGATGTGCGCCTTTGCGCACACCAGGGAGGCGTCAGGATCGAGGTCTGCGACACCGGGATCGGCATCGCCCAGGACGCTCAAGTGAAGATATTCCAACCCTTCACCCAGGCCGGCGCGGGCATCACCCGTCAGTTTGGCGGTACCGGGCTGGGGCTGGCGCTGACTCACAACCTTTGCGAGGCCATGTGCGGTCGCCTCAGCATCAGTTCGGAAGTCGGCTTCGGCAGCCAGTTCAGCGTCGACCTGCCGCTGCCCATTCATACCCCGATCGTACGCTTGAAGCCCTTGGCCGGCGACGTGGCGGCCATTACCAACGCCAGCAGCGGCCTGGGGGAGTTGCTCAGCAACTTGCTGCCAAGCTGGGGCCTGGTGCCACGCTGCTACACCATCGACGATGACCTGAGCGTGCTGAATCCCGACCTGCTGATCACCGACTGCCCGGAATGTCTGTTCCGCCTGCGCCCAGGCATCAGCGCGCCTATCCTGCTGGTCACCGCCTATGGCAACTTCATGCCCAGCGAAGAAGTGGCGGCCCTGGCGCCTTTACAGCAGCAGGCACGACCGTTGAGCCGCAATGCGCTATACCAGATTCTGCAACGCAACTTGCGTCCTGACATAGAACCGGTCCTCGATCGGGTCCAACTGGAAACCGGCCCTACCGCCCACCGCGCGCGCATCCTCCTGGTGGAGGACAATCCAGTCAATCAACTGGTGGCCAAAGGCATGCTCAGCAAGCTTGGTTGCCTGGTCATCGTCGCAGCCCATGGTGGCGAAGCACTCAAGCAGCTGGAAGAGCAAAGCTTCGATATGGTGTTGATGGACTGCAACATGCCGGTCATGGATGGCTATGAGGCAAGTCGACAGATTCGCAGCAGCGCAAGCTGGCCGCAGTTGCCGATCGTCGCACTGACTGCCAACGCCCTCTCCGAGGAACGGGAACGTTGCCGGGCGGCCGGGATGAACGATTACCTGGCCAAACCCTTTCGCCGGGAAGAACTCAAAGCCTTGCTGGACCTGTGGGTGCCCATCACGACCCGTCTTTGATCTGCTTGAGCAGTTGATCCAGGCCCTGGCGCAAGGCATCTGCCTGGCTCAGGTCGACCCCGGAGTCACACAACAGGCGAGCCTTGAGCGGCCAGACCTGATCGCGCAGGCGCCTACCCGCCTCGGAGAGGCTCAGGTGCACTTCCCGCTCGTCCCGTGAGCTGCGCTGGCGCCTGATCAGGGCCAACTGCTCAAGACGCTTGAGCAGCGGCGTCAGCGTACCGGAGTCCAGCAACAAACGCTTGCCAAGGGCCTTGACCGTCGGTTGTATCGGTGCGACGTCTTCCCACTCCCACAACACCAGCATCGCCAGGTACTGCGGATAGGTCAGGCCCAACTGGTCAAGCATCGGCTTATAGGCCCGCGTCACCGCTCGCGACGCTGCGTATAACTTGAAGCACAACTGGCTATCGAGGGCCAGCGACTCGGTAGACAACTCAGTCATTTGAGCAGTGCTTCAATCTCTTGCGTCAGGTTCTCAGGCTTGGTAGTGGGGGCAAAACGCTTGACCACCTGACCCTCGCGCCCGATCAGAAACTTGGTGAAGTTCCACTTGATACCCTTGGAGCCCAGCAACCCCGGCGCTTGCTTTTTAAGCTGCACGAACAAAGGATGAGCCTGCGCACCGTTGACATCAATCTTCTTGAAAAGCGGAAAACTGACACCGTAGTTCAATTCGCAAAACTCGGAGATGGCGCCCTCGTTACCCGGCTCCTGCTTGCCGAACTGGTTGCAGGGAAAGCCCAGCACCACCAGGCCTTGGTCCTTGTACTGCTGCCAGAGCTGCTCCAGCCCCTTGTACTGCGGGGTGAAGCCGCATTTGCTGGCCGTGTTGACCACAAGGATCGCCTTGCCAGAAAAGTCGGCCAAGGTCTTTTGCTCACCCTTGATGGTGGCACAAGGAATGCTCAGCAGGTTGTCACTCATGACGGCGCCTCGGGGGGGGAAGATGATAAGAACATAGTGGGCAATTCAATTGCGCGCAATTTAATTATCAGGACTTATAACCGCCCATAACCTGCCACTGTCGAGGCACGAGGCTGCGATAAGGGCCGCAGGACCTTCGGCAATTTCAAAACCCAAACGACTGCTGCGCAGCCGATCGCAGGCTGCGCCAGCGGCTACAGGGGATCGGTGATCGACAGTCCCCTGTAGCCGCTGTCGAGGCACGAGGCTGCGATAAGGGCCGCAGGACCTTCAACAATTTCAAGGCCCAGGCGACTGCTACGCAGCCGATCGCAGGCTGCGCCAGCGGCTACAGGTGACCAGTGATCGACGGGCTTCTGTAGCCGCTGTCGAGGTACGAGGCTGCGATAAGGGCCGCAGGACCTTCGGCAATCTCAAAACCCAAACGACTGCTGCGCAGCCGATCGCAGGCTGCGCCAGCGGCTACAGGTGATCGGTGATCGACGGTCCTTGTAGCCGCTGTCGAGGCACGAGGCTGCGATAAGGGCCGCAGGACCTTCGGCAATTTCAAGGCCCCAGGCGACTGCTGCGCAGCCGATCGCAGGCTGCGCCAGCGGCTACAGGTGATCGGTGATCGGCGGTCCCCTGTAGCCGCTGTCGAGGCACGAGGCTGCGATAAGGGCCGCAGGACCTTCGGCAATCTCAAAACCCAGACGACTGCTGCGCAGCCGATCGCAGGCTGCGCCAGCGGCTACAGGGGATCGGTGATCGGCGGTCCCCTGTAGCCGCTGTCGAGGTACGAGGCTGCGATAAGGGCCGCAGGACCTTCGGCAATCTCAAAACCCAAACGACTGCTGCGCAGCCGATCGCAGGCTGCGCCAGCGGCTACAGGTGACCAGTGATCGACGGTCCTTGTAGCCGCTGTCGAGGCACGAGGCTGCGATAAGGGCCGAAGGACCTTCAGCAATCTCAAGGCCCAGGCGACTGCTGCGCAGCCGATCGCAGGCTGCGCCAGCGGCTACAAGTGATCGGTGATCGACGGTCCTTGTAGCCGCTGTCGAGGTACGAGGCTGCGATAAAGGCCGAAGGACCTTCAGCAATCTCAAGGCCCCAGGCGACTGCTGCGCAGCCGATCGCAGGCTGCGCCAGCGGCTACAGGATCAGTGATCGACGGTCCTTGTAGCCGCTGTCGAGGTACGAGGCTGCGATAAGGGCCGCAGGACCTTCAGCAATCTCAAGGCCCAGGCGACTGCTGCGCAGCCGATCGCAGGCTGCGCCAGCGGCTACAGGTGATCGTTGCCCGCCCCTCGGTCGAGGCTATAACCTAGCGTGGAACCAGATCCAGGCACACCGAGTTGATGCAGTACCGCAAACCAGTGGGTGGCGGGCCATCAGGAAATACATGACCCAGATGCGCATCGCACTTGGCACACACGACTTCAGTGCGAATCATGCCGTGGCTAACGTCACGGATTTGCGTCATGGCGTTTTCAGCAATCGGCGCGTAGAAGCTTGGCCAACCGCAACCAGAGTCAAACTTGGCGGTTGAATCGAACAACGGCTCGTTGCAGCAAATACAGTGATAAACCCCATCTGTCTTGGTGCCATTGTACTTGCCCGAAAATGGTCGTTCGGTGCCTTTAAGGCGACAAACGTTGTACTGCTCCGGGTCCAGCATCGCTCGCCACTCCTGGAGCGTTCTCTCCAACTTGTCCATCGATACACCTCGGCAATTGAAAAAGCCTGATCTGTGTCTTTTCCACGGATCAGGGGGCACGTATGATTGCGCCTCGTCAAAACGTCAGTCTGGCACCCGCGTTACCGGCGTTCAAACGTATTTATGGGTGCAATACACACAGCCAACGCGAGCTCCCGGTATGGTAGTAGTGCGCACACCGTCTGGATCGTTCATTTTCAGGATCACATCGCCATGCAGGTCAGCAAATCGAACAAGCTCGCCAACGTCTGTTACGACATTCGCGGCCCAGTGCTCAAGCACGCCAAACGCCTGGAAGAGGAAGGCCATAACATCCTCAAGCTCAATATCGGCAACCCGGCACCCTTTGGTTTCGAAGCGCCTGATGAAATTCTCCAGGATGTGATTCGCAACCTGCCCACTGCCCAGGGCTATAGCGACTCCAAAGGTCTGTTCAGCGCCCGCAAGGCGGTCATGCAGTACTACCAGCAAAAACAGGTCGAAGGTGTCGGCATTGAAGACATCTACCTGGGCAACGGTGTTTCCGAACTGATCGTCATGTCCATGCAGGCCCTGCTCAATAATGGCGACGAAGTACTGGTGCCGGCACCCGATTACCCGCTTTGGACCGCCGCCGTGACCCTGGCAGGTGGCCACCCAGTGCACTACCTGTGTGATGAGCAGGCCAACTGGTTTCCGGACCTGGCTGATATCAAGGCCAAAATAACCCCGAATACCAAGGCACTGATAATTATCAACCCGAATAACCCCACCGGCGCCGTGTATTCCAGGGAAGTCCTGCTGGGCATGCTGGAACTGGCCCGCCAGCACAACCTGGTGGTGTTCTCCGACGAGATCTACGACAAGATCCTTTACGATGATGCTGTCCACATTTGCACAGCATCCCTGGCACCGGACCTGTTGTGCCTGACGTTCAACGGCCTGTCCAAATCCTATCGGGTAGCGGGTTTCCGCTCCGGATGGGTCGCTATTTCCGGCCCCAAGCACAATGCCCAGAGCTACATCGAAGGCATCGACATGCTGGCCAACATGCGTTTGTGCGCCAACGTGCCGAGCCAGCATGCCATCCAGACCGCCCTCGGCGGCTATCAAAGCATCAATGACTTGGTGTTACCTCCAGGCCGGCTGCTGGAGCAGCGCAACCGTACCTGGGAGCTGCTCAATGACATTCCCGGCGTCACTTGCGTCAAGCCCATGGGCGCGCTGTATGCCTTCCCACGAATCGACCCGAAAGTCTGCCCGATCCACAACGATGAGAAATTCGTACTCGACCTGCTGCTATCGGAAAAGCTGCTGGTGGTCCAGGGCACTGCATTCAACTGGCCGTGGCCCGATCACTTTCGCGTGGTGACTTTGCCCAGAGTGGATGACCTGGACATGGCCATAGGTCGCATCGGCAACTTCCTGAAGTCCTATCGCCAGTAATAGCCTTTTCGCTGTACGGCGCCCCCACAGCCGTACAGCGATTATCTGGCAACACTTCTCCTCCTTACGCGATCATAAACACCTTCGGTGCTCACCAATTCCAACCTTGAGGGCTCGCCACCCAATAATTACAGGGTGGCGAGGCAATCGGACAGGCATGACAACCAACATCCAACGTCGGAATATCCCTTCAAGGCTTTACATTCATGCTGTAGGACACAGTTTGAAATAGTCGCTCGGTTGAATAGCCTCGTGCCGCACCTTATATACCCCGCAGTAAGCGACATATTAAGCATGAGGAGAACTCTACAACCATGATGCGCATCCTGCTGTTCTTGGCCACTAACCTGGCGGTCGTGCTGATTGCCAGCATCACCCTGAGCCTTTTCGGCTTCAACGGGTTCATGGCGGCCAACGGGGTTGATCTGAACCTCAATCAGCTGCTGGTTTTCTGTGCGGTCTTTGGTTTCGCCGGTTCTATTTTCTCGCTGTTCATCTCCAAGTGGATGGCGAAGATGAGCACCAGCACCCAGATCATCACTCAGCCACGTACCCGGCATGAGCAATGGTTGCTGCAAACCGTCGAGCAGTTGTCCCGCGAAGCCGGAATCAAGATGCCCGAGGTCGGGATCTTCCCGGCTTATGAAGCCAACGCCTTTGCAACGGGCTGGAACAAGAACGATGCTCTTGTTGCCGTCAGCCAGGGCTTGCTGGAGCGTTTCTCGCCCGATGAAGTGAAGGCCGTGCTGGCCCACGAGATCGGTCACGTGGCCAACGGTGACATGGTCACCCTTGCCTTGGTCCAGGGCGTGGTGAACACCTTCGTGATGTTCTTTGCACGGATCATCGGTAATTTCGTCGACAAGGTGATTTTCAAGAACGAAGGAGGCCAAGGTATCGCCTATTACGTGGCGACCATCTTCGCCGAACTGGTACTGGGCTTCCTCGCCAGCTCGATCGTGATGTGGTTCTCGCGCAAACGGGAATTCCGGGCCGATGAAGCCGGTGCCCGCCTGGCCGGCACCAACGCGATGATCGGTGCCCTACAGCGCCTGCGCTCCGAACAGGGCTTGCCGGTGCACATGCCCGACACCCTGAACGCCTTTGGCATCAACGGTGGCGTCAAGCAAGGCCTGGCTCGCATGTTCATGAGCCACCCGCCACTGGAAGAGCGGATCGACGCGCTACGCCGTCGGGGCTGATCCCCAGCAGCGATACCAAAAGGGGCGATTGAATCGCCCCTTTTTTGTGGTTGGGTTTCAGCCCTTGGTCAATCGATAAACCCGTTCCACCAACTGCGTTACACCGTCCTGCACAAACTTCCAACTCTCTCCCAGAATGTCCCGCTCCTGCAGTACAGCCATTTCCCAGCCCTCGCCATAGAGCAAGCGTACTTCTTCGCCAGTCACGGCAAACGGTGGGCCAGCCTTCTGTACCTGATCATAATCAAGGGTAATCAATATCCCTTGGCAGCCTCGAACCAGGATCCTGCCCAGGTGCACGGCATACTGCTCCCGCATCAAGGGTGGCAAGGCAATCAACGCCGCACGGTCGTAGAGCGCAGTGCAATCAGCCACCACCGAGGCATCAAGGGCGAAGAAATCACCGCACCATAGCTCAATAGACCCAACCTGATAGACCTTGAATACACCTCGTTCGCTAACCTGCGGTGTCATCCCCTGCTCGCTGAAGAACTCTTCAATGGCCTTTTCCGACAGTTCGACCCCCAGGACCCGATACCCCTGACTGGCCAGCCACACCAGGTCCAGACTTTTTCCGCACAACGGCACCAACACTTGAGCGCCATGCGCCAGACCCAGCCCGGACCAGTGTCGCGGCAGGTAAGGATTAACCTGGGGCAGATGAAAACCGATCTGATTACGCGCCCAGCGTTCATGCCAAAACCCATGGTCCATGATTCACTCCAAAAAATTCGATCAAACAGTGCTAAAACTTATATTAGATTTAGATCAATGATCTGGCTGAAGATGGATCCATCTTACCCTTCAGGACCCTGCCATGCTTCCCAGCCTGTTTATCTCTCACGGTTCGCCCATGCTTGCATTGCAACCAGGTGCCAGCGGCCCGGCCCTTAAGCGCCTGGCTGCCGAGATACCGCGCCCCAAGGCCATTGTGGTGGTATCGGCGCACTGGGAAAGCCAGGAACTGCTGGTGAGCGGCAACCCGACCCCAGAAACCTGGCACGACTTCGGTGGTTTTCCACGGGAACTGTTTGCCGTGCAATACCCTGCCCCCGGCCAACCACAACTGGCAGCACAGATCGTCGAGCTTCTTAAGGCGGCCGACTTGAACGCGCAGATTGATAACCAACGCCCGTTCGACCATGGCACCTGGGTGCCGCTGTCACTGATGTATCCAGGCGCCGATATCCCGACGGTGCAAGTGTCGATGCCCAGCCACATGGGCCCGGCACTACAAACCCGAGTCGGGCAGGCACTCGCCAGCCTGCGCGAGCAAGGCGTACTGCTGATCGGCTCAGGCAGCATCACCCACAACCTGGGTGACCTGGACTGGCGTGCAGGCCCGGAAAGTATCGAGCCCTGGGCACGGGAGTTTCGGGACTGGATCGTCGACAAACTCGCCAACCAGGATGAAGCCGCGTTGCACGACTACCGCCGCCAGGCGCCCCATGCCGTGCGCAGTCACCCCAGTGATGAACATCTGCTGCCTCTGTACTTCGCGCGAGGTGCAGGCGGAGCATTCAGTGTGGCCCATCAAGGCTTTACCATGGGTACGCTGGGCATGGACATTTACAGGTTTGGTTAATCCCAGGCAAAAAAATCCCCGAACCAGTCGGGGATTTTTTATCTTCGATCAATCAGCCCGAGAGCGGATCAATCTTCGCGATAGCGACGCAGCTTGAGCTGCTTACCGGCAACGCGAGTGTCTTTCAGCTTGGTCAGCAGTTTCTCCAGACCATCTTCCGGCAGCTCCACCAGGGAGAAGCTGTCACGCACCTGGATGCGACCGATGGCTTCACGTGCCAGGCCACCCTCATTGAGGATAGCGCCCAGCAGGTTCTTGGCGGCGATACCGTCACGCGCGCCCAGCGCGGTGCGGCAGCGAGCACGACCTTCGGCCAATGGAACCGGAGCGCGACGCTCACGATCACCACGGTCCGGACGGTCACCGGAACGCTCTGGACGATCACCGCGCGGAGCGTTGTTCGGCACCAGTGGACGTTCTTTCTCAATCGCTGCCAGGGTCAATGCCTGACCGTTGGTAGCCTTGCGCAGCAGGGCTGCAGCCAGGGCACGCGGGGTGCAACCGATATCGGCGGTCAGGCGGTCCAGCAGATCACCGTGGGTCGACTCAGCGTCAGCCACCAGCGGCGACAGGCTGTTGGTCAGCTTCTTGATGCGAGCATCGAGAACGGCCTGGGCATCCGGCAGGCGGACTTCGGCAACTTTCTGACCGGTTACACGCTCAATCACTTGCAGCATGCGGCGCTCACGTGGAGTCACCAACAGCAGTGCACGACCTTCGCGACCGGCACGGCCAGTACGGCCGATACGGTGAACGTAGGATTCCGGATCGTATGGCATGTCAACGTTGAACACGTGAGTGATGCGCGGAACGTCCAGGCCACGAGCAGCAACGTCGGTCGCCACAACTATGTCCAGACGGCCATCCTTGAGGGACTCGATCACGCGCTCACGTTGGTTCTGGGCAATGTCACCATTCAGCGCAGCGGCTTTGTAGCCTTTGGCTTCCAGAGCACTGGCCAGGTCCAGGGTCGCTTGCTTGGTGCGCACGAACATGATCAGGGCGTCGAAGTCTTCGACTTCCAGCAGGCTCAATACAGCCGAGGTCTTCTGGTCAGCGTGAACCAACAGGTGAGCCTGTTCGATCGCGGTAACCGTCTGGGTCTTGGTCTGGATCTTCACGTGTTGCGGATCGCGCAGATGGCGTTCGGCAATGGCACGGATCGACTGTGGCAAGGTGGCCGAGAACAGTACGGTCTGACGGGTTGGCGGCAGGGCCTTGAAGATGACTTCCAAGTCATCCATGAAACCCAGCTTGAGCATTTCGTCAGCTTCGTCGAGAACCAGGTGGTTCACGGTCGACAGAACTTTTTCGTCACGACGCAGGTGGTCGCACAGACGGCCCGGAGTGGCAACAACGATCTGTGCGCCATTCCGGATTGCTTTCAGTTGTGGGCCCATAGGCGCACCGCCGTAAACGGCCACAACGGTAACGCCCGGCATTTGCTTGGCATAGGTTTCGAAAGCGGTTGCTACTTGCAGCGCCAACTCACGGGTTGGCGCCAGGATCAGGGCTTGCGGCTCGCGCTTGGCAGGATCGATGCAATGCAGGATTGGCAGGGCGAACGCGGCGGTTTTACCGGTACCGGTTTGCGCTTGGCCAATCATGTCTTGGCCGGCCATGATGATCGGGATCGATTGCTGCTGAATAGCCGAAGGCTCTTCGTAGCCAGTCGCGATGACGGCTGCAAGAATATTCGGGTTAAGATTAAAAGCGGCGAAGCCGCCGGTTTCCTGGGTCATGGGTCTGCCTCTAAGTGCATCCGCAAAGACCCATGCTCCAAAGCTGCGCATGCCGTGTTGAGACTCAAGAGTCGCCCTGGCTGCTTTGTCGGCGGGGATTTGCGAAAACGAATGAATGGAAAAGATTCGTCAAGGAAGAGTCCGCTGTGCGAACGAGCAGCCGAAGCTGGCTTCGGGGAATTGCACTACCTAAACGCGGCCCGGTTAAAGGCCGGCGCGCACTATACCGGAAATAGCTGAAAAAGGGAGCTTTTTTTATCGGAATCCCCCAATAAACGGCTCTATACCACAGGCTTTGCACATCATCGCACCAGCGTCTATTTTTCTAAGGCCCGGCCCTGTTGATCATGACGCTTAAACGGTTCACCTTTCGCAGCGGGCCCGTCGGTCCGAACGCCCCCCTTTGCGCCCGAGGACACACCCCATGAATCAAGCCAGCAACAGTCGCGTCAGCCGTGAACAACAAGGTCATGTCCTGTTGCTGGGGCTGAACCGGGCGACCAAGCGCAACGCCTTTGACCTGGAACTGCTTAACGAACTGAGCCTGGCCTATGGGGAATTTGATCGTAATGATGACGCGCGGGTGGCTATTGTCTTTGGCCACGGCGATCACTTTACCGCCGGCCTGGACCTGGCAAACGTTAGCCAGGCGATGGCCCAGGGCTGGCAACCACCATTGGGAGGCTGTGACCCCTGGGGCGTGTTTGCCGGGCCACGGGTCAGTAAACCGGTGATCGTTGCGGCTCAGGGGTACTGCCTGACCGTCGGCATCGAGCTGATGCTGGCAGCCGACATCAACCTGTGCGCCAGCAACACTCGCTTCGCCCAGATGGAAGTACAGCGCGGGTTCTTCCCTTTCGGCGGCGCGACCCTGCGCTTTCATCAAATCGCCGGCTGGGGCAATGCCATGCGCTGGCTGCTCACCGGCGACGAGTTCGATGCTCACGAGGCCCTGCGCCTGGGCCTGGTGCAAGAAGTAATGGCCAGCGAAGACCTGCTGCCTCGCGCACTGGAATTGGCCAATCGCATTGCCCGACAGGCACCGCTGGGCGTGCAGGCGACCTTGATGTCGGCGCGCCAGGCCCGCATCGAAGGTGAGACGGCCGCCGCCGCCGGGCTGCCCGCGCAGGTGGAGAAACTGCTTAACAGCGAGGATGCCAAGGAGGGGGTCCGGGCCATGCTTGAAAAACGGCCCGGGGTATTCAAGGGGCTGTGAAGCCACCCCTTCAGGTCGCAGGCCGAACGGCCTTGATCAACGATTGCAGCGAATAGCCCAATTGCGGTGCCAGGCTCTCTGCCCGGGCAGACAACGCCGTCAGGTCCAACCCCTGATCCAGGTCGGCCGGCACCAGCAGGATCACATTGCCCTCCTTCACTGGCAATTCCCAATAATGCCGGTGATACAGCCCGCGCAACAAGGCGGCGCCCAACGGCTTGCCATCGTCGGTCGCCCACTGATTGATCACCAGCCAGCCGCCGGGATTGAGCTTCTTCTGGCAGTTCTCCAGGAAATTCCAGGCCAGGTGACCGACACCCGGTCCGACATCGGTATAGAGGTCGACGAAAATCAAATCCGCCGGTTCTGCGGTTTCCAGCAACTGCAGGGCATCACCAATGCGGATATACAAGCGCGGATCGTCATCCAGCCCCAGGAACTCGATGGCCAGGCGCGGCACATCGGGGCGCAACTCGATGGCTTCGACATCTTCCAGGGGCAGGAACTTGAGGCAGGCCTGGGTCAGGGTGCCGGCGCCCAGCCCGAGAAACAACGCACTTTCCGGTCGTTCATGGCACAACGCGCCAATCAACATGGCCCGGGTGTAGTCGTACTCCAGCCAGCTCGGATCGGCAGTAAACACACAGCTCTGCTCGATGGCGTCGCCAAACTCAAGGAAACGGTAATCGGCCACTTCCAACACACGGATCATGCCGAAGTCATCATGGACCTCGGCCAGCAGGCGCTCGACACGCTCCTCAGTCATTGCTTCTCCTAACACCCATTCAGCCGCCTGGTCCCAAGCGGGAAAGGCGGGATTGTCCGCGAACCGACCGCAGCAGGTCACGCACTAATTGCTGATAACATGGCCCTCCGACTATAAATCACTTGAGTTCATGATGAGCCAACCCTGGAGCCCCGATAGCTGGCGCGCCCTGCCGATCCAGCAGCAACCCCAGTACCCTGACGCTGCCCACTTGTTGCAGGTCGAACAAACCCTGGCCAGTTATCCGCCCCTGGTATTCGCCGGGGAAGCCCGTGAGTTGCGCCGTCAGTTTGCCGAAGTCAGCAGCGGTCGCGCCTTCCTGCTGCAAGGCGGTGATTGTGCGGAAAGCTTTGCCGAGTTTTCTGCGTCCAAAATCCGTGACACCTTCAAGGTGCTGCTGCAGATGGCCGTCGTCATGACCTTCGCTGCCGGCTGCCCGGTGGTCAAAGTCGGGCGCATGGCAGGTCAATTTGCCAAACCGCGTTCGGCCAACGATGAAATCATCGACGGCGTGACCCTGCCGGCCTACCGGGGCGACATCGTCAATGGCATCGGTTTCGACGAAAAAAGCCGGGTGCCGGATCCTGACCGACTGCTGCAGTCCTACCACCAGTCCACCGCCACCCTGAACCTGCTGCGAGCCTTTGCTCAAGGCGGCTTTGCCGACCTGCACCAGGTACACAAGTGGAACCTGGACTTTATCGCCAACTCCGCCCTGGCCGAGAAGTACAGCCAACTGGCCGACCGCATTGATGAAAGCCTGGCCTTCATGCGCGCCTGCGGCATGGACAGCTTGCCGCAACTGCGCGAGACCAACTTCTTTACCGCCCACGAGGCCCTGCTGCTCAACTATGAGCAAGCGTTCGTACGTCGCGACAGCCTGACCAATGACTATTACGACTGCTCGGCCCACATGCTGTGGATCGGGGATCGCACCCGCCAATTGGACGGTGCCCACGTCGAATTCCTGCGCGGGGTGAACAACCCGATCGGCGTCAAGGTCGGCCCGAGCATGAAGCCTGAAGACCTGATTCGCCTGATCGATATCCTCAACCCGGATAACGACCCGGGCCGCCTCAACCTGATCGCACGCATGGGTGCCAACACGGTTGGCGATCACCTGCCCAACCTGATCCGTGCGGTACAGCGCGAAGGCAAGCAGGTGCTGTGGAGTTGCGATCCGATGCATGGCAACACCATCAAGGCCAGCAGCGGTTACAAGACCCGGGACTTCGCACAGATCCTTAGCGAGGTGAAGGAGTTCTTCCAGGTGCATGAAGCCGAGGGGACTTACGCCGGCGGGATTCATATCGAGATGACCGGACAGAACGTGACCGAGTGCATCGGAGGTGCGCGGCCGATTACCGAGGATGGTTTGTCGGACCGGTATCACACCCATTGCGACCCGCGGATGAATGCCGATCAGTCGCTGGAGTTGGCGTTTTTGATTGCCGAGACGTTGAAGCAGGTGAAGCGTTAGGGGGCGTTGGGTGGGGGCATATCCGTTGCTGCGGTCAGGGCGGCTTATGGTTTCGCTTTTACAGCGACTCACTTTGGAAAAGCCCCAAAGTAAGCAAAGGGCTCTTGCCCCACCACTTGGTGCCTCGCCTAGGCTCGGCATACCCGAACGCAGGCATTACTCCGTGGGCCGCCGCGACGGGCCATCCATGGCCCAACACGGGTAAACCGGCGTCCTGCCGG
>NZ_WLYI01000042.1 GCF_009707515.1 Pseudomonas karstica | reverse complement strand
AGGACCGTCGACCACCGATCACTTGTAGCCGCTGGCGCAGCCTGCGATCGGCTGCGTAGCAGTCGTGTGGGGCCTTGAGATTGTTGAAGGTCCTTCGGTCCTTATCGCAGCCTCGTGCCTCGGCAGCGGGGGCTAGACAGAATCCAAACTTCGGCAGATGATTCGTCCCGCAATTACCCACCTTGAGAGTACATGTCATGAGCAAAAAGCCATCAACGCATGGCCCAAACAAGGCCAAATCCATCATCGCCCAACCCCTGTTCCGCAGCCGCCAGGAACGTGCCAGCAAGGGCAAAGGCAGCTACCGCCGCGAAGCCTTCCAGTCTAATAGCTGGGAGGCTTCTTACTTTCTGGCTGCATGAAGTCAAGCGCCCCTCCGGCATGATAAGGTCTGCACCTGATTCGTTTTTTCTGGACTTGTGCATGCCCTCTAGTCTTTCCCGTCGTTGGCACCTTCGCCAATTGATCGCTGCCTCCAGCCTCATTCTGTTAGTCGCCTGCGCGGAAAAACCTACCGCTGCAGACGCTCAACCCCTACCGACCGTGCAGACTGCAGCGGTGACCGCTCCTGCCGTGGTTGCGCCATTGGCGGTAGACAATCTTGACATCCAACCCACGCAGACCTTCGCCGAATGGCAGGCCGGTTTTCGCGTTGAAGCTTTGAAAGCCGGCATTACCCCAGCGGTGTTCGACACTGCATTCGCCAACGTCAGCCCCGACATGGCCGTGATCCGCGCCGATCGCAGTCAACCGGAGTTTTCCCGGCCGGTGTGGGAATACCTCGACAGTGCACTGTCGCCATTGAGGGTACGTAACGGCCAGGCCTTGCTGATCAAAAATGCCGAGCTGCTGCAAAGCATCGAACAGCGCTATGGCGTCGACCGCCAGGCACTGGTCTCGGTGTGGGGCATGGAAAGCAACTTCGGCCAGTTCCAGGGCAATAACTCGGTGATCCGCTCCCTGGCGACCCTGGCCTATGAAGGCCGTCGCCCGGCGTTCGCCCTGGCGCAGCTCTTGGCAGCCCTGAAAATCATCCAGCACGGCGACATCCCGGCTGACCAGATGCGCGGCTCCTGGGCTGGAGCCATGGGGCAGACCCAGTTCATTCCGACCACCTATGACACCCACGCCGTGGATTTCGATGGCGACGGTCGCCGCGACATCTGGAATAGCCAGGCCGACGCCCTCGCCTCCACCGCGCACTATCTGCAAAGCTCCGGTTGGCAGAAAGGCCAGCCTTGGGGCTTTGAGGTGCAACAACTGCCGTTGAACTTTGATTACGCCCTGGCTGATGGTGGCGTGCGCAAGACCGTCGCCGAATGGCTGAAACTGGGAGTCCAACTGCCGGCCGACGCCAGCATGCCAGCCAACGTCGAGCATTTGTCCGCCGCCCTGCTGCTGCCTGCGGGCTATCGCGGCCCGGCGTTCCTGGTGCTGGATAACTTCCGCGCAATCCTCAAGTACAACAATTCGTCGTCCTATGCGCTGGCAGTTGGTCTGCTGTCGGAGCGGTTTGGCGGTGGCGGTGTGATTCGTGGCGATTGGCCAAAAGATGAGCGGCCACTGAGTCGCTCCCAGCGCATCGAACTGCAGACGGTGCTCAGCGCCAAGGGTTATGACACGGGCAACCCGGACGGGATTATCGGCGCCAATACGCGCAAGGCGATCCGTGCGGCACAGCAAGCGCTGGGCTGGCCAGCGGATGGCTACCCGACGGTGAAGCTGCTGGAGTCGCTGCAGAACCGCTGAGGCCATGAGCATTCCCACGCTCTGCGTGGGAATACCCAAGATCAAACGACCAGGGCTCTAGGGTTTGAGCACCACATCTTGCTCCAACACCAACCTCTTCTCCCCCGCATCCAACCGCACCAGCGCGCCCATTGGCAATGTCAGGTTGGGATCGCAGTGCCCGCTGCGCCAGCCGGACAACACCGGAATGCACAACGGTGCAAAGGTCTGCCTGAGCAAACCTTCAAGCGCTGAGTTATCCACACCCGCCACATCACCCACCACCACACCCGCTACCTGAGCCAGTTTGCCGGCCAAGTGCAAGTGGGTCAGCAAGCGGTCGATGCGGTACAGCGGCTCATTGACGTCTTCGATAAACAGGATGATGCCCTCGGCATCGATCTCGTAGGCCGTGCCCAGGGTTGCGGCGATCATCGACAGGTTGCCACCCAACAGGCGCCCGCTGGCGATACCAGGCTCGAGGGTGGTCAGCGGATAAGCCACCGGATGCGCCAGCACACTGCCGGTGCCTAGTTGTCCACGCAACAAGCTGAACAGCGATGACTCAGTGGGCTGCTGCTTCTCGCCTAGCAGGTCGGCATTGAGCATCGCCCCGTGAAACGTGACGAAGCCAGCATAACGATTGATCGCCAGATGCAACGCGGTGATATCGCTATAACCTACGAATGGCTTGGGATTGGCCGCCAACAGATGAAAATCCAGGCGGTCCAGCAATCGCGGGGAACCATAGCCGCCGCGCAGACAGAAGATGGCATCAATTTCAGGGTCGGCAAAGGCAGCGTGCAGGTCATTGAGCCGCACCTCGTCGCTGCCGGCCAGATAACCGTCCCGCTGGCCGACGCCAGGGAATACTCGTAGCGTGTAGCCACGGGCATGCATCCATTGCTGCGCCTTCGCGGTATCCAGAGTGGCAGGCCCGGCGGGAGCAATCAGGCCGATCACCCCTTCAGCGCGCAACGCCGGTACCGCAGCGCTCATGCTCAGGAAACCAAGCTGGCCTTGACCAGTTTCGCCTGCTCGTCAGCATGGTACGAGGAACGTACCAGCGGCCCCGAGGCGACGTTCTTGAAGCCCATCTTGTAACCTTCCTCGGCGAACCAGGCGAAGATGTCCGGATGCACAAAACGCTGCACTGGCAAGTGGCTGCGGGACGGCTGCAGGTATTGGCCCAAGGTCAGCATGTCGATGTCGTGTTCGCGCATGCGCTTCATGACTTCGATCACTTCATCGTCGGTTTCCCCCAGGCCCAGCATCAAGCCGGACTTGGTCGGGATGTGCGGCATCATCTGCTTGAATTTTTGCAACAGGGTCAGCGACCACTGGTAATCCGAACCCGGACGCGCGGCCTTATACAGGCGCGGCACGGTTTCCAGGTTGTGGTTGAACACATCTGGCGGCTCGGCAGCGGTGATTTCCAGGGCTACATCCATCCGGCCACGATAGTCCGGGACCAGGGTCTCGAGCATCACGTTCGGTGACAGCTTGCGGATTTCGCGGATGCAGTCGGCAAAGTGCTGGGCACCACCGTCACGCAGGTCGTCGCGGTCTACCGAGGTGATCACCACGTACTTCAGTTTCAGGTCGGCGATGGCAATGGCCAGGCTTTCCGGCTCGTTGACGTCCAGCGGCTTCGGACGGCCGTGGCCGACGTCACAGAACGGGCAACGACGGGTGCAGATGTCGCCCATGATCATGAAGGTCGCGGTGCCACCGGAGAAGCACTCGCCCAGGTTCGGGCAGGACGCTTCTTCGCAGACGCTGTGCAGCTTGTGCTTGCGCAGCAGGGCCTTGATCCGGTCGACTTCCGGCGAAACCGGGATGCGCACGCGAATCCAGTCAGGCTTTTTCGGCAGTTCGGTGGTCGGAATGATCTTCACCGGAATGCGTGCAACCTTCTCGGCGCCGCGCAGCTTGACGCCGGCTTCCACCTTGGCACGCGGGGCCGGGCGCTCGGTAATGTCCAGCGTCGGGATCATGGTTTGCACAACATCAGTAGTCATATCAGTCGATTCCGCCCGTCAGGGTCGTCTGCTCAGCATAGTCGAGGTGTTTGACGAGCTGCGCGCGCAGCCGGGCACTTACCTCGGCAAATTCTATTGGTGCTGCGTGATCGCTCAGCTGGGTCATCGCCAGCCCGGCGTAACCGCAGGGATTAATCCGTTGAAACGGTGCCAGGTTCATGTCCACGTTCAAGGCCAGGCCATGAAAGGAGCAACCGTGGCGGATCCGCAGGCCCAGGGAGGCGATTTTCGCACCGTCGACATACACGCCCGGGGCATCGGGCTTGGCCGCCGCGGTTACGCCATAGCTGGCCAGCAATTCGATCAGGCAGGTTTCCATGCGGCTGACCAGATCGCGCACGCCAAAACCCAGCTTGCGCACATCCAGCAGCAAATAAGCGACAAGCTGCCCGGGACCATGGTAAGTCACTTGGCCACCTCGGTCGACCTGCACCACCGGGATATCACCCGGAAGCAGTAGGTGCTCAGCCTTGCCGGCCTGCCCCTGGGTGAAGACAGGCGGGTGTTCCACCAGCCAGATTTCATCATCGCCAGTAGAGCCACGCTCATTGGTAAACCGCTGCATGGCATGCCAGACAGGCTCGTAAGCCATCTGGCCGAGCTCGCGAAAGCCCAGAACCTGTGACATCACAACACCATGTGCACGAAGCCGGTAGCCCGCAGTTCGCTATTGATGTTGTAGAGCTGGTCCTGATCAGTTGCAACGATGTGCAACTGAATCGTGGTGTACTTGCCGTTGGAGCTGGAGCGCTCGTCCACACGGTTGTCATTGATCGTCGCGTGCTTCTTGACGATCTCAAGGATCTTGTCCTTGTTGCCCACACCTGTATCGCTGATCACCTTGACTGGATAATCAGTCACTGGGAATTCGATCTTTGGTGCCTTAACTTCGGTATCGGTCATGGCGTAACGGCCTCGTAAGCGGTAAGCCGTGGCGACGGGCAAAGCCCCGCGGATCAACGCGAGGCTTTGCAGGTGCACACTATCAGTTGAACAAGCCGTAGAAGAATAGACGGATGCTATCCCACACGCGGCGGAAGATACCACCTTCGTCGACAGCCTCGAGGGCAATCAGGTCGGCGCTGTGCACCACCTTGTCATCCAGCTTCACTTCGACCTTACCGATGACATCACCCTGGGCGATCGGTGCGACCAACTGCGGGTTCATGGTCATGCTGGCGGCGAGCTTCTTCAACTGGCCTTTCGGCATGGTCAGGGTCAGGTCGCCAGCCAGGCCGGCCTTGACTTGCGAGGTCGCGCCTTTCCACACCGGAGCCTGAGCCAGTTCGGCGCCCTTTTGGTAGAAGGTCTGGGTTTCGAAGAAACGGAAACCGTAAGTCAGCAGCTTTTGCGTCTCGGCCGCACGGGCCTGCTCGCTATTGGTACCGAACACCACGGCAATCAGACGCTGGCCGTCACGTACGGCCGAAGACACCATGCAGTAGCCGGCTTCTTCGGTGTGACCGGTTTTCAGACCGTCAACGGTCTTGTCACGCCACAGCAGCAGGTTGCGGTTTGGCTGCTTGATGCCGTTCCACAAGAACTCTTTCTGCGAGTAGATCGCGTAGTGCACAGGGTCGATACGAATGATCGCGCGAGCCAGGATCGCCATGTCATGAGCCGACGAATAGTGCTCCGGGTTCGGCAGGCCAGTCGGGTTCATGAAGTGACTGTTGGTCATCCCCAGGTCAGCCGCGGTCTTGTTCATCATGTCGGCGAATGCATCTTCGCTGCCGGCGATGTGCTCGGACAGGGCCACGCTGGCGTCGTTGCCGGACTGAATGATGATGCCATGCAGCAGGTCGCTGACGGTCACCTGGGTACCGACCTTGATGAACATCCGCGAACCACCGGTGCGCCAGGCGTTTTCGCTGACAGTCACCGGATCGTTTTCGCCGATCTGGCCGCCACGGATTTCCAGGGTCGCAATATAAGCCGTCATCAACTTGGTCAGGCTGGCCGGCGGCAGGCGCTGATCACCATTGTTCTCGACCAGCACGTTGCCGCTGGCGGCATCCATGAGCACATAGGACTTGGCGGCCAATTGTGGTGGCGCTGGCATCATTTCGACCGCCCAGGCAGCAGGCGTGATGATCAGCGGGACAAGCAGGCACAGGCGTTTGGCTAAGGTAGTGATGTTCATCCGTCTCTCGAAATTGCTTATGGAAACTTGCCCTCGCGGGCAAAACTATTCAGACAGCCCGTTTCCAGACTGTCCCGCGTTCGGTTGCCCGCTCACCCCTTGCCCCTGGGTTTTATTGTTCAACGAGCCAACAACCAGGGTCCGAGCCCGCAAGCGAGCCTGAACCATCAATTAAGGTACTGCTTATTCTGCACTGACCACACTGGGCTGCCCCAGGTTGGCCAGACGCACGCTGTTCTGCACTTGCTGGATCTCACCCGGCGAACCGATCGGCCCCAGGCGGACCCGGTGCAAGGTCTGTTGGTTACGCACGATGGAGCTGATAAAGACCGGGGCGCTGACCATCCCACTGAGCTTGGACCTTAACAGTTCTGCCGCATCCGGGTTGGCGAAAGCCCCGACTTGCAGGTACTGACCATCGGCTGCACTGCCAGCCGCCGCTTGAGGTACGGCCACCACAGGCGCTGCGTGTTGCTGCGCCGGTGGAGTCCACTGCTCGACCTTGCCCGCTTGAGCAATGTGCGACTGCGCGGTTTTCGGCTCGTTGAGCATCAACGGCGCCGGCTTGCCACGCGCCGCCCAGTATTGCTGTGGATCGATGCCCTCGACCTTGACCCGGGCGGTACCGGTTTCGGCGTAACCCAGTTTTTTCGCGGCTGCGTAGGACAAATCGATGATCCGGTCCGAATAGAACGGCCCACGGTCGTTGACCCGCAGGATCACCGTGCGCTGGTTGTCCAGGTTGGTCACCTTGACGTAGCTGGGCAACGGCAAGGTCTTGTGGGCCGCACTCATGCCGTACAGGTCATAGACTTCGCCGTTGGCCGTGTTCTGGCCATGGAACTTGGTGCCGTACCAGGAAGCAGTACCGGACTGGACGTAGGTCTTGGATTCCTGCAGCGGAAAGTAGGATTTGCCCAGCACGGTATACGGGTTGGCCTTGTAGGGCCCTGTGTGCAGGGTCGGCGTGGCGTCCGGGATCCGCGAGACATCAACGTCCCACCACGGCGCGCCATCTTTGTGGGCGCGATTGATGTCCAGGCCAGGTGCCGAACGCACAGCAGTGCCGCTGGTTTTTTGCGCTGGAGCTCGACTGGTGCTGGTGTTGGTGGAACAACTGGCCACCAGCAATGACAATGCAGCAAGTGCCACCAGCTTCAGGGGTTTATTGATCGGCGATACCCGCATTACTTGACGCCCCGTGCTTGTACCAGCATGTCTGACAGCTGATGCACGGCCATGGCGTACATCACACTGCGGTTATAACGCGTAATTGCGTAGAAATTTTTCAAGCCCATCCAGTACTCAGGGCCGTCCGAGCCTTCCAGGCGGAAAGCCGTAACCGGCCTATCATCGCGTAGCGCATCATGACTTGACCAGCCCAATGCCCGCAACTCCCCGACAGTCTTGACCGGCTCGATACCTTGGGTCAGGCCTTCATCGGCGTGATCGCCTGTGACATCGGCGCGAATCACCACCGATTCGCCGGCCACCCAGCCATGCTGCTTGAAGTAACTGGCGACGCTGCCGATGGCATCATCGGGGTTGCTCCAGATATTGATATGACCGTCACCGTCAAAATCTACTGCATAGGCGCGAAAGCTGCTCGGCATGAACTGCGGCAGGCCCATGGCACCGGCGTAGGAGCCTTTGAGGGTCAGCGGGTCGACCTGCTCTTCGCGGGCCAGTAGCAGGAATTCGCGCAGCTCCTTGCGGAAGAACTCGGCGCGAGGCGGGTAATCGAAGCCCAGGGTCGACAACGCGTCGATCACCCGGAAACTGCCAGTGTTGCGGCCATAAAAGGTTTCGACACCGATGATCGAGACAATCACCTGAGCCGGCACGCCGTATTCCTGCTCGGCGCGGGCCAGCACCGCTTCATGCTGGCGCCAGAAGTCCACACCTCGTGCTATGCGGGCATCCGTGAGGAACATCGGGCGATATTCCTTCCACTGCTTCACGCGCTCGGCCGGGCGGGAGATGGCGTCCAGGATCGACTGCTTGCGCTGGGCTTCGCGGAACACGCCCATCAGTTGCTCACCGGCGAAACCATAGTCACGGGTCATCTCGCCGACAAATTCGGCGACCTGGGGCGAGCCGTCATAGTCAGCGGCTTGCGCTGCCTGCATAACGGGCCCCAGCAGGCAGAGCGGCAGGCCTATCAAGCCTACACGGGGCGCGTATCGAGCAGCCCAGCCGCGCATTACTTGCATTGACATCTTCACCTTATTCAAACCTGTGCGATCCACTTACGATGGGTATGGATCGACATCAAAACCCCAAACGCTGACAGCAATGTCACCAACGAAGTTCCGCCGTAGCTAATGAATGGCAACGGCACCCCAACTACCGGCAACAGGCCACTGACCATACCGATGTTGACGAAAACGTAAACAAAAAAAGTCATTGTGAGCGCACCGGCGAGCAATTTTCCGAACAGCGTCTGGGCCTGGGCCGTGATCACCAGGCCGCGACCAATCAACAGCAGATAGATCAGCAACAGCACGCAAATCCCCACCAGGCCGAACTCTTCGCCCATCACCGCGATAATAAAGTCGGTGTGACTTTCGGGCAAAAAGTCCAGGTGTGACTGAGTACCCAGCAACCAACCTTTACCGAAGACACCGCCGGAACCGATGGCAGCCTTGGACTGGATGATGTTCCAGCCGGTGCCCAATGGGTCGCTCTCGGGGTCGAGAAAGGTCAGGATCCGCTGCTTCTGATAGTCGTGCATGAAAAAAAACCACATGGCCACCGCCACCGGCACAGCAGCCGCCAGCACACTGAGGATCCAGCGCCAGCGCAAACCGCCCATGAACAGCACGAACGCGCCGCCCGCCAGGATCAGCAGCGAGGTACCGAGGTCCGGCTGGCGCACGATCAGGATAAAGGGCACACCGATCAATATCAGGCTGACCCCCACATGCTTGAGCTGCGGTGGCAAGGTGCGCTTGGACAGGTACCAGGCGATCGTCGCTGGCATCAGGATCTTCATGAACTCCGACGGCTGGAAGCGAATCACCCCTGGAATGTTGATCCAGCGGGTCGCCCCCATGGCGTTGTGGCCCATGACATCCACCACCACCAACAGCAATACACCCACCACATAACCCAGGGGCACCCAGCGCGCCATGAAGCGTGGCTCCAACTGGGCAATCACTACCATCGACAACAGGCCCAGGCCGAACGAAGACGCCTGCTTGATCAACAGGTCCCAATTCTTGCCGCTGGCCGAATACAACACAAACAGGCTGCCGGCAGCCAATGTCAGCAGCAGGATCAACAACGGGCCATCAATGTGTATGCGCTGCAGAAAAGTGGCGCGACGGCGCATCACATCTTCGCTGGACAGGATGCGGTCAAAATTACTCTTCACGGGCCTTAGCCTCCGAGCTTGAGGGGTTGGCGCCGTACTCGGGCTTGAGTTTGCCGTCTTCGCCCAGCAACCAGGCGTCCATGATCTGGCGCACCACCGGAGCTGCCACGCCGGAACCGGACTCGCCGTTTTCCACCATGACTGCCACAGTGATTTGCGGGTTATCCGCCGGGGCGAAACCTACGAACAAGGCGTGGTCGCGGTGACGCTCCTGAACCTTGGAACGGTCATATCGCTCGCCTTGCTTGATCGCTACCACCTGGGCGGTACCGCTCTTGCCGGCGATCCGGTATTGCGCGCCGGCTGCCGCCTTGCGCGCGGTACCCCGGGCGCCGTGCATCACTTGCTGCATGCCATGGTTGACCTTGGCCCAGTCGGACGGGTCGCGCAGGACGATGTCCGGGATCGGGTTTTCATCCACCGGCTTTTCACCCTCGATGGTCTTGGCCAGGTGCGGACGGTTCCACTTACCCTTGTTGGCCACCAGCGCCGTGGCCTGGGCCAATTGCAACGGAGTTGCCTGCATGTAGCCCTGGCCGATACCGAGGATCAGGGTTTCACCCGGGAACCAGGCCTGGCGACGGGTAGCACGCTTCCACTCCCGGGATGGCATCAGGCCAGGAGACTCTTCGAACATATCCAGGGAGACTTTCTGACCGAGACCGAACTTGCCCATGTAGACCGACAAGCGATCAATCCCCAGCTTGTGGGCCAGGTCATAAAAATAGGTGTCGTTGGAACGCATGATTGCCGTATCCAGATCCACATAACCGTCGCCGCTACGGTTCCAGTTACGGTATTTGTGATCGTAGTTGGGCAACTGGTAATAGCCCGGATCGTAAACCCGGCTCGAAGCCGTCACTACTCCGGAGTCCAGGCCTGCAATGGCCACCGCCGGCTTGATGGTCGAGCCCGGGGGGTACAAACCGCGCAGTACCCGGTTGAACAGCGGCCGGTCAATGGAGTCGCGCAACTCGGCGTAGGCCTTGAAGCTGATCCCGGTCACGAACAAGTTGGGATCGAAGCTCGGCTGGCTGACCATCGCCAGTACTTCGCCAGTGTTCGGGTCCAGCGCCACCACTGCACCACGGCGCCCCCCCAGGGCCATCTCCGCAGCTTCCTGCAACTTGATGTCCAGGCTCAGGACAATGTCCTTGCCGGGGATCGGGTCGGTACGCTTGAGCACCCGCAATACTCGGCCGCGAGCGTTGGTCTCGACTTCTTCGTAACCCACCTGGCCGTGCAGTTCGGGCTCGTAGAAACGCTCGATACCGGTCTTGCCGATATGGTGGGTGCCACTGTAGTTGACCGGATCGAGGGACTTCAGCTCTTTCTCGTTGATCCGCCCCATGTAGCCGACGGAATGGGCAAAGTGTGCTCCCTGTGGGTAATGACGCACCAACTGTGCCACCACCTCAACACCTGGCAAGCGGAACTGGTTCACCGCGATCCTGGCGATTTGCTCTTCAGTCAGCTCAAACAGAATCGGCACCGGTTCGAAAGGCCGACGCCCTTGCCTCATACGCTTTTCGAAGATCGCCCGATCTTCTGGAGTCAGCTGCAATACCTCAACAATGACGTCGAGGGTCTGTTGCCAATCGCCGGAACGCTCGCGGGTCATGCTCAGGCTGAAGCTGGGCCGGTTATCCGCTATCACCACACCATTACGGTCGAAAATCAGCCCACGGGTCGGTGGAATAGGCTGGACATGCACCCGATTGTTTTCCGACAACGTGGAGTGATATTCGTACTGGATCACCTGCAGGAAATACAGGCGAGCGATCAGCACCCCCGTCAAAACCGCAACCAGGATCGCGCCGAACACGACCCGACCGCGCACCAGGCGTGCGTCTTTCTCATGGTCCTTGATGCGGATCGGCTGGGTCATCAGGTAGGGCGCAGACTATTTGTGATAAGGGTGCCCGGACAGGACTGTCCAGGCGCGATACAGCTGTTCACCCATCAGAATCCGCACCAACGGATGTGGCAGCGTCAGGGGCGACAGCGACCAACGCTGATCGGCCCGCGCGCAGACTTCCGGCGACAGCCCTTCAGGGCCACCGACCATGAAATTCACCGTGCGCGAATCCAGGCGCCAGCGATCCAGCTCTACCGCCAGTTGCTCGGTGCTCCAGGGCTTGCCGTGCACTTCAAGGGTGACAATCCGCTCATTGGGGCCGACCTTGGCCAGCATGGCCTCGCCTTCCTGACGGATAAAGCGCGCCACGTCGGCATTCTTGCCGCGGGTATTGAGCGGTATTTCCACCAGTTCCAGCGCCAATTCGGATGGCAGACGCTTGGCATACTCATGCCAGCCTTCTTCCACCCACTTGGGCATGCGTGAACCGACAGCGATCAGACGCAGGCGCACAGCCGTTCCTTATTCCTGGTCTTTATTGAGCTTGTCGAAATGCGCGTGACCGACTTCAGGGCTGTGGTGCTTGCCATCGGCGGCACGGCTCTGCTCGGCACCTTTCCACAGACGCTCCAGGTCGTAGAACTGACGGGCGTTGGACGTCATCATGTGGACGATAACGTCGTCCATGTCCAGCAGTACCCAATCACTGTCGCCCTTGCCTTCTTCACCCAGCGGCTTGACGCCTTGGGCTTTGACGGCTTCGCGGACCTTGTCCAGCATCGCGCCGATCTGACGGTTGGAAGTACCGGTGGCGATGATCATGAAGTCGGTGATGCTCTGCTTTTCGCGTACGTCCAGGACTTGAATGTCCTGGGCCTTCACGTCTTCCAGAGCCGCTACAGCAACCTTCACCAGCTCTTCGCCGGCGAGTTCAGGGCCGGTGTGCGCCTCTACTGGCAGCGGGGCGCTCTTGAACGTGCCTTTGCGTTTAACTTTGCTTACGTCTTTGTTCGTCATAAAAAACTCGTTTTGCTCGTATGTTCGGGCGCTCGCTGCACGACTGTTCGTGCGTTCAAGCGCGCCTTTTCAGTTCGACGCACGGTAAAGCCCGTGCGCATCGATGTAGGCCAGGACCGCGTCAGGCACCAGGAAACGTACCGACTTCCCGCTGGCCAGCAGTTGACGGATCTGGGTGGCAGACACCGCAAGCGGGGTCTGCCAGACGAATGCAATATTCCCGTTCGGCCCGGTCAGGGCCAAGGGGTCACTTACCGACCGCGCGGCCAGCAGGTTGCGCAAGGCATCCGGCGGTTCGCTGTCGGCATCCGGGCGTTGCAACACCAGGATGTGGCAATGCTGGAGCAATTCTTCCCAGCGATGCCAAGTGGGCAGGCCGCAAAATGCGTCCCAGCCCAAAAGTAGAAACAACTGGTCGTCGGCAGCCAACTCGGCCCGCGTCTGCTCCAGGGTGTCGATAGTGTAGGACGGTTTATCGCGCTTGAGTTCGCGGTCGTCCACCACCAGCGGCGATATACCGGCAACGGCACATTCGACCATTGCCAAACGGTCGAGCGCCGAAACCTGTGGGGTATCCCGATGAGGAGGCCTGGCATTGGGTATCAGGCGCAGCTCATCCAGCCCGAGGGCGTCCGCCACTTCCAGGGCACTGCGCAAATGGCCGATGTGCACGGGATCGAAGGTGCCACCGAGCAGCCCGATGCGTTTACCCATCAAGTGCGCACATGACCGTCACCGAAGACCACGTACTTCTCACTGGTCAAGCCTTCCAGGCCAACCGGGCCGCGCGCATGGAGTTTATCGGTGGAAATACCGATCTCCGCGCCCAGGCCATACTCGAAGCCGTCGGCAAAGCGCGTCGAGGCGTTGACCATCACCGAAGCGGAGTCCACTTCGTTGAGAAAACGTCGGGCATCGCTGAAATGCTCGGTGACAATGGCGTCGGTGTGTTTGGAACCGTAGGTGTTGATGTGTTCGATGGCTTGGTCCAGGTCGTCGACGATGCGAATCGACAGGATTGGCGCGGTGTACTCGGTGTACCAATCCTGTTCGGTGGCTTCGATCACGTCCGTACCGAGCAGCGCACGGGTACGCTCGCAACCGCGCAACTCCACGCCCTTGTCACGGTAGATCGCAGCCAGCGGCGGCAACACCCGCTCCGCGATGCCTGTGTGCACGAGCAGGGTTTCCATGGTGTTGCACGGGGCGTAGCGATGAGTCTTGGCGTTGTCGGCAATGCGGATGGCCTTGTCGAGGTCGGCGGCGACATCGATAAACACATGGCAAACGCCATCCAGGTGCTTGATCACAGGCACCTTGGCATCGCGGCTGACGCGTTCGATCAGGCTCTTGCCACCCCGCGGGACGATCACGTCGACAAATTCGGGCATGGTGATCAGCGCGCCAACGGCGGCGCGGTCAGTGGTGTCGACTACTTGCACCACTTCGGCCGGCAAATCAGCCACGGCCAAGCCCTGCTGAATGCACGCGGCGATGGCTCGGTTGGAATTGATCGCCTCGGAGCCGCCCCGCAGGATCGTCGCGTTACCGGACTTGAGGCACAGGCTCGCGGCATCGATGGTCACGTTCGGCCGCGACTCATAGATGATGCCGATCACGCCCAGGGGCACGCGCATCTTGCCGACCTGGATACCTGACGGCAGGTAACGCATGTCGCGGATTTCACCGATGGGGTCAGGCAGCTTGGCCACCTGACGCAGACCTTCGATCATGTCGTCGATACGTGCCGGCGTCAGCGCCAGGCGATCCAGCAATGCCGGTTCCAGACCATTGGCCCGGCCGTTGGCCAGGTCTTGCTCGTTGGCAGCACTTAGCTCGAAGCGCGAAGCATCCAAAGCATCGGCAGCGGCCAGCAGCGCACGATTCTTCTGCGCGGTGCTCGCACGGGCGATCAACCGCGCGGCCTGTCGGGCAGCGCGACCCAGGCGGGTCATGTAGTCAAGAACGGACTCAGTCATGGTCTGGTGGGGTCTTGGCAAAGAGGAAAGCGGCAGATTATAGCTGTCGCGCCGCCCTACGGACAGCGGTGAGGGGCGGATGGTCGAAATGAACTGTAAATACTCGCTGTTCAGGAGGAATTAAGGCTGGAGTTGTTATCATCCTGTCACATTTAGCTGCCTCCCCCCCGACCGACATGCCCAGTCTTGCGCCCCCGATCCCCGTCAATGCCCTGCCCGACAGCTTTTTCGACCGTGACGCGCAGCAGCTAGCGCGGGATTTGCTTGGCAAAGTCATTCGTCACCGCGTCGGCGATTTGTGGCTCTCGGCGCGAATTATTGAAACCGAAGCCTATTACGTGGCCGAAAAAGGTAGCCATGCCTCACTGGGCTACACAGAAAAGCGTAAGGCTTTGTTTCTGGATGGCGGCCACATCTATATGTACTACGCCCGTGGCGGTGACTCGCTGAACTTCAGCGCCCAGGGGCCGGGCAACGCGGTGCTGATCAAATCGGCCTATCCCTGGGTCGATGAGTTGTCCGGCCGGGCCAGCCTGGCGCAGATGCTATTGAATAACCCGGACGCCAGTGGCCGGCCACGCCCCACCCAAAGGCTGTGTGCCGGGCAGACCCTGCTGTGCAAGGCCCTGGGCCTGAAAGTGTCAATGTGGGACGCCAAGCGCTTTGATCAGGAGCTGTTGTACGTCGAGGACGTGGGCCAGGCACCGACACAAATCATCCAGGCCACCCGCCTGGGCATCCCCAGTGGTCGGGATGAACACCTGATGTATCGATTCGTCGATGCAGGTTATGCGCCCTACTGCACGCGGAACCCGCTACGCCGGGGGCAGGTCGAAGGCCGCGACTACTTTTTAGTTTGAGAAATATAAGCCCACCCACTGTAGGAGCGAGCTTGCTCGCGAAGAACTTCAAGGCAACACGTTTACTCAGGCTGCACGCGCTGTCGTTGACGTTGTTCGCGAGCAAGCTCGCTCCTACAGAGGATTGTGAATACCAATGGAGTTGATTGTATGGGCCCATGGCTCGATAGCATTACCGGCTGGCTAACCCTGAACCCGCAATGGCTGGCGGCAGCCGTCTTTATCGTGGCCTGCGTGGAATGCCTGGCGATTGCCGGCCTGATCGTGCCCGGCACCGTACTGTTGTTCGCCATCGCTGCCCTGGCCGGCAGTGGCGCTCTATCCCTGGGTGAAACGCTGTTGCTGGGTTTCCTCGGCGGGTTGTTGGGCGATGTGGTTTCCTACTATCTAGGCCGCCATTTCCATCAAAACATCCGGCGCCTGCCCGGCCTGCGTCACCATCCCGAATGGGTGAGTGGAGCAGAAGCTTACTTTCACAAATATGGCATCGCCAGCCTGCTGGTGGGACGCTTTATCGGCCCGCTGCGGCCAATGCTGCCGATGGTAGCCGGCATGTGCGACATGCCGTTCCCGCGTTTTGCCATCGTCAGTCTGCTAGCCGGTGCCGGTTGGGCGGTGGTCTATCTGCTACCGGGTTGGGCCACCGGCGCAGCATTTCGCCTGCCATTGCCCGAAGGTTTCTGGCCAGAAGCCGGAATCGTCGCCGCCTGCCTGGTGGTGTTCATAGGCGTAAGCCTCAACAGCAGCTTGCGCGGCCAGCCACGGGCGTCACTGCTGACGGGCTGCCTCAGTGCGGCGCTATTGATTGCACTGTTTATCGGCTACCCGCACCTGAACCATTTTGATCAAGGCCTGATGACCCTGGTCCAGGAGCACCGCAGCCCAGCGATGGACCAGGCCATGGTGATGGTCACTCAGCTCGGCGAGTTCAAGAAGATGTTCGTGGCCAGCGCCGTCCTGACCGGCCTGCTGCTGTTGGCGCGACAATGGCGCCAGGCAATTTTCGTGGGTGTCACATTGGCGGGCGCCGCCTTGATCAACACCGGGACCAAACTGTTCTTTGCGCGGATGCGCCCAGAAGTCATCAGCGACCCACTGACCAGTTTCAGCATGCCCAGTGGCCATGCCTCCGGCTCATTCGCATTTTTCCTGGCCCTGGCAGTGCTGGCCGGGCGCGGCCAACCTACCCGTTTGCGCCTGACCTGGTTATTGCTCGGCGCCATCCCTGCCGCGACCATTGCCCTGTCACGGGTTTACCTGGGAGCCCACTGGCCGACGGACATCCTGGCCGGCACTCTGCTGGCGATGACCGTCTGCGCCTTCAGCCTGACCCTGAGCCAGCATCAACGCGCGCTGCCACCCATGGCGCAGAAAGTCTGGTGGCTGATCTTGCCGGCCTGCGTCGCGGTACTCGGCTTCTTCGCCTTCAGCGGTACCACTCACGCCCTGCTCAGGTATGCCTATTGACTTAGTCCGGCCTGATCCTGTCCACCGAGGCAGAGCGCCGCTCAACGCACCGTTCGCGCCGCTCCAGCAGCATCTCATCGGCAATTTCGGCGGCGCGCTCGGCGATGTACTCCGGGCCGCGCTGATCAGCTTGCCGGATCACTTGCACCGTGACGCTGACAAAAAACATATCCCAGACTGCTTGCTCCGATGGTGATAACCGAATCATGTTCATCCCCTGTCCTGATTGGTGATAGCCAACTATTTCAGGCAACAGGACCCAGGCAACGACGAAAAATCCGAAAACAGCCATGGATAAATCCGAAGATTGGACTCAGGTGAACAACTCTCCTTGCAGCTCATCGAGTAACAGCTGAATCGCATCCAGGCGTTGCTGCGGGTCATCGAGTTGCAGCAGGTCGACCTTGTCGGCCTCGGTGAAGGGCAGCAGATACGCCAACTGATTGCCCAGCGCCAACTGCCCCTCGGCGTGGGCGTCCATGTCCAGCGAAGCGACCATCGGGTGTTCCGCCAGAGCCTGGAGCAACGCCAGCAAGTCGGCATCCTCCTCATCCAGAGGCTGCTCCGGCAGCTCTTCCAGCCACTGGACTTCGGCCACCAGCAACTGGTCGCGCTGAACACCCGCTTCACGCACCCGGAACCGCCGACCGCCCTCCACCCGAATACCTAGCAGGCCGTTATCCTGCTGCTTGAAGTCACGGATCAGCGCTTCACAGCCAATCATCGCGTAGCCATCCGGGGCCTGCCCCACTTCCTTGCCATCGAGGATGCACACCACGCCAAAGCTTTCGCCCTTTTTCATGCAGCGGCTGATCATGTCCAGGTAACGCGCCTCAAACAGTTGCAGATCAAGGGTGCAACCGGGGAACAGCACAGTGTTGAGCGGGAAAAGCGCCAAACTCATAAAAATTTCCTTAATCCCGACTTAAACAACCAGCGACACGGCCAACGGCAAGAATACTGCCGTGGCCACGCCCATCAAACTCATGGCCAGCGCAGCGAAGGCGCCGCACTCTTCACTTTCCTGCAAGGCTACCGAGGTGCCGACGGCATGGGCAGTCATCCCCAAGGCCATGCCCCGCGCTTCAGGGCCATGAACCCCCAGAAAAGACAAAAGCGCCGGACCGACCATCGCCCCGACCACCCCGGTAATCAGCACAAACACTGCAGCCAGCGCGGCCACACCGCCGATCTGCTCGGCCACCAGCATGGCAATCGGCGAGGTCACCGACTTGGGCGCCATGGTCATCAACACCATGTGTTCGGCGCCAAACCACCACCCCAGCAACACGCACAGGCCAGTGGCCAAGACACCGCCCACCACCAGCGTAGTAAAAATCGGCCAGAACAACTGTCGAATCCGTCGCAGATTCAAGTAAAGCGGTATGGCCAAGGCCACCGTCGCCGGGCCTAGCAAGATGCTCATGATCTCGGTGCTTTTGCGGTATTCGACATAAGTCAGCCCACAGCCAAGCAAGACGCCGATCACCAGCAGCATTGATACCAGCACCGGTTGCAGGAAAACCCAGCGGGTTTTCTCGAAGCCCGCCAGCACCAGTTGATAAGCCCCCAGGGTGATGCCGATGCCAAATAATGGATGATGAATCACCGCTCCCCAGGCGCCTTGCCAGTCGAAGGTCATTGCCCGTCCTCCCGGCGCGCCTGGCGCTTGACCAGCCGCTGCATCAGTACCCCGGCAAAACCCATGGCGATTATCAGGGATAGCACCAACGCACCGACAATGGCCCAGAAGTCAGCGACAATATCCTTGGCATACACCATCACGCCCACCGCTGGTGGCACCAGCAGCAACGGCAAATAGCGCAACAAACTGCTGGCGGCAAGGCTCAAGGGCTCGCCGACTTCACCGCGCCAGATCAGGTAGGCCAGCATCAGCAGCAGGCCGACAATCGGCCCCGGCAACACCGGCAGGAATAAATGATTGATCGCCGTGCCGAGCAATTGAAACAACACCAGCCATGTCAGGCCACGTAACAGCATCCGCCCTCTCCCCTAAAAATCGTGCCTCGCATTATAAACACGCCGGCTCTATGGATCGGCATTCGCCAAAAGCATGGTGGGTTGACCAGGCCAGATGCTCATGATGATCTACATTGGTTCTCAGTAACCTGCCTGAAACAACAAAACGGCAAAAGCGAGCGGGACTCTTAGTCCCGACCAGAACCGATGAACCCAAGGAGTGTCGCAATGCCCTATGTACCCGTAGCGCAGCTCAAAGATTACGTCGGCAAGGAACTGGGACGTTCCGAGTGGCTCACCATCGACCAGGCACGCATTAACCTGTTCGCTGAGGCCACCGGCGATCATCAGTTCATCCACGTCGATCCGGTGAAAGCCGCCCAGACTCCATTCGGCAGCACTATCGCCCACGGTTTCCTGTCGTTATCGCTGATGCCCAAGTTGATGGAAGACATCCTGATCATGCCCGAAGGCCTGAAAATGGCCGTCAATTATGGCCTGGACAGTGTGCGGTTCATTCAACCGGTGAAGGTCAATTCGAAGGTGCGCCTGAACGTCACCCTCACCGATGTCACCGAGAAGAAACCCGGACAGTGGCTGTTCAAAGCCACGGCCACTCTGGAAATCGAAGGCCAGGCAAAACCTGCCTACATCGCCGAGTCGCTGTCACTCTGTTTCGTTTAAACCTTTCCTGTGGCGAGGGTGCTTGTGCCCTTTGCCACAGCCCGCGCTCTCACCACAAATTTATGTATAGATCTCGCACCTGCGGCATACTCGGCGCTCAATTATCCGGATCCCGCTATGCGCCCACTTGCTCCCCTTGCACTTGTTCTGCTGCTCACCGCTTGCGGCGATGGCGAATCACTGTTGCCGCCCGATGCACGCCTGCCCGACGGCGGTCGTTATCGGGGCGAGGTGGTCAATGGCTTACTGCAAGGCCAGGGACGGGTGGACTACCCCAGTGGCAGTTGGTACGCCGGGCAGTTCGACAAGGGCCAGTGGCATGGCCGTGGCGAATGGCACGGTCGTAATGGCGAGGTCTATAAAGGTCAGTTCCAGCAAGGCCTGTTCGATGGCCAAGGCAGCCTGACCACTCCGGGCAGCAGCTATGTCGGCGGCTTCAAGAAAGGCAGGCGCAACGGCGAAGGCACCCTCAAAGAGGGCCTGATGACCTATCGCGGCGGGTTCAAGGATGACCAGTATTCCGGCCTCGGCCGCCTGGAGCTTCCCGACGGCAGCCAATACCTGGGCCAGTTCGCCCACGGCAAACCCAATGGCGAAGGCCAGCGCAACGACGACAGCGGCAACCAGTTCAGCGGCCACTTCGTCGACGGCCAACTGGAAGGCAGCGGCACCTTCAACAGCGCCGATGGCGATATGTACGTCGGCGGCTTCAAACAGAACCAGCTCAACGGTCAGGGCCGCTATGAAAACGCCGACGGCGATGTGTGGACCGGAGCGTTCGAGGAAGGTGCACTGAGCGGCAAAGGCGAACTCACCGGTATCGACGGCAGCCATTACGTTGGCCAGTTCAGCGATTGGCGCTTTACCGGCAAGGGACGCCTGAACCTCACCGACGGCAGCTTCTACATTGGTGGCTTCGACAACGACAATTATCAGGGGCACGGCACCCTGGTACTCACTGATGGCACCGTGCAAGCCGGCACTTGGGCCAACGGCATGCGCGTGCGTAATGCCGACGGCACATTGCTGCCCGACGCCCTGGAAGTCGGGGTACTGGCCCAAGGCCGCCTGCTCGACCAGGCCCTCGCCTCTGTGCCCGCCTCTACCCCCGCGGTGGAGTTGTACACCCTGACATTGGCCGGCGACGGCAAGCAAAGCGTATTCCTGCGCGAAGCCGACTACGTCAGCAACATGCTTGCCACCCGCTTCGGCGCCTACGGCCAGGTCCGCCTGGTCAACCACCGCGACCATATCACCGACCGGCCCATGGCCACCCGCGAAAGCCTGCGTCGTGCAGTGCAGACCCTGGCCGAGCGTAGCGGGCCGGAAGACCTGGTGTTCATCTACATGACCAGCCACGGCACCCATGAGCACGAACTGGTGCTGGACCAGCCGCGCATGGAACTGGCCGACCTGCCAGCCGATGAATTGGCGGCCGTCATGGCACCGCTGAAAAACCGTGACAAGATCATCGTCATTTCAGCCTGCTACTCCGGCGGTTTCATACCGGCGCTAAAAGACCAACACACCCTGATCATGACCGCCTCCCGGGCCGACCGCGTCTCGTTCGGTTGCTCCGAGGAAGCTGACTTCACCTACTTTGGTAATGCCCTGTTCGCCCAGGCCTTCAACCAGACCGACGATCTGCAGCACGCCTTCAAACTCGCGCAAATGCATGTCACCGAGCGTGAACTGGCGGACGACTTCGAAGCCTCCGAACCCCAGATCTGGGCCCCCAAGGCGGTGATCGCGCATTGGCAATTATTGCGCAAAAAGCAGGCACGAAAGGCGCTGGAAAGCGCGTCTATCAATAGCAAGGATGCGAAGAGCAACTAAGCTGAAACTGTACACAGGGGGAAACATCATGTACTTGACGCCTCAGCATATATTGCTTGCCGGAGCCTCTGGCCTGACCGGGGAACATCTGTTGGACCGCCTGCTCAATGAGCCCACGGTCAGCCGGGTACTGGCGCCCAGTCGCCGGCCACTGGCCGAACATCCGCACCTGGAAAACCCAGTGGGTGATCCGGCTGTATTTCTGCCACAACTGAGCGGCCAGGTAGATATCGCTTTTTGCTGCCTGGGCACGACCATCAAGCAAGCAGGCTCCGAAGCGGCTTTTCGCGCCGTCGACCTGGACATGGTGGTGGCTTTTGCCAAGCGTGCGCGGGAAATGAGCACCCGGCACCTGATCGTGATCAGCGCGATTGGCGCCGACCCGAAGTCCTCGATCTTCTACAACCGGGTCAAAGGGGAAATGGAAGACGCCCTGAAGGCCCAGGGCTGGCCGCAGTTGACCATTGTCCGGCCATCGCTGTTGCTGGGAGAGCGGTTGGAGCCGCGTCTGGCGGAGAAACTAGCCGGGCCGTTGTCGCGACTGATTCCAGGTAAATACCATGGCATCGAAGTCTGCGAGCTGGCCCGGGCCATGTGGCGCCTGGCGCTGGAAGAGCAGGACGGCGTGCGGATTGTCGAGTCCGATGAACTGCGTAAGCTGGGCAAGTAATGATCATTCCCGCGCCCGGCGCGGGAATGCATCTTGTGACGATCAACCAGTGGAAGCTACAACCCACCCGTCGCGTTAAACCCAACCCCCAACACCGTCAACACCGAGAGCGGCAACAGCAGGGTGTCCAGCAACGCGCTGGCCGGCAGGTCAAGGCCAGGGTAGCTCGGCGCTTCGGCACCGAAGCGGTCCATCGCGCAACACCCACCCTGCATCGCATACACATCCAGCCGCGTCCCGGCATACACCACCGGCGCGCCGGGTTGCGCCGCGTCCAGGGTGCGCACCGTGGCGCAGCCGGCCAGTTGCAGAGCCAGCAACACCATCCAGGCTTTATTCATCACTGCTCAAATGGTGTTCGCCCCAGCGCGGCAACATATCCTGGGGGATGTTCAGCAGATTGAGAATCCGCGCCACCACAAAGTCCACCAGGTCATCAATGGTTTGCGGCTGGTGATAAAAACCGGGCGACGCCGGCAGAATGGTCACGCCCATGTTCGACAACTTGAGCATGTGCTCCAAGTGGATGCTCGAGTACGGCGCTTCGCGAGGCACCAGAATCAACTGCCGACGCTCCTTCAAGGTCACGTCCGCCGCCCGCTCGATCAAGTTATTGCAGGCACCCGTGGCAATCGCCGACAAGGTGCCGGTAGAACACGGCACCACTACCATCGCCGCCGGCGCGCCGGAGCCGGAGGCCACTGGCGACATCCAGTCCTCCTTGCCATAGACCTTGATCTGCCCCGCCGACGCACCGGTGTATTCGGTGAGGAAGGCCTGCATCATCTGTACCTTGGCGGGCAGCGCGACATCAGTCTCGGTGGCCATCACCAATTGCGCGGCCTTGGAAATCAGGAAGTGCACCTCACGCTCTTCCCGCACCAGGCAATCCAGCAACCGCAGGCCATAGGGCGCGCCTGACGCACCGGTCATCGCCAGGGTAACGCGCTCCGGCCCGCTCATTTCAAAGCCTCGGCCAGTTTGCCGTGCAAGCCGCCGAAGCCGCCGTTGCTCATGATCACCACATGGGCGCCGGGTTTGGCCTGGTGTTTCACGTGATCGATGATGCCCTCAAGGGTATCGCAGACTGTCGATGGCACCGTGCACTGCGCAGCGATGGCGGGCAGGTCCCAACCAAGGTTGGCCGGGGCATACCAGACCACCTGATCAGCATCGTTCACACTTTCCGGCAAGCCATCACGGTGTGCGCCAAGCTTCATGGAGTTGGAGCGTGGCTCGACAATGGCGATTACCTGGGCATCGCCGACGCGCTTACGCAAGCCATCGAGGGTGGTGGCAATCGCCGTCGGGTGGTGGGCAAAGTCGTCGTAGATGGTAATACCGTTCACTTCAGCGACTTTTTCCATGCGGCGCTTGACGCTTTTGAACGCACTCAGCGCGGCAATGCCCATGGACGGCACTACGCCGACGTGCCGGGCAGCCGCCAGGGTGACCAAGGCATTGGCGACGTTGTGCTGGCCCGTCATGTCCCACTCGACGGTACCTTGGGCGACACCTTCGAACAGCACCTCAAACCTGGAGCCGTCGTCGCTCAGCAACTTGACCTGCCATTGTCCTCCCACGCCGGTGGTTTGCACCGGGGTCCAGCAACCCATCTCGATCACCCGCTGCAATGCAGGCTCGGTGGTTGGATGAATCACCAGGCCTTCGCTGGGGATGGTGCGCACCAAGTGGTGGAACTGCCGCTCGATGGCTGGAAGATCAGGGAAGATGTCAGCGTGATCAAACTCCAGGTTATTCAGGATCGCCGTGCGCGGGCGGTAGTGAACAAACTTGGAGCGCTTGTCGAAGAAGGCGCTGTCGTATTCATCGGCTTCGATGACGAAAAACGGCGTATCGCCCAGGCGCGCCGAAACCGAGAAGTTCTGCGGCACGCCGCCAATCAGAAACCCCGGGCTCATGCCCGCGTGCTCCAGGACCCAGGCCAGCATGCTACTGGTGGTGGTCTTGCCATGGGTACCAGCAACCGCCAGCACCCAGCGGCCTTGCAACACGTGGTCCGCCAGCCATTGCGGGCCGGACACATAGGGCAGGCCTTTGTTCAGTACATACTCGACCGCCGGATTACCGCGGGACATGGCATTGCCGATCACCACCAGGTCCGGCACCGGGTCGAACTGCGCCGGGTCGTAACCTTGGGTCAACTCAATGCCCTGGGCCTGCAGTTGCGTGCTCATGGGTGGATAAACATTGGCATCGGAGCCGGTAACATGATGGCCCAGCTCTTTGGCCAAGACCGCCATTGAGCCCATGAACGTGCCGCAAATACCGAGAATATGAATATGCATAGTCGACCTCGTAAAACATCGAGGCAGGTTAGCGTAGGGTGGAAAATTTCGCTAGGGAGCGTCGCCGGTCACTGACAGACAGGCACGTCATTTTTTCTACTCTTTTACAGCGCTGAAAGAGCTGCCATCACGTCCGGAACCTGGTACTCCTGTACAGCGCCGAACCTGATAGCAGGTACTCAGACAAAACATACAACTGCACTTAAACTGCAGTATCAAACACCCAAAATATACCGATCAAACAGACAACTCACTTGTCTTCATTTCCACTTCCCGAACAGCAACAATTCTTGCAATACCCTTATTGATTGCCTCATTCCTTTTATCAAGCGCATCCAAACGAGCAGTAACACCTTTAGTCCCGGGCACCGAATCATTTTTATAAGGCTTGAAAATAAAATCATTTTCCGTTGCAATAGCTTCCAGATTTTTTTCGGAAACACTGTACAGCTTTTCAACATTGTCGAGCCGCTCAGTTGTTTCGACTGGCCAGCTAGATCCTTTGACAAGCGCCTTGCCTTCACCACCCTCAGTTAGCGTCTGAATCGTATTAGCCGCGAACAAGAGTTTCAACTCAGTATTATCCAAACGCAGCTTGGTGGTTTCTGCGTCTTGTTCCCCTGCTGAGCTTGCCACCGGCCCGGCCCCATTACTTTGCTGGCTTGGCGCAGGCTGATGGGCCGGAGGCAGTAACGGGGTAGCGGCGGAAAAATTACCTTTGATCGTTTCGCCACTCCAGACAGACCCCGCGTAAGTACCAATACTCAACGGAGTGCTGACAAGTCCGTTTATGGAAGCATTCACAAAGGCATCACGTGTGACGGTCTTCAAGCTAGTGTCGGTTTTAAATACACCGGCCTTGACCAGACGATCAGCAGCAATCAGATTACCGGCTATATCGCCAAACGTCTTGGGTTGCGCAGCGACCGGCGGGGAAGGCCTGATGATTGATGAGCCTGGGTGCTGCGATTTGAATATAATATCCCTGAAGTTGGCCATCCCCCTGGAGTTAGGAGCATTACTGAGCGGATGGGCTTTGGGCGGTACAATGGGTTTAAATGTACCCGGCATCCCAATCGGGGGACTTGACTTGGGTGGCCGTCTCATGATGCTGGGCATCCTGAACCCTCTTTTACTACGCTCACCTGTATTCGAATGATCGACAGTCGTATTCAAGTCACTGGACGCCTCGACCTCGTGATTATCCACTGATGCATTCGAACCCTGCGCACTTTTCACACCACCCGCAGACTGTTGACTGGGCGACGTTGACACGTCATCCGCCAGAGCTTTAATTTGCGAAGAAATCAAAACAGGTAAACCTGTAATATTCATGCATTCACCTCTACAGTAAAAAACATATCCCTGACACCTGACTATCCTACGCATTCATTCCTAGAGTTACCCTTCTAAAACAATGAACGCTCCTTGTACTCTCTGTAGTATCGAAAAACTAAAATTCAGTTCCACAAAAAAATACAAATACTAAAACAATCATTATAGTCAGTAACATCCGCAAACAAGACGTCATTATCTGCAGCAAAAAAAAACCCCCGAACCCCAACCAACCACACAGCCCCACGAAAGCAGAGTTAAACCACCAAACATTCACCTGAAATAAAAACACTTCACCCGCACTGCTGCACAAGTCCACACTTGAAAACCATAAAACAAATAGAAACTCACACTGCCAAAGTTATTAAATCTTACAACCTTCGCCCCATTCATCGCAGACTCGCACACCGATGCCCAACGAGTCGAAGGCGTGAGCGATTTATCCAAGAAGCGCGTAAAAGATCATGCCCCGCGCTTATCCTCACTCACCCCGTTGAGCGCAAAGAGATTCCATGTTTACGTAGCTTGCGGTACAGCGTATTGCGGCTAACGCCCAACTGCTGCGCGGTGAGGGTCATATGCCAGCGCTGCTGCTCCAAAGCGGTAAACAGCGCTAAGCGCTCGGCATCCTCCAAAGGCTGCTTTCCCCCCCGCACTGTTATTTGCGCCTGGGAGGAAGCCTGGCGGATCATCACCGGCAAATCGTTCAGCCCTACCCGCCCACCATCACACAGTGCGGCCAAGGTGCGCAGTACTGTACGCAGTTGTCGTACATTACCCGGCCAGGAAAAACCCAACAGCGCCTGGCGAGCATCAACATCGAGCACTATCTGCTGGCCTTGTGCTTCTTGCGCCAGTAGAAAATCCAGCAACTGTGACTTGTCACTACGCTCGCGCAACGCCGGTAACGCAACGTCCAAGCCGTTAAGGCGATAATACAAGTCCTCACGGAAGGTGCCATTGGCTACGCGCTCCAACAGATCACGATGGGTGGCGCTGATGATGCGTACGTCCACCGGCTGTGGCTCGCCGCCGATAGGCACCACCAGGCGGTCCTCCAGCACTCTTAAGAGACGGGTTTGCAAGGCCAGGGGCATGTCGCCGATCTCGTCGAGGAACAAGGTGCCGCCGTCAGCCTGTTGCAGCTTGCCACGCATGCCTTCCTTGAGGGCACCGGTAAAACTGCCGCCGCGATAACCGAACAGCTCGCTCTCGATCAGGCTTTCCGGGATCGCTGCGCAGTTGAGGGCAACGAAGGTTTTGTCCGCCCGCAGGCTGGCGTGGTGCACCGCCTTGGCGAAGGCCTCCTTGCCAGAGCCGGTTTCGCCGTTGATCAGCAGCGGTACGTCGCGCTCGAACACGCGCAAGGCCTTGCGAAAATCGTTTTGCAGCGCCGCATCGCCCAGGCAGATACCTGGCTCGCGCGGCTTCTCAAGCAGCGGTACGGGCTGGACGACCGGGCTTGGTACGCTGCGCGGCTGGCCACGCAACACCGCGAACAAACCTCGTCCATCGCGGGTGCGCAAGGGCCAACTGGCGCTGGCATTGGCGCTGGCGCGACCGAGCAGTTCATCCAGGGAGCAATCGAAAAACGCCTCAACCGATTGCCCGAGCAAACCACCGCGCAGTTGCCCCAGCAGGTTCAACGCGCTCTGGTTGACCGCGCAGACCCGCCCTTCACCATCGAACGCCAGCAACCCTTCGCTGAACAGGCCCACCGACTCGGCCTGCAGATGAAAACGCAGCAACCAGTGGTTTTCGAAGTGACGCAGGAAGTAACAGCTTTCGATCATCTTCGCCGAGAGGTTGACCAAGGCCATGGTGTGGAACTGGCTTTGCCGGGACACCGCTTCGCGCGCCGAAGAAACGTCCAGCACCGCCAGCAATTCACCATGGGGGTCGAACACCGGACTGGCCGAACAGGTAAGGCCGGTATGGCGACCTCGGAAATGTTCATCACGATGAATCGTCAGCGATTGTCGCTCCACCAGGCAGGTGCCAATGCCGTTGGTGCCTTCGCAGGCCTCACTCCAGTCGGCGCCGAGCCACAGGCCGGCGCGTTCGAAAATCTTCCGTTCGCTGGGGGCGGTGACGCAGTTGAGGATCACCCCGCGGGCATCGGTCAGCAACACCGCGTGGCCGGCGCCGGAAAGCTGTTGATGCAGGCTGTTCATTTCACTGCCAGCGATGTGCAGCACTTGCTGCAGGCGTTCGCGGCTTTCCAGCAGCCGGCCATGCTCCAGCACCGTCGGGGGGATAGTCAGCGCGGGGTCGAGGTGATAATCCTCCAGGCAACGCAGCCAGGAGCGGGCGATGGACGGATCGCTACCGGGGCCATGCACAGGGTCCTGCCCGCGGGTGACGGTCAGCACTTGCTGGGCATGGCGACTGAAATGATCGTTATGCATGTTCTTATTGTTCTCCTGCTGCGTGAAACACACGCGCCCTTATGACTCGGCCGCGGCTACAAATCAGGGTCGGATGCCCAGCATCCCCCAGCCTTCCCGCCATTGCAATCCCGACTCTACTCGCCGGTCACCGGCTGTATCGGTTGTGGCACAAACTGTCACTCAGACTGTGCCAGTCCTGTCGCAACCCTCACCGGCAACACATCGCAACCCCTTGATTTACCTCACCAGCCAGGCACTGGCCCGACCTTTGCTCTACGCTTTGATAACCGCAGACTGCTGTAGCAGTGCGTCCTCCAATAAACACAAAAAGCCAGGAGATACCCACCATGCGTTACGCACACCCCGGTACTGAAGGCGCTATCGTTTCGTTCAAGGCCAAGTACGGCAACTACATCGGTGGCGAATTTGTCGCGCCTGTGGATGGCAACTATTTCACCAATACCTCGCCGGTGAACGGCAAGCCCATCGCCGATTTCCCGCGCTCCACCGCCAAAGACATCGACAAGGCGCTGGACGCCGCCCATGCCGCCGCTGACGCCTGGGGCAAGACCTCGGCCCAGGACCGCTCGCTGGTACTGCTGAAAATCGCCGACCGCATCGAACAGAACCTCGAACTGCTGGCCATCACCGAAACCTGGGACAATGGCAAAGCAGTCCGCGAAACCCTCAACGCCGACATCCCACTGGCTGCTGACCACTTCCGTTACTACGCCGGTTGCATCCGCGCCCAGGAAGGCAGCAGCGCAGAAATCAACGAACTCACCGCCGCCTATCACTTCCACGAACCGCTGGGTGTGGTCGGCCAGATCATCCCGTGGAACTTTCCTCTGCTGATGGCCGCCTGGAAACTCGCGCCAGCCCTGGCCGCCGGTAACTGCGTGGTGCTCAAACCCGCCGAACAAACCCCGCTGGGCATCAACGTGCTGATGGAGTTGATCGGCGACCTGTTGCCGCCTGGCGTACTGAACGTGGTCCACGGTTTCGGCAAAGAAGCTGGCGAAGCCCTGGCCACCAGCAAACGCATCGCCAAAATCGCCTTCACCGGGTCCACCCCAGTGGGCTCGCACATCATGCATGCGGCGGCCGAGAATATTATTCCGTCTACCGTTGAGCTGGGCGGCAAGTCGCCGAACATCTTCTTCGCAGACATCATGAAAGCCGAACCGCAGTTCATCGAGAAAGCCGCTGAAGGCCTGGTGCTGGCGTTCTTTAACCAGGGCGAAGTCTGTACCTGCCCTTCTCGCGCCTTGGTGGAAGAGTCGATCTACGACGACTTCATGAAAGTGGTGATGAAGAAGATCGAGCAGATCAAGCGCGGCGATCCGCTGGACACCGACACCATGGTCGGCGCCCAGGCGTCCGAGCAGCAATTCGACAAAATCCTGTCCTACCTGGAAATCGCCAAGGGCGAAGGCGCCGAGCTGCTGACCGGCGGCAAGGTCGAGAAGCTGAGCGGCGATCTGGCCACCGGCTATTACATCCAGCCGACCCTGCTCAAAGGCACCAACAAGATGCGGGTATTCCAGGAAGAAATCTTTGGCCCGGTAGTGAGCATCACCACCTTCAAGGATGAAGCCGAAGCCCTGGCAATTGCCAACGACACCGAGTTTGGCTTGGGGGCCGGCCTGTGGACCCGCGACATCAACCGCGCGTACCGCATGGGCCGGGCGATCAAGGCCGGGCGCGTGTGGACCAACTGCTATCACTTGTACCCGGCGCATGCGGCGTTTGGCGGTTATAAAAAGTCAGGTGTAGGCCGTGAAACCCACAAGATGATGTTGGATCACTATCAGCAGACCAAGAACCTGCTGGTGAGCTACGACATTAATCCGCTGGGGTTCTTCTAACACCGTACCGAACGTTCCCACGCCCTGCGTGGGAACGCCGTCTCAGCCCAGTACAAGGTGACGCGGAGCGTCACGGGTGTATCACCACGCAGAGCGTGGGAACGGTCAATCCTTGTCGCGATAAAACAATAAAAACGGACGGTACTTCTCATGCCTAGCGAACCCACTGGCTCCTCCGTCGACTTCGAAAAAGTCGGCACCGAATATTTCCAGCAACGTGAATTGAAAAAAGGCGCCGCTGGTTGGGTGCTGTTGGTCGGCCTCGGTGTTGCCTATGTGATCTCCGGCGACTACGCCGGCTGGAACTTCGGCCTGGCCCAGGGCGGCTGGGGTGGGATGTTCCTCGCCACATTGCTGATGGCCACCATGTACCTGTGCATGTGTTTTTCCCTGGCCGAACTGTCTTCCATGATTCCTACCGCAGGGGGTGGCTACGGCTTTGCCCGTAGTGCGTTCGGGCCTTGGGGTGGATTCCTCACGGGCACGGCGATTTTGATCGAATACGCCATAGCCCCTGCCGCCATTGCGGTGTTTATCGGCGCCTATTGCGAGTCTTTGTTCGGTATTGGCGGCTGGATGATCTACCTGGCGTTCTACATCATCTTCATCGGCATCCACATATTCGGCGTCGGTGAAGCATTGAAGCTGATGTTCGTCATCACGGCCGTCGCCGCCATTGCCCTGGGCGTGTTCCTGGTGTCGATGGTGCCGCACTTCAACATTGCCAACCTGCTAGACATTCCAGTGACCGAGGCCAAAGGCGCCAGCGCCTTCCTGCCATTTGGTTATGTAGGCGTATGGGCGGCGATTCCCTACGCGATCTGGTTCTTCCTCGCCGTCGAAGGCGTGCCGTTGGCGGCCGAAGAAACCAAGAATCCCAAACGCGACCTGCCACGCGGGCTGATCGGCGCCATTGTGGTGCTGACCAGCTTCGCCCTGCTGATCCTGGTGATCGCACCGGGCGGCGCCGGCACATTGGCGCTGGTCAAGTCCGGCAATCCGCTGGTGGAGTCCCTGGCCCTGGCCTACGGCGGCTCGACTTGGATGGGCAGTTTCGTCAACTTGGTAGGCCTGGCCGGTTTGATTGCCAGCTTCTTCTCGATCATCTATGCCTACTCTCGGCAGATTTTCGCCCTGTCCCGCGCGGGCTACTTGCCGCGCAAACTGTCGCAAACCAATAAAAGCAAGGCGCCAGTATTGGCCCTGGTTATCCCCGGCATCATCGGTTTTGGCCTGTCGCTGACCGGCCAGGGCGACCTGCTGATCCTGGTGGCGGTGTTCGGCGCGACTATTTCCTACGTGTTGATGATGGCTGCGCACATCACCCTGCGCATCCGCCGCCCCAAAATGGACCGGCCGTATCGCACACCGGGCGGTATCTTCACCTCTGGCGTGGCGCTGGTACTGGCGTGCATCGCTGTCGTGGCGGGCTTTCTGGTGGATCCGCGAGTGGTGATTGGCGCAGCGATCATCTATGGAGTATTAATTGCTTACTTTGCTTTCTACAGTCGGCATCACTTGGTAGCAGGCACGCCGGAAGAAGAATTCGCGGCGATCCAGGCCGCAGAGGCCGCCCTGCACTAAACGCCGTAAACCTCGGTGCGCACACAAGTGCGCACCGTCATGGAGACTCTGTATGGCAAGTTTTTCCCACGCGGTCGGCGCATTGACCTACCGCTTCGATAGCCTCAAGGACGTGATGGCCAAGGCCAGCCCGGCGCGCTCCGGAGACTTCCTCGCAGGTGTCGCCGCACAGAACGATGGCGAACGGGTCGCGGCGCAAATGGCCCTGGCCAATATTCCCTTGAAGCACTTCCTCGAAGAAGTGCTGATCCCCTATGAAAGCGACGAAGTCACCCGACTGATCATCGACACCCACGACAAACAAGCGTTTTCGCCGGTCAGCCACCTGACCGTTGGCGGCTTGCGCGACTGGCTGCTCAGTGACGCGGCCGACGAACACAGCCTGCGCGCCCTGGCGCCGGGACTGACACCGGAAATGGCCGCCGCCGTGTCGAAGATCATGCGCGTCCAGGACCTGGTACTGGTGGCGCAGAAAATCCGTGTCGTCACCCAATTCCGAGGCACCATGGGCCTGCGCGGGCGCCTGTCCACCCGCTTGCAACCCAACCATCCCACCGATGAACCGGCAGGCATAGCCGCGAGCATTCTCGATGGCCTGTTGTACGGCAACGGCGACGCGATGATCGGCATCAACCCGGCCACCGACAGCATTGCCTCGATCTGCGCCATGCTGGAAATGCTCGACGCGATCATCCAGCGCTACGACATCCCGACCCAAGCCTGCGTGCTGACCCACGTCACGACGTCCATCGAGGCCATCAATCGCGGCGTGCCGCTGGACCTGGTGTTCCAATCGATTGCCGGCACCGAAGCGGCCAACGCCAGTTTCGGCATCAGCCTGAGCCTGCTGCAGGAAGGTTATGAGGCGGGCTTGAGCCTCAATCGCGGCACCCTGGGGCAGAACCTGATGTACTTCGAAACCGGCCAGGGCAGCGCGTTGTCGGCCAACGCGCACTTTGGCGTCGACCAGCAAACCTGCGAGACCCGCGCCTATGCCGTGGCGCGGCACTTCAAGCCATTTTTGGTGAACACCGTGGTCGGCTTTATCGGCCCCGAGTACCTGTACAACGGCAAACAGATCATCCGCGCCGGCCTGGAAGACCACTTCTGCGGCAAACTGTTGGGCGTGCCCATGGGCTGCGACATCTGCTACACCAACCATGCCGAAGCCGATCAGGACGATATGGACACCCTGCTGACCCTATTGGGCGTGGCCGGGATCAACTTCATCATGGGTATCCCGGGCTCCGACGACATCATGCTCAACTACCAGACCACCTCGTTCCACGATGCGCTGTACGCCCGACAAACATTGGGCTTGAAGCCGGCGCCGGAATTTGAACAGTGGCTGGCGAACATGGGCATCTTCACGCAGGTCGATGGCAAGGTACGGTTCGGCAACAGCCTGCCACCGGCTTTCCGCCAGGCCTTGGCGCAATTGGGATGAAGGAGCCACCTGTGCAGATCGACACCCCTGAAACCCGCCTCGACAACCCATGGCTGGAACTGCGACGCCTGACCCCGGCACGCATTGCCCTGGGCCGTACCGGTACCAGTATTCCCACCAATGCGCAGTTGGATTTCCAGTTCGCTCACGCCCAGGCTCGGGATGCGGTGCATTTGCCGTTCGATCACGCAGGCCTGAGTAGCCAACTGGCCGAGCGTGGCCGCGAAAGCTTGTTGTTGCACAGTGCGGCCGCCGACCGTCACAGCTATCTGCAACGCCCGGACCTGGGGCGCCGCCTAAGCGATGAGTCAGCCCAGGCCCTGCGCGATTACGCCGACGTCAACCCCGGCGGCGTGGACTTGGCAGTGGTGGTGGCCGATGGTTTATCCGCGCTGGCCGTGCACAAACACACCTTGGCATTTCTGGCACGCATGGAAGAACAGACCCACGCCGAAGGCTGGTCACTGTCGCCAGTGATTCTGGTGGAACAGGGCCGGGTGGCGGTGGCCGATGAAATAGGCCAGTTGCTGGGTGCAAAGATGGTGGTGATTCTGATCGGCGAACGGCCAGGGCTCAGTTCGCCGGACAGCCTGGGGCTGTATTTCACCTACAACCCCAAGATCGGCCTGACGGATGCCTATCGCAACTGCATTTCCAATGTACGCCTGGAGGGCTTGAGCTACGGCATGGCGGCTCATCGCTTGTTGTATTTGATGCGTGAGGCGTGCCGTCGGCAGTTATCCGGGGTCAATCTCAAGGATGAAGCCCAAGTGCAGACGATCGAATCGGACGACCCAACCATGATGAAAGGCAACTTCCTGCTCAGCCCGCCAGAGGACTGATCCCGACACGATTAGGATTTTTTACCGTTTTAGGCAGCATCAAGCCACGGCCGCTCGTGTCGTCATAACCCACTGGAAGTCGAGGCCTAGCATGCGGATCACTCAAGCGACCCTGGAACACTTGGACCTGTTGACTCCGATGTTCGTAATACCGCGAGTTTTACGGCGCGCGGCCCTTCCCCGACTCGACGCGGACCTTCCAGGAAAAACGCCTTCGCCGCAAGGAGTCGGTGATTTACCTGGCCCTGCCGGATGACGATGACAGCAAGTTGCTCGGGTTTTGCCAGCTGTATCCGAGCTTTTCGTCGCTGTCGCTAAAACGAGTGTGGATCCTCAACGATATCTATGTGGCCGAAGAGGTCCGGCGACAGTTGGTGGTCGATAACCTGAAAAAAAATGGCCAAGGAAACGAATGCCGTGCGGCTTCGGGTGTCTACCAGCAGTGACAATGAAGTGGCGCAGAAGACCTATGAGTCCATTGGGTTTCGGGAAGATACGGAGTTCAAGAACTACGTGTTACCCATCAACGAAGACTAGCCCCGACTGATCGGAGGTCAGGATAGCCGCCCATCTGCGACATCCTTCGCTACAAAACCAACACGCTTTTCATCGCTCGATCCGTATAATGCGGACCTTTCAAGGTCGTAAGAAATACGACAAATTGTTGTAGTCTTATTACCCGAAGCTTCGCACAGGCCCATAGAGTCGGGTCATTCACACAGGTGCCATCCATGGATTTCAACCCGCTCGACCTTATCCTGCATCTCGACGTGTACCTCGACCTGCTGGTAACCAATTACGGTCCGTGGATCTACGCCATTCTGTTTCTGGTGATTTTTTGTGAAACCGGCCTGGTGGTCATGCCGTTCCTGCCAGGTGATTCCCTACTGTTTATTGCCGGTGCCGTCGCCGCTGGTGGCGGTATGGACCCAGTCTTGCTGGGGGGCCTGCTGATGCTGGCCGCGATCCTCGGTGACAGCACCAACTACGTCATTGGGCGAACGGCCGGAGAACGCTTGTTCAGCAACCCCAATTCGAAGATCTTTCGCCGCGACTACCTGCAAAAGACCCACGATTTCTATGACAAACACGGTGGCAAGACCGTAACCCTGGCGCGCTTCCTGCCAATCCTGCGGACCTTTGCCCCCTTCGTTGCCGGCGTCGCGAAAATGCCATACCCGCGCTTCTTCGGCTTCAGCGTACTAGGTACCATCCTCTGGGTCGGTGGCTTGGTTACTCTCGGCTACTTCTTCGGTAACGTACCGTTCATCAAGAAAAACCTGTCGTTGCTGGTGGTGTTTATCATCCTGCTGTCCCTGGTGCCGATGATCATCGGCGTTGTTCGCAGCCGCCTTGACCGCACGTCGTCCGAAGCCCGCCCGCACTGACCAACGATGTGGTCGATCAGCGCCTGGCGTCGCCGGCGCCTCCTGGCCAAGCACCCGATTGCCGATGACACATGGCAGCGGGTGCGCCAGCACCTGACCTTTCTCGACGGTATCAGCGTTGATCAAGACCAATGGCTGCGGGACGCTTGCGTGGTGTTCCTCGCACAAAAACACCTCACCGCCCTGCCTGGCGTCGAACTGCACCAAGAACAACGCCTGTTGCTCGCCGCCCAGGCGCAACTGCCGCTGATGAACCTGGGCGATCTCGACTGGTATCAAGGCTTCCACGAAATCGTCCTGTACCCCGACGACTTTCTCAGCCCCCAACGCCATCGCGACCCCAGCGGCGTCGAGCACGAATGGGACGGTGAACACAGCGGCGAAGCCTGGCAGCAAGGCCCCGTGATCCTCGCCTGGCCTGGCGTACTGGCCAGCGGGAACTGGGAAGGCTACAACCTGGTAATCCACGAACTGGCCCACAAGCTCGACATGCTCAACGGCGACGCTAACGGCCTCCCCCCCTTACACAGCGACATGCGCGTGCAAGAGTGGGCGAGCGTCATGCAAAGCGCCTTCGACGACCTGAATCGCCAGCTCGACCACGACCCGGACGCCGAAACGCCCATCGACCCTTATGCAGCGGAAAATCCTGCGGAATTCTTCGCCGTCACCAGCGAATATTTTTTCAGTGCCCCGGATTTACTGGTCAGCACTTATCCACAGGTCTATGACCAACTGAGCCGCTTTTATCGTCAGGATCCCTTGGCCCGCCTGGCCCGACTGCAAGCCAGCGACCGGCGCTATCAGCCACACGACGAATAACCGTACGACGTCTGGCGCATGGCATCAGCTGCAGAATATGCCTATAATCGCCGCCACTTTCAGGCCAATCCGGCCAAGTTTTATGGCCAACTACGGGGGCAACGCCCAATGAGCTACAGCAAGATTCCGGCTGGCAAAGACCTGCCGAACGACATCTACGTCGCCATCGAAATTCCGGCCAACCACGCGCCGATCAAATACGAAATCGACAAAGACAGCGACTGCCTGTTCGTTGACCGTTTCATGGCCACCCCGATGTTCTACCCGGCCAACTACGGTTTCATCCCCAACACCCTGGCCGACGACGGCGACCCCCTCGACGTGCTGGTCGTGACCCCTTATCCGGTCACTCCAGGTTCGGTCATTCGCGCGCGTCCAGTTGGCATCCTGAACATGACCGACGACGGCGGCGGCGATGCCAAAGTCATCGCAGTACCCCACGACAAGTTGTCCCAGCTATACGTCGACGTGAAAGAATACACCGACCTGCCGCCATTGCTGCTGGAACAGATCAAGCACTTCTTCGAGAACTACAAAGATCTCGAAAAAGGCAAATGGGTGAAGATCGAAGGTTGGGGCAACGCAGAAGCCGCCCGTACCGAGATCATGAAGTCGGTTGCCGCCTACAAAGGTTGATACCCGCGACTCATTGCGCAAGCGATCAAAAAGCCCCGATTATTCGGGGCTTTTTTGTGCGAATTCATAAACAACCAAACAACTAACTAAACACCATGCCACAACATGTTTAACCAACGAAAATGAACACAGGTTTTAACCGTCACTAAGGAAACACCTACATACAACAACTCAACGCATAGTTTATTTGATCTAATTTTCCGGCCAGTAAACTCTGCGTTTATGAATACATCAGGTGACCGCTTAAGAGCGCTACTTCGGGAAGTTCATCTTTCCGCTTCCGACTTCGCCAAGAACCGCGGCGTCACGCCCCAACACGTGAACAACTGGTTCAAACGCGGCGTCCCCATGGCCCGGCTCAACGAGTTTGCCGAACTGCTGTGCGTCACCAGTCGCTGGCTGCGCACCGGCGAAGGCCCCAAACATCCATCCATGAACTTCCCGCTGGAAAACCCCGACTCCAACAGCGCACTCCCCGCCCGGGAAGACAACGGCAACTACCTTGTAACCCCGGACTGCGGCCCGAACAAAATCGACGTGGAAATCCCCCTCCACGCATCACTCAATTCACTGGAAAGCATCCGTCTCTCCTTGCAAACCCTGGAAACCCTCAACGTCACACCAGAACGCGCCCTGGGCGCCTACATGATCGGCAACAGCATGACCGACATCATCCAGGACGGTGCCACCCTCGCCATCGACCGCGGGCGCACCCAAATCATCGACGGCCAAATCTACGCCCTCGAACACGACGGGATGCTGCGCATCAAATACCTCTACAACCGCCCCGGCGGCGGCTTGCGCCTGCGCAGCCACAACAGCGCCGAACATCCTGACGAACATTTGACCTACGACCAACGGCACGAGCAAAACCTGAAAATCCTGGGCTGGGTGTTCTGGTGGTCAACCCTCAACAACCGCCGACCACCAGTGCCGCTGGATGAGCATTTATTGAACGGCGAAGGCTCTAAAGCGGATATGAAGCTGGGAAATTGAAAATAATTTGGGTATAGTGCGCCGCACATTTGGCAGGGGCTGGCGCAAAGCGACCCACCTGCCCGGCGACGCGGAGGAGCTCCCGCTGATGCCCCCTATCACGCAGATGAGAATCTGGGTGAACGATTTGAAGGCTGGTGAGGTTTACCAAAAATAGACTTAACCCGTCCCCGAGAAGCCGGCCACAAGCCGGCTTTTTAATTGTCCGAAATAATCCTATCCCATCCAAGAATCTTCCTGATAGCTTAGCTACTCCGGGGGTTTAAGGCATTCCTCTGTCCGATGGTGTTCAACGCCATTTGACCTCATCCGACGATGAAGTGGGGGGACAGATGGGGGGACAAAACGGACTACAGGGGAAATCCAATGGGTAAACTGAATCCGAAACAAATCGAAAACCTGACCGAACCTGGCACCTATGAAGATGGTGATGGCTTACGGTTGGAAGTCAAACCTAGCGGAAGTAAATCCTGGACACTTCGCTTCCAACTGGCAGGTCGCCGTAGAGAGATGGGCTTGGGCTCATTCCCTGAAGTGAGCCTCAAGAAGGCTAGGCAAGATGCCAGTGCTAAACGCAGCCAACTGAGTGATGGCATCGATCCCTTGGCAGCCAGAGACATAGAACGAGCAGCTCAACGGGAAGCCCAGCGTGCAAGCGAAGCCAAGCAACTGAAGTTCGAGACGCTCGCAACGGAATACCGTGATGCTCATGGCGCGGCGTGGTCGGAGAAGTGGCGTAAAGGTTGGTTGCGAAAGCTGGAGCTGTATGCGTTTGATCACATAGGCAAGCTGTCAGCCGAAGACATCGGTACTCCCGAAGTGCTCAAGGTGCTGCAACCTATCTGGGCTACCAAAACGCGAACCGCCGATGAGGTACGTGGGCAAATTGAGCAAGTTTTGGATGCCGCCAAGGCACGCAACCTGCGACAGGGTGAGAACCCTGCTCGCTGGCGCGGGCACTTAGACAATCTGTTGAGCCGTGCTGAAAAGAAGAAGGCTCGGAAGCGTGAGCACTTTGAAGCTTTGCGCTGGCAGGATATGCCGAATCTGATGATAAAACTCAGGGCACATTCCACGCCTCCGTCTTGGGCCGCTCAACTGTTGATCATGACCAGCGCACGTGCCCACATGGTCAGGTTCGCTCGCTGGGATGAGTTTGATCTAGAAGCTGCGATTTGGTCGCTGCCTGGTGAGCGAATGAAGATGCGAGTAGCTTTCGTAATTCCGCTTGCCGAGGAAGTCGTAGAGCTTGTGAAGAGCATTCCACGAGATGAGGGAAGCGTCTTTCTATTTCCAGGCCAGGGCAAGACAGGGGTCATGCACGCAAACGCAGTACGAACGCTGCTGCATGCCATGGAGTACGAGCACATCACACGACACGGCTTTCGGTCATCATTTCGAGACTGGGCCGGGGAATGTACCCATTACCCACGCGAGGTATGTGAGATGGCGCTGGCGCATGATGAACGTGACCAGACCGAAGGGGCCTACTCTCGCTCAAACTTTCTCGATAAGCGGCGCCTCTTGATGAACGACTGGAGTAAATTTATAAACACTGCCATAAGAACCTCCAAATTCTGAACTTGAACCATCATCCCACTATCAGCTTGCAAAAGTAGAATATTGCTCTTCATCACAACGCTAACTAACGATGCGCGATACTGCATTAATGTTCAACACCAAGGAATGCACAATGCCTAAAAAACTCAGCCGCTATTTCCACCGCACGAGGTCACAGCGGACATGAATCAAAGTATAGGCAACACCACAATTGGTGAAGCTATAGCTAGAAACCATGGCTTGCTCTGGCATCATTTTTTTGATTCGCTACTTAATCTCGATGACTATACTCAATTGTTTGAGAGCATTCGCGCAGTCACAGGCAATCCAGCACTACAAGCTGAATTAGAAACTCGCTGGGAAGACAAAGACATACAGCAGGATGAAGAAATCAACACACTGCTACATCACGTGAGATATGCCTGCCTGTACCTCGAGCTGGGGAGCACCGCTGAGGCACAAAAAAACCGTGACCGGGCATGGGCTTTCACCAACTATGCCAGTGTGATGGTCGGCGAAATCATAGAAAAATCTGCAGCCATCCTTAATGCGAGAGATGCTGAAAGCCGTGCCAAGCAAAACAGTAAAAATGCTCAAGGACGAAACAACTCTATTTTACCAATCAAAGAAGAAGCTGCAAGGCTGCTATATAAGCTGAAACCAAAAACAGGCTGGCCATATAAAACGACTGCCATTTCAAAACTTGAAAAGCCTTTGAGTGAGTTTATTGAAAAAAACAAAATCCCTACTTTACAAATCTCAAATATTGAAAAATGGCTTAAAGAGTGGATGCGTGATGACGAACTCGTCAACCGTGCGTGGGAGAGTAATAAGCATATGAAAGCACGATGACATTTGGACTATACCACATCAAATTTCGTCATTACCTAAGCGGTCCTCAGCGCTTCCAAGGCCCCTTTACCGTGCGCACCTAGGCCTAGCACTGGTTGCCGGCTAGATGGCTCTTGGCCTACCGCGCGAGCCTTTTCCACTCGGTCGATTACCCTTTCCCATACCCCGCCCTACAGTCTGGAGTTTCATGTAGAGATCCGTCTTGGTCAGATAGAACACTGCAGCTTGCAAGCCTTCGCGCAAAAGGTCATCTCCATAATTGACCATTCCGATCCCACGTTTTTCGTAGCGCCATTTGCTTGCATTGCAGTTGTAATACAAACCCCGACCTTTAGTCACTACGGACTTCCAATACTCACCAATCCTCTTGGCCAAATTTACGTCTTCTCGAACCTTGGAGCCGTCAAAGAAAAACATCATGTGATAATGGAAGCCTTTCTCCGGCCCGTGCTCCAGCTTCCAGATGTAGCCCAGCATGTCACCAAACAGCTTGTTCGACCTCGCGTTTTCGAACAAGCGTTCTCGATCTCGCTTAGCTTGAGCCTGGGTCGTCTTCGAGTTCTCCTTCGAATAGGAAAGGTCAACCCTCAGCACCAGCAGCCTGGCATGGTGCTCAAACAACGCGTCTACATATTCTGTGAGTTCCTTGTAGTTTTTATTACTAGACCGCTGATAACCGTTGAGCCTTGATAAAAACCTTGCAGACTTGACCTCTTGGCGAATCTTATGCACGTAGTCATTAAAATGTTTCATGAGCATTTGAGCTTCACTAGCGGACCTTTGCATCCACCATGTCAAAAGGAGTGGATATAGACCAAATTCTTTGATGTGATCCATCGCCATTTCTATATACGGCTCAAATTTGTAAAGCGCATTAAATCGGCTATCGTTAGGAATGTGGAGCTTTAGTAGTTTGAGCAGCATCTTACCTGGAGCATTATATTCCAAGCATGCATTACCAGATTCATCTAGAGCACTTAGACCAAACGCATCTCCCTCCGACACCATTAATCTTCTCAGCAATGAAGATGCTTCTTTCAATGTACAGATCAACTTTGGATCCACCCCCCCTGTTACACCCACTCCCTCTACATGCATACCAATCTTGCTCATGAGCGCCCTATAGCGCTCATTATCTTTATCACTCATAAACCCCTCATCACATCCCCAATCACTCACCAATAAGGTCTACTTACTGACTTGATTACTGGTCAAGTCAATCCTATCCACATCAGCTCTATAGATACCTCCGCTTACTTATTGATATTGATTACCAATTTACCAATAACATATAAACCAAAAAAATTAGAGCAAGCCAATCCCAATCAAAGTACTGCCGGCAGCGCACCTCGCAACAGAAATATGAGTCAAACGGTTATACGGA
>NZ_WLYI01000041.1 GCF_009707515.1 Pseudomonas karstica | reverse complement strand
ACCACAGCTTCATCAGCGCCCTGAGATACTCCAGCCACTTCTCAGAGGCTTGGGGGTCTTTAATCAGCTCATTGAGGGTTTCCTTGAACTTCTCATCACCCAATTTTTCTCGCACGTCATTAAGCTTGTTGCGCAAGTCACGGGCGGTTTGGGTCTTGGATGTTGCCTCGGCCTCAGACAGCTCCGTTAGCAGTTGCTTGACTGTCGCGCTGTCGGTCGGTTGCTCTGCCTGATTCTTCCCATACTCAGCCTTGCCGCCTTGCCACAGGCTACTTTGTGACATCGCCAAGCCATGTCGGCCCGCGCCCCATTCAACCCCATTACCAGACAATCTCGAACTCACCATTTCTCACCACCCAATGATCGCGGACGACTTCAGCCACCCGAACGGATAGGGCAGATCGCCTATCGAGCTCGATGGCTCTTGGCTTGGTAAGTGGTGAGGCGGGCGTGAGGCGTTCCAACCGGCGCGTACCGTCTTGTTACAGGACCCGCATCGACAAAGCCGGTATTGGCCCAATAACGCAAAAAGCCCCTCAAGGAGGGGCTTTCGCAGTGAAGCGCGCTAAACCAGGAGCGTCACGTCATCTGGATGATGGTCTGCATGATGGTGCTTTGGGTGGAGATAGTCTTGGCGTTCGCCTGGTAGTTGCTCTGGGCCTTGATCAGGTCTACCAGTTCGCTGGTCAGGTTGACGTTGGAGTTCTCCAGGGACTTTTGCACAATCGAGCCCAAGGTACCGGACTGAGGGGTATCGTAGCCTGGCTGCCCCGAGGCGAACGTTTCTTTCCAGGTGCTGCCGCCAGCCGGCAGCAGGCCTTGCTCGTTATTGAAGCTGGCCAGTGACAATTGGCCAACGGCCTTGCTTTGCTGGTTGCTGAAAGTAGCGAACAGCACACCATTACCGTCGATACTCAGCCCGGTAATTTCCCCCGTGGCGTAACCGTCGGTAATCGGCGGGTTACGGTAGCTGGCCGAGTTGTATTGGGTGATGTTGCCCATGTTGATAGCAATACCCCCCGGGTTCGCTGCCGCGCCGTTATCTTTCCACACATCATTGTCCAGCACGCCTGGCTTCCAGTCGCCGATGGTCAGCGTGGTATTGGACACCGTGCTGGGCGGTGTGACCACACCCTGCAGGGCACCGGCAGTATCAAACGTCAGGGTCGAAGCCACCGGCGCCACGGCACCGGTGCCACTGATCGGTGTGCCATCAGGGTTACGACCATCAATCAAGGTGTAGGACTTCCAGGTGTTGGAGTCGGTTTTGACCATGTACTGAACCATCGGGTGCGAGTTGCCCTGGGTGTCGTACAAGGTTGTCTGGTACTGGGTGGTGAAGGTCGAGGTATCGGCTGGGTCGAACGGCTTGGTCGCCTGATCAATCACCGGCTCCGACGATTTCAGGTTGCTGGTGGAGTCCACTTTGGTAGACGCCTTGGGCGGCAGGTTCGACAGGTTGATCTGCAGGTCGCTCAATGCGCCCTGGGTAACCTTGCCGTCCGTGTCTGCCATATAACCCTGCAGGCGCGAGGTGCCGGTGCTGTTGGTGATGTAACCATCCTTGTCGGTCTTGAAGGTACCGGCGCGGGTGTACTCCAGCGAGCCGTCACTGCCCTTCTGCACGAAAAATCCGCCACCCTGAATCGCCATATCCAGCAGGCCACCAGAGGCATTGACGTCGCCTTGGGTGAACTGCTGGGACACCGCCGACAGGTTCACGCCATTGCCAATGGTATTGCTGCCAGTGCCCAGCTTGGAGGCCGCATAGATGTCAGAGAACTCCGCACGGGACGACTTGAAGCCGGTGGTCGCGACGTTGGCGATGTTGTTGCCGGTCACATCCAGCTGTTTGTTGGCCGCATAGAGACCGCTAAGGCCGATATTAAAAGACATGTTTCTCTCCTCTTGCCGTATCTAGCCGGCTCTATGTACCGATAACTTGAATTTGCGAAAGTTTGATGCTGCCCATGCCGCCCGCCAGGTTGAGCTGCATCTCGCCACCGTTCTGGCCAAGGGTCACGCTGGTGACCGTAGCCGGTAACGAGGTGGTCAAGACCACGGCGTCACCTTGGTCATTCTTGGTGGTGGCATTGAAGGTGTAGGTACCGGAGTCGACTGTTTCGCCGGCTTCGTTTTTACCGTCCCAGATAAAGTCCGCCTTGCCGGCGCCCTGGGCACCCAGGTCGATGGTCTTGATCAGGTTGCCGTCCTTGTCGGTGACCTTGACAGTCACGTTACCCACCGACGAAGTGACGTTCACTGCACCAGTAAGGCTCTTGCTGGTATCGACCATCGTCTTGTCGGTCTGGATGATCACCGAGCGGCCCACCAACGAAGAGGCTTGCAGCGCCTGGGACGAACTGAAGTTGCTGGAAATTGCATTCACCGAGTCGTTCAGGGTGTTGATGCCTTCCAGGCTGCTGAACTGCGCCAGTTGCGCGACGAACGCTCCGTTATCCTGGGGCGACAACGGGTCCTGGTTTTTCAACTGGGTCACCAGCAACTGCAAAAACGCATCCTTGCCCAGCGACTGGTTGCCGGTGGCCGCTTTGGAAACGTCCCCGACATTGTTTGAGGCATCCTGGACCTTGGAGTTGAACAGGTCCTGGATCGCCGTGTTATTGGTCACATCACTGACGGCCATTTTTTACGCCCCTTATCACTGACCCAGGGTCAGGACCTTCTGCATCATGGTTTTGGCGGTGCTCATCATTTCCGCGTTGGTCTGGAACGAGCGACTGGCGGAAATCATGTCAGCCATCTCCTCGACCACATTGACGTTGGGGTAGTACACGTACCCTTTTTCATTGGCGGCAGGATGGTTAGGCTCATAACGCGCCTCCAGATTGCTCTGGTCTTCAACCACGCCCAGCACCTGGACACCCTGCCCTGCGGCATCCTGGTTCTGGAACAGCGAATCGCTGCCGCCGCTCTGGCCACCCTGGAACATAGTGGCAAACACCGGGTGACGGGCACGGTAGGTCTGGTCGATGCTCGAGGACACTGTCTCGGCATTGGCGATGTTACTGGCGACGGTATTCAGACGCGTGGTCTGGGCGCTCATACCGCTACCGGCAATATTGAAAACACTGGCTAGAGACATGACTTACTCTCCACGCAGGGCAGACATCAGCCCTTTGAATTTGCTGTTGAGCAGGGTGAAGCTGGCCTGGAAATTCACCGAGTTTTCGGCGTAAGCCGATTGCTCCAGTTGCGCGTCCACGGTGTTCTGGTCGATCGAGGGCTGCATCGGCGTGCGATACAGCAGCGACTCGTTGCCATTACCCAGGCCCTGCGCTTCGATATGACGGGTATTGGTCATGTTCAAGGCGAAGGTGCCGTTGCTGGTCTTGTCTTGCTGCGCGGCAAGCACCGCGGAGAAGTCCATGTCCCGAGCCTTGTAGTTAGGGGTATCGGCGTTGGCGATGTTGTTAGCCAGGACTTCGGCACGCTGGGCGCGAAAGCCCAGGGCGTGTTCGTGGATACCGAGCGCTTTATCGAAGCTGATGCTCATGACGGAAACCTTTAGGGGCTGACCTGCTTTTCGTAACAGGGTTAAAGCAAGGGCCATGCCAATGGGTTTAAGCACAATAAATCAATGGGTTGCGAGAAGATTGCCGGGCGGCAATGCCAGAAAGCGGCAACGGGCTTCCGCGTGACGCCAATAAAGCGGCAATGGGAGTTGCCGCTATCGAACATTTTGATCCGCGTATTACTTGGCCTGGTAAATGATTCCAGGGCTGCACTGCACCATCTGGTAATGCTCCGGCAGGCCGTTCAAGGCTTCCGATGCGCCGAGAAACAGATAGCCACCGCGCTTGAGGGTGCTGTGGATACGCAACAAAATGTCCTTCTTCACCTCGGCCGAGAAGTAGATCAACACGTTGCGGCAAAATACGATATCGAACTTGCCCAGGCTGGCATAACTGTCCAACAGGTTGAACGAACGAAACTCCACCCGACTCTTGATCGGCGCCTTGATCGCCCAGCGCCCAGCGCCCTTGGGGTCGAAGTATCGCTGCAAGCGCTCCTGGGACAAACCACGCCCCAGAGCCAGGCTGTCATACTCGCCGGTCTTGCAGTTGCTGAGCATGGTGCCGGACAAATCGGTGGCCACAATTTGCACGCCTGCCTTCAACTGGCCCAGGTTGGTCCGTTCGAACTCATCAATGGACATCGACAGCGAATAGGGTTCCTGCCCCGAAGAACACGCCGCCGACCAGATGCGCAGGCGCTGGCCGGGACTGGCCTTGATCGATTCGGGCAAAACCTTGTTCTTGAGCACCTCAAAAGGATAGGTGTCACGAAACCACAGGGTTTCGTTGGTGGTCATGGCATCGACCACCATCTCCTTGAGCCCGCCACGTGGCTGTCCCTGGATCCGCTGGACCAACTCGCCCAGGGATTTGATCCCCTGCTGCTCCATCAATTTGTTGAGACGGCTGGATACCAGGTACTGCTTGTTTTCACCGAGCAATATGCCACAGGCTTTTTCCAGGAAGACCCGGAACTGTTCGAAATCCAAATTACCCGTAGACAATGATACCGCCTCTTAAATAGCGTGACCGCAAGGGAAAAAGCCCCTAGCCGTGATCTGCTGCCTTGATCCGGTCAACCACCCGGGATGCCAGGCCATCAGGATGGAACTTGGCCAGGAAATCATCGGCGCCGACCTTCTTGACCATTGCCTGATTGAATACACCCGACAACGAAGTATGCAGGATGATATGCAGCTTTTGCATGCGTGGATCATTGCGTATCTCGGCCGTAAGGGTGTAGCCGTCCATCTCCGGCATCTCGATGTCGGAAATCATCATCAGGAACTCTTCTTCCGGCTTCTTGCCTTCGTCCACCAGCTTGCGCAGGTAATCCAGGGCCTGACGACCATCATTGAGGGCCACCACCTCGACACCAACCGTCTGCAGGCAACGGGACACTTGCTTGCGCGCCACCGAGGAATCGTCCACCGTCAGCACCCGCAGGGAAATTGCCTTGTGCTGGGTTTCGGCATCCACCACCCCCATAGAGATAGCCTCTGAAGTCGGGGCCACTTCTGCGAGGACCTTTTCCACGTCGATGATTTCCACCAACTGGTCGTCAACCCGCGTCACTGCCGTGAGGTAGTGATCACGCCCGGTACCCTTGGGCGGCGGATGGATTTCTTCCCAGTTCATATTGACGATGCGCTCCACCGAACGCACCAGGAAACCCTGGGTCTTGGTGTTGTACTCGGTGATGATCACAAATGGATTCGCGCGGTCCTGCAAACCCGCGAAACCGGTAGCCATCGCCAGGTCAAGGATCGGAATCGTCGCACCACGGATGCTGGCCACGCCACACACCACGGGGTTGGACTTGGGCATTATTGTCAGCTTGGGACATTGCAGCACCTCCCGCACCTTGAAAACATTGATACCGTAAAGCTGCTTCCCATCCAGACGGAACAGCAGTAGCTCCAGGCGGTTCTGCCCTACCAGCTGTGTGCGCTGGTTCACTGCATCCATTACACCCGCCATGCCCAGACTCCTACACTAAAACCTACGGGTACGATGCATACCCAACACTAAACGGCACGAGCTTTGCTTTTTAGTTGACCATGGACATCAAACCGACAGTTTCCCGACGCAGATCCCCACTACGGCACTTTAACCAGTGCCGCAGCTTTCTCTGCGGCTGCCTGGCAGCGCTTGCTTTCGTCGCAGGCCACCCGGCCCATGCCGACAATGTCACCCTGCCTGATCTGCTTATCGGCGTCACCCAAGGCTTTCTTGAATTTACCGTCGAAGATTATCTGGCCACCACCCAGACCCCAGGGCGCTATGAAATCCAGGTCAAGCAACTTGACCCACGCCTACGCATGCCCATGTGCGACAAGGAACTGACAGCTACCCTGGAAAGCCCGGCCCAACCCATAGGCCGCGTCACTGTACGGGTCCGTTGCGATGGAGCTTCGCCCTGGACGGTGTTTGTGCCTGCCCAGGTCAAACTGTTTCGTGATGTAGTCGTCGCTAGCCGCCCCCTGAAACGCACCGGGATCCTCGATTTCGAGGACGTTGCCCTGCGTGAACGGGACATCAGCCAGATTAATCAGGGGTACCTGACCTCCGTGGACCAGGCGCTTGGGCAGAAACTGACTCGACCAATGGTCACCGACCAAGTCATCACCCTGGTCTATCTCGAACAGGCCGAAGTCGTACGCAAGGGCGATCAGGTGGTAATCTCCGCCAGCAGCGGCACCTTGAGTGTCAAGATGCCCGGAGAAGCCCTGTCCAATGGCGGCCTGAACGAACAAATACGGGTCAAGAACCTCAACTCCAACCGGGTGATCAAGGCACGGGTGATCGCTCCGGGCCAGGTGGAAGTCGCGCTATAGATAACTGGCGTGGGACGCCGGCTTTTCCTACACTGTGCGCAGACGTCATCATGTATAGGTTTATTGTCAATCGAGCCTAAAGTTTATCCGGGTATGGCCGAAAACATGGCAAGCGTCCAAATACCCAGAGGTTTTTTAACATGGTCATTGATTTCAGTCGTTTGAATAACGCCCAGGCAACACCTGCCAATACGCGCACCAACAGTGCCAAAGACAGCGTTGAAGCCAAGCCTCAGTCCCTGCCCGCCAAGGCAGAACAGGCCAGTGCAAGCCAGAGTGGGGAATCGGTACACCTGAGCAATGAGGCTCAACAGTTGCAGAAGGTCACCGACTCGCTGCGCGATCAACCGGTTGTCAATCAAGCCCGCGTGGCCGAATTGAAGCAGGCGATTGCCGATGGCAGTTACAAAGTCGACAGCACCCGTGTAGCCAGCAAACTGCTTAACTTCGAAGCCGAGCGCTAGGCAAAGGCCTGCGCCAGGCTTTTGGACGCTTAAAAACCAAGGCCAGCCATGCACGACGAAAACTTGCTACAACTGATTACTGAAGACCTGACGCCAGCCCAGCATTTGCTTAAGCTGCTTCAGGAAGAGTCCCTGGCCCTACATGGCCGGGACATGCGTCTGCTGGAAGATATTCTGGCGCGCAAACAATCGCTGATCATCCTGCTGGAACAGCATGGCAAGAAGCGCAGCCAGATTCTGCTCAGCCTGGGGCTGCCGGCTGACCACGACGGCCTTGAGCAATTGGCCAGCCATTCCTCGGTCGGCGATCAATTGTTGAGCCAGAGCACAGCTCTCAACGAGCTGCTGCTCCAATGCCAGCAAGTCAATATGCTCAATGGCCAGTCGATCCAGCTTCAGCAAGCTACGACCGCCAACCAGTTGCGTATCCTTCACGGCGGTGAGCCCGCGGCGCTGTACAATGCCCAGGGTTCTACCTCGCGCCTGGTCAAACCCAGCACCCTCAGCCAAGCCTGACACCGGTTTATCACCCGCTCTATCAAGGCACGCCACATGATGGCAAAATGATATCTATCGCCTGCCGTATTTGCCTGGAGATGGAAGAACCGTGCTCAACGCCCTCAACGCGGAAGATGCTCCGCAGCCCAAGGTCCTCACCACACCCCTGGAAATTGCCGGAACCTTGCGGCTGCTGCAAGAGAGCCATGATCCCCTGATCATCACCTTCCACGAGCGCAACCAGCGCTTTCAAAGCTATCTGGTGGACGTAGACCGAGAGCGCAAAAGCCTTGCCCTGGACGAAATGATCCCCCATGACGGCGAACGCTACCTTAAGAATGGCGAAGCCTTCCGCGTCGAGGGTTTTCACGATGGCGTGCGGATAGCATGGGAAAGCAACGGCACTCTGACCCTCAGTGAAAAAGATGGTCAGCGCAGCTATTACGGCAGCATGCCCGACGAGGTGGTCTACCATCAGCGCCGCAATGCCTTCCGTGCAGCGCTGAAACTGACGCAACTGGTGAGCGTCGACCTGGGCGGCGAAAAACTCAAGTCTCCCATCAGTGGCAAGCTGCTGGATATTTCCGCCACCGGCTGCAAACTGCGCTTTGACGGCGATATCTCCATGCACCTGCAACTGGGCCAGGTTTATGAGCGCTTTATAGCCGCCCTGCCCTTCGGCAACATGTCCACTGCTGTGGAACTGCGTCACCTGCACTTCGAAGAAAAGATCGACACCACTTTTGCAGGTGTACGTTTTCACAATATGAGCGGGCTGGTACAACGACAGGTTGAGCGCTTTGTCTACCAACTGCAGCGCGAGGCGCGACGGCTTGACCAGGATGATGACCTTTAAGCGCTGACGGTCGCGGTAAAAAAAACGGGCGCCCCCTTCAGGAACTGCCCGTTTTTTTGTTTCAGGGACGCGCCCTGCTCAAGTCATGCGGATGATCATCCGGGTCTGGATGTTCAGGCGGCTCTGCAACGGGCTCCGGCTCGTCCAGCCCCGACTCAGGATTGACCTCGGTTTCAGCTTCGGGCCCAGGGTCCGGAACTGCCGTCTGCATCTGGTCCTGCACCACCTGCTCATCCACCCGAGGATCGAGGGCAGCCACCAGCGGCGAACTGGACATGCTGTCGGGCATCGCCACGTGATGCAGCGGCGCATCGTCCACCTGATGCAGGTTGGTCACAGCCTTCGGCCGGATACGCCAGACCAGGATCAGCGCGCACAAGCTGAAAAACGCATAAAGCATCTGACTGCCGAACAGCTTCATCACCACACCTGCCAACAGCGGCCCGACACTGGCGCCGACGCCGTAAGTCACCAGCAACATGGCTGTCAGGGAAACCCGACGATCGCCCTCGACATGGTCATTGGAAAACGCCACTGCCAGCGGGTACAGGCAAAACTGCACCAGGGAACAGAAAAAACCGGCAATAAACAATACCTCCAGCGGCACCTGGCTCATGATCGCCAACGGCAACGCTGCCACCGCCAGGCACAATGCGAAGCAACGAATCAACAACGCCCGATCATAACGATCCGACAACCAGCCCAGCGGCCACTGCACCACCAACCCGGCAAAAATGCAGCTACCCATGAACAGGCCGACTTGCTCGGTAGTCAGGCCTTGCTGGGACGCATAGAGCGGCGCCAGGCCATAGAAGGAGCCGACGATCAGCCCGGCGCCCAACACCGTACTGAGGGACTGCGGCACCCGCTTGATGAAGAAGCGCGGTTCCATCGGCGCAGGATGCAAGGGCGCCGGGTGAATACGCTGGGTCATGGCCACCGGCACCAGGCACAAGGCAAAGCACAGCGCCACCAGCATCAATAGCTCAAGGCCCAATTGTGGGTGCATGACCAGTATCAGTTGGCCCAGCACCAGGCCCAGGTAAGAGGCAATCATGTAGCCGCTGAAGACCATACCTCGCTGCTTGGCCTCCGCCTGCTCATTGAGCCAGCTCTCGATCACCATGTACTGGCACATCATGCCCAGGCCCACGACCACCCGCAGCACGATCCAGGCCGACAGCCAATCGACCAGGCCGTGACCCAGCACTGCCGCACCGACAATCCCGGCGCAGGTAGCGTACGCGCGGATATGCCCCACACGGGCAATCAGGCGGTGACCGATCTTGCCCCCCAACACCAGGCCGAAGTAGTTGGCCGCCATCAGTGCACCCACCCACAGACTGTCGACATTATCTGCCGCCAGGCGCAGGGCCAGGTACGTACTCAACAAACCGGAGCCGATCAGCATCATCAAGGAGGCGAAATACAGGGCTCGAAAAGATTTCAAGATTTGGCGCATCGGCGTTCCGAGCGGCTCCTTGCAGTGGGTGTCAGGCTATCGGAATGATAGTCCGACGGCGCAGTGTCGTCAGGCCCCAGAAGCCAAAATACCTGGGTTTCAGGGAGTAAGTTGTTTAAAACAGTAGCAGCGCCATGGGGCTACGTCTCAGACGCTCCATCGTGACCGCAAAGGTACAATGCACAGACGAAAACTCGCACCACCCCGCTATTGGCTTCCCCTGTGAACCTCAAGCCTCGGCAAGGTTCGCAGCGCGATCAAAAATACCTGAATACTCAGACGTTTCGCTCGATCAGCGGTGCAGCGATCACCCAACACCCGCTCACAAAAAAACCCCGCCAGCGTGAACTGAACGGGGCTTTCTTGATGTCCTTTGCCCTTTCGAAAAAAAGCAGAACCTCAATATGGTGTCCCAGGGCCGGTTCGAACGGCCAACCTTCCCCTTAGGAGGGGGATGCTCTATCCAATTGAGCTACTGGGACAAATGATAGTCACTGTGCCAAAAGCACTGCGACGGACGGCGTGCATGTTAACGGCCGGGCTGGGTTTTGTCATGTCGTCCGTAGGCTTTTTGAGTGTAAGCCGAACCTCTCAAGGGCCAGCAGGGTTCCTTCAACAATGACGAGGGATACAGGCCACCGTGCAAAACGCACGACCTTAAAATGCCATCATTGCAAATTGCAATAAACCATATTTCTAAAAATAGATTAACTTTATGATTTAAAACGTTTTTTTACACAATAAAGACTGGCACATACCCTGCAATCATCATCTTTGTAAATCCAGCCAATCACACCAGCGCATGGAGAACACAGTCATGAACAGTACACTTTTGCTAGCGCTCAATGCCGTGGCACTGGCCGTACTGATGATGTTCCATATTCAATCCGATGTCGGTAATGCCGTGGTAAACGTCAGCCAGGCTGGCTCACACCGCCTGCAACAGCGCCCGCAGTTGGCAGTCATGACAGCCAAGACCCAATCGGCAATGCAAGCAGCTCAAGATACCCAAGCCGCCCCCTCGTCTGACCACTTGATTTTCTAACCGCTGATCCTGTGGATTTTCCCCGTCCAGGCGCTCGATCTTATTCCCCCCCGCCCTAGAAAAAATATCAAACTGCCATCACTCTTAAAAAGACAGGCGAAATGCCATATTGCGACAGGATGCTCGCCCAGAAAGCCCATGGCACCTAGGGTCTGCGGCTTCGTCGCTCGTTGAGGCGCCTCACAAAAAGTTTTCCAACCAGTCCGCAAATTTGAGAATGAGTGCTGGCATAAAGCCTTTAGCCAGTTCAATATTTGTCACAGATTTGACGCCAATGGAATGGCAAATTTGGGGCATGATGCGGCCTCTTTGCAATTCCGGTTGAACATTTGGCGGCAAACCTTGTCCTAAAAGACATCTTGCGGCCAATTCCAAAAACCGCTCCCCTGAACTAACCGGTTAAATATATGCGCCCATTGAAACAGGCAATTTATTCCAGCCGTACGGCTGACAAGTTCGTCGTACGTCTGCCAGACGGAATGCGGGAACGCATTGCCGAGGTGGCTCGCAATCATCACCGCAGCATGAACTCCGAAATCATCGCGCGCCTGGAGCAAAGCCTTATTCAGGAAGGTGCGCTGGGTGACGAGCTGAGCATGCGCCTGGACAGCCCAGAGCTGTCATTGCACGAACGCGAATTGCTGCAGCGCTTCCGTCAGCTCTCTCACCGTCAGCAAAACGCTCTCGTGTCGCTTATCGCCCACGATGCCGAGGCTGCAGCAAACGCCAACTGATTTTCAATTGAAAGCTGAAGCCAGCCATGTGCTGGCTTTTTTTTGCCTGGGTTTCTTGGGAGGTCGTTGGGGTGGGTGCACACCCAGCGAGGGGCAAGGCCCCTCGCCACAGACGGGATCAGAGCAGGAAGATGGTCGCCAGGCCAAGGAAGATAAAGAAGCCGCCACTGTCGGTCATGGCGGTGATCATCACGCTGGCGCCCATGGCAGGGTCGCGCCCAAGGCGTACCAGGGTCATAGGGATCAGCACCCCCATCAATGCAGCCAATAGCAAGTTAAGCGTCATGGCGGCAGTCATGACCACCCCCAGGGACCAACTGCCATAAAGCAGGTAAGCCACAATGCCGATAACCCCGCCCCACACCAAGCCATTGATCAAGGCGACTGCCAGCTCCTTGCGCAGCAGCCGCGAGCCATGACCCGTACTCACCTGATCCAGCGCCATGGCGCGAACAATCATGGTGATCGTCTGGTTGCCCGAATTGCCCCCGATCCCGGCCACGATCGGCATCAGTGCCGCCAGCGCCACCAGCTTCTCGATAGAACCCTCGAACAACCCAATCACTCGCGAAGCGAAAAACGCAGTAATCAGATTGACCGCCAGCCAGGCCCAGCGGTTACGCAGAGACTTCCAGACTGACGCAAAAATATCTTCCTCTTCACGCAGACCCGCCATATTGAGGACTTCGCTTTCGCTTTCCTCACGAATCAGGTCAACCATTTCATCGATGGTCAACCGGCCGATCAGTTTGCCGTTCTTATCGACTACTGGAGCCGAGATCAAGTCGTAACGCTCGAACGCCTGAGCGGCGTCGTAAGCATCTTCGTCCGGGTGAAAGCTCACCGGGTCGCTGGCCATGACGTCCGCGACTTTCTTCTCCGGATCGTTTACCAGCAGGCGCTTGATCGGCAGCACGCCCTTGAGAATGCCTTCGGAGTCGACCACAAAGAGCTTGTCGGTATGACCCGGCAGTTCCTTGAGCCGACGCAGGTAACGCAGGACGACTTCCAGGCTGACGTCTTCGCGAATGGTCACCATCTCGAAGTCCATCAGTGCGCCGACCTGATCCTCGTCATAGGACAACGCGGAGCGCACACGCTCACGCTGCTGGCCGTCGAGAGCCTCCATCAACTCATGGACAACGTCACGGGGTAGCTCAGGAGCCAGATCAGCCAGTTCGTCGGCATCCATCTCCTTGGCCGCGGCCAGGAGTTCATGATCGTCCATGTCGGCGATCAGGGTTTCACGCACCGAGTCGGATACTTCAAGGAGGATGTCGCCGTCGCGATCAGCCTTGACCAACTGCCAGAGGGTCAGTCGATCATCCAGAGGCAAGGCCTCAAGAATGTAGGCAACGTCGGCGGAGTGCAGATCATCGAGTTTACGCTGCAACTCGACGAGGTTTTGCCGGTGGACCAGGTTCTCGACCCGATCGTGATTCGGACCTTCCTGGCGATGGGTCAGGTCTTCGACCACACGCTGGCGCTGCAGCAACTCGACCACCTGAGCCAGGCGATCCTGCAGACTTTCTTGTGTTTTCTTTACTTCAACTTCGGTCATAGGCGAGCTCCACTCCCAGCAGCAGGGCACGCCGGAAGAATCAATCAGTCAATTCATGATTGGTAAAACGAGAAATTAAGTAACTACTGGGTAAGTCCATGGAGGTATTCCACAAGCCCCGGCGGGGCTGACGAGCGCAATGATACACCGCTTGGCCGTTTTAAACGTCAAAAAACTGGAAAGAACAAGCGCTTGCGAAGCAAACCTGAGTATTAATCGCACATATGAAACTGCGACGACGTCTGCCAAATAGAAAACACATAGGCGCAGAGAAAAAGGTTTAGCTTGGGATCAAGCCTACGACAGTGTTCCGGATCGACGAGAGGAAATAAAAATCCAAGACGGCAAAAAGCCCGCACTAGGCGGGCTTTTTGTTGTTTGGTGCACTCGACAGGATTCGAACCTGTGACCGCTCGGTTCGTAGCCGAGTACTCTATCCAGCTGAGCTACGAGTGCAAGTTGTGTTTTTAAACCAGACCACAACTGGTTGAAGCCAAGCTACCTGCATTACTGCAACTAACTCTTAAATGGTGCACTCGACAGGATTCGAACCTGTGACCGCTCGGTTCGTAGCCGAGTACTCTATCCAGCTGAGCTACGAGTGCATTTGTTGCCGCGCATTATAGGCCGTTCAATCTCTATGTAAAGCTATTTTTTCTAGCAGTTTCAACAACTTACCGAAAAAATCCAGATTGCAACGTACTAAGCAAATAATGGCGGAGAACGGGGGATTCGAACCCCCGACACCCTTTTGAGGTGTACTCCCTTAGCAGGGGAGCGCCTTCGGCCACTCGGCCAGCTCTCCGCAACACGGGGCGTATATTAACCAGCTTCATCCCCGTTTGCAAACATAAAAAACGATAAAAATTAATGGCTTGGTTCTTCGTCCTTCTCTTTCTTGATCCGCTGGTAGATTTCCTCACGGTGGACAGCCACCTCTTTCGGAGCGTTAACCCCGATTCGTACTTGATTACCTTTGACGCCAAGCACGGTCACGGTGATTTCGCCATCACCAATAATCAGGCTCTCCGCGCATCGACGAGTCAGAATCAGCATACCTTTCTCCTTACGCATTTCAGTTCAGGAACAACAGTCTGCAAAAAAAAGGCATTCGACCTACAACCAGATGGCCGTAGCCCTACCCGCCTTAGTATTGTCGAGCGGGTGCAAACGAACAGGTCTGCACACGCGCCAAACAAAAAAATGAAAGCCGCGGCCAAGCCACGCCCTCCTGGTAACGCATCACTCGCCCTGAGGGGCTGGAGCGTCCAGCTCAAAAGCGGTATGCAGTGCGCGTACAGCCAGTTCCAGGTACTTTTCTTCGATGACTACCGACACCTTGATTTCCGAAGTAGAGATCATCTGGATGTTGATGCTCTCCTTGGCCAGGGCTTCGAACATGCGACTGGCAACACCGGCATGGGAACGCATGCCCACGCCAACGATCGACACCTTGGCAATCTTGATATCGCCAACCACTTCACGGGCGCCAATTTCGCTAGCGGTGTTCTCCAGGATACGGTGAGCCGCTTCGTACTCGTTGCGGTGCACAGTGAAGGTGAAGTCGGTGGTGTTATCGTGCGAGACGTTCTGCACAATCATGTCGACTTCAATGTTAGCGCCGCTGATTGGCCCGAGAATCTTGAAGGCCACGCCCGGGGTGTCTGGCACGCCACGGATGGTCAGCTTGGCTTCATCGCGGTTAAAAGCGATGCCGGAAATGATCGGCTGTTCCATGGATTCCTCTTCATCAATAGTAATGAGGGTGCCCGGACCCTCCTTGAAGCTGTGCAATACGCGCAGCGGAACGTTGTACTTGCCGGCGAACTCCACCGCTCGAATCTGCAACACCTTGGAGCCGAGACTGGCCATTTCCAGCATCTCTTCAAAGGTGATCTTGTCCAGGCGCTGAGCCACAGGTACAACCCGCGGGTCAGTTGTGTAGACACCGTCAACGTCAGTGTAGATCTGGCATTCGTCTGCCTTCAGGGCTGCCGCCAGGGCCACACCAGTAGTATCCGAACCGCCACGACCGAGGGTGGTGATATTGCCGTGTTCGTCGACGCCCTGGAAACCGGCGACGACAACCACGCGACCAGCCTTCAGGTCACCGCGAATTTTCTGATCATCAATCTGCAGGATGCGCGCTTTATTGTGCGCACTGTCGGTCAGGATGCGTACCTGACTGCCAGTGTAGGACACCGCCGACACGCCACGCTTGATCAACGCCATGGTCAACAGCGCAATGGTCACCTGCTCACCCGTGGAGATGATCACGTCCAACTCACGGGGAACCGGTTGCTGATCGCCACTGACTTGCCTGGCCAAATCGATCAGACGATTGGTCTCGCCACTCATGGCCGACAGCACCACCACCAGGTCGTCGCCGGCATCGCGGAATTTCTTAACCTTGTCGGCAACCTGCTCGATTCGTTCGACAGAGCCGACCGAGGTGCCTCCAAATTTCTGTACGATCAAAGCCATTTCTAAGCCGCCTCAGCCCGTAAGGGCCGCCCAATATTCAATCAACCAGCACTGCCCGCCCGCGACTAGCCCATAAGGGCTAGTCCACGAGCTACGCAGCGTCTTAAATACCTGCCTCGACAAACGGCACGGTCAGAGCCAGGGCCACGTCCAGGGCAGCTGCGTCAGTACCACCGCCCTGCGCCATGTCCGGACGACCACCGCCCTTCCCGCCCACTGCCGCAGCGGCTTGCTTCATCAAATCACCGGCCTTGAGTTGGCCAGTCAGGTCCTTGGTTACACCGGCAACCAACACGACCTTTTCTTCATGGACACTGCCGAGCAGGATCACTGCGCGGCCGAGCTTGTTCTTCAACTGATCGACCAGAGCCAACAGCGCCTTGCCATCCTGGCCATCCAGGCGTACCGCCAGCACCTTGACACCCTTGACGTCCAGGGCAGAGGCCGACAGATCGTCGCCCGCAGCACTGGCAGCCTTGGCTTGCAGCTGTTCCAGTTGCTTCTCCAACTGACGGTTGCGCTCCAGTACAGCGCCAAGCTTGTCGATCAGGTTGTCACGACTGCCCTTGACCAGGCTGGCCGCTTCCTTGAGTTGCTCTTCACCGGCATTAAGGTAAGCCAGGGCCACTGCGCCCGTCACCGCTTCAATACGACGCACACCGGAAGCCACACCGCCTTCGCTGATGATTTTCAACAGGCCGATGTCACCGGTACGGTCGGCGTGTATACCACCGCACAGCTCCACGGAGAAGCTACCGCCCATGCTCAGTACACGCACTTCGTCGCCGTATTTCTCGCCAAACAGCGCCATGGCGCCTTTTTTCTTGGCGGTTTCAATATCGGTTTCTTCGGTTTGCACCGCAGTGTTCTTGCGAATTTCAGCGTTGACGATGTCTTCCAGCGCCTTCAACTGCTCAGGCTTGATCGCCTCGAAGTGACTGAAGTCAAAGCGCAGGCGCTGGCTATCGACCAACGAGCCCTTCTGTTGCACATGCTCACCCAGCACCTGGCGCAACGCGGCGTGCAGCAAGTGAGTGGCCGAATGATTCAAAGCGGTTGCATGCCGTACATCAGCATCGACCTGGGTGTCTACTGGCGCGCCGATGGTCAAGTTGCCCAATACCAACACACCGTGGTGCAGGAAAGCACCGCCGGTCTTGGTGGTGTCACGCACATCAAAACGACCGGACGTCGAGCTCAAGAAACCACAATCACCCACCTGCCCACCCGACTCGGCATAGAACGGTGTCTGATCGAGGACCACAACGCCTTCCTCGCCTTCGCTCAAGACGTCGACCGACTTGCCGTCCTTATAGATAGCAACGATCTTGGCCGAGCCGACGGTGGCGTGATAACCGGTGAAAGTGGTCGCCACATCAACCTTGACCAAGGTGTTGTAGTCCAGGCCAAAGGAACTGGCGGAACGGGCACGTACCCGCTGGGCTTCCATCTCGCGTTCAAAACCGGCTTCATCGACCGTCAGTTCGCGCTCACGGGCGATGTCGGCAGTCAGGTCCATCGGGAAGCCGTAAGTATCGTAAAGCTTGAACACCACGTCGCCCGGCACCACGCTACCTTTGAGCTCAGCCAGGTCTTGCTCCAGAATCTTCAGGCCGTGTTCCAGGGTCTTGGAGAACTGCTCTTCTTCAGCCTTGAGTACACGCTCGATGGTGGCTTGCTGCTGCTTGAGTTCCGGGAAGGCCTCGCCCATCTCGGCCACCAGAGCCGCAACGATTTTGTAGAAGAAGCTACCAGTGGCACCCAGCTTGTTACCGTGACGGCAGGCTCGACGAATGATACGGCGCAACACGTAGCCACGGCCTTCGTTGGACGGCAGCACGCCGTCGGCAATCAGGAAGCCGCAAGAACGGATATGGTCCGACACCACCTTGAGTGAAGACTGGTCTTCGTTGGCGCAGCCAATGGCAACGGCTGAAGCACTCAGCAGATTCTTGAACAGGTCGATTTCGTAGTTGGAGTGAACGTGCTGCATCACCGCACTGATCCGCTCCAGGCCCATGCCGGTATCGACCGACGGCGCAGGCAGCGGATGCAACACGCCATCGGCGGTGCGGTTGAACTGCATGAACACGTTGTTCCAGATTTCGATATAGCGGTCGCCGTCTTCCTCCGGAGAACCGGGTGGGCCACCCCAGATATCGGCGCCATGATCGTAGAAAATCTCGGTGCACGGGCCGCACGGGCCGGTATCGCCCATGGTCCAGAAATTGTCGGACGCATAAGGCGCGCCCTTGTTGTCGCCAATGCGGATCATGCGCTCGGCCGGCACACCGATGCCCTGGGTCCAGATCTCGTAGGCTTCGTCATCAGTGGCGTAGACGGTGACCCAGAGCTTTTCTTTCGGCAGTTTCAGTACACCGGTCAGGAACGTCCAGGCAAAGGTAATGGCGTCACGCTTGAAATAGTCGCCGAAACTGAAGTTACCCAGCATCTCGAAAAACGTATGGTGGCGAGCGGTGTAGCCAACATTTTCCAGGTCACTGTTCTTGCCGCCGGCGCGTACGCACTTCTGACTGCTGGTGGCGCGGGAATAGGCGCGTTTTTCCTGGCCCAGGAAGCAGTCCTTGAACTGGTTCATCCCCGCGTTAGTGAACAGCAGGGTAGGGTCATTGCCTGGGATCAAGGAGCTGGAGGCAACACGGGTGTGGCCTTGCTCTTCGAAGAAGCGAAGGAAGGCTTCACGGATTTCTGCGCTTTTCATTAGGTTCTTCCACGGAGGCTGCGGCCAAAGGCCAGTGCACAACGTCATCAGACGGAGCGACGGCAAAGGGCCGCATTATATCGGCCCTTTGCACGTGGTACAGCGTGTTTATGTGATAGAAACAGTCAATTAGACGGTCTGCACTGTCATTTTCGGGAAAACGCGACGAATGTTTCGACCACTTGCGCCAACTGTGCCCGGCTGACGTCCAAGTGAGTGACCATACGCAGACGCGGTGCAGCGCTCAACTTGATCTCGCGTTCAGCGGCGAAGGCCTTCAAGGCCTCGGCCTGATCGCCCACCTGCACGTAGACCATGTTGGTTTGCACTGGCTCCACCGTGTAGCCAACCTTGCGCAACTCATCCCCCAGCCATTGGGCGTTGGCATGGTCATCGGCCAGGCGCGCGACTTGATGGTCCAAGGCATATAGCCCTGCCGCTGCCAATGACCCAGCCTGACGCATGCCGCCACCGACCATCTTGCGCAGGCGGCGAGCCTTGGCGATCAAGGCCGTGGAACCACACAACACCGAACCAATCGGCGCACCGAGCCCCTTGGACAGGCACACCGAGACCGAATCAAAGTACTGGGCTATCTCCCGGGCATCCACACCCAGCTTGACTGCCGCGTTGTAGAGGCGCGCGCCATCCAGGTGCAGGGCCAAGCCATGCTCGCGGGTGAACGTTCGTGCTGCCGCCAGATAGGCTAGCGGCAAGACTTTGCCCTGCATGGTGTTTTCCAGCGCCAGCAGCCGTGTACGGGCGAAATGAAAGTCATCGGGCTTGATCGCCGCCGCCACCTGATCCAGGTCGAGGGAACCATCGGCCTGGACTTCCAGCGGCTGGGGCTGGATAGAACCCAGCACTGCCGCGCCACCCCCTTCGTATTTGTAGGTGTGGGCCTGCTGGCCGACGATGTACTCCTCGCCACGCTCACAGTGCGCCATCAACGCCAGCAGGTTGCTCATTGTGCCGGTGGGCACGAACAACGCAGCGGCGAAACCCAAGCGCTTGGCCAGTTCCGCTTCCAGGTGATTGACGCTGGGGTCTTCACCGTACACATCGTCGCCGCTGGCTGCCGTAGCCATTGCATCGAGCATCCCTGGGGTCGGCTGGGTCACGGTGTCACTGCGAAGGTCAATCACGGTCATGAAGCAAACCTCTTGATGAATGAGTATTTCCTTTTGATAACGATTACTGCGGGCATGGCAGTTGAATATCAAGTCCTTTTACCAAGGCAAGCACCCACAAAGAGACTTACCAATATAATCAATAGTAATTATCGAAAAGCAGTCTATGCAGACTTCCGACATATATGGTAAAAACTGACCGCCGCCAGGGTTCTGGCGGCAACGTTCTCAGGGCGGGGTGCAACTCCCCACCGGCGGTAATTGCGCGCAATGTGCATAGCCCGCGAGCGCTTGGCGCCTCGAACTGCTCAGGCAGGACGGCGACAAGGTCAGCAGACCCGGTGTGATCCCGGGGCCGACGGTCATAGTCCGGATGAAGAGAGAACGGGATTAACGCCTAAGGGCCGCGCGCAATCGATCATGCCTGCATGACGGGTTGGAGCCGTACCCTTAAATCCCATTCGATTCATAACGCCCTGTTTTTTTCATAAACAGGAGTCAGAACATGCAACCCACCGCAATTGACAGCAAAAGCAAAAACCACCACGGCGAACGTATCGCGTTTATCCAGGCCTGCTGGCACAAGGATATTGTCGATCAGAGCCGTAAAGGTTTCCTCGCCGAAATGATCGCCCAGGGCTACCAGGAATCGGATATCGACTTCTTCGAAGTCGGCGGTGCCTTTGAAATGCCCTTGCACGCCAAGCTGCTGGCCAAGTCCGGCCGTTACGCCGGTATCGTCGCTGCCGCACTGGTAGTGGACGGCGGGATCTACCGTCATGAGTTCGTGGCCCAATCGGTGGTCAGTGGCTTGATGCAGGTTCAACTGGAAACCGAAGTGCCGGTGTTCTCGGTGTCCCTGACCCCGCATCACTTCCATGCTGGCAGCGAGCACCAGACCTTCTTCTTTGAGCACTTTGTGCACAAGGGCAAGGAAGCGGCGAAGACCTGTGCCGATACCTTGCAAAAAATTCGTTCGTTGCGTCGCAATGAGCCACGGGCTGTAGCGGTCTAGGCAACACCGCCGAAAGATCATTCCCACGCTCTGCGTGGGAATGATCAAGCCAAATCTTTATCGGTGGTCGGCACAATCAATATTCCCGCCCGCAGGCCGTTCTTCACCTTAGGGTTGGGAAAGATAATCCGCACGCCCTCCTCCTCGATCACCCAACGGGTCTTGGCCACATCTTCGGCCAGCAGGTAGCCCTTTTCCAGTTCAGAGAAGTTTTCCACATCCGCCGGCAGGTGCAGGATGAACGCATCGCTGTGCTTGATCACTTCCCGGGCAACGCTGAACAACTGCAAACCGTCCAGGCTTTCGGTTTCAGGCTCGTTGCCCTCGATGATTTGCTTGAGGCGGGTTTCCAGGCGAGACACGTCCACCCCCTGGTTCTGCCCAAAAGGCCGGGCCTTGCCCAGTTCCAGGGTGAAGGACTCGGCACCCAATTGCTCATAGGTGAAGGCCGTGAACGTGATCGACGCTTTATTCTGCAAAAGCACAGCTTCCATGCCGGCAGCCCGTAGGCGTGCCAATTCCCTGCGTGAGTGCTGACGGCCGTCTGCCCATGGGTACAAGGCGAATTGTTCGATCCTGGAACCACGAATGGCGGTGTGCAGGTCGTAATGCAAGCGGCTGCGATCAGGCACGCTGAAAAAGCTGCGGGACAATTGCTCGAGTTCGCCAGCGCGCATGGCTTCCGGGCCGATGCTTTTTTCGTGACGGCCGTTGAACAGCCGGTTGACGTCCTGTTCGAGGTAACGCTCGCCCCGACGCATGGCTTCGGGGTTGCCGAACAGGAACAGGATACGTGCGCGCGGCTTGAGGTCGCCGCGGGCGATGTCGTGCAGCAACCGGTCGAGCAACTCGATCGGTGCGGTCTCATTGCCGTGGATGCCCGACGACAGCAGCACATCGCTGCCGTTGTCCCGCGCTTGCGGCGGGCGCACTTCCAGCGCGCCCTCGCTGAGCCAGCGCATTTGCACGCCATCGACAGTCAGTTGAATTTTTTGCGCCGGTTCACGACCGGCGAGGGTCAGTTCAAGCAGTTTGCCGAGGGCGAGCATGCATCAGCTTCCTTAGTGGTTGCAGCCTGGACCGTGGACGTGATCTTCATCATCACCAACGTCAGCCGGCTCCATTTCCAATTGCAGGCTCATCAGGTTGGTCGCCAGCGGGCGCATCAGCAGGTTGGCGTATTCGGCATCGCCTTCTTCAACGTCTACACCAATCAGCAGTTGGCCACGGCCGTCGTGCTGGATCCAGACTTCCTTACCCTGCCAGATCACCGCGACGCGGGTGCAGGAGGTTTCCAATTGAGTGCCGTCGGTGTCTTCAAGGATAAGTTGCAGGGTGTCGGTCATAAAATAGTTCTCGTCTGGGGCGCTTAATTGATCTGGAAAGGATAAACCGAGCCCAGTTTAAGGATTTGCGTCAGTTCATCCAATGCCGTCCGGCACTCAATCAGCAGTTGCGGGTCAGCCAGGTCAGTTTCACTCAGGCTGTCGCGGTAGTGCTTGTCGACCCATTGGGTCAGAGTGTCGTACAACGGTGCCGTCATGATAACCCCTGGGTTGACCGCCGCCAGTTCGGTTTCATTCAAGGCCACCCGCAGGCGCAGGCACGCCGGGCCGCCACCGTTCTGCATGCTTTGCTTGAGATCGAAGACTTTTACTTCAGCAATCACTCCACCGCTGCTGATCAGGCCTTGCAGGTACTGCCAAACGCGCTCATTGCTGCGGCATTCTTGCGGCACGATCAGCAACATCGAGCCGTCGGCACGGGTCAGCAACTGGCTGTTGAACAGGTAGGAACGTACGGCATCTTCAACGCTGACCTGGGCACGGGGCACGCAGATGGACTGGAAGTTACCACCACGTTTGCCGAGCTTGCCCTGCAACTCGCCGAGCATTTTCCCGGTGTTGAGGAACGCATCCTCGTGATAGAACAGCACTTCACCATTGCCCACCGCGATCACGTCGTTGTGGAACACGCCTGCATCGATCACCGCCGGGTTCTGCTGGGCGAAAACCACGCCCTCGTCCTGCAGGCCGTGCAAGCGAGCGACCGCCTGGGACGCTTCCAGAGTCTGCCGCGCCGGGTACTTTTGTGGCGCCGGGTAGCGGGTGTCGAACGCACTGCGACCGAACACGAAAAATTCTACGCCCGCCTCGCCATAGTCACGGCAGAAACGCGTGTGGTTAGCCGCGCCCTCATCACCGAACTGCGCCACCGCCGGCAAGGCGGCGTGATGGGCGAAGTGTTTCTGCTCAGCGAACATCGCCCCCAGCACGCGACTGCTGGTCGGATGCTCGATGCTGCGATGGTATTTGCAGTTGAGGTTGGCGGCGGTGAAATGCACGCGGCCATCCTCGGTGTCGGCACTCGGGCTGACAGTGGCGGCGTTGGCCACCCACATGCTCGACGCGGAGCAGCTTGCTACCAACAATGGCATAGCCTGCTTGGCCGCCTGCTGAATCACTTGCGCGTCAGTGCCGACAAAACCGAGGCTGCGCAAGGTTGCTACGTCAGGTCGTTCCTGAGGCGCCAGCACCCCTTGCACGAAGCCCATTTCCATCAGGGCCTTCATTTTCGCCAGGCCTTGCAGCGCCGCTTCCCTGGGGTTGGAAGACTGCTGGCTGTTGCTCTGGGACGCGACGTTGCCGTAGGACAGGCCGCCGTAGTTATGGGTCGGCCCCACTAGACCGTCAAAATTGACTTCACAGGATTTCATCGGCGCGGCTCCACGAACATCTGTTTTTATAAGCATCAAATTACTTGAATACACCGTTGTAGCCGCTGCCCAGGCATGAGGCTGCGAAGGGCTTGGTGCGGCATTCCTACGCAGTGGCCCCAGGGGCGGCCCTGCGGACCGCATCGCAGCCTCGTGCCTGGGCAGCGGCTACAGCGTTACGCCTGGGCTCAGCGTTGCCGGAACCACCAAGTTCGGTGTCTCCAAGGAAGCCACCGGATACGCACAATAATCCGCCGCGTAATAAGCACTGGCCCGATGATTGCCCGACGCCCCTACCCCACCAAATGGCGCACTGCTGGCAGCGCCGGTCAGCTGCTTGTTCCAGTTGACGATCCCGGCACGGCTCTGCAGCCAGAACTGCTGGTAACGGGCTTGGGAGTCCGACAGCAGGCCTGCGGCCAACCCATATTGGGTGTTGTTGGCCTCGACAATCGCCGCCTCGAAGTCAGCGTAGCGAATCACCTGCAACAGCGGGCCGAACAACTCTTCGTCAGCGCGCTCGGCAACGCCGGTCACATCAAGGATTCCCGGAGTCAGCAACGCCGCCTGGGCCTGGGGTTGGGTCATTTCCAACAGCGCCACTGCACCGCTGGCCAGCAACAGGTCCTGGGCATCCATCAGCGTCTTGGCCGCGCCCAGGGAAATCACCGAGCCCATGAACGGCGCTGGCTGCTGGTCGAACGCACCGACTTCAATCGTCGAACTCACAGCCACCAGGCGCGCCAACAGTGCATCGCCCCAGGCGCCTTCAGGCACCAGCAAGCGACGGGCACAGGTGCAGCGCTGGCCTGCAGAAATAAACGCCGACTGGATGATGGTGTAGACCGCCGCATCCACATCAGCCACTTCGTCCACCACCAGTGGGTTATTGCCACCCATTTCCAGCGCGAGGATTTTGTCCGGACGCCCGGAGAATTGCTGGTGCAGATGGTTGCCGGTGCGGCTTGAGCCGGTGAAGAACAAACCATCGATGCCTGGATTGGCCGCCAGGGCGATTCCGGTTTCCCGAGCACCTTGCAGCAGGTTCAGTACGCCGGCGGGCAGACCGGCTTCGACCCAGCATTGCACCGTCAACTCGGCCACTTTGGGCGTCAGTTCACTCGGTTTGAACAGCACGGTATTACCTGCCAGCAACGCCGGCACGATATGACCATTGGGCAAGTGCCCCGGAAAGTTGTAAGGGCCGAATACCGCCACCACACCATGGGGCTTGTGGCGCAATACAGCAGTGGCGTCGCCCAATGGGCCGCTCTTCTCGCCGGTACGTTCACGGTAGCTCTGCACCGAAATGGCAATCTTGTTGACCATGCTGGTAACTTCCGTCGCCGACTCCCACAGCGGCTTGCCGGTTTCTTCACCGATGCAACGCGCCAGTTCATCTGCACGGTTTTTCAGGTTGGCGGCGAACGCTTCCAGCACACTCAGGCGCTCTTCCAGGGAGCACTTGGCCCAGTCTGGAAACGCCTGGCGTGCCGCCTGCACGGCGGACTCGACCTGCTCGACAGTGGCGCCGTTACCAGACCACAGCACCTGCTGGGTCACCGGATTCAGCGACTCGAAGCGTTCACCCTGGCCAGCCAGCCAGCTACCTGCGATGTACAACGACTTCATTATTTCGACTCCCGGGCAGCGGACAACGGTACGGCACGCACTTGATCACCGGCCACCAGTTGCAAGCGCTTGGCGGTCAGCGGATCGACCACCAGGGTGCCCGCAGCCAGCCGTGCTGGCGCGGCGGTAATACGGCAATCTTCACGCTTGCGGTTATGCATCAGGAACGGCGTGGCGTCGTCTCCCGGCGTGCCGATGGCCAGCACCAGCGCCTGGCTGTCGCGCACCGCCCGGATCTTGGTGGTCTCACACTCCACCGCAGGGCCTGCGTCGAAGATGTCGACATAACCCTGGTAGCTGAAACCTTCGCTCTTGAGCATGCTCAAGGCCGGCTCGGTGTCGGTATGAACCTTGCCGATCACGTTACGTGCATCCTCGGAGAGAAAGCAGGTATACAGCGGAAACTTCGGCATCAGCTCAGCGATAAAGGCCTTGTTGCCAACACCGGTCAGGTAGTCGGCCTGGCTGAATTCCATCTTGAAGAAATGCCGGCCCAGGCTTTCCCAGAACGGCGAACGCCCGGCTTCGTCGGATATGCCGCGCATCTCGGCGATAATCTTGTTGCCGAACAACTGCGGGAACTCTGCGATGAACAACATCCGCGCCTTGGCCAGCATGCGGCCATTAAGGCCTGTACGGTAGTCGGCATGGAGGAACAGCGAGCACAACTCGGAGTTGCCGGTCAGGTCGTTGGCCAGGAACAGCGTAGGAATTTCACGGTAGATATTCAGCTCCTGGGAAGCACTGACGGTCAGGCCGACCCGGAAGTTGTACCAGGGCTCACGCAGGCCGACGGCGCCAGCGATGGCGCTGATCCCCACCACGCGACCTTCGTCGTTTTCCAGCACGAACAGGTAGTCGGTATCACCGCGCCCGGCTTCGCCGCGAAAGGTCTTCTCAGCCCAGCCGACCCGATGGGTCAGGCGCTCTTCGTTGGCCGGCAAGGTGGTGAGGCCGGTGCCGGTACTACGCGCCAGATCAATCAGGGCCGGTAAATCGCTGTTGCGTACGGGACGAACGATCATGCTATCTCCTCAAACGGGCCGCTGGTCACAGCCACCCGCGAAACACTGTTTTTAAGCACTCAATCAGGCTTTAAACCGCAACCAGGCGCACGCTGGCACCTTCGCCAACGTCCAGGGCTTGCGCGGCTGCCAGGTCCAGGGTCACCGGCTTGCCTGGGGCATAGTCCAGCTCCAGCATCACCGCACGGTAATCTTGCAACTGCACATTGCTGACCAGGTACTGACGACCGACGCCCTTGACCATCTCACCGATCTTCACCGGCACCACACGGCTCTGGGCGATCGAGCGAATACCCGAAATCCGGGCGTGCAACGTTGGGCCACCGTCGAAAATATCGATGTAGTGATCGGTCTCGAAGCCTTCGCGCATCAGGATATCGAAGGTGATCTGCGCGCGCGGGTGCACCTGCCCCATGGCCTCCTGGGCCGCGTCCGGCAACAGCGGGACGTAGATCGGGTAATGCGGCATCAGTTCAGCAAGGAAGGTGCGACTCTTCAGCCCGCACAGACGCTCGGCGGCGGCATAGTTGAGGTCGAAGAAGTTGCGACCAATGGCGTCCCAGAACGGCGAATCACCGTTCTCGTCGCTGTAGCCGACGATCTCGGTCACCACCGAATCGGCGAAGCGCTCGGGGTGGCTGGCGACAAACAACAAGCGGCCCCGGGAATTGAGTTCCGACCACGGCGAGCCCACCAACGCCGGTACCACGTAGAAACTGGTCAACAGGCTATTGCCGGTCAGGTCATGGCATTGGGACAGGACATGGATCTTGTTGTGAATCTTCAGCTCGCGGGAGGCATGCACGAAGGTTTCGTTGCGAAAGCTATAGAACGGTTCCGAATAACCCGCCGAGGCAACGATGGCCGAGCAGCCCACCAGCTTACCGGTGGCCGTGTCTTCGAGAACGAAGAAATAGCTTTCTTCACCGTTGAAGCTAACCTCGGCGGCGAAGGACGCTTCGCTTGCGGCGATCTTGTCGCTCAGGCGTTCGACATCATCCGGCAAGGAGGTGACACCAATCGGGCTGTCCGCAGCCAGACGCTGTACCTCGCCCAGATCAGCCATTTGCGCGGGGCGCATCACCAGCATGGTGTCACTCCTTAAATCCAGAATAAAAAAACAGGGTCTTGAACTTCATCGACTGTAGGAGCGAGCTTGTTCGCGAAGAACCAGAGAGCATTGCGGGGCATCAGGTGCCCCGCGTCATCGTTAACGGCCTTCGCGAGCAAGCTCGCTCCTACAGGGGGTGAATCAGGCTTGCGTCAGCTTTTTTACAGCACGTTCGAAGCGGTCAAGGCCTTCGTTGATGTCAGCCTCTTCCACCACCAGGCTCGGGGCAAAGCGCACCACGTCCGGGCCGGCTTGCAGGATCATCAGGTTTTCTTTCTCTGCCGCGTTGAAGATGTCCTTGGCCTTGCCTTTCCAGGCATCGCTCAGCACGCAACCGAGCAGCAGGCCCAAGCCTCGCACTTGAGTGAAAATGCCATATTGCTGGCCGATCTGCTCCAGACGAGAAACGAACAGGTCATGCTTGGTTTTAACGCCCGCCAGCACCTGCGGAGTGTTGATCACATCAATCACCGCTTCCGCCACCGCGCACGCCAACGGGTTGCCGCCGTAGGTAGTGCCGTGGGTGCCGACCACCAGGTGCTTGGCCAGGTCTTCGCGAGTCAGCATGGCGGCAATCGGGAAACCACCGCCCAGGCTCTTGGCGCTGGTGAGGATGTCCGGCACCACGCCGTAATGCTGGTAGGCAAACAGTTCGCCGCTGCGGCCCATCCCCGTTTGGACTTCGTCAAATACCAGCAGGGCGTTGTTGGCATCGCACAGGTCGCGGGCACCTTGCAGGTACGCAAGCTCGGCAGGCAATACGCCGCCCTCACCCTGGATCGGTTCCAGCACCACGGCGCAGGTCTTGTCCGAAACCGCGGCTTTCAGCGCATCCAGATCGTTGTACGGGACGTGGGTGATACCAGTGATTTTCGGACCGAAGCCATCGGAGTACTTCGACTGGCCACCGACGTTCACCGTGAACAGGGTGCGGCCGTGAAAGCTGTTGAGCGCAGCGATGATTTCGTATTTCTCGGTGCCGAAACGATCGAACGCAACACGACGGGCCAGCTTGAAGGCGGCCTCGTTGGCTTCGGCGCCGGAATTGCAGAAGAACACCCGCTCGGCAAAGGTGGCGTCGATCAGCTTATGCGCCAGGCGCAGGGCCGGCTCATTGGTGAAGACGTTGGACACATGCCACAGCTTGTTGGCCTGTTCGGTCAGTGCGCCGACCAGCGCCGGATGGGCGTGGCCCAATACGTTGACCGCGATGCCACCGGCAAAGTCGATCAGCTCGCGACCCGACTGGTCCCAGATACGGGAACCTTCGCCACGCACAGGAATGAACGCGGCAGGGGCGTAGTTGGGCACCATGACCTGGTCGAAATCGGCACGTTGCACCGGGGCTTGCTCAACGGACATCGGAGTCTCCTGAAAAGGAACGCCTGCCTGGAACTGGCGGGCGATGCAGGGATTGTAAGGACAGTTTTCAACGCGGCCTTGCCGCCAAGCGACAACTTCTTATAGCGCCAACCCCGGTTTTCTACGGGTTTACGCCAATGCGACAAATTACGTCGCAATGGCGCAGTTTAAACGGTGTGTGGCTTGAGAGGCAGAGGCACGCAAGACTGATTTTTCCAGCAGGAATTAACTATCTGAGCCCTGGGTGCCCACGAAGCTTGTTCTGATAACAGTGACTCAACCCACTGAAGGATCAGCCACATGACGAGCCCTACTCCAAGGTTCCTCATTCAAAGCCTTACACAGGCCACACGCACCGCCCCGGCAGGTGTTCACAGCGCACTTGCCGACTGGCTGGGAAACGCCTCAAGCACCAAGCGCCAGGCATTGAAAGCCACGCGCCCGGTATTTACCGACTGGCATACCGCCAGCAGTCGCCAACAACATACGCCTCTCAAGCAGGCGACGGCGGCGAGCTGGGCAGCGCAAAACCAGGTGGACAGCGCCCTGGCAACGCTCAAGACGCCGCAACAGTTCGCCACGCCGCTGCTGCAACACGCACTCAAACAACGGTTTGGTCTTGAACTCGATGCCAGCGCCACCTACCTGCGCCTGTATACGCTGCTGACCACACCGGTGCTTCCCGTGCCAACGGGAGGCGCAAAGGTCTGGGCCGTGTCGTTGGTAGAAGCCGCGCTGCACAACTTCGATGCGGCCGAGAGTGAACAAAATGCCTACGCGCCAGACTCGACCTTCACCACCCAACCCTCTGTCAGCGGACAGTTCGACACACTGCCCGCGGTCAACCGCAAGATCCGCATCGAACAGTTCATCCGGTTGTGCCGCGAGTTGGACATCGGCGCGCACTACCAAGACTACCTCAAGCGCTTTTTCGGGCTCGAAGACGCGGCCCTCAAGGCAACACTGCTCGGCAAGGTCGTCCAGAGCCTGAAAGCCGAGGCTCAAGCCAGCTTGCACATGGCGCGCCTGAAAAAGGATGTGAGTGACTCGGCTTTTTATACACTCCGGGGCCAGGTCGAGGGCCTGAGCGGCATGATGCTGGAAGGCAGGGCGCTGCTCAGCCACGACCTGAGCCTGATGGCCGCACCACTGACCGGCATCGTGTTGTTTGCCGCCGACCTGGAGTCGCACCACGACGCAACGCCAGTGGTGGCGTACATTCCCGACGACCCCCTGGCCCCGCTCAAGTACTACCCCGACGGCGCAGCGTTCATGCTGGACCTGACCGCCAAGCTGCGCAGCGCCGATTACCAGAAGTTTTTCAGCCGCTTCGTCAACCATGAACACCGTGGTTACTTCTTTACCGACCTTAACAATCGATTGTCACAGGTCGTCTGGCACAAGCCGGTGCCCGGCGACCCGCGGCCGACCTGGCGCGAAAAGTCCAATGCCGAACCCAAGCTGCAGTTTTTCGCCACGAAAATCACCGGCGACCTGTACGAGCACTTGTATGAGGCCAAACTCAACAAGCTGCTCAATGACGCGCGGGTGACGGCCGTGCCCACCGCAGACGCCGACAGCCAGGCGCGCTGGCAGCGCTGGAATACTCTGCAAAAGATCGCCAAGACAGTTCTCGAAATTGCCGCTTTTATTGCAGCCCCCTTCATACCGCCGCTTGGCGTACTGATGCTCGGCTATACCGCCTTTCAACTGCTCGAAGAAACCATCGAAGGCATCGTCGATTGGGCTGAAGGGCTCAAGAACCAGGCATTCGGCCATCTGATGTCGATCCTTGAGCAAATGATCCAGTTGGGCCTGTTCGCGGTCGGCGCGCCGATTGCCGAAAACCTGCTACGAAAGGCGCTGCCCCAGGAAGTATGGGCGTTCTTCGACAAGCTTAACCCGGTCACCACGAGCGACGGCAAGACCCGTCTGTGGAACCCCGACCTGAAACCCTACGCCCACGACATCCAACTGACCGCCGAATCACGCGCCAACAGCGACGGGCTGCATACCCACCTGGGCAAACAGATCCTGCCACTCGACGGGCTGCATTTTGCTGTCGAACAACGTTCCGGCAGCGCCTTTCTTCAACACCCAACCCGCCCGCACGCCTACCACCCACGGGTGATGGGCAATGGCAAGGGCGCCTGGGTGACCGAAGTTGATCTGCCGTTGAGCTGGGATAGCACCACCCTCCTACGCCGCCTGGGCCCGCTCGCCGATAACCTCAGCGCCGCGCATCTCGAGGAGGCCCGCCACATCAGCGGGACCGATGAAGCGGCCCTGCGCAAGACCTACATGGACCGCCAGCCACCGCCGCCATTGCTGGCCGACACGCTCAAGCGCGTTAATATCGATCAGCAGTTGCAAGACTTCATCGACCAAATGAACAGCGACGATCCCCGGCTCTTTCAAAAAGCCGACCCACAGACCCAACTCTGGCTACTGAGCCACACCGCCCTGTGGCCTGAATCCAAGACGCTACGGTTTCTGGACGCAAAAGGCCAAACCCTCTGGGAGATCAAAGGCCGCGAAAACGCCGCGGTGGTGCAGATTCACGAAGCGCAGCTGAAAAATGGTGACTTGCTCAAAACCCTTCTGGAAACCCTGGACGAACCAGAACGCAAAACCCTTCTGGAAGAGGAGTTCGGCGCCCCCGTCACGCAACCGCACGTGCGCGCCGCCAAACTGCGCAAACGCTTGGCGGCCAAGGCCCAGGACAAACGCTCTTCACTGTTTGACGCGCGTTATCGAGGATTGGAGAGAACCGACAACGCACGCCTGCAAAAACTCATCGACACCGCGCCCGGCCTTCCCACCAGTGCCGCCGAGGAAGTATTGCGCACAGCAAGCAGCCAGGAACTGCTGGAAGTCGATCAAGGCAACCTGCCGTTGCAGTTGATCGAGCGCGCACGCTGGGCTGCCCATGAAGCCAGGATCAGCCGAGCGTATGAAGGGTTGTACAGGCACTCGCTGGAGAGCAGCGACACCCACCGGCTCGCCCTGCACTCACTGGAAAACCTGCCGGGCTGGTCGCCACAGGTGCGCCTTGTGGTCACCGACTACACACGCACCGGCAACGTGCGGGACTCCATCGGCGCCCCTCAAGCCTCGATCCAGCGCATCCTTGTGCGCACGGTCGAAGGCGATTATGTTCCGGAAGATGACAAGGGCACGCTGTTCGGAGAAACCGACTTCTACACGGCCGTTCTCCAGGCACTTCCCGACGCGCAACGCGACGCACTGGGTCTTCATATCGGCCAAGGCCCATTACTCAGGCAAACCTTACGCCCACATACCCTGCCTAGGGAAGAGGTTGGCAAACTGCTGGCCAAACACCCTATACGCAAACCCTTCTACGACCCGAACCTGATGCGCCTGCCGGGAGGCATGGAAGGCTATGGCGGTACCCAACCCACACCCGGCCCCAGCGGGCAAGTGTCGCTGGAGGAGCGGTTACACGACCTTTATCCTAGCCTGCGCCCAGAAGAAGTGACGGATGCGCTGAACGCCATGCGAAACCAGCCGGGGTCGCCTTTGCGCACACTTCAGTCGTTGAAAAACGAGTTTCTACAATTGGAAACCGACTTGGCGGCCTGGACCTCCAACACCCCTCGAACCTATCTCGATACCCAGCTAGCGCTGCCCCAATCGACGTTTTACGCAGAACTGCACAATCGCTTACTCTGGAAACAGGAACTGATTCGCGCCTGGCGCTATGAAACCCAGGCGGACGCCTACTTCGCCAACCCCGATGACAACGGCCACACGCTGCGCCTCACCCAACCGATATACGGCGAACTGCCGGCGCTGAATGCCAACTTCGAACACATTTCCTACCTGGAATTGAAAAGCTACCCCTCCACCCGAGGTACCTCCGGTTTCCTGGCACACTTCCCCAGATTGCGCAGCCTGAAGATCAGCGATATAGCTCTTCGAACACTGCCCGCCGAGGTCACGTCGCTCGCCCACCTCAATGAACTGACGCTGCACAACGGCGCCATCAAGCTGACCGCCCAAAGCCGTGCAAACCTGGCCAGCCTGAGCGGGTTGAAAAAACTAGACCTCTTCAACAACCCACTGACGCTTGCGCCCAACCTTGAACACATGGCCGACTTGCAGACACTGAACCTGAGCCAGACCGAAATCTCCCAACTCCCCGAAGGCCTGATTGATCGCCCCCAACTGACTCGCGCCGATCTCAGCGACAACCTGATCCAGGCGCTGCCAGACGCACTCTTCAGCCTGCCTGGGGAGAGTGCCAACGCCTTTGACTTCTCAGGCAACCCGCTGTCACGCGTCACACTGGAGCGCATACAAAGCTATTGCCAGGACACTGGCGAACACTTCGGAGCAGACGCCAACCTTGACGAGCTGCGCCGGGTCCATGAACTCTACCCCACCTACACCGGCAAGCAGGCCAGTCAATTCATCTTCAAGCTGCCCGGCAGCCTGGATGACTCGATGGCGACACTCATCCGACTCAAGGCAGACTACGAACGCCTGCAAGCAGACCTTGAACAATGGGCGGTGGATGTCCCCGAACGCCACCCGCGTACCAATGCCGTACTGGACGAACAGACACAAGCGCAACAACAAATCACTCGAAGGGCATTCAAGACGCTGCTGGAGGAGTGCTGGCGACGGGAAACGGCACTGGATGAAAATCATGAGCCGCTGCGAGATGTTCATGAACTGGTATCCACATACCCGGTCCTGGGAGACCTGCCAGCGCTGAATGTCGAGTTCAACCATGTTTCAAGGGTGGAACTGAGGGGCGAAGAAACCACGTCGATACCCGAGGGTTTTCTTGAGCATTTCCCTCAAGCCGAAACCCTGATGGTCCACCGCTATGCACTGCAGGACATTCCACTCGACGCGTTCAACCTGCCGAAGCTCAAGACACTCAGCCTGACACAAAGCCATATTGGTTTGACGCCCACGAGTGCAGACGCCTTGAGCGGCCTGGAAAACCTTCAATACCTGGACCTGAGTGACAACCCGCTGGGGATCACGCCCGACATCAGCAAGATGTCCGGACTGTCCACGTTGATGATCGAAAATGCCGGCCTTACCGAGGTACCCCACGGGACATTCAATCTGCCATCGCTTAATCATTTGAACTTGAGCGACAACCAGATTACCGAGCTGCCCACCGACATCCTTGAAGTGGCGCCTGACTGGGCCGACGATTTCGACCTCAACGGCAACCCCTTCTCGCCCTCAACGATCGCCATGCTGCGCACTTACTACCGACGCACCGCTGTGAACTTTGGCGTGGTGGAAGTCACACTGGACCCGCAGATGAACCCGTTACCCTCACCCGACGTATCCGAGGAAGAGATGGAGCAATAAAAACGCCACTCAGCCGCGCTCGGAAGGTACCGACGACAGTTCGAACGGGCTGCTGTTACGTCGCTGGTTGCGGTCTTCACGGGGCGTGGCGCCGAAGAAATTACGATAGGCGCTGGAGAAATGCGGCCCCGAGGAGAAGCCGCAGGACAGGCCGATCTGGATGATCGACTTGCTGGTCTGCATCAGCATCTGGCGGGCCTTGTTCAGGCGTAGTTCCAGGTAGTACTGGCTGGGGACGCGATTGAGGTATTGCTTGAAGATGCGCTCCAGCTGTCGTCGGGAGACACATACATGCTGGGCGATTTCATCAGTGGTCAGCGGTTCCTCGATATTGGCTTCCATCAGCAACACCGCCTGGGTTAGCTTGGGATGGCTGGAGCCCAGACGGTTTTGCAGCGGGATGCGCTGGCGCTCGCCGCCTTCACGGATACGCTCCACTACCAGCTCTTCGGACACCGCACCGGCCAGTTCGGCGCCGTGATCACGGGCCAGTACAGCCAGCAGCAGGTCGAGTACCGACATGCCACCGCAGGCGGTCAAGCGATCACGGTCCCAATCGAACAGATGGCTGGTGGCGATGACCTTGGGGAAACGCTCGGCGAAATCGTCCTGCCAGCGCCAGTGCACGGCGGCGCGGTAGCCGTCGAGCAGACCGAGCTGGGCCAACGGATACACACCGGCCGACAAACCGCCGATCACACAACCGGCACGCACCAGTTGTTTGAGGGCAGTGCTCAGTTGCGAGGCGATCACGGTGGGCGGTTCATCGGCCAGCAGGAACAGCTTCTGGAAGCCTTCGAGCTTGCCGGCCCATGGTTCGCCCGGCAGTTGCCAGGCGCCTTCGGTTGCAGGTTCGGCGAGCAAAAACGACAGTTCATACACCACGTCCGGATGCACCCGCTGGGCAACGCGCAAGGCCTCCTCAGCCAGCGCCAGCGTCAGTGCTTTTGTGCTGGGCCAAATCAGGAAACCAATTTTGTGGGCGGTCATGGAGTGCTATCCGAAGCGAAAAACGGTGATGAAGACAAGGACCAATGCTAGCCCGTAAACCAACACAAATCTCAAAAACAATGCTGATCCGCTCTCTGTAGGAGCGAGCTTGCTCGCGAAAAACCTGAGAGCTCCACTGGGTATCAGGCCCCCAGAGTTATCGTTCACGACCTTCGCGAGCAAGCTCGCTCCTACAGTTAAAAGCAGAGCGAAGCATGCCCCATATCAGTGCATCATGGCAGCGATGATTACTTCAAGCTACCCGACAGGAACTGCTGCAAACGCTCGGATTGCGGGTTGACCAGCACCTCACGGGGATCGCCATGTTCTTCCACGATGCCTTTGTGCAGAAATACCAACTGGTTGGAGACTTCACGGGCAAAGCCCATTTCATGGGTCACTACCACCATGGTCCGACCTTCCTGGGCCAAATCCTGCATCACCTTCAGCACTTCACCGACCAACTCCGGGTCAAGCGCCGAGGTGGGTTCGTCAAACAGCATCACCTCAGGCTCCATCGCCAGGGCGCGGGCAATCGCCACGCGCTGCTGCTCGCCGCCGGACATATGGCCGGGGAATGCGTCCTTACGATGGCTCACACCAACTTTCGCCAGATAATGTTCGGCCTTTTCCCGGGCGTCTTTTTTCGACATGCCCAAGACATGGACCGGCGCCTCCATGACATTCTCAAGAGCCGTCATGTGCGACCACAGGTTGAAATGCTGGAACACCATGGACAGTCGCGAACGCATGCGTTGCAGCTGTTTCGGGTCGACGGCCCGCATCGCGCCATCCTTGCCGGCCACCAGCTTCAACTCTTCGTTATTGAGCAGGATCTTGCCGGCATGGGGTTGCTCCAGCAGGTTGATGCAGCGCAAAAAGGTGCTTTTGCCCGAACCACTGGAACCTATGATGCTGATCACATCACCGGCCGCCGCGGCCAGGGATACCCCTTTGAGCACTTCATGACTGCCATAGCGTTTATGCAGGTCTTGGACTTCAAGTTTGTACATGCGGTCGGTTCTCACAAAAACAGTTGGTCAGTCGTTGAGCAAGCGCCCATGACGCAGCGCTTCGCGCCCCGCCACCTTGGCCAGCCAGAAACCCGCTTGGGCATAACGTAGCCGTTCAACGGCAAACAACACCCCCGATGTGCCGGCACAGACAATACTGACGCGGTCGGCCAAGGGGTCAATTACTTCAAAAACCGGCTCACCGGCTTCCACCCAATCACCCGCCTTGCGCAGGTAGCTGATCACGCCGGCGTGGGGGGCGAACAACAATTCGGTGCCTTCAAAGGGCATGCCTTCGCAAGCCTCGTATGCGGCTTGTGGCCATTCACCGTTGATCAGCCCTTGTTCGGCGAGGAACGCGAGGATGCCTTCAGCGTGAAAAATCGCTTCGTCGCGCCCTGTGTCAGCCTGACCGCCCAGCTCCAGGGTCGTTGCCAGGCACGCCAAGGGAATCTGTGCCTCAGGGAATTCCCGGGCCAAACGCAACCAGGGCAGCGAACAGGCTTCGTCAAACGAGCTACCACCGGAATCTTCCGCCAGCAATGCGACCTTCACATTCAAATGCGCCGACAACGAACGCCACTGCGGCCAATGCTGGGGCAAGGCGTACATATGCAGCGCTGCCTCGGCATCGCAATGCAGGTCGAGCACCACATCGGCACTGCAGGCATGGCTCAGCAGCAGGCGCTGCATGCCCTGCAGCTGGCTGGCGGCCGGCGGCAAGGCATCGAGTGCATCGCTCATGGCTTGACGGATCAGGCACATATTAGCGTGGGAATCATCCCCTAATTGGCCTTTGAGCAATTGGGCAACCGGCTCGCTCAACTCGGCGAAATCACGGTTGAAATTCTTACCGCTGCCGACTTCGAAACGCCCCTGGTGAGCGCCTTGCAACAACTGGCCCAGGCCCATCGGGTTGGCGACGGGCACCAACTCGATCACCCCATTCAGGGCGCCTTGCTGCTCCAGTTCAGCCAGGCGTTTTTTCAACTCCCACGCGGTACGCATACCGGGCAGTTCGTCGGCATGCAGGCTGGCCTGTATATAAGCCTTGCGCTCGCCACTGCCGAAACGGAACACCGTCAGTTGGCGCTCGCAACCCAGATGCCCCCAGGGCAACACGTGATCGATACGTTCCATATCAGTGCTTCCGTGGAGCCAGATAGCTCAGCCAGCGGTGCTCGGCCAACTTGAACAGGCGCACCAGAATGAAGGTCAGGCACAGGTAGAAAACACCTGCAGTGATGTAGGCTTCGAACGGCAAGTAATACTGGGCGTTCACCGTGCGCGCGGCACCCGTGATGTCGATCAGGGTGACGATGGAGGCCAGGCTGGTGGTTTGCAGCATCATGATCACCTCGTTGCTGTACTGCGGCAACGCCCGGCGCAGGGCCGATGGCAGCAGAATGCGGCGATACAACTTATAGCGCGACATGCCCATGGCCTTGGCCGCCTCGATCTCGCCATTGGGGGTGGCCTTGAGGCTGCCGGCAATGATTTCGGCAGTGTAGGCGCTGGTATTGATGGCAAAGGCCAGGCACGCGCAGAAGGTCGCGCTGGACAACAACGGCCAGAGAAAGCTTTCGCGTACGGCTTCGAACTGAGCCAGTCCGTAGTAGATCAAGAACAACTGCACCAGCATCGGTGTGCCGCGAATCACATAGGTATAGAGCCAGGCGGCGCCATTGATGACCGGTTGCTTGGACACGCGCATCAGGCCCAGGGGCAAGGCCGCGAGCAAACCGAAGAACAGCGAGATGGCCAGCAATTTCAGGGTGGTCAGCAAACCACCCAAGTACAGCGGCATGGCCTCCCAGATGACGTTGTAGTCGAAGATCATAGATCAGCCGCCCTTACGCCTACCGAGTAGCGTTTCTCAAGATGACGCAAGGCCAGCAACGAGACGCTGGTGAGCACCAGGTACATCGCGGCCACTGCGAGGAAGAAGGTAAAAGGCTCGCGGGTGGCATCAGCCGCCTGCTTGGCCTTGAACATCATGTCTTGCAGGCCCACCACGGAAATCAACGCGGTGGCCTTGGTCAATACCAGCCAGTTGTTGGTGAACCCGGGGATTGCCAGCCGAATCATCTGCGGCACCATCACCCGGAAAAACACCTGGAAGCTGCTCATGCCATAGGCAAGGCCGGCTTCAGCCTGGCCCTTGGGAATGGCCATGAAGGCGCCACGGAAGGTTTCCGACAAATAGGCGCCAAAGATGAAACCCAGGGTACCGATACCGGCGGCCAAGGGGTTCAAGTCAATATAGTCGTCGTAGCCCAAAAGCGGCGCGACACGGTTGAGCAGGTCCTGACCACCGTAGAAAATCAGCAGGATCAGCACCAGGTCGGGGATCCCGCGGATCACCGTGGAGTACAGGTCGCCCAGCCAGGCCAACCAACGCACCGGCGACAGGCGCAACGCGACCCCGATCAGACCCAGAACAATGGCCAGGGCCATGGACGACAAGGCGAGCTGAAGCGTCAACCATGCGCCATCGAGGATAACGGCCCCGTAGCCTTTCAACATGATTCAGGTCCTCGAAAAGGGGGTGAAAAAATGGCGCAAACGTCAGAGGTTCTGGTGCTTGCGCCATTATGGACAGACAACTGCGACGGTTTACTGGGCTGCTGTGTCAGCGCCGTAAATATCGAAGTTGAAGTACTTGTCCTGGATTTGCTTGTATTTGCCGTTGGCACGGATCCCGGCGATAGCAGCGTTGATGCGCTTCAGGTTTGCCTTGTCGCCCTTACGGACTGCGATGCCTACGCCGTCGCCGAAGTATTTGACGTCGGTGAAGGATGGGCCGGTGAACGCGTAGCCTTTACCGGCTGGCGTATCGAGGAAACCTTCCTGCAGCAGGGTCGCGTCAGCCACGGTACCGTCGAGGCGACCGGCTTCAATGTCCAGGTAGATTTCATTCTGCGAACTGTAAGGCACCACGGTAGCCCCTTTCGGAGCCAGGACTTCCTTGGCGAAACGGTCATGGATCGAACCGCGCTGCACACCAATCTTCTTGCCCTTCAACTCATCCAGGCTGTCGCTGACAACCGTGCCTTCCTTCATCGCCAGGCGCGCCGGGGTCAGGTAGTAGCGGTTGGTGAAGTCCACGGACTTCTTGCGGTCTTCGGTGATGGACATCGACGAGAGGATCGCGTCAATCTTGCGCACTTTCAGCGCCGGGATCAGGCCATCGAACTCTTGCTCGACCCACGTGCACTTGACCTTCATCTCTTCACACAGAGCGTTGCCAATGTCGTAGTCGAAACCGACGATGCTGCCGTCCGGCGCCTTCGAGGCAAACGGAGGATAAGCCGCTTCGATACCAATCTTCAGGGGTTTTCCATCGGCGAAGGCTTGCATGGACAACACAGACAGCGCCAGGGCGCCCAACAGCACGAGTTTCTTCATCTTGGGACTCCATCGATATAGGGCAAAAACAGCAGTATGAGCCATGGCCCACGATGCGACTGAGTGAAAGCAAATAGCGTCGCTTGCTTCTACGTAATCAACATCAGCGACGGCGAGCGAGTGATCGGCATTCTAACGACAGGCCGGAAGCCGATATTTCCTCAATGCGACAACAATTTACAGAAGCACCGAGAAAGCGGCCCAAACCCATTGACAGCCTCATGCTTTTATGCAGAGACAAAAGATATTAAACCAGTTAACACTGCAAATTGCGGGCCTATTATTCGCAAACCCTTCTGGCACGGCAAGCCTGACGTAGGAACTTCTTTACCGGCGCCTCTAAAGCAGGCTATTTGCGGGTGTGGGTGTAGCACTTTGCCTCATGTTTGGGCGGCGGGTTACACATTTGCACCACCGGGTAACATTCAGAAACCTCCCACAACAAAAACCGATATTTATTGATCTGGCGTGCACAAAAAAGCCCTATCCGGCTCACACCGAATAGGGCTCCTCCCTACAAACCCGCCTTACGCGACGTTCATGGTCTTGTGGGTTTCAATCAAATGCTGCACCACCCCCGGATCGGCCAGGGTGGAGATATCCCCCAACCCATCATATTCGGCGGTCGCAATCTTGCGCAGGATACGCCGCATGATTTTCCCCGAACGGGTCTTCGGCAAACCCGGTGCCCACTGGATCACATCCGGTGAAGCAATCGGCCCGATTTCCTTTCGCACCCAATTTTTCAGTTCCAGGCGCAACGCTTCGTTAGGTTCTTCACCGTTTTTGAGAGTGACGTAGACATAAATACCCTGCCCCTTGATGTCATGCGGTACGCCCACCACCGCCGCTTCCGCGACTTTCGGGTGGGCAACCATTGCGCTTTCGATCTCGGCGGTACCCATGCGGTGGCCAGACACGTTCAGTACGTCATCCACCCGACCGGTGATCCACCAGTAGCCGTCCTCGTCGCGACGGGCGCCGTCACCAGTGAAGTACATGCCACGGAAAGTCTTGAAGTAGGTGTCGACAAAACGGTCATGGTCGCCGTACAGCGTACGCGCCTGGCCTGGCCACGAATCGAGGATCACCAGGTTGCCTTCAGCGGCGCCCTCGATGATGTTGCCCAGGTTGTCCACCAACGCCGGTACCACACCGAAGAATGGACGTGCGGCAGAGCCCGGCTTGAGGGCGTGAGCGCCCGGCAGCGGGCTCATCAGGGTGGCGCCGGTTTCGGTCTGCCACCAGGTGTCGACGATCGGGCAACGGGACTGACCGACGTTCTTGTAGTACCAGTCCCAGGCTTCCGGGTTGATCGGCTCACCCACCGACCCCAGCAAGCGCAAGCTGCTGCCATCGGCGCCTTCGCAGGCGGCGGTGCCGGATGCCATCATCGCGCGGATCGCGGTCGGCGCGGTGTAGAGGATATTGACCTGGTGCTTGTCGACGATCTTCGCCACCCGAGTGATGTCCGGGTAGTTCGGCACACCCTCGAACAGCAGTGTCGTCGCGCCGTTGGCCAGCGGGCCGTAGACGATATAAGTGTGGCCGGTGACCCAGCCAACGTCGGCGGTGCACCAGTAGACTTCACCCGGGCGGTAGTCGAACACCCGCTCGTGGGTCAGCGCCGCATAGAGCAGGTAACCACCGGTGGTGTGTTGCACGCCCTTGGGCTTACCGGTGGAGCCGGAGGTATAAAGGATGAACAACGCCTCTTCGGCGCCCATCTCTTTGGGCGCGCAGACGGTGCCCGCCACTTTCATCAGGTCTTCGTACCAGATGTCGCGATGCTGGTTCCACTTGATGTTGCCACCGGTGCGCTTGCAGACGATGACTTTTTGGATGCTGCTGGTTTCCGGGTTGGTCAGGGCGTCGTCGACATTGACCTTCAGCGGAATCTTCTTACCGGCACGAATGCCTTCGTCGGCAGTGATCACCACCTTCGACTTACAGTCAATAATCCGGCCGGCCAGGGCTTCCGGCGAGAAACCGCCAAACACCACCGAGTGAATCGCACCGATGCGGGTACAGGCCAGCATGGCGACCACGGCCTCGGGGATCATCGGCATATAGATAGTCACCACGTCGCCGCGGTGCACATCCTGGCCGCGCAAGGCGTTGGCGAACTTGCAGACTTCTTCATGCAGTTCGCGGTAAGTGATGGTGCGGCTTTCGGAAGGGTCGTCGCCCTCCCAGATGATCGCGGCCTGATCGCCACGCTCGGCAAGGTGTCGGTCCAGGCAGTTGTAGGAAACGTTCAAGGTGCCATCGGCGAACCACTTGATGTCAACGTGGTGATCATCGAAGGAGGTCTGCTTCACCGTGGTGAAAGGCTTGATCCAGTCAAGACGGCGAGCCTGCTCGCGCCAGAAGCCATCGGGGTTGACCACCGACTGCTGGTACATGGCCTTGTAGGTCGCCTCATCGGTCAGCGTATTGGCTGCTACTTCGGGGCGAACGGGGTACAGAGAAGCCGCACTCATCTTTCTTACCTCGGTGACATAGTTGTTGTTGTATGGCCCTGTTGTAGCCGGGCCGGCCCTATAGAACCATTCGACGATGGTAGTAACAAGCCCCGGCATATTGCCCCGCCACCCATCTATAACGCTCTACCCCGCGGGCTGCGGCGCTTTTGCGGCGCATGAAAAAACCTTCACCCGCCGGATTGTTACGAAAACCGCCAAAAGTGTTTATCAAAAGCACGGGTATATGAATATAACGCGCACGCCTAAAATCAACCCCGCCAACAAGGCACTGTGATTAACCACGCAACAGCCCCCACGAAGGCACGTTAATCCGAACTTTCCAATTCCCGCGACACACGCGGCCTCACAAGGGCCCCGTGCCCCCTTACGACCGTAAACAGGTAAAAACGAAGATGAAAGTTTTATTAGTTATGGCACTCAGCAGCCTGTGCGCCACCGCCGCCCTGGCCGACGAGGCCCCGACTGACGTAGCCAGCCAGAACACTGCAGTTGTCGAGGAGTACACCTACAGTACCGAGTTGGACATCGCCAAAGTGTTGTCCATGAGCAGTATTCCGGAAGTTTGCGAAGTGGTACCGGCGCGCATGGAATATGAAGACTCGAAAGGTCAACGGCATATCCTTAATTACAAGGTCATGGGCAATGGCTGCTCTAACGGATAGTAATTTCGTTAGTCGGATTTAAACCCTGATCTTATTCGCCGCAAGAAATCGGTCTTGCGGCAAAGAGCCGACCTAAACAGTTGCTGATTTCCAAGAGTCCCTGACACTCGAGCCTTGATACAAAAAAGGAACAGCACCTTTTACTGCCGAAGAAGCTTGCGCCAGCCACCACAGGTCTAGTGCACCCAGTCCTCATAAGGCAACCCTGCAACACGCCTGAACTCTCGCGTGTTATTCGTCACCAACGTACAGCCTGCTGCTATCGCATGCCCTGCAATGGCAGTGTCGTTCTGGCTAATGACCAGGCCTGCTTCAGTGAGGCTGCGCTTCACCTCGACTGTCGCGTCAACAGCGCCCACCCCCCAAGGCAAGACTTCGTCCAGCGCTTCACAACCCCATCCACCAACATCTTATGCTTGGGTGATGCTTTCTTACCGATCTGCCATCACGCATTTCGATATAGGTGATCCTGGCGACGCAACCTGGCATAGGTAAGCTATGGCGACCGTCGGTAAGTCCGTTTGCCCTGCCAAAAAAATCCTGGCGCAGCAAACCCTTATAAACCCTTGCTCTGGCCGAAAACCATTGGGTTTTGGTCGCCCCGGGTGACCATCCGCCGCAACACAAACCCGAATTTTTCCCTATAATGCGCGGGTAAATCGGGCCTGCAATATCCCTTTACAGTGGGATGAAGAGCCACACCTGAGGCCCCGCAGGAGCAAGCAGCCCTCGCTCCGCCCCTCAAGTCTCACGCAGAGCACCCGTAACCCAATTCCGTTTAATGCGTGCGCTAGCTGCAACAAACGATTCCTTAAAGATCCACCGCGGCCTCTGGGCCGTGTGAATACCCAACCATCCGGTTTCACACGGGCACCTTTGGCCCTCACGCAGGAGACGACACGTCATGCTGAGCTGGGACGAATTCGACAAAGAAGAAGAAGGCGAAGTAGCCGC
>NZ_WLYI01000040.1 GCF_009707515.1 Pseudomonas karstica | reverse complement strand
AGCAACCGGCACGTCATCGACGTGTTCGTGCCTGACCAACGTCGTCCTGGGCCGCTTGTTAGCCCGCACCAACGGCACCGGGTTCGGCACTTCATGCACCCCGGCCTTCAACGGCACACTCGGGACTACCTTGATCGGCGTCGCCGGGCTACTGAGCAGCAATGGCTTAACCCGTTCGGCATGCGGTTCCAGCCTGGGTCCTTCAAGTTGCTTGGCCATCAATTCCAGCCACTGCCGCGCACGCCTCGACCTGACGCTACCCAGCACCTGAGGACCCAACCGCACCACCACACCCATGGCGCCCATTGCCCGAATCAGCAGCAGATTGATCAGCACCTCGGCGGTGATTTCGCCCAGCAGTTCCCTCATGTCAGGCGGCGGCAGCAACTGCATCCAACTAAACATTGCCGACACGTGGATAAACAGCAGGGGGTCATCACTGAGTATCAGCAGACCGTTGGCAATGGCGTCGCTACCCAGCTTGAGCAACTCTTCAAGTTCGGCTTGGGAGAGGTATTGCAGCAACTTTTCGCTGTTGGGTTTGAGGTCCGCCAGCCACTCATACAGCTTTGGAATACTGTCCCAAAGGTTGTAAAGCGTGTTTGCAATCCCTCGTACAAACGCCGCATCCAGTAGCTTGCGACGGTCAAGGGAGGTGGTCTGGGCATAGTGTTTCCACTGTGCTTCAAAGGTATGGGTCCACTCATCACGCAAGCGGGCTTCGAGCGCCTCGATCACCGACTGATAGGAGGCATACAGCGCCTTGACCTGCGCCTTGGAAACATTGGGGTAAAAGCTCACCCGATACGGCTGGCCGCGAGTGCACTCGGTGACTTCAAGAATGCCGCTGGGGCCGATGGTTTTATGAATCGGGTCGCCGAGCGGACCACCCTTCGGATCGACCTTTTGCAGCATCACCGGCGTATTGCCGATGGGCACAAATCTCACGCTCTGGAACATATGCACCAGAGTCAACGAACCGCTGGCCGGGCACATCGCGACGGTGCTGCTGGGGAGGATGGAGCGGTTGATGGGCGCGACAAGCGCCACCTCATCCCCAACCTTGAACACCTGTTCGACGTCCAGCGCCGAAAAGCTCCAGAAGCTCTCGGCCCATTCATCAAACGTGTTAAGGCAGTGCCTGAAGTCGCGAAGGACGACTTCAACATCCACCGTCTCTGTGTTCATGGGTGCCAGGGCTAAGGAGCCAATGGCGGGATTCAAGAGGCAGCCCCATGGAACTGGGCATGAGTAGGAAAAAACATCGGCGGTCCCTCGCGCTGTGTGTTCAGGCGAGAGACTTTGCAGAGGTTCTTATGCGGGGGGAGTAGAGGTTATCTGGCGGTTCGGTAGGAGGTTTCGGCAAAATTATCCGCAGACGTTCGCCACCAGCCACTGCAACGCCCGCCGATAAATATCATCCACCGACCCGACGATGCCGGACATACGCAAGAAGTCGTGGGACAAGCCCTGCTCCACCGTCAACTGCACCGGCGTACCGCTCAACTTCAGAGCCTCGGCATACACCATCCCCTCATCGAACAACGGATCATATTCCGCCAGGCTGATATAGGCCGGGGCCTGCACGGCAGTTTGCCCACTCAGCAACGGTGAGGCACGCCAGTCCTGGCGTTCAGCCGCTGACCCAGCGTAATGCTGGTAGAACCATTCCAGGGTTTCGGTCTCTAGCAAATAGCCTTCGGCATAGGTGCGATGGGAGGCGCGTTGCACGCTCATGTCGGTCACCGGATAGAACAGCAACTGCGCCTGGGGTTTCAGGGCGATGTCCGCCGGGTGATTGGCCGCTGTGATCGCCAGGGCTGCCGCCAAGGTGGCCCCCGCACTGTCACCGGCCACCACCAACCGCTGTGGGTCCAAGTGCAGTTGCTCGGCCTGTTCTTTCAAGGCCGCGACACTGTCCAGGGCATCATGCACCGCCGTAGGAAACGGGTATTCCGGCGCCAATCGATAGGCTGGCGCCAACACCGCAAACTCGCCGCTCAATGCCAGGCGACGGCACACCGAATCGTGGGAGTCCAGGCTGCCGACCACATAGCCGCCACCGTGAAAGTAGAGGATGGTCGGCAAAACTTGATCTGCCCTCGACGCCAGCCGATAGAGACGCCCTTCCAACACGCTGCCATCACGAGTCGGTAACTGCAGCGCCTGCACCTGGACGGCACCCGGTGGGTTGGGATCGAGGATCTGCGAGGAACGTTCAAAGTCGGCACGGGCCTGCGCGACGGGCAAGGTGTGCATGGGTTGGCTGTTGCCAGTCAGGCGACCAAATTCCGCCAGTTCCAGAAACGCCGACAAGTCGGGATGTACAGGCATGGGGAGTATCCAATTCAAAAGGGCAACTGGGCAGTGCCAGGCGGCACTGCCCGTTATTTCAGCTAGCAACCGGTGCCAGTGAGTGCAACCGCTGGTGCAACTGCTTGAGCAACTGCGGGTGCTTGATGATTGCGTAGTGGTCGGCGGCGATGCGTGCGCTCTCCTCCACCCTCAGTCCGGCCTCACGGGCCTTGATCGACTCCGCAGGCAGTTCGCCGCGCCACCAGCACAAGGCTTCGCTGGCAACCCTCGGCAACTCGGCCTGACGGCGAGACAAGGCCTTGAGCTTGAGGCCGACCTGGAATGCCCGGGCCGATTCCTCCACACCAAAGGTCGCACCTGAAGACGGGTAACTCGCGGCAAGCGCCGCAAACTGCTCGGTCAATGCCGTCAGGGTCGGCTCGATCATCGGCAACTGGCTCTCAACAAATCCTGCATCGACCATCAATCCCAGGGTCTGGCTGAGGAAGACCGGCAAGCCTTCGCGCCAATCGTCGTCATCCAGCAGCGCCGAGGTCGCCGGGATAAAGCTGTCCACCAGGCAGAGGAAGCTGACGCGCTGGCCCTGCTTTTCCAGCTCGCTGGCCACCAGCACCGCCAGGGTGCCGCCCAATGACCAGCCCAGCAGTCGATACGGGCCTTGCGCCTGTTTCTGGCGGATGTACTGGGCGTAATCAATTGCCATGGACGCCAGGGAGCCATCCTCCCAATCGCGGTCCAGCAGCATCCGGCATTGCAGGCCATACACGCTGCACTGCCCATCCAGTTGCCGGGCCAGGGGCTCGTAGTCGAACACCGTGCCAAAGCCGGCATGCAGGCAGAACAACGGTGCTGTGCCCGGCACCTGGCTGTTGAGCAACAGCAGCGGATCGAGATCGGCTTCCTGCTGGTCATCGAAACCAGACAATTGGGCGATGGTCGGCTTGGCCAGCATGTCCCGCAGCTTCAGTTCGAAACCGGGCATGGCCTGGCTGCGGATCTTGCTCAGGACCTTGAGAGTGCGCAGCGAATCGCCGCCCAATTCAAAGAAGTTATCCGTGACGCCAACCTGCTCGATCTCCAGCACTTCTTGCCAGATGGTTGCCAGGATGCGCTCCAGTGGGTTGCGCGGCGCCACATAGACCTGGCCCTTGAAGTCCGGGTCCGGCAAGCCCTTGCGATCAACCTTGCCGCTGGGATTCAACGGCATGGCCTGCAACGCGACAATCTGTGACGGCACCATATAGTCCGGCAGTTGGCTGCCCAGGGCCTGGCGCAGTTGTTCGCTCAAGCCCAGGTGGGCCTCGGCAACCACGTAGCCGATCAACTGTTTGCCCGAGGCACTGTCCCGCGCTACCACCACGGCGTCGCGCACCGATGGCAACGTGCGCAGGCGAGCTTCGATTTCTCCCAGTTCGATGCGGAAACCGCGAATTTTCACTTGATGATCCAGGCGGCCCAGGTAGTCGAACACCCCGTCTGGACGACGACGCACCAGGTCACCGGAACGGTACAAGCGCCCGCCCGCCTCGAACGGGCTGGCGACAAAGCGTTCGGCCGTCAGCCCGGCGCGCCGATGATAACCGCGCGCCAATCCTTCGCCGCCGATATACAGCTCGCCGGCCACGCCATCGGGCAGTAGATTGAGCTGGTCATCCAGCACGTACAAGGTGCGATTGCCCACCTGCACACCAATTGGTGCATAGGCGGCCTCGCAGCGTTGGTCCATGTCGGCGGTCCAGAGCAGTGGCGTGACCACGGTTTCAGTCGGCCCGTAGCCGTTGGTGATCCAGGTCGGGCGCAAGGCGCGCTTGACCTGTTCAAAGGTCTCGTCGGCCACCGCATCGCCGCCGAAGCAATACACCCGCACTGCCGGCGGTGTTTCGTCCTGGCTTTCGGCGTACTCGGCCAGCTGCTTGAGGTAAGCCGGCGGGAAGCAGGCAATATTGATGGTTTGGCGGTGCAGCACCTGCCAGGTTTCTTCCGGGGTCCACAGGGTGTCATCCCGCAGCACCAGGCAACCACCGGCGAGCAAGGTAGTCAGCCAGCGTTCCTGGGCGCCGTCGAAGGCAAAGGACATGAACAGCAGCTCGCGCGTATCGCGGTCCATTTCATAGCGTCGGGCAATCGCCTGGCAATGCATGTTCAACGGGCCACGGGCCACCGCCACGCCTTTGGGTTTGCCGGTGGAACCCGAGGTGTAAATCAGGTAGGCCAGGTGATCGGCATCGATGCTCAGCCCCGGACGGCGGTCGGGATAGGCCTGCAAGTCCAGGTGATCGATGTCCAGCACGTTGTCGATGGCGGGTAAACGCTCGCGCAGTTCGTCGCGGGTCACCAGCACTGCCATCGCCGAATCCTCGACGATCCATTGCAGGCGCTCGCGGGGGTAGTCGATGTCCAGCGGCACGTACACGCCACCGGCCTTGAGCACTGCATACAGGGTGACGATCATGTCGGTGGAACGATTCAACGCCACGCCGACCCGCACTTCCGGTCCCACGCCACGCTCACGCAATAGATGAGCGAAACGGTTGGCCTGTTGCTCCAGGGCGCGGTAGCTCAAGTGCTGGTCGCCACAGACCACCGCCAGCGCCTCGGGTTGACGCTCGACATGAGCTTCGATCCGCTCCAGCAACGAAGGCGACTCAGGTTGCAGGGCTTGCAACGGATTGCTCGTCACCAGGTGCTGGCGTTGCTCGGCAGTGAGCATACACAGACGGCCGGTGGAGCCACCGGTGTCGTCGAGTATCGCCTCGAGCAAGGCTTCAAAGCTGCCGCGAATACGCGACACGGCCTCTTGCGAGAAGCGGTTACGCAGGTACAGAAACTCGATGCCCAAGGTTTCGGTGAGGTTCACCGCCAAGTCCATGGCGTAGTTGGTCACATCGCGCCCGGTGGCCTCGCCAAACTGCAAGGCGCCCTGACGCATTTCCTGCAAGCGGTCATCCACCGGGTAGTTTTCAAAGACGATGATGCTGTCGAACATCGCTCGGCCACTCTGGCCGGCCCAGCGCTGGATATCAGCCAGGGAGGCGTGTTCGTAGTCTCGCGCATCCAGGTTGAAGGCCTGCAATTGCACCAGCCACTCACCCAGGAGTTGATCCGGTCGGAGCGTCTGTACGATGGGCAGGGTGTTGATGAACAACCCGAGGATCTCGTCGGCCTGGGGCAAGCTGGCCGGACGCCCGGCGACAGTGGCGCCGAAGCATACCGTCTGCTGGCCGGTGTAGCGCTGCAACAGCAGCAACCACGCCGCCTGAATCAACGTATTGGGGGTGACCCGCCAGTGTTGTGCCCGCTCGCGCAGGCGGCGGGTGCGGGTTTCGTCCCACTTGAGGTAGAGCGCGTCGTGGCCACCGGGCTGGGTTTGCGGGCGTGGAAAGACGTTGCCGGCCAACTCGGTGGCGCCGTTCAAATCGCTGAGCTGGCCACGCCAGAATGCTTCCAGGGCGGTGCCGCCCTGACGTTGCAACCAGGCGATGTAATCCTGGTAGCGGCTCTGCTTCGCGGTGGCTTGGCCGTTGTAGGCATTGAACACTTCGCCCAACAACCGCGAGCTGCTCCAGCCGTCCATAAGGATATGGTGACGAGTCCAGATCAGGTGGCAACGCACTTCGTCCAGCCACACCAGCGTCACCCGCATCAGCGGTGCCTGGAGCATGTCAAAGCCTTCGCGACAATCGGCGCTGATCAGATCAGCCAAGTCATCGGGGCCGACTTCACGCTGGCGCCAATCGACAATACGCACCGCCGACGGCGCCTGTTTGCTGACAATCTGCAACGGCTCGGCCAACTCGCTGGCGGTCCAGAAACCGGTGCGCAGGATGTCGTGACACTGTTGCACTTGGTCCCAGGCCGTCGCGAAGCGCTGCACGTCAAGGCCTTGCACCGGCACGCAGGTCTGGTTGATGTACAGGTCGCCCTCGCCCGCCTCCAGGCTGTGATAAAGCATGCCTTGCTGCATCGGCGACAACGGGTAGATATCCAGCACGTTGCTGGCGGGCAGTGGCAGATGGTCGAGTTGGGCCTGGGTCAGGCGCGCCAGCGGGAAATCCGCCGGGGTCAGCCCACTGTTGCCGGGGGTGACGCAATGCTCTACCACGGCCTGCAACTCGCGGACGTAGTCCTGGGCCAGGTGCTCGATGACCGTGGCGTCGAACATCTCGCTGCTGAAGGTCCAGCCGACACTCAACACGCCGCCGTACACCTGGCCGTTCAAGGTTAGCCAGTTACTCAGCGGTGCATCATCACTGCGCTCGCTGCCGCAGGCTTCGGTGGACGGTGAAAACAGCGCGCCCTGGTCCTGATCGAAACTGCCGTCGAACTGGCCCAGGTAGTTGAAGGTGATGCACGGCAACGGCAATGCTCCCAGCTGTTGCCGATCCTGCGGGCTACCCAGGTAACGCAGCGCACCAAAGCCGATGCCTTTGTTCGGCACCGCACGCAGTTGTTCCTTGATGGTTTTGATACCGGCCTGCAAGGTCGTGCCGGGGGTCAGGCTGACCGGAAATTTGTTGGTGTACCAGCCGACGGTGCGGGTCAGGTCCAGGTCATCGAACAGGTCTTCACGGCCGTGTCCTTCCAGCATCAGCCCCATGTTCGGTTGACCGGTCCAGCGGCAAATGACCCGGCTCAGGGCCGTCAGCAACAGTTCATTGATCTGCGTTCGATACGCCGCCGGGGCCTGTTGCAACAGTTGCCGGGTGGTGTGCGCATCCAGAGTCGTGGAGACCGTAAGCGCTTCACGCATCAAGGCCACCGCCACCTCGCGACGCCCCGGAAAAAGGGTATGGGACAGGCTCAGTTGCGCCTGCCAATAGGCGACTTCCGTTTGCAAGCCGCCCTCCGCTGCCAGGGCATGCAGCCGCTCACTCCAGTCCTTGAAAGCGCTGGTCTTGGCCGGCAGACGTAGGGGTTGGACGTTGCTCGCGGCGTCGTAGGCTACTTGCAGGTCCTCGAAGAGAATGCGCCAGGACACCCCGTCCACTACCAGGTGATGTACCACCAGCAGCAAGCGCTGCTGGCCGTCGGGATGCTCCAACAATACACCGCGCAACAGCGGACCTTGGCTCAGATCAAGGCTGGCCTGGGCACGTTGATAGATGTCCAGGCAGTGCGCTTCGCTTTGCGCCGCCTCCTGCCAGAGCAGCGGGTTGGTGTCTTCAAGGCCGCGATGGTGAGCGGCCCAGCCGTCGGGCCCCTCGACAAAGCTCAGGCGCAGCGCATCGTGATGAATGACCAGCGCCTGTAATGCTTGCTCAAGGGCAGCAGGCTCAAGGTCTCGGCTCGGCACCAGCAATACCGACTGGTTCCAGTGCTGACGCTCGGGAATCGGCGTGTCGAAGAACATCTGCTGGATCGGCAACAGGCGCAACTCGCCCGTGACCGGTCCCTGATCAGTCTGGCTGGCCGCCTCACCCACCTGCGCGACACTGGCCAGGCCTTGCACGGTCTGGTGTTCGAACAGGTCGCGAGGGGTAAAATGTATCCCCGCCTGGCGGGCACGACTGACCACCTGGATCGAGATGATCGAGTCGCCGCCCAGTTCAAAAAAGTTGTCCTGGGCACCCATTTTTTCGAGCCGCAGAACGTCTTCCCAGATGGCCGCGATACGTTGCGCCAGCTCGCCCTGAGGCGCCAGGTACGCAGGTGCCACACCGGCACCCGGCGCTGGCAGCGCCTTGCGGTCGAGCTTGCCGTTAGCGGTCAGCGGCAACTGCTCCAACACCTGTAAATGGCTGGGCACCAGGTAGGCCGGCAAGCGCTCATGCAATTGCGCCAGCAAGGCCGGGGCCTGCTCTGTACTCACGGCATAGGCCCACAACTGCGGACCGCTCCCTACCACTACTGCTGCATCCAGCACGTTAGGCAGGCTGCGCAAACAGGCCGCGACTTCGCCCGGCTCAACGCGGAAACCGCGAATTTTCACCTGGTCGTCGATACGCCCCAGGTATTCAAATGCTTCCTCCACCAGGCGCACGCCATCGCCACTGCGGTACAGTCGCTCGCCACGGGTGGAAAAAGGATTGGGTACAAAACGCTCGGCCGTCAGGCCCGGCTGATGCAGGTAACCCGTAGCGAGGCCGGCGCCGCCGATGTACAACTGCCCGGCCGTTTCGGTACCGAGCCGTTGCAGGCTCGCGTCCAGCACTTCGACCCGACTGTTAGCCAGTGGCACGCCCAGGGGCAATCGCCCGTCGGTTTCCAGCACGGTGGCGAGCACACCCACGGTGGTTTCGGTCGGACCGTAGTGGTTCATGATCCGGCACTGCGGCGCCAGTTGTTGCACGCGCTCACACAGGCTTGGCGGACAGGCTTCACCGCCGAGGATCAGCAGTTTTTTCGGCAGCACGCTGGCCGCATCGTCGGCGCTGAGCAAGGCATTGAGGTGCGACGGCACGATCTTCAGTACATCCACCGCTTGGGCCGCCATGTACTGCGCCATGCCGTTGGCGTCCATCGCCAAATCCTTGGCGACCAGGTACAGCGTGCGCCCGGAACACAAGGCGCCGAACAACATGGTGTGACCCAGGTCAGCGGCCACGGTGGAGATCATCGCCATGCTGCGGCCACAGTCTTCAGGCAAGCGTTGCAACAGTCCCTGGACATAGTTGGCCAGGGCGCCATGGCTGATCATCACGCCCTTGGCTGCGCCCGTGGAGCCAGAGGTGTAGATGACGTAGGCAGTCTGCCCCGCCAACAGTGACGTAGGCACCAGAACCTCAGGCGCCGACGGCTGAGTGTCATCGATGCACATCACGGCGATTTCGTCGCTCAACTCCAAACCTGGCAGTTGGCGAGAATCGGTCAGCACCAACACGGCCTGACTGTCGTGCAACAGCCCGCGCAAGCGTTGGGCGGCAGTGTCCGGTGCCAGCGGCAGATAGCCCGCGCCTACCTTGAACGCGGCCAGGATAGCTACTGCAAGCTCCACCGAGCGCTCCAGCACCACGCCCACCAGCGCATTCGGCCCTACCCCGGCCTGACGCATACGCCCGGCCAGACGCCCGGCTTCCAGGTCCAGTTGCCGATAGCTCAAGCTACGCTCGCCATCCACTACGGCCAGCACGTACGGCACCCGCGCCACCTGCTGAGCGAACAGTTCAAGCACATTGCTCGCCGCAAATTCGCGATGTTCGCCAGTGCCCGCCAGCACCACCCGCTGTTGATCGAGGACCGTCACCACCGGCAGGTCTTCAATACGCAACTGTGCATTCAGGGCAATCGCTTCCAGCACTCGCTGCCACTGGCTGGCCAATTGTTCAATCGTGGTGGCGTCGAACACTTCGCAGCCATAGATGAAACTGGCATCGATGCCATTGCCGTGTTCAAGGGTGTCGAGGGTCAGGTCGAACTTGGCGCTGCGCACCTCGCTCACTACATGCTCCACGGTCAGGCCGTCCGCCAGTGAACGCGCCTGGCTCGGTGCATCGTGCTGGTGGTTGAACATCACCTGGAACAGCGGCGAATGACTCAGGCTGCGTTCCGGCTGCAAAGCGTCCACCAGTTGCTCGAACGGCAGGTCCTGGAAGGTCTGGGCCTTGAGCGCGGTGTCGCGCATCTGCTGCAACAACTCACTGAAGCGCAGCTCACCACTGACCTGGGCCTTGAGCACTTGGGTGTTGACGAAAAAGCCGATCAGGCCCTCGGTTTCAACCCGCGTACGGTTGGCCACCGGCACGCCGACACGGATATCACCCAGCCCGCTGAGGCGATACAACAGCGCCTGGAAACTCGCCAACAGCAACACAAACAGTGTCACTCCCTCGCGCGTCGCCAACGCCTTGAGCTCCTCGCTCAAGACACCGTCCAGAGTCAGGTTCAGCCTCGCGCCCTGATGACTGCGCTGCAACCCGGGCACACGTTGCCCCGGCAGTTGCAACTTGATCGGCGTCTCGGACAGGTGCTCGACCCAATACGCCAATTGCCGCTCGCGCTCACCATTGTCCATCCACTGGCGTTGCCAGGCCGCGTAGTCGGCGTACTGCACCGGCAAGTCCGGCAGCACTGGCGACTGGCCCTGGCTGAAGGCGGCATAGCCCTGAAGCAACTCATCGACCATTACCCCCATGGACCAGGCATCGGAGACGATGTGGTGCTGGGTCAAGGTCAATACCCAGTCGTCATCGGCCACTTGCAACAGTGCCAGGCGTAACAGTGGCCCGCTTGCCAGGTCGAATGGGGCGGCGGCCTGGATCGCAACAAACTGGTCGATACTGCGTTGTGACTCACCCGCCGGGCACGGAACCACCTCCAGCGGCACCTCATGTTGCTCGATGATCACCTGGGACACTCGCCCCTGTTCATCTTCGGCAAACAGCGTGCGCAGGGTTTCATGGCGTGCTACCAGCGCCGCCACACTGCGGCGCAGTGCGTCGATATCCAGCGCCCCGCGCAAGCGAATCGCCAGGGGAATGTTATAGGCAGGGCTCTGCGGGTCCATCTTCCACACAAACCACTGGCGTTGCTGAGCGTAGGACAGCAGGAGTGGCTCGTCCGGGTCGCGGGTAAACATCGGGGCAATCCCAAACAGGTTGATGCCCTTTTGCTTGAGCAGGACCGCCAGCGCTTTCCTTTGTTTAGAGGACAGCGCTCCCACAGACTCAATTAACTTTTGCACGCCAGGTCCCTCGTTAGGAAATCAGTTTCTCAAGCTCTTCAGCTGATAGACGTGTGAGATCCCCCAACGATTTAGTCAACTCATCCATCAGGTCATCGCCGCCAGCCTGCAACAGCGCCACCTGTTCACAGAAGTCGGCCAGGTCCCGGCTTTCAAACAGTAGCTTCAACGGTACATCCACTTGTAATTGTTGACTCAGGCGCATCACCACTTGCGTCGCCATCAGCGAGTGGCCGCCCAGCTCGAAGAACGCGTCTTCGCGGCCCACCCGATCAAGCTTGAGAATCTCGCCCCAGATCGCCGCAACCTGCTGCTCCAACTCGCCCACCGGCGCAGTGTAATCGGTGGCGGCCATGGTTTCAGGCAACGGCAAGGCCTTGCGATCAATCTTGCCGTTGGGGTTGAGGGGGAAACGCTCCAGCACCACCCACAGGGTCGGCACCATGTAGCCCGGCAACACGCTTTCCAAAGCGACCTTAAGCGTTTTGCCCAGTTCCTTGGGAGCCTGCACAAACGGCTCGGCCACCAGGTAGGCCACCAACACTTTGCCGTGGGCACTGTCTTGAGCCACCACCAGTGCGTCACGCACCGCGGCCTGGTCCTTGAGCCGTGCTTCCACTTCACCCAACTCGATGCGGAAACCGCGAATCTTCACTTGGTGGTCGATACGGCCCAGGCAGTCAATCACCCCGCTTTCCCGCTGGCGCACCAGATCGCCGGAGCGATACAGACGCTCCCCATTGTTACTGGCCGGGTCCGGCACAAAACGTTCAGCGGTCATGGCCGGGCGATTCAGGTAACCACGGGCCACGCCGTAGCCACCCAGGTACAGCTCGCCGGACAGGCCGTCGGGCAGCAGATTGAGTTCCAGGTCACGTACTTGCAGGCTACGCTCGCCGATGCGCGTGCCGATGGGGGCGTAGGCGGCTTCACAGTGATCGTCGCTGCCGGCCTTCCAGATCAGTGGCGTGACCACCGTTTCCGTCGGCCCGTAGCCGTTGATGATGAACTGTGGCTTGAGGGCGCGTCGTGCCAGTTCGAAGCTGGCCTGGGGTACCGCATCGCCGCCAAAGCAATAGACACGTACCGGTGGCGGGTTGCCGACCTTCTGTGCGTGTTCGGCCAGGTGTTGCAGGTACACCGGCGGGAAAGCGGCGACAGTCACGCCATGACGATGCAAAGCGTTGAAGGTCTGCTCCGGGGTCCACAGTTCTTCGTCCCGCAGCAGCACGCGACCGCCATGGGTCAAGGTGGTGAGCCAACGTTCATGGGCACCGTCGAAGGCGAACGACATGAACAGCAGTTCGCAATCGTCCGGGGTCATGCCGTAGCGCTCGCCGATGCTGCTGCAATGCATCGCCAACGGGCCATGGGTCACCGCCACGCCTTTGGGCTGGCCGGTGGAGCCGGAGGTGTAGATCACGTAAGCCAGGTTATCCGGGTGCAGTGCTACAACCGGTTCGGCCTGCGGCCAGGGGGCCCGGTCCAGGCGGTCGATTTCGACGATGCGAGCGGAAGTGGCCAGGGTCATCCGGGCAACCAAGGTCGAGTCGGTGAGCACCAGCGCCGCCGCGCAATCACTCATCAGATAAGCCAGGCGTTCCGCCGGATGGGTGATGTCCAGCGGCACATAGGCGCCACCAGCCTTGAGTACCGCGAGCAAGGCCACCAGCAGTTGTTCGCTGCGAGGCAAGGCCACCGCAACGCGTACTTCTGGACCCACCCCTTGGGCAATCAGTGCGTGGGCCAGTTGGTTGGCCTGACGGTCAAGGCTGGCGAAGTCCAGGCTGCGCTCGCCCTGAATCACCGCCGTGCGCCCGGGTGCCTGGCGGGCAATCCGGGCAATGCGCTGATGGACCAACAGCCCAGGTACGCTGCTGGCCGCCGAACTGGCCGCCACTGCCGCCGCTTCCTGCGTAGCATTCATCAGTGCAATACCACCCAGGAAGGCATCCGGGCTTTGCACCAGTTGCGCCAGCACGTTGAGCAAATGCACCGCCAAACGCTCGATGGCCTGGCCACTGAACTGTGCGGTGGCGTAGTCGAAGCTGAGGATCAGCGTCTCCCCCGCTTCCACGGCCAGGGCCAGTGGATAGTGGGTTTGCTCGTGGCTGAGCACTTCACCAAAGGTCAGCCCGGTAGCCGCGCTTTGCTGCAGGGCTTCGGCCACCGGGTAATTCTCGAACACCAGCAGCGTGTCGAACAGTGCTTCACCGCCCAGGCCAGCCAGACGCTGGATTTCAAACAGCGGCATGTGCTCGTGCTCGCGCACCGCCAGGTTGAGGCTTTGCACCTGTTGCAGCCATTGGCCGACAGTCAGTTGAGCCGATGGCTCGGCGATGATCGGCAGGGTGTTGATGAACAGGCCGATCTGTTGCTCGGCACCCGGCACCTGGGCGGGTCGCCCGGCCTGGGTCGCGCCGAAAGCTACGGCCTTTTGGCCGGTGTAGCGCTGCAACAGCAGCAACCACGCCGCTTGCACCAGGGTGTTGACCGTGACTTTTTGCCCTCGGGCGAAAGCCGCCAGGTGATCGCTGGCAACAGCATCCAGTTGGCGCATATGCGCCGCACGGCTGACCGACGTATCAAGGCTGCCAAACGCAGCCAGGGCCGGGGCCAGTCGGCTCGGTTCCTCCAGAGCCACCAGTTGTTGCTGCCAAAACTGCTCGCTGATGGCGCCATCCTGGGCCTGCAACCAGCCGATATAGTCGCGATAACGCCCCGCCGGCGCCGCCACGGACTGGCCGTGGTAACGCTGCAAGACTTCCCCAAGTAACCGCGAATAGCTCCAGCCGTCCATCAGGATATGGTGATTGGAATAGATAAAATGCCAGGCATCGTCGCCGGTTTGCACCAGCACCAGGCGCAGCAATGGCGCCTCGGCCAACTCGAAACCGCGCTGGCGCTCGCTGAGTGCCAAGGCTTGCAAGGCTTGCGGCACCTCGTTATGAGCGCGCCAGTCATGCTCTGCAAACGGCAGCGCCGGTTGCCGGTGGACCCATTGCAGCGCCCGCCCCAGGTCGCTCTGCCAGACAAACCCGGAACGCAGAATGTCATGGGCCTGCACTGTCGCCTGCCAAGCCGCCTTGAAGCGCGCCACATCCAGGCCGTGTACGTCGACACGCATCTGGTTGATGTAGTCACCACCGTCCTGCTGGTACAACGAGTGGAACAACATGCCCTGCTGCATCGGCGATAACGGGTAGATATCGTCCAGCTCGGCCAGGGGCACTCCAAGGCCATCGAGCTGCACCTGGGTCAAACCGGCCAGCGGCACATCCGAAGGCGTCAGCCCATGCACACCGGCTTCACAGCAATGCTCGACCAACGCCGCCAGGGTGGCACTGTACTCGTCGGCCAGCCCGGTGATCACAGCCTGGTCGAAGACTTGAGCGCTGAAGGTCCAGCCCAGGCTCAGTTCGCCGTCGTAGACCTGGCCGTTGAGGGTCAGCAAGCTGCCCAACTGGGCCTCATCGTTCTGGTCGGCACCGGCATTTTCGCCGGCCGGGATGAACAGCGCCTGGTCATCATCAAAGCTGCCGTCGAGCTGACCCAGATAGTTGAAGGTGACGGGCGCCGCTGGCGCACCTTGCAGCCCCGAGCGGCACACATCATCACCGAGATAACGCAGCACGCCGTAACCGATCCCCTTGTTGGGCACGGCGCGCAGTTGTTCCTTGATGGACTTGAGTGAGGCACCAAGCGGGTCCTGCGGGGTCAGGCGTACCGGGAACAGGCTGGTGAACCAGCCCACGGTGCGGGTCAGGTCAATGCCGTCGAACAGCTCCTGGCGGCCGTGGCCTTCCAGTTGAATCACCGTGCTGTCACGCCCGGTCCAGCGGCACATGACGTGGGCCAACGCGGTCAGCAGCAGGTCGTTGACTTGGGTACGGTACGCCGCCGGGGCATCCTGCAACAGACGCCGGGTCAAGGTTTGGTCCAGGCGACTGTACACGGTTACGGCATGGCGGTTGAGTTGCCCGCCAGCGAGATTAGCGCCGGGCAAGGTCTGGTCATCCATCGCCTGCTGGGCCTGCCAGAATGGCAATTCGGCCCGCAACGCGGGGCTGGAGCCATAAAGCGCCAACTGCTGGCCCCAGGTCTGCAAGGCGCTGGTCTTGAGGGGCAGTTTCACCGGATCACCCTCGGCCAGCTGTCGATAGGCCGTTTGCAGGTCTTCAAACAGAATGCGCCAAGACACGCCATCCACCACCAGGTGATGAATCGCCAGGAACAGCTTCTGCTGCCCATCCGCCAAGGTCGCCAGCACACCACGCACCAGCGGCCCATGGGCCAGGTCGAAGCTGCGCTGGGCTTTATCACACAAGGCTTGCCAGCCCGGCTGCGTGCAGCCTTGGGCTTGCCAGAGGACGATGGGTTGCGGCTGCCACTCAGGGTAATGAGCCTGCCAACCGTCGCCCTCGACAAACCCCAGGCGCAGGGCATCATGATGGGTGATCAGCGCTTGCAAGGCACGTTCGAGGTACTGTGGTTCCAGGGGCTGGCGACACAACAACATCACCGACTGGTTCCAGTGATGGCGCTGGCTGCGCACCTCTTCAAAAAACACCTGCTGTACCGGCAACAGTGGCTGCTCACCGTCAATGGCGCCCTGGTCAATGTGCTGCACGCTATCACCACGTACGGCAACACGGGCCACGCCTTGTACGGTCTGGTGCTGGAACAGGTCCTTGGGTTTGAAATGAATCCCCACCTGCCGCGCCCGGCTGACCACCTGGATAGAGATGATCGAGTCGCCGCCCAGGTCGAAGAAATTGTCCTGCGCCCCGACCCGTTCGAGCTTGAGTACTTGCGCCCAGATCTCGGCGAGTTGTTGTTCCATGGGGTTTTGCGGCGCTACGTATTCACCTTCGGCCAGGTTGACCTGCGGTTCCGGCAGGGCTTGGCGATCCAGCTTGCCATTGGGCAACAGCGGCAGCGCGTCCAGTAGCACCCAGTGGGACGGCTGCATGTAGTCCGGCAAGCTGGCGCCGAGTTGGACCTTGATCGCGTCCAGGGCTGACTGACTGTCCAGCACCACGTAAGCCACCAGTTGCCGGGCAGCCGAGGCCTGGACCACAGCTTCGCGGACCTGCGACAACGCCTGCAGCCGCGCCTCGATTTCACCCAACTCGACACGAAAGCCACGAATCTGCACTTGATGGTCAATACGTCCGAGGTAATCGAATACCCCGTCGGCATCACGTCGGGCCAGGTCGCCCGTGCGGTACAGTCGGCCGCCGGTGAGGCTGAACGGGTCCGGGACAAACTGCTGGGCAGTCTGGCCTGGACGTCCCAGGTAACCCCGCGCCAAGCCTTCGCCGCCGACGCACAACTCGCCGGCCACCTTGTTTGGCCGCAGGTTGAAATTGCCATCCAGCACACAGGCCGAACGCGTGCCCACTGGCGTACCAATGGCGGCGTAGGTTCCCTGCGCCAGGCGCTGCTCATCACAGGCCCAGATCAATGGGCTGATCACCGCCTCGGTCGGGCCGTAAGCGTTGAACAACTGCGCCGCACGGATAACCTTCAATGCGGCCAACTGGCCCGCGCCCCAGGCTTCGCCACCGAGGATGCACACCCGCACATCGACACCGGTCTCTGTTGGATCGGCGTGCTGGGCCATGGCATTCAAATAGCTGGGTGGCAGGTCAAGGATGCTGATGCGATGCTGACGAATCTGTGCCAACAACTGCTCGAAGGACCACTGCCCCACGTCCCCCAATACCAGGCTGGCGCCGTGGATCAACGGCATGAAAATCTGTTCGGCCGCCGCGTCAAAACTGATGGACGCAAACTGCAACTGGCAATCGTCGCGGGTGACGGCGTAACGCTCACCCGCTGCCCGGCAATGCATGGCCAGGGCCCGGTGCTCGATACCGACGCCCTTGGGTTGGCCGGTGGAGCCGGAGGTGTAGATGACATACGCCAACTCTTCACCTCGGATGCCCTTCACGGCAGGCGCGACCACTTGCTCCTGCGTACCATCGAGCAACACGGTGTGTACACCGTCAATGGCTGGCAGTTGCCCGACGACTGAGGCCTGGCTCAACAGCACGGCGATGCCGCTGTCTTCGATCATGTAGGCCAGGCGTTCTGCGGGGTATTGCACATCCAGCGGGACAAAAGCGGCACCGGCCTTGAAGATCGCCAGCAGGCCCACCACCAGCTCGGCGTTGCGCGGCAAGGCGAGGCCTACCGGCATCTCGGCACTGACCCCCGCCTCAAGCAGATGCAGGGCCAGATGGTTGGCCCGGGCGTCCAATTGGCGGTAGCTCAAGCGTTGATCGCCGGCAATCACCGCAATGGCATCGGGTGCCTGCCTTACCTGCTGTTCAAACAGACTGATGACGCTGGCGTACTCACCCTCGGGCCGCTGGCCCAGGCTGATGAGGGCACGTTGTTCCTCGTCCGTTTGCAGGGCCAACTGGCCGATGGCTTGCTGCGGATCGGCAACCATCACCGCCAGCAATTGGCGCCAATGCCGGGCCAGGGTTTGCAGGGTGGCTGCATCGAACAGGTCGGCGGCGTAGATGAACGCTGCACGAATGCCGTGATCGGTTTCCAGGGTTTCCAGGGTCAGGTCGAACTGCGCCATGCCACCTTCCAGCACTACCTCCTCGGCCCGCAACCCCGGCAAGCTGTCATTGCCTGCGGCACCGACGGTGTTGAGGTGGTTGTACATGACCTGGAACAACGGGTTGTGCTGCAGGCTGCGTTGCGGGTTGAGGGCTTCCACCAGTTTGTCGAACGGCAAGTCTTGATGAGCCTGGGCCGCCAGGGCGGTGTCCTTGGTCTGTTGCAGCATCGCCAACACCGACATCCGGGCGTCGGGTTGCAGGCGCAGCACCAGGGTGTTGACGAAGAAGCCCACCACCCCTTCCAATTCCTGGGCGTTGCGGTTACTGACCGGCACGCCGATGCGCAGGTCGTCATTGCCCGAATAGCGCTGCAACAGCAGGCCAAACGAGGCGACGAATAACTGGAACAGGGTCAATTGGCTGCGCTGGGCCAGTGCACGGACGCCTGAGGCCAGCGTCGGGTCGAGGGCGAAATCCACCCGGCCTTCGCGATAGCCCTGGCCATCGCGACGCGGGTGATCGGTGGCCAGTTCCAGGAGCGGATGCTCGGTACCCAATTGCCCACACCAGTAGTCCAATTGGCGTTGCATTTCGCCGTCGGCCAGCCAGTCGCGCTGCCACTGGGCATAGTCGGCGTATTGCACCGTCAGGGCTGGCAGTTCCAATGGTTGGCGTGCCTGGAACGCGGCGTATAACGCGGTGAATTCACGACCCAATACACCCATCGACGCGCCATCGGAGATGATGTGGTGCAGGGTCACCACCAACAGGTGCTGGTGTGGGTCGAGCTGGAGCACCTTGACCCGCATCAGCGGGCCCTCGGCCAGATCAAACAGGGCCTGGGTTTCTGCCAAGACCGCCGGTTCCACCGGCCCCTCCAGTTCTTGCCATTGCACGTCGACGCGGGATTGGGCGTCGACCTGTTGGCACAGCACATCGCCGTCCAGCACGAAGCGGGTACGGAAGGCTTCGTGGCGAGTGGTCAGCGCGGCGAAGGTCTGTTCCAGGGCCGCACGATCCAGCTCGCCTTGCAGCTTGACGATGATCGGCGTGTGGTAGGCGACGCTGTCCGGCTCCAGGGTCCAGAACAGCCATTGGCGTTGCTGGGCAAACGAGGCCAGGCGGGGCTGTTGACCGGTCAACCGGGTAATCGCCGGGCGTGCACTGGACGGATCGCCCTGCTCTACCGCTGTGCAGAACTCACCAAAGGTGGCGGTATCGAACACTGCGCGCAGGGCAACATCAGTGCCCAGCACACGCCGGGTCCGGGAAATGATTTGCGTGGCCAATAGGGAATGGCCGCCAAGATTGAAGAAGTTGTCTTGCAAGCCGACTTGTTCGATCTTCAGTACTTGAGCCCACACCGTGGCCAGGCGCTTTTGCAGCTCGGTGACTGGCGCCTGGTACACCCCTTGCGGCAGGTCCTGTTGCAACGCTGCCAAGGCCTGCAAGTCGAGCTTGCCATTGAGGGTCAGCGGCAACGCGTCGAGGCTGACGAACACGGCGGGCACCATGTAGTCCGGCAGTTCACGGCTCAAGGCCTGGCGCAGGTCATCGCCGTTGCAGTCGTCCTTGAGCACTACGTAGGCGACGATATGCGGGTTGTCCGCCACGTCGGCTACCAGGCTCACCGCTTCGCGAACACCGGGGTGCTGGCGCAGGCAACCGTTGATTTCACCCAACTCGATACGGTAGCCGCGGACCTTGACCTGATGGTCGATCCGGCCCTTGAATTCAATGCTGCCATCGACCCGATAACGGGCCAGGTCACCGCTGCGGTACAAGCGCTCGCCGGCGGTGCCGAAGGGATGCGGCACAAAGCGCTCGGCGGTCATGGCCGCGCGGCTCAGGTAGCCTCGAGCAAGCCCCGCCCCCCCCAGGTACAGCTCGGCAGACGCGCCAACCATCGCCGGTTGCAGGCCGTCTTCGAGGATCAACGCATAGGTATTGGGCAGCGGCCGACCCAGTGCCAGGCCTGACTGCGACGGAGCTTCACTAGCCGTGGTCAGTACGCCTACGGTGGTCTCGGTCGGCCCATAGTGATTGATCACCCGGCAGCCATCGTCGAGGGCGCAAATCCGCCTCAGCAAGGCGTCTGAAGCCGCTTCGCCACCCAGGATCAGGCACTGGCGCGGTAGCCCGCTGGCACACGGGTCGTCACTGAGCAGTGCCTCCAGATGGGATGGCACGATCTTCAGCACATCGATCTGCTGCTCGGCCATATAGGCGCCAAAGCGTTCCGCATCCAAGGTCAAGTCCAGGCCCAGCACATGCAGGGTGCGGCCAGAACACAAAGCACCGAACAGCGTGGTATGGCCAAGATCCGCGGACAGGGTCGAGACCACTGCCATGCTACTGGCCTCGGCCAATGGCAGGGTCTGCAGGATGCCTTGTACGTAATTGACCAGGGAGCGATGACTGATGGACACGCCCTTGGCCTTGCCGGTAGAACCGGAGGTGTAGATCACATAGGCCAGGTGATCGGGATCGAGGACCACGTTCGGGTTGCCACACGGCTGCTCGTCATGCGGGTCGATCAGCAGATGCTGGACACCGGCCAGGGTGGGCAGTCGATGACTCAGGCTCGCCTGGGTCACGAGCAAGTGAATACCGCTGTCCCCGACCATGTGCAGCAGACGCTGGGCCGGGAAGTCCGGGTCCAGCGGCACGTAGGCCCCGCCCGCCTTGAGAATGGCCAGCATGCCGACGATCATGTCCAGGGAGCGTTCGACAGCGATCCCCACCGGCATGTCGGGGCCAACCCCCAGGGCGATCAGTCGGTGCGCCAGGCGGTTGGCTTGTTCGTTGAGTTGCCGATAGCTCAATGAAAGACCAGCAAATACCAGCGCTGTCGTATCGGCCGCGGTTGCGGCCTGGCGCTCGACCAGGTGATGAATGCACAGTGCCGGATCGCGCTCGGCATGGACGCTATTGCATTGCACCAACGCTTGCTGCTGTTGTTCAGCCGCCAGCAACGGCCAGTCACCCACGCGGGTCTTCGGCACCTGGACCATGGCCGCGAGCAGGGTTTGCCAATGGCCGGCCATACGTTCAATGGTCTGCGGGGCAAACAGGTCGCTGGCGTAGGTGAAAGCCGCGCACAATTGCCCGCCACGCTCGAAGGTGTCGAGTGTCAGGTCAAAGCGCGTGGTGCGGCTGGACCATTGCACGGCGCTCAATTGCAAATCGGCGCTGACCGCCAGGGCCCCCAGGTCGGCGACTTGCGGCTGGTGGTTGTACATCACCTGAAACAGCGGGTGGTGGCTGGCATCCCGGGTCAGGTTGAGGCCTTCGACCAGTTGCTCGAAAGGCAGGTCCTGATGGGCCTGGGCACCTAGCGCAGCAGTCTTGACCTGTTGTATCAACTGATCACCCGGGGTTTGGGCATCGAACTGAATGCGCAGCACTTGAGTGTTGACGAAGAAACCAATCAGGCCCTCGATTTCACTGCGGTTACGGTTGGCAATCGGCACGCCGATGCGGATATCGGCCTGACCGGTATAGCGGTGCAACAACGTGCCGAACGCTCCCAGCAGCAACATGAACAGGGTGACTTCCTGCTGACGGGCGCTCAGGCGCAAACCGTCGGCCAGGTCAGGTGCAATCACCCACTCATGGCGAGCGCCCCGCTGGCTGGGGCGAGCGGGACGCGAATAGTCGACGGGCAAGTTGAGTATTGGATGCTCATCACCCAACGCTTCACGCCAATAGTCGAGTTGACGCTGCTGTTCGCCAGCCTCCAGCCAGCGTCTCTGCCACAAGGCGTAGTCGCTGTATTGGATGGGCAACGGGGCAAGGTCGGCGACCTGGCCGGCGTCGGCCGCGCCGTAAAGCCGGATGAACTCCTCGATCAGCACGCCCATGGACCAACCATCGGAGACGATATGGTGCAGCGTCAGCAGCAACACATGCTCCTGCTCGGCCAATGAGATCAACTGCACCCGCAGCAGAGGCCCCTGGCTCAGGTCGAAAGGCTGCAACGCCACCCGCTCCGCCTCAGCCTGGACCCAGGTTTCCCGAGTGTCCGGTGCCATCGTCGAAATATCTGTACGGGTGATATGCAGCGATTGCGCTACCGGAACTTGTCGAGGTTGGTCGTCAGCGTCCTGGACGAACACCGTGCGCAGGGTCTCATGGCGTTCGATCAACCCGACAAAGGCCTGTTCCATGGCAGACTCATTCAGACGGCCAATGAGACGTACCGCACTGGGTAGATTGTAGGCGCCGCTGTGCGGGTCCAGTTGCCAGAGAAACCACATCCGCTGCTGGGCGTAGGACAATACCTGACGGTCATCGGCCTCCACACCGGCCGGGATCGGAAAACGGGAGAAGTCGATCCCTTCCCTTTGCAGCGCCTGGAGGAACATCTGGCGTTTTTCCAGGGGCAACCCGATAAACCGGCGAGCAAGTTTCAGGGAGTCTTCAGCGTTCATTTCTTGGGATCCGGAACAAGAGGCGGGAAGCACAAAGGCACGTCGTCCCTATAAAACGAATCCGGACGGGAAAAATTAGCGGGGGTTTGCAAGGAGAAAACCCAAGCGAAGGGAGATGTCACCTGGGGTTACATCAAAATTCGGAAGGCCTGCCAAGGCGGCTCTATCATTGACGGACACCACCAATCGCAACTATATTTAGTTACAGGCAAGGATCGCCGTGTCGAAAAATGAAAAGCTGCTGGCCAACCTGCTCAACGAGCAAATGGCCTTTACCTGGCCCGACCTCATCACACTGCTACGACGACTGGGCTACACACAAATCGAAGGGGCTGGGAGCCGAGTCAAATTCGACAAGGGCGATCCGAGTGCAATGATCACCCTGCACAAACCTCACCCCGGCAACGAGCTGAAACACTACATCCGGCGCCAGATCATCGAACAATTGAAATCAGGAGACCTGATTCAGTGAATAACCAGTTGAAGCACAAAGGCTATATCGGCTCGATCGAAGCCAGCATCGAAGACAATTGTCTGTTCGGAAAGCTGCTGTTCATCAGGGCCTTGGTCAGCTACGAAGGTAAAACCGTAGCCGAATTGGACGCCGCCTTTCGCGACGCAGTGGACGACTACCTCGGCACCTGCCACACCCTCGGCCAGGCACCCGAAAAGCCTTGCAAGGGCTCGTTCAACGTGCGAGTTGGCCATGACCTTCATTTGGCCGCTGCCTTGGCGGCAACCCGGCAAAAAGTCACGCTGAACGACCTGACGCGACAAGCGCTGAACGAGTTCCTGCAACATCACGCCACGGTCGTGACGGAATAATCACCCAACCGCCGATACCCCAACACCGCCGCTCCCAGTACCACGGCACCGGCCACCAAGGCGATCCAAAATCCACTGGCGGCGCCGAAATGGTCGATCATCCATCCGGAACTGACCGCGCCAATCGCCACGCCGATGCTCAACCCGGTAATCAACCAGGTCATGCCTTCGGTCAGGCGGCTGGGAGGAACCACTCGCTCCACCAGGGCCATGGCCACGATCAGGGTTGGGGCAAAGAACAGTCCTGACACAAACACCGCGAGGGACAAGCCGAGGATATTCACCACCAGTAACAGCGGCAGTGTGGTCAGGGCCGTGGCCACGCCGCAGTACAAAAATTGCCGGGGCAGCGACGTTTGCAGCTTGAGCGCACCAAAGGCCAGCCCCGCCAGGCACGAACCGATGGCATACACCGACAACACAATGCTCGCGGCGGCGGGCTGGCCCTGGTGTTGGGCGAACGCAACGCTGACCACATCCACCACACCGACGATGGTGCCCATGGCCATCAATAGAATCATCAACGTCAATACCGAGGGCGAGGCAATCAACCAGCGGCCATGGTGGGCATGATATTCATGGACCGGCGGCTCGCTCTGCCGTTGCAGGACAAAGGCTGTGACCCCAACGGCCAACATCAACGCGGCAATCAACGGTCCCGCTTCGGGGAACAGCACCACGGACAAACCTACCGACAACGGCGGCCCAAGGATGAAACACACCTCGTCCAGCACCGACTCCAGGGCAAAAGCGGTTTGCAACCTGGGCTGGCCGCGGTACAGCTCGGTCCAGCGCGCCCTGACCATGGCGGACATGTTGGGGATGCAACCGGCCAGGGCAGCGAAGATAAACAAGGTCCAGTTCGGCGCCTGCAAGCGGGTGCAGAGCAACAGCAACAACAACGCACCGCCGCCAATGGAAGCAGCCACCGGCAGGATGCGACCTTGGCCATAGCGGTCCACCAACCGCGAGACCTGGGGCGCGCAAAAAGCCGTGGACAGGGCAAAGGTGGCGGCCACGGCACCTGCCAATCCATAACCACCATGGACTTGCGACAGCATGGTAATCAGCCCGATGCCCGTCATGGAGATCGGCATACGGGCAAGCATGCCTGCCAATACAAAAGCCCTGGAGCCTGGCGCCTGGAATAATTCGGCGTAAGGGTTTGCCATGCGGTGCGACCTCTTCCTCAGCGCCCTGCAACTTGCTATCTCGGGTTAACAGGGCAAAATACATACGGTGCGTATGTAGCAAATCATGCGCAACATACGCACCGTATGTCAATCACTCACTGTTACGAGTCCTGCCCATATGAGCCGAGCCCGCACTGACATGATCGAAGACACCCGCGCCCGCCTGATCGCCAGCGCCCGCCAAGCGTTCGCCACCCAAGGCTATGCCAACACCTCGATGGATGACTTCACCGCCCGTGCTGGCCTGACTCGGGGTGCGTTGTACCACCACTTTGGCGACAAGAAAGGTTTGCTGGCAGCTGTCGTAGTGCAACTCGATAGCGAAATGGACGCTCGCTTGCAGCACATCACGGAGCAGGCCGAGGAGCCCTGGAGTGGTTTTTGCGAACGTTGCCGTGCCTATCTGCGCATGGCCCAGGACCCCGAGATCCAACGCATCGTGCTGCAGGATGCGCCGGCGGTGCTCGGGGACGCCGCGTCAGCCAGCCAGCAACAGTGTGTTGATTCATTGCGACTGTTGCTCGACGAACTGATGAATGCCAGCATCATCGAACAGGCGCCCAGCCAGGCATTGGCGCGGCTGATCAATGGCAGCCTGGTAGATACAGCGCTGTGGATCGCCCAGAGCCCGCAACCAGACAAGCGACTGGAGGAAGCTCTACAGGGCCTGGAGCTGCTTCTGCGGGGGTTAAAACCATAAGTTCAAGTACGCCGCAACATCAATGCCGCCACGGCGCACGCCGCCAACGCCACGCAGGCCAGAAAAAACGCATCACTGTAGGCCATCAAAAACGCCTGGTGACGAATCCCTTGGTCCAGCAGGTTTAATACCATTTGATGATCCGGCAATTGCTCATCCAGCATGCCGCCACCAGGCAAGCGCTGTTGCAGGGCAGGGTCAAAGACCGTCACCGATTCACCGATGCGTGCCGAGTGCACTCGTTCACGTACCACCACCAATTGTGCCAGCAGCGCCGTGCCGACGGCTCCGCCGAGGTTGCGTAGCATCGAAAATACTCCCGATGCCGACCCGGCCTCGGCCTTGGCCAGCCCATGCACCGCCAGCACCGACAAGGCGACCATGATCAATGGCTGGCCAATACCTCTCACGACAATAGAGGGGACGATGACATTGCTGGCGCTGTCCGTCGACAAATGTGCCCCCATCCAGCAACCCAGCGCCATGATCGCGAAGCCCGACGCCACCAGCAGCTTGGCGCTGAACCACTTCATCAACCGGGGCAGAAACGGTGCCAGGATCAACTGCACCAAGCCATAGGCAATCAGGCTGACCCCAATTTCGCTAGCGTTATAGCCCTGCAACTGCGACAGGTAATTGGGCACTAGAAACACCAGGCCATAGGTGCTGGCACCGAAGATAAACATCGCCACACTGGCAACACCAAAATTGTAATGTCCCAGCAATCGCAGGTTGATAAACGAATATGGCCCCCATAACTGGCGACCTATAAACGCCACTAGCCCGACCACCGCCAACAACGTCATCCAGACAATAAAACCCGACCCAAACCAGTCCTTGCGTCCACCCTCTTCCAACACAATCTGCAACGCGCCCAGGCCCAGCACCATGCAAACGATGCCCAGCCAATCGCCCTGGCGTAACAGACCCAAGTTCATCGGCTGGCGATCGATGGACCAGGCCACAGCTGCCAGAAGCGCAATGCCGGGGAACAGTTGCAGGTAGAAGATCCAGCGCCAGGAATAGGCATCAGTCAACCAGCCCCCCATCGATGGGCCAGCAGCCTGGGCAACGCTGTTGGCCAGGCTGAACAGTGCCATACCCAATGGAATTTTGCTGGTCGGTAACTCGGTGATGATCAGTTGGAACGACAGGGGAATCAGAACGGCCCCCGCGGCCCCCTGGACGACCCGGATGATAATCATGGTCGTCAGGTTCGGCGCCATTGAACAGGCCACCGATGCCACCAGGAACACCCCGGAGCCCACCAGCATCACCCGACGCAACGAGAACACTCGGGCCAGCCAGGCCGTGAGCGGAATCATGATGATTTCCGCCACCAGGTAAGCCGTGGAAATCCATGAGCCCTCCTCGAAAGTAGCGCCCAAGGCCCCTTCTATTTCCGGCAAGGCGGCACTGGTGACATGCACGTTCATGCCGGCCATGAAGCAGCCGAACAGCCCGCCGATCACCGCGACCCAGGCACGCAACGAAACCGTTGATGAACGCCCATCAGCCTCCATGGATATGCTCCTGCCTGGCGCCCGAACGCGTATCAACGGTGGCGATCACCGACATGCCCGGCAAGATCCGGGGCGCCTTGTCCCCCTCCGGCGCCAGGCGAATCTTCACCGCGAAGCGCTGCACCACCTTGGTGAAATTACCCGTGGCATTGTCCGGCGGTAACAGCGCGAACACTGCACCGGAACCAGGGGCGATGCTTTCCACCTGGCCGTGCCAGTGCTGGCCGGTGAAGCTGTCCACCGCAATGTCCACCGATTGCCCTGGCAGCATATGTTGCAACTGGGTTTCCTTATAGTTGGCGATCACGTAAGCCTGTTCCACCGGCACTACCGCCAACAGCGGCAGGCCAGCTATGACGTATTGCTGTCGACGCACCTTTCGCTGTCCAACGATGCCGTCGAAAGGCGCGCGAATTTCTGTGTCCTTCAACGCATTTCGCGCCAGGGCCAGGTTGGCCTGGGCCTCGTCAATCCTGGCCTGCTGCTCGAGGGTCCGGGCTTGCGCCTGCCGCCTGAGAGCCTGCAAGACCTGTAACTGCGCCTGTTGCCGGGCGACTTGGGCACGTCCTGCGACCACAGTCGATTGCGCCCGGGCCCGGTCCGCGCTGGCGGCTTCCAGGCGTTGGGCGGTGGCGACGTGTTGCGCCACCAGGTCGCGGTAACGTACATAGTCCAATTGCGCCCGTCGGGACTCGGCCTCGCTACTGTGCAAGGCCGCTTGGGCCTGGGCGATCCGCTGTTGCTGCTCACTCATCCGCGCATCCAGGGTTTGCAAGGTGGCTTGCTGTGCATTCGCCGCTGCTTGCGCTTGCTGTAACTGCGCTTGGGCGCTGTTCCGGCGTTCGGTGAAGTCACGCCCATCGATACACACCAGTAAATCCCCGGCCTTGACCGCCTGGTTGTCTTCCACCAGTACCTGGGCGACATAACCGGCAACACGTGGGCTGACCGCAACCCAATCAGCACGTACATAGGCATCGTCGGTTTCTTCCAGGTACCGTCCCAGGTTCCACCAATAGCTGGCAAATACTCCAAGCCCCAATAATGTTGACAGGGACGCACATAGCAGCAGTGCGCGGCGATGGCGCTGGCTGAAAGTCTGACTTACAGGATCGACCACGGTCGGGTCGAAAGTGGAAGGTTCAACGACCTGATTCATGGTGTTGCTCCAAGGTCGGCAATGGTTTTTTCATTACGTTGCCAGCCACCGCCCAGTGCCTGGAAAACGTCGATCTGGCGATTGATCAAACGCAAGTCGGCCTGGGTCAGGCTGGCCTGGAGGCTGACCAGATTGCGTTCGCTGTCCAGCAGTTGCAGGGCGCCCAGAGCCCCAGCCCGATAGCTTCGGCTGGCCAGTGTGTGAGCTTGACGGCTGTTGCGCAGCGCGGCCTCCAGTGCCTGGCGACGCTGCTGTTCACCCTGGTACAGCGCCAGGGCCTGCTCGACCTGTTTCAGGGCGGTGAGCACCGTGCCGTCAAATTGCGCCAGGGCTTGGCGCGCCTGAGCCTGATGCTGTTTGATGCGTGACTGGGCAATCTGTCGATTGGGAAAGCGCCAGGACACCAAGGGACCGATGGAATAAACCATGGCATCGCTACCGCCCAACTTGCCCAGGCTGCTGGCTGACGAGCCAAGCATCGCACCGAACGTAATGCGGGGATAAAGCTCGGCGCGCGCCACACCAATGGACAGCGTCGCCGATTGCAATTGCCGCTCGGCACGGCGAATATCGGCCCGACGTTGCAACAAGGCCCAGCCATCGCCAACCGGCAACGGCGCCCGCAACTGCGGGCCATGGGTACAACTGTGCGTGGCAACCTGCCTTGATGGCAGGCCGCTGAGCACCGCCAATTCGTACAGGGCACTCTTCTGTTTCGCGGCAAACATCGGCAAGGGTGCGCGGGTTTCTTCCAGCAAGCTCTTCAGACGTACTTTATCCAAGTCGGTCGCCACGCCAGCCTTCTGCAACTTCCCCGTGATCTCGACACTCTGCTCCAGTAATTGCACCGAATGGGCCTGCACCTGCGCCCGCATGCCATAGACACAGGCTTGGGCATAGGCACGGGCGGTCTGTGCAGCCACGGTCACCCGCAACTCATCTTCCAGCGCTCGCGCCGCCTCGGCATCGGCCCGGGCAGCGGCAATGCGATAACGCACCTCGCCCCACAGGTCGAGGGTGTAACTCAAGGAAATTTCGGGTGAATGGCTCCACTGACCGTCGGCAGGCTGATAGATGGCCTGGGCCAGGGTCTGGTCATCGCGACTGCGGCCATACGCCAGGCCATAGTCCAGGGAGGTGGACGGCCAACGCTCGCCATCGACCTGTTCCAGACGTGCCAGCAGCGCATCGACGTGGGCAGCCGCCGCCTCAAGGTTCTTGTTATGGCGCAGGGCTCGTTCCACCAGAGCGTCGAGCTGTGGGTCAAGGTAAAGCTGCCACCAACGAGCGGGCAACGGCGTGGCCGACTCGCTGGAAAGGCGCAGTGCAGGCTGGGCCTCGACCAACCTCGACGGCCCGCTGGAAGTAGCACTGCAACCGGCCAGCCCAAGTGCTATCACCCAAATGGAAGGGAGAAAAAAAACACGGATCGACATCACAAGGCTCGCTCAAGAATGAGCCTTGCAGATTAGGCAGTTGCCTTAGCAGATTCGCCCGCGCCAAGGCCATGTATCGTCGCTAAATGGACAATATGTTTGCTTAACGCAACGACAGCCTTCGCGGCTAAGCACCTGGCCGAAAATGACTCGGTGGATACCCCAGCGAACGGCGAAACATAGCACTGAACGCACTCGGGCTCTGATAGCCGTGTTCCAGGGCCACTTCCAGAATTGACGCGCCTTGCGCCAGCAATTTCAGGCTCAGGGCCAGCCGTGCGCGTTTGCGCCATTCGCCGAAGCTCATACCCAGTTCACGCTGAAAAATCCGGCTCAGGGTCCGAGCGCTCATGTTCAACGTATCGGCCCAGGATTCCAGGCTGCTGTCGTCGGACGGGTTGCGGATAAAGTGGGTGCACAGTTTGGCCAACCGCACCTCACCGGGAACCGGAACATGCATCGCCACCACCGGCGCAGCGATCAGCTCCATGCGGATCAATTCGATCATGGCCTGCAAGCGCGGACTGCCTCTGCCGACAATCAGGGTGGCGGCAACGATCAGTTCCCGCAGCAGTGCCGACACTTCGATCACTTGGCAACTTCTCCCCAAACCCGGCTCGGCCTCGGGCATCAAGAACAGCGTGCGCATGTGCACCTCGCCCGCCATGCGAATTTCATGGGCTGTCATGGCGGGTACCCACAACGCATGCCCGGATGGTACCAGCCAACTGCCTTGGGCGGTGCTGACCACCATCACACCCGAGACTGCGTGAATCAACTGCGCCTGGGCATGGCAATGGGGGTGCACCACTTCATCGTTGTGATAGTTGTCGGCATAGGCCTCAAGCCAGGGCTTGGTTTGGGGTGGGGTCGTCATTGGCAGCTCTCACATCACACAGGCCTGGAGTCTAGCGAAAAGCCTTGTGGCGAAAACGATAGATATGGACAGCCATCGTCGTATTTCAGACAACCGGTGAACTTCCATTGCACGCAGCCAGTCAGCTAACTGGATACTCTGATTCATGATGGGATAGGCAATGCGCATCTCGTTGGAACAACAAGTGCTCCTGTTCATCGACGACGGCATGAGTCCTTATCCCCAAGGCTCTTACTAGGAGCGGCGCCACAATGGTTGATTTGAACGAACCCCAAAGCGCGATTGATGCCCACGGCATCATTGGCGACATGCGCAGTGCGGCACTGATCAACGACAAGGGCAGCATCGACTTTTTCTGTTGGCCGGAGTTCGATAGCCCCTCGATCTTTTGCTCATTGCTGGACTCCCCCACCGCCGGGATTTTCCAGCTCGCGCCAGACTTGCCCGGCGCCCGCCGCGAGCAGATCTACCTGCCCGATACCAATGTCTTGCAAACCCGCTGGCTGAGCGATGAGGCCGTGGTGGAGATCACTGATCTGTTGACTATCAGCGACGACGTCGAAGATTTACCCTTGCTGATCCGCCGGGTGCGGGTAGTCAGCGGGAAAGCGACGGTTCGCCTGCGTTGCCTGGTACGTCATGACTACGCTCGTGCCCAGACCCACGCCTCCCTCGACAACGGTGATGTCTGTTTTGAAGCAACCGATCAACCCGGCCTGCGCCTGGCCAGCAGCCACGACTTGCAGATCGACGGTGACGCTGCGGTCGCCAGCATTACCCTGGAACAGGAACAGGGCGCCGAATTTGTCCTTGGCGCCCGGGAAGACCCCCGGGTCAGAAGCGACGACACCGACCTGTGCCTGGAACGCACCCTGAAGTTCTGGCGTGGCTGGATCGCCCAGTCCAACTACCGTGGACGCTGGCGCGAAACGGTCAACCGTTCGGCCCTGGCCTTGAAGCTTCTGACCTCACGCAAACACGGCGCAATTCTCGCCGCGGCAACCTTCGGCCTGCCGGAAACCCTAGGCGGCGAGCGCAACTGGGACTACCGCTATACCTGGATCCGCGACGCCTCGTTCACCGTCTACGCCTTTATGCGCCTGGGCTTTGTCGACGAAGCCAACAGCTACATGCGTTGGTTGCGTGGGCGAGTCAGCGATTGTCATGGCCAATCGATGAAAATCAACATCCTGTATGGCATTGACGGCCGCCAGGAACTGCCGGAAACCGAATTGACTCACCTCTCGGGCCACGCTGGCGCGCAACCGGTGCGCATTGGCAACCTGGCGTATGAGCAACTGCAACTGGATATTTTCGGCGAACTGATGGACGCCGTGTACCTGGTCAACAAGTACGGCGAAGCCATCTCCCATGAGGGCTGGAAACATACAATTGAAGTGGTGGATCAAGTGTGCGAGACCTGGAACCGGCAGGACGTCGGTATCTGGGAAATGCGTGGCGAGCAGCACCATTTCCTGCATTCGCGACTGATGTGCTGGGTGGCCCTGGACCGCGCCATTCGCCTGGCTTCGAAACGCTCGCTGCCCGCCCCGTTCGCCCGCTGGGACCAGACCCGCCAGGCCATTTACCAGGATATCTGGAGCAACTTCTGGAATGAGGAACGCGGGCATTTTGTGCAACACATAGGCAGCACTGCCCTGGATGGATCGATGCTGCTAATGCCCTTGGTACGCTTCGTTGCCGCCACCGATCCACGCTGGTTGTCGACGCTGGAAGCGATCCAGAAGAGCCTGGTGCGCGATGGCATGGTCTATCGCTACCGCAACGACGACAGCCAGATCGACGGGCTGCAAGGCACCGAAGGCGCGTTTGCCGCCTGCTCGTTTTGGTACGTGGAGTGCCTGGCCCGCGCCGGGCAATTGGAAAAGGCGCATCTGGAGTTTGAACAACTGCTGCGATACGCCAATCCACTGGGACTGTATGCCGAGGAATTCGACAGCCAGGCCCGGCACTTGGGCAACACGCCCCAGGCGTTGAGCCACCTGGCGCTGATCAGTGCGGCGACGTTTCTGGATCGTAAGTTGAATGGTGAGAAGACGGTCTGGCAACCTTGAGGGGTGATCTGCCAAACGCCGAACGGCGTTGCTGCTCCATGAGCATTCAGGCCGCTTTACGGTTAAAGTCGGTATGTCTTGCGCTACCTGAAAGGAGCACCGATGAACACCATCGCGCCACTGCATAACGTGCGTACCACGATGCTCGATATGGCCTATGAAGCCCACGGCCAGGCCGAGGGCGAGGTGGTGATTCTTCTGCACGGCTTTCCCTACGACCCCCGGGGCTATGACGAAATTGCGCCGGTGTTGGCCGAGCGGGGTTATCGAGTGCTAGTTCCTTACCTGCGGGGCTACGGCCCTACACGGTTTATCAACGCAGAGGTGATGCGTTCCGGCCAGCAGGCGGCGCTGGCCAAGGATCTTCTGGACTTCATGGATGCCCTGGCTATCCCCCAGGCCACGCTGGTGGGTTATGACTGGGGCGGGCGCGCCGCCTGCATCGTCGCCGCCTTGTGGCCAAACCGAGTGCGCGCACTGGTAACGGGCGATGGCTACAACATTCAGGACATTGCCCAGTCCATCAAGCCCCGAGCCCCCATCACCGAGCATCGGTTGTGGTACCAGTACTACTTTCACACCCAGCGCGGCGTTGACGGGTTGACCGCCAACCGTCGCGAGTTGTGTGAGCTGTTGTGGGCGCTGTGGTCGCCGTCCTGGGTCAAGGGGCCGAGCCTGTACGGCAAGACGGCGTCTTCGTTTGATAACCCGGACTTTGTCGAGGTGGTGATTCACTCTTATCGCCATCGGTTCATGTATGCCCCTGGCGATCCGGCGCTGGAAGAGATTGAGCAGGCACTGGTGCAGCCACCGCCAATTTCGGCGCCCAGTATTTCCTTATGCGGCGCGGATGACGGGGTGGGACCGGCCTCGGTGGAAGATGAAGACCTGGGGTGCTTCAGCGGGTTTTATCGGCGACGGATCCTGGCAGGGGTTGGCCACAATATTCCCCAGGAAGCGCCGCAAGCGACACTTGAGGCGATCCTTGAGTTACTCGACAGTACCTGAAAACCGCTCGCGATAGGCTTGGGGCGTCACCGATAATGCCCGTAGAAAACTGCGTCGCATGGTTTCTTCGCTGCCGAAACCGCAGTGTACGGCAATGCGCTTGATGGACGCGCCGCTGTCGGCCAGTTGCCTGCGAGCGGTTTCCACCCGTATCAATTCCACGGCCCGCGCCGGAGTCTGGCCGGTTATGGTGCGGTAATGACGCACAAAACTGCGCTCGCTCATGCCCACCTGAGCGGCCAGGGTCGGGATGTTCAGGTCCAGATTCAAATGCTCGGTAATCCAGGCGTGCAACTCGGCGAAACGATTGCCGGCCTTTTGCAGGGACAACGTCACGCTGAATTGCGATTGCCCGCCTGGGCGCTTGAGAAACACCACCAGGTGCCGCGCCACTTCCAATGCCGTGTCGCGCCCCAGATCTTGCTCGACCAGGGCCAGGCATAAGTCAATACCCGCGGTGACCCCGGCCGAGGTCCATAGCGAGCCCTGCTGGATAAAAATCGGATTGGCTTCGACCTGCAACTTCGGATATTTGAGCGCCAATGCTTCGCAGCGTGTCCAGTGGGTCACCACACGGCAACCGTCCAACAGGCCACTGGCGGCCAGTAAAAAAGCGCCGGTGCACACCGACGTCATGCGTCGCGAATGCACGGCTTTTTGCCGAACCCAATCCACCAGCGCAGGATCCTCAACGGCGCCGTACACGCCCCAACCACCGGCAATCACCAAGGTGTCGCAGGGTGCATCTGCTGCAGGCAATGGCTCGGCCACCAACGCCAGGCCGGCGGAAGTCATCACCGGCTCTGCCTGAGAGGCAATCACACTGATAGCGTACGGCAACGGTAACCCTTGCTGGCGCGCCAAATCATTGGCCGAGGCAAACACTTGTAGCGGTCCGGTAACGTCAAGCACTTGCACATTAGGAAAAGCGAGGACATGGATGATTTTTGGCATGCTTGGCGCAATTCGTGGGGTTAATGGCGTATTCGCCAAGCGTAGGCCACTAAAGTGAAGCCGTCTATCCCTTATGCGGAGTTTCACCATGACCTTGCAAATCGGTTTCCTGTTGTTCCCCGGTATTCAACAGCTGGACTTGACCGGCCCCTACGATGTGCTGGGGTCCTTGCCGGATGTGAAACTCCATCTGATCTGGAAAGATCTCGCCCCCATCACTTCCAGCACCGGGATGGTGTTCGCGCCAACCATGACTTATGGGCAATGCCCTGTGCTGGATGTGATCTGCGTTCCGGGGGGCTCTGGTGTCGGTGCCTTGATGGAGGATCCGCAAACCCTGGACTTCCTCAATGTGCAATCCCTGACCGCGCGTTACGTGACATCGGTCTGTACCGGGTCGCTGGTGTTAGGGGCGGCGGGCCTGCTACGCGGACGGCGGGCGACGACCCATTGGGCCTTTCACGACATACTGGCCACCCTGGGTGCGCTCCCGGTGCAGGAGCGCGTGGTGCGCGACGGCAATCTGTTTACGGGCGGCGGGATCACCGCCGGGATTGATTTTGCCCTGACCCTGGCGGCAGAGCTGTACAGCGAAGCGGCGGCGCAACTGGTGCAATTGCAGTTGGAATATGCCCCTGCCCCGCCGTTCAACGCCGGCCGCCCGGACACCGCACCTGCACATGTGCTGGAGGAAGCCAACAAGCGCACGGTGGAGTCACGCAAGACCCGCAGCGAGATCGCAGCACGGGCGGCGACACGCTTGGGCTAAGGCAGGTTTCTTGTAGGAGCAAGCGCCTACGAGGGATGTAGCGTTCAGTCTTCCAATACTTGTGGGGCGGCCTGCTTGGTGCCCTTACCTGCTTTAGTGCCTGCCTTGCCGGAGGCCGGTGCCACAGGTTCTGGTTCAGCGGGAGCCACAGCGTCTTTTTCAGCCGCTGGCATCATGTCGACAGCGCCAAAAAACTCCGCCAGGTCGAGGGTATCCGGCGGTACGGTCTTCTCGAGTTTCTTCTCGCCATCCTTGCCCACCAGGATCACCTTGGTGCCGGTGCTGGCGCCGAGCTTGAGTGCGCGGATCAGGGCATTGGTGTCCTGGGCGCCCAAATCCTTGCCATCACGCTGGCCGACGGTGCCGATGTTGGTGTAGTTGACGGTGTAGAGCACCATGTTGCGCTCGGTGAACTTTTGCTTGTTGTCAGCCTTTTCGAGGTCTTCCTTGAGCTTGACTTGCGTTGGGTCAATGGAGCTGGGCGCAATGACAATCAGCGGGCGAAACTTGCCTTGATCCTGTTCCAGCGGGCCTCGGTTATCGGCAGCCAACAGCGGCCCCGTAAAAGCCACCAAAGTAGCCAGGGTCAGCGACCGGATAAACATGCACACCTCCTTTGAATTCCGTACAGGGTTCTTGAGTTTCATGTCTGCGACAGTCAAATTCAAGGATGATTCCTACAAGACTTTCAGAAAGAGTAGGTCAGGATGCCCGTGGTGCAAGGGGTTGGAGCCCTCAGGGCTCATTGTTTCTTCTGATTGCATAGTCCAATTATCACCCAGTCCACTGTGGCCAATGCCGGGCAAACACCGGCGCCACGTTCGGATCGATATCCACCTGTACCAGACTCAGGACAAACTCGGGTCGCGACTGCTGCAGCGCTCCTCGGCCACCTGACCAGCGAGAAACGGCGGCGGCCATGATCCCCAAGGCATTCGGGACATCGGATGCGTTAAACAATTGCCCGGCAAATTGATCGGCAAACATCTCCCAGGCCAAGTGCAGATGCCGGCGAGTACCTGCCACCAGTTGCGCTTGCAACCTTTCGTCTGCGCTGTCCAGCCAACGTTGTGGATAGTCGATGATACCGATTGCCGAGTAACAGTTGGCAGCGATATACACCAGGCCACGAATAACCTGCGCAGCGTTGGCAGGCAGCAGGTTTGAAGCGGGGAACGCCAGGCCGAGGTGAATCAATATCGCCGCGCTTTCCGTCAGCACGCTGCCATCGGGCAGTTGCAGGGTGGGGATCTGTTTAAGCGGATTGATCCTGGCCAGTGCCTTGCTGCCCACGGTGTCTTCCCAGGAACAGGCATCGACCTGATGCCATGGCACTTCGCAACGCTGTAGAGCGATCTCGATCATGCACGAACCGGCGCCTTGGGTTCCGTAGAGGGTATACATGGTATTGAACCTCCTGGCAGATAGTCGAAGTGTTAGGCTGGGACGCTCAATCGCTTAACGGAAAATCCATCATGCACAGCAAACAAGTCACCATCGAAGACTGGGACGGCGACGGTGCCATCCGCCTGCCGGATGAAGCCTTGCAGGAACTGGGGCTGGACGTAGGCGATACGCTGTATATCGTCGAGACCTACATAGGCACCCAGAAGGGTTTTGTGCTGTCGACCACGCCAAAAATTGCCGACCGGATGGATGAGCTGGTAGAAGAACTGAGCCATGAGGCCGATCTGACCTCACGCTGAACCCATTGAGGATACTGCACCCTGTGGTGGTGGTCGGAAGCCAAGATTGCAGGCTCTCGCAACCTCAATGCAAGTCTTTCAGAAGAGTCCCATCTGGCCACCGACCAAGGTGGCAAAGTCATCGTTTACAAACGGCAGAATCGCATCGGCCACCGGTTGCAGTTGCCGCGTAACGTAGTGGTCGTAATCAATCGGTGCCTGGCGCACTTCCAAAGGTTGCGGGCCGTTGACGGTGATCACATAGCTGATCCAACCGCCATTCTGATACTGGCGCGGGCGCCCTTGGCGGTCGTTGTATTCATCCGCCAACCGGGCAGCGCGCACGTGGGGCGGAACGTTGCGTTCGTAGTCGCCCAATTGCCGGCGCAGGCGCTTGCGGTAGATCAGCAGCTCATCGAACTCACCGCTCAAGGTACGGCATACATAATCGCGCACGTAATCCTGGTGAGGCTGGCGGTGAAAGATCCGTTGGTAGAGTTCCTGCTGGAACTGTCGGGCCAGGGGCGACCAGTCGCTGCGCACGGTTTCCAGGCCCTTGTAGATCATTTCTTCACTGCCATCGGCACGGATGACCAGGCCGGCATAGCGCTTCTTGCTGCCTTCTTCCGCGCCACGAATGGTGGGCATCAGGAAGCGGCTGAAGTGAGTTTCGTATTGCAATTCCAGGGCGCTCTGCAGGCCGAACTCATTGAGCAGACGTTCGCGCCACCATTGATTGACGTGCTGCACCAGGTCCTGGCCGATACGCGCGGCATCCGCCTGGGAATGGGCGTTGCCAAGCCAGACGAAAGTGGAGTCGGTGTCGCCGTAGATCACTTCGTAACCTTGGGCTTCGACCAGTTCGCGGGTCTGGCGCATGATCTGGTGGCCGCGCAGGGTAATGGACGATGCCAGCCGTGTATCGAAAAATCGGCAACCGCTGGAGCCGAGGACACCGTAGAACGCGTTCATGATGATTTTCAAGGCTTGGGACAATGGTGCATTGTGTTCGCGCTTGGCCACTTCACGCCCTTCTGACACCCGAGCAACAATCGCCGGCAAACAATGCCGGGTACGGGAAAAACGCGCACCACGAAAGCCTTCCACCGACTCGCTGTCGCCGGGATGACGCAACCCTTCAATCAGGCCTACAGGGTCGATCAGGAAGCTGCGGATGATCGATGGATAAAGACTTTTGTAGTCCAGCACCAGCACCGATTCGTAGAGACCGGGGCGCGAGTCCATGACAAATCCGCCGGGGCTGGCTTGAGGTGGCTTGTCTCCCAGATTCGGTGCGACAAACCCCTGGCGATGCATCAGCGGCATATACAGGTGAGTGAAAGCGGCCACCGAGCCGCCATTGCGGTCTGCCGGCAACCCGGTAACGCTGGCCCGCTCCAGGAGGAACTTGAGCAGGTCGGTCTTCTGGAAAATTCGCGTCACCAATTCGCAGTCCTTGAGGTTGTAGCGCGCCAGGGCGGGCTTGTCCTCGGCGAACATGCGGTTGATTTCATCCATGCGCTGGTAAGGTGTGGAGATAGACTTACCTTCGCCGAGCAAGGTCTGGGCGACGTTTTCCAGGCTGAAGGACTCAAAGCTCCAGGTAGCCGAGCGTAGCGCTTCGATACCGTCGATGATCAACCGCCCCGCCGCCGCGGCGAAATAGTGGTTGCGGCTGCCGTGTTCGCGCCAGGCCATGGCATCGCCGCCACGGCCCAGCAGCAGCGGCACGTTCAGGCGCTGGGCATGTTCATGGAGGACCCGCAGGTCGAATTGCACCAGGTTCCAGCCGATGATTGCATCGGGATCATGGGTGGCAAGCCACAGATTCAGACATTCGAGCAGTTGCGCACGGGTGTCGCAGTAGTCAAGTTTGAAGTCCACCGCGTCGCCCTTGTTGGGCGGGCCGAGCATATAGACCTGGCGCTCGCCACAGCCTTCCAGGGCGATGGAATACAGCTCGCCCTGGGCGGTGGTCTCGATGTCCAGAGACACCAGCTTCAGCGGCGGACGGTAATCGGGTGCGGGCTTCATCTGCGCATCCACCAGTATTCCACTGTCGCTTGTCGTGCCGTCGAACCAGACCGGAGCGGTGATAAAGCGCTCCATCATGTAGCGTTCAGGGGGGCGCACGTCGCCTTCATAGACATCCACACCAGCTTTGCGCAGGCGCTTTTCCAGATCCATCAATTGACGATGCTGACGAGTGTAGAGCCCCATGACCGGGCGGTGGTGAAAGTCGCACAGCTCAAGAGGCCGCAGTTCGACATCGCGCTCGCCCTTGAGCAGCAACTCGGTGGGTGTGCGGTGGGCGAGAGGGATAAACATCACCGAAGGCTGCACAGGTAGGCAGATATACCTCGGACCTTGATCGGTGGCCAGCCAGAAACTGACCTGCGTCCCTGACGGGGTATCGCGCCAATGCCGGGTCAGGACAAAACCCTGCTGTAAATCCACCGTACCGCACCTCAAGAATCATTTTCAGGGCGTGATTCTACTCGGCATCCCGCAAAACGCGGCACGTTAACGGAAATTTCCTGCATTCACACCGATAGCAATCCGACAAAAGCGAAGGAAGATCAGGATACCTGCCCCTTATCCCATAACAGCACCAACTCTCCAGGTGCCTGCTCTTCAGGTACCTGGAGCATCAACTGGTCATCGCGCTCATCCTGACGAAAGCGCACTTCGATTTGATAGAAGCGCTGATCGCCTCGCCCCGACTCAGACGAGGTCAATGGCAGGCAGCCCTTGAGCAGGCTGCAGATCTGCTCACGCTCATCCAGGCTACATTGGGCAAACTCGATTTCACGAGGTCGACTCAACATGGCCGTCACGCCACCCTGGCGAGAAAGTCGAACAGTGGCATCGTTGCCCAAGGGTGGTAACTCTTTCATTGCATTCTCCTCACGCCAGATTCACACCCACGCCCGCCCAGGCTTTCTGTACCGCCGTACCCTGGACCGCGCCAAAACGTTCGCGGGCATGTTCAAGGGTCAGTGTGGCAAATGCCTGGAAGTCCGCATCGTTGTCCAGGCGCTTATCGCACAGGGTGTCGTACCAGATCTGTCCCGCCTGTTCCCAGGCCGCCCCTCCCAATTGCGTCGCCACCAGGTAAAACGCCCGGTTGGGAATACCGGAATTCAGGTGTACCCCGCCGTTGTCATCCTGGGTAACAATGAAGTCACGCATATGGGCCGGTTGCGGATCCTTGCCCAGTACCGGGTCATCATAGGCGGTGCCAGGGTGAGACATGGAGCGTAGGCCCTTGCCCTTGACTTTGTCTGTGAGCAAATCGGCACCGATCAGCCAATCGGCTTGGTCCGCGGTGTGCTTGAGGACGTATTGCCTGGTAAGGACACCGAACACGTCGGAGATTGACTCATTGAGTGCCCCGGACTGGTTACGGTAGACCAGGCTCGCCTCGCTCTCGATGATACCGTGGGTCAGTTCGTGGGCCACGACATCCAGGGATCGGGTGAAGCGCTGGAACACCTCGCCATCACCGTCACCGAAGACCATCTGCGCACCATTCCAGAAAGCATTGTCGTAGCCTTCGCCATAATGCACGGTGCCAGTCAGTGCCAGGCCTCGGTTGTCGATGGAGTCGCGTCCATAGACCTGCCAGAAAAAATCGTGGGTAGCCCCCAGCGCATCATAGGCCTCGTCCACCGCCGCATCGCCACTGGCCCTCTGACCCTCGTCCCGCGCCAGGGCGCCGGGCAATACAGTCAGGTGCTGAGCATCGTAGATATGGCGTTTCAGGGCACCGGGCGTGACTTGCTCCGCCCTGGCACCGATCACCGGTGCAACGCCGGGATTGGGGAGTAGCTGGCGTATATGAGTCAGCGTATTGAGCGCCCGAGAACGCTGCCACTCGGAGCCATGGTCGATCAAGCGGTGGAGAATATACGGTGGGATAAATCCCGGGCACGGGCCTTTACGGGGCATGGACGTTCTCCTTGTCAGACAGCTGTCGATACTGTTGTGATCAAGTTTGGCGCCAGGGGTTCGTTTTCGTCGGTCGTGTATCGACTGCCAGGCCAAGGAACAGTTGATCTATACCCTGGAGTTCACCACGGCTCACGACGCTATGGGAGTCAGGCAAGATAAGCTTCGATATTATTCATCTGCTCATCCCAACCTCGGGAGTTCATCTTGAAGGCTTTCTCACGGCGAGCCTTGGGGATCGCGGTAAACCCTGACTCGACCACCCGAAGCCAGATACCTTCGGGATGGTCCTCCAGGGTGAACTCCACCAGTGTCGGAGTTTCCGAGCCGTAGTCGACCCCTTCCTCTACCGCGTAAGGGTGCCAACTGAAAGAGAACCGTGTTTGCGGCTCAAGACGTTCGACTCTGGCTTTCCACACGACATGCTCATAACCTGGGAATGTAATACGGGCCTCAATCGACTGGCCTGCGACAAACTGTTTGCCCGAAAGGGCGATCCCGAACCAATTGCCAAACTGCTCGGCGTCGGTCAGCGCTTGCCAGACTTGCTCACGGCGAGCCTTGAGCAGGACTTTTCGTTCAATGCGATCAGGTACATCCATAAGTCACCTCCTCTATTGACAGTAGGCGACATCGATCAATGCGCAACCTATAAATTACGCATTGCGCTGCCACTCCATCAAACCGCAAGGTAGATGGTAGACCGAGGTTCCTTCCGATAAGGCCGATATGCTATGCACAACCCAGTAAAACTGCTCCATGGCAGCTGCTTTTGCAAAACCGTGCATTACCAGGCGGATAGCCTGGATATGCCCATCAGCCATTGCCATTGCCACAGTTGCCGCAAGGTCCACGCAGCCGCTTTCGTCACCACGGCAGGCGTGATGCGCGAGCACTTTCGCTGGTCTCAGGGTGTGGAGTTTTTATCGTCCTTCGAATCTTCGCCGGGCAAGCTCAGGCACTTCTGCTCGCGATGCGGTTCGCATCTGATGGCTGAACGAGAGCATCAGCCCCATGTGATCGTGCGGGTTGCGACGCTGGATGACGACCCAGGAACGCAACCGACGTGCCATATATGGACGTCCCATGATGTGCCGTGGCTGTCTCACGAAGGGCTTGAGCAGTGTGAGCAATGGAAGGCATGAACGGACTCATGCCTTCCAACTTCAGACGTGGGGATAGCCCGGCGGCTTACTCGGGGCCGCGTATTGCGGCTTCAAGTGACCGTTCTGATCCAGCAACCAAGCATCCATAACCTGCCGCACAACCGGGCCGGCCACACGACCGCCCGCCTCGCCGTTTTCGATCATCACGGAAATGACGATTCTTGGACGCTCCGCCGGGGCGAAACCGACAAACAAGGCGTTGTCCCGGTTACGCTCCAGGGTCTTCAAGCGGTTGTAGCGCTCGCCCTGCTTGATCGCCACCACTTGCGCCGTACCGCTTTTGCCGGCAATGCGATACTGCGCGCCGGCGGCAGCGGCCCGGGCAATACCCCGTGGATCGTGCATCACCAGTTGCATGCCGTGGTTGACCTGCTCCCACTCTCGCGGGTCCTTGAGGACGACATTGGGCATTGGATGGTCGTCCACCGGGGGCACGCCATCAATGGTCTTGGCCAAGTGCGGCCGGATCCACACGCCTTTGTTGGCAATCAGCCCCGTAGCTTGGGCCAGTTGCAGCGGCGTGACTTGCATGTACCCCTGGCCGATGCCCAGGATTACAGTTTCCCCCGGAAACCAGGGCTTACCTCGCGTGGCACGCTTCCAGGCTTGTGATGGCATCAAGCCAGCGGATTCCTCGAACATGTCCAAAGAAACTTTCTGGCCAAGGCCGAATTCAGCCAGGTAGTCGTGCAGGCGATCAATGCCCAGCTTGTGGGCCAAGTCGTAAAAGTAGGTGTCATTGGAGCGCATTATCGCCGCGTCCATGTCCACCCAGCCGTCACCACTGTGGTTCCAGTTGCGGTATTTGTGCTCGAAGTCCGGAAGCTGGTAATAACCGGGGTCAAACACACGGGTCTGGGCAGTGACCACACCGCTGTCGAGCCCGGCGATCGCCACTTCCGGCTTTATAGTAGAACCGGGGGCGTAGAGGCCGCGCAAGACCCGGTTGAACAACGGCCGGTCAGGGGAGTCGCGCAACGCGGCGTATTCCTTGAAGCTGATGCCGGTAACGAACAGGTTAGGGTCGAAGCTTGGCTTGCTGACCATGGCCAGGACTTCGCCGGTTTGCGGATCAAGGGCGACCACTGAGCCGCGCCGATTCCCCAAGGCTTTTTCGGCGGCTTCCTGGAGTTTGACGTCCAGGCTAAGGATGATATTTTTGCCGGGGATCGGGTCTGTGTGCTTGAGCACTCGCAAGACACGGCCCTGAGCGTTGGTCTCGACTTCTTCGTAACCGACGTGACCATGCAACTGCGACTCGTAGAAGCGCTCGATACCGGTCTTGCCGATCGATTGCGTACCACGGTACTCCACCGAGTCCAGGGCCTTGGATTCTTTCTCGTTGATGCGACCGACATAGCCAATGGAGTGGGCAAAGTGCGCCCCCAACGGGTAGTGACGGACGAACTGCGGGGCGACGTCCACCCCAGGCAGCCGGAACTCGTTGACCGCCAACAAAGCGACCTGCTCTTCAGTCAGCTCATAAAACAACGTCACGGGCACGAAAGGATGCCGGGCCTGCTTCATGGCCTTGTCGAACAGCTCCCGGTCTTCGACAGGCAAATGCAGGATGCTGATGATGGAGTTCAGTTCGCCCTTGAGGTCGGGGGCGCGTTCACGGGTGATAGTCAGGTTGTAGCTGGGCCGGTTATCAGCCAACACCACACCATTGCGGTCGTAGATCAAACCACGGGAGGGCGTGATGGGCAGGACATGGAGCCGGTTGTTTTCGGAAATGGTGGAGTGATAGTCAAATTCCACTACCTGCAGGAAATACATGCGACCTACCAGGGCGCAGGTAATGCCGACCACAAACAGCGCACAGGCCAACAGGCGCTTGTTGACCATGCGGTTTTCCTTTTCGTGATCCTTGATGGGTATCGGTTCAGGCATTTCTACAGCATCTCATTGAAGGTCGACGCCGCTCCCTGCGGATGAACACTGAGTCCTTGTGGAAAGCGCTGCACCATACCAAATATTTGGAAATACTTGTCCATAGATTCGTCTTGCATCCACGTGCTCAACGATTGCCAAGTACACGC
>NZ_WLYI01000003.1 GCF_009707515.1 Pseudomonas karstica | reverse complement strand
ATCACCGCTGCACCGGTGTCTTCGTTGTCGACTTCATCCCAACTCAGCATTGAAATACTCCTTCGTGGTTCGTTCTGACGGCGGATGACTGCTGATCACCGCGTTCAAGAAATGTGCTGTTTGCAGGCTTCAAGGCATTGAAATACTGCGCAGAGTGTGGTCGCTTTAAAGCGTTCCTGCACACTATGTAGTGGTTATCTTTGTTTGTTGCCACACTATATGGTGTGTAACAAGGATGGTCAACGCGCAGCAACGGCTTGATGTCGCAGGACCATGAGAAAAACTCACATCGCTATGACTTTTAATGGTTACGGCTGCCGTCGTTGCCAGTGCTAAAAATCGCCAACCAGCTCCCCCAACAAAAGAGCGTTTGCGAAATGAAAGCACTTGATCTGTACATCGGCGAAGGTTTCGAAGGCCCTGGCGTCAATGCCGCGCACATCAACATCCTGATTGGCCCGCGCAATGGCCCGGCAGGCCAGGCCTTCGCCAACAGCCTGGCGTCGCCAAGCCAGGGCCATTGTCCATTCATGGTGATTGCCCAGCCGAACATCCCAGTCAAACCCATGACCCTCTATGTCAACAAAGCCGCCATCGGCAGCGACCTGCATGGCAATGCCACCTGGGGCGCCTCCCAGGCAGGGATTGCCAAGGCGGTGCTGGAAGCCTTGTTGGACGGCACCTTGCCGCCCGAAGCCGAGGACGAGTGGGCCATTGTGACGGCCAATTGGGTCAACCCGGGCTGCGATGACCTGGATGCGGTTTACCTGAACAACTACAGCGCCTGCCGCACGGCGATACGCGCCGCCCTGAGTGGAAAACCGGAAACCGCGCAACTGGCGGATGTGGTCAATCACATCAGCAATCCTTTCTACACACCAAACGCCTGAGGACACCCCCATGCAATACATCCGTTTGGGCAACTCTGGCCTGCAAGTCTCGCGCCTGTGCCTGGGTACCATGAACATGGGCACCCCGGACTGGAAACCGTGGATCTTCGATGAGCGGCAAAGCGAACCTATCGTCGCCCACGCGCTGGATAACGGCATCAATTTCATCGACCTGGCCGACTTCTATTCGGCCGGTATGGGCGAAGAAGTGGTGGGGCGCATCCTTAAGCGCCTGGCCCGTCGCGAAGACATCGTGGTGACCACCAAGGTCGGCTACGGCACTCGCAGCGGGATCAACGCCTGCGGCCATTCGCGCAAGCACATCATGGACAGTATCGACGCCTCCCTTACGCGCCTGGGCATGGATTACGTCGATGTGTTCATGCTGCATTACTTCGACGTGAACACCCCGGTTGAAGAAACCATGGAGGCCTTGAACGACATCGTGCGGGCAGGCAAGGCCCGCTACATTGGTGTGTCAACCATGCTCACCGGGCAACTGGCGAAGATGCTCATGGCTTGCGAGCGCAACGGCTGGGTCAAGCCGATCAATATGCAGTTGCAACTGAACTGCGCCTACCGCGAGGAAGAGCGCGAGATGATCCCGTTCTGCCGCGACCAAGGCCTGGGCGTCTCGGTGTTCAGCCCGCTGGCGCGTGGCTTGCTCACCGGTGAGGTGCAGTCGAACCGCAACCAGACCGATTTATTTACCCAGCAGATGTACTGCGACCAGGCGTCGTTCGATATCGCTCATTCGGTGCAGCGTGTCGCCCGCGCCCGTGGTGTCTCCAACGCGCAGATTGCCCAGGCCTGGGTCGTTCACCACGCAGGTGTGGACTGCATGCTGGTGGGCGCCGACACCACCGAGCAATTCGACAGCGCCCTGGCGGCCCTCGACACCCGGTTGGATGCCGAAGAGCTGCATGAACTGGAACGCAATTACACGCCATGCGATGTGATCAACGACTACACCGCTGGCAACCGCATTTTGCGCAGCCCCCGTCCGGGTCTGGAGCGCTTTGACTTGATTGAGGGCGTCGCATGAATTCGCTGATCCGCAAGGGCAATTTCATCAATGGGCAATGGTCCAGCGGTGGCCAGACGTATCCGGTACTCAATCCGGCCAATGCCGAGCTGATTGCCGATGTGCAGCGTGCCGGCGCCGAAGCCACCAACCTGGCCATCGATGCCGCCAACCGGGCCTTGCCCGCGTGGCGCAAACTCACGGCCAAGGAACGCAGCCAGTGCCTGAAGCGCTGGAGCGAATTGATGCTGAGCAATCAAAAGGACTTGGCAAATTTGCTCAGCCTGGAGCAGGGCAAGCCTCTCGCCGAAGCGATGGGCGAAGTGATCTATGCCGCCAGCTTCCTGGAATGGTTTGCCGAGGAAGCCAAGCGCGCCTATGGCGACGTGATTCCCAGCCACAAGGCCGATGCCCGGATCATCGTCACCAAGGAAGCCATTGGCGTGGTTGCCGCTATCACGCCGTGGAATTTCCCACTGGCCATGGTTACCCGCAAAGTCGGCCCGGCACTGGCGGCAGGTTGCACGATGGTGCTCAAGCCTTCGGAGGAAACACCGCTGTCGGCCTTCGCCCTGGCAGTGCTGGCCGAGCAGGCAGGCATTCCCCCAGGTGTTTTCAACATTGTTTCCGGTGACGCCGTAGCCATCGGTGGCGCCCTGCAAGCGTCCAGCGTGGTGCGCAAACTGTCCTTCACCGGCTCGACCCGTACGGGCAAGCTGTTGATGCGCCAGGCGGCCGATACGTTGAAAAAAGTCTCCCTGGAACTGGGCGGCAACGCGCCGTTCATTGTGTTCGACGACGCCGACCTGGATGCCGCCGTCAAAGGCGCCATGGCCTCGAAGTTCCGTAACACCGGGCAGACCTGCGTGTGCGTCAATCGCTTCTTTATCCAGGACGGCGTCTACGATGCCTTCACCCAAAAACTCGCCCAGGCGGTATCAGCCATGCGCGTCGGCAGCGCGCTGGAAGGCGAAACCGAACAAGGCCCGCTGATCAACGCCGCGGCCCTGGCCAAGGTCGAGGCGCATGTCGGCGATGCTCTGGAGAAGGGCGCCAAACTGCTGTGCGGTGGTCGCCGACATGCCTTGGGCGGGACCTTCTTTGAACCGACCATCCTCACTGAAGCCCACGGCGACATGCTGATCGCCCAGGAGGAAACCTTCGGCCCGGTGGCGGCCTGTTTTCGCTTTACCGATGAAGCGCAAGTGCTGCAGCAGGCCAATGACACGCCTTTCGGGTTGTCGGCTTACTTCTACAGCCGCGACATCGGCCGCGTCTGGCGCATGGCCGAAGGCCTGGAAGCGGGCATGGTGGGAATCAACGAAGGGATCATTTCCACGGAAGTGGCGCCGTTTGGCGGGGTCAAGGAGTCCGGATTGGGCCGTGAAGGCTCCAAGTACGGCCTGGACGATTACCTGGAGATCAAATACCTGCTGATGGGCGGGTTGTAGGGGCGGGGTAAGCCGGCTCGCCACAACGTATCTGCGCGAGCAAGTTCGTCCCCACAGAAGGCTTGCTCGCTGTTACTCCGTCAAGAACAACAATATGGAGAACACCATGTCCGCTCAATCAATAAAAATCGACGACCTGCCGATCGGTCGTTTTCACCTGAAAATCGCCGGCCTGACCTTCGGCGCGCATTTTACCGATGGCTATATCCTGGGGTTGATCGGGATTGCTTTCACCTTGCTCAGCCCGCAGATGCAACTGGATGCTTTCTGGCAAGGGCTGATCGGCGCCTCGGCACTGATCGGCCTGTTTATGGGCAGCCTGTTTTTTGGCTGGATCTCCGACGCCCTGGGTCGGCAGAAAATCTTCCTGGTCAGCTTCGTTCTGATCACCGTGGCCTCGGTGATGCAGTTTTATGCGGAAACGGCCATGGGGCTGTTTCTCTGCCGAATCCTGATAGGTATTGGTTTGGGCGGCGACTTCAGCGTCGGTCATGCGATGCTGGCGGAGTTTTCCCCCAAGAAGCACCGCGGTGTGCTGCTGGGTTCATTCAGCGTGATCTGGACGTTTGGCTACGTCGCGGCGACGTTCGTCGGTACGGCCATGCTCAGCCTGGGTGATGATGCCTGGCGCTGGATGCTGGCTTCGTCGGCGATCCCTGCCGGGTTGATCCTGATTGCGCGCATCGGTACCCCAGAATCGCCACGTTGGCTGGTCAACCGTGGACGCATCGCCGAGGCGCGCGCCATCGTCAAGAAGCACTTGGGCGACAATGTGGTACTCGACGAGGAACCACCGGCGAAAACCCGCTCCGGGTATGGTGTGCTGTTCAGTCGTGAGTACCGCAAGCGCACAGCCTTCAACTGCTTGTTCTTTGTCTGCATCGTCATGCCGTACTTCGCCATCTACACCTTCCTGCCCTCGATTTTGCAGAAGATGGGCTTGGCTGAAGGGTTTGGCACCGAGTTGATGCTCAACCTGTTGCTGATCATTGGGGCATTGTTCGGCATCTGGTGCACCGTGAAGTTCTCCCGGCGCGGGTTCCTGATCAATTCGTTCATCATCCTCGCGGTGGCGTTGTTTCTGTTGGCAGTGTTGCCGGGGAACATGGCGTGGTTGATGGTGTTGGTGTTTGGTGTGTTTACCTTGGTGTTGTCGGCGGTGAGTAACCTGGTGGGCGTGTTTCCAGCCGAGAGTTTCCCCACCGAAGTGCGCGCCAGCGGAATCGGCCTGGCGACGGCGGTGAGCCGGTTGGGCTCGGCGGTCAGTACTTTTCTGTTGCCGGTGAGTGTGGCCGGCATTGGCTTGAGCCCCACCATGGGTATTCTGGCGGCCATTCTGGTATTGGGGGCGATCATCTCCTGGGCCTGGGCACCGGAAACCAAGGCGCTGACCTTGAGTCAGGCCGGCAAGGCTCCAACCTCCGCTTCAGGGGTTGCTCACCCGGTTCAACCACTCAGTAAACAACCGCACCTTGGATAACCCCTGCTTGTCGTTTGACACATCCAGCCAATAACCATACGGGCCGACCACCTCCACCGGGGTGATCGGCAACAGGCTGCCGTTGGCCAGTTCACGCTCGATCATTTGTCGGTCGATCACTGCCAGGCCACCCCCTGCCAGCGCGGTGTGAATCACCTGGTCAAGGGTGCTGAATTCAAGGCCTTGATCCGCATCAATATCCTCGCGGCCCATCGCCGCCAACCAATTCTCCCAGACCTTCAAGCGCTTGCCATCGTGCAGGATGTGCAACAACGGAGACTGATGCAGGTTCGGCGCTTGATCACCGATAAAAAGCTGCGGGCTGGCCACCGCAATGTGCCGCTCCATCACCAGTAATTGACTGGCGCAGTGACTGTCGGCCTTGAGGCCGAAGCGAATCTGGCAGTCAATCTCCGCCAGGCTGTCGTGGCTGTTTTGTTGGGTCACGCTGAGGCTGATATCCGGGTAGCGCAGGCAGAATTCGCGCAAGTGCGCCGACAGCCAACGGGTGGCCCAGGTCGGTGGTGCGAGGATGCGCAGGCGTTGGCGCAGATTGGGTACACGCACGGCGAGCAGCGCTCGTTCGATATGATCAAAAGCCTGGCCCAGGTGAGGCGCCAGTGCGGCGCCGGGGCCTGTCAGTTCCAGGCCTCTGGACGTGCGCACGAACAACGCCACGCCGAGGTAGTCTTCCAGCTGTTTGATCTGGCGGCTGACCGCGCCCTGGGTGACGTTCAGGCCCAACGCAGCCTGGCTGAAGCTGCGGTGATGCGCGACCTCTTCAAAGACCCGCAGCATGGTGAGGGAGGGTAGTTGACGCATGAAAGGCGCTCCACACTTGTTGTTTTTATCGTGCATGGACAGGTTATACAGGTTGAGAGAAAAAGCCTCGTAGCCTGCTGTAGGAGCGAGCTTGCTCGCGAAGAAATCATAGGCGACGCGTTGATCCAGGATGCACACGTTATCGTTGAGGTTTTTTGCGAGCAAGAACTAGGCGTCCCCCTCGTTCCTGCAGTGGTCGGGCTTTAACGAAAGCTGCATCAGGTGCGACTCGGTGCCGACGTACTGTCGCGCAATGCCAACTCGAACGGCAGCACGACATGGCGTTGTGGCAGAGCCTTTTTCTCGATCAGCGCGATCAGCATTTCAACGGCCAGGCGACCAAATGTTTGCGCAGGCTGGGCAATGGTAGTCAACGGCGGGTCGCAGTAGGCGGCAAAAGGAATGTCATCAAAACCTACCAGGGACATATCCTGCGGCACCTGCAGGCCCTGCTGCTTGATGCGTTTCAACGCCCCTATGGCCATTTCATCGTTTTCGCAGAACAACGCGGTGGGGCGATCGGGCAGGTCCAGCATCATGCCCGCACCCTCGAAACCGGCTTGCACAGTGAAGTCACCGTGGCAGATGAGGGCCGCGTCATGGGGGATGCCGGCATCATACAAAGCCGCTTCATAACCGGCTACGCGATCCTGGGTCAGTGGGCTGCTTTTTGGACCTTTGATCAAGCCGATGCGGCGGTGGCCCAGGTCAATCAAGTGTTGAGTCATGGCCTTGGCCGCACCCCGATTATCGAGGCTGATGGTGGGGTGGCGACCGTTCTGGATGACCTCGCAGGCGTTGACCAGGGGCGGGGAGTCGCAACTGGCAGTAAACGGGTCGGATGCTCGTAGCTGAATTACCCCATCGGCCTGGTGGGCATAGACCAGTTCGGCAAATTGTTTCTCGATCTCTTCCTGGCCCTGGGTGTCGCACAACAACAGCCGATAACCCGCCGCTTGTGCGGCTTGCTGCGCACCACTGATGACTCGGGCAAAGAACGTGTTGGCAATGGCCGGCACCAGAATCACCAGGTTGCCGGTGCGTCGCGAGCGAAACTGCACCGCCATGCGGTTTGGGCGGTAGCCGGCCTGTTCCACGGCGGCGATGACTTTGTCGCGGGTCTTTGGGAGCACCCGTTCGGGGGAGGCCAGGGTCCTGGACACGGTGGCCACCGAGACACCGGCCAGGCGGGCGACTTCACGAATATTGGACAAGACAACCTCACTATCAGAGCAGCAGTTGGCGAGTTTACCGCAGTCAGGGTTTGACACCGCGAGCAACTGAGCCTAAATTTCCGGCTGGATGTAACCGGTTACATCTTGCGTGTAAACCGCCCAACAAAGGAAGACTTGCCATGCGTGCTGCGGCGTCAAAAATCAGAATGGGGTTTGTCGGAGGCGGCGAGGGCGCTTTTATCGGCCAGGCTCACCGTCAGGCCGCCGGGCTTGATGGTTGTTATGAGCTGGTATGCGGTGCCTTCAGCCGCGACCCCGAGAATAACCGCGACACTGGCATTGCATTGGGTTTGCCCGCTTCCCGTTGCTACATCGACTGGCAGCACATGCTGGCGGCGGAACAGGCATTGCCCTTTGATCAACGGATGGAATTGCTGGTTATCGTCACCCCCAATCATTTACATGCCCCCATTGCCAGCCAGGCGCTACAGGCGGGCTTTCATGTCTTCAGCGAAAAGCCCGCAGCGCTGAACCTGGCCGAAGTCCTGGCGCTTGAAGCCGTGGTGAGCGACAGCCCCGGCCACTATGGTCTCGCGCACACTTACCTAGGTTATCCCATGGTCTGGCAGGCCCGGCATATGGTACGCAGCGGTGTTATTGGCACGCTACGCAAGGTGATCGTGGAGTACCCCCAGGGTTGGCTGAGCCACGATGCGGCCGGGCAGGGCAACAAGCAGGCCGGCTGGCGCGATCAGCCCGAACTGTCGGGCCTGGGCGGCTGTATTGGTGATATCGGCACCCACGCTTTTTCCCTGGCGGAGTTCGTCGCTGACCAGCCCATCGAACAGCTCTGCGCCAGCCTGGGCATCCACGTACCCGGCCGCCAACTGGATGACGATGCAGCCATGCTGTTCAAAATGGCAGGCGGCGCCAGCGGCGTACTGATCGCCAGCCAGGTTTGTGCTGGCGAAGAAAACCCGCTGAAGATCCGTCTCTATGGCGACAAAGGTGGCCTGGAATGGCGCCAGGAAGAACCATCCAGCCTGATCCACCGTTCCCTCGATCAACCCCTGCGCATCCTGCGCTCCGGCATCGGCCAGCCATGGCTGTGCGAAGCCGCCTTGCAACGCATGCGCCTGCCCGCCGGGCACCCCGAGGGTTACCTGGAGGCCATGGCCAACCTTTACCGCGACTTTGCCGCCGCAATTGGCCAGGGCACCGAGGTTGTCGGAGTGCCCGGTATTGAAGTGGGCGTGCGCGGCATGGCCTTTATCGAAGCCGTGATCGCCAACCATCGCGGCGACGCGAAGTGGACGACATTGGCCCGCCACTTATGAATCAGGAGACTCTATCCATGAACCCAGGAATGCGTGGCCCCGGGATTTTTCTCGCTCAGTTCATCTCGAATGAGGCGCCTTTCGACACCCTGTCCAACATTGCCCACTGGGCCGCCTCCCAAGGCTACAAGGCGATTCAGCTGCCAACCCTGGGTACGCAATACATCGACCTGGCCCGCGCCGCCGAGAGCCAGGACTACTGCGACGAACTCAAGGCCGTGTGCGCCCAGGCCGGTGTTGAAATCAGCGAGCTGTCGACCCACCTGCAGGGTCAACTGGTGGCCGTGCATCCGGCATTCGATACGCTGTTCGATGACTTCGCGCCGGCGCATCTGCGGGGCCAGCCCCAGGTTCGTACCGAGTGGGCTATCGAGCAACTGAAACTTGCCGCCCGTGCCAGCCAACGCTTGGGATTGAATGCCCATGCGACTTTCTCCGGCGCGCTGCTCTGGCCGTATGTCTATCCGTGGCCACAGCGTCCCGGCGGGATGGTGGAGCAGGGTTTTGCCGAGTTGGCCAGGCGTTGGTTGCCGATCCTGGAGTGCTTCGAAATGGCCGGCGTCGATCTGTGTTACGAAATTCACCCCGGCGAAGACCTGCACGATGGGGCCTCCTTCGAACGCTTTCTCGAAGCCGTCGATCACCATCCCCGCGCCAACATTCTCTACGACCCCAGCCACCTGCTGCTGCAGCAAATGGACTATTTGGGTTTCATCGACCGCTACCATGAGCGCATCCGCATGTTCCACGTCAAGGATGCTGAATTTCGCCCCGACGCACGCTCCGGTGTGTACGGCGGTTATCAAGGGTGGGTGGAGCGCCCTGGGCGTTTCCGTTCCCTGGGAGATGGCCAGATCGACTTCAAGTCGATCTTCAGCAAGCTCACCCAATACGGGTTCAGTGGCTGGGCGGTACTGGAATGGGAATGCTGCCTCAAGGATTCACAGCAAGGTGCGGCAGAAGGCGCAGCGTTTATCCGCCAGCACATGATCCGCAAGGCCACCAAGGCTTTTGACGACTTTGCCAGCGTGACGTCCGACGAGGCATTCAACCGGCGGCTGCTGGGCTTGGCCGACACCTGAACACAGCTTCATTTATCAAAATAACAATAAAACGGTGACCCTAATGAAAGCGCGATTGAGCGTCATGATGTTCCTGCAGTTCTTTATCTGGGGCGGCTGGTTCGTCACCCTCGGCACGTTTCTCGCCAACAACCTGGGGGCCAGCGGCGGGCAAATCGGCATGGCGTTTTCAACCCAGTCCTGGGGCGCGATCATTGCCCCCTTTATCATCGGCCTGATCGCCGACCGCTACTTCAATGCCGAGCGAATCCTGGCAGTACTGCACCTGCTTGGCGCGGTGTTGCTGTACCAGCTTTACCGCGCGCCGGACTTCATTGGCTTTTATCCATATGTGCTGGCGTACATGGTCATCTATATGCCGACCCTGGCGCTGGTCAATTCCGTGGCGTTCCGTCAAATGAGCGACCCGGCCCAGGAGTTTTCCCGTATTCGGGTGTGGGGCACCATTGGTTGGATCGTCGCGGGGCTGGTGATCAGCTTCGTGTTTGCCTGGGATGCCCAGCAGTCGATCGCCACCGGCGCGTTGCGCAACACCTTCCTGATGTCCGCCATCGCTTCCCTGGCATTGGGTCTCTACAGCTTCACCCTGCCGCGTACCGCACCGCTAAAACCCGAGGCTGGCAGCGGCGGCATCAAGCAACTGCTGGGCCTGGACGCCCTGGGCTTGCTCAAGGATCGCAGCTACCTGGTGTTCTTCATCGCCTCAATCCTGATCTGCATTCCCTTGGCGTTCTACTACCAGAATGCCAACCCGTTCCTCGCGGAAATCGGCGTGACCAACCCCACCGCAAAAATGGCCATCGGGCAGGTTTCCGAAGTGCTGTTCATGCTGCTGTTGCCCCTGTTCATCCAGCGTTTCGGGATCAAACTCACGTTATTGGTGGGGATGCTGGCGTGGGCCTTGCGCTATGTGTTGTTTGCTTACGGCGATAACGGCGAACTGGTCTTCATGCTGTTCACGGGCATCGCGTTGCACGGCATCTGCTATGACTTCTTTTTTGTCTCGGGGCAAATTTATACCGATGCCAAGGCACCGGAGCGCTTCAGGAGTTCGGCGCAAGGGCTGATTACCCTGGCGACTTACGGGGTGGGGATGTTGATTGGGTTCTGGGTGGCGGGGCAGGTGACTGATCACTATGCGGCGGTGGGCGGCAGCCATGACTGGCGTAGCATCTGGCTGTTTCCGGCGGGTTTTGCGTTGCTGATTTTTTTCTGTTTTTCGGTAGCGTTCAAAGGGCGCAAGCGGGTGGCAGGCTGATTTGGCAGGGTCCGCCTCCTGTGATTGGAAGCGGCCCATTAGAGCGCAGTCTTTTTACTTCGACGTAGTTTGCGCGCATCCATCCAGCGCCTTGTCGACCAACATCTGCACACCTTCCAGCATCCTGCAAATACCCAGCGCCACATTGCGTTGAATCCCGTCGACTTCGAAGGCGAGATGGGCCGCAATCACGTTGATCGACGCTAAATCCTGTGAGGCATTGACCAGCAAGGTTTGCGCATCCAGATCAGCACGCACGGTAAATAAGCCATCGAAGGGTGGTTCGGTAGGTTCGTCGATTGGAGCTTGGGCTTGGGCTTGGCTTTCAGGATTCAGGTAGTGATTGATAGCACGGTACGCCGCTTCTTGAAGCAGGCTGGCGTCGTAGCTGGAATGATGCGGGGGATTTGGACTGTCTTTAATCATGGTGAAGCTCCGCTGATTAGTGGAGCCGCCACCGTTCGCGGTCAAACGAGGGGGGGTGGCAGCTGTACGCGGGTTGACCGACCGGTAATCAACGAACCCGGCATACCCGAAGGTATCCCGCGTACAGCCGCCGCGACACGATACATCAGGCACAAAAAAAACGCCTGGGACAGGTGTTGGGCGTTGCAGTTCGTTGATTAGTCGGACGGTCAAATCCGGCCGCTGAATTGGCAGCGACGACGAAGGTTAGTCAGCCCCTGTCCGACCTACAACCTGAAACAGCTGTCGGAAAAATCCGAGAGCCGTTAACCCGGCGCACCGTTCATCGACGTACACCAATCGCCACGAAATCAGTCGATTTCAGTGCTGCGGGCGACTTCCTGTTGTGCCTCAAGTGCCGCCAACCGCTCAGTCAACGCCGCATGAACCCGCTCATACGCACCACTGCCCAACAACAACCTTTTCGGCGCAGGTTGCACGTCAGCCACCGCTAACATCGCCTTCGCCATCTTCACCGGGTCACCCGTCAGCGCAAACTCCCCACTGGCCACAGCCCTGCGCACATCACCCGCCGGGGTCTTGTCATACACCGCCATCTGCGGCGGGCTCACCAGCGCAGCGCCAAAGTTGGTGCGCGTTGGCCCTGGCTCCACCAGCGTAAATTCAATCCCGAACGGTGCAACCTCCTGCGCCACCGACTCAACAAACCCTTCAATCGCCCACTTGCTGGCGTGATACAGGCTGAAGTTCGGATACGCCAACTGCCCGCCCTCCGAAGAAACCTGCAGCACCCGGCCACCGCCTTGCTCTCGCAGAAACGGCAGGCACGCACGGATCACCTGAATCGAGCCCACCAGGTTGGTCTGCAACTGCTGCTTGATCTGTTCGTCGCTGACTTCCTCCGCGGCACCAAACAACGCATAACCCGCGCTGCTGACCACCACGTCGATGCGCCCCCATTCGGTAAACGCCTGCTTGACCACTTTGCGAATGGCCTCTGCATCATTCACATCCAGCTGCGCCAACCACAGTTGCTCGGGATAACGCTCTGCCAAATCCTTCAGGGCTTGGGTTTTACGCAAAGTCGCGGCAACCCGATCCCCGCGTTCAAGCAGTTGTTCCACCAGGGCCTTGCCGATGCCCGAGGAGCTGCCAGTAACCAGCCAGGTTTTATTCATGGGGGATGTCCTCCGTAAGCTGCCGAGTTGGCAAACAGTACGGACACCGTACGCCGCAGCGACTGCTGCTACTATCGATGCAATCGCGCATGAGTTAGTGAAATTTCACCATGAATCAATCGTCGCCTTCGCTCGCAGAACTCAGTGCCTTGACGCTGATCGTGTCTCATCGCAGCTTTCGCAAGGCTGCCGATGAGCTGGGGCTGTCGGCCTCGACCCTCAGCCATATGATGCGCACGCTGGAGGCCAATCTCGGTGTGCGCTTGCTCAACCGCACCACCCGCAGCGTTGCGCCAACGCCGGCCGGGCAGCGTTTGGTGAGCCGGGTGACGCCGTTGTTGCGCGAGTTCGAGCTGGCGCTGGAGGAGGTCAATGAGTTCCGTGACTTGCCCAGCGGCAGCCTGCGCATCAGCGCCAGCGAGCCGGCTGCGCGAATTCTGTTGGAGGCGGTACTGCCGGAATTTCTCACGCGCTTTGCGCAGATGAGCGTGGACCTTGTGACCGATGGCCGCCTGGTGGACATCGTCGGCGAGGGTTTTGATGCCGGTATTCGCTTGGGCGAATCGGTGCCTCAGGACATGATCGCGGTGCGTCTGGGGCCGCCCACGCGCTTCATTACCGTGGCTTCGCCGAAGTACCTGGCAAACCATCCCGCCCCACTCACGCCGGACGATCTCCAGCGCCACCAGTGCATTTCCATTCGCATGCCCAGCGGCAAACCCTATCGCTGGGAGTTTGAAAAGCACGGGCAGTCACTGACGGTGAGCACCACCGGAAACCTCACCCTCGATAACGTGGAAATCATGGCCGACGCTGCCGCTCGCGGGTTGGGCATCGCGTATGTGCCGGAGCATACGGTGGCGCGGTATTTGGCGGACAAGTGCCTGATCAAGGTACTGGATGATTGGTGTTCGCCTGGCGCCGGGCTGTATTTGTATTACCCGGGGCACCGTCATGTTCCGGGCGGTTTGAGGGCATTTATTGAGGTGATAAGGGAGATGGTCGATGTTGCCTGATCATGGGGTTCAGACCGCCGCGAAGTCGATCTTGCAGTGTGGTCGCGACTATCGGCCGAGTGATGAACTCATCGGCTCAAACAAAAATGCGCCCATTCGGGCGCATTTTTCATTGAGTTGCTATCAGGCGATAGCATCCCAAGCCCGATCACCGTTCTCGTCTTTGATCCGAGTCGGTAACCCCATCGCATCCAACGCCTTGAGGAACGGCTCAGCCGGCAGCTCCTCGACGTTGGCCATGTGCTTCACATCCCACACGCCACGCGCAACCAGCAACGCCGCAGCCACTGGCGGTACGCCGGCGGTGTAGGAGATGCCCTGGCTGTCGGTCTCGGCGAACGCATCTTCGTGGTCGGCCACGTTGTAGATGAACAGTTCGCGCGGCTGGCCATCCTTGGTGCCCTTGACCAGGTCGCCGATGCAGGTCTTGCCGGTGTAGCCCGGTGCCAGCGACGACGGGTCAGGCAGCACGGCCTTGACCACTTTGAGCGGCACCACTTCCAGGCCTTCGGCGGTAGTGACCGGTTTTTCGGAGAGCAAGCCGAGGTTTTTCAGCACGGTGAACACGTTGATGTAGTGTTCGCCGAAGCTCATCCAGAAGCGCACGTTGGGCACGTCGAGGTTTTTCGACAGCGAGTGCACTTCATCGTGACCGGTCAGGTACAGGTTCTGCGAACCGACCACCGGCAGGTCGTCAGTGCGTTTGACTTCGAACATGGTGTTGCTGGTCCACTGGCTGTCCTGCCAGCTCCACACCTGTCCGGTGAATTCGCGGAAGTTGATTTCCGGGTCGAAATTGGTGGCGAAATATTTGCCATGGGAGCCGGCATTGACGTCGAGAATGTCGATCGAATCAATGCGGTCAAAATGCTTTTGTTGCGCCAGCGCTGCATAAGCGTTGACGACACCCGGGTCGAAGCCCACGCCGAGAATGGCCGTGATGTTCTTCTGTTTGCACTCTTCCAGGTGGTTCCACTCGTAGTTGCCGTACCACGGCGGGGTCTCGCAGACCTTGCCCGGCTCTTCATGGATGGCGGTGTCGAGGTAGGCCACGCCGGTATCGATGCAGGCACGCAGCACCGACATATTAAGGAAGGCGGAGCCGACGTTGATGACGATCTGCGATTCGGTCTCGCGGATCAGGGCCTTGGTCGCTTCCACGTCCAGGGCGTTCAGCGTAAAGGCTTTAATGTCCGCAGGCTGCTTGAGGCTGCCCTTGGCCTTGACGCTGTCGATGATGGCCTGGCATTTGGAGATGTTGCGCGACGCGATAGCAATACGACCGAGTTCGTCGTTGTGCTGCGCGCACTTGTGGGCCACCACCTTGGCGACACCTCCTGCACCAATGATAAGAACGTTCTTTTTCAATTGCTTTATCTCTCCTTTATTCGCCAGCTTACGAGAGGCTGGACAGGTAGTCGTCGTAACCAAACTCACGAACCACTTCGACGGTACCGTCGAGTTGTTTCACTACGATGGACGGCATTTTCAGGCCGTTGAACCAGTTCTTCTTGACCATGGTGTAGCCTGCCGTGTCGATGAACGACAGCCGATCGCCGATGGTCAGCGGACGATCAAATTGATATTCACCGAAGATATCCCCGGCCAGGCACGACTTGCCGCACACCATGTAGGTGTGATCGCCTTCGCACGGTGCCATCTTGGCGTCCAGGCGATATATCAGCAGGTCCAGCAGGTGGGCTTCGATGGAGCTGTCTACCACGGCCAGGTTTTTGCCGTTGTAGAGGGTGTCGAGCACAGTGACTTCGAGCGAGGCGCTGTTGGTGATTGCTGCTTCGCCCGGCTCCAGGTAAACCTGCACGCCGTACTTCTGCGAGAACGCCTTGAGCCGCGTGCAGAACGCGTCCAACGCATAGCCTTCACCGGTAAAGTGGATACCGCCGCCGAGGCTGACCCAACTGACCTTGTGCAGCAGTTCGCCAAAGCGTTCCTCGATGGTGTTCAACATCTGGTCGAACAGGCCAAAGTCGCCGTTCTCGCAATTGTTGTGGAACATGAAGCCGGAAATCTGCTCAATAACGCCTTCGATCTTCTCCGGGTCCCATTCGCCCAGGCGGCTGAACGGGCGTGCGGGGTCGGCCAGCAGGTAATCGGAACTGCTGACCTGTGGGTTGACCCGCAGGCCACGGGTCTTGCCTTCGGAGCGCTCGGCAAAGCGCTGCAACTGGCCGATGGAGTTGAAGATGATCTTGTCGCAGTTCTCCAGCATCTCTTCGATTTCATCGTCGGCCCAGGCCACGCTGTAGGCGTGAGCTTCACCGTCGAACTTCTGGCGACCGAGCTTGAGCTCGTACAGCGACGACGACGTGGTGCCGTCCATGTACTGCTGCATCAGGTCGAACACCGACCAGGTGGCAAAACACTTGAGCGCCAGCAGGGCCTTGGCGCCGGACTGTTCGCGCACGTAAGCGATCTTCTGCATGTTGACCAGAAGCTTCTGTTTATCGATGAGGTAGTACGGCGTTTTGATCATTTTTCAGAGCCTGCGGCGGTGCCTGCCAAAAAAGGACACGCATTGTGCCTTCACTTGGACCGGATCGAAAGGTTAGTGAGCGGATTTTGCGGATCGACGACTAGCGTAGCGTCCCAGTGTGGCAATACGAAGGTAAGGGGGCGAGAAGATGCAATAGAACGAATAGGGGAGCGGGCTTGCTCGCGAGTCAATATCAAGCCGACTGATCCACCCCTTGCGATGAAGGATCAGCCCCTGGTTGTACTACTTCATGCTTCACCCGTTTTGTCCCTACGTCAGCGCCTGACAGAGTCATGAGCAAAACTTGTGATCATGAAGAATAAAATGAGTTTGTTTCACTATGATCGAATGCCGACAATGGCTCCATCCCCACAGATTGGAGTCGTTTGTCATGGCAGTTGCCCATTCCCTTGGATTTCCGCGCATTGGACGCGACCGTGAACTGAAAAAAGCGCAGGAAGCGTTTTGGAAGGGTGAGCTAGACGAAACCGGCCTGCGCGCCGTGGGCCGTGAGCTGCGCAAGACTCATTGGGCGCTGCAGAAGAGCGCCGGTATTGAGCTGCTGCCAGCCGGTGACTTTGCCTGGTACGACCAGGTCCTGACGCACTCGCTGATGTTCGGTGTGATCCCCGAGCGTTTCCGTCCGGCCGATGGTAAAGCTACCCTGAACACCCTGTTTGGCATGGCCCGTGGCGTCAGCGACAGTTGCTGCGGCGCTGGCCACGCCCAGGAAATGACCAAGTGGTTCGACACCAACTACCACTATCTCGTCCCTGAGTTCAGCGTCGACCAGCAATTCCAGCTGGGCTGGGATCAACTGTTCGAAGAAGTCAAAGAGGCTCGCGACCTGGGGCACACCGTCAAGCCTGTGGTAATTGGCCCGCTGACGTACCTGTGGCTGGGCAAGGCCAAGGGCGGCGACTTCGACAAGTTGGACCTGCTGGATCGCCTGCTGCCGCTGTACGGGCAGATCTTCCAGCGGCTGGCGGACCTGGGCGTGGAATGGGTGCAGATCGACGAGCCGATCCTGGTGCTCGACCTGCCTCAGGATTGGAAAAACGCCTTTGAGCGTGCCTACAACCTGATTCAGCGCGACCCGTTGAAGAAGCTGGTTGCCACTTATTTTGGCGGCCTGGAAGAAAACCTCGGCCTGGCGGCGAACCTGCCAGTGGATGGCCTGCACATCGACCTGGTGCGCGCTCCCGAACAATATCCGACGATCCTTGACCGTCTACCCGCTTATAAAGTGTTGTCCCTGGGCTTGGTCAACGGCCGTAATGTATGGCGCTGCGACCTGGAACATGCGCTGGCTACCTTGCAGCACGCCCACCAGCGCCTGGGTGATCGCCTGTGGGTTGCGCCATCGTGCTCCTTGCTTCACAGCCCGGTGGACCTGGGCCGCGAAGACAAGCTCGATACTGAACTGAAAAGCTGGCTGGCCTTCGCCGTACAAAAGTGCGAAGAGGTGGCCGTGCTGGCCCAGGCCATCAACACGCCTGAAGCTGCGCCGGTGCTCAAGGCCCTGGCCGAAAGCCGCGGCGTACAGGCTGCCCGTGTTACGTCGCGACGTATCCATAAACCGGCGGTCCAGGCGCGAGTCGCTGCGATTACCGCCAAGGACAGCCAGCGTCATTCGTTGTTCGCCACGCGTATCGAGAAACAACGTGCCGGCCTGAACCTGCCGTTGTTCCCGACCACCACCATTGGTTCGTTCCCGCAAACTGCATCGATTCGCCTGGCTCGCCAGTCGTACAAGGCCGGCAAGTTGAGCGAAGCCGAATACGTCGAGGCCATGCACAGCGAGATTCGCCACGCCGTTAATGTGCAGGAAAACCTGGGCCTGGACGTGCTGGTGCATGGTGAGGCCGAGCGCAACGACATGGTTGAATACTTCGCCGAGCAACTGGACGGTTATGTGTTTACCCGTTTCGGCTGGGTCCAGAGCTACGGTTCGCGCTGTGTGAAACCGGCGCTGATCTACGGTGATCTCAGTCGCCCGAAGGCCATGACGGTGGAATGGATTCGCTACGCCCAGGGCCTGACCGCCAAACCAATGAAGGGCATGCTCACCGGTCCTGTGACCATGTTGATGTGGTCGTTCCCCCGCGAAGACGTGAGCCGCGAAGCGCAGGCCCGGCAATTGGCCCTGGCCATTCGTGACGAAGTAGTGGACCTGGAGGCTGCGGGCATCAAGATTGTGCAGATTGATGAAGCCGCCTTCCGCGAGGGTTTGCCGTTGCGCCAGGCGCAGTGGCAGCACTACCTGGATTGGGCCACCGAAGTGTTTCGCCTGTGCGCCTCTGGAGTGCGTGATGAAACCCAGATCCACACCCACATGTGCTATAGCGAGTTCAACGATGTGATCGAGTCCATTGCGACCATGGATGCCGACGTGATCACCATCGAAACCTCGCGTTCGGACATGGAACTGTTGGACGCGTTCGAAGCCTTCGCCTACCCGAACGACATTGGGCCTGGCGTCTACGACATCCATTCGCCCCGAGTGCCAGAGGTGGCGCAAATGGCCAACCTGCTGCGCAAGGCAGCCAAGCGGATCCCCGCCGAGCGCCTGTGGGTCAACCCGGACTGTGGGTTGAAGACTCGTGGCTGGCCGGAAACCGAGGCGGCGTTGGTGCATATGGTCAGTGCAGCGCGACAATTGCGGACCGAACTGGCATAGCACCTACATTTGATCTGACTGCACAACGCCAGAAAGCCTGGCGTTCTGTAGCCGCTGTCGAGGTACGAGGCTGCGATAAGGGCCGCAGGACCTTCGGCAATCTCAAGACCCAAACGACTGCTGCGCAGCCGATCGCAGGCTACGCCAGCGGCTGCAGGTGATCGACGGTTCTTTGTAGCCGCTGTCGAGGCACGAGGCTGCGATAAGGGCCGCAGGACCTTCAGCAATCTCAAGGCCCAAACGACTGCTGCGCAGCCGATCGCAGGCTACGCCAGCGGCTACAGGTAATCGGCGTCTGCCCTCTGTAGCCGCTGTCGAGGCACGAGGCTGCGATAAGGGCCGAAGGACCTTCGGCAATCTCAAGACCCAAACGACTGCTGCGCAGCCGATCGCAGGCTACGCCAGCGGCTACAGGTAATCGACGGTTCTTTGTAGCCGCTGTCGAGGCACGAGGCTGCGATAAGGGCCGCAGGACCTTCAGCGGTTCAAGGCAGCGACTTGGTTGCCACCAGCCCACACTGATGATGCTCAGCCAGCCGCTTGCGGCTGCATCCGCAACTCTCCTTCAACGTCTTTCACCAACCCACTGGCCACCAACAGCGGTAACAACCGCTTGTGCCACTGCGGCTCGACAAACTCCTTCAGTGTCTCAAGCGCCAGAACACCACTCAGTGGCAGCTCGGCCTTGGTATAGGATAGCCAAACCTTTTTCAACATCAACAGCACATCGCTGCCAGCGGTGGAGGCGAAGCGGCGGTTGGCCGTTTGGCCCTGGAAGTCGAAGGTGTGCTGGAATTCATAACCGGTTTCGTCACCGTTGCCAGCGACACAGCGCACACAGGTGCAAGGGCCTGCGCCGAAAGCGGCCTCCAGGTAACGATTGAAGTCCACCACGGGCTTGAGCGACAGGCGTTTGTCCACTTCAAACAGGTCACCGGTCATTTTTTCGTCAGTGTTCAACGTCGAATTCCTCGCAAGTCTGCGGCTGTTTTTCAAGCGCGGCACGATACCAGTGTCGCAGGGGCCGGGTGGTTTTTTTTGCGTCAGGAGCCTTGCCGCTTTCATAAGCGCTAATGGAAGAACTCCCCTGGCGTGGCCGCAAACTGTTGACGAAATGCGGCAATAAACGCCGAAGTCGACTCATAGCCACAGGCCAGCGCTACATCGGTCACCCGTTCGCCTTGTTCCAGCGAGGGCAGGGCGCTCAGCAGTCGCAAGCGCTGGCGCCATGCCCTGAACGTCAAGCCGGTGTCGCTCAGGAACAGGCGGCTGAGGGTTTTCTCGCTGACGCCCAGTTTCTGGCTCCATTGACCGAGGGTGGTTTGTTGTTCCGGGTGCAAGTCCAGGCTGCGATAGATCTGCCGCAGTCGAGCGTCATGGGGCAGCGGCAGCATCAGGTCGACCTTCGGCGCGGCGGCGAGTTGGTCCAGCACCACTTGGGCCAACCGACCCTGGGGGCCGTCCTCGGCATACTCCACCGGCAACTCGCTGAAACTGCGAATCAACTCGCGCAACAAACTGCTCACCGCCAACACCTGGCAACGCTCGGCGGCCCAGGCGGTGACGCTGCAGTCCAGATACAAACTGCGCATTTCGGTATGGGGCGAGCTGAATACCCGGTGTGGCATCCCGGCCGGTATCCATACCGCCCGTTGTGGCGGCGCGACGAAACGCCCGGCGCTGGTCTGGATCTCCAGCACCCCGGAGATCGCATAGGACAACTGCACCCACGGATGGCTATGGCGGCGGGTCAAGGCGCGGTTAGGCAGTGATTCAGTGCGGCCATACACCGGTCGTGGAAGGCTGGACAGCCCGGGAACACTGCGGCGGATGGCTTTTTCATGTCCTTTTGGCGGCATTTACTGGCTCATTGGCGTTAGTCGGTAACCAGCAGTTACGTTAAAGTTGCCAGGATGCTCTTGGCAACCCCCTGGAAGATCCTGCTTATGACCCGCCCGCGCTTTTTGCCTGACAACTTCACCCTGATCCTGATTGCCACGGTGATCCTCGCCTCGCTGCTGCCTGTTGATGGTCAAGCCGCGGTGGCCTTCGGCTGGTTGACCAACTTCGCCATTGCCCTGCTGTTTTTCCTCCACGGCGCCAAACTCTCGCGCCAGGCCATCGTCGTTGGTGCCGGCCACTGGCGCCTGCATTTGCTGGTGTTCAGCCTGACCTTTGTGCTGTTTCCACTGTTGGGCCTGGCCCTCAAACCGCTGCTGTCACCGCTGATCGGCAACGACCTGTACATGGGCATGCTCTACCTCTGTGCGCTGCCGGCCACTGTGCAATCGGCGATTGCCTTTACTTCCCTGGCCCGGGGCAATATCCCGGCAGCGATTTGCAGCGCGGCAGCGTCCAGCCTGTTCGGCATCTTCCTTACCCCCTTGCTGGTGACCCTGCTACTCAACGTGCATGGTGACAGCGGCTCCACTGTCGATGCGATCCTGAAAATCAGCGTGCAATTGCTGCTGCCGTTTATTGCCGGGCAGATCGCCCGTCGCTGGATTGGTCATTGGATTGGCCGCAACAAGGCCTGGCTGAAATTTGTCGACCAGGGCTCGATCCTGCTGGTGGTCTATGGCGCGTTCAGCGAAGCGGTGAACGAGGGTGTCTGGCACCAGATCCCCCTATGGGAGTTGGGCGGGCTGGTGGTCGCCTGTTGCGTGCTGCTGGCGCTGGTGCTGGTGGCGTCGACGGTGCTGGGCAAGGCCTTCGGCTTCAATCAGGAGGATCGCATTACCATCTTGTTTTGCGGTTCGAAGAAAAGCCTGGCCACCGGTGTGCCCATGGCCCAGGTGCTGTTTGCCGGGGCGACCATGGGCGTGCTGATCCTGCCGTTGATGTTGTTTCACCAGATTCAGTTGATGGTGTGCGCGGCGTTGGCGCAACGTTATGCCAGGCGGCCGGAGTCTATTCCCGAGCTGATGGGGCAGGTAGATCCTTGACCTTGCCCTGACAGATTTTGCTACCCATTCTTGAGTCCGACATTTATCGTTGGCAGTGGAAATAGAGGCTTCGGCCTCTTTTTTCGTTGCGCTATTATCCAATCTGTACCGCTGTCTTTAACGATGTCCCTGCCCATGGGGAAGTCGAGTCACCGGCTTGCTTGATCATCCTAGAGTTCTAAATGACTATTTCAGCGGCTACACCCCAGGCCAACTGGCAGCCTGTCATCGCACTGGCCTTGGCCGCCTTTGTCTTCAATACCACCGAATTCGTCCCGGTGGGCCTGCTCAGCGCCATCGGCGCCAGCTTTGACCTGCCCATTGCGCGGGTCGGGCTGATGCTCACCATTTATGCCTGGGTCGTTTCCCTGACCTCGTTGCCAGTCATGCTGCTGACCCGTAACGTCGAGCGGCGCAAGTTGTTGATTGTGTTGTTCGCCATGTTCATTGTCAGCCATGTGCTTTCCAGCATGGCCACCAGTTTCGGCATGCTGATGGTCAGTCGCATCGGCATTGCGCTGTCCCATGCGTTGTTCTGGTCCATCACCGCTTCCCTGGCCGTACGCCTGGCGCCGGAAGGCAAGCAGGTACAGGCCCTGGGTTTGCTGGCAACCGGCACTTCCCTGGCGATGGTGCTGGGTATTCCCTTGGGGCGTCTGTTGGGCGAAGCCATGGGCTGGCGCAGCACCTTTATCGTCATCGCCGCCTTCGCCGCGGGCCTGGTGTTCTGGCTGGCGCGGACCTTGCCGTTGCTGCCGAGCCAGAACTCCGGCTCCCTCAGGAGCCTGCCGATGCTGTTCAAGCGCCCAGCCCTGGTGGCGCTCTATGTGCTGACCGCCTTGGTGGTCACTGCACAATTTACCGCCTACAGCTATATCGAGCCCTTCGTCGAAGGCGTCGCAGGCATGAGTGGCAATACTGTGACCCTGGTCCTTTTGGTGTTTGGCGGGGCGGGTATTATCGGGTCGCTGCTGTTCAGCCTGCTGCACCGCTTCAATCCCCATCGCTTCCTGATCACCGCCGTGACTGTGCTCACCTTGTGCCTGGCGTTGTTGCTGCCGTTGAGCGGCGGGGTGTCTTACCTGGTGATCCTGAGTGTGTTCTGGGGCATGGCGATCATGGCTTTCGGCTTGGCGCTGCAATCCAAGGTGCTGGTGCTGGCCCCTGATGCAACGGATGTGGCCATGGCGATGTTTTCCGGAATCTACAACATCGGCATCGGTGGCGGGGCGTTGTTGGGGAGTTGGGTCGGCGGGCAGTTTGGTTTTGCGTATATCGGTGCGGCGGGCGGGTTGCTGGCAGCGTTGGCGCTGGGGGGTTATTGCCTGGCCATTTACCGGTATGGGCAAGGAGTGGCTCGCGGGTAGCTATCCTGGTTGTTCTGGGCCCGAACGCTTTCTCCTCCCGTGTTTGCTGCCATCCCTGGCGTGTAGGGCCTGATCCGTAATCGCCAGGATGGGAGGTAAGCGCGGGCAATATCGGGCCACGCGCGATTGTCTACCCGGCTGTCAGTGCCGATTTACTTCTTGTTGGCCTGAGCTTCGGCCGCCAGGCATTCCAGGGCAAACTGTTCGGTGTAGGTCATTTGGATCGCAGTGGTTTCGCCCTTGACCGTACGTTCGCCATCAAGGATGTAACGGATGCGCTTGTCGGTCACGCCAATGCGCTTGGCAATCCAAGATGGCGTCTGGCCGATGCGGCTGATCAGTTTGTCGGCGTAGTCGGTGGAAGGGTTGTAGCGCTCGGCATTGGGTGTCATGGGGGTTCCGGATAAAAACAGGTTTTCAGGTAGGTCACAGGGTGACGCAATAAACAGTGGGTGTCGCCTGTCACGTCGAAACCAGTGGTACAGTCGGATTTTTTCCAAGGAAGCAATGGTATGCGGATGGTGGTGATAGGCGCGTTGGTACTGGCATCGCTGGCCGGTTGTGCGGGATCGAAGATGAAAGAGGCGCGCTCCGGGACGCCATACAAAACCCTGGCTTCGGACAAGGCAGCCCTGGTGGTTGCACAGTGCGTGCAGTTCGGCTGGCAGGACGAGGCGGTGTTCGGTGTCGATGCCGGCGGCTTCATGGAGCCTGCGCAGGCTGGCGGTTATACGATCTATACCACCGCGGGTGATTACTTCGTCGATGTGCTGAATGCAGGTAAAGCGAGCACCGTCAATTATTACGCTGCCGAAGATAATTGGGCGGCCAAGCGTCGCCTGGCCGCTTTGGCGACTTGTCTGTAAGACGCTACTTCAGTTTTTTTCAGAAATTCCCGGCGGACAGTCCCCGGGCATTGCCTTAAGATTCTTATGCTCGCCCGACATTCAGGCTCTTTACCAGTACAGGGACGTCGAGGCCGTAATGTCGGGTGGGCACCTTTTTCGGTTGATTCAGCGGGGCATATACCCCAAGTGCCAACGGTGCGGGATCATCAGCGACACCAGCCCCAAAAACGCTGCCAGCAGGCCGCTGACCAGCAGCGCGTGAATCCCCATCCGCTGCTCCAGCAACGCACCGATCACCGCCCCCACGAACATTCCGGCCCAGGGAATCAGTTGCACCCGCCAGCCATTGCGACGCTCCCCCAGTATCCATCGCCCCAACCCACGGCCGAAACGTGATAGCGCCCCCGTGACGTAAGTCAGTCCGACCGGTAGGCCATTGACCTCCTCAACCGCTGCATTGAGCATGCCCATGGCAATGATCGCGGCCAGCAAGGCCGGTAACTGATCGACGAAAGGCCAGGCCGCCGCGCCGCACAACAAGGTGGCGATGCACAGCAGCAACGGCAGGGCGTGGCGTTTGCTGATCCGACTGATGATAACGCCCAGGGCATTCCCGGCGATAAACGTTGCCACCAGCAGGGTCAGGCGCCCCGTCAAGCCCAGGTCACCATCGCTGATCGCCACTGCCAGGCGCGTGGTGTTACCGCTCATGAACGACACAAAGTCACCGCTGGCCATGAAGCCGATGGCATCGGTCATACCTGCCAGTACCGACAGACTGGCCACCAGTATCAGCCCGACTCGACCACGCCATTTGTGTCGATGCAGCAATGTGGGGTTGGCGTAAGGTTTGAGGGATGAAGGCAACATGGGATCGGGCTCTTCGATGAGATTATCCGGTCATTACCGTAGGGGGCTTTTGTCCTGCCTGCAATGACTTGGGGCACGCCAGTCAAATAATTTCGAAGCGCCAACCCTCGGCGTGCCAGCTCAGGGAGTGGGTGGGGCACAGTGCGGCGAGAAATGCCGGATCATGGGACAACCATTGGGCCCATTGATCGTTAACCGCATCGGCTCTGTCAGGGGGGCGCACTTGGGGTTTTTTCCTACAAAGCTTTAGCCAATTGTTCGAGGAATATCGCCAGCCCCACTTCCTCCGCTTTTAAGCCTTTGCGCTCCCGTGGCTTGGGCAGCTTGGCCAATTCGCCGAGGCTGAAATGCTCCAGTAGCGCCGGGTGGATATAGCATTTTCGGCACACTGGCGGTGTGTTACCCAGTTGCCGGGCAACTTCTTTTACCATCGCTACCACGTGTTTCCTGGCATCCGACTCCGGTTGCCATTCCAGTTCCCTCAGCACCGAGAGTGCGAGGACGCTGCCGGCCCAGGTTCGATAGTCCTTGGCGGTAAAGTCAGCCCCCGTGAGGTTTTGCAGGTAGGCATTGACGTCGGTGGAACTGACGGTATGGCGCTCGTTGTTTTCATCCAGGTATTGAAACAGGTTCTGCCCTGGCAACTCCAGGCAGCGCTTCACCACATTGGCCAGACGCCGGTCCTTGACGGTGATCCGGTGTTCGATGCCACTCTTGCCACGAAATTGGAACAGGATCTCGCTGCCCTTGATGTCCACATGGCGGGTGCGCAGGGTGGTCAGGCCATAGGAGCGATTGTCCCGCACGTATTGGGTATTGCCGACGCGGATCAGCGTTGCATCCAGTAGCAGGATTACTGTGGCCAGGACCTTTTCGCGATTGAATCCGGGCTCGGCGACCTGGGCTTGCAACTGTTTGCGCAGTTTCGGCAGGGTGTTGCCGAATGCCTGCAGCCGTGAATATTTGTCGCTGTCACGGATCTCGCGCCAGCGCGGGTGATAGCGGTATTGCTTGCGTCCCCGGGCGTCACGGCCAGTGGCCTGCAGGTGGCCGCGTGGGTCGGCGCAGATCCATACATCGGTGTAGGCCGGCGGGACCGCCAGGGCACTGATACGTTGGATTTCATCTACATCGGTGATGCGCTGGCCGTCGTCAGCAAAATACTGAAACGTGCCCCGCAGCGGCTTGCGACGGATACCCGGTTGGGTGTCATCAACGTAATGCAGGCCACGGGGCGGGCCAGCAAGCAACGCAGGATCGGGCATGGCGTAAAGTCCTTGGCAGCAAATCGAGCCGGTATGCTTGATTGACCGCAGCGCTTCGCGGTGGTGCCAAAGGATTGCAAACTGTCAGGCGAGTACCGCCACCGCCTTGATTTGCGCCCACAACATCTGGCCTGGATGCAGTTGCAATTGGTCTCGGGAAAACCGCGTGATGCGCGCTAGTAAGGGCGTTCCGACGGCGTCCAGGCGCACCAGCACGTGAGCGCTGTTGTCGGCTGGAATCTCCTGGACCACGGTCACCGGCAATCGGTTGAGAATACTGCTGTGCTCCTCGGCCTGCAGGCTGAGGCTGACGTCCCGGGCCTGTACCTTGAAGCGCAGCGCTTTACCTCTCTCCAACGGCGCATGGGCCACCCGCATCTGCAATTGACTGTCCGGCAGTTGCAAGGTGAGCAACTGATAGTGCTCGTCATAAGCGCTGACGGTGCCGTTGATCACCACGCCAGCGTCGTCACCCAGGGCCAGTGGCAGGTCGAGTCGCGCCAGGGTTTCGCCAATGGGACCGCTGGCCAGGGCCTTGCCGTTACTGAGCACGACAATGTGATCCGCCAGCCGCGCCACTTCATCCTGGGCATGGCTGACGTACAGCAACGGAATCTCCAGCTCGTCATGCAGGTGTTCGAGATAAGGCAGGATCTCACTTTTGCGTTTGCTGTCCAGCGCCGCCAGGGGTTCGTCCATCAATAGCAGTTGCGGGCTGGTGAGCAGGGCGCGGGCAATGCCGACGCGCTGACGTTCGCCGCCGGAAAGGTACTGCGGATAGCGCTCCAGCAGATGGCCGATACCCAGCAGCTCGGTGGCTTGGGCCATGTCCACCCGGCGTTGTTGCCGAGGAATGCGCTTGAGGCCGAATTGCAGGTTGGCCAACACCGACATATGGGGAAACAGACTGGCCTCTTGAAAGACATAGCCCAAGGCGCGCTTATGGGGCGGCACGAACACGTTTTGGCGACTGTCTTGCCACACGTTGTCGTTGATCCGGATGAAGCCGTCGTTGGCGCGTTCCAGGCCGGCGATGCAGCGCAGGCAGGTGGTTTTGCCGGAGCCGGACTGACCATAGAGCGCCGTCACCCCACGGTCGGGCAACTGCAGGTCAACGTCCAGGGCAAAGCCTGGATACTTCAGTTGCAGGCGTACCTCAATCATCGACGTCAACTCCAGCCTGCCTTGGTTTTACGGCTGGAGTAGAGTGCCAGCAACACCAGGAAAGAAAATACCACCATAGCTGCGGCAAGCCAGTGGGCCTGCGCATACTCCATGGCTTCTACATGGTCGTAAATCTGCACCGAGACCACGCGGGTCTTGTCGGGAATATTGCCGCCAATCATCAAGACCACACCGAACTCACCGACAGTGTGGGCGAAACCGAGCACCGAGGCAGTGATAAAACCTGGGCGAGCCAGAGGCAGGATCACATTGAAAAAAGTGTCCCAGGGATTGGCCCGCAAAGTTGCCGCGACTTCCAACGGGCGAGTGCCGATGGCACTGAAGGCGTTCTGCAACGGCTGCACCACGAACGGCATGGAATAGATCACTGAGCCGATCACCAACCCGGCGAAGCTGAACGTCAGGGTGCCCAGGCCCAGCCATTGGGTGAACTGGCCGACGTAGCCGTTAGGTCCCATGCTCACCAGCAGGTAGAAGCCAATCACCGTCGGCGGCAGCACCAACGGCAGGGCAACCACCGCACCAATGGGGCCGCGCCACCAGGAGTTGGTGCGTGACAGCCATAGGGCGATCGGAGTGCCGATGACCAACAAAATGGCAGTGGTCAGGGATGCCAGCTTGATGGTTAGCCAGATTGCGGAAAAGTCGGCATTCGACAGGGGCATTTACAACTCGTACCCGTAGGACTTGATCACGGCGGCGGCTTTCGGCCCCTTGAGGTATTCAACCAGTGCCTTGGCGGCAGCGCTGTCCTTACCCTTGTTGAGGATCACTGCGTCTTGCTTGATCGGGTCGTGCATGGCGGCGGGTACGACCCACGCCGAACCGCTGGTGACTTTGCCGTCTTTATAGATCTGCGACAAGGCGACAAAACCCAACTCGGCATTGCCGGTGGACACGAACTGATAGGCCTGGGTGATGTTCTGGCCCTCAACGAGCTTGCCCTTGACCTTGTCGCTCAGCCCTTCCTTGGCCAACACCTGGGTAGCGGCGAGACCGTAAGGGGCGGTTTTCGGGTTGGCAATGGACAGGTGCTTGTATTGATTTTGCTTCAACACCTCGCCCTTGGCGTCGACATAACCTTCCTTGGCCGACCACAGTGCCAGGGTGCCGGTCGCGTAGGTGAAGCGCGAGCCTTTGACGGTGTCGCCTTCGCTCTCGAGTTTTTCTGGGGTGCTGTCGTCAGCGCTGAGGAATACTTCGAATGGTGCGCCGTTCTTGATCTGGGTATAGAACTGCCCGGTGGCACCATAGGCCGCAACCAGCTTGTGCCCGGTGTCTTTTTCGAAGTCGGCGGCAATCGCCTGGATCGGTGCGGTGAAGTTGGCGGCCACGGCTACCTGGACTTCATCGGCCTGGGCCGAACCGAGCGTAAAGAGGGCGATCAGGGTGGCAGGGGCCAGGCGTGAGGCACGAGTGATCATGAAACAGCTCCTTGGGGGCCGACGGTGCGGCTTGTTATGGGCAGAAGACTATACCGCTATGTACGGGAATATATAGCGGTTGGTCGCCGGCGGTACAGTGCAAAGTTGCCCTGGGAGTGTGTGCTTTCAGGTTCTTTTGAGTTGCTCCAGCGCCTGCACCGCCAGTGTTCGGGTGAATTCATACGTCGAAAGGTCTTTACACAGGCGCAACGCCTGGCCGGACCACAGGTTGCTGAAGCCGGCTTCGTCCTTGGCCTTGAGCGGCATCAGGGCGCCACCGGACAATGGAAACGCCGGTGCACTCAGATTGATCGGGCCCAGCTCACGCATGACCCGATTGATAATCCCCCGCGCCGGACGCCCGGTGAACAGGTTGGTCAGCGCCGTGTCACTGGCCTGGGTATTGCGCAACGCGTGGTGGTGCGAGGGGGTCACCTTGGCTTCGGGGGTAAACAGATACGCCGTGCCGATCTGCACCGCCGATGCCCCCAGGGCGAAGGCTGCCACGATGCCTCGCGCATCTGCGATCCCGCCGGCTGCGATCACCGGCACGCTGACCGCATCGACAATCTGTGGCACCAGGGCCAGGGTGCCGATCTGGCTGCTGAGGTCCTCGGTGAGAAACATCCCGCGATGACCGCCGGCTTCATAGCCCATGGCGATGATGGCGTCGCAGCCCCGTTGTTCCAGCCAGATGGCCTCTTCGACGGTGGTGGCGGTCGACAGCACCTTTGCACCGGTTGCCTTGACCCGGTCCAACAGGGATTTTTCCGGCAGGCCGAAGTGGAAGCTGACCACTTCGGGACGGAACTCTTCTACGACTTCGCAGGCGCCGATATTGAACGGCGCACGGTTGGAAACAGGCGTTGGCGCATCGAAGTCGGCGCCCAATTCGCGGTAGTAGGGTTCCAGCAGGTTTTTCCACTGGCGATCACGCTCAGCATCGGCGGGCGGCGGCTGATGGCAAAAGAAATTGACGTTCAGCGGCCGCGTGCTGCCTTGGCGAATGGTGGTCAAGGCCGCGCGCAATTGCTCGAGGCTCAACGCCGCAGCCGGCATTGAACCCAGGGCGCCGGCCGCGCTGGCGGCGATGACCATGGCCGGGCCAGTGGCGCCGGCCATGGGCGCCTGAATAATCGGCAACTGAATGCCCAGCAGGTCAAGAATTCGGGTGTCTGGCCAAGTGCTCATGGAACGCTTCTCCACGGGTTGGAATGCCTACCCGCTGTTTTAGCAGGCCCCAGTTGCACCAGGCCAGTCTGTTTTATTCACTGGACGAACCCGGGCTTTCGTGCCGGGCTCATGTACAGGTTTCAGTCGATGGTGTTCCCAAGTACCTCGTGGATGCGCTGGGCAATATGAGCGGCGTGGGTTTCCAGGGCGAAGTGCCCGGTGTCGAGCAACTCCACCACCGCGTTGGGGTTGTCGGTCTTGTAGGCGTGGGCCCCCGGTGGAATGAAAAACGGATCATGGCGGCCCCAGATCACCAACGTGGGTACCTGCATGGTCTTGAAGAAGGCCTGGAAAGCCGGGTATAGCGTGAGGTTGTTGCGATAGTCGAGGAACAAATCGAGTTGAATCTCGTCATTGCCGGGCCGTTGCATCAGCAACACGTCGAGCATGTAGGACTCCGGCGCGACCAAATCCGCTTGATCGACACCGTGCAGGTACTGATAGCGGGTGCCCTCCAGGCTGATAACGGCGTTGCGGATGACCTCCCGGTTGGCCTCGCTCGGTTCGGCCCAGTAAGTGCGGATCGGCGCCCAGGCATCACCCAGGCCTTCCAGGTAGGCATTACCGTTTTGCGACACCAGCGCGCTGACCCTTTCCGGATGCGCCACGGCCAGGCGCAGGCCAACCGGTGCGCCGTAGTCGAACACATACAGGGCATAGCGACTGAGTTTCAGCGCCTGGACGAAATGGCCGACGGTGATGGCCAGGTTATCGAAACTGTAATAGTAGCCTCGTTCAGCGGGCACCTCGGTGAAGCCAAACCCTGGCAGGTCGGGCGCAATCACCCGGTAACGGGTGGCGAGCAATGGAATCAGGTCGCGGTACATATGGGAAGAACTGGGGAACCCGTGCAGCAGCAAAATCACCGGAGCCGACGGGTCGCCAGCCTCACGGTAGAACAGGCGTACACCATCGGCATCGACGTATTGGTAGCGAACCACTGGGGCTGAAATCGACATGACTGCACTCCTTATGTAACTTGATAAAGTTGTTTTTACGGTTACTGTGTAAGCAGGCTGCCTTGAAACAAGTAACCTGTCAAATCAAATTATAGGGTTACAGTCTGTGGTGGTTGCGGTTACGATGACGCACGCTCAAGAGGACTTGCCATGACCGCCATCGCTCCCCCCGTGACACCTCAGGAACCCTATGTCCTGGCCGATGACCCAGTACTGGACATGCTCAATACCCTGGCCAATGTCGACGGCGTGCCCCTGGATTTCTGGCAGGCGGATACCGATGTGGAACGCTGGCTGGTGCGTCTTGGCTGGGCCGAGGAGGGGGCCTTGCCTGTGTTCCAGGCCGCTGCGTTGCTTGGCGCGGCCCGGGGATTGCGGGAGGTGATCCGGGCTTTGCTGGAGCAGCGCAAGGCCGGCCAGCAAGGCGATCCGGCGGCTCTCAATGGTTTTTTACGCAAGGCTGTCAGCCACCCGCAATTGTTCTGGCCTGCGCCGGGAGAGGTGCACCTGGAGCGTCAGCGCAAGCAGCAAACACCCGAGCAGTTTCTCTCTCCACTGGCTGAAGCTGCCGCGGTGCTGCTGGTAGAGGGGGATTTTGACTTGATCCGCACCTGTGAACATCCAGAATGCGTGTTGTGGTTCTACGACCGCACCAAAGCCCACAAGCGCCGCTGGTGCAGCATGGCGCTGTGCGGTAATCGGCATAAGGTCGCGCAGTTTCGCCTGCGCAAAATGCTATAGGTTGCTCAGGTTTGTGCCGAACCTTCCCGCTTCAGCAATTGGCGCTTACGCTCAACGCCCCAGCGATACCCCGACAGGTTGCCATCGCTGCGTACCACGCGATGGCAGGGAATCGCCACGGCCAGCCTGTTGGCGCCGCACGCCTGGGCCACGGCGCGCAAAGAGGTCGGGGCGCCGATGCGCTTGGCAATGTCGCGGTAACTGGCGGTGCTGCCCACCGGGATGTCCCGCAAGGCTTGCCAGACCCGTTCCTGGAATGCCGTACCACGCAAATCCAGGGGCAGGTCCAGGCCCAGCGCGGGAGCTTCGATAAAACCTATGACCTGGGCGATCAGTTGTTCGAAGTCGTGATCGGCGCCGATGAGGTTGGCCCGCGCAAACTGATCTTGCAGGTCGCGCACCAGCTTATCCGGGTCGTCCCCCAGCAGAATCGCGCACACGCCGCGATTGCTTTGCGCCACCAGGATTGCCCCCAGGGAGCACTGGCCGACGGCAAAACGGATATCGCTGTTGGTGCCTCCGGCCTTGTAGTCGCTGGGTTTCATGCCGAGTAATTGGTCGGCAGACTCATAGAACCGGCTATTTGAATTAAAACCTGCGTCGTATAGCGCATCGGTCACCGAGTGGCTGCCCTTGAGCCCGTCACGTACCTTGCGCGAACGATGGGCGTTGGCGTAGCCCTTGGGTGTCAGGCCGGTGACGGCCTTGAAGACTCGGTGGAAATGGAAGGAGCTCAAGCCGGCGAGGGTGGCCAATGCTTCCAGGCTGGGTTCGCTCTCGGCCTGCTCGATATGCCGGCAAGCCGTCGCTACCAGTTGGGCATGACGCCGGGCAACCTGGGTTTGGTCCCCTGCAGCGCGTTTGCTGGGGCGATACCCCGCGGCCTCGGCATGTTGTGGGGTATCGAAGAACTCGACGTTTTCCGGGCGAGGCAGGCGTGAGGCACTGCTGGGGCGACAATAGACGCCGGTGGTTTTGACTCCGTAGACGAACTGCAAGTCGGCCTTGGGATCGCGGGCGAGGATGGCGGCCCAGCGTGGATCTTGTTCTGTGGGATGGCGCGACGTCATGGTTGATTACTCTTGAGCAACACAGTCAGGTTAGCCGGGCGGTGTATCCGGGGCACTCTGATGCTTGCGGTCAAATTCATCCTGCCATTCGGAACGTCAGGTTGATGCGCTGCGATCCCATTTGCGGGTGCACACCCTCCTTGATCGGCAGCACACCATGGAAACGCAAGCGATCCACGCCGCCCCAGACCACCACATCGCCATGCAACAATGAGATCTTTTGGGGCTTGTCACTGCGCGTGTGGCCGCCGAACAGAAACACGGCCGGCAAGCCCAGGGACACCGAGACCACCGGTGCGGTATAGCACTGTTCGTTTTTGTCCTGATGCAGGGACATTTTGGCGCCCGGCACATAGCGGTTGATCAGGCAGGCATCCGGTTCAAAATCGTCGAAACCCGCTTCTAACGCTGCCATCACCGCCAACTGGCGCAAGGTCTCAGGCAGTGCAGGCCAGGGTTGCTGGCTGTTGGGGTCGATGGCGGTATAGCGATAACCCGTACGGTCCGTGGTCCATCCCAGGGCACCGCAACTGCTCAACGCCGCCGACATGGTAAAGCCGCCTGGGGTGACCATTTGTCGAAAGGGTGACTGAGCCAGCACCTGCCTCAGCGCTGGCAACAGGCGCTCGACCCAGGGCAGGGCGTAGCCCTTGAGCACGTAGGACTGCTCGCCGACTCGCTTTTTCCCTGGCGGTTGCTGCAAGGCGTCGTCGGTAAACAGATCAGCGGTGAGGCCAGGCATCAGCTTACTGCGCATCGTGAAAAACCACTCCCGAATTACAGCGCCTTGCTTACGTTGATGTCGGTGATTTCGTCGCTGGCATCATGAATCTTCGCCAGGGCCTCTTTGGCGGCTTCGACGCTGGCCGATTGCAACTGTGCGAATTCGAAGCGGCGCTCACCATTGAGCTTGTACTTGATGACGTATTTGGTGGTTTGAGTCACGGTCTGTCCTGTCGGCTGCACTTAAAGTCAGCTCAGCTTGGAGTTGGTACGGCGAACGATGCGGATCTTGTGGGACAAGGTCGGCTTGCGGGTAACACTGATAGCCCGGCGGCTGACCGTGTCGAGGGTAATGTTCCAGAATCCGGTGCTAGGGGCGGTGATTTTGGCCGGGAATTTGTCGAATGCACCGCCGTGATAGGTGTGGCGCCCGCCGTTCTTGAAACTGCGAAAGTTGGCATCGCTCATCAGGCGGATATTGCAGGCCTGGGAACACTCGATGACGACAATGTCCCCTTCGTTAAGGTGCTCGCGCTGGTGAATGAATTTCATGGGGTGTCTCCAGAAGGGCTTTTTCTGAAAAATCAGAACGATACGTAGGTTAAGATGGAGTTTATCAGCCCCAGCACGTTTATTATCGGGTCGTCGTCGACGTCTTCGACAATTTAAAACAGTTATTTCCCGAGTTAGCATGGATAAATCCTACGTGCATGGGAGAAAAATACCATCTGCGCTGTCGTAGGGTCTTTATCGGAGGTTTTGTATGAAGTGGAGTGTGTTGGTTCTGGCCCTGGCGTTGGGTGGGTGTGCTTCGGTTTCAGACATCAAGCAGACACCGCCAACCTTGTCGGTTATCTCCGGGAAAAAACCGCAGGAATATGCGGCCTGTGTTGTTCAGAAACTGGCGTCGACCCGCAGCGCCTCGCAGATCGAGCCCCACAAAGAGGGGGTCCGGGTGATTGTGCCACAGAAGTTTTCTGCTGATCCGTCGGCCATCTTTGAAATTGAGGACCGCTCCAGCGGCAGTAGCATCAAGCTTTACGAGAGCATGTCCAACGTACCTATTCGCCCGGGTGACGTGAAGAAAGCCGGTGAGGATTGCATTTCCGGTTAAGCCCGCAAGGCTCGCTCATACGAATCCGATTCAAAAAGCCTGGCCTGTTGCGTCAGGTTTTTTTTCGCCTGGAATTGGCAGGTATTTTTTGTATAGCGCTCATCAAGCACCTGTAAAGTTTCACGCCCATGATGGCGTCAATCTATATGGGCAACGGCAGAAGGCATGCTGATAGGCCAAGGCATCCGCTAAACTGTTGGTAACCCACAAAAAATGCCGCTGAACCCCAGCGGCATTGTTTTACTCGGAACTTTATTATGCGGAACTTAAGTCATGAAGCGTGAGCAAGTCAGAGACCGGCATGCAGCAGGCCACATATCGGCAACCCATGTCATCCAGAACCCGGCCGATCCCGGAGAGTGGATCGTGTTTTTCAAGAAAAGCGCCGGGCGCAGTTTTTTCCTGGTGGATGACCAGGATGAGATTGAATCCTTCTCGCGCCTGGATGATCTGATCGAGACCATTCGCGGCCTGGGTATCAAGTTCGCTGAAATTCACATGTAGCTTATTGGCAAACTACTACCACGCTGCGACCTTTGAAGTTGCCGATATCCTTGCCCAGGGTCTTGTCGTTCTCTGTCAAGGCTGGCGTACCTTCGGTGCCGACGATGCGGTAGCCGGTGCCAGCACAGGAAGCATCGGCTTTTTCGTAGCAACTGGCCCAGGAGTTGGCCTCGCCGGAACAATCAATGGTCAGCCCTTGCTCGCCAGTTTTCAGGTAAATGTCTGAGGTGGTGGTGCAGCCCGTGAGCGCCAGTACCGCAATCAGTGCCAGGATCTTGTTCATGTGTGGGTCGTCGCTGAAGATGTTGAGGGGAATGCTGGGGGTTCCGTACAAGGTGTTCAGTCCAGTCTCAGCCTCGACAGCAGCTACAGAAGGGCGTTTCAAGCGAGATTATAGCGAACGGCCATCAACGTACAGGTAAACACAAAAAAGCCCCGTTCACCGAGGCCTTGGTGCGCGGGGCTGCGGGGGCTGCTCAGGTTTAACGCTTGGTTTTTTTACTCGCGTGGCCTGACTCGTCCACAAACACTTCGGCCACCGCGATGGCTTCGCGTTCTGTCGCAAATGACCCGGCGACGCTCTCTCCGTGGAAGTTGATCAAGCACCACTGACCATCCGCTTGTTGTTTGATCAAGTAGCCGTTCACGCCTTTTGGTTCTGACATCTATCTGTCTCGTTGTCTGGTTCAAGGCTGTAATGATAGCGCCAAATGCAATCAGGTCGCGCAAGTTGTTGCAGGTCAGTGCCGAACCCCACAAAGCATGCTAAAAAGAGTAAACCCTTTCAAAACAATGAAACCCGATCAATTGCTGTACCGCCGCCGGGGAGGCTTGTTTGAAGATGAGCGGAACTTACGCCGACATTTTTTCTCTATGTTGACATCGCAGCGCCAGCAGAACCCATTGTAAGGTGAATGCGGCCTGATTAGACTGCGCCGAATTTCGTACGCACAGCCCTTATTAAGGACTTTTATGATCAAGAAATGCTTGTTCCCAGCAGCCGGTTACGGCACTCGCTTCCTGCCAGCGACTAAAGCCATGCCCAAAGAGATGCTGCCGGTGGTGAACAAGCCACTGATCCAGTATGGCGTTGAAGAGGCACTGGCTGCCGGCCTGAACGAAATCTCCATCGTGACCGGCCGGGGCAAGCGCGCCTTGGAAGATCACTTCGACATCAGCTACGAGCTGGAAAACCAGATCAAAGGCACCGACAAGGAAAAATACCTGGTTGGTATCCGTAAACTGCTCGACGAATGCTCGTTCTCCTACACTCGCCAGACTCAAATGAGGGGGTTGGGCCACGCGATCCTGACCGGTCGCCCACTGATCGGTGACGAACCCTTCGCCGTGGTACTGGCCGATGACCTGTGTGTGAACCTGGAAGGCGACGGTGTCCTGACCCAGATGGTCAAGCTGTACCAGAAGTACCGTTGCACGATCGTCGCGGTTCAAGAGGTCGATCCTCAGGAAACCAACAAGTACGGCGTGATCGCTGGCGACGACATCGGTGATGGCTTGATTCGTGTGCGCGACATGGTTGAAAAACCAGCGCCAGAAGACGCACCGTCGAACCTGGCAATCATCGGTCGCTATATCCTGACCCCGGACATCTTCAAGCTGATCGAAGAGACTGAGCCAGGCAAGGGCGGCGAAATCCAGATCACTGACGCCTTGATGAAGCAGGCAAAAGACGGTTGCGTCATTGCCTACAAATTCAAAGGGCAGCGTTTCGACTGTGGTGGCGCTGAAGGCTACATCGAAGCGACCAACTTCTGTTTCGAGAACTTCTACAAGACGGGTAAGGCTTACTGATTCACGGTTGCCTGCTTAGTTTCAACAAAGCCACCTTCGGGTGGCTTTGTTGTTTTTGAGCCCCATGTATTGCTCGGCGAGTGACAGCAGGTATGCTGATGTCCTGCCGAGGAGAGTGAAATGGCCTACGATTTTGATCTTTATGTAATAGGTGCCGGTTCTGGCGGTGTCCGGGCTGCGCGCTTTGCCGCAGGGTTTGGCGCCAAGGTGGCCGTGGCTGAAAGCCGCTACTTGGGTGGCACATGCGTCAACGTCGGTTGCGTACCGAAGAAACTGTTGGTCTACGGTGCGCACTTTGCCGAAGATTTTGAACAGGCCAGTGGGTTTGGCTGGTCCCTGGGGGAGGCGAACTTTGACTGGGCGACGCTGATTGCCAACAAGGATCGCGAGATCAATCGCCTCAATGGTATTTATCGCAACCTGCTGCTCAACAGCGGCGTGACTTTGCATGAAGGGCATGCGCGCCTGGTAGACCCTCATCAGGTGGAGATCAACGGTGAGCGCTTCACCGCCAAACACATTCTGATTGCCACCGGCGGCTGGCCACAGATCCCGGAAATTCCGGGGCACGAGCATGCTATCGGTTCCAACGAAGCATTCTTTCTCAAGGAACTGCCCAAGCGGGTGCTGGTGGTGGGAGGTGGTTACATTGCGGTGGAGTTTGCCGGGATTTTCCATGGCCTGGGGGCGCAAACGAAGCTGCTGTATCGCGGTGATCTGTTCCTGCGCGGCTTCGATGGCGCGGTACGCAAGCATTTGCAGGAAGAGCTGACCAAGCGCGGAATGGACTTGCAGTTCAATGCAGATATCCAGCGCATCGACAAACAGGCCGACGGCAGCCTTAAAGCCACATTGAAAGACGGTCGGGTGCTGGAAGCCGATTGCGTATTCTATGCCACCGGCCGGCGTCCGATGCTTGATAACCTGGGGCTGGAAAATACCGGCGTCAAATTGGACGCACGCGGCTTCGTTGAGGTTGATGACCTTTACCAGACTGCCGAGTCGTCGATCCTGGCTATTGGCGATGTGATTGGTCGCGTGCAATTGACGCCAGTGGCACTGGCCGAGGGCATGGCTGTTGCCCGTCGCCTATTCAAGGCTGAACAATACCGTGCGGTGGACTACGCGATGATTCCTACTGCCGTGTTCAGCTTGCCGAACATCGGCACTGTCGGCTTGAGTGAAGAGCAGGCCAGGGCTGACGGGCACAAGGTGCAGGTTTTCGAAAGCCGCTTTCGGCCGATGAAGCTGACCCTGACTGATTGCCAGGAGCGCACGCTGATGAAGCTGGTGGTCGATGCGGATACTGACAAGGTCCTGGGTTGCCACATGGTGGGCCCGGATGCCGGTGAGATCATCCAGGGGCTGGCGATCGCGCTCAAGGCGGGCGCGACCAAGCAGCATTTCGATGAAACCATTGGCGTGCACCCGACGGCGGCGGAAGAGTTCGTCACCATGCGCACGCCAGTGGCAGGCTGATCAACTTTCGGTTGTTACCACAGGCTGGGCAGCTACCACGGCTGCCTGGCGTAACACCTCGATGCTGGCCTGGGCTTTGACCAGGTCCAGCTCCAGGGTCTTGTTGGTCTGCTGATGCTCGGTCAGCGCGTCCTGGCGTGACTGACTTTCCAGCGTCGCTACCCGCAAGCGTTCCTGGAGAAGGCTGCGCTCGCTGTCGACCAGGTTGATCCGTTCGCCCAGTTGGCGCTGCTCATCTCGACCCTTGCGGGCTTGTTCTTGCAGCGTATTCAGTTCTTTCGCCGTAACCCGATGCTCGATCAGCAGCCGTTCGTTATCGCGGTGCAACTGAGTAACCTCATCCTGGCGCACCATTGCGCTTTGCTGTGCCTGGCGCAGCTCCGCTTGCACCTGCTGCAACTGGCCTTCGTGGCGTCGCTGTTCCTGTTCGCGCTGCTCCTTGATTGCGTTGCGGTAATGCTCCAGGGCATCCCGTGCGTGCAGGTGCTTTTCTTCCAGTGAGCGAATCTGCTCCTCCTTGTCGTTGATCCGTAGCTCGTAGTCGTTGCAGGCCTGGTTCAGGCCGGCGTTGCGGGTTTGCTCGGTCTGCAGGCTGGTGCGGGTGCTTTGCAGTGCGGCACTTTCATCAACCAGGGCTGCTGCTTGTATGTCGAACTGCTGCTTGAGTTGGTTGTGGGTCGCGCCCAGTTCTTCGAGTTGGGCGAGCAGGGCGGCCTTGTGTTGCTCAAATTGCGCCAGTGCGAGGTCGATGGGCTCCTGGGCTTGTTCTTTAAGGCGCTGGGCCAGTCGGGATACCAGTTCGCTCAACTCGTCATCGATTGGCGCTTCGGTGATGGACTGCCGGGTTTCGCTTTCATCCAGCGCCTTTAAGTATCGATGGATCGTGGTTTTCGAGCCGGTATTCCCCATCTCGATGCGTACAGCATCGATGCTGGGGTTTTCGCCGCGAGCCAGAATCGCCAGGCGTGCCGTTTGAACTACTGCTTTATTGATGCCGCCACGAGCCATGGGGGTCTCCGTCGATTTGATACTGTGGTACGTATTATGTATATACGTAATATATCATGATAAAACACAGGTTGAAATTATTGATCTAACAGATGGGATATTGGCGTATTATCCCATGTCATTACTGAATTTCAGGCCCTTCCCCTCCAATGGCAGTACGCATGCACCCTGCAAGGCCAGCCCTATGAGCGAATTGGAGCGTTATCTCAACGCAGCCACCCGCGACAACACCCGCCGCAGTTATCGGGCAGCCATTGAGCACTTTGAGGTGAGCTGGGGCGGATTCTTGCCTGCCACCAGTGACAGCGTTGCGCGCTATCTGGTGGCGCATGCGGGTGTGCTGTCGGTCAACACCTTGAAGTTGCGACTGTCGGCGCTGGCTCAGTGGCACACCAGCCAGGGGTTTCCCGACCCCACCAAGGCACCCGTGGTACGCAAGGTTTTGAAAGGCGTCCGCGCCCTGCACCCGGTACAGGAAAAACAGGCGCAACCCTTGCAGCTCCAGCATCTTGAGCAAGTGATCAGCTATCTTGAGAAGGAAGGGGTGGCTGCTGGAAATGCCGGGGATCAGCCGGGGCGGCTGCGGGCTAAACGTGATACTGCACTGATCCTGCTGGGCTTCTGGCGCGGTTTTCGAAGCGATGAGTTGTGTCGGGTCAGCATCGAACACGTTCAGGCAGTACCCGGTTCAGGCATCAGCCTGTACCTGCCCCGCAGCAAAAGTGACCGGGGAAACCTCGGCAAGACCTACCATACCCCGGCGTTGCTGCGCCTTTGCCCGGTCCAGGCCTACAGCGAATGGCTCACTGCCTCGGCACTGGTGCGTGGTCCGGTATTTCGCGGTATTGATCGTTGGGGCAACCTCAGCGAAGAAGGGTTGCATCCCAACAGCGTGATTCCACTGCTACGCCAGGCCCTGGAGCGTGCAGGGATCGCGGCGCAGCAGTACACCAGTCATTCCTTGCGTCGTGGTTTTGCCACCTGGGCCCATCAAAGCGGCTGGGATTTGAAGTCGTTGATGAGTTACGTCGGCTGGAAAGACATGAAATCTGCCATGCGCTATGTTGAAGCGACGCCTTTTCTTGGCATGGCTCAGGTCCGCGATCAGTTAGTTTGAGATTTCTTCTATTAATACAGTCGGCTAATAGCAAAAACCAATCGTCAGCATCAGGTTTGCCAATGAGCCATCGGCCCTGAGACTCGGTAGGATTCTCCCATCAACTTTTTAACCCCTGACGGAGAGTCAACGATGCCTATCATCAACAGCCAAGTAAAACCGTTCAAAGCAACCGCCTACAAAAACGGCAGCTTCGTCGAAGTGTCGGACGCTGACCTGAAAGGCAAGTGGTCTGTCGTTTTCTTCTACCCGGCCGACTTCACCTTCGTCTGCCCAACCGAACTGGAAGACCTGGCTGACAACTACGCCGAATTCCAGAAGCTGGGCGTCGAGATCTACAGCGTTTCAACCGACACTCACTTTGCCCACGCAGCCTGGCACAACACCTCGCCAGCCATCGGCAAAATCCAGTACACCATGATCGGTGACCCGACCCTGGCCATCTCCCGCAACTTCGATGTGTTGATCGAAGAAGTCGGCCTGGCAGACCGCGGTACCTTTGTGATCAACCCGGAAGGCCAGATCAAAATTGTTGAAATCAACGACGGTGGCGTAGGTCGTGATGCTTCCGAGTTGCTGCGCAAAATCAAGGCTGCCCAGTACGTTGCGGCTCACCCGGGCGAAGTCTGCCCAGCCAAGTGGAAAGAAGGCGAGGCTACCCTGGCTCCGTCCCTGGACCTGGTCGGCAAGATCTAAGCCTGTGAAAAGCACAGCAGGGTGGATCTGCGCACCTAAGTAAGCTGCACCGCCCTCAAAAACGCCCGGGCGAGATTTGCTCGGGCGTTTTTTTTCGACCGTAATACACCGAATTATTAGGAAATCGCCCGTATGTTGGATGCCAATCTTAAAGCTCAGTTGAAGTCATACCTGGAACGGGTCACCCAGCCGATCGAGATCGTTGCCTCCCTCGACGACGGTGCGAAATCCCAGGAAATGCTTGCCTTGTTGCAGGATGTAGCCAGCCTTTCAACGCTGATTACCTTGCACAGCGATGGCACTGACGCGCGCAAGCCGTCTTTCTCCATCAACCGCCCCGGTGCCGATATCAGCTTGCGTTTCGCCGGTATCCCCATGGGTCATGAATTCACTTCGCTGGTGCTGGCGCTGCTGCAAGTCGGTGGCCACCCTTCGAAGGCCAGTGTCGAGGTAATTGAACAAATTCGCGCCCTTAAAGGCGAGTTCACCTTCGAGACTTATTTCTCTCTGTCCTGCCAGAACTGCCCGGATGTGGTCCAGGCACTGAACCTGATGGCCGTGCTGAACCCGAACATCCGCCACGTGGCCATCGACGGCGCGCTGTTCCAGGCTGAAGTCGATGATCGTCAGATCATGGCCGTGCCAAGCGTTTACTTGAACGGGGTGAACTTCGGCCAAGGTCGTATGGGCCTGGAAGAAATCCTCGCCAAGCTCGACACCAGCGGCATCGAAAAACAGGCCGAGAAAATCAGCGCCAAACACGCCTTCGACGTGCTAGTAGTCGGTGGCGGCCCAGCCGGTGCTTCGGCGGCGATCTACGCTGCGCGTAAGGGCATCCGTACCGGTGTCGCGGCTGAACGTTTCGGTGGGCAGGTACTGGACACCATGGCCATCGAGAACTTCATCTCGGTCCAGGAAACCGAAGGACCAAAACTGGCCAGCGCCCTGGAAGAACACGTCAAGCAGTACGACGTCGACATCATGAACCTGCAGCGGGCCAGTGCACTGATTCCGGCAAAGAATGCCGGCGGACTGCACGAGATTCGTTTCGAAAGCGGCGCGACCCTTAAATCGAAGACCGTGATCCTGGCCACCGGCGCCCGCTGGCGTGAAATGGGTGTGCCGGGCGAGCAGGAATACAAGGCCAAGGGCGTGTGCTTCTGCCCGCACTGCGACGGTCCGTTGTTCAAAGGTAAGCGTGTGGCGGTGATCGGCGGTGGTAACTCTGGCGTTGAAGCGGCCATCGACCTGGCCGGGATTGTCAGCCATGTCACGTTGCTGGAGTTCGACAGCACATTGCGCGCCGACGCCGTATTGCAGCGCAAGCTGTACAGCATGCCTAACGTTGATGTGATCACCAGTGCGCTCACCAGCGAAGTCAAAGGTGACGGCCAGAAAGTCACCGGCCTGACGTATAAGGACCGCAACTCGGGCGAGTTCAAGACAGTCGACCTGGAAGGTATCTTTGTGCAGATCGGGTTGCTGCCCAACACCGACTGGCTCAAGGGCACCATCGAGTTGTCGCCCCGAGGTGAGATCATTGTCGACGCGCGTGGCGAAACTTCACTGCCCGGCGTGTTTGCTGCCGGTGACGTGACGACTGTGCCGTACAAGCAGATCGTGATTGCGGTGGGCGAGGGTGCCAAGGCTTCCCTGAGTGCCTTTGATCATTTGATCCGCAGCTCAGCTCCGGCGTAACCTGGCCTGCAAATAAAAAACCCCATGAGTGATCATGGGGTTTTTTATTGCTTTTATCGTTCCCACGCTGCGTGGGAATGCATCCTGTGGCGCTCGGTGTCACCTATTTACAGCGGCGCCGGCTGGATGACCTCTACCCAGTAAGCATCCGGGTCCTTGATGAAGGCCAGGCTTTTCATGCGACCATCGGTCAGGCGTTTCTGGAAATCACAGCCCAGGGCTTCAAAGCGTTCACACGCGGCAACAATGTCTGGTACCGAAATACAGATATGACCAAAACCACGCGGGTCGGTATTGCCATTATGGTAGGCGAAGTCTGGATCGTTTTCGGTGCCGTGGTTGTGGGTCAGCTCCAGGATGCCAGGAATCGACTTCATCCATTGGGTGCGTTCGGCGGCGTCGGCCGGGATCTGGGCCTTATCCACCAGGGCCAGGAAGTACAGGCTGAATTCGGCTTCCGGGAAGTCGCGTTTTTCTACCAGGGAGAAACCGAGTACGCGGGTGTAGAAGTCCAATGACCGGGTGATGTCCTTGACCCGCAACATGGTGTGGTTGAAGACGAAGTTGTGGGTGGCGGTGTCCGGTTGGGCGGTTACACCCGGGAAGGTGTTCAATTCGTGCAGGCTCATGGGCCCTCCAGAAAAAATGGGGTAGACGCAGCTCGTGGCTTGAGCGGTCCCTTGGCTTGCGGCTGGCAGGCATCCGTGCAGCCTGGCCATGATACGCAAGCCCCGCCCGCGGCGCCAAATGAAAAAGGTTACGTAACCCTTGCGATCAGTGGGGGGGGCGGGCTCAAACTTTGGTACTGGAACCTCGAGTGTTTTCGCTGATGAGCCAATTGAGCAAGCCGTTGTTGATTACAGTGTGTCTGGCGCTGGGCAGTACTGCTGCCTTGGCGGCAGAGCCGGAGATTCATTGGCCCAGTGGCTGGCAGGTGGAGGAGGTGGTGCCTGACACAGGCGCGCCGGCCGAGCCATCGCCTGTTTCTCGCCAGCGGGCGATAAAGAATGACGAAAATGGAGCGACGCTGATGGTCATGGAACTGACCGGCACACCAATCGAAGCCGGGCATACTGTCAACCTGCAAGGTGTGTTGCTGCAAATGCGCAAATCCATCCAGAAGGACTTTGCCCGGAGCGGGTATCAAAGTGTTTGCAGCAAGATGCACTCGGCAATGTTAAGTCGCCTTGAGGCGCTGGAAACTACCTGCGTCATCACCGAGAACGGTCGCCACGTGCTGTCGCAAACATTGGTCGGGGCCCTAGATACTGATAAAGCTTATGTTTTTTCATACGCCGGGCAGGCTGATGCTTATGCGGCAAGCAAGGATGAAGTCAGTTCAGTGCGCGATAGCTTGAAACTTTAAGCGCGGCGGACAGTTTGTTCGTGAGCTCAAAGCAGGACCTAACTAGGCGCCTGTTACGCGTGGCGTTAGTCATGATTATACAAAATTAAATATATTTATAAGTTCGCTTTCGAAAGCACCAGCGCCTCAAATCAACGCGCCGAAAACAAGAAAACCGCATTGAAAACAAAAAACCCCGCATTGGCGGGGCTTTTATTAGTGCGCATCTACTAGCCGCGAAGCCAGGAGTCTACAGTGGCTGCGCCATATTCTTCTTTCCAGGCTTTCAGGCCGCGGTGGTTACCGCCTTTGGTTTCAATCAGTTCGCCTGTGTGTGGGTTGTGATAAACCTTGACCACGCGTGCGCGGCGCGTTTTTGGTGCAGTGGCCACCTGGGTGCCGGATTTGCCCGGGTTTGGATCAAGGATTGAAATGATGTCACGCAGGCTCTTGCCGTAGGTTTTCATCAGCCCTTGAAGCTTTGCTTCGAATTCGATTTCTTTCTTCAGGCCAGCATCGTTCTTCAGGGATTCCAGCTGGGCGAGCTGTTCTTGAAGGGCTTTTTCTGCTGCGCGAAATTCGGCGAGTCTGGACAAGGTTTTTACTCCAATAGTGTATTTGGCTGATACCAACTGCAAAAAAAGCGATAAGCCAAGAGCCTCAACGTGACTCAGTGAAAGTGACCCCCCTGCCAATTCAGTGCAGGTGGGAAAAATTGTAGTAGTTAATGAGTCACGAGTAAATCATGTCTTTAGTATAAATAACAATATTTCATCGCGACGCCAGATGGCTATTCAATGGCTGTGTAAAGACTTAATGAATGCATCAAATGGTACTGGACGGCCAAACAGGTAACCCTGCAAGAAGTCTACGCCTTGCGTGGCCAGATACTGGCATTGCTCTTGTGTTTCCACGCCTTCAGCGACGATGCCCAAGTCAAGCTTGGCAGACAATTCAATGATGCTGTCCAGTATATGGCGCGATAGTGCGTCGACCCCGATCATCGCTACAAAGCTTTGATCAATCTTCAAGTAGTCAACATTGAAGTTACGCAAATAACCCAGGCTGGAATGGCCGGTGCCGAAGTCGTCAATGGCAATCATCACCCCCAGTTCGTGCAGGGCCTGGAACAATTGGCGGGTGACATCGGTGGGCTCGATCAGCTCACGTTCGGTCAACTCAAGCACCAGAATGACCTGTCCAGGCGAGAAGGCCGCGAGAAACTCCCGGCAGTCCTCCACCAGTTCCAAGTCATGGCAATGGCTGGCGGTGATATTGATACCAATGTGGAAGCCGCTGTTGAAATGTTCTGCATGGGGCGCCAGGCAGGCGGCGGTCTGGCGCATCAAGGCACGGGTCATCGGCACGATCAATCCGGAGTGCTCGGCCAAGGGGATAAACAGGTCCGGACGCACCAGGCCTTCCTTGGGATGATTCCAGCGCATCAGTACTTCACAGCCGGCCCATTGCAGGTTATCGCCGCGCACCACGGGCTGGAAGTACGGCACGAACTCATTGGCGCCCAATGCCCTTTGCAGTTCATGGGTGGGTGCGCTAGAGCGCTTTTGCAGCCAGTGGGCAAGAACGCCCGCCAAGACGCCGAAAAACACCACCAGGCTGAACAGCGCCGGGTGGCGGGCTTGCATGTAGCGCCAGACTTCACCTTCAGGCATGCCGGCCTCCACGCTATACCTATAGCGCCTGGAGTCGAGTTGGTGATGGGCGACGGCAAACACCGGCGGGGCGTAGCTGTGGACTTTTCCATCGGCTCCCAGCCAGTTGGGGCCCACTTGCAGCGTCAACTTGGCGTAGCGGCTGATCAAGCGCAAGGCGTTCGTCAGGTGGTAGCCGTCAATGGAGGCAAAGGCGCCCTGATCACCGTTTGTAAGCCTATACACCAGCAGCGCGGTGTCCGGTGTTACCGGGTTGCCGTTCATCAGCCATAGCCGGCCATTGACATAGTCGCCAGGGTTGACCACTGACACGGAGTTGTCGCCAAACAGCGAGCTGCAATAAATACTTTGCTTCCACGACAAGGTGGTAGCGCGTACGAAGGGGCGGCGCGTGACTTGCTCGCGAAGCGCCAACTGCACCGCGTTATCACAGTCCTTGCCGGCCAGGTGCAAGAGTGCCTGGGCGGCGAGGGCTGTGTTGTCGAGCATCAGGTCAAACTGGCGCACCGCCTCGGTGGCTGTCTGCTGGGTACTTTCTTCCAGCGTGCGTTCGGCTTGCCAATACAGAATGAGCACGCCCAGCAGGATTGGCAGTAGGCCGCTCAGGGCAGTGATCAGGTAGCGGGTCGTACGCTTGCGCGGGCCTTTGGCAGTCAGTGGCATTTATTCAGCCCATGGAGGAATAGGGAAAGGTACGTGATCTGAGCAGCGGGGTGCTTACGATGATAGGTGGTGCCTGGGAAATAAGCTTGCCTGACGGCACTTGACGCTTCGGCATGGTCGACAACGACTTGAGAAAGGGCGTGTTCGGTTTTGGGAGGTTACAAGTCAGCCGGAACGCTTTCGGGTAAACACCCCACCTATCTTCCGACGGACGTAAAGGCAAAGCCCATACGGCTTTGGTTTTGCTCCACTGACCCCATTTCTTGAGGAAGACTGACCATGAAGAAACAAATACTGGCTATGGCCTTGCTGGCTACCTACAGCCTGGTCACCAGTTCGGCGATTGCCGCCAACGGTACCATCAACATCTCTGGTTTGATCAGCGGCACGACATGTACGATCAGCGGCGGTACAGGTGGTAATCCAGGCTCCGGTGCGAACTTCCCCGTGGTTCTTGATCGCGTGCAAACCTCGGCCCTTGGGGAAAACGGCGCAACCGCCGCAAGCAAGCCGTTCTTCATTTATGTCGGTGGTACAGGCACAACCTGCCCTAACGGCACCAAAGTTGCCGTGCTCTATGAGGCCAGCAGTCCTGCCATCAACCCGGCAACCGGTAACCTGCGTAACACCGCCACTGCAACGCCTGCAGACAAAGTGGAAGTACAAATTGTCGATGCGGCAGCGAACACTCCCATGGACTTGCGCTCTGGCCAGAACTCCACCATCGCCACGGTAACGGGCGGGTTGGCGACACTGCCTTTTGCTGCGCGCTATATCGCCACTGGCGGAGCTGCCACTGCCGGCATCGTCAGTACCAGTGTGCAGTACTCCGTAACGTTCCCTTGATCACACCTGGCTGATCATACCTCCGCTTTTTGACGATGTTCTCGCCCGGCTTGGTGCTGGGCGCAGGACAATTGCCTATCAAGGAACGTGTAATGCCTCATCCATTCGTGAAACTGAGCCATTGCTTGGCATGGGTCGCCATGAGCCTGGGCCTGCTAACGCCGACAGTGCAGGCGGGAGTGATCATCGATGGCACTCGACAGATTTATCCGCAGCTACGCCGTGAAATCACGGTCAGGGTGAGCAATGATGATCAACATGCGCCTCGCCTGATCCAGGCGTGGCTCGACAAGGGGGACCAGCACCAGCGCGCGGAGTTGATCGACGTTCCTTTCAGCTTGTCGCCACCGGTGTTTCGCCTGGATGCCGGCAAGAGTCAAGCCATGCGGTTGTCCTACACCAAGGAGCCACTGCCCACTGACCGCGAGTCACTGTTCTGGCTGAATGTGCTTGAAGTACCTCCCTCAGTTGCCGAGTTCGACCCAACCGTTGAAGAAGGCGGGCGCAACCATCTTCGGTTTGCCTTTCGTATCCGTACCAAGGTGTTCTTTCGTCCAGTGAACCTGCCGGGCAAGCCTGAAGAGGCACCCGCTCAACTGCGCTGGTCCTTGCTGCGCAATGCACAAGGCTACGCGCTGCAGGTGCACAACCCTTCGGCCTACCACATCACGTTTAACGAAGTGGCTTTATCCATGGGTTCGCACGCTGACGCCGAACGTCTGCCGTTCGAAGAAGGAATGGTCGTGCCGGGCGGCATTCTGGAACTGCCAGTGCGCAAGGGGGTGAAAAGCATTCCTGCCGGTGCGCAAGTGCAATTTACCTACATCAATGATTTCGGCGCTTTTTCGTTACCGCAGCGCGCTGCATTGCAGCTCTGACCCCAAGCAGACGGCGGTAGACCCTGGACGGTTTCTGAAAGACACCCTCCTAGATTGAAAAGCGGACTTTCCTTGCCCTTTCTGAAGCTCAGACTATGCCCAATCATGTTCGAATACGGGTTCATCACCATGCGCCCAATTTACCCTTTAAACGTCTAAACCTGATGCTGGGCGGGCTTTTCAGCGCAGCACTGATGCCCATTGAGATGTCGTTTGCGTCGTCATTGACCTTTGATTTGAATGCATTCTCCAGCGAGTTGACGCCCTCGGTTGATGTTTCCCGTTTCAACACCAGCAACTTCATGAGCCCGGGCACCTACCGCGTGGATGTTGTGGTCAATGGCCAGCCCATGGGGCGTCGTGATGTCAACTTCGAATCGCGTGATGAAAAAGCTGGCGCGCTGCCTTGTTTTAGCCAGGAAATGCTAGAACAGCTTGGAATTGCGATGGACAAGGTCGATACCCTGGCTGCCTCTGGAAAAACCGCTGCCAGTGTATTGCGCGCAGAGGGCGACAGTCCGTTCTGCGCAAACCTGGGGCAGTGGATTCCTATGGCGAGCAGCAGTTTCGACGCCGGGGCGTTGGAGTTGTCTGTCAGCGTACCCCAGGTTTACATGAAGCAAGCCAGGCGCGGTGATGTTGACCCCGCCAATTGGGATGAGGGCATTGAGGCCGGGTTACTCAGCTACAACTTCAGCACTTCTGCCATGACCTCGGGCGAGGGTGACAATCGTACCTACCTGGGACTCAACGGCGGCATCAACCTGGGACAATGGCGCCTTCGTCATCAGGGCGCGCAGGCCTGGAACTCCAGTGGTGGCATGCAAACCTATCAGAGCACGGCCACTTACCTGCAACGCAGCATTGCGCCTTGGCAGTCGCAACTGACCATAGGTGACAGTTTCAGCAGCGGGCAGATCCTTGAAGGGGTTCGCGTGCGGGGTATTACCCTGGCCACTGACGAGCGAATGCTGCCGCAATCACAGCAAGGATATGCCCCTCAGGTACGCGGTGTTGCTCAAAGCAATGCCACCGTTACGGTCAGCCAGAACGGCTACACGATCTACGAGACAACGGTGGCCCCCGGTCCATTCCTCATCAGTGATCTCTATGCCACCGGTTACGGCGGCGATCTGGTGGTCAGCGTGACGGAAGTGGACGGGCGTCGAAACACCTTTGTCGTGCCTTATTCGGTCGCCCCGCAGTTGTTGCGCGCCGACGCGACAAAGTACACCGCCACCTTTGGCCGGGTGCAGCAAAGAAACGTAGACGACAGTGATGCGCTGGTCCTTCAGGGTACGCTTCAGCAGGGGCTGACAGATGACGTGACGCTCTACGGTGGCAGTACATTTTCTGATGGTTACGGTCAGGGCAAGATGGGCGTCGCCATGAGTACGTCTGTCGGTGCATTCTCTCTGGACGGTAGCGGTTCGCGTACTCATGTTCAGAATCAAGGCGTTATGTCCGGTCAGAGTTTTGGGCTGGGCTACAACAAGAACCTGCCGAGCTCCGGCACTCACTTTGCGTTGGGTGCGTATCGCTTTTCCTCGAAAGGTTACCTCAGCCTTCCTGATGCGATTAATGTGCGCGCGCTAGGGCGCCATGGCAGTGACATAGACGGCTATGCCCGGCAGAAAAGCCGACTCGACCTGACCCTCAACCAAAAGCTGGGTGACGGTACGCTGAGCCTGTATGGCAGCTCTGTCGATTTTTGGGGCAAACAGCAAGGGCGCCAAACGTCTTTCACCGTCGGTTATGGATCGACCTGGAACAAGGTCAATTGGAACCTTTCGGCGCAACGTTCAAGGATTCAAGACACGCGACAACTGACCGATCACGAACTCAGCGATGAAGTGTTTTTTGGGCGTTTCGGCAATCAGGGAAACATCGACAACCGCGTTATGCTGACGCTGTCCATGCCCTTGGGAAGTGAGCGGAACTCGCCCAGTCTCAATGCCTCGATTTCCCGTGGCACCGGCGACAACCGGGGTAGCCAGCAACAGGTTGGAATCAATGGCTTGGCAGGTGAGCATGCCGAGGGTAACTACGGGGTTTCCGTCAACCGTACGACCAGCGACAGCGAGCGCTCCAGCGACATCAATGTTTATGCGGGTTATCGCGCCAATGCTACCAACGTGCGTGCCGGTTACGGCCAGACGCGTGACAGCTCACAGCTTTCTTTTAGTGCCGATGGCGCGGTCGTCGCCCATGCAGGTGGGGTGACCCTCTCGCAAAGTCTGGGTGAAGCCGCAGCTTTGGTTCATGTGCCAGACGCCGAGGGCGCCATGCTCAGCGCCAGCAGCACCCGTATCGACAGTCGCGGCTATGCCGTTGTGCCTTCCCTCAGGGCGTTCCAGAACAATGTCGTGGGAGTTGATCCTGAAGGTATGTCACTGGATGTTGAACTTCAGGAGTCCGAACGGACGGTCGTCCCGACCTTGGGTGCAGTGACCTTGGTCAAGTTCGAAACGGTCAGTGGCCGCTCTGCGGTGGTCAAGGCTTTACGGGAGAAGGGTGGTCCGTTGCCGTTTGCTGCCCAAGTATTCGATGAACAAGGAAGGGAAGTCGGTGTTGTCGGCCAGGCCAGCAAGGCGGTGGTTCGCGGTATCGCCGACGAAGGCACGCTGATCGTCAAGTGGGGCGAAAAATCCGATGAACGCTGCGAGATCCACTACCGATTGCCGACCCGAATCGTTGGTCAGCGCCAGAGTGCTACCGATTACGTGCAAGGTGATTGCGTGAGTGTCCTGGTGCGTCACGTGGCGGGTCAGCCATGAGGGAATCCAGATTGTTCATGACATGGGCCGATGAGCCTTACAGAGATAAGCAGAGGCGCCCTTTTATGGTTAGATTTTCGTGCATTGGCCTGTTGTTGATGGGGCTGGTCGTTAGCCTGGATACCATGGCTAATAGAGGGGGAGTCTCGTATTGCACTCCCGAATCTACATTGAACCTCTACATTCCGACGATCAATGTTGGACCCAACACGCCGATCGGACAGCCGATAGGTTCGACGAGCGGTTACGCGTTCAACAGCGGCGTCGCCATGCGCTGCACCTACAATGACTGGCCGTTTTACAAAACCTCGTCTTCGGTCCTGAGCATCGTCAATAGTTCATTTACTGGAATGACATTCAGCGCCTCCGGCCTGAGTTTGCCGGTTTATGCCACCAATGTTCCAGGGGTCGGGTTTGCCATGATGGCACGTGATCCGAACCAGCCGTTGAGGGCGATCAATCACAATGGCGCTACGCTACTGACCGAGAAGAATAACAAGCCCGGATCATGGGGGTTGATGGGAACAGTATTTTTGGTGGCAACCGGCCCAGTGTCAGGAGGCACCATAAGTGCTCGAAACATCGCCAGATTGATTATCACCAACGCCAATATCGGTGGCGCCGGCTATCACGCGGTCAACTTCTCCAATACCGTAATCAATCCACCCCGAAAGCCGACTTGTAGTGTCAGCACCACCGCGCTGGCACTGCCGTTGGGGCGTGTAGCCATCAATCTCTTTAATGGCATAGGAAGTGTTGCCGGGGCAGCCAGTAATGACCTTATCATCAACTGCGCAGGTGCGACCGGAGGAGCCACCAGCGATGTATTGATCACATTGACCGACCAGACCCAGCCAAACAACCGCAGCAATGTATTGTCATTGACCCCGGCGTCCACGGTAGGAGGGGTTGGCCTGCAGTTATCAAGTGGGGGTCGTCTGGTCAGTTATGGGGCCGACTCGTCCGCAGTGGGCAATCCCAACCAATGGTTGGCGGGTAATATGGGCAATGGGGTATTACGTATCCCCTTGACTGCCCGTTATATTCAGACCGGCGTCAGTATCACGCCAGGAACGGCCAATGGCGTCGCCACCTTTACGATGAGTTACCGATGATGGCTGTCCTGATGTTGCTCGGGGGGCGTTGCTCAATGAACCCCTTGCACAGGTTGGGACAATGGAGCTTTGATAGAGAGTACGGACAAATGTGGTTACGCTGTGTAGAATCAATTTACGCATACAAGAATAAACGCTTGCCATAGTGCAGGCCTCGTCCGCCAGAGACGCCCGTAAGAGAATGATTCAACCATGAAGCTACTCGGGTTCCAACTCATCTACGGTGACTTCCTCGCTCGCAGCGTGCGGGGTATTTCCTGTGCGCCACCTTCCCACCTCATCCTTGCTGGCAATTAACGATCCGTTAACGACAAAAAGATGATGAGGCGCCAAACCATGGCAGATTTATACGAAAACCCAATGGGCCTGATGGGCTTTGAATTCATCGAATTCGCCTCGCCGACCCCGGGCACCCTTGAGCCGATCTTCGAGATCATGGGCTTTACCAAAGTTGCGACCCACCGCTCCAAAAACGTTCACCTGTACCGTCAGGGCGCAATCAACCTGATCCTCAACAACGAGCCCAACAGTGTTGCTTCATACTTTGCGGCCGAACACGGCCCCTCGGTATGCGGCATGGCGTTCCGTGTTAAAAACGCCCAGCAGGCCTATAAGCGGGCCCTGGAACTGGGGGCCCAGCCGATCCATATCGAAACCGGCCCGATGGAACTGAACCTGCCGGCCATCAAGGGCATTGGCGGTGCACCGTTGTACCTGATCGACCGTTTTGGCGAAGGCAGTTCGATTTATGACATCGACTTTGTCTATCTGGAAGGCGTTGACCGCAACCCGGTGGGCGCGGGCTTGAAGATCATCGACCACCTGACCCACAACGTCTATCGCGGGCGCATGGCCTACTGGGCCGGTTTCTACGAGAAGCTGTTCAACTTCCGTGAAATCCGCTACTTCGACATCAAGGGCGAATACACCGGCCTGACCTCCAAGGCCATGACCGCCCCGGATGGCATGATCCGTATCCCGCTGAACGAGGAGTCGTCCAAGGGCGCCGGGCAGATCGAAGAGTTCCTGATGCAGTTCAACGGCGAAGGCATTCAGCACGTGGCTTTCCTCACCGACGACCTGATCAAGACCTGGGACCAACTGAAGAAAATCGGCATGCGCTTCATGACCGCGCCGCCGGATACTTATTACGAAATGCTCGAAGGTCGCCTGCCGAACCACGGCGAGCCGGTGGACCAATTGCAATCGCGCGGTATCCTGCTGGATGGTTCGTCCGAAGCCGGCGACAAGCGTCTGCTGCTGCAGATATTCTCGGAAACCCTGATGGGGCCGGTGTTCTTCGAATTCATCCAGCGCAAAGGCGATGACGGTTTCGGGGAGGGCAACTTCAAGGCACTGTTCGAGTCCATCGAGCGCGATCAGGTGCGGCGTGGTGTGCTGAGCGCAGACTGATACAAGTGTGGGCGCTGCTGGTTATGACATTCGACTGCTGCGCAAGTCCACCTCTTCGAGGTGTGCGGCATCGCGCAGTATTGTCTGTTTTAGCCGCCGCTGTAGCTTGCGGTTTTCGCGGTCATTGAGTTCATGGTCAACCATCAACCCTAGCCTGTCATAAAGGGCTCAGGGTTGATGCCCATTGCTTTGTGAGCCTAGGCATCGAGCTTGACCGTTGGTCACTTTAGCCTTTGAATTGTAAGATCTGACCGTTTCGCACGTGTTTATTGTTCTACTTTGCAGTGAGGATATTCACTTGCAAAGGGTGCATCATGGACGATCTAGATACCCTATTCGACAGCATGACGTTGGTTGCGTGCTTGCAGAAACGTGCCGCAGAGTCACCGGACGATGAAGTTTTTACCTTCCTTGATAGTAATGGGGATTCCGTTGCTCGACTCAGCTACCTCCAGCTTCATGATCAAGCATGCGCCATTGCTGCCGCTCTACAGACCCACGGCCCGGAAGGGCAGCGGGTGCTTTTGTTGTTCGAGCCGGGCCTTGCTTTCATCACGGCCTTCTATGGTTGCCTGTATGCGGGCGCCGTAGCAGTACCGGTCTACCCACCAGATCCTCTCCGTTTCGAGCGTACATTACCGCGCCTGCTGACCATCGTCGCTGACTCGACGGCTGTGGTACTCCTGACCAGCGCATCGATTTTGGCGCAAGCCAGGCATCTCGTTCGTTTTGCACCGGATCTCGCTAAGCTGCAATGGATCGCGGTGGAGGAGATCATTGAATCGGGCCAGGCGAACGTTAGGCCGTTACCCACGATGGCTGCCACCGATATTGCCCTTATCCAATACACGTCAGGCTCGACCTCGGCCCCCAAAGGCGTTGTTGTCAGCCACCAGAACTTGTTGATAAACGCGCGAATGATGCAACGGGTCGCCAATCAGGACAGGGATCGGGTGATCGCGCTATGGCTGCCTGTGTACCATGATCTTGGGTTGATGACGGGTGTCATTCTCCCGGTGGTTATCGGTGCTCGTGCCCTGTTGATGTCACCCCTGGATTTTCTGAAGCGCCCGGTTCTGTGGTTATCAGTGATTGATCGGTACAAGGCGACGGATACGGCGGGGCCGAACTTTGCCTTGGACTTGTGTGTCCAGAAAATCTCCCATAATGACTATCAGGACTGGGACCTGAGCAGCCTCAAGGTCTGTCTCGTTGGCGCAGAGCCTGTGCGATATGCCAGCGTTGAACGCTTTTTGCACCAGTTTGAGGCCGTTGGTTTGTCGCGCCAATGCATATTTCCAGGTTATGGCTTGGCGGAGGCGACGGTCGGCGTCAGTTTCGGACCGGTCGGGTCCCCTTGGCAAACAACGTTCGTCGATGTTGACGAGCTTGCACGAAATCGCGTTATCGAAGTCGATTCGACACATCCCAAGGCGTCACCGTTAGTGGCATGTGGCATGCCGCTCGAAGCCGTCACTCTGGCAATCGTCAATCCGCAAACCTGTGAACAGGCCGGGGCGGATGAAGTGGGCGAAGTGTGGATGATCGGACCGCAGGTGGCATTGGGTTATTGGCAGCTTGAGGCCGATAGTGCACGCACATTCAAGGCTCGTATTTGTCAGGGAGACAACCGCGATTGGCTGCGCACTGGTGATCTGGGTTTCATTAAAGATCAGCAGCTCTATATCACCGGAAGAATCAAAGACCTGCTGATCATTCGGGGAAAAAACTATTACCCGCAGGATATCGAAAATATCCTGGAACTCAGCCATCCACGCGTACGCAAGGGCGCGGTGATTGTTTTCAGTGTTACGCAGGACGCAACGGAAAGCCTTGTCATCGCTGCTGAAGTCGACCTGCGCCTGTTGTCGACACCCTTGCAAAAACAGCGAGCCTTTGACGAAATTACCAAGGCCATGGTCAAGGCAGTCAGTACCCATCATGGGTTGCCCGTACACAATGTGGCCTTGCTCAAAATCAGGACGATTGATAAGACCTCCAGCGGGAAACTGGCGCGTCAGAGTTGCAAGCAACGTTATCTGGAGCAGAGGCTGGAGGTTGAGTTTGTTTGGCAAAAGGTAGGGGGCTCTGCGAGTGAGCACGCTGTTTTGCCGCAGATGCCGGGAAAGAAGGTATCGGCGACTATGTCTTTCCCGGAACGACGGCACACTCTGATCAATTACATTGAAAGTGAGTTGGTTTCTCTGGCCAGCCTGACGCAAACCACGGATCCGGCCTCTCTACATTTTGACGAGTTGGGCCTTGATTCTGTTCAGACGATGGAGTTGATGGGCCGTATTGAGCGACATTTGCAGGTGGAGATTCCGGTCTCGAAACTTTTCGGCGCCCGTTCCGTTGAGGAAGTTGCCGATGTGCTTCTTCAACTCGTGGTGTCGGATGAAGTGTCGCCTGATCAGGGACAATCATCAGTGGGCAAAGTGAACGCATCTGCGGTGCGATTGACGCAAGCATTGACATTGCAGGCATTATCCCTGCCGGCGCCTATTTTCTGTGTCGGTGGGCTAGGGGGCATGGTGCATTATCTCTTGCCGCTTTCCAACGCGCTGGCACACGCCAAGCCATTAATTGTCTTCCAGGCGGTCGGTATCGACGGCGCAGAATCACCGCTTGGCTCCGTTGAAGAAATGGCGCAGCGCTATCTGCAAGAAATGAAGGCCATTCAGCCCTGCGGTCCCTATGTCCTTGCGGGTCACTCATTCGGTGGGTTGGTGGTTTATGAAATGGCTCAACGCCTTATTGAGCAAGGTGAGCAGGTTGAGCATTTGTTGCTGCTGGATACCACACTGATTAAAAACAACGATCTTTGCTCTAACCGGGAAGCGGACGCCAGTGAGCGAACCATGGCGATGTATGAACTTGCCGGAATGCTCAGAAGGCTCTCTGGTAAAAGTTGCGATAAGGATTGGCGTGAACAACTGATCGCCCTGAATCTCGATGAGCAGGCAAGCAAACTCCACGAGGAACTGGGTAATAGCGGTGCGATCGCTCCAGGTTCTGTTATCGACAATATCATCGAGACCTACCTCGTGAGTTTCTCGGCGATGGAGCGCTATCTGCCATTACCCTATGCTGGCCCCATTACCCTGTTTCGTGCCCATGACGGATTTCCTGAAGGCTCATTCCATCCCTTGCGAAAAACAGGTACTCATTTTGGTGAGCCAACATTGGGCTGGCAGGGGCTTTGTCCTGCATTGCATGTCAGCGTTGTTCAGGGCGATCACTTCACCATTGCTCTGGCGTCAAATACCACCGAGCTGGCCAGCGCCATGTTGTGCACCTTAAATGAGTCGACACGTCTGGACGTCGACCTGCATCAATTGATCCCTGCGAGGTCTGCCCTGACTAACAGACGAGCAATTGATGTATCGCGTCAGGGTGTAATATTTGATCAGTACCACCCGGAGCTATTCAATAACCCTCATCCGATTTTTCGTCAGTTGCGCGAGCATGCTCCTATTTATCGTGATACTGCATCGAGTTGGTGGGTAACGCGATACACGGATGTGTCAGCAGGGTTACGTGACAAACGGTTCTCCGTGGATACCAGAAACGTATTGCAACCAGGGCAAGTTAGCTCTAGTGGTGCGAGCCCGGTCCTGGGTGATGCATGGCTACGCCAACAAGAGACACTCCCCGTTTCCAAAATCTATAACAACTTCATGGTATTAGTTGACCCTCCTCGACATCAGCACTTGCGGCAGTTTTTTTCACCACTTTTCGAACAGGCAACGATAAAAAGATGGAGGGCTGATATTGACCGAGAGGTTGATGTGCTGATTACAAATATGCGCCTTCGTCATGAGCCGGATATTGTCCGGGATCTGGCGCTGCCCCTGCCGATCAGGGTTATTTCGCAGATGTTGGGAATGCCGCAGCAAGATACGTTCGTGCTCCAGTCGTGGGCAAACGATCTCGTTCGGGGAGGCGATCCAGTTCTGGCGGATGTCGCTGAGCGTATCAACACGAGCGGCCAGGACTTCATGCAATACATGGTTGATCATCTGGATAGACGTCGGAGGTCGCCGGCCAAGAACGATTTGTTGAGCTTTTTGTTTGAAAGATATAAAGGACAAACACTCAGCAACGATGAATTGGCTGCCAACTTTATCTTGTTGTTCACGGCCGCGTTCGAGACCACCGCAAGTGTCATAAGCAACAGTGTGCTTGCGCTTCTACGTAACCCGAGCCAATTGCAGTTGTTACGTGAGCATCCAGAACTGATGGAGAGTGCAGTTGAAGAACTCCTACGTTACGAGGGGGCATTCAGGCTTGTCATGCGCACGGCACTGGAAGACGTTGAAATGGGCAATGCGTTGATTCAGCGTGGCGACCAAGTTTTTTTCGTGGTATTAGCAGCCAATCGGGACCCGCAAGTGTTTGCTGATCCCGACCGGCTGGATGTGACGCGTGACGCAAAGCGTCATGTCGCGTTTGGCCATGGCATTCATTACTGTTTGGGTGCGCCTCTGGCACGTTTCGAAATTCAAAGTGCGATCTCGGCACTGATTCGTCATGACTTTGCGCTTGTTCCCGGGGCTATTGAATGGAAGGAAAGCATAATGTTTCGCAGCATGGAGCGGTTGCCCATCGTGTTCCGCTAGAGCATAAAGCGCACATTCCCGTTATTGTCCCAAGCGTTACTGCATCCCTTCACTGGTTTCGGCCCCGCCTGAACCGTGCTGCGCTCCAGTGTAGAAAGCAGCGATTCCGATATAAGCGACGATGATGAAAACGTCAACTACCTCGAACAACGTCGCAAACAACGCCCGCGACGTACCTAGCAGTCAACAGGACCGGCGCTTTGCGCCGGCCTGGCATTTATGTGTGTTCGCGCCTGCACTGGGAAATCAGCGCTTGCGTTGGCGCACCAGATGCTTGAACCCTTCGAATACCAGCACCATCACCGCCAGCCAGATCGGAATATAGGTCAGCCACTCCCCCGGCCCAATGCTTTCTCCCAACAACAACGCCACCCCCAGCAACAGCACCGGCTCTACATAGCTGAGCAAACCGAACAGGCTGAACGCCAACAGGCGGCTGGCGATGATATAGCTCACCAGCGCTGCAGCGCTGATCAAACCCAGCAGTGGAATCAGCGCGTACAGGCGTTTATGGGCATCCAGCACCGAAAAGCCCTGTTCGCCGCTTTGTACAAACCACAGGGCCACCGGCAGCATCAGCGCCATATCCAGCCACAGTCCGCCCAAATGGTCGGTGCCCAGGCGCTTGCGTAGCACAAAATAGAGTGGGTAGCCGATGATCACCACCAGGGTCGCCCAGGACAAACCGCCCACTTGATACAATTCATTGAGCACCCCGGCGGTAGCAAAAAATACCGCGATCTGCTGCAAGCGCGACAAACGTTCGCCGTATACCAGACGCCCGGTCAGGACCATGGTCAACGGCAACAGGAAATACCCCAGGGACACATCCAGACTGTGGCCGTTAAGCGGCGCCCACATGAACAGCCACAACTGCACACCCAGCAGAGCCGACGACAACACAATCCCGCCGATCAGTCGGGGCTTGCCTGCCAACCACCGCAGCAACTCCCAGGCCCGCCGCCACTCGCCGCTGATGACCATGAAGACGGTCATACAGGGCACTGTCAGCAGCATTCGCCAGCCGAAAATCTCCAAACCGCTCAACGGTGTGAGCAGTGATGTGAAGTAATACATCACAGCAAACAACACCGAGGCCGATACCGATAAAACAACACCTTTAGACACGCAATCCTCGCGAAATCGATTGAAGCAAATAGAGTGGGGGAATTCAGGGTGGGAATATATTGCTTTTGAGGTGAGACGTTTGCTCTGTTTTGCGGCATCTTATGGGAAATTTTCTCATGCTCAAGGTTTGCCAGGATGCCCGTCACTCCACTGCCACCTCTCGATGACTTCGATCTGGCGATTCTCAAGCACCTGCAGCGCGACAACACCATGGCGCTGCGGATGATTGGCGAGCAGGTCAACCTGTCGACCGCGGCAGTACAGCGGCGCATCAAACGCATGGAGCAGAGCGGGACGATCAGCGCCAACACGGCGGTGGTGAGCCAGGAGGCAGTGGGGAAACCCATCACGATTTTGGTGGAGGTGCACGCCGAGCGAACCCACATCGAAGATCTTGACGTGCTCAAGACGCAGATGTCGATTCCTCAGGTCCAGCAGTGCTATTACGTCACCGGCGATGCAGATTTCATGCTGGTGATCGTGGTGGAAACCATGAAAGCTTATGAAAGCCTGGCCCGGCAGTTGTTCTACGAGAACCGTAATATCAAGTGGTTTCGCAGCATCGTGGTGATGGATCGGGTCAAGGTGAGCCTGGATGTGCCGTTGAGTTAAAGTTATAGGGCAATACGCCCCGACACAAAATGGCCCACATCATTGAATCCTGGTGTTGACGCATGCCCCGGCGTCACCAGCGAGTCAATGAATGCCTCATCCTCGGCGCTGATCTTCACCTCCAGCGCACCGGTATAAGAATCCCACTGCGCCTCGGTGCGCGGCCCGACAATCGCCGAGCTGACCGCCTGGTTGTTCAACACCCAGGCAATGGCAAACTCGACAATCCCCACGCCACGGCCCTGGGTGTACTGCTGGATCTGCTGGGCAATGCGCAGCGACTCCATTCGCCATTCGGTTTCCAGGATGCGCTTGTCCTGGCGCCCGGCGCGGCTGCCGGCTTGCGGTGCCACATCCGACGAGTACTTGCCACTGAGCACCCCCCGTGCCAGTGGGCTGTAAGGCACCACGCCCAGTCCATAGGCCGCTGCCGCCGTGATTTGCTCAACCTCTGCCTGGCGATTGACGATGTTGTACAGTGGCTGGCTGATCACCGGCCGGTCCACCCCCAGGCGTTCAGCCACGCGGATCACTTCGCCAATGCGCCAGCCACGGTAGTTGGACAAGCCCCAATAACGAATCTTGCCTTGGCGGATAAGGTCGCCAATCGCTGAGACCGTCACCTCCAGTGGCGTGTCGTGGTCTTCGCGATGCAAGTAGTAAATGTCCAGATAATCGGTATCCAGGCGTCGCAGACTGTCTTCCAGTGCATTGAAAATCCGTTTGCGGTTCAAGCCGCTGCGGTTGGGCAAGCCATCCTGCGGGCCAAAGCCGACCTTGGACGCCAGGACCCAGTCCTGACGGTGGCGGCTGATGGCGTCACCGACGATCTCCTCGGAGCGCCCATTGGTATAGACGTCGGCAGTGTCGATGAAGTTGATGCCCTGGCCCCAGGCTTTGTCGATAATGCGCAGGGAGTCTTCGGTATTGGTCTGTTCGCCAAACATCATGCTGCCCAGGGTCAGGGCGCTAACCTTGAGCCCGGACTGGCCCAGTGTGCGGTAAATCATGGTGAATTCCTCGTGAAGGGGCAGGGACAATGCAATAACAGAAACACGCGTTGGTTCGCAACTGCGTGTCGAGCCGCTGCCCAGGCACGAGGCTACATGCTTATACCTTCAGGGTTCGCGTCATCCGCAACGCCAATACACTTCCCGCGACAATCAACGCCGCCAGCAGGTATAACGCTATATCGGTGGACCCGGTGGCATCTTTCACAAACCCCACGAGGTACGGGCTGAGAAACCCCGCCATTTGGCCCATGGAGTTGATCAATGCCAAGCCACCGGCTGCAGCGCCCGCACTGAGCATGGCCGTCGGTACCGGCCAGAACATCGGCAAGCCGGTGAGGGCGCCCATGGTGGCGATGGTCAGGCCGAGGATGGCGATGGCCGGCGTGGTGGCGAAATTCACCGCGATCACCAGCCCTGCGGCGCCCATCAACATCGGCACCACCAAGTGCCAGCGACGCTCCTTGCGCAGGTCTGCGGAGCGACCCACCAGCAACATGAATACCGCTGCCAGCAAATAAGGAATCGCACTGATCCAGCCGATCACCAGGTTATCGCTGAAGCCCAGGTTTTTGATGATCGACGGCAGCCAGAAGTTGATGGCATATACGCCACTCTGGATGCAGAAGTAGATCAGGCCAAAAGCCCAGATCGCCGGGTTCTTGAACACCTCCAGCAGTGAGTCGCTGGAGGTTTTCGGTTTATTGGCCAGGTCCGTTGCCTGGTCGGCTTCCAGCACCGCCCGCTCATGGGCGCTGAGCCACTTGGCGTTGGCAAAGCTGTCGCTGAGCAGGAAGTACGCCAGGGCGCCGAGGATTACGGTCGGGATGCCTTGCAGCAAGAACATCCACTGCCATCCCGCAAGCCCGCCTTGGCCGGCGGCGAAATGGTTGAGGATCCAGCCAGAGAATGGGCTGCCGAGCAAGCCGGAGACCGGGATCGCCGACATGAACAGCGCCATGATCCGCCCACGGCGGAAGGTCGGGAACCACTGCGAAAGATACAGCACCACACCCGGGAAGAACCCGGCTTCGGCGGCACCGGTAAACAGGCGCAGGGTGTAGAAATGCGTCGGTGTGGTGACGAACAGCAGGCAGGTAGACAAAGTGCCCCAGACGATCATCATCAAGGCGATCCAGCGCCGTGGGCCGAATTTGGTCAGCGCCAGGTTGCTCGGTACGCCGCACAGCACGTAACCGATAAAGAAGATCCCGGCACCGAGGCCGTACACGGTCTCGCTGAACTTCAAGGCATCGAGCATCTGCAACTTGGCAAAGCCGACGTTGACGCGATCGAGGTAGTTGAACAGGTAGCAGATGAAAATGAAGGGGATCAGGCGCAGGGTGATGCGCTTGTAGACGGCGTTTTTGTCGTCATCGTTGGCCAGGGTAGTGGCGGCGCTCTGTGACATGGCGTTCTCTCTTTATTATGATTTTTCGCGATGCGAGGGTAACGTTGATCGCCCAACGAGTCTCGGTCACCTCACGGGGTAATGTCTTTGTGCTCGCGCACAGCGATCCACCGTTTGCGCTGTGCCGATGAACAAGCTTCTTTCAAGGAATTTAGCCCCATGTTCGAGCTGGATCATGACCTGGCGCAGGATATCGTCGATCGCACCATGGCGATCCTGCCCTATAACGTCAACGTCATGGACAGCCAGGGCCTGATTCTCGGCAGTGGCGAGTCCGAGCGGATCAATACCCGCCATGAAGGCGCGCAATTGGTGTTGGCCAATGGTCGGGTGGTAGAGATCGACGGCCAGACGGCCAAGCATCTCAAGGGGGTGCAACCGGGGATCAACTTGCCGTTGTTGCATGACCAACGCTTGATTGGCGTGCTGGGCATCACCGGCGAGCCGGAGTTGCTGCGCACCTACGCCGAACTGGTGCGCATGACCGCCGAAATGCTGGTTAGCCAGCGCCACCAACAGGCCGAGCAACAATGGCGGCGCCAGCGTTGCGATGACTTGTTGGCACTGCTGCTGGCCGAGGCTGGTGATTCGCCGAGGCTGGTGGACGAGGCGCAACAACTGGGCCTCAAGCCGCAGCTGTCACGTACACCATACCTGTTCGAACTGGGCGTCGGTCAGTCGGCAGACGCCTTGAGTACGTGGCTGATGTCGCGCTATCCGGACAGTTGGTGTGTGAGTTGCGCCCAGTTCTCCTTGTTGTGGTGCCGGCCTTCGTCAGTACCTGTAGACAATCTGCGCTTGCTGGAAAAGCTCGAAGGTTTGGGCTGGAACATCCTGCGGGTCGCCGTGGGCGGACAGGCCGAGGGGCTGGCAGGGTTGCGTCGTTGCTATCGACGGGTTGGCGACTTGCTGGCCTACGGGCGTGATGTGCAGCCCCAGTCGCGTTTGCTGACGCTCAACCGCTACCGCCTGCCGGTGATGCTCTGGCGTCATCGCAACGACGATGCCCTGGACGAATTGCTCAACCCGCTGCGCAAAGTCCTGGCCAAGGACAGCAACGGCCAATTACAGGCGACCCTGCGCAGTTGGTGCGAGCACGATGGGCAAAGCCAGGCCTGCGCCGACGCACTGGGCATTCACCGCAACAGTTTGCGCTACCGTATGGAGCGGATTGCCGAATTGAGCGGTGTGGACCCGTTGACCCTGGACGGGATGTTGGCTCTATACCTGGGCGTACAGCTGTTGCCGCAGTTGTAGCGGCCGAAGGTCCTGCGGCCCTTATCGCAGCCTCGTGCCTCGATAGCGGCCACAGGTTTGTAGAAATGAACAACAAACCTCGTCTGCAATTGTGCAGCGGACCGGCGTTATTGCCGATGCCAACTGGCAGCATGGGTGTCATAAAAATCGGAGAACGCCCATGAAGATCATCATTGCCCCCGACTCGTTCAAGGACAGCCTGAGTGCCGAGGGCGTGGCCCAAGCCATTGCCGAAGGGTTGATGCAGGTCTGGCCCGACGCAGAACTGATCAAATGCCCGATGGCGGACGGGGGTGAAGGCACGGTGGAGTCGGTACTCGCGGCCTGTAACGGCGAGTTGCGCAGCCACCGAGTACAGGGGCCGCTGGGCGGTACTGTCGATGCACACTGGGGCTGGTTGGCTGACAGCGCTACGGCGATTATCGAAATGGCCGAAGCCAGTGGCTTGCAACGGGTGCCAACGGGCAAACGCGATGCGTGCTCCAGCAGTACTTTTGGCACCGGCGAACTGATCCGTGCCGCCTTGGACGCCGGAGCCCAACGAGTCATCCTGGCGATTGGCGGCAGCGCGACCAACGATGGTGGCGCCGGGACGATGCAGGCCCTCGGTATGCAGTTGTTTGATGCCCAGGGCCAAACGTTGGCGTCGGGTGGCCTGGCATTGGCAGGGCTGGCGCGTATCAGCCTCGAGCATCTGGACCCACGACTGGCCGAGGTACGCTTCGAAATCGCCGCCGACGTCAACAATCCCTTATGTGGCCCTCATGGCGCGTCAGCGATTTTCGGCCCGCAAAAAGGTGCCAGTCCCCAGCAAGTCGAGCAATTGGACCAGGCTCTCGGCCATTTCGCCGACCACTGCGCCCAAGTGTTGCACAAGGACGTGCGCGATGAGCCTGGTAGCGGTGCTGCTGGCGGCCTCGGTTTCGCTGCCAAGGCCTTCCTCGGGGCACAGTTTCGCGCTGGCGTGGAAGTGGTCGCCGAACTGGTGAACTTGGAAGAAATGGTGCGTGGCGCCGATCTGGTCATCACCGGCGAAGGCCGTTTCGACGCCCAGACCTTGCGTGGCAAGACGCCGTTTGGCGTGGCGCGTATTGCCAAGCAGCACAACGTTGCGGTGATCGTCATTGCCGGTACCCTGGGTGAGGGCTATGAGCAGATGTATGACCATGGCGTGGATGCTGCTTTCGCCTTGCCGTCGGGGCCGATGACGTTGGACCAGGCCTGCAGCGAGGCACCACGGTTGCTGCGTGAGCAGGCTGCCGACATCGCAAGGGTATGGAGATTGGCGACATTGCGTTCCAAATAAACGCAAGGCAAGGGCTCGTCATGCCCGGGACTTGCCCTCTACACTGGCCCGTCACTTGTCTTTCAAAGGATGAAACACAATGCACGCACCTGACCCCAAGATCGTGATCCAGCGCTTTGCCCAAGCTCATACCGAAGGGATGACCGCGCTCTACAACGACCCGGCCGTTTGTCGTCAGGTGCTGCAAATGCCTTTCCAGTCGGTTGAGGTCTGGCAAAAACGCCTGGCAGATGCCAATGAGCGACTGATCCGCCTGGTTGCCTTGCACGGCACCGAGGTAATTGGCGGTTGCACGTTGGAGCAGTATTCACGCAGTCGCCAAAGCCATGTCGGTGGGATCGGCATGGGTGTCGCAGTGGCCTGGCAGGGCAAGGGTGTGGGCACCCGATTGTTGGAAGCGGTGCTCGACGTCGCCGACAACTGGATGAACCTGCGCCGCGTGGAGCTGACGGTGTATGTCGATAACGAGCCCGCCCAGGCGCTTTACCGCAAGTTCGGTTTTGAGATAGAAGGCCGGCTGCGGGATTACGCCGTGCGCGACGGTGTATTCGTCGATGCCCTGGCCATGGCCCGCTTGCGTCAGATCACCTGATCTTCCAAGGTAAACGCCACCGCAGCCTGGGCATGCAGCTCGGTGGTGTCCAGCAGCGGCAGGGCGCTGTGCTCCGGTTTGATCAACAGGCTAATTTCCGTGCAACCCAGAATAATCGCCTGGGCACCGCAAGCCGCCAGTGATTCGATTACGCGCTGGTATTGCTGGCGTGACGCGTCACTGATTATCCCCACACACAACTCTTCATAAATGATCCGGTGCACGATTTTGCGTTCAGCTTCGTTGGGCACCAGCACGGTCAGCCCCTGGGCGACCAGGCGCGACTTGAGAAAGTCCTGCTCCATGGTGAACGCCGTGCCCAGCAAGCCGACGGTCAAGGTGCCAGCCTCGACGGCAGCACTCCCGGCCGCATCGGCGATATGCAGGAAAGGGATCGACACCGCAGCCTCAATCCGCGGCGCCACCAAATGCATGGTGTTGGTACAGAGCACAATGCATTCGGCACCGCCTGCTTGCAGCTGGCGTGCGGCACCTTCCAGGATCAGCGCGGCGTCATCCCAACGCCCGGCGTGCTGGGCTTGTTCCACCGGGCCGAAGTCTACGCTGTACATCAATATCTGCGCAGAACGAAGCGGCCCCAACCGGTCACGGACCTGCTGGTTGATGATCCGGTAATACTCGGCGCTGGATTCCCAGCTCATACCGCCAATAAGGCCGATGGTGCGCATGCGATGCTCCTGAAACAAGTGGGCGAATGCCACACCTTACCCAAGGCCTGAGCGTTAGTCATACACGTTGGTGCCGCATCTGCCATGATCGTCATTCGCAGTCAGGGTTACCCGAGGAACACCGCAATGGACGATGTACAGCAATTGGGCGAGATGCTTCGTCACTACGCCGACAGCGAAGCGCACAAACGACAGCAGTTTGAGGTGCAGTCGGCCCACTGGGCCCAGAAAATCACCGAGCTGTTCGGCCAGATAGAGCAGTGGTTGGAGCCGGTGAAAAGTGTCGACCTGCTACAAGTGCAGCGTGAGGCCTATGTCGCGTCCGGCCCCAGCGTGCCGGTAGAAACTTCGACCTTCAAGACCGAGAAACTGACCATCCACATTACCGCCAAGCCAGTGGAGTTCGTGCCAGACGTGATGGGCGCCGGCGGGCTGATCTCCCTTTCGGTGATGGGCCTGACCGCCGCCCGTTACGGCAGTATCTCCCTGGTACTGCCGCCGGGCAAGAATGACTGGCTGTGGACGAAAACCAACGGTCTGAAAGACCCTGACACCTTCGCCTTCGATGCCAACTTCCTGGCCTTGCAGTTACAGAGCTTGATACCTCGCGAGCGCGTGTAATCCTGCAGGGTTGATAGCGCTATTTTCCCAGGGTTGGCTATACCTAAAGCTCAACGTCTCGATGATGCCAACCTGGGAGCTCCATGATGAAGCCAAGGCTACTGATCAGCACGTTATGCATCGCCTCGATCGGTGTGGCGGGGTGTTCCAGCAAGGTTGTGCAACCAGATGAGTACTCGGGTTTTCTTTCGGACTACAGCCGCTTGAAGGAAGCCAAATCACCGTCAGGTGTGGAGGTGATGCGCTGGGTTGACGCCGACCTGGACCTTGACCGCTACACCTCGGTGTACATCGAGCCCACCCAGTTTTTCCCCAAGCCTCAGGCCACCGGAAAAATCCCTGACAGCACCTTGCAGGGCATCAATAACTACTACGGCCAGGCGCTCAAGCGTGAGCTGGTAAAGTCGTTGCCGCTGGCTGACGGGTCTGGCCCGGGCGTCATCGTGGTTCGGGCGGCGATCACAGCCATCGCCAGCAAAACCGAAAGTCTCAAGCCGTATGAGTACATTCCTGTTGCCCTGGTGGCAGCAGCGGTCAGTACCGGCGCCGGGATTCGTGATCAGGAAACCACCCTGGGCACCGAGGCGCAATTCCTCGACGGCACCACTGGCAAGGTGATTGCCCAGGTGGTGCGCAAAGGCACCGGCAAGCCGCTGGTAAACGACTCCCAGGTGATGAAGCCTGACGATGTGAAGAGTGTGATTGATGGCTGGGCGTCGGATCTGCACCAGTCCTACGTCAAGTTTAAAAATAAATAAGACCAGGGTACGTATCGCCAGGTGGCAACTGGTCTTGGTTTCATCAGGGGCAGTATATTAAGCGGCAGGTAACATGGATTTCACTGTGTCACGTAATTGATCGATGGAGAACGGCTTGCCAATCATCTGAATGCCCTGGGGGAGATCAATGTTTTCCGCATAACCACTGGCAAACAAGATTGGCAAGGCAGGCCGCAGTTCCCGGGCTTTTTCCGCCAGCTCCTTGCCGTTCATGCCTGGCAGGCCCCAATCGGTCATCATCAGGTCGATCACCTGGTCAGGGTTTCGGATGTTTATCAAGGCCTGGGTAGCATCCGCAGCTTCAAGAACCGTGAACGCCAACTCTTCGAGGACATCGACGATCAGCATGCGCACGATGGCGTCGTCTTCGACGACAAGAATGGTGGAGGCTGCGGCGGACATAAAGGGATTCCCGTCAAGTGAGTGGTGCGAAACATGGACGATTGAAAGATCTTCCTCATCCTGAGTCTTGTCGATTCAGGCAAGTTCCCCAGACTGGCAAACATTGTGACGGCAATGGGGGGGAATGTCCTGTTGCATTACTGTCGAGTAACGCAAAAGACTTACCCCGAAAAAGCGGTAAGCCCCTTGGTGTTGCCGGGGTGCTTACCAGACAGTGGGCACCATGGCAGTGACGTCGCGACTAGAGTGGGGAGAAAATCACCTGCTGTATGCGATTGTAGTTGCTGCTGTCCAGGTTATGTTCATTGAATACGCTGACCTTGTACTCCGGGTTGGCGACATCATCACCCAACGGGCCAGGTATGAACGGGGCCCTTTCGTTGCCCAAGGATATTTTCAGCCCTTTCTCCATCGCCTCTCGGTTAGAGAAGGTACTGAGTCCAAAATTCGGGTCGTAATAGAACCATTTCTTCACGCCGTTATCGATGATCACGCCTGCAGTAACGGCGTGGATATTGGTACTGATCAGCAGTGTCTTGGAAGAGGTCGCGTTGCCCAAGTCGTCAATGATGTTTTGATAAGGTAGTTGTCTGATAACTTCTGCGCTGTGGACCTTTTTCCTGAAGTGATCCTGGGAAAGCCTCAAATTCTCGATTAGTTTTGCAGGGCCACTGTCCGACGGATTCGCGGCGCTTAAATACAGCCTGTCGAGCAACACATCCTGCTTTTTTCGTGAAACAGCAAACGCCATGGTATTGGATAATGCTCCACATTCACCCCCAGACAGGGTTCCTACCTGGCTGAGATAAAAGTTCTGTGGCATGCCCCTTAGTACCGCGCCCGGGATAGTTTCAATTTCGCTTTTATAGAATAAGTAGTTTTCAAGGCCCAGTTGCGAGCGCTTTTTGCCGATAAGGTTTGCCAGGCAGCCTATTTCTTCTATCGTGCGCTTTGGGTCCAGCGCCAGTTCCATGAGGTCTGTCAGGTCCATGCTCGACGAGTAGCCCGGAACATCAGAAGTAACCGCTGAGTTAAAACCACGGTTGTAGGCGTTGACATTGGTATTTATCGCATTGTCCAACGCGGACTGGAATTTATTGGAAAGTTCTTTGTCTGGAACCTTTTTCGTACCACCCGTAAGGCTGGCGACCAAGTCCCACCATCCAGCTTCGACATTTCCATCGACTGCTAAGGTCTGTGGTGTAATACCTTTCAACGGTGAGCCGTAGGGTAGCCCCTTGCCAGGATCGTAGGCATACCATTCCCCCTTGTGCAGTACGGCAGTTGTTTCGACATTCTGCCCGGCGAACTTGAAGGTGCCTGTTGTCGCTACACCGTGCTCAGTACTGGCCTTGATCAGGTCATAGCCGCCTGAGCGACCCCGAGTCTTGCCGATGCCCTCGAGCAACGAAGTGCCCGCATTGCCAAGTACTCTCGCACCCCTTACTGCCTGCTTAGCGCCGGACACTACAAATCTGCCAGCACCTACAAGTATGTCTCCGATACCGTCTGCTGGATTCAAGGCGGTGAGGGTGCTGACGCCAATGATTTTTGCAACTTGCAGTGCCTTGGTGGTGCCCGAAACGGTCGATTTTGCGACTTTTGCGATTTTTGCCGCCGCGCCCGCACCGACGGTGGCGAAACTGAATGCATCCAGCGCCAGGTCAAACGCGCCATCGGCATAGTTGCCGTTGCTGAAATTGACGATGGCCGATCTCAATGGAATGAAGTTCAGAAAGAAATCGGCAACTTTCCATTCAGAGTCTTGTTGGAGGCTGTATGGCGTGGCGCCCTTGGCCTGCTTGACGACGTCTTGATTGTCAATTTCAAGGTGTTCAACGAATGCATTGGCGATAGCGTCGGTTCGAGGGCTGGAGAAACTCGCAGGGGGCGCCGGGCTGACTGGCCGTTTCTGGCTCAGCACGGCCTCGCTGGCCGAGGAAGGAGTGAAGCGGGTTACCACCTCCTCAAGATTGGCATTGCGCTCTCTTTTGCGTGTTAGCACCCAAGGCGATGCCCGTTGGATCGAACCATTTTTAATGTCGATTTCATAAATGACTTGCCCGTTGACGCCTTCGCTTTTCACCAACAGGTTGTTGTCTTTTTCATGAAGGGTCTTGGAGGTGAAGTCCAAGCCCAGCTTGTAGGTTTTTGTCTGAAAAAATTCCAGCTTTCCATTTTCCAGGTTTTGCCTGTCGACCAGCGGGAGCTGGGCGATCAGGTGCTTGATATTGGTGTGCACGCCGCTTTTCTTCGAGTCGACCGCTTGGTCGAATTGATCGTTGAATGTTTTATTGACGTCGAGTTTGAGAGGGGCATTGATTGCATCAACGGGAATACGATTATCGCTGGTTTTCCATCGAACATTGCCTAACTCCATCATTGCAATATCCAACATCGAGTACAGGCCTACGGGGCGCCGACTCGGGTTGTAGAGTGGCTCGATATGCGGCTGGCTGGGGCTTTTGGCCTCCAGCAGCTTTTCCTCAAAAGGTATATTCTCGCCAAACCGTTCTTTGAGTCTGGCCAGTGCTATTGCCTTGCGGCTGGGGATTTCGGTGTTCAACAAGTTGGAGGCGGCGATGCGTTCATCCTGTTGTTGGTTGAACGTCGTTCTGAGCTTTTCAATATCATCCTGGGTGTAGCTGCCGTCGTCTTTTTTGGCCAGGACACCACTGCCCACCCCCCAGTCCACCAGTGCCGCTTTCTGAGCGGACTCGGGGGCCATGGCGTCAGAGTCATCCGCGGTCTTCATGACCTGGGCAAATGTCATGTTCGCCACGGCCCCTGGCGCACCGGCCTCCAACTTGGCTACCGCCATGCTCAAATTAGCCCAGGCCTGGCTGCCGTAGACGATAGAGGGGGGAATGTTCTTGACCAGATACTCGGGGGCCACACGTGTCAGCAAAATGTGCGTGGCCAGTGTGGCTGCTTCCGGGGATAAGCTGGAGTCACCCTCCAAGTGGCTACGCAGGCCATTGACCACGGCTGACGGGGGTTTACCCCAATAATCGCTGTGGGCCAAATCAAAACCGGCGACTTTATTGCGGCCAGGTTCGTTGATAGAAGCGCGATCCAGATCAAGATGAATCGCTGTCAATACATACTCGGCGACGCTGATGGGTGTGGCTATGCCGCCCAATTTGCTCTGGATGGCTTCCCCCAAAGCCTGTGCCTTGGGCGATAAGAGGACTTTCTCCAGTGCCTTGACAGGGTTCAGCGACTCCTCGGCAGAAAAGACCAGATCGTTCATCAGGTAGCCTAGGGCTCCTGCATGACTGTTATAGATCGGCAAGTCTGGAAGACCAGCAGGGTTTTTGGCGAAGGATTCGAAGACCTCAGTCTGCTGGTCCACACTCATGGGCACAGACCAGGACAACCCTGCGCCGAAATCCCCCAGCGGATGTAGCGACGCCCGTTGCTCCAGCACTTGCACCAAGGCATTGACCTCATCGTATGTACGCGGTTTTTCAAGACCGAAGCTTTGGATGAGTGCAGCCAGTGTGGGAGATCTAAGTTGTTCGCCCCCGTAGGTCGAGTCTCGATGAGCGAGCAGGCTCCAATGATTTAACGCGTATAAAACCTGTTCGGGGGTTGTCTCTTTCGACCACGGCAAGACCAACGCTCTGAGATGTTTGGCCAATTCGCGCACGTTCTCATTGTCCCCCAACAGTGTTTTCAAATCTTTGTTGGGCGACAAGTTGGCAGCACTGTTACTCGGTGTCAGGGAGGGCCCCACCCCAACCATTGGTGGGGAAGCTTGAGACCTGACCTCTTCGGCATCGGGAGCAGAGATGTTTGATGGAAGAATGTGGAAGGCTGCGACGCAACGAGATGGTTGGCTGGGTATGAGCGACATTTCGGTTCACCTGCACGAGACGAAAAAAGACGCCTTCCAAAAGAATCTTCCGTGTTTCCAAGGCGCCGTACTGAGTGCTCAAAACAGAAAAATCCGTTCCTGTAGGTAGGCGGTTATATGTCAGCAACTATGTAAGTGACGGTATAGATGCAGGCCGCTCACAGAGTGTTGCGCAAGCATTTTCTGAGCACCTTGCCTTCATAGACTTTGCAAAACGTAGCTCTCAACTGCGTTTTTGCGGCAAACTCCTCGTTTTCCCGCACCTGGCCAAGGCACGCCCATGACTCCCGCTTCATCAATTGATGAAAACAGTTTCCGCAAACTACTGAGCCGTAATGTGGCGTTGCCCTTGGGTGTCGGCGTACTCAGCGCGGTGTTTTTCGTGTGCTTGATCACCTATTTGTTATCGGTGATCAAGTGGGTTGAACACACCGAACGGGTAATCAGCAACCTTAACGAAACATCAAAACTGTCCACTGACCTGGAAACCGGCATGCGCGGCTTCCTGATCACGGGCGACGAGCATTTCCTTGACCCGTACGAAGTGGCCAAGCCGCGGATCATTTCCGACCTGCGCGGGGTACAGGAACTGGTGTCCGACAACCCGGAACAGGTCGAGCGCCTCAAGCGCCTGGAGTCTTTGCAGAACGAGTGGAATAGCTACGCCCAGGAAATGATCGATATGCGTCGCCAGAACGGTGATTACCGGGCTGCCATACAGGCTGGGCGCGGTAAGCGTCTGACCGACGAAATCCGTAAGGAGTACGACCAGGCGGTGGTGATGGAGCAACAGTTTCGCATTGCCCGCAATGAAGACGTCACCCGCACCACGGTCTTGAGTGTCACTCTCTATCTGTTGTTTGTTCTTGGCTTAAGTGGTTTTCTAGCTTATATAGGCAGGAAAAATTTTCTATTACTTTCAACAAGTTACAATACAAATCTCGCTTCACAAATGAAGACTGGCAAGCGCCTGGAACAACAAGCCTGGCTACGTAATGGTCAGACTCAGTTGGCCGAACAGGTACTTGGCCAACTGACATTGAACCTGTTGGGGCGCAACATCTTGCAGTTCTTAGGCCAATACATGGGCTCGGTGGTGGCTGCGCTGTATGTACGTGAAGAACACGGTGGCCTCAAGCGCGTGGCCGCCTACGGCTTCTCCCGTGAGCAGGAACAACAGGCACAGTCGATCTACAGCGACGAAGGCATTGTCGGCCAGTCTGCCCGGCAGCAACGGTTGATTCGCCTGGATGATGTGCCCGTGGACTACTTCAAGGTCAGTTCCGGCCTGGGCAACGGGGTGCCGCGCAGTGTGCTGGTGGTGCCCACCCGTGATGATGATCGAGTCAACGGGGTGCTCGAACTGGGCTTTTTACGCCCGCTGGAGGAGCGAGACGTCGAGTTGCTGGAGTTGATCGCCGGTAATATCGGCACGTCCATCGAAGCGGCGCGCTACCGCCAACGCCTGCAGGAGGTGCTGGCCGAAACCCAGCAGCTTAACGAAGAGCTGCAAGTGCAGCAGGAAGAACTCAAAACCGCCAACGAGGAGCTTGAAGAGCAGTCACGCATCCTCAATGAGTCCCAGGCGTACCTGGAAACCCAGCAGGCCGAGCTTGAGCAAACCAACGAGCAACTGGCCGAACAGACCCAGATCCTGGCCGACCAACGCGACGCCATGGACCACAAGAACATTGAGCTCAGCCGCGTGCAAGTCGAACTGGAGGATCGCGCCGACGAATTGCAGCGCTCCAGCAAATACAAGTCCGAGTTCCTCGCCAACATGTCCCATGAGTTGCGAACGCCTCTTAACAGTTCGTTGATCCTGGCCAAGCTGCTGGCCGAAAACCCTCAAGACAACCTCAGCGCCGAACAGGTCAAGTTTGCCGAGTCGATCTACTCGGCGGGTAACGACTTGCTCAACCTGATCAACGACATCCTGGACATTGCCAAGGTCGAGGCCGGCAAGCTCGACATGCGTCCGGAAAACACCCGTGTGGCGCGCCTGGCGGATGGCTTGCGCGGGATGTTCGAGCCGCTGGCGACGGACCGCAAGCTGGGGTTCCAGGTCGAGATACAGGAAGGTGCACCACCGATGCTGTTTACCGACCGCCAACGCCTGGAGCAGATCCTCAAGAACCTGCTGTCCAATGCACTCAAGTTTACCGAGAAGGGCCAGGTCAGCCTGACCATCTCCCGTCAGCCGGAGGAGGGTATTGCCTTTTCCGTGCGCGATTCGGGGATCGGCATTGCGCCGGACCAGCAGGAAAGCATCTTCGAGGCGTTCCGCCAGGCCGACGGCACCACCAATCGCCGTTACGGCGGCACCGGTCTGGGGCTGTCGATCTCCCGGGATCTGGCCGAGCTGTTGGGAGGCTATATCAGCGTCACCAGCGAACCCGGGCAGGGCAGTATCTTTACCCTGGTATTGCCGGAGCAGTACGTCGAGCGGGCACAAGACGCTCCAGCCATCGAGCAACCCCGGGTGGTGGCCGCAGCATCGCAGCCCTTGGCCCCGGTCAAGGTGTCGCCGCTGCCGGTGGCCGACGAAACGCTGATCCCACGGTTTGCCGACGACCGCGAGAAAGCCCCGTTCACCACCCGCTGCATCCTGGTGGTGGAAGACGAGCCGAACTTTGCCCGTATCCTCTTTGACCTGGCCCACGAGCTGGGTTATCACTGCCTGGTGGCCCACGGCGCGGACGAGGGCTACAACCTGGCCGAACACTACCTGCCCGACGCAATCCTGCTGGACATGCGCCTGCCGGATCATTCCGGGTTGACTGTGCTGCAGCGCCTCAAGGAACACGCCGGCACCCGGCATATCCCGGTGCATGTGATCTCTGTGGAAGACCGCGTCGAAGCTGCCATGCACATGGGCGCCATCGGTTATGCGGTCAAGCCCACCACCCGCGAAGAACTCAAGGACGTATTTGCCCGCCTGGAAGCCAAACTGACGCAAAAGGTCAAACGCATCCTGTTGGTAGAAGACGATGACCTGCAACGCGACAGCATTGCCCGCCTGATCGGCGACGATGATATCGAGATCACGGCGGTAGGCTTCGCCCAGGAGGCGTTGGATTTGCTGCGCAGCACTGTCTATGACTGCATGATCATCGACCTCAAGCTGCCGGACATGCTCGGCAACGAGCTACTCAAGCGCATGGCTACCGAGGACATCTGCTCGTTCCCGCCAGTAATCGTCTATACCGGGCGTAACCTGACCCGGGATGAAGAAGCGGAACTGCGTAAGTATTCACGCTCGATCATCATCAAGGGTGCCCGTTCACCTGAACGGTTGCTTGACGAAGTGACGCTCTTTTTGCACAAAGTCGAATCCCAGTTGTCCCATGAGCGCCAGAAGATGCTCAGGACCGCCCGCAGCCGCGACAAGGTCTTCGAAGGCCGCAAGGTGCTATTGGTGGACGACGATGTACGCAACATCTTCGCCCTCACCAGCGCCCTGGAGCACAAGGGGGCGATTGTGGTCATTGGCCGTAACGGACGTGAAGCAATCGAGAAACTCAATGAAGTTGCTGACATCGACCTGGTGCTGATGGACGTGATGATGCCAGAAATGGACGGCTATGAGGCCACCGCCTTGATCCGCCAGGACCCGCGCTGGCGCAAGTTGCCGATCATCGCGGTGACGGCCAAGGCCATGAAAGACGACCAGGAGCGTTGCCTCGCGGCGGGCTCCAACGATTACCTGGCCAAGCCCATTGACCTGGATCGACTGTTCTCGTTGATCCGCGTGTGGTTGCCGAAGATCGAGCGCATTTAACTGGAAGTATGCCAAGTGGACCGAAGTACTGATATTGAACTGCGCTTGCTGATTGAGGCGATCTACCTCAAGTACAGCTATGACTTTCGCGACTACTCGGGCGCCTCGGTCAAACGCCGCGTGGCCCATGCCTTGCGTCAATTCGATTGCGCGACCATTTCGGCGCTGCAGGAGCGGGTGCTGCACGACTCCACGGCGTTCATGCAATTGCTGCAGTTCCTGACTATTCCCGTCAGCGAGATGTTCCGCGACCCCTCGCACTTCCTGGCGATCCGTCAGGAGGTGGTGCCGCTGCTCAAGACCTATCCGTCGATCAAGATCTGGATCGCCGGGTGCAGCACGGGCGAGGAGGTGTATTCCATGGCCATCCTGCTGCGCGAAGAGGGGTTGCTGGAGCGCACTATCATTTACGCCACCGACATCAACCCAAGCTCTCTGGAAAAGGCCAAGCAGGGGATCTTTTCCCTGGAAAATGTCCGGGCCTATACCCACAACTACCAGCAGGCGGGTGGGCAACGTTCGTTTGCCGACTATTACACGGCGGCTTACGATTACGCGATTTTCGACAAGACCCTGCGGGAAAATGTGACCTTTGCCGATCATAGCTTGGCAACCGATAGTGTATTTTCAGAGACTCAATTGATTTCGTGCCGTAATGTGCTGATTTATTTCAATAAAAATTTGCAGAACAGAGCCTTTGGACTGTTCCATGAATCGCTTTGTCATCGTGGCTTCCTGGTGTTGGGCAGAAAGGAAACCCTGGACTTTTCCGCTTACAGCAAGCAATTCGAACCCTTGGTCAAGCAAGAGCGGATCTACCGAAAATCATGAATAAAGCTGCTGCCAGCCCGGTATCCGTAGCGGGCATCAAAGCCATTGTCGTCGGAGCATCCGCCGGTGGAGTCGAGGCATTACTGAGTATTTTTGGTGCTTTGCCCCAAGGGTTCCAATTGCCGATCATTGTCGTGCTGCACTTGCCGGATGAGCGCAGCAGCCACTTGGCCGAGGTCTTTGCCCGACGGGTCTCGATGACGGTGGTGGAGGCCCGGGACAAGGAAGTGATCGGCGCTGCGACTCTGTATTTCGCCAGCCCCGGCTACCACCTGTCGGTGGAGCACGACCGCAGCCTATCATTGAGCCAGGAAGAACGCGTACATCATTCCCGGCCTGCCATCGATTACCTGTTTGAGTCAGCCGCTGATACCTATGGCCCGGGTTTGCTGGCGATCCTGCTGACCGGGGCCAATCGGGACGGCGCCCAAGGGCTGGCCCACGTCAAGCTACGTGGTGGCACAACGGTGGTTCAGGACCCGGAAGAGGCACGGGTTGCCGTAATGCCTCTGGCGGCTCTGGCGCTGCATACACCCGATCATATTCTTACCTTGAACCGCATTAGCGGTTTGCTGGCTTCCCTGGAGCCTTCCCCATGTTAAGTACTCGCCAGGCCAAGCTGCTGATCGTGGATGACCTGCCGGAAAACCTGTTGGCCCTTGAAGCGTTGATCAAGCGCGAAGACCGCCAGGTCTACAAGGCCCTGAACGCCGACGAGGCGTTGTCACTGTTGCTGGAACACGAGTTCGCCATGGCGATTCTCGATGTGCAGATGCCCGGCATGAACGGTTTCGAACTGGCCGAACTGATGCGCGGCACCGAAAAGACCAAGAACATCCCCATCGTGTTTGTCAGTGCGGCTGGCCGTGAACTCAACTATGCCTTCAAAGGCTACGAGAGCGGCGCGGTGGATTTCCTGCACAAGCCGTTGGACATTCATGCGGTCAAGAGCAAGGTCAATGTTTTCGTCGACCTGTATCGCCAGAGCAAGGCCATGAAGCTGCAGGTCGAAGCCCTGGAGCAGAGCCGCCGTGAGCAGGAAATGCTGCTCAATCGCCTGCAAGCGACCCAGGCGGAACTGGAGCAGGCGGTACGCATGCGCGATGACTTCATGTCGATCGTCGCCCATGAGGTGCGCACGCCTCTCAACGGGTTGATCCTGGAAACCCAGTTGCGCAAGATGCACTTGGCCCGGGACAACGCGGCGGCCTTTACCCTGGACAAGATGCACGCCATGGTCGACCGTGACGAGCGGCAGATTCAGAGCCTGATCCGCTTGATCGAAGACATGCTCGACGTGTCGCGGATCCGCACTGGTAAGTTGTCCATTCGCCCAGGGTATTTCGATCTGGCGCAACTGGTGTGCAACCTGTTGGAAAACTTTGCTCCGCAAGTGGCGGCGGCCGGGTCTTCGCTCCGGTTGGATGCACCAGCGCCTGTGGAAGGCAACTGGGACGAGTTTCGCATTGAGCAGGTAGTGTCCAACTTGTTGACCAATGCCTTGCGCTACGGAGCCAAGAGCCCGGTGGACGTACGGGTGTACGCCGAGCATGGCGAAGCCCGGATTGACGTGCGAGACCATGGAATCGGCATCAGCGAAGACAATCAGAAGCGGATTTTCCAGCAGTTCGAGCGAGTATCCGCCAACCATGCGGTGGCGGGCCTGGGCCTGGGTTTGTTTATCTCGGAGCAGATCGTCGCGGCTCACGGCGGCACGATTGAAGTCGAGAGTCGGATCGGCGAGGGCGCATTGTTTCGCGTGTGCCTGCCCCTGGAGGGCGGAGTTTGAAATCCAGGACCGATCCGACGCAACCTCTGCGTGGCCTAATGGTCGTATCTGCAGCAATTGACCGGACAAAGGTTTCTCATGAGTGAAGATGCACAAGACGTTGTACTGATCGTCGAAGATGACCCCTCGATTCTGTTTGTCCTGGGAGAATACTTATCGGGCTTGGGATATCGGGTGTTAAAGGCCGAGGACGGTGAACAGGCGTTCGAGGTGCTTGCCACCAAGCCGCATCTGGACTTGATGATCACCGACTATCGTTTGCCTGGTGGCATTTCCGGCGTACAGATTGCCGAACCGGCGCTCAAGTTGCGACCGGAGCTGAAAGTCATCTTTATCAGTGGTTATCCGCAGGAGATTCTTGACTGCGACAGTCCGGTCACCCGCAATGCGCCGATCCTGGCAAAACCGTTTGATCTGGATACACTTCAGGAGCATATCCAGCGGTTGTTGGCTTGAACGTATTTTTCGCACCGTCCATTTGTTTGCGACTCAGAGGCATCCTTGCGTCTGAGCTACACGTGGTTGCGTTACGGTGCTGAAGTAACCCTGACGGTTCCCTCTGGGTAACTGTAGGTAATAATTGTCTTCAGTGCTTGATCATCTCCCTTACCTTGGCGGTCAGCAGTTCGAAAGTGAAAGGCTTGGTGATCAACTGCATCCCCTGATCCAGAAAGCCACCGCGCACTGCTGCATGCTCGGCATACCCGGTGATAAACAATACCTTCAAGTCCGGCCGTATCTGGCGTCCCATTTCCGCCAGTTGCCGGCCGTTCATCCCCGGCAACCCCACATCGCTGATCAGCAGGTCAATACGCTGGGCGGACTGGATAACCGGCAACGCACTGTCGGCGTCACCGGCTTCGACAAACGCGTAACCCAACTCACTCAATACCTGGCTCACCAGCACCCGCACTGCCGGGTCATCTTCTACGATCAGTACGGTTTCACCCACATTGGCGTCAGGCAACAAAGCCGGGCTCAGAGGCATGTCTGCAATCACCTCGCCGATATAGCGTGGCAAGAACAGGCTGACGGTGGTGCCTGTGCCTTCTTCACTGTGAATGGTCACGTGACCACCGGATTGGCGGGCAAAGCCATAGATCATCGATAACCCGAGTCCGGTGCCCTGGCCGATGGGCTTGGTGGTAAAAAACGGGTCGAAGACTCGGCTGATTACGTTTTCAGGCATGCCGTAGCCGGTATCGCTGACGCTCAACTCCACGTAGTCACCCGGAGGGAGGGTGCCGTAGGCCGCAGTGAAGACGCTCTCCAAGTGACGATTGCGGGTCTCGACCACGAGACGACCACCATCGGGCATGGCATCCCGGGCATTCAGTGCCAGGTTGAGCAGGGCGCTTTCCAATTGGTTGGGGTCGGCTTCGGCAATCCATAACTGCCCGCCAAGCTGTACATCCAATACAATGCTTTCGTTGAGGCTGCGCTGCAGCAACTCGTTCATGGCGTTCACCAGATCGTTGATCTGTACAGGCTTGGAGTCCAAAGACTGGCGACGGGAAAAGGCCAGCAGGCGGTGGGTCAGGCCGGCAGCGCGGTTGGCCGAGGTGACACCCAGGTCAATCAGGCTATCGAGGTCTTCGAGACGGCCCCGGGCCAGGCGCCGCCTCAACAGTTCCAGGCTGCCGATAATACCGGTAAGCATGTTGTTGAAGTCATGGGCGATGCCGCCGGTCAATTGACCCACGGCTTCCATTTTTTGGGATTGCCGCAAAGCTTCTTCGTTGTTGCGCAACTGTGCGGTGCGTTCTTCGACCTGCTGTTCGAGGGTTTCCAGGGTACGCTGCAGGCGTAATTCGCTTTGGCTCAGGTCAATCAGCCGATCACGGGCCTCGTATTGCCGGCGTCGCCCGCGCAGGGCAGTGGTCACCAGGCTGATCAGAGTGATTGGGTGAAAGGGACGCTCCAGCAAGGTGATGTTGCCCAACAGCGCACTCAAGTGCGAAGAGGCGTTTTGTTCGCTGCCACCGTGATGGGTCAATAACACGATCGGCAGGTCAGACCAGGCAGGCTGTTGCTGCAAATAGTCGAGCAGCCGTTCCAAGTCAACCCCGCGTAACGCTTCGGCAGCAATGATCAGCAGGCCGGCACCTTGCCCCAGCTCGTCGCAGAGCATGGGCAGGTGGCTGGCAATCGCACCACTGAAACCTGCTTCGTTGAGCATCTGCAGTGCCAGGGTGCTGTCTCGTCCCAGGGGGGCGAGGATGATCGCGCGCTCGGAAACGGCCGGCAGGCCACTCACAAACCCTCTTCCTTGAGCAGTGGACTGTCGGCGCCCAGGTAAGTCGGCACACCTCGCAGTACGCCTTGAAAGGCTTCAAGCGGCTCGCCGATGGTCAGGCCCTGATCACCGATGCGGTATTCGCGAATGGTCGACTCATGGCTGCCGGTACGTTTCTTGATGATGGAAATGGCCCGTCGCACCTTGCCCAGTGCCTCGAAGTAGCGCAGCAGGATCACGGTATCGGCCAGGTAGGTGATGTCCACGGGGGCCTGCATATCACCGACCAACCCGTGCTGGGCGACTGTCATGAAGGTCGCGGCGCCTCGACGGTTGAGGTACAGCAGCAACTCGTGCATGTGCAGAATCAGTGCATTTTCTTCAGGCATGGCGCTCTGATAGCCGTTGATACTGTCGATCACAACGGTCTTGATTGCGCGTTCATCGACACAACGTCGTACCCGGTGTGAGAACTCTCCGGGGGATAATTCGGCTGCGTCCACTTGTTCGATCAGCAGGTTGCCGGTCTGTTGCAGGGCCTCAAGGTCGATGCCCAAGTTCTTCATGCGCTCGAACAACAGCCCTAACTCTTCATCAAAAATGAACAATGCAGCCTTTTCTCCACGGAGCACCGCAGCGGCGGCGAAGATCATCGAGATCAGCGATTTGCCAGTGCCGGCGGGGCCCAGGATCAGGGTGCTGGAGCCGGTCTGAATGCCGCCGCCGAGCAAGGCATCCATTTCGCGGATGCCACTGGTCAGGGTCTGGCGCTTATAGTCGCCACGATGTTCGGCCGCCACCAGGCGTGGGAAAACGTGAACGCCATCGCCCATGATGGTGAAGTCATGAAACCCGCCACGGTACTTCTGGCCCCTGTACTTCACCACCCGCACCCGTCGCCGTTCAGCCCCATAGTCGGGGGTCAGTGCTTCCAGGCGAATCACCCCGTGGGCCACACTGTGTACGGTTTTATCGAGGGATTCGGTCGTCAGGTCGTCCAGCAGTAAAACCGTGGCGTTGTAACGCACGACGTAATGCTTGATTGCCAGTATCTGCCTTCGGTAGCGCAATGAACTTTGCGCCAGCAGGCGGATTTCCGAGAGGCTGTCGATCACCACGCGCGTTGGTTTAACCCGTTCTACTGCTTCGAAGAGCTGTCGGGTCGCCTCACCCAGTTCAAGGTCGGAGGAATACAACAGGCTCTGTTGGTGTTCGGCATTGAGCAGGTTTTCCGGCGGGGTCAATTCAAAGATATTGATGTGCTCATCCAGGTCCCAGCCGTGGGACTTGGCGCCCTGGCGCAACTCGTGCTCGGTCTCCGACAGGGTAATGTACAGCGAGCGCTCGCCGACGCTGGCGCCGGCCTGTAGGAATTGCAGAGCCACGGTGGTTTTTCCAGTCCCGGGCTCGCCTTCGAGCAGGAACAGATGGCCGCGGGATAACCCACCGCAAAGTATGTCATCAAGACCTTCGATACCCGTTGCGGTCTTGGCAGTGAACAGCTCTTTGGATGTAGACAAGAAGTGCCCTCGGGTCATGTACGAACAGGGTGCATGCCCGCTTGGGCACGCCATATTCACTTGACCGTAGGGCCGTGTGGCGGTTCAACACTTTCGTGTGACTGATGCAAAGGTGGGGGGGAAATACAACGTTTGGGAGGCGACTACAGGCCTTGCTGCAATGCCGGGTCGTCCGGATTCTGCTGCTCCAGTTGCGCCAACAACACCTGGACGTTTTGCAACTGGCCGCTTTCCTTCCAGTAGTTGACCAGCAGTACCCGGGCCTTGCGGTTCTCTGGGTGACGCTGGACGATTTCCTCCAGTTGGCGCTGGGCGGCTTCCAGTTCCTGCTGGTCGTGCAGGGTGGTGGCCAGGTCATAGCGGTAATCCTGATTGTCCGGCTCAAGCTCTACCGCTTTAGACAACCCGAGCAGCGCATATTCACGCTCACCATGGTGTAACAGCCACATGCCCAGGGCGTGCTGCAGGTAGGCCGATTCCGGGTGTGCTTGCAGTTGTTTGGCCAGTAACTGACGGGAGTCGTCGACCTTGCCTTGCTTATCCAGCAACTCAATCTGTGCCACGACGGCGGGCAGATTGTCCGGTTCCAGGCGTAATGCCTGCTCCAGGGTGTTTTGCGCTTCCACCAGGCGGACGCTGTGGATGTACAAGCGTGCCAGTTGAATCCAGCCTTCGGCGGTTTCGGGTTGGTCCTTGAGTTGTTTTTCGAACTCATCAAGCACTTGCTGCAGCGGCCCGAAATACAAGCCCAACGTGTCCGGCGAAAGGCCCAGCAAAGCGTTGGCGGCAGCAAACCGTACGCTTTGTTCGGGGTCATCCAGTAAAGGGCCGAGCAACAAGGTGCGTTGGCCGCTGGGCACCAGCCCGACAATGCTGTGAATGGCCGCTTGGCGGACCAGTGGGGCTTCGTTGGCCAAGTCCTTGCTCGCCAGCCTCAAAGCCTGGGGGCTGGGGTAGTTCGGTAGTTCGGCATGCAGGGCGGCGCGGCGTACATCGGATAAGTCCTGGCGTTCCAGCTGTTGGTACAACACCCGTGCAGCCCCCGGCTCACCGTTATGGGCTAGCCTCAAGGCCTTGGAATAGCCATGGGCAATGGCAGGAGGGGCGGGCACCTGGGGTGTACGGGTGAAATACCAGGTAAGCAGCACAACAAACAACAGGGCGCACAAGCCGATGATGGGGTAGCGGCGCGATTTTGACATGCAGGCGTCCGAAAGCTGGGCAGCTATTACAAAGCTATCAGCTTCGGCCAGACCACTCCCGGTGTCAAACCGAGGCAACGCGATTGGCCAAACCAGTCAACCATGTTGAAGGCTTTGACTATTGTCCGGCGAGCGCTCTGGAGCGACTATTTCCCTGGTTTACGTAGCCAGCCCTAAAACAAAAAGACAGAGGGATTTGAAGCAATGCGTGATTACTCGACAGCCATTCACCCGTTTCACTACCAGCAAACCGTCGATGCCGCGCTGGCCGGTAATCTGCAAGGGCTCAATGCCTGTGTCGAATGCTGCGACCGGCATGCGTTACCGGGCCGTATCGCACTGTTCTGGGAGGGCAAGGATGGCCGCAGTGCCACGTGCACCTTCAGCGACTTGCAGGACCAGGCGGCGCGCTTCGCCAATTTCCTGCTGGCCCAGGGCGTCAAGCGCGGTGACAAGGTGGCCGGCCTGCTGCCGCGTACCGCCGAGTTGCTGGTCGTGGTGTTCGCCACCTGGCGTATCGGTGCGGTCTATCAACCGCTGTTCACCGCCTTCGGGCCCAAGGCCATCGAACACCGCTTGAGCAGCTCCGGTGCCGCATTGGTGGTCACGGATGCAGTCAACCGCCCCAAGCTCAGTGAAGTGGCCGACTGCCCGACGATCGTCACCGTCGCCGGTATCAAGGGTGAAGGCATTGTCCGTGGCGATTTCAGCTTCTGGGCGGAGTTGGCGAATCATTCCAACGTCTGCGAGCCGGTGCTGCTGGGAGGCGATGATCCCTTTCTGATGATGTTCACCTCGGGTACTACCGGCCCCTCGAAAGCCCTCTCGGTACCGCTCAAGGCCATTGTCGCGTTCCATAGCTACACCCGCGACGCGGTAGACCTGCGCCCCGAAGATGCGTTCTGGAACGTCGCTGACCCGGGCTGGGCCTATGGCATCTATTTTGGCGTGACCGGGCCCTTGTCCATGGGCCATCCGATCACCTTCTACGATGGCCCGTTTACCCTCGAAAGCACTTGCCGGGTCATCAATAAGTACGGCATCACTAACCTCACCGGTTCGCCTACCGCCTACCGGTTACTGATTGCCGGCGGCGAACAGTTCGCCCGCTCGATCAAGGGCCGGCTGCGGATTGTCAGCAGTGCCGGTGAACCGTTGAACCCGGAAGTGATCCGCTGGTTCGCCGATAACCTGGGCGTCACGATCCACGACCATTACGGCCAGACCGAATTGGGCATGGTGCTGTGCAATCACCACGGCCTGGATCACCCGGTGCACGTCGGTTCGGCCGGTTTTGCCTCGCCGGGCCATCGCATTGTGGTGTTGGACGACAACCATCAGGAGCTACCCGCCGGCCAGCCGGGGATATTGGCCATTGACCGCGACCAGTCGCCGATGTGCTGGTTTGCCGGCTACGAAGGGGTCAAGACCAAGGCCTTTGTCGGCCCGTATTACCTCAGCGGCGACACTGTGGAATTGAACCCCGATGGCAGCATCAGCTTTGTCGGGCGCAGTGATGATGTGATCACCACGTCCGGCTACCGGGTCGGCCCCTTCGACGTGGAAAGCGCACTGATTGAACACCCGGCCGTGGTGGAAGCGGCGGTGGTGGGCAAGCCGTGTCCTGAGCGTACCGAGCTGGTCAAGGCGTTTGTGGTGCTCAGCCCGCAATATCGCGCCGAACCCGCACTGGCCGAGGAACTGCGCCAACACGTGCGTAAGCGTCTGGCGGCGCACGCGTACCCGCGGGAAATCGAATTTGTCAGCGAGTTGCCCAAGACCCCAAGCGGCAAGCTGCAACGCTTTATTTTGCGTAACCAGGAAATTGCCAAGGCCCAGGCGGCCGCGGTGTGATCCCTCTTTCAAGGAAACAGTGATGCAGATTGAGAACAAGGTTTTTCTGGTCAGCGGCGGCGCCTCGGGCCTCGGTGCGGCCACCGCTGAAATGCTGGTGGCTGCCGGTGCCAAAGTGATGCTGGTGGACCTGAACGCCGATGCCGTCGCCGCCCAGGCCAGCAAACTGGGTGAGCAGGCCCGCAGCACCGTGGCCGACATCTGTCAGGAAGCCGCCGTCGAAGCGGCCGTGCAGGCGACTGTTAGCGCTTTCGGTGGTCTGCATGGGCTGGTCAATTGTGCCGGTGTGGTGCGTGGCGAGAAGATCCTCGGCAAGAGCGGCCCGCATGCCCTGGACAGTTTTGCCCAAGTGATCAACGTGAACCTGATTGGCAGCTTCAACCTGCTGCGCCTGTGTGCGGCAGTTATCGCTGAAACCGAAGCCAATGCCGACGGCGAACGCGGAGTGATCATCAACACCGCTTCGGTGGCCGCCTTTGACGGCCAGGTCGGCCAGGCAGCATATGCCGCTTCCAAGGGGGCGATTGCCAGCCTGACCTTGCCCGCTGCCCGGGAACTGGCACGCTTCGGGATTCGGGTGATGACCATCGCTCCAGGCATTTTCGAAACCCCGATGATGGCCGGCATGACCCCACAGGTACGCGAATCCCTGGCCGCCGGTGTGCCGTTTCCGCCACGGCTGGGCAAGCCTGTGGAGTATGCCGCACTGGTCCGGCATATCATCGAAAACAGCATGCTCAACGGCGAGGTGATCCGTCTCGACGGTGCCTTGCGGATGGCCGCCAAATAAGGAGTTCATGTCATGCCCCACACCCACGACCCCATCGTTATCGTCAGCGCCGTACGCACGCCCATGGGCGGTTTCCAGGGCGATCTCAAGAGCCTGACCGCGCCGCAACTGGGTTCGGCGGCGATTCGCGCCGCCGTTGAGCGCGCCGGTATCGCCAGCGAAGCCGTGGATGAAGTGCTGTTCGGTTGCGTACTGCCAGCCGGCCTGGGCCAGGCACCTGCACGCCAGGCCGCTCTGGGCGCCGGCCTGGACAAGTCGACCCGCTGCACCACCCTCAACAAAATGTGCGGCTCGGGCATGGAAGCGACCATTCTCGCCCATGACTCCCTGCTGGCAGGCAGCGTCGACGTGGTCATCGCCGGTGGCATGGAAAGCATGTCCAACGCGCCGTATCTGTTGGACCGGGCCCGTAGCGGCTACCGCATGGGCCATGGCCGGGTGATCGACCATATGTTCCTCGACGGCCTGGAAGACGCCTACGACAAGGGCCGCCTGATGGGCACCTTTGCCGAAGATTGCGCCGAGCATAATGGTTTCACCCGTGAAACCCAGGACGCGTTTGCTATTGCCTCCCTGACTCGTGCGCAGCAAGCCATCACCGAAGGCAACTTTGCTGGGGAAATCGTCCCGGTGCAGGTAACCGTCGGTAAGGAGCAGAAAACCATCAGCGACGATGAACAACCGCCGAAAGCCAGGCTGGACAAGATTGCGACCCTGAAACCGGCGTTCCGCGAGGGCGGTACGGTGACAGCGGCCAATGCCAGCTCTATTTCCGATGGTGCGGCCGCATTGCTGTTGATGCGCCAGTCCGAGGCGCAGAAGCGCGGGCTCAAGCCGCTGGCGATCATTCATGGGCATGCAGCTTTTGCCGATGAGCCAGGCCTGTTTCCGGTTGCACCCGTGGGGGCGATTCGCAAGCTGATGAGCAAGACCGGCTGGAATCTGGGCGATGTGGACTTGTTTGAAATCAACGAAGCCTTTGCCGTGGTCAGCCTGGTGACCATGAGCAAGCTGGATATTCCCCACAGCAAGGTCAACATCCACGGCGGCGCGTGCGCCTTGGGTCACCCGATTGGTGCCTCCGGGGCACGGATCCTGGTGACACTGCTCTGGGCGCTGCGCCAGCAAGGCTTGAAGCGCGGTGTCGCGGCCATCTGCATCGGCGGCGGCGAAGCCACGGCCATGGCCGTTGAATGCCTCTACTAAGGACTCACCATGCTCCCCAATGACGAACAGTTGCAAATCAGCGAAGCGGCCCGGCAATTTGCCCAGGAACGGCTAAAACCATTCGCCGCCGAGTGGGATCGTGAGCATCGCTTTCCCAGGGAGGCTATCAATGAGATGGCCGGGCTGGGGTTCTTTGGCATGCTGGTCCCGGAGCAGTGGGGCGGTTGCGACACCGGTTACCTGGCCTATGCCATGGCCCTGGAAGAGATCGCCGCCGGTGATGGCGCCTGCTCGACCATCATGAGCGTACACAACTCCGTGGGCTGCGTGCCGATCCTTAAATTTGGCAATGACCAGCAGAAAGAGCAATTCCTCCAGCCCCTGGCCAGCGGTGCCATGCTCGGTGCTTTCGCGCTGACCGAGCCCCAGGCCGGTTCCGACGCCAGCAGCCTGAAAACCCGCGCGCGCCTGGAGGGCGATCACTACGTATTGAACGGCTGCAAACAGTTCATCACCTCCGGGCAGAACGCCGGCCTCGTGATTGTGTTTGCCGTGACCGATCCGGCAGCCGGCAAGCGTGGCATCAGTGCATTTATCGTACCCACTGCCTCGGCGGGCTACACGGTGGCCAGGGTCGAGGACAAGCTCGGCCAGCATGCGTCCGACACCTGCCAAATCCTCTTTGAAGACGTGAAGGTGCCGGTGGCCAACCGCCTGGGGGAGGAGGGCGAAGGCTACAAGATTGCCCTGGCCAACCTGGAAGGCGGTCGGGTTGGCATCGCCTCGCAGTCAGTGGGCATGGCCCGGGCGGCATTTGAAGCGGCCCGTGATTACGCCCGTGAGCGGGAGACTTTCGGCAAACCATTGATCGAGCACCAGGCTGTCGCTTTCCGGTTGGCGGACATGGCCACCCAGATCGCCGTCGCCCGGCAAATGGTGCATTACGCTGCAGCCCTGCGTGACAGTGGCAAGCCTGCCTTGGTGGAAGCATCCATGGCCAAGCTGTTCGCCTCGGAAATGGCCGAGAAGGTCTGCTCGGCGGCCTTGCAAACCCTGGGCGGCTACGGTTACCTAAGCGACTTTCCCCTTGAGCGGATCTACCGCGATGTGCGGGTCTGCCAGATTTACGAAGGCACCAGCGATATTCAACGCATGGTCATTTCACGCAATCTCTGAGGAGCATTAGATGAGTTACGAAACCATTTTGCTGGACGTCAAGGGCCGTGTCGGGCTGATTACCCTCAACCGCCCGCAAGCGTTGAATGCCCTCAACGCACAACTGGTCAGCGAGGTGAACCTGGCACTGGACAGCCTGGAGGCCAATCCCGAGATCGGCTGCATCGTGATCACCGGCTCGAAAAAAGCCTTTGCAGCCGGCGCAGACATCAAGGAAATGGCCGATCTGAGCTATCCAGGGATCTACCTGGACGACCTGTTCAGCGACAGTGATCGCGTGGCCAATCGCCGCAAACCGATCATCGCCGCGGTCAACGGTTTTGCCTTGGGTGGCGGCTGTGAACTGGCATTGATGTGCGACTTCATCCTGGCGGGCGACACGGCCAAGTTTGGCCAGCCCGAAATCAATCTGGGCGTGCTCCCGGGCATGGGCGGTACCCAGCGCCTCACACGCGCCGTGGGCAAGGCCAAGGCTATGGAAATGTGCCTCACCGGGCGTTTCATCGATGCGGTGGAGGCCGAGCGTTGCGGGATCGTTGCGCGGATCGTGCCCGCGGACGAGTTGCTGGAAGAGGCATTGCGAGTCGCGGCGCTGATCGCCAGCAAATCGGTGCCCATCAGCATGATGGTCAAGGAAAGCGTCAACCGTGCCTTTGAAGTCAGCCTGTCCGAAGGTGTGCGTTTTGAGCGCCGGGTATTCCATGCGGCGTTTGCGACCCAGGATCAGAAGGAAGGGATGGCCGCGTTCGTGGCCAAGCGCGCACCGGAGTTCCAGGATAAGTAAAACTCTATTGCAGCGTTACCCTTGAGCCCTTCGATAGGCGCCGGGTTGCTGCCCGGTAACCTTGTGGAAGGCTCGGGTAAATGCTGCCACAGACTGATATCCGACGGCCAGGGAAGCATCCGCCACCGTGTGGTGGTTCTTGAACAACTGGCAGGCGTGGCGCATACGCATCATCAGCAAGACCTGCCCTGGCGATTGCCCAGATAGATCATGGAAACGCTTGAAAAATGCCGAGCGGGACAACCCCGTGCACGCCGCCATGCTCTCCAGGGTCCAGGGCTCGGCAGGTGTAGCGATCAGTTGCTCCAGCAGGCCGGCAAACGCCGGTTGCCGGGCCAGCGCTGCCAGGCCGCCGAGTTCGGCGTTGTCGACTACGTGTTGGCGCAGGACATAGAGAAACAACAGATGACAGAGGCGCTCCAGCAGGGCCGAGGACGGCGCTGGTCTGCGCTGGCACTCCTGCAGAATCAGTTCAAACAGATTGCGCGCCGCCAACAGTGACGGATCGCCGGCCCGCAAGATGATCCAGTTGGGCAGGGCGTCAACGATCATTGCCGACAGCCCCGAATGAAAATGAAAGAAGCCGCACACCAGGCCCACACCGTCAGTAGCCTCGGCATCCAGTGGCAGCATCGCGCGGCGCGGGCATTCCTGGGCGGCGGCTGCCGTGGCTTCGCCCGACAAGCGATAACTGAAGTCTTGCAGCAGAAACAAGGCATCGCCGTTGTTCAGCAAGATTGGAGTGCAATCCCTATCAATGTGCAGCCAGCACTGCCCCTGTACAATCAGGTGAAAGCTGGCGTTGGCCACGCCATGGGTGCTGGCATGCCAGCCACCGCAATAACGACCGACATGAAATAGACTGGTGTCGACTTCAAAGCTATCTAATAACCACTCGACAAGCGAATTGGACGAATTCATCTAATGGAAAGACTCTAGAGCAAGTAATTGCTACTTTAAACTATTGAGCGGTTTTTTTATAACCAACAAACTTGGGGCACGAATCAATCAGGAAAACACTCCATGTCCCGTGTACCCATGCTGACTCTGGAAACCGCACCGGAAGCGGCCAAGCCGTTCCTCGAAAACGCCCTCAAGGGCTCAGGTTTTATCCCGAACCTGCTGGCGGTGCTGGCCAATGCCCCGGCTGCGCTGGAAACCTACATCACTGTTTCCGGTCTGAATGCCAAGGCTGAGTTGAGCCTGGCGGAACGAGAGGTGGTGCAGTTGATCGCGGCGACAACCCACGGTTGCGATTTTTGCGTTGCCGGGCACACTGCGGTAGCGCGCAACAAGGCCAAGCTCCCGGAAGACGTCATCGATGCCCTGCGCCAACGTGGCGAGTTGCCCAACGAGCGTTATGAGACACTGGCCGCCTTTACCCGGGAAGTGATCTCCACTCGTGGTGATGTCAGCGACGCTGGTTATGAACAGTTCCGTGCAGAGGGTTACACCGACGCTCATGCCCTGGAAGTTATCCTGGGTGTCAGCCTGGCCACGTTGTGCAACTTCGCCAATGTATTTGCCCGTACGCCACTGAACCCGGAACTGGCGCAATACCGTTGGGAAAAACCTGCAAACTGATGCTCTATGTACTCAGGTAGAAGCTGCACGTTGGCCTCAGCGATGGTCAACACGCTGTAACAAGGAGAAACACCCATGCTTGACCCTACCTTGAGCCGCTGGCTCGATGTTCAAGCGCAAGCCCTGGATGTGGGCAGTTGCGATCCACAGGAAGTACTGCCACGGCTGGCAGAGGCCAACGTATTGCGTATTGGCGTGCCAAAAAACCTGGGCGGCCTTGGCGGCGATGTAGCCGGGGCCGTAGAGGCGATTGCCGATGTGGCCAGTCATTCCCTGGCGGCGGCCTTTGTCTGCTGGGGCCAGCGCTCGTTTATCGAATACTTGCTGCAAAGCCCCAATGAGCGCCTGCGTGAACAGCTGCTACCGGACCTGCTCAGCGGGAAACTCGCTGGCGCCACCGGCCTTTCCAATGCAATGAAGTTTCTTTCCGGCATCGAGGCCTTGCAGATCAATGCCGAGCCGACTGATGACGGCTGGACCTTCAATGGCCGCCTGCATTGGGTGACGAATCTGCGCAAGAACGGTTTTGTGGTGGCCGCTGCCATCGAACATAACCACGGTGGCGCACCGTTTATCATGGCAATTCCCGATTCGGTGGCTGGCCTGCAGCGCTCTCGCGACCTGGAGTTGCTTGGCCTGCAATCGAGCAACACTGCTGCACTTGGCCTGGAAGGCGTGGAGCTGAGCCGTGATTGGCTGCTTCATGAAGATGCCCGTAAATTCCTGCCGGCGGTGCGCCCAGCGTTCCTCGGCCTGCAGTGCGGCATGTCCATCGGCCTGGCCCGGCGCTCCCTGGCCGAGGTGGCCAATCACCTTGGGTCCAGCCGCACGGTATTGCGTGAGGAGCTGGAGGCGCTGCGGGCGACCCTCAATCATCTGGTCACCGAGCTCAAGCAAGGGTTACTGTCCGCTCGCTTCGGTACTGCACCGGCGTCGTTGTTCCGCCTGCGCATCGCCCTGGCAGAAACCGCTGCCAGCGCAGTGCACCTGGAGTTGCAAGCCAGCGGCGGCAAGGCCTACCTGACCGCCCATGGCAGTGGTTTTTCCCGGCGCTGGCGCGAGTCGGCATTTGTGCCGATCATCACGCCGAGCCTGGTGCAGTTGCGGACCGAGTTGGCACGTCAGGCCGGCTTATGAGTCAGGCGGTTTTGCAGGCCGAAGGGGTTTGCCTGGGTTACGCCAGTGGGCCGGTACTGGCAGATTTCAACCTGCAACTGCAGCCCGGTGAAGTGGTGTCGATCCTCGGCCCCAGCGGCGTAGGCAAGTCCAGCCTGTTGCGAGTGCTTGCCGGCTTGCAGGCGCCTCAGGGTGGCAGCATTCGGTTGCTTGGCGAGCCCTTGAGTGGGGCCCATCCACGGGTGGTGGTGGCGTTTCAGGACCCAAGCCTGTTGCCGTGGTTGAACCTGGAAAAAAACGTCGCCTTTGGCTTGGACTTCGCTCGCCAGCCGCACTTGAGCCACCAGGAACGCCGCGCCCGGGTTGACCACGCGATTGCCGCCGTAGGGCTGGAACATGCCCGCTTGCAATTCCCCGCGCAGTTGTCCGGCGGCATGGCCCAGCGCACTGCGCTGGCCCGCTGCCTGGCGCGCCAGCCGCAAGTGTTGCTGTTGGATGAACCTTTCGGCGCACTGGACGAAGTGACCCGCGCCGATATGCAGCACTTGCTGCTCAAGGTCAATCGCGAGCAAGGCTCGGCAGCGGTGTTGATCACCCACGACATTGATGAAGCTCTGCTGCTTTCCGACCGGATTCTGCTATTGGGTGACCGCCCGGCGCGAACCTTGGGGGAGTGGCGCATCGACCTGCCGCAGCCGCGTGAAGAACAGGTCGAGGCGATCGGCATACTGCGCATTGATATTCTCAAAACCCTGCGGCGAGCGAGCCGTGCCTCACCCCATCCCCCAGAATTATTGGAGCCTCAACATGTGTCTGGATGACCTGACCCACTCGCGCCGTGATTTTCTCAAACTCTCGGCCGTACTCAGTGCTGCTGGAGCCCTGCCATTGCTGAGCAGCCTTCAAGCCCGTGCCGCCGCCGAACCGGATGCGCCAGTGCGCATTGGTTACCTGCCGATCACCGACGCCACGCCGCTGTTGGTGGCTCACAATAACGGCCTGTTCGAAGCCGAAGGCATCAAGGCCGAACGCCCGGTGCTGCTGCGCAGTTGGGCCCAGGTGATCGAGGCGTTTATCTCCGGCCAAGTCAACGTGATTCACTTGTTGTCGCCGATGACCGTCTGGGCGCGCTATGGCAGCAAGGTGCCGGCCAAGGTGGTGGCATGGAACCACGTGGGCGGTTCCGGGCTGACCGTATCGCCGGGGATTACCGAGATCAAGCAGTTGGGCGGCAAGTCGGTGGCGATCCCGTTCTGGTACTCGATCCACAATGTGGTGGTGCAGCAACTGTTTCGTGATAACGGCCTGACCCCGGTCAGCCGGGCTACTGGCAGCACCCTGGCGGCTAACGAAGTCAACCTGATCGTGCTGTCTCCCTCAGACATGCCGCCAGCCCTGGCCAGCAAGCGTATCGACGGCTATATCGTCGCAGAGCCGTTCAACGCCCTGGCGGAGAACCTCAATGTCGGCCGGGTGCAGCGCTTTACCGGTGATGTGTGGCGCAATCATGCGTGCTGCGTAGTGTTCATGCATGAGCACGACTTGACCCAGCGTCCCGAGTGGTCGCAAAAGGTGGTCAATGCCATCGTCAAGGCCCAGGTCTGGACCCGTGATAACCGCGAAGAGGCGGTCAAGTTGCTGTCCAAGGACGGCCCTAACCGCTATACCCCCCACGCCGAGCCGGTGTTGAGCAAAGTATTGGCGCCACCGGCCAGCGACCGTGCCGCTTACCTGGCTGATGGCGCGATCCAGCACGCCAATTGGGATGAACATCGTATCGACTTTCAGCCGTACCCATTCCCCAGCTATACCGAAGAACTGGTGCGCCGCCTGAAAGACACGCTGATCGAGGGCGACAAGCGCTTTCTGGCTGATCTGGATCCAGCGTTTGTCGCCAAGGACCTGGTGGATGACCGCTTCGTACGCCACGCCATCGAGGCGGTGGGCGGCATGAAGACCTTCGGCTTGGCCGACAGTTTTGAGCGCAGCGAGGAGATTGGCGTTTGAACGACCGCAAAACCGTAGTGTGGCCGGGCTGGTTGCTCGGCCTGAGCGGATTGGCCGGGCTATTGTTGCTTTGGTGGCTGGGGGTGAAAGTGTTTGGCGAGGCGGGCGGCTTGTCCGCACGTTTCTCGTTGTCGGCCACCCTGGCCAGTTTGTGGGAGTTGTTGGGGCGTAGCGAGTTGTACCTGCACATCGCTGTCAGCCTCAAACGGATCTTTGTCGGGTTGTTCCTGGCTTTGCTGGTGGGCGTGCCTTTGGGATTGCTGGTGGGCCGTTCGCGCAACCTGGAGGCCGCCACCACTCCGGCGTTCCAGTTTCTGCGGATGATTTCGCCGCTGTCGTGGATGCCCATCGTGGTGATGTTGATGGGGGTAGGGGATCAGCCGATCTACTTCCTGCTGGCCTTCGCGGCTGTCTGGCCGATCCTGCTCAATACCGCCGCCGGTGTGCGTCAGTTGGACCCACGCTGGTTGCAACTGAGCAAAAGCTTGAGCGCCACACGCTGGGAAACCTTGCGCCGGGTGATTATCCCGGGAGTGATAGGGCATGTGTTGACCGGCGTGCGCCTGGCCATTGGGATCCTGTGGATCGTGCTGGTGCCATGCGAGATGCTCGGAGTCAGCGCGGGGTTGGGTTATTACATCCTCGACACCCGTGATCGGCTGGCCTACTCGGAGCTGATGGCGATGGTATTGCTGATCGGCCTGCTGGGTTTTGCCCTCGATGCGTTTGCCCGGTGGCTGCATCAGCGCTGGGTGCATGGCGCGAATCATTGAGCCCTGTCGGACAAGCCAAAGCTTTTCATCGCCTGTAACATGAGACCGCGCAAACCCCGGCACATCCCCTTGATGGGTAGGTGCCGGAATGCTTGACGATACACAGTGGATACAATTTTTCAGGTTCAGGAACCGGTCATGACCCAAAAACAACGCTTGAAATACTCGATTCTGATTTCCCTGGTGGTTCTGGGGACTATGTTTGGCTTGTCCTATTTGCAGAACACCGGGGCTATCAGCGAAAAAACCTTCCAATACATCGCCATTGGCGTGGCGGTGGTCGTAGTGGTGATCAACGGCGTGATGCGCCGCAAGGTCAAGCCCAACGCCTGACTCACATCCCTGGGCTTTCAAGGACCTTGGCAGCCTGTTCATGCAGGCTGTAGGTCTTGTCGGCGTTAAGGGTGAGCACGCCCTCGCTGCACAGGCGCTTGAGCACCTCGCGCACGCTGAGAAAAGACAACGGGATGCCCAGTTCCAGCAAATGACTGTGGACCCCTCGCACCCCCAGGTTGCGCTGGTTGTTGGCTGCGGTGAGCAGGGCATCGATGACCTTCAGCCGGATCAGGCTGGTGCGCAGGCCAAAACACTTGAGCAGATGACGAATACGCTGGTTGCCATGCTGCTCAGGCGTCTTGCCGAGCGTTGTGGCATCGGCGCCAAAAGCGCTGTCGTGCGTCGATGAGTGACCTTCCGTGGGCGGTTGCGGGCTGTACATGCAAAAAACTCCTTATCAGAGCCTGATCAGGAAAATGATGGCGCTCTTAGTGGATAAGACGAACGAGCAGTGCAAATCATGAAGTGCACAATGTAGAAATTTTGTCGGTATCAAGTCTGTGACACATCGAGACACCAGAACCGGCCCTCAATCGCTAAATTTCTCCTGAACGCCACGTCTCTACTTGAAGGGTTCATTCCTGCTGTCATGGCAGGCACCCCAAGTTGTTCTCTTCATCAACGTGCCAGGAGTCCACGTGGGTATTTTCAAACAGTTTTCGCAGACAGCCTTTATGGGGATGTTGCTGGGTGTGAGCCTTTGTGCCTGCGTTCAAGTACAACCGCTGGACAACCCCACCGAAATCCGCCGTACCAGTTTTGGCGTGCCCCATATTCTTGCCAAGAACGAGCGCGGGCTGGGTTATGGCATTGGCTACGCTTATGCCCAGGACAATCTGTGCCTGCTGGCGAATGAAGTGGTCACCGTAAACGGTGAGCGCGCCAGGTATTTCGGGGCCGAGCAATCCACTCTGGAGCGGCGCAACAATCTCACCAGCGATATGTTCTTCACCTGGCTGAACACCCCGCAAGCGGTTGCGGCGTTCTGGATGGCCCAGACCCCGCAGATGCAGCAGCGGATCGAAGGCTACGTGGCGGGCTACAACCGTTATTTGAAGGAGCGCACCGCCCATGGCCTACCCGAGCAGTGTCAAGGCGCCTGGGTACGGGCGATTACCCCTGAAGACTTGGTCAAATTGACCCGACGGTTGCTGGTGGAAGGCGGTGTCGGGCAATTCGCCGAGGCCCTGGTGGGTGCCAGGCCCCCTGACAGCACCGCAGGTGTGCTGCCAGCGCCCCAGGCATTTGAGGTTGCGAGCGCCAATCAACAGCGTTTTACCCTGGATCGCGGCAGCAACGCGGTAGCGGTAGGGCGTGACCGTTCGTTCAATGGCCGCGGGATGTTGCTGGCCAACCCGCATTTCCCGTGGGTTGGTGGAATGCGCTTCTATGAGATGCATCTGACCATTCCCGGTCAATTGGATGTGATGGGCGCAGCCTTGCCAGGGTTGCCGGTGATCAACATCGGCTTTAACCAGCACGTGGCCTGGACTCATACTGTAGACACGTCCAAGCACTTCACCTTGTACCGCTTGACCCTGGACCCGAAAGATCCAACGCGCTACCTGTTGGACGGCAAGTCTGTGCCGATGGATAAAACCAGCCTCACGGTGCAGATGAAAACCGCCGATGGTGGCAGCAAAAGCCAATCGCACACGGTCTACAGTTCGCAATTTGGCCCCGTGGTGCAATGGCCGGGCAAGCTGGATTGGAATAGCCAATATGCTTTTAGCCTGCGTGACGCAAACCTGGGCAACGACCGGGTATTGCAGCAGTGGTACGCGATGAACCGCGCTGGCAGCCTCAAGGAATTACAAACCTCTGTACATACCCTGCAAGGCATTCCCTGGGTCAACACCGTGGCAGCAGATGACCAGGGCCAGAGCCTGTATATGAACCTGTCGGTGGTGCCCAACGTCAGTGCGAAGAAACTGGCGCAATGCAGTGACCCTCGCGCTGGCCTGCGATTCATTATGCTCGACGGCGCTCATAGTGCCTGTGCCTGGGACGTTGATCCACGTGCCGCCCAGGTCGGAATTTTCCCCGCCGACCAATTGCCGCAATTGGAGCGCAATGATTATGTACAGCACTCCAACGACTCGGCGTGGATGGTCAACCCCAGGGCGCCATTGACAGGGTTCTCACCGCTGATCAGCCAGGACAGCATCGGTTTGGGCGCACGTACGCGTTTCGCCTTGCAGCGCTTGCAGGAACTGGATAAGCAACCGATCACCCCGGCTGACCTGCAGCGCATGGTCATGGATAACCAGGTGTACCTCGCCAGCCAAGTCATGCCGGACCTGCTGCAATTTTGCAAAAAAGACCTGGGCGCTGATGCCACCACCTTGATGCCTGTGTGCGACAGCCTGAAAAACTGGGACCAGCGCGCCAATCTGGACAGCGGCCTGGGGCTGGTGCACTTCATCAACCTGTTCAAGCAACTGCAACACGAGCCTGATGTGTGGCAGGTAGACTTTGATCCGGCACAACCGCTCACCACACCGCGGGGGCTGGCCATTGATCGGGCGCCGGTGGCCAAGGCGTTGCGTGAGGCGATGCTGGCCTCGCAAGTTGAAGTGATCAAGCTGGGGTTGAATCAGGACAGTCGCTGGGGTGAGATCCAAGTGTCCGGTAAAACCCCGATTCACGGCGGGCCGCAAGAGCTGGGTATTTATAACGCGATGCAGAGCGTGCCCCACAAAGACGGCAAGCGTGAAGTCATCAGTGGCAGCAGCTACCTGCAAATCGTCACCTTTGACGACAAGGGCCCCAAGGCCGAAGGGGTCTTGGCGTTTTCGGTGTCCAGCGACCCGGCCTCCACGTATTCGCAGGACCAGACCCAGGCGTTCTCCAGGAAGAAGTTGAGCCCGTTGCCGTTTACCGAGCAGCAGATCAAAGCGGATCCGCAGTACCAACTGCAGGTGATCAGCGAGAAGGATAAATAAAACCGGATAGGGCGAGGGGAGAAGCGTCGGTGCATCACCTTCGCAGCAGTTGTTCCACCGCTGCAAATGCCCTGATACGGCGTTCCTCCCAATCGCCCCGAATCACCAGGAACGGTTGCCGATGCTGTTCCAGCCACGCTCGGCTCGCCTGGAAAAACGCCAGGCGATCCGCCAGTTCCGGCTGGCAACGCTGCCCATCTTCCGCCCAGCCGACATCCTCGGGCGACAGTAGCAAGTGCAAGTCGTAGTGCCGGGCCAGCAGTTCACTGTCGAGCCATCCGGGGTAATCGCCAAACAGCGTCAGGCTCCACAGCTTGTTGGTCAGCAGGTGAGTGTCGAGAATCAACAGTGCAGGCTGTTCCGCTCGTGCGGCGTCTTCCCAGGCCAGTTGGCCGTGGGCAATGCCCGGAATATCGTCCAGGGTGGTGTCGCGCTGGTGGTAGTCGATGAAATAGCGCACATATTCCCCGACCATCACGCCACCAAAATGTGCCTGCAATTGCGCTGCCAGCCAGCTTTTACCGCTGGACTCGGGACCGGCCATGACCACCACTTTCATGCCCGCAACGCCGGATCAGCACGCCACTCGCGCCAACCTTGCACCGCGATCACGGTGAACAAGGCATAAAGTGCAGCGGTGAGGTACAGGCCCTTGTAGAGGAACAGGCCGACAAAGATCACATCTACGACAATCCACAGCGGCCAGCACTGCACACGCTTTTGCGCCATCCACATTTGCGCTACCAGGCTGAAACCGGTCAAGGCGGCGTCCAGCCAGGGCTGGGCGGCATCGGTCCAGTGGGCCATGGCAGCGCCCAGAAGCAGACTGCCCATGGCGCCGACGGCCAGGCTCAGAAGGATCGGTTGCAGGCCAAGGCTGGTGACCTGACGGCCTTGCCTGACCTCACCGGCCCGGGTCCACTGCCACCAGCCGTACAGTTGCAGGGCGGCGTAGACCACTTGCAGCAACATATCGGAATACAGCTTCACCTCGAAAAACACCCAGGTGTACAGCAATACCATCACCAGGCCGATGGGCCAGCACCAGGGGTTCTGTTTGACCGTCAACCAGACGGCGATCACCCCCAGCGCGGCGGCAAACAGTTCAAGCCCGGACATGGGGTTTCCTTGGGGAGTGGGAGAGGGCGCCGATTGTAACCAAACAGGCACCTTTATAGGAGCATGGACTACTCCAGCGGCTACAAGGATTGCTTGTGTAGCCGCTGTCGAGGCACGAGGCTGCGATAAGGGCCGCAGGACCTTCAGAAGTTCTGTAGGCATGTATCAGATCTTGAATTGGCGCAGTAACCCACCCAACTGTTCACTCAAGCCCTTCAAATGTGCACTGGCGACACTCGACTGCTCGGCGGCCAACTCCGTGCCGTGGGAAAGCCCGGCTGCCTGGGTGACGTTCTGGTTGATGTCTTCCACCACATGGGCCTGCTGCAAGGTGGCACTGGCAATCGAGGCATTCAGGCCATTGAGGTTGCGCAAGGCCTGGCCGATGGCGTTAAGGCTGGCACCGGCCTGGCCGGCTTGTTCGATCGTCAGTTGTGAGGCCAGGTGACTGTCGCTGATGACCTTGACCGCCGCTTCCGAATGGCCTTGCAGGCGTTCGATCATGGCCTGGATTTGCGCGGTGGATTTTTGCGTGCGCTGGGCCAGCAGTCGTACCTCATCGGCCACGACCGCGAACCCACGTCCTTGCTCACCGGCGCGGGCCGCTTCGATGGCTGCGTTGAGCGCCAGCAGGTTGGTCTGGTCGGCAATGGAGCGGATCACTTCCAGCACGCCGCCGATCTGGGTACTTTCGCTGGACAGGGTGCGGATCACTTCCACGGCCTGGTTGATGGTGGCGGACAACTGATCAATCTGTTGCAGGCTGCCGTCGATATTGACTTGCCCCTGCTCGGCCTGGGCTTGGGCGTCGCGCATCTCGCTGGCCGCATGCTCGGCGTTCTTGGCCACATCCTGTACGCCATAGGTGACTTCGTTGATTGCCGTCGCCACCAACTCCATTTGCTGGGATTGTTGCTGGCTGCGGTCATGGGCCTGGCTGGCGTTGCTGCCCAGTTCGGCAGATGACTGGCCGAGGGCATTGGCACAATCCTGTAGCTGGCCGACCACCTGGCGCAGTTTGGTGGTGAGGCTATTGAAGTGACGAGCCAGTTGGGTGACTTCGTCCTGGCCGTGGGTGTCGAGGCTGCGGGTCAGGTCGCTTTCGCCGCTGGCGATATTGGCCATGGCGCTCACTGCTGCTTGCAGGGGGCGAACGATACTGCGAGCGATCAACACCACAAGCAGGGCCATGATCACGGCGATACCCAGACCCATCATCGAGGCTTTCCATACCTGGCCACGGAACTCGGTTTGTACATCATCGACGTAGACGCCCGAGCCGATGATCCAGCCCCAAGGTTCAAACAGTTGGATATAGGATGTTTTTTCCACCGGCGCCTCGGCCCCAGGCTTCGGCCAGCGGTAATTGACCATTCCGGCACCCTTGGCCTTGGCCAGGGTGACAAACTCATTGAACACGGCAAAACCGTCCGGGTCGCGAATCGCCGACAGGTTCTGGCCGTCCAGCTTGGGGTTGACCGCGTGCATGATCATGACGGGCGTCAGGTCGTTGATCCAGAAGTAATCGTCGTGGTCATAACGCAGTCCGCGTATCACGCTCAAAGCCTGCTTTTGCGCAGTTTCACGGGTCAGCACGCCAGTGGTTTCCAGGGTGTGGTAATAGGCCAGCACCCCGTTGGCGGTCTGTACCACATGTTGGGTCTGCTGGCTCTTGGCTTGGTAAAGATCGCCATGGATCTGCTTGAGCATCAGCAGGCCCAGGGTCAGCAGCATCAACACGGCAACGATCAAGATCAACCAGAGGCGCCGGCTGATCGACATATTGCGCAAACTGTTCATGGTCCTGTCACTCCGTGTTTTTATAATGGTCAGTGCCGTATCAACACGCACTTCAATATCGCAAAGCGAAAATCGGGCTTGTCTGATAGGCTTTCGGCCCAGAATCAAAAAACCTGAGTCCTGCCTGATTTCTTACGGAATGTTTGCAGTTCGGTCTTGATCATTTGCGCTGGGGTATAAGCGCGCCTTTCGTTAGTGAACCACTAAAAAATATCGACGAGGCATGCCGCGAGCATGACCTTTTGGGGGAAGTATGGATCTTTGGACCGCCGCACAGGCATTGATATTAGGCGTTGTCGAAGGCCTGACGGAGTTTCTGCCGATCTCCAGCACCGGCCACCAGATTATCGTCGCCGACTTGCTTGAGTTCGGTGGTGAGCGGGCTATGGCGTTCAACATCATTATCCAACTCGGTGCCATCCTCGCGGTGGTCTGGGAGTTTCGGCGCAAGATTCTCGACGTGGTCACAGGCTTGCCCAGCCAACGTAACGCCCAGCGGTTTACCGTCAACCTGTTGGTGGCCTTTATGCCCGCAGTGGTGTTGGGAGTGATTTTTGCCGACCTGATTCACGAGTATCTGTTTAACCCGATTACCGTGGCCACGGCCCTTGTGGTGGGCGGTATCATCATGCTGTGGGCTGAGCGCCGCCAACATGAAATCCACGCTGAAACCGTCGATGAGATTACCTGGCAAGATGCCCTCAAGGTTGGTTTTGCGCAGTGCCTGGCGATGATTCCCGGTACCTCACGGTCTGGCTCGACCATCATTGGCGGCCTGCTGTTTGGCCTGTCGCGCAAGACCGCCACCGAGTTTTCGTTCTTCCTGGCAATGCCCACCATGGTCGGTGCAGCGGTGTATTCGGGCTACAAATACCGTGAGCTGTTTCAGCCCGATGACCTACCGGTGTTTGCCGTTGGCTTTGTCACCTCATTCATCTTTGCGATGATTGCGGTCAAGGGCCTGCTCAAATTCATCGCCAACCACAGCTATGCGGCCTTTGCGTGGTACCGGATTGTTTTCGGCCTGGTGATCCTGGCTACCTGGCAGTTTGGCTGGATCGATTGGGCGGCCGCGCAGGCGTGAAGAACATGAATAATCCAGCCATCCAACATCCGCGCTTCAAGGTTTTGGTATTGGTGTTGCTGTGTGCCTTGCCGGTGTTCGGCTCGGCACTGCTGTGGTATCGCAGCGTCTCGTTGATCCCGCTGGTGGCGTACAGCGGGGTCAGCATTGTGGCGTTCTTCCTGTACTGGAGTGATAAACGCAAGGCGCGCACCGACAGTTGGCGTACTCCGGAAAACGTCCTGCACGCGGTGGAGCTCGCGGGCGGCTGGCCGGGTGCGTTGATTGCCCAGCAAGTGTTTCGCCACAAGACCCGCAAGGTGTCGTACCAAGTGGTGTTCTGGGGGATCGTCCTGCTGCACCAGGTGTTCTGGATTGACCAGCTGTTTCTCGGCGGTACGTTATTGTCCCTGTTCTAGCAACAGGCCGACCTGCGTGCGCTTGGGCAGTTTACTCACCACCAGTTGGTGAGAGCGTTGCAGCAGGCCGCGCAGTTCTTCAGCGCCCAGAGGGTAGGGCGTTTCCATGATGATCCATTGCGCCCGCGCCAAGTAGGGTGCGGGGTGAATCCCCGGGCGATCCACATGCCCAAGGAACAGTTCTTTGTCGACCTTGAACGCCAGGGATTTGCCCCGCAGGTTCTGCAGGGCGAACATCTTGCTCCCGGCAATTGAGAACACCCGTACGCCACCCCATTTGTAGTCTTCCCGTGCGCCGGGCAGGCTCAGGCAGAAATTGGCAACGTCTTCCTCGCTCATTTTCATAGCAAACGGTCTCCACAGCTTTTGAAGGCTTCATCCAGAAAATCGATCCAGGCACGTATGGCCGGTAATACGCCGCGGCGGTGAGGGTAAACGGCCTGCAACCAGCCACCCGGTAAAGACCATTCGGGTAACAGTTGCACCAACTGCCCGCTGGCCAGCTCCTCTTCGCAGTACATCATTGGCAGCACGGTGAAACCCAGCCCGGCAATGGCGCAGGCCTTGCGTACCAGAAAATCGTCAATGCCCAGGCGCGCCTCCATGACCAAGTCCTGGGCATTACCCTGCGGGTCCAGAATGCGCAGGTGCACCAATCGGTCCGCTTCCAGGGCTCCCAGTACGGGCAACTGCTTGAGGTCTTCGAGGCTGTTGATCTGGCGATTACGCACGAATTCCGGGCTGGCAACCATCGCCGTCTGGGCCTGGCGCAGGCGCCGGGTCACCAGCAATGGGTCTTCATCCCCCTGTTCACGCACACGCAGTGCGACATCGATGCTCTCAGCCACCAGGTCCACGCGGCGATTGACCACCATCATTTCCAGTTGCACCAGTGGGTAGGCGGCGAGGAATCTGGCAACCACTGTCGGAAGCATATGTTGGGCCATTGCTGCCGGGCAACTGACGCGCAACCGGCCTCGCGGTTCGCTGGACATGCTGGCCACCGCCTCATCGGCCATTTCCGCTTCCAACAGCATCGCCTGGCAATGGCGAAGGTACCGCTCACCGACGGCGGTCAAGGTCAATTGTCGGGTGGTACGTTGCAGCAGGCGCACACCGAGGCGTTCTTCCAGCTCGGCAATGCGCCGCGACAGCCGTGATTTGGGAACCCCCAATAGCCGCCCTGCGGCGGCAAAGCCACCGGCTTCCACCACTTTGGCGAAATAATAAAGGTCGTTGAGATCTTGCATGCAAGGCCTATTGTCCTATCAGTGGGACGAACTATCGCATTTTAACCGACTAATCAGCTATTGGTTTCATCTGTAGGATTATCACAACTTGATCGCCCGGTGGCGGTCCACACTTGGAGATCCCCCATGAAACTATTGCATATCGATTCAAGCATCCTTGGTGACAACTCCGCTTCCCGCCAACTGAGTGCTGGCGTGGTCAAGGCCTGGCAGGCAGCTGAACCAAGTGTCGAAGTGACCTACCGCGACCTGGCCAGCGAAGGCATCGATCACTTCTCCGGCGCTACCCTGGGAGCTCTCGGAACTGCCGCCGAGTTGCGCAATGCGGTGCAAAAACATGAAGCCGACCTGAGCGCGCGGACCCTGGCCGAATTCCTCGCCGCCGATGCAGTGGTCTTGGCTGCACCGATGTACAACTTCACCATCCCAACCCAACTCAAAGCCTGGATCGACCGCATCGCAGTCGCTGGCCAGACCTTTCGCTACACCGAAGCCGGTCCTGAAGGCCTGTGTGGCAACAAGAAAGTGATTGTGGTCTCCACCTCTGGCGGTCTGCACGCCGGCCAAGCCACTGGCGTGGCTCATGAAGACTACCTGAAAGTTCTGCTGGGCTTCCTCGGTATCACCGACATCGAATTCGTCCGCGCCCATGGCCTGGCTTATGGTGACGAGTTGCGCAGCAAGGCGATGAGCGACGCCAATGTGCACATCAACGAGCAATTGTTCGCTGCTGCGTAAGGCTTGTGTAAATTTCAGCTCCCCTCGATATCCATCTGATTCGAGATGCCTAAACTCTGTATTCTGGTGGCCTGAAGCGGCCGGAGTACGGAGTTTTTTGGTTCTCGCGCTGCCTGCTATTTGACCCAGGTTATGCTGGCATGGGTTTAACCGTCCCTATGGTCACGCAGCAAAGGTGGACATCCCCATGATGCGTCTTTGTGCAGTTCTGGTTCTTTCGTTGCTCGATGGCCTGGGCTCAGTGCACGCCGCCCCCGCGTCGACCTCTCATTGGAACGCGGGCTTTCATCGCATGAGTTTTCTCGATCCGCTGGATGCCCAGCCGATGAAAGCCATCGCTTTTTACCCCTCCAGCGCTCACGAGCGCTCGACTCAAGTAGGCGCCTATCGCATTGCGGCCACCGAGGACTCGAAGGTCGCCATTGGCCGCTTTCCGATGCTGATGCTGTCCCATGGCAACACCGGTACGCCCCTGGCCTTGCATGACCTGGCCACCTCCCTGGCGCGCAAGGGTTTTGTCGTGGTGGCGGTACTGCATCCCGGTGACAACTACAAAGACCACAGCCGCCTGGGCACCTTGAGCAATTTGTACGGCCGGCCCATCCAGATTTCCGAAGCGATCACTGCCACCCTGGGCGACCCAATGCTGTCCCCAGCCGTCAATGGTGATCAGGTGGGCATCATCGGGTATTCGGCGGGTGGCGAGACGGCGTTGATTCTGGCGGGGGCCAAGCCTGACCTGGGCCGGCTGCGACATTATTGCCAACAACGTCCGCAGGACCGTGACGCGTGTAGCGCCAAGGGTGAGTTGATTGTCGACCGCGATGACCTGCAACCCCAGGCCGATCCTCGGATCCATGCCTTGATGTTGATGGCCCCGTTAAGCCTGATGTTTGGTCGTCACACCTTGGCGGATGTGCATGTTCCGGTGCTGCTCTACAGCGGTGACGGCGACAACCTGGTAGCACTAGACAAGAACGCCGCCGCCCTGGCACGCAAGTTGCCGCAGCCTCCGGACTTCAAGCTGTTGGCGGGAGCAGGGCACTTCATTTTCATGGCGCCCTGCGATAACGATCAGCGGGCGCGCATGCCGGCACTGTGCACCGATGCCGCGGGGGTCGATCGCGAGGGCATTCATCGCAACCTGATCGAGGAGGCCGGGCGCTTCTTCAGCCACGCCCTTGCACCACAAACGCAGGCAGGTATGCAGGCGGTGGATCAGTAGGCGCGACGCTTGAGCAGCAAAGTCAGGCCCAGGCCGCTGATCGAGAGCCATGCAGCGCAGAAGAATATCCACGAATACCCCAGGTTCAGTGCCACGGCTCCCATCAGTGGCCCGGCAATCGCCAGTGCCAGGTCGAAAAACACCGCATAGGCACTCAACCCGGCGCCACGGCTGCTGTTGGGCACTTGCTTGATCGCCTCGACACCCAGGGCCGGGTATACCAGCGACAGGCCAAAACCGGTCAGGCCGGCGCCAATCAGTGCCACGCCGGTGGACGGCGCCAGCCAGAGCAGTACCAGCCCGAGGGTTTCAATCGTCATGCAGGCTATCGCCGTCGTGAAACCACCGAAGCGGTGGATGCTGGAGATAAACAGCAGCCGTGACAGGATGAAGCAAACGCCAAATACCGTCAGGCAGTACGCGGCGCTGGTCCAACCGCGACTCAGGTAGTAGAGGGTGATAAAGGTCGTCAAGGTGCCGTAGCCAATGGATGCCAGGCACAAACTTGCACCAAAGGGCGCAATACGTCCGAATACGGCCCTGAACGGCAACCGCTCGCCACGCACTACCGGCACCGACGGCTTGTTACGAACCAACAACAGGCCCAGGGCCGCCAACCCTGACAGGGCGATCCCGAGGCTGTTGTAGCCGTATTCGGCAACCATCATCACTCCCAGCGGCGCGGCAATGGCGATTGCGCCATAGGAGGCGATACCATTCCAGGAAATCGACCGGGCGGTGTGCTCGACGCCCACCTGGCCCATGCACCAACTGATGGTGCCCACGCCGATCAGGCCTTGGGCCACGCCCAGCAGCACGCGGGCCACTATCAATACACTGAGGCTTAGCAGCGGTAGACTTTGTAATAAGGTGGCGAGCAGCGTCAGCACGCCGCTCAGCAAGATGCCGCTCAGGCCGAGGACAATGGACCGCTTGGTGCCTACGGTGTCCGACATGCGCCCGGCCATGGGGCGGCTGAGCAGCGTTGCCAGGTATTGCGAAGCAATGGTGATACCGGCGATTACGGCACTGAACCCCAGTTGCTCATGAACATAGCCCGGAATCACCGCAATCGGCAGGCCAATGCAGATAAAGGCAATAAAGGTGTAGAAGACGATGGAGACGATCTGCAGGGTGATCGACAGGGAACTGGAGGCGGCAGGCATAAGAGTTCGTTCGCGAGGGATGAGCGCATGATGGCGTGGGCCGGGAGGAAAAGAAAGCAGGCTAACTAATGTCTGCCGAGCACGGTCAATCCTGTCACCGCAGGCGCAGCAGTCGCCAGGATCTTGAACCGCTGATTCCCAGTCCCGCTTTTGGCCGATGCACAGCCTTACCCCTCGTCATACTCCCTTGATATAGTTCGGGCCTTATCAGCCGCCAGTCAAGGATCACTGCCATGTCCGAATACCAAGCCTTTGTTGTAGAACTCGCAGGCAACGTCGCCCATGTGCAGATCAATCGCCCGGAAAAGATCAATGCCATGAACGCCGCGTTCTGGACCGAGATCATTGATATTTTCCAATGGATCGAAGACACCGACGCCGTGCGTGCAGTGGTACTGAGTGGCGCAGGCAAGCATTTTTCTTCTGGCATCGACTTGATGATGCTAGCCTCGGTGGCCAATGATTTCGGCAAGGATGTCGGACGCAACGCGCGTCTGCTGCGGCGCAAGATCCTGCAACTGCAAGCTTCGTTCAATGCCGTCGACAACTGTCGCAAGCCGGTGTTGGCGGCTATCCATGGTTATTGCATCGGTGGCGCCATCGACCTGATCAGTGCCTGTGACATGCGTTACGCCGCCGATGACGCGCAATTCTCCATCAAGGAAATCGACATCGGCATGGCCGCCGACGTTGGCACCCTGCAACGCCTGCCACGAATTGTCGGTGACGGCATGCTTCGCGAACTGGCGTACACCGGGCGCACCTTTGGTGCCGAGGAAGCGCGCAGCATCGGCCTGGTCAACCGCACCTACAGCGATTACCAAAGCCTGTTGGCCGGGGTGATGGACATCGCCCGGGCAATCGCCGCCAAATCACCGATTGCCGTGACCGGTACCAAGGCGATGATCAGCTACATGCGTGACCATACGATCAACGACGGCCTGGACTACGTTGCTACCTGGAACGCAGCTATGCTGCAATCCAATGACCTGCGCGTGGCCATCGCGGCCCATATGAGCAAGCAGAAACCCGAATTTGTGGACTGACCAAACATGACCCCAGGCTGGATTACCACGACGTTGCTGGACAATGACACCCCGGGCGGATGGGCCGTGGCCCGCAGCCGCGAAGGCTTCTTGCACGATGACAACGGGCCACTGTTCCCCAGGGAATGGCTCAAGCGCCAGGACCTGTCGGTGTTCGCCGAACATGGCATCGGCCACCTCGATGGCGAGCCGGTCTACCTGCTGGAACTCAACGCGGCCAGCGATGTGCCAGGCTGCAGTTGGCAAGGCCTGCGCGGGTTCATGCTGCAAGGCGATCATACCTTGTACAAGGTCTTGGGCTATGCCGCTCAAATCGGCACCTGGGCGCGGGAACACCGTTTTTGTGGCAGTTGCGGCCAGGCCATGGCCAAGGTGCCACGGGAGCGCGCAATGTACTGCCAGGCCTGTGATTTGCGCAGCTACCCGCGGATTTCGCCCAGCATGATCGTGCTGATAACCCGTGGCGACGAGATTCTGCTGGCCCGCTCGCCGCGCTTTGTCAGCGGGGTCTACAGCACCCTGGCCGGCTTTGCCGAGCCGGGTGAGTCGGCCGAGGATTGCCTGATCCGCGAAGTGCGCGAAGAGGTGCAGGTGGAGGTTAAAAATATCCAGTACATAGGCAGCCAATGCTGGCCGTTTCCGCACTCGATGATGCTGGGGTTTCATGCTGAATACGCCGGCGGCGATATCGTGCCCCAGGCCGATGAGATCGAAGACGCGCAGTGGTTCAATATCCGTGAGTTGCCGCCGTTACCGGCGTCGCGCTCGATTGCCCGCTACTTGATCGACCTCTACCTGGCCCGTCGTCTAGGCCACGCTGAACCAGTGCTGCCAGGCTAGGCGTACGGTCAGGCCCAGGACCACGATGATGAATACCGGGCGAATGAATTTGGCGCCGCCGCTGATTGCGCTGCGCGCGCCAAAGAACGCACCCACCATCACCGAAACGCCCATGCACAAGCCGACGATCCAATCCACCGAGCCATTGAAGATGAACACCGACAGTGCCGCTGCGTTACTGACGAAGTTCATGCTGCGGGCCACGCCGCTGGCTTTCACCAGGTCGATGGGGTGCAACAGCATAGTGCTGACAGTCCAAAATGCCCCGGTGCCCGGGCCTGCGACGCCATCGTAGAAACCCAGGCCAAAGCCCTGGGTTGACTGCCATTTCTTCTTGATCGGTGCATCGTTGTCCAGAACGGCCTTGGGCGTACCGCCAAACAGCAGGTACACGCCACAGCCGAAAACAATCACCGGCAGCATCTTGTTCAGCGTTTCAGCGGGCAGATAATGGGCGACCATGGCCCCGATGAGCGCCCCGATCAAGGTGCCGACGATCGCATGCACCCATTGCCTCGGATGGAATAGTTTGCGTCGGTAGAAAGTGAAACTGGCGGTGGCCGAGCCGAAGGTCGAGCTCAGTTTATTGGTACCCAACACCAGATGGGGCGGCATGCCTGCGGTAAGCAGCGCTGGCGTGGTCAGCAAGCCGCCACCGCCGGCAATCGCGTCGATAAAACCGGCGATAAAAGCGACGAAGGCCAAGATGGCCAAGGTAGTGAGGTCAACGCTGAGTTCGAAGGGCATGGGATCGACTTAATTCGGCAAGCGCAGAAAAGGGCTGCGCGAAAGGCCGGTATCTTACCCATAACCTGACGCCGAGGCGACAGCCCTAGCCTTGATTGCAATGCTGTTCAGGGGGACGCCAGGTGCTTGCCCGCGAAGAACGCATAGGCGACGCGTTTATCCAGGATGCACAGGTTATCGTTGAGGTTTTTCGCGAACAAGCTCGCTCCTGCAACGGCATTGCGGTCGTGCCCTGGAATCCATGGGCGCTGGGTTAATCAGTGGGTTGCTGCTGCAGGGTGAGCACTTCAAAGCCCTGCGCCGTTACCGCGACGGTGTGCTCCCACTGCGCCGACAAACTTTTGTCCTGGGTCACCACCGTCCAGCCATCTTTCAAGCTGCGGACCTTCGCGCTGCCCTGGTTCAGCATTGGCTCAATGGTAAATACCATACCTTCGCGTAGCGTCATGCCGGTGCCTGGACGGCCGAAGTGCAGGATCTGCGGCTCTTCGTGCATCTGCCGGCCGATGCCGTGGCCACAATACTCGCGCACGACGCTGTAGCCGTTGCCTTGGGCATGGGTCTGGATGGCATGCCCGATATCACCCAGGCGTGCGCCGGGGCGGACTTGGCGGATCCCGGCCCACATTGCCTCGAAGGTCATCTCTACCAGGCGCCGGGCTTTGGGTGTGACCGTGCCGATCATGTACATCTTGCTGGAGTCGGCGATAAAACCGTCTTTCTCCAGGGTGATGTCGATGTTGACGATGTCACCGTCCTTGAGCACGGCCTTGGCATCCGGCATGCCATGGCACACCACTTCATTGATCGAGGTGTTGATGCTGAAGGGGTAGTCGTATTGCCCCAGGCTGGCCGGACGGGCGTGCAGCTCATGTCGGATGAAGGCTTCCACCGCCGTGTCCAGTTCCAGCGTCGACTGGCCGACCGCGACAAAGCCGTCGAGCATGCTGAACACCTTCGCCAGAAGGCGGCCCGATTCGCGCATCAAGGCGATCTGTTCGATGCTCTTGATCATCAGCTACGCCCTCGGATCAGGTCGGGCTTGTCCAGCAACAACTTGTTGATCAGGTCATTGTAGGCAAGGTGGGGATTGAGTTCGGCCAACAGGCCGATCTTGATCCAGAACTCGGCCTGGGCGTTGATGGAGCGGTCCATCGTGGCGCTGGCCAGGCGGAGTTGCTCGTGCAATTGGTCGGTGATCTTGACGATGCCCATAAGGTTCACTGTGCTGGTCGATATATGAATCGTATACGTTTCATATGTCATTCGTAAAGCCCAGGTCCAGACCCTGATGGTGATTGATTTCGGTGCCTGCTCAACTTCGAGAGCTATGCCCGTGCACCGAATGAGTCGTCACGCAAAAACGCAGTCACACCGGATTAATCGTTTAAGCGCGTTTATTCGGCGATTGCGTTATTGACTGTGGCCGACGCCGACCAGATCCGATAACGAACTTCGACATCTTTTGGTACATATACAACGATGGGCAACTTGCTGTTGTAACGCAGCACAAAACCATCACCCTTCACGGGAACAAAGTCCTTGCGGGTCTTGCCGTCAGGGCAGCCCATCAGCGTGCTCATGGGGCCGCTGACTTTCTCCAACCGATAAAAGGAATAGCCCCAGCCTTCGAGGTTCTTTTCTTCCAGCACGCCGCCCAACCGGTGCTGGTTACAGTCCACGTTCATGGTCTTGCCAGCTAGGATCTCGACCTTGAAATGCTCTTCGTTGGCTTGCACTGGCAGATGGATCACCTGCCGCACGAAACCCGCGTCGGCCTTGGGGTAGGGAGCAATGTCTTCAAGTTTCGCGGCGTTGACCTGGGTGCACAGTCCTGTCAGAGCGAGGCTTGCGAGGGAGAGATGAAGGGGGGAAATCATGATGCATCCTTGTAAGGGGTTACGGATAAAACACGCGTACATTTTAAAGGCGACGCCATGGATCTTATATTAAGTATCTGGGTTGCTTATGAGAAAAGGATACAACACCGGGATAAATTGCCGCGTAGGCTTGATGATTGAGGGCGTTGTCCACGGCTGGCATGGCGCATCAAATCAACATGAAAATGTCAGGAAGGAGAGGTGGACCATGCTTTCGGATCTAGAGTTACGCAGCATTATTGAAGGAAGTTTTTTGCCCAAGCGCTGCGAGTGCATCAAGGCCGAGGACGCCTCGCTGACGGTCAAGGTCTACGACGAAAAAGACCATGAGCGAGTGAACCTGATAGTGACCGGCATTTGCGCCGACAAACTCGACAGTAGTCGAGCGATTTGCAACCTGATCACCGGATTGCGTGAAGACCTCAAGCATCAGCATGCCCCAGCCCTAAAGCGAGGCGGGGAGCGCTCCTGGTAACTAAATGGACGCTTGAGGTTGCTTCAACGATGAATGGCGGATCTGGAGAAATGCCAGGCCCAAGGCTGCCTCTGTGGCGACCGCCAGCAAAATTCCCGGGCCTGCGTGCCCATTGAGCCATTCGCCGAATCCCAATACCGCCAATACAAAACACCCGGTCACGAAACCGCTGGTCATGGCTTTACGTGTTACCGAGGGCGGGGAGTGACGCGCGCGATAGAACATGATGCCCACGGCCAGGAACAGCGCGGCATTGCGCCGGGCGACCAGCCCCATGGCGCTTGAGTACTCAACACTCCATAACCATAACAATAGGTCAGGCTTGAAGCCCCAGATAATTGCGAGGGCGAAGCAGAGCAGGGCGGTGAATGTGGCGAGAGTGCAGTAACTGAACCGCATGGCGAATCCTTTCTGCCGATTTCAAGTGCGAAAGCATAACGTGCAGTGAGGGAGTTGTCTCACTCCCACTGTCGTGCTAGCAGACAGGTTTCATGGTAGGGCAGGTGTGCGTCGTCAGGTCGCGTCAGCTGTAAAAACCAGGAATGTATGTTCACTGCTGGCTTACTTCTCTAGCTGCCTAATCGGAAAAGTCTGATACGTACACGGGGCTCAGTGTTGCTAACGTTCCTGCCGAGTCATCAATGATGATGGCATGCGCATGACGTGGGGTTGATCTTGCAACAGAAAATTGCAGCAGAGTTTCTCGGAACATTCTGGCTGACATTCGGCGGCGGCGGCGCGGCGGTCCTGGCGGCGGCGTTCCCGGAACTGGGCATCGGTTTTTTCGGCGTGGCCTTGGCGTTTGGGTTGGCGGTGCTGACCATGTCTTACGCCGTGGGCGGTATTTGCGGTGCGCACTTCAACCCGGCGGTGACTATTGGTTTGTGGGTTGGACGTCGCATTGCGGGAGTCGAAGTGCTGCCCTACATCATTGCGCAGGTGACCGGCGCCATCGTGGCGGCTGCTGTCCTGGCCTTGGTTACCAGTGGGCGGCCGGGTTTTGAAATGGGTGCGTTCGTAGCCAATGGGTATGGTGAGTTAAGCCCGGGCCAATACGGCCTGTTGGCAGCGTTGGTGGTCGAGGTCGTGGCAACACTCTTCTATGTCTTTATCTTTATGCGGGTTACCGGGCCGGGAGCATTGGAGGGGGTCGCTCCCATTGCAGTCGGACTGGCGCTGATGCTGGTCCACCTGGTCACTCTCCCTGTGACCAACACCTCTATCAATCCGGCCCGCAGTACCGGCCCCGGGTTGTTTGCAGGAGCGGCCTACATGGCCCAACTCTGGTTGTTCTGGCTGGCGCCGGTGGTAGGGGGCGTACTGGGGGCCAGCCTGACCCGTGTGTTCAAGGAAAAATAGCTGGCAATTGATGCCGATACGGTAAGTCGGGCCCGTTCTTGGCACAGGTCAATGCCGCTGCGCGAATGGCGAAGCCGAGCATGCTGTCGATCTGTTCCCGGGAGAGCGTGTGCAACCCATCCACCGAGTCCAGTTGCTGCTCGGTCAACCAGGCAATCAACGCAGCTTGGAAGGTGTCACCGGCCCCGACTGTATCGGCCATCACCACCTTGACCGCTGGCGCCGACCAACTGCCGTGTTGACGGCTGAACACGGTGGCGCCGTCACCGCCACGGGTCAGGAACACCAATTGGCAACGGTACTGGAGCCAGCCTTGCAGGACGCTTTCCGGGGACTGGTCGGGATATAGCAGGTGCAGGTCTTCATCGCTGACCTTGATCAGGTCGGCATGCTTGACCAGTTCAGACACGCGCTCACGCCATAATTCAATATTCGGCTCAGGGTTCAGGCGCACGTTGGGGTCAAGGCTGATCAGGCGCTTGCCGCTTTCCCGTCGGACCAGGGCCAACAAGGTGTCGGCAATCGGTTGTACCACCAGGGAGAAAGAACCGATGTGAAAGCCACGAATGTCGGCGCCCAAGGCTGGCAGGTGCTCCAGTTGCAACTGTCGGTCGGCACACCCCTCGCCACGAAAACTGTACTGCGGTGAGCCATTGGCGCCCACCGCGACCATCGCCAGGGTGGTCGGCGCGCAGAACTCCAGGAGGTAGTCCTCACATACGCCTTCGTTCTTCAGCACTTGCAACAGGCGGCGCCCCAGATAGTCGTTGGACAACCCGGCAAACAGCCCTGCATCGATGCCCAGGCGGCGCAAACCCACTGCTACGTTGAACGGTGAGCCACCGGCAATGGCTTTGTAATTGACCTTCGAGGCAGGGCCATCGGCCTCTTCTTCGCTGAAAAAATCAAACAGCGCTTCGCCACATACCAGATACATATTCGTTCGCTCTTAAAGGAATGCCACATGCTGTTGATAGCACTCATAGGCCTGTTGATAGGCGCTGACGCTGGCAGGGTTCGGCAGGGTTCGGCTGGCCGGGTCAACACTGACGCAGCGTTGGCAAAGTAGCGCCAGGCTTTCGCCGGTCTGGCACCAGGCCGCCTGGATCGCCGCGCCCAGGGCTGCGGCTTCGCTTTGCTCGGTACAAATCACTTCGGTATTCATGATGTCGGCCACCATCTGCCGCCAGATGGGGCTTTTCGAGCCACCGCCGATCAGGCGGATGCTTTGGCTTTGCAGGCCGGTCTGGCGCAACAGGTCCAGCCCATAGCGCAAGCCGAACGTAGTGCCTTCGGCCACGGCACGACAGAGGTTGGCTCGAGTCAGGTTGGTCATGGTCAAGCCATGCAGGCTGCCGGTGGCATGGGGCAGGGCAGGCACCCGTTCGCCATTGAGGAACGGCAACATGCTGACGCCGTCGGCGCCAATCGGCGCCTGGGCTATCAGGGCGTTGAAACCAGCCAGGTCCAGTTCGAACAACTCGCGGATAACCCCGGTAGCGTTGGTCAGGTTCATGGTGCAGATCAACGGCAACCAACCACCGCTGGACGAGCAAAAGGTGGCTACCGAGGCCTGTGGGCTGACAGTGGGCTGGTCATTGAACGCATAGACGGTGCCGGACGAGCCCAGGCTCATGGTAATCACCCCCGGGGCAATGTTGCCGGTGCCGATGGCGCCCATCATGTTGTCGCCGCCACCGCTGGACACCCGTGCATTGGGATTGATCCCCAGGCGTTCGGCGATGGCGGGCTGGATAGTGCCGACGGCCTGGTCGGCTTCGATCAGTTCGGGCAGTGCTGCTTGCAGGCGGCCGCTGGGGTCGATATGACCCAGCAAGGCTAAGTCCCACTCCCGGGTTCGTACGTTGAAATAGCCAGTCCCCGAGGCATCTCCATATTCGGCGCAGGCACGACCCGTGAGCCAGTAGTTGAGGTAGTCATGGGGCAGCAGGATATGAGCGATGCGGGCGAAAATGTCCGGGTGCTGCTCCCGCGTCCACAGCAGCTTGGACACGGTGTAGCCTGGCGCAATCGCCACGCCGAGGCGCTCCAAAGAGCCGCTTTCACCGCCCAGGTGCTGCAACAGTCGATCATTTTGCGCAGTGGTTTCAGTGTCGCACCACAGCTTCGCCGGGCGTAGAACCTGGCCTTGCTCATCCAGCAACACCAGGCCATGTTGTTGGCCGGACACGCCAATGCCAAGGATGTCCTGGCCATCCACGCCAGCCTGCTGCAAGGCGCGGTGGGTGGCCTCGGTGAAGGCGTCGAGCCATTCACTGGTGTCTTGCTCGCGGCAACCGTTGGCTCCGCTGATCAATGTGTGGCTGGCGGCGCCCAGGCCCAGCACCTTACCGCTAGTCACGTCGAGGACAATGGCCTTGGTGCCCTGGGTGCCGCAGTCGATACCGAGAAAAAGGTTTTGCTGGGTCATGGTGGATTGCTCAGCAGTGTTTTTTGGAGTGAGGACTCAGTCGATCTGGGAGCAGGCAAGCCGGCTCCCACATGATGATCCCGTTTCGTCAGTTGATGGTGATGAGCAAGCGCTCAAGGGTTTTGGTTACACCTTGGTCGCGTAGGCTCTCATAGCACCGCTCGAACGCTGCCACAAACTCGGGTGAGTTGGGAATGGCCGTGCCAAAAATTTCTTCCACCCCCAGCAACCGGCGACTGAGCACCCGATCATCGGCCACCAGCCCTTGGCAAAATTCAGCACGAGGGTCGGGAATCCGGTAGGTCACACCGTTCTCATCCACGCCTTTCAGATACAGCGCCCAAGCGGCCACCACCAACGCCGCACGCTCGGTTTCACGACCCTCGGCAATCAATCGATTGATGGTCGGCACGGTGAACTTGGGGAATTTCGACGACCCATCGGAACACACCCGCTCCAACTGGTCGGCAATTGCCTGGTTGGAGAAGCGTTCCACCAGTGTCTGCTTGTATTGGGTCAGGTCGATGCCGGGTACGGGCGCCAGTTGCGGGGTCACGTCCAGGTCCATATAGGCCTGCATATAGGCCACGAACAGCGGGTCGTTCATGGCCTCGTGGACAAACCGATAACCTTTGAGAAACCCCAGGTAAGTCAGCGCGAGGTGACTGCCATTGAGCAGCCCGATCTTCATCTCCTCGTAAGGGGTTACGTCGTCGGTGAACTGCACACCGACCTTTTCCCAGGCCGGGCGGCCATTGACAAATTTGTCTTCCAGCACCCATTGCACAAAGGGCTCGCAAACCACTGGCCAGGCATCATCAACACCGTGTTCGTCATGCAATTGCAGGCGATGAGCGGTGCTGGTCATGGGGGTAATACGGTCGACCATGGCGTTGGGGAAGCTGACGTTGGCCTTGATCCAGTCATGCAGATCGGCGTTGTGCAGCGCGGCGAAGGCCAGCAGGGCCTTGCGCGTGACAGCACCGTTGTGGGGCAGGTTATCGCAAGACATTACCGTGAACGCGGGAGTACCGGCAGCACGACGCCGGGTCAGCGCGGCGCAGATAAAACCGAACACCGTTTTCGGTGCGCCAGGGTGAGCCAGGTCATGCTGGATCTGGGGTAGATGAGCCATGAACTCGCCGTTGCTGTCATCGATGCAGTAGCCGCCTTCGGTGATGGTCAACGAGACAATACGGATCTGCGGGCTGGCCAGCTTGTCTATCAGCGTCTGCGCGCTGTCTTCGGCCAACAGCATGTCGCTGATGGCGCCAATGACCCGGACTTCGGTGTCGTCGGTATCGCCCAGTTCATACAAAGTATAGAGATAATCCTGGCCGGCCAGGTCGTCCCGGGCTTTACGGTCTTCAGCGCGCAGGCCTACACCACAGATGCTCCAGTCGAGCCCCTCGCCAGTGTTCATCAACGCGTCGGTGTAATACGCCTGGTGGGCCCGGTGGAAACCGCCAACACCAATATGGACGATGCCCTGGGACGTATCGGCAATGGCATAGGCCGGCAGTTGCACTTCAGGCGCCAGTTGCGTGAGGTTTTGCTTATTCAGTTTCATCAAGGAGTTCTCGCGAAATCAGGCCGCAGCGCGCAGTGGACGGGCTACTGCGACGCCATCGGCATCGAACAGGTGGCAATGGCCAGGGTCCAGGTGCAGGCTCAACGTTTCACCATATTGGCTGGCCATGTCACCACGAATACGCATCGTCAACGGTTCGCCGCTCGAGGTAATGACATGGCAGAAGGTGTCGCTGCCCAGGCGTTCGCCGACGTCGGCGGTGACGGTCAGGGTGGTGTCGCCGGGGGAGGCGATTTCCAGGTGCTCCGGGCGAATACCGAGGGTCACCGGACTGCCGACACTCAAGGTCGCGCTGCTCAGGGGCAGGCTGATACGGGTGCCAGCATCCAGCTGCACTTCGCAACCCTGAGCCTCAAGACGGGTGACTTTACCTTTGAGGAAGCCCATTTTCGGTGTACCGAGGAAACCCGCGACAAACAGATTGGCCGGTTGGTGATACAGCTCAAGAGGCGAGCCGACCTGTTCGACACGGCCGCTATTTAGCACCACTACCTTGTCGGCCAGGGTCATGGCTTCGACCTGATCGTGAGTCACGTAGATCATGGTCGCTTGCAGCTCTTTGTGCAGGCGCGCCAGTTCCAGGCGCATCTGCACCCGCAAGGCGGCATCAAGGTTGGACAGCGGTTCGTCGAACAGGAAAATCTTCGGGTTACGGACAATGGCGCGACCGATGGCAACTCGCTGGCGTTGGCCGCCCGACAACTGCTTGGGTTTGCGCTCCAGCAGTGGGCCCAACTCCAGGATGCGCGCCGCTTCACTGACTTTGCTGTCGACGATTTTCTTGTCGATCCCTGCCAGGTCAAGGGCAAACGACATGTTCTTGCGCACGCTCATGTGCGGGTACAGGGCATAAGTCTGGAACACCATCGCCAGGTCACGCTTGGCCGGGGTTACTTCGGTGATATCGCGGCCATCCAGTTCGATGGTGCCTTCGCTGACTTCTTCCAGGCCGGCGATCAAGCGCAGCAGGGTGGATTTACCGCAGCCCGACGGACCGACGAAGACCACGAACTCCTTATCGTTCACTTCCAGGTCGATGCCTTTGATGATGGAAAAGCCTTCGAAGCCTTTTTGCAGATTCTTGATTTTCAGGTTGGCCATGATGGGCCTCCATACAATTTTTTATAAAGAGCCAGAAGTTGGGTAAGGGCCCTTACTTCACAGCGCCGAAGGACAAACCGCGGACCAACTGCTTCTGGCTGATCCAGCCAAAGATCAGGATGGGCGCACAGGCCAGGGTCGACACGGCGGACAACTTGGCCCAGAACAAACCTTCGGGGCTAGAGTAGGAAGCGATCAACGCGGTCAACGGCGCGGCGTTGGATGAGGTCAGGTTCAGCGACCAGAACGCCTCGTTCCAGCACAAAATCAATGACAGCAATACGGTGGAGGCCAGGCCACCTTTGGCAATCGGCAGCAGCACCCGGACCATTTCCTGCCACAGCGTGGCACCGTCCAGGCGGGCGGCCTCCAGGATGTCCTTGGGGATGTCCTTGAAGTAGGTGTAAACCATCCAGACCACGATCGGCAGGTTGATCAGGGTATAGATGATGATCAGCGCGATCCGCGTATCCAGCAGGCCAAAGCTCTTGGCCAGCAGGTAGATCGGCATCAGCACGCCCACGGGTGGCAGCATCTTGGTCGACAGCATCCACAACAAGGTGCCCTTGGTGCGCTTGGTTTCGTAGAAGGCCATGGAGTAGGCCGCCGGTACCGAGATCAGCAGGCACAAGGCGGTGGCGCTGAAGGAAATCAGCACCGAGTTCCAGGCGTAGCTGAAGTAGTTGCTGCGCTCGTTGATGTGCAGGTAGTTCTCCAGCGTCGGCGTGAAGATGAACTGCGGCGGGGTGGCAAACGCGTCGATTTCGGTCTTGAAACTGGTCAGCACCATCCAGAAGATCGGGAAGAAAATCAGGATCGCGATGGCCCAGGCCAGGGTGCCGAGCAACAGGCTTTGCAGGCGGCGAGATTGTTGAAGTGTCATGGCGCGGCCCTCAAGGCTTGTCAGTCAGGTTTTTGCCGAGCATTCGTACCAGAATGATCGCCGCGATATTGGCGATGACCACGGCGATCAAGCCGCCGGCCGAGGCCATGCCCACATCGAACTGCACCAGCGCCTGGTTGTAGATCAGGTAGGCGAGGTTGGTCGAGGCGTAGCCGGGGCCACCGTTGGTCGTGGTGAAGATTTCGGCGAACACCGAGAGCAGGAAAATGGTCTCGATCATCACCACCACGGCGATGGGGCGCGCCAGGTGGGGCAGGGTCAGGTGCCAGAAGATCGCAATGGCGCCGGCACCATCCAGACGAGCGGCTTCTTTCTGCTCCTGGTCCAGGGACTGCATGGCGGTCATCAGGATCAGGATCGCAAAAGGTAACCATTGCCACGACACAATGATGATGATTGACAGCAGTGGGTAGTGGGCCAGCCAGTCCACCGGTTGGGCACCAAAGAGTTTCCACACCGAGGCGAGAATTCCCGACACCGGATGGAAAATCAGGTTCTTCCAGATCAGCGCACCAACGGTGGGCATGATGAAAAACGGTGAAATCAACAACACCCGCACCAGGCCTCGACCGAAGAACTCACTGGCCTCCAGCAGGGCACTGATCAACACGCCCAATACCACACTGATCAGCAATACGCTGCCCACCAGCAATAAGGTATTAGTGGCGCCGGGCAGAAAGCCGGAATCGGTGATGAAATAGGCGAAGTTTTCCAGGCCGACAAATTGGTTTTCGCCAGGGTAAAGCAGGTTGTAGCGGATCAATGAAAAGTACAGCGTCATGCCCAGCGGTACGATCATCCACAGCAGCAACAAGGCCACCGAGGGACTGACGAGGAACCAGCCGGGGTTGATCAGGCGGCTTTTACGCGCCTTTTCCGGGGTAGCGGTTTGCACTTGGACAGTGGAAGTATTCATGGTGATCAAGACCGATTAGAGGCAGGTGCAGGTGCAACAAAACCCCTGTGGCCGCGGCCCAGGTACGAGGCTGCGATACGGTCCCTGGGGGACCGCTTCGCGGTCTATCGCAGCCTGGTGGCAGCGGCTACAGGTATCCGAAAATTACTTGGGATAACCCGCCCGCTTCATTTCACGCTCAGTGGTGTTCTGCGCGGCGGTCAAGGCCTGGTCCACAGTCTGCTGGCCAGTCAGTGCGCCAGCGAAGAACTTGCCCACCTGGGTGCCAATTGCCTGGAACTCAGGAATCGTCACCAACTGGATGCCGATGTAAGGCACAGGCTTGAGGGTTGGCTTGGTCGGGTCGGCGACTTTCAGCGACTCCAGGGTTACCTTGGCGAACGGCGCAGCCTTCATGTATTCATCGCTATAGGTCGACTTGCGCGTGCCAGGCGGTACGTTGGCGACGCCGTCGGTCTTGGCGACCAGGGCACTGTATTGCTTGGACGTGGCCCAGGCGCTGAACTCTTTGGCAGCATCCTTGGCCTTGGAACTGGTCGGGATGGCCAGGGACCAGGAGTACAGCCATGAGGTACCTTTGTCCGTTTTCTCGTGGGGGGCAAAGGCAAAGCCGACATGCTCGGAGACCTTGCTCTGGGACTTGTCGGTGACAAATGAGCCGGCGACGCTGGCATCGACCCAAATTGCGCACTTGCCGCTGTTGAACAGCGCCAGGTTTTCGTTGAAACCGTTACTGGAGGCTCCCGGCGGGCCTGATTTCTTCATATTGTCGACGTAGAAGTTCAGCGCATCCTTCCATTCGGGGCCGTTGAATTCAGGCTGCCATTTTTCATCGAACCAGCGTGCCCCATAGCCGTTGGCCAGAGTGGTGACCAGCGCCATGTTCTCACCCCAACCGGCCTTGCCTCGCAGGCACAGGCCATATTGTTCCTTGTCGCGGTTTGTGAGCTTTTCGGCGAACTCGCCAATCTGCGTCCAGGTAGGATGTTCGGGCATTGTCAGCCCTGCGTCCTTGAACAGGTCGGCGCGGTAGTAGGTGATGGAACTTTCGGCGTAGAACGGCAGGGCATACAGCGATCCCTTGACTGAAAGGCCGTCGCGCACGGAAGGGAAAACATCGTCCAAGTCGTAGGACGCAGGCAGGTCCTTCATGGGTTCCAGCCAACCTTTGGCGCCCCACAGTGCGGCTTCGTACATGCCAATGGTCAATACATCGAACTGTCCACCCTGGGTGGCGATGTCGGTGGTCAAACGTTGGCGCAGGACGTTTTCTTCGAGAACCACCCAGTTCAGCTTGATGTCCGGATGCTCGGCTTCGAAGGTTTTCGACAGCTTTTGCATACGAATCATATCGCTGTTGTTGACAGTGGCAATGGTCAGGGTTTGCGCGCCAAGACTGACGGTGCTGAGGGTCATGCATGCAGTTATGCAAGTAGAGGCAAGCAGTGCTTTTGCTGTGAACTTCATCGCGCACTCCATTTCTGCGCCAGGGGCAACAGAAGGACAGTTATTGTTGTTGTGTCTCCCATGACAGCTGGGAGAGTGTGCGTTGATTACAGCCTTCAAATGGCGCGGTGACAAATCCTTGGGAGCACTGGGACTGATACTTTTTTGCACTGGGGGTGTTGGAGCTGCTGCGCAGCCCATCGCAGCCTCGTTCCTCGACAGCGGCTACAACCAGCGCAGTCTCGCGTCGGGGCAGCGGCTACGCGAGATTCTGCTCGGTCAATCGCTGTACCGCCAACCGCCGGTAATGGGAGGGCGTCATGCCCTTGAGCTGCTGAAAGCGCCGGTTGAAGTTGGAGATGTTGTTGAACCCCGACTCAAAACACACATCCGTCACTGCCTTGTCACCATCGGCCAGCAATTCGCAGGACTTGCTGATCCGCAGTCGATTGACGAACTCGATAAAGGTGCGACCTGTAGCCTGTTTGAACACCCGAGAGAAATACGTGGGTTTCATCCCCAAGTGTTCGGCGACTTCCTCCAGGGGTAATTCTCGTGCGTAGTGGGCAAAGATGTAGTCCACCGCCCGGTTGGTGCGGTCAATGCTGTGCTCATCCGCCAGTTGCGCGGTGGTGCCGCCGGACAGCAACTGGTAATCCTCACAAGCCCCCAGCACCTCCAGCAGAATGAAAAAGTGCCCCAGGCGTGCCATGCCTTTGGTGTCTTCAATGCGCTGCATCAAGTTCATGGCCTGGGCGATGGTGTGTTTGCACCGAAACTCGATACCGTATTGCGCCCGCTCCAGCAGTGGGGCGAGGCTCTTGAGTTCGGTGAAAATCTGGCTGCCGCCGTCCAGCAGCTCATCAGTGAAGTTCACCAGCATGTCGCGCTTGGGCACTACTTCATCTTCCGCCACCTGGCTTATCCAGTTGTGGGGCAGGTTAGGGCCGGTGAGAAATAGGCTTTGCGGATAGAAGTTGCCGATATAGTCGCCGATAAACACCTTGCCGGAGCTGGCGACGATCAAGTGCAGCTCGTATTCCTTGTGGAAATGCCAGCGCACCAGGGGGCACGGAAAGCCGTGCTGGCGATAGATGATGGAAAGACCGTTGTGATCGTCCATCAACTCGTAGGAAGGATCGGTAATTCTCGCTGCTCGGGTCATGCTGCAGTCGCTTTATGGTGGTTGCGAAAAGAATAATGCGCCCTTTGCGTGTCACCTCGCCAGCATCTGCTGATCAAACGTTGCGGTTCTTCGCTTCGATCCACTGTGCCATGTACTGGGTACTTTTATGCAGGTGATGACGCAACATGCTGCCGGTGAAGTTGGTGCGTCGATGCAGGGCCAGTTCGCTTCGGCAGTGTTCCAGACGTTCTACCAGCGCTGGCCCATGTATGTCCTGCGCGTAACGGCGCGCCAACAGTCGGCGGCCGTCTTCCTGGGCCTGCGTCCAGCGTTCCTGATCCTGATACAAGGCAACCGCCGCTGTCGCCAAGGCACTGGCACTGTTCTCGATCATACCGGGCCAGGGGTGATCGCCACCCATGCCCTCGGCGCCGATTGGCGTGGTGACATTGGGTGTGCCACAGAGCATGGCGTCCATCAGCTTGCCCTTGATTCCGGCACCAAAGCGCAACGGCGCGAGGCAGATACGTGCCGCTGTCAGCACCTGCAGGGCGTCTTCGGCCCAGTTCATCACATGAAAGCCTTGGGTCGGATTGTGCAGTGCGGTGGCCTTGGGCGGAGTGTAGGCGCCATAGATATGCAGTTGTGCGCCGGGCAATTGCTGGCGGATCAGCGGCCAGACGCTGTTCTTCATCCATAGCACCGCATCCCAATTGGGTGCATGGCGAAAGTTGCCGATGCTCAAGAAGTGCGCACGCTTTTCAAAAGAAGCAAACGGTGCGGTTGGCGGATCGAGCATCAGCGGGCACCAGTGGAGCAGGGTGGAGGGCACCTTGAAGTGCTCGGTCAACAAGCGAATTTCCACGTCAGAGATAACCAGGCTGATATCACAGCGGTAAATCGCCGCGATCTCGCGCTTGGCCAGGTCAGTATCGGCCATCCGTTGGAACTCTTCGTCCAGCGCCGGGGCGAACAGCGGGCTGAAGTCATCGGCAGCCGGGTCGTGCTTCAGGTAATCCTTGAGGCGCTGCTGACGGGCGTCCCGCAGGCTTTGCAAGTCCGAGGTTTCCAGCACGCGCAAGGCATTGGGGCAATACTTTTCCACGCGCCAGCCAAATTGCTCTTCCATCATGAAACGGTCGAACAGCACGATATCAGGTGCCAGTTCACAGACAAAATCATCGAAACTGCTGCTATTGAGCTCGATGGCGCATTCGTGAATGCCCAGTGCCGGCAGGTCAGCCTTGTGCTCGCCAATAGTCGCCGGGCTGCTGAAGGTAATGTCCCAGCCCTGGTCCAGAAAGCTTTGCAAGATTTGCATCATGTGCCCACCGGCCGCCGAGGAGCGGGGTTCTGGCCAGACATAGCCAATAACCAGGACTTTAGTGGCGGGCTGATTCATCGACAAACGTTCCTTTAAAAGCAGGGCAAAAACTGTGATTAAACCACAGCCACCTATTCCTTTGTGTTGCCACGACGGGTGAAAAATACTGCTTCCGGGCAGGAGTTGTCGGAGTCAGCCTCTACAGGTGGCGGGCTTGTTAATCTTGAGCGAAGCCCACCACGCTCCTGATCATTTGCGGATTGAAAACGCCCTTGCCGGTACCCTCGATCAACTTGAATGTGCCGTCCGCGTTGATATCCACACCGACCGAGCTGGCTATCGTGGTCTCCACGCCGGGCTTTCTCAGGATCTCCAAAAGCGGCTTTTTACCCTCATGTTCTTGCCCCAGGACGACTCCCATCCCAACTGTGGAATCAGAATCAACACCCCCCACGAATATTACCTTTCCGCCCTTGTTCAAAGATTCATTCAAGGCCTCCAGTACCTGATAAGCATCCTGATCCAATAAACCATAATCCAGATTACTACCGGTCAAGTGCATCAAGGTTCGCGTCTGGTAGATACCGTCTTTCAAATCTGTCAGGACGGCGAGGGCGGAGCAGTCAGTCAGGCTACGCGTTGAGAGTACCGAGCTGTCACCTTCAATCGTATGGGAGTACCCCATCAAGACTTCAACTTTCTGCGGCTTGGGTACGCTGATCACCTCGCCTGTCTTCTCTGCGGGCAGGCTTTCTGGCGTCTCGACCGGTCCGCGCTCTTGCTCGGCATCAAACGGTTTTTTAGAGGGCGGTTGATTTTTGGAAGAGCCGAAGCGGACAGGCCGGTAGTCGACCTTCATCGTGGTGTAAACGGGGTGCTCGACACTTCCGATATTCACCTCAACCGGGGTGCCATGCTGTTTATCCAAGCTGACTAAAATGTCTTTATTGACATAATTTTCATACAGATCGATTTCCGCAAGCTCTCCTATATCCTCTCTGGCAAGGCGAGGGAATTTAGCCGTGTAGGTTTCCAAGGCTTTTTGGTAGACATCGTCGGGGAATTCACCATTGGTGATCTCGGTAATTATCTGCCCTTCATATCCCTTGACCGGTACGCCGGTGATTGAGTGCAAAGTCGACGCGAATGACTGCGAGCCGCCGTGCCCGGAATAGCAGAACAGGGCCCGCGCATTCGCATAGTCTCGGATATCGATTCCGCGCGCGAGGAGCTCGTTATTAATATCTTCTGCGGAGTAACTCACCGAATTTTCCCCTACAACGCTTACCGGTTGACCAGGCGAAGGCTCACTGCCGTGAGCAAGGATGTTGATACGCTCGGCGCCGTTGTAAGTGTCGACAAAAGTCTGGACATCTCCGTCGATAGGCGTGACGTCTGCGATAGGCCCTCCCAGCCGAATCCGATTGCTTGAAGGTGGTCTTGGCAGGGGCTCCAGCGATAAAAGCCGGCTCTCGGTTAGCTGCCCGGTCGAGTGTGTTTTGGGCGACGTGGTGTGTGGCCGAGAGTGAAAATGAGCCAGCGAATTGGCAAGGTTGACCAGCAGGTCCGCAGTGGCTGCTTCTTTCTTCCTCTTATCATCGCCGCTCAATGTCTCAAGGTCATTCAAGATACTTTCAAACTGCAACGCCAGCCCGATAGAGGCGCCAGGGCCACGCAGCGCAGGCAATACCGCGTTGAGCAGCAGGTAGCCACCCTCCTTGAGAGACACCCAACGGCTTTCCTCGTCGGAGGTCGATTGTGCGTCGGCCAACGTCAACAGGCTTTGAGCATTGGATTCGTACAAGTAACTCATCAACTGGCCGTCCTGCAGTTTTTGCTGCAACGTTTCGGCTGTCTTAAAGCCCTCTGAGGCCAATGGATTGGCCGGGGCAGAGCTGGTAAAAAAGGCTCCGGTGTTGAAGCCGAAAATAACCAGGTTGGGATGGGTAAAGCCGCTGCCTGTGTAGATCTTTCGAGTCGTATCGTCAGGAAACCAGGCCAAAATATCTTGCTGCAACTTGCCCGGCTTCTGAATCGCGTCCATCAATGCCTCGCGAGAGGGAAATTGCATCAAGGGAGCATCGGCAATCAGCGGGCGATAAAGAATATGGGGGCCTGTACTGGGATCCTTGGGCTCAATCAGGTACATGCTCTCAACCACATCGATCTTGCCGTCTGTCTTTCTGTCGAATGCCAACGGCCTGATGACTATTTCTTGCGTGCCAGCGGTCTTTTTTCCTGGTTCTGGGCTCAATATTTCCCTGAGAAACCTGAATCCGGTTGCATCGAAACCAGATTCTCCCTTGATGGCCAGTTCAAGCGCCTTGATCTGTAGATCGATCGGAACCTGTTGGGCAAACAATGACAGTCTTTCAGCTTTAGTGGCTGGGTTGTCGAGCAGTTCACGCTTTAGCAGTTCACCGTAGTTTTTGCCAACATCAAGGTCTTGGACAAGTTGCTTGAGGACTCCCTCTTTTTCAAGCTCGGTTATCCGAACATTCCCCGGTGTGTAAAAGACTTCAATTTGCCCGGCAGGCAGACCCGATAGGTTTCGTAAAAGCATGTCGCTCAGGCTCATGCGTTCGCGTTCGATATAGCCGCTGTTTAAGCTGCCCACCGGAACCTTGAAGACAACTTCCAAGTCCTCGGCGGTATAGGATCTAGGCGAAGGTAATTTATCGTTGAACTGTTTCAAGGCAAAGGAGCGGATGTCGGCAATACCGCTATTGTACATTCGACCTTTATTGCGCTGCATAAAGCCAGCCAGTTGCAAGGTGAGGTCACGCAGAACAAAGCGCTCGGCGTCACCGGCCTTGTTCATCCAGTCTGGCAACTGGACCTTGGGTTGTATGGAGCTCTCCTGGTCGACAGGTGATGGACTTAAAGACAACGTCCTGCCCAAGTGCTGGTCGATGATACTCCCGGCCTGGGCGTCAAACATATTGCCTGTAAGTTGCGTCTTGTCATGCAGGTGTCCGCCTTTGTCAAACTCGTCCCAAGAGTCATAAGGGGTGATTTTTCCACTGGGTTCCAACAGCAGGATAATCTCTCGATTGGTTTCTACCACATAGCGATACACCAGCAGGTTGGGTGTGGCCTCTGTGTTCGTCCCGGTTGTCAGGGTGTATACGATGGGTTTGGATTTATCCGGTTCGGTCGCACGTGTGGATTCTTCGGGATACCTCACTACAGTATCCACCGCTTCACGTTGCAGATCATCGAGCCCAGGTTGCTTTAATCCGGCCTGTTGCAGGTTTTCTCGCAGAAGGTCGCTGAGCAATGCTTTGCGGCTGCCGGTATAGATGTCACTGGCATGATGCATTTGGCCTTTATCGCCTGAAACCGGTATACCAAAGGCAGGCTGCTCCCAGTATTTGTGCACGGCAGCGTCATAGAGCTCATTGAGCACCACCGGGAGTTCGAGCATCGCCAGCCTGATAGCGGCCATATTCACATTGAGGGGGAGTGGCGGGCTGGGTGTCATAGTGCGGGGGCGGCTGTCGAACAGTTTGCTGTCAGCGGTAAACTGCCGGGACTCGTCGCCGACAATACGGGTGAGGGCAACCTCCAGCAATGGCGTGTGCTTGTATTGCCCAGGGTTGTCTGCGTCCGGCTCGGCAAGGCTTATATGGTTGATGTCGAAATCCACAGAACCGATTGATCCCTCCTTGATTGCAGCGCTCAAGCGCTCTGTGATCACTGAGTGCAGGCTTGGTTCAGCGGTAAATTGGCGTCGTGCAATCTCGGCAACCGGATCAACAACGGCAACGGGTTTGGCCGATGGCGTTTCAGGAATGGTTTGACTCGGCGCTGCTTGTTCGGCGAAGCGTTGCTTTATGGCCTTTTGTTTTTCCTGGAGTGCGTGTGCTCGCTCATCCAAAGGCTCTGAGGGCGTCGTCAATGCCGTGAAACCATTACGCAGCAGAGATGCACCTTGCTTGAGACTCTCGAGCAGATTCCCACCTGTTGAGCGCTCCCCATAAAAACTCAATACATGAGTTAAATGGGCAAATCTGGTGTAGTTACATGACACAGGATGGAGCGCCCCGCCGGCGAAGTCCTTGGCTGCCGGCCAAACATCAGTTGCCAGATGAGACCACTGCGAAGTCACGTCATTAGCGCTGAAGCTCTTTTCCACAAACCCATTTTCTGTCCAGGTTGCGCCCGATAATTCTCCCGTTTGCGGGTTGATATAGACGGTCGACGGATTAAGTTTTTGATCGTCCAGAAATTCCAGGAAAGCATCAGAGGATATAGCCTTTTTAAAGGACTCTTGCGTGTAGTGGAATGTCGAAAATTCAACTGGAAGAATGTTGATTCTTGATCGGGACAGTTCGGCCAACCTGGGATCCTGCCCCAGGTTTATCAAGTGTTTGGCGAGCTGTCTTGCCATGCGCTGATCGGCCTCATCAAGGCGCATGGACGGTGTCTGTGCCTGGCTTGGCAACGGCTGTCCTTTATGCTCGGCGATTTCGCCGGCAAGGCTATGGACGGTTTCATCGCGTCGTTGCATGACCCATTGGGGTTGCGTATTGCGGCTATCACGGGTGTGCAAAGAATCGAATGATTCGTGGGTCAACAGGTCGATGATCAAAGAAAGCCTGTCAGCTTGCCGGGGCAGGGGAAGTACGCCGTAAAAATTGCCGACCAATGCCAGCGGCGCGTCATGTACGCCTCTATAGTCGAAGGCAACTTGAGGAGTGGGGGTGAGGGATTTTGCTGCTGTACCCACTGCCGCCGATGCTTGCTCCCAGCCCGGTGTGTATTTTCCAAAGGTGGTCAGCTTGCCGTTGATCATGCACCCCAGGGTCCCTGAACTGGGGCTCCAGCGGAATTTTTCGGTATTGATGTGGTTGTTTCGGGCGAACGTGATGAAGGGCTCTTCCTTCAAGGCCTGGTTGAAACGGGACCACCGCCTGCCGAAGGTTGAATAGGGTGCAATAGTGGAAACCGACGTGCAGATTGGGAGGTCGCCCTCGACAGCACCGCGTGAAGCCTGATCCGCCATGGCCGCGGCGTACTGTATCGCCATTTCCTTGTCGCCCTTTTCCACCAGGGTTTGGGCGGTCCTGCGGGCCTCAAGGGGGACGACAGTATTTGACACGTTGCGCCGCGACCGTATCTGTGTGCCTGGGTTAAGGGAAGGATGATCTCCTAGTGTTACCGGCAGCGATTGCTCAAACGAAAGGCCTGGGTGGGCGGTGCGGGCGGACGGGAATGCATCATTTATTTTCATGCTTATTGTTCCAGGCGTTTTTCAGAAGTTTGTCATGTGTGCAGAGGCTGCCCATCAGTGAGCGCCAGGAAGGCCAGGGTTCCGGCTCATGTGTTGCGGGAATTGTTGCGGGGAACAATCAGAAGACAGGACGCGGGCATCTGCCCTGCATGGGAGCAGAGCGTGGGAATGGGCTTTTTTCTCTTTACGATTTATGTTTGGGGATAGGTGCCCATTGCGTGTTTGTGGTTAACTTCGGCTTCTCGAATTCGGTTAATCAAACCCAGCATAAGGAATCCGTTCATGGCTCAAGTCACCCTCCGTGGTAACCCAGTCAAGGTTGAAGGCCAATTGCCGCAAACCGATACCCAGGCAGCAGACTTTTCCCTGACCGCCGGCGATCTGTCGGACGCTACCCTGGCCAGCTTTGCCGGCAAGCGCAAAGTTCTGAACATCTTCCCAAGCGTTGACACTCCGACGTGCGCCACCTCGGTTCGCAAGTTCAACGCCCAGGCCAACGACCTGAATAACACTGTGGTGTTGTGCATCTCCACTGACCTGCCATTCGCCCAGGCACGTTTCTGTGGCGCCGAAGGCCTGGAAAACGTGAAGAACCTGTCGGATTTTCGCAGCGCAGCATTCGCCGTTGACTACGGTGTAGCCATTGCTGACGGTCCGCTCAAGGGCCTGACCGCCCGCGCAGTAGTGGTACTGGACGAAAACGACAAGGTGTTGCACAGCGAACTGGTCAGTGAAATCGGCCAAGAGCCAAACTACGAAGCAGCCCTGGCTGTTTTGAAGTAATTACCCAGGCCATAAGCAAACGTCGACCATTGTAGGAACGAGGGGGACGTCTAGCCTCTGCTCGCGAAAAACATCAACGATAACGTGTGTATTCAGGATAAACGCGGCGCCTTTGAGTTCTTCGCGAGCACGCTCGCTCCTACAATTTGCAGTAATACGTTTGATGCATGATTGCGGCCTGGCCTAGTCCAGGCCGTTTTTATTTACCGTTCAGCGGTTTAGCCCGGACACTGCCGTTTCAACGGCAAACGTGAAAAGTTGTAAGTCCAAAGGTAAATAGCCGGTAAAGGCGCTTTTCTTACAGCGTCCCAGTGCTTATCTTTCAGCCTCCTAAAGAAGAAGCTCTCGCGCCCAATGGTTGATCAATCCATGCAATCCTCCCCCCGCAAATCCCGCCGCTGGCTGTTCGGCTTGCTTATCCTGCTGATCATTGCCGGGCTGTGCTGGAAGTTCTGGCCCGCCAGCCATAAAGACGGCGCCGAGCAGACGCCTGCCGCTCGTACTGGCAAGTCGGGCATGATGCGCCCAGGCTTCGGCGGCTCGACCAGCCCGGTACCCGTGCGTGTCGCACCGGCGGTGTTGGGAGAGTTTCCGGTGTACTACAAGGCGCTGGGCACAGTGACGGCGTTGAACACCATCAATGTGCGCAGCCGGGTGGCGGGAGAACTGGTCAAGATTGCCTTCGAGGAGGGGCAGATGGTCAAGGCCGGTGACCTGCTGGTAGAAATCGATCCGCGCAGTTACCAGAATGCCTTGCTCCAGGCCCAAGGCACTTTGTTACAGAATCAGGCCCAATTGAAAAACGCCCAGGTCGATCTCGATCGTTATCGCGGCCTGTACGCGCAGGACAGTATCGCCAAGCAAACCCTGGACACCGCCGCGGCGCTGGTCCTGCAATACCAGGGCACGGTCAAGACCAACCAGGGCGCGGTGGATGACGCCAAGCTCAACCTCGAATTCACCAGGATCCGCGCTCCGATTGCCGGCCGTGTCGGCTTGCGCCAACTGGACGTCGGCAACCTTGTGGCTGCCAACGACACCACAGCCCTGGCCGTGATCACCCAGACCCAACCCATCAGTGTGGCTTTCACCCTGCCGGAAACTGCCCTTGACACTGTGCTCACGCGTTATCGTGCGGGCAACAAACTTGCGGTAGAGGCGTGGGACCGTGGAGATGTCAAGCTTCAGGCCTCCGGTGTACTGCAAAGCCTGGACAACCAGATCGACATCACCACCGGCACCCTGAAATTCAAGGCTCGCTTCGATAACCAGGACCAGGCGTTGTTCCCCAATCAGTTCGTCAATGTGCACTTGCTGGCCGACACCCTGCATAACGTGGTCCTGGCACCATCCGCCGCCATCCAGTTCGGCAACAACGGCACCTTCGTCTACGCCCTCGACGGCGATAAGAAGGTCAAGATCCGCCCATTGGTAATCGGTGACAGCGACGGCGAAAATACGGTGATCAAGGAGGGCCTCGCGGCTGGCGATCGGGTGGTGCTGGAAGGTACCGACCGCTTGAAAGACGGCAGCGAGATCGAAGTGGTCAACGACAGCAAGGACGTTCCAACGCCGCCGACCGAACACCTTCAGGGTCAGCCTGCAGCCGAGGCTACGCAAGGCTCGGCTGACGCCGGCAAGGCGCAAAAGGGCGGCGCATGAACCTCTCGCGGCTGTTCATCCTTCGCCCGGTAGCCACCACCCTGAGCATGCTGGCCATTGTCCTGGCCGGCCTGATTGCCTACCGTTTGCTACCGGTCTCGGCCTTGCCCCAGGTGGATTACCCGACCATCCGGGTCATGACCCTGTACCCCGGCGCCAGTCCAGACGTGATGACCAGCGCGGTGACCGCGCCCCTGGAGCGCCAGTTCGGGCAAATGCCCGGCCTGACCCAGATGGCGTCCACCAGTTCCGGCGGCGCCTCGGTGCTGACTTTGCGTTTCAACCTCGATGTCAACATGGATGTCGCCGAGCAACAGGTGCAGGCCGCGATCAACGCTGCCACTAACCTGTTGCCCACGGATTTGCCGGCGCCGCCGGTATACAACAAAGTCAACCCGGCGGACACCCCGGTACTGACCCTGGCTATCACCTCAAAGACCATGCTGTTGCCCAAGCTCAATGACCTGGTCGACACGCGCATGGCGCAGAAAATCGCCCAGATCAGCGGAGTCGGCATGGTCAGTATTGCCGGCGGCCAACGCCAGGCGGTGCGAATCAAGGTCAACCCCGAGGCCCTGGCCGCCAATGGCTTGAACCTGTCGGACGTGCGCACCTTGATCGCGGCGTCCAACGTCAACCAGCCCAAAGGCAACTTCGATGGCCCGACCCGGGTCTCGATGCTCGACGCCAACGACCAGTTGGTCTCGCCCGAGCAATACGCCGAGCTGATCCTCGCCTACAACAATGGCGCACCGCTGCGCCTCAAGGACGTGGCACAGATCGTCGATGGCGCCGAGAACGAACGTCTCGCCGCCTGGGCCAATGAGAACCAGGCCGTCCTGTTGAATATCCAGCGCCAGCCCGGGGCCAACGTGATTGAGGTGGTGGACCAGATCAAGGCCTTGCTGCCGAGCATCACCGACAATCTGCCTGCGGGGCTGGACGTCACGGTGCTCACCGACCGCACCCAAACCATCCGGGCCTCGGTGACGGACGTGCAACACGAATTGCTGATCGCCATAGCCCTGGTGGTGATGGTGACCTTCCTGTTCCTGCGCCGTTTCAGCGCCACCCTCATTCCGTCCATCGCCGTGCCGCTGTCCCTGGTGGGCACTTTTGGCGTGATGTACCTGGCCGGTTTTTCTATCAATAACCTGACGCTGATGGCCCTGACCATCGCCACCGGCTTTGTGGTGGATGATGCCATCGTAATGCTGGAGAACATCTCCCGTTATATCGAGGAGGGCGAGACGCCGATGGCCGCGGCGCTCAAGGGCGCCAAGCAGATCGGCTTTACCCTGATATCCCTGACCCTGTCGCTGATTGCGGTATTGATCCCGCTACTGTTCATGGCTGACGTGGTAGGGCGGTTGTTCCGCGAATTCGCCATTACCCTGGCGGTGGCAATCCTGATTTCCCTGGTGGTCTCGCTGACCCTCACGCCGATGATGTGCGCCCGGTTACTCAAGCGTGAACCCAAGCCCGAGTCACAGGGGCGGTTCTACAAGGCCAGCGGCGCCTGGATCGACTGGCTGATCGAAGCCTATGGGCGCAAGTTGCAATGGGTGCTCAAGCACCAGCCGCTGACCCTGTTCGTGGCCGTCGCCACCTTGGGCCTGACGGTGGTGTTGTACCTGGTAGTGCCCAAGGGGTTTTTCCCGGTGCAGGACACTGGTGTGATTCAGGGCATTTCCGAGGCGCCACAGTCAATTTCCTTTGCGGCCATGAGCCAGCGCCAGCAGGAATTGGCGAAGATCATCCTGACGGACCCAGCAGTGCAAAGCCTGTCGTCCTATATCGGGGTCGATGGCGATAACGCGACCCTCAACAGCGGCCGCCTGCTGATCAACCTCAAGCCCCACAGCCAGCGGGACTTGAGCGCGGCGCAGATCATCACGCGCCTGCAACCGAAGCTGGACAAGCTGGTGGGCATCCGCTTGTACATGCAGCCGGTGCAAGACCTGACCATCGAAGATCGCGTCAGTCGTACCCAATACCAGTTCAGCATGTCCTCACCCGACGCCAAGTTGCTGGCCTTGTGGAGCGGAAAGCTGGTGCATGCCCTCAGCCTGCTGCCGGAACTCACTGACGTAGCCAGCGACCTGCAGGACAAAGGCTTGCAGGTGTATCTGGTAATCGACCGTGATGCAGCCTCGCGTCTGGGGGTGTCGGTATCGACCATCACCGACGCGCTGTACGATGCTTTCGGCCAGCGGCAGATTTCCACGATCTATACCCAGGCCAGCCAATACCGTGTGGTTTTGCAGGCCCAATCCGGGGAAACCCTGGGGCCGGATGCGCTGAACCAGATCCATGTGAAGACCACCGATGGTGGCCAGGTGCGCTTGTCGAGCCTGGCCCATGTGGAGCAGCGCCAGGCACAGTTGGCAATTACCCATATCGGTCAGTTCCCGGCGGTAATGATGTCGTTCAACCTGGCGCCCGGCGTGGCCTTGGGCAAGGGCGTCGAGCTGATCAACCAGACCCAGAAAGACATTGGCATGCCGGTTGGCGTACAAACCCAGTTCCAGGGTGCGGCCCAGGCGTTCGAGGCGTCGCTGTCCAGCACCTTGCTGCTGATCCTGGCGGCGGTGGTGACTATGTACATCGTGCTGGGTGTGCTGTACGAGAGCTATATCCATCCGATCACCATTCTGTCGACCTTGCCATCGGCAGCAGTGGGAGCCTTGCTGGCCTTGCTGATCAGTGGCAATGACCTGGGGATGATCGCCATTATCGGCATCATCCTGTTGATCGGTATCGTCAAGAAGAATGCGATCATGATGATCGACTTCGCCCTCGACGCCGAACGCAACCAGGGTCTTGACCCTCAGACTGCGATCTACCAGGCGGCGTTGTTGCGCTTCCGGCCAATCCTGATGACCACCCTGGCCGCATTGTTCGGTGCGGTGCCCTTGATGCTTGCCACCGGTTCCGGTGCCGAGTTGCGCCAACCTTTGGGCCTGGTAATGGTGGGCGGGTTGCTGTTGAGCCAGGTATTGACGCTGTTCACCACGCCCGTTATTTACCTGGCTTTCGATCGGTTGGGGCGGCGCTGGGCCAAGTCCGGCAAGGGAGAGGCGGTGTGAGGCGAGGAATGAAGGCGGGGGCAAGCTTCAGGCTGCAAGCTGCAAGAGAGGAGCAGTGCAGGGCTTTGGTTTTGGCTTCTAGCTTGACGCTTGCTGCTTGGAGCTACCACTCGTGAACCTTTCAGGACCGTTCATAAAACGCCCGGTGGCCACCATTCTGCTGAGCCTGGCGATCATGCTTTTGGGCGGCGTCAGCTTCAATTTGCTGCCGGTCTCGCCGTTGCCGCAAATCGACTTTCCGGTGATCGTCGTGCAAGCCAGCTTGCCCGGCGCCAGCCCCGAGGTGATGGCCGCCACGGTTGCCACGCCCTTGGAGCGCTCTTTCGGCTCGATTGCCGGTATCACCACCATGAGCAGCTCCTCCAGCCAGGGCTCGACCCGGGTGATCCTGGCCTTCGACTCCGACCGCGACATCAACGGCGCCGCACGGGAAGTGCAAGCGGCAATCAATGCCTCGCGCAACCTGCTGCCCAGCGGCATGCGCAGCATGCCCACCTATAAGAAGATCAACCCCTCCCAGGCGCCAATCATGGTGCTGTCGTTGACGTCGGAGGTACTGCCCAAGGGCCAGCTGTATGACTTGGCCTCGACCATCCTCTCCCAAAGCCTGTCCCAGGTGCCAGGAGTCGGTGAAGTGCAGATCGGCGGCAGCTCGCTGCCGGCGGTGCGTATCGAGCTGGAACCGAAGGCCCTCGATCAATATGGCGTGGCCCTGGACGAGGTGCGTAATACCATCGCCAATGCCAACGTGCGCCGGCCGAAGGGGTCGCTGGAAGACAGCCAGCGGCACTGGCAGATCCAGGCCAATGACCAGTTGGAAAAGGCCAAGGACTACGAACCGCTGTTGATTCGTTACCAGGACGGCGCGGCCCTGCGCTTGAGTGATGTGGCAAAAATCACCGATGGCGTCGAAGACCGCTACAACAGCGGCTTCTTCAATAACGATTCGGCGGTACTGCTGGTGATCAACCGTCAGTCCGGCGCCAACATCATAGAGACCGTGAAGCAGATCAAGGCACAACTGCCGGCGTTGCAGGCGGTGCTGCCCTCCAGCGTCAAGTTGAACCTGGCCATGGACCGTTCACCGGTGATCACCGCCACCTTGCATGAAGCCGAGATGACCTTGCTGATTGCCGTGGCCCTGGTGATTCTGGTGGTCTACCTGTTCCTCGGTAATTTTCGTGCCTCATTGATTCCAACCCTGGCCGTGCCGGTGTCCCTGGTGGGCACTTTTGCCGTGATGTACCTGTTTGGCTTTTCCCTGAACAACCTGTCGCTGATGGCACTGATCCTCGCCACCGGCCTGGTGGTGGACGACGCCATCGTGGTGCTGGAAAATATTTCCCGGCATATCGACGACGGTATTTCGCCGATGAAGGCCGCTTACCTGGGGGCCAAGGAAGTCGGCTTTACCTTGCTGTCGATGAACGTGTCCCTGGTGGCGGTGTTCCTGTCCATCCTGTTTATGGGCGGGATTGTCACAAGCTTGTTCCGCGAGTTCTCCATTACCCTGGCGGCGGCGATCATCGTCTCGCTGGTGGTCTCGCTGACCTTGACGCCGATGCTCTGTGCCCGCTGGCTCAAACCTCACCTCAAGGGTGAAGAAACCGGCTTGCAGCGCTGGAGCCAGAAGGTTAACGAGCGCATGGTTGCCGGCTATGCCCGCAGCCTGGATTGGGTGCTGCGTCATCGACGCCTGACCTTGCTCAGCCTGTTGATAACGGTGGGCGTCAATATCGCGCTGTACGTCGTGGTGCCGAAAACCTTTATGCCGCAACAAGACACCGGCCAACTGATTGGTTTTGTCCGTGGCGATGACGGCCTGTCATTCAGCGTCATGCAGCCGAAAATGGAGATCTTTCGCAAGGCCGTCTTGAAAGACCCGGCGGTAGAAAGCGTGGCCGGGTTTATCGGTGGCAACAGTGGCACCAACAACGCGGTGATGCTGGTGCGGCTCAAACCCATCGGCGAACGCAAGATTTCCGCCCAGGCGGTGATCGAGCGCATGCGCAAGACCATGCCGCTTGTGCCGGGTGGGCGCCTGATGCTGATGGCCGACCAGGACCTGCAATTTGGCGGCGGTCGTGACCAGACCACATCGCAATACTCCTACATTTTGCAAAGTGGCGACCTTGCGGCGTTGCGCCTGTGGTACCCGAAAGTGGTAGCCGCCTTGCGTGAACTGCCGGAACTGACCGCCATCGATGCCAGGGAGGGCCGTGGTGCGCAGCAAGTGACACTGGTGGTCGACCGTGACCAGGCCAAACGCCTGGGGATCGACATGAACATGGTCACTGCGGTATTGAACAATGCCTACAGCCAGCGGCAGATTTCCACCATCTATGACAGCCTCAACCAGTACCAGGTGGTGATGGAGGTCAATCCGAAGTATGCCCAGGACCCAATCACCCTGAATCAGGTGCAGGTGATCACGTCCACCGGTGCGCGGGTTCCGCTGTCGACCATTGCCCACTATGAAAACAGCCTGGCGAACGACCGGGTCAGCCATGAAGGCCAATTCGCCTCGGAAAACATTGCCTTCGACATGGCCCCAGGGGTAACGGTGGAGCAGGGCACCGCGGCCGTCGAACGGGCGATTGCCAAGGTCGGGCTGCCGGAAGACGTCATCGCGAAGATGGCCGGTACCGCAGATGCCTTCGCCGCCACCCAGAAAAGCCAGCCGTTCATGATTCTCGGCGCGCTGGCAGCGGTGTATCTGGTACTGGGGATTCTCTATGAGAGCTACATCCACCCGCTGACTATCCTTTCCACCTTGCCATCGGCGGGAGTCGGCGCCTTGTTGTCGATTTACCTGCTGGGGGGCGAGTTCAGCCTGATTTCCCTGCTGGGGTTGTTCCTGTTGATTGGGGTGGTGAAGAAAAACGCCATTCTGATGATCGACCTGGCGCTGCAACTGGAGCGCAAGGACGGCATGGATCCGTTGGAATCGATTCGCAGTGCCTGCCTGTTGCGGTTGCGGCCGATCCTGATGACCACCCTGGCGGCAATCCTTGGCGCGGTACCGTTGTTGCTCAGCAGCGCCGAAGGCGCGGAAATGCGTCAGCCCCTGGGCCTGACGATTATTGGCGGCCTGGTGTTCAGCCAGATCCTGACCCTTTATACCACCCCGGTGGTTTACCTTTATCTCGACCGCTTGCGTCACCGTTTCAACGGCTGGCGCGGGGTGCGTACCGATGCTGCCCTGGACACCGCGCTATGACCAATTCAACGTTTCTCCCTGTAGGAGCGAGCTTGCTCGCGAAAAACCTGAACGCGCATCGGGGTGTCAGGTTTCCAGCGTTTTCATTAACGACCTTCGCGAGCAAGCTCGCTCCTACAGCGGGAGTGGTGCTAATGGCAATGATGCTCAGTGCCTGCGCCGTTGGTCCGGACTATAAACGCCCGGTACTGACCGAACCAGCCCAGTACAAGGAGGCCGAAGGCTGGCGCCAGGCAGCGCCCAGCGACTCCCTGGCCCGTGGCGCCTGGTGGGAACTGTACGGCGACAAGCAGTTGAACGAGCTGGTGGACAAGCTCAACAATGCCAACCAGACCGTGGCCCAGGCCGAGGCGCGCTTTCGTCAGGCCCAGGCGCTGGTCCGCAGCTCCCGCGGAGCATTCTTTCCCACTGTTGACCTGAGTGCCGGGAAAACCCGGGCCAGCCAGGGCACGGGTAGCAGTAATGCCAGCCTGAGCAGCTCCAGCAGCGGTATCCGCGACACCCTCAACACCCAGTTGGGCGTCAGTTGGGAAGCGGACATCTGGGGCAAGTTGCGCCGTGGCCTGGAAGCCAATGAGGCCAGCGCCGAAGCCAGCGCCGCAGACCTGGCAGCGATGCGTTTGAGCCAACAATCGGAACTGGTGCAAGACTACTTGCAACTGCGGGTCATGGATGAGCAGACCCGTTTGCTGCAAGCCACTGTCGAGACCTACCAGCGCTCCTTGCAAATGACCGAAAACCAGTACCACGCCGGCGTGTCTGGCAAGGACGCGGTGGCCCAGGCGCAAACTCAACTTAAAAGCACCCAGGCCAGCATGATTGACCTGGTCTGGCAGAGGGCCCAGCTGGAAAATGCCATTGCGGTGTTGGTGGGCGTGCCACCGGCAAACTTTGACCTGGCGGTGAGCAAGGAGATTCCGGCATTGCCACAGGTTCCGGTGAGCCTACCGTCGCAACTGCTGGAACGGCGACCGGACATCGCCTCGGCCGAACGGGCCGTGATCGCTGCCAACGCCAATATTGGCGTGGCAAAGACTGCCTACTACCCGGACCTGACCCTGAGCCTGGCAGGCGGTTACTCCAGCAGCACCTATGCCGATTGGATCAGCCTGCCAAACCGTTTCTGGTCGGTGGGGCCGAAGTTGGCCATGACCCTGTTTGACGGCGGTCAGCGCTCGGCAGAAGTCGACCGTGCAGAAGCGTCCTATGACGAAACCGTGGCCAAGTACCGCCAGACCGTGCTTGATGGCTTCCGTGAAGTGGAAAACTACATGGTCCAGCTCAAGGTCCTGGAAGACGAGGCGGGTGTCAGCAATGAAGCCCTTGAGGCGGCACGGGAATCCTTGCGCTTGACCCAGAACCAATACAAGGCCGGATTAATCGCCTATCTGGATGTGGTCACCGTCCAGGCGACTGCCCTGAGCAACGAACGCACGGTGCTGACCTTGCTGCAAAGTCGGTTGGTGGCCAGTGTGCAACTGATCGCCGCGTTGGGCGGTGGCTGGGATGGACAGATGCAGGGCACCGACTTGTAGCCGCTGCCGAGGCACGAGGCTGCGATGGGGTTGAGCCCCGAGGGCGGTCCTGCGGACACGCATCGCAGCCTCGTGCCTCGACAGTAGCTACAAATACCTCGCGGGCGGAGCAGAGGATGATTGCCGTCCAATGACCTGAGACCATGCAAAAATTGCCCGGCGCGGGTATTCTTGGATCCAACCGCTTTCAGGATGAACCAGGAGACTGCACGCATGGACAAAGTTGTCATCATTACCGGTGGCAGTCGTGGGATCGGTGCCGCCACCGCGTTGTTGGCTGCCCGTGAGGGCTACCGCATCTGTATCAACTTCCAATCTGACGAAGACGCCGCTCACCAGGTCCTGGCGCAAGTACGTGCCCTCGGTGCCCAGGCCATCGCGGTACGGGCCGATGTCAGCATCGAAGACGAAGTGATCGGCCTGTTCAGCCGCGTCGATGCCGAGTTGGGCCGGGTCACCGCGCTGGTGAACAATGCCGGCACCGTTGGACACAAATCGCGGGTCGATGAAATGTCCGAAGCGCGCATTTTGAAAATCATCAAGACCAACGTCCTGGGTCCGATTCTCTGTGCCAAGCAGGCCGTGCTGCGTATGTCGCCCAGGCATGGCGGGCAGGGCGGAAGCATCGTCAACGTCTCATCGGTGGCCGCTCGTCTCGGCTCGCCGGGGGAATACGTCGACTACGCCGCGTCCAAAGGCGCATTGGATACCTTCACTATCGGCTTGTCGAAGGAAGTGGCGGGCGAGGGCATTCGGGTCAACGCGGTGCGCCCTGGCTATATCTTCACCGACTTCCATGCCTTGAGTGGCGACCCGGACCGGGTGAGCAAGCTGGAGTCAGGCATTCCCATGGCCCGTGGTGGGCGCCCGGATGAAGTGGCGGAGGCGATTGTCTGGTTGTTGTCAGACAAGGCGTCCTACTCGACCGGGACATTTATCGATTTGGGCGGAGGACGTTGAGTGCAATCAGGGCGGTCTGAGTGGATCGAGCCTTATCTCTCGACCCTGTTTCGTCGGGAGACCTTCTAGTTACCCAGGTTCTCGAACACGGCATATCCTTTCTCACCGAACTCTTCGATAAGGCTTGCCTCGGAGCGGAACTGGGCAACTCCATGGCGCAACTCTGCGTCATAGGTAAATCCGTCAGTCACGCCATTCTGATCGCTGTTGCCCACTCTTCGGTCATTCAAGTGATCGACATAGTTGGTCACTTTTGCAAGGCTGAAGGCGGCGTCTGCGCGGCTGTCGAAGTCGGGGTTGTCCGGGGTCCAGTCGCCCACCTGCTTTTTCAGATGTTCCAGGGTTTCCCTGGAAGGTGGCCCATTAAGGAAAGAGCTGAGTGTCGAATTGGCCCTGATGATTCCTTCAGCGGATCGATGATCTCCCACAGGCCTTGTCATTGGCCCGACTGGCGTCTCTCGCCACCGGCCTTCCTGGCCCGGAAAGTTTTGCACATAACCGGCAGGTTTGGGCAATGGCCGCAGTGCTCCCTCATCGCGGGCTGGTTGATGTGGCGTGTTAACGCTAGAGGGGGTTATTCGCATGCTCGATTGGGCCTTGGCTCAGAAAAAATTAATCCATCCCATGCGAGCCTGTCGTTTCAAAGACTGCATGTGCGCCCTGAGTGGTCCTTCAGGTAACTCCAGTTCCCGGGTAAGGCTGGCTCTTTAACGAGCGTATAATTGTGCCCAGCGTCTGCATGGCGTTTTCGGCGGTTTCATTCCACGGGCTACCGTAATTGAGCCGGATACAGTTCCTGAATCGCTGGGTTGGCGAAAAAATCGGCCCCGGTGCAATGCTGATGCCTTGAGCTAATGCCATCTGGAACAGCGTCAACGAGTCCAACTGCTCCGGTAGCTCCAGCCACAGAAAGTAACCACCTGCCGGCTGGCTGACCCGGGTTTGTGACGGGAAGTAGCGGCCAATAGCTGCGAGCATGGCGCTTTGCTGCTCTTCCAGGGCGTAACGCAACTTGCGCAGGTGACGGTCATAGCCGCCATGTTGCAGATAGTCGGCTATCGCCGCCTGGGCGGGCATTGAGGCACACAGAGAAGTCATCAACTTCAAGCGCTCGATTTTTTGCGCATAACGCCCGGCGGCGACCCAGCCAATACGGTAGCCAGGGGCCAGGCTTTTAGCGAACGAGCCGCAGTGCATCACCAGGCCTTCGGTGTCGAAGGCCTTGGCCGGCTTGGGCGCTTGCTGGCCATAATACAGTTCGGCGTAGACGTCGTCTTCGATCAGCGGGACTTGATGGCTGCGCAGCAATTGCACCAGCTCCTGCTTCTTGGCCTCAGGCATAGTGGCGCCCATGGGGTTCTGGAAACTGGTCATGCACCAACAGGCCTTGATCGGGTAACGCTCAAGACTTTGGGCCAGGACCTTCAGATCGATGCCGTCTCGTGGATGCACGGGGATTTCCACAGCTTTAAGCTTCAGGCGCTCCAGCACCTGGAGGCTGGCGTAAAACGCCGGGGCCTCGATGGCCACCAAATCGCCAGGCTCGGTTACCGCTTGCAAACACAGGTTCAGTGCTTCCAGGGCGCCGTTGGTGATCAGCAGCTCCTCCATGGGCAGCATCAGGCCGCCCACCATATAGCGCAGGGCGATTTGCCGGCGCAGTTGCGGGTTGCCCGGCGACATGTCGGTGACCACCATGCGCGGGTCCATTTCCCGACTGGCACTGGCCAGGGAGCGGGCCAGACGCTGCAGGGGGAACAATGTCGGGCAGGGAAAGGCCGAGCCGAACGCCACGGTTTGCGGGTCCTTGATGGAGTCCAGTACCGAGAACACCAGCTCGCTGACATCCACCTCGGTAGACTCCTGTACCTGCTCGCTCACCGCCGGTTCGGAAAAAGGACTTGGTGCATGAATGTTGACGAAATAGCCGGAGCGTGGCCGCGCACGGATCAGGCCACGGCGTTCCAGCAGGTAGTACGCCTGGAACACCGTCGACGGACTCACGCCGTAAGTCTGGCTGGCATAGCGCACCGACGGCACGCGCTGACCAGGGCCCAAGACACCGGAGCGGATCAGTTCTGCGATGTCGTCGGCGAATTTTTCGTAGCGTTTCATCAGGGCCTAATGCGTCAGATAAATATTGGGGGTTGATCGGCCTCCGTCAGGTGGATGAACTATAACCATCAATCTGTTTGCATGACAGGCTCAGGTAATACGACAAAAAGCGGATCAGAAGCGAGTCTGATCCGCCCGCGCGAGATTGCACCACCCCCCGCAGACCTTGGCGTTTATAGCAGTATCGGGCCGTTGTACGGCGCTCCAGTACAGACCCATCAAATCACCGAATCACTGTCCGTCGCCTTCAAATGCTTGCGACCGTCCTTGGCGCCTGCGACGGTCAATGCGTCCGCTTCTACTTCGGTGATGTAAATGCGTTGGCCGTCCAGTTCGACGGCCGACATGGATTTCTCGCTGTCAGTAATCACCGTGACATCGCTGGCGGCGAGACTTCGCTCTTCGCCGTTCTCGTCGACCTTGAAGTAACAGGTCTGGTTTTCGATACGTACGGGCATGGTGCTCTCCTTTTCTATCAGTGCTGAACGTTAGGGTTTGGCGATGAGTGAATGGTTCTTGGCAACTGACTGGCGGTCGCCGCTGTCCATCGATTATCGACCGAGAAAAAAGGACACATCCATGGACGCTTGGTGGCATGAAGTCTGGCAAACCCTGCAAGCGGAATTCGCCGACATCGGTGATGCCAGGCAACTGACGCAAATCACCGTGCGCTTACTGATCGCTGCGGTCCTTGGTGGCATTCTCGGCTTTGAGCGCGAAGCGAAAGGCAAGGCAGCGGGGGTGCGCACCCACATGTTGGTGGCCATGGGCGCGGCGTTGTTCGTGCTGGTGCCGCAGATGTCCGGCTCCCAGGCAGATGCCATGAGCCGAGTGGTACAAGGCGTGATCGCCGGCATCGGCTTCCTCGGCGCCGGGACCATCCTCAAAGGCAAGGAAGACGAAGCAGGCCAGCACGTCAAGGGACTGACCACTGCTGCCGGGTTATGGATGACCGCCGCCATTGGCGTGGCGGCGGGGATGGGCCGGGAGTCGACGGCGGTTTTGAGCATGTTGCTAGCGTTGGCGGTGTTCAGTGTGATGCCGAGAATTGTGCGCTTGCTGGAGAAAGACTAGGCGCGGCCGCCGTAGCTTCTCTGGGGCTAGACACCGGCTATGCAGAAGATGTCGCGGGCAGGGCAATCACTGGCGGCATTGTGGTTGGAGGTTCTTCAACCGCTGGCGGCTCATTTTCGGGCGGCTCCTTCTCCGGAATGGGTTCAGGTCCGGTCGGTGGCAGTGTTGGCTTATCAATGTTGGGATCAGGCGCTTCAGGTGCAATCGGGATATTCATCAGTATGGCCTCCTTTGTGCTTTGCTCTATCGGTGGACAACCGTCGCCGGGACTTGATTCCCCCGCCCGACGGCTGAGTATCCGCCTGAACTTTTCATCCGGCATTGGGCTCGGACCTAAAGGGCTCGCTTCAGGATGGGCCTTCACGGATCAAGCACTAGAGCGTCCAAAGGGCGTAGGGGGAGATGCTCGATGACGGCTGAATTACCGAACCAGGCAGCACGGACGCATGACGATTCAATTTCCACACTACCGCTGTCCCAGGCACTGCTGCTGCCCAGGATTGCCATTGAAAGCACCACTCCGGTCATCGACGGCGGCGAGTTTGCCGCCAAGGCCGTGGTGGGTCAGCGCGTTAAAGTCACCAGCAAGGTGTTTGCCGACGGCCACGATGAACTGGCCGTTCGGGTGCGCTGGCATGCACTGCGGGAAGAGAGTTGGCACAGCGTAGTCATGGCCGATGTTGGCAACAATGGCTGGGAAGGGGCCTTTAACGTCAGCGAACAGGGCCCACATGAGTACTGCATCGAGGCCTGGATCGATCACTTCGCCAGTTTTTGCCATGAACTGGGTAAAAAGCATGAAGCCGGCGTCCCGGTCAGCCTGGAGTTGCAGGAAGGTCGCAGCCAGGTGCTGCAAGCGGCCGAGCGCAGTGACAACGAATTACGCGACCGTTTGATGCTGTTGCACCAAGAACTCTCGGGTTTGCTGGAAACCGAACAAGTGGCGCTGTTTCTGCACGAAGACAGTGCACACCTGATGACCCAGGTCGATCATCGTCCGTACTTGAGCGCCAGCCCGGCGTACCCCATCGAGGTGGAGCGCGAGCGTGCGCAATTCGCCAGTTGGTACGAACTGTTTCCCCGCTCGATCACCGACGATCCAGCCCGCCACGGCACCTTCAACGACGTGCATTCACGCTTGTCGATGATCCACGACATGGGCTTTGACGTGCTGTACTTTCCGCCAATCCACCCCATCGGCCGCCAGCATCGCAAGGGCAAGAACAATTCCCTGGTTGCTGGCCCCGAGGATCCGGGAAGCCCTTATGCCATTGGCAGCGAGGAGGGTGGCCACGACGCTATCCACTCGCAACTGGGTACCCGGGAAGACTTTCGGCACCTGGTTGCGGCAGCCGCCGATCACGGCCTGGAAATCGCCCTGGACTTCGCCATTCAGTGTTCCCAGGATCATCCGTGGCTTGAGCAGCATCCTGGGTGGTTCAACTGGCGCCCTGACGGCACCATCAAATACGCCGAGAACCCGCCGAAGAAATACCAGGACATCGTCAACGTCGATTTCTACGCCGCCGACGCCATCCCCAGCCTGTGGATCGAGCTGCGGGACATTGTCGTGTGCTGGGTGAAAGAGGGCGTCAAGACCTTCAGGGTCGACAACCCCCACACCAAGCCGCTGCCCTTCTGGCAATGGTTGATCAGTGATGTGCGGGCCAGCTATCCCGAGGTGATCTTCCTCGCCGAGGCCTTTACCACCCCGGCCATGATGGCGCGCCTGGGCAAGGTGGGTTACTCCCAGAGCTACACTTACTTCACTTGGCGCAACACCAAGGCGCAGTTGAGCGAATACCTGGCACAACTTAACGAGTCGCCGTGGCGTGAATGCTTTCGCCCCCATTTTTTTGTCAACACGCCGGACATCAACCCCAGTTTTCTCCATGAGTCTGGCCGCCCGGGCTTTCTGATCCGTGCCGCGCTGGCCACCATGGGCTCGGGCTTGTGGGGCATGTACTCGGGCTTCGAGCTGTGTGAGGCCGCCGCGATACCGGGCAAGGAGGAATACCTGGACTCGGAGAAATACGAAATCCGCCCGCGGGACTTCACCGCCCCCGGCAACATCATCGCCGAGATCGCCCAACTCAACCGGATTCGTCGACAGAACCCGGCGCTGCACAGCCATTTGGGCTTGAAACTCTACAACGCCTGGAACGACAACATCCTGTACTTCGGCAAGCGCAGCGAAGACGCCAGCAACTTCATCCTGGTTGCGGTCAGCCTGGACCCGTCCAATGCCCAGGAAGCCCACTTTGAATTGCCGCTGTGGGAGATGGGCTTGCCCGACGACGCCCAGACCCAAGGTGAAGACCTGATGAACGGCCACCGCTGGACCTGGTACGGCAAGACCCAGTGGATGCGGATTGAGCCGTGGCACCAGCCGTTCGGGATTTGGCGGATCACCACAAGCTGACGATCGTTCCCACGCTCTGCGCGGCAACGATCAGTGACTAGAATTTCTCAGGAGTTCCCAATGGCGAAGAAACCCAAGGTTGCCACTTTTATCAAAGACCCGCTCTGGTACAAGGACGCGGTGATTTATCAGGTTCACGTCAAATCCTACTTCGACTCCAATAACGATGGTATCGGCGACTTTCCCGGGCTGATCGCCAAACTCGACTACATCGCCGACCTCGGTGTGAACACCATCTGGGTGTTACCGTTTTATCCTTCGCCACGCCGCGATGATGGCTATGACATCGCCGAATACCGCGGCGTGCACAGTGACTACGGGACCATGGCCGACGCCAAACGCTTTATCGCCGAAGCCCATAAGCGCGGGCTACGGGTCATTACCGAACTGGTGATCAACCATACCTCCGACCAGCACCCCTGGTTCCAGCGCGCCCGCAAGGCCAAGCCAGGCTCCGCTGCCCGGGACTTCTACGTCTGGTCCGATGACGACCAAAAATACGACGGCACCCGCATCATCTTTCTCGACACCGAGAAGTCCAACTGGACCTGGGACCCAGTGGCCGGCCAGTACTTCTGGCACCGTTTTTACTCTCACCAGCCAGACCTGAACTTTGACAACCCGCAGGTCATGAAAGCCGTGCTGTCGGTGATGCGCTACTGGCTGGACATGGGCATCGACGGCCTGCGGCTGGATGCCATTCCCTACCTGATCGAGCGCGACGGTACCAATAACGAAAACCTGCCGGAAACCCACGACGTCCTCAAACAGATCCGCGCCGAGATCGACGCCAACTACCCGGACCGCATGCTGCTGGCCGAAGCCAACCAATGGCCGGAGGACACGCAATTGTATTTCGGTGACAAAAAGGGCGACGACGGCGACGAATGCCACATGGCCTTTCACTTCCCGCTGATGCCGCGCATGTACATGGCCCTGGCCCAGGAAGACCGCTTCCCGATCACCGATATCCTGCGCCAGACCCCCGAGATTCCAGCCAATTGCCAATGGGCGATCTTCCTGCGCAACCACGATGAGCTGACCCTGGAGATGGTCACCGACAAAGAGCGCGATTACCTGTGGAATTACTACGCTGCCGACCGTCGTGCGCGTATCAACCTGGGTATTCGGCGTCGGCTGGCGCCATTGATGGAGCGCGATCGTCGTCGCGTCGAGCTGCTCAACAGCCTGCTCTTGTCGATGCCCGGCACACCGACCTTGTACTACGGCGATGAGATCGGCATGGGTGACAACATCTACCTCGGCGACCGCGACGGCGTGCGCACGCCCATGCAGTGGTCCATCGACCGTAACGGCGGTTTCTCCCGCGCCGACCCGGCCAGCCTGGTGCTGCCGCCGATCATGGACCCACTCTACGGCTACCAGTCGGTCAACGTCGAAACCCAGGCCCAAGACCCACACTCGTTGCTGAACTGGACCCGGCGCATGCTGGCGATCCGTAAACAGTCCAAGGCTTTTGGGCGCGGCAGCCTGAAAATGCTCGCGCCGACCAACCGCCGGATACTGGCCTACACCCGCGAATACACCGGTGAAGACGGCAAACCGGAAATCATCCTCTGCGTGGCCAACGTGTCCCGCAGCGCACAGGCGGCGGAGCTGGACCTGTCGGCGTTCGCCGGCATGGTTCCGGTGGAAATGCTTGGCGGCAATGCGTTCCCACCCATTGGCCAGTTGAATTTCCTACTGACCCTGGCGCCTTACGGTTTCTACTGGTTTGTAATGGCGGCGCAAGACCAGATGCCGAGCTGGCATGTGGAGCCAGCACAGAGCATCCCGGACTTCACCACCCTGGTATTGAAAAAACGCCTCGAAGAATTGCTCGAAGCACCGTGTCGCACCACGCTGGAGCAGACATCGCTGCCTGCCTGGCTGCCCAAACGGCGCTGGTTTGCCAACAAGGACTCGGCCATCGACGGTGTGCACATTGTCTACGGTGTGCGCTTTGGCGATCCGGAACATCCGGTGCTGCTCAGCGAAATCGAAGTCACCACTGGCACGCAGGTCAGTCGTTATCAACTGCCGTTCGGCTTTCTGGCCGAAGACCAGTTCGCCAGTGCGTTACCGCAACAACTGGCCCTGGCCCGTGTCCGGCGCGTACGCCAGGTTGGCCTGGTGACCGATGCCTTCAGCCTCGACACCTACATCCGTGCCGTGATCCAGGCCCTGCAAGCCAATACAGTGCTTAATTCCACCGACGGCGACATTCGCTTCGAACCGTCGCCACGCCTGGCCGGGCTGGAGCTCACTGACGAATCGGAAGTGCGCTACCTGGCCGCCGAGCAATCAAACAGTTCGGTGGTAGTGGGCGCCAGCCTGGTACTCAAGCTGATCCGCAAAATCAGCGCCGGGGTACACCCCGAACTGGAAATGGGCGCGTACCTGACAGACGCCGGTTACGAACATATCTCGCCGCTGCTGGGCTCGGTGATTCGTCGCGATGCCAAAGGCCAGGACAATTTGCTGATGATTGCCCAGGGTTACCTGAGCAACCAGGGCGATGCCTGGGGCTGGACCCAGAACAACCTGGAACGGGCGATTCGCGATGAGTTGGCCGAGGCGATTTCCGAGCAGGAACAGCACTATAACGCCCTTGGCGAATTGGCGGATTTCGCTGGTTTGCTCGGCCAGCGACTGGGTGAGATGCACCAGGTCCTGGCCGCGCCAACCGATAATAAGGATTTCAAACCCGAGGTCACATCCCTCAAGGACAGTCAAGGCTGGGCCAAGCAGGTAGGCACGCAAATCGAGCAGGCCCTGCAATTGCTCAAACAACACCGAACCCGCTTGAACCCTGGCGATCAGACGCTGGTCAGTGCTTTACTGGAGCAGAAAAAAGCCATTGCCAGCCATGTGCAGGCGCTGGCGAAGGCTACGGTGGGCGGCCTGCGGATTCGTGTTCATGGTGATTTGCACCTGGGCCAGGTGCTGGTAGTCAAAGGCGACGCCTACCTGATCGACTTTGAGGGTGAACCCGCACGGCCACTTCATGAACGACGCAGTAAACACAGCCCTTACAAGGATGTCAGCGGCGTGTTGCGCTCGTTCGATTATGCCGCTGCCATGGCCCTGAATGTGCAAGGAGTGGATCATTCGCCCGAGGCCAATGCAGCACGGCAAAGGGTCGCCGAACGCTACCTTAAAGAAGCACGACAGGCATTTACCCATGGCTATCACCAGGCCACGTCTACACTGGCCCATGATTGGCGGGATAGCAAAGGCCACGCAGCAGCGCTGACCTTGTTCAGCCTGGAGAAAGCTGCGTACGAAGTGGCCTACGAAGCGGAAAATCGTCCGACCTGGCTGCCGGTGCCCTTGCATGGTTTGCACGGGTTGCTCAGCGGGCTTGAATCTATATCCAAAACTGCACGCGGTGGGAAGACGCCATGAGTTTTACAAGCAAAGAACCGCGACAGCCGAAGTTAAATGGGATGCCGCGGGTCCAGGATGTCGAAGCTTTGGTGCGAGCAGAGCATCCCGATCCGTTCTCGATACTTGGGCCCCACGATGATGGGCAGGGCGGTCAGTTCATTCGTGCCTTTCTACCGGAGGCCTTGAGTGTTCAGGTGCTGGCCCGCGACAGCGGCGAGCAGATTGGCGAGCTGAATGCGACCTCGGTCCCTGGGCTGTTTGTCGGTCATTTCGCTGTTAGGCAGCACTACCTACTGAAAATCCAGTGGGGCGGAGGCGAGCAAGTCACCGAAGATCCCTACAGCTTCGGCCAGTTGCTCGGGGAGATGGACTTGTATCTGTTTGCCGAAGGCAATCACCGTGACCTGGGCACTTGCTTCGGCGCCCAGGTGATGAGCGTAGACGGTGTCCAGGGGGTGCGATTCGCAGTGTGGGCACCGAATGCCAAGCGGGTCTCTGTGGTGGGGGACTTCAATATCTGGGATGGTCGCCGGCACCCGATGCGCCTGCGCCACCCCTCTGGTGTCTGGGAGATTTTCATTGCGCGCCTGCAGCCTGGCGCGTCCTACAAGTACGAAATTCTCGGCACCGATGGCATCTTGCCCCTCAAGGCCGACCCGATGGCCCTGGCCACTCAAATGCCACCAGGCACTTCGTCAAAGGTCGCCTCACCGTTGCACGTCGACTGGCAGGATCATGCCTGGATGCAAGCCCGTGGTGACCGGCAAAAGGCCTGTGCGCCTTTGTCTATCTACGAATTGCATACCGGCTCCTGGCAATGCGAGCTGGATGAGGTCGGCGAAGTCGCCCGCCAATACGGCTGGCGTGAACTGGCGCAGCGGCTGATTCCTTATGTGCAACAGTTGGGATTTACCCATATCGAACTGATGCCGATCATGGAGCACCCGTTCGGCGGCTCCTGGGGGTATCAGGCGCTTTCACAATTTGCGCCAAGCGCGCGCTTCGGTTCGCCGGACGATTTCGCCTTCTTCGTCAACGCCTGTCACCAGGCCGATATCGGTGTGATCCTGGACTGGGTACCCGCACACTTTCCAACCGATACCCACGGGCTGGCGCAATTTGACGGCACGGCACTGTATGAATACGCCAACCCGCTTGAAGGCTTTCACCAAGACTGGGACACCCTGATCTACAACCTGGGACGTACCGAAGTCCACGGCTTTATGCTGGCCTCAGCACTGCACTGGCTCAAGCATTTCCACATCGACGGCCTGCGGGTGGATGCCGTGGCATCGATGCTGTACCGCGACTATTCACGCCAGGCCGGTGAATGGGTGCCGAACCGTCACGGTGGCCGGGAGAATCTGGAGGCCATTGATTTCCTGCGTCATCTCAACGATGTGGTAGCCCTGGAGGCTCCCGGGGCGCTGGTGATTGCCGAGGAGTCCACGGCGTGGCCGGGGGTCAGCCAAAGTACCCAACAGGGCGGCCTGGGGTTCAACTACAAGTGGAACATGGGCTGGATGCACGACTCGCTGCACTACATCCAGCAAGACCCGGTATACCGCGCCCACCACCATAACGAGCTGAGCTTTGGCCTGGTCTACGCGTGGTCAGAGCGTTTTATCCTGCCGATTTCCCACGATGAAGTGGTTCACGGCAAGCACTCGCTGATCGACAAGATGCCCGGCGACCGCTGGCAGAAGTTTGCCAACCTGCGGGCTTACCTGAGCTTTATGTGGATGCATCCTGGCAAGAAACTACTGTTCATGGGCTGCGAATTTGGCCAGTGGCGCGAGTGGAACCACGATCAGCAATTGGACTGGTACTTGCTGCAATACCCGGAACACCGTGGCGTGCAAAAGTTGGTGGGCGACCTCAACCGCCTGTACCGCGAAGAGCCGGCGCTGCATGATCAGGACGATGCCCCTCAGGGCTTTCAGTGGTTGATTGGTGATGATGCAGTCAACAGCGTCTACGCCTGGTTGCGCTGGAGCAAGGAGGGCAGGCCGGTACTGGTAGTGGCCAATTTCACGCCAGTTCCACGCGAGGCCTACAAGGTCGGCGTGCCGCTGGCCGGGCATTGGGCCGAGCTGATCAACAGCGATGCCGATACCTATGCCGGCTCCAACTATGGCAATGGTGGCGGGGTGGTTACCGAGGATGAACCACGGCATGGGCAGCCGGTGTCACTGTCGCTGAACCTGCCGCCGCTGGGGGTGCTGATTCTGCGACCACAAGGTTGAAGGACCTTGAAACCGTTGAAGGTCCTTCGGCCCTTGTCGCAGCCTCGTGCCTCGGCAGCGGCTACACGGGACCGTCGATCACCGACCACCGATTTCCTGTAGCCGCTGGCGCAGCCTGCGATCGGCTGCGCAGCAGTCGTCTGGGCCTTGAAATTGCTGAAGGTCCGCGGCTACAGGCGTGTATAGGCGCCTACAAAAGCACGATTTCGTAGGGCTCGCGCATGCGCTCCAGCAGTACCTGCGCGAGCATTGGCGCCAAGCCGATTTGCGGATCACCCACCAACTGGCTGGCATAGGCGTGGGCCGCATGGAGCTTGCGAGCGACGCTCCAGGTGTCGAGGCGAATCTTGCGTGCCCGTTGCCAAGGGAGGCTGATGGCTTCACGAGCGGGCCAGTGCCAGGCCCAGACCGGCAATTCGTACAACCGGGCGCCCACCAGCAGGCAGGCCTTGGCGGCGGCGCGGCCGACGGCGGCGTGATCGTCGTTACCGTCGGAGCGCCAGGTGGTGAATACCACGTCCCCGGGTTGCAGGTAGCGGGCAATGAACTGGCTCAGTTGTTGCTCCTGTGCCGCGAGGGCGTTATCGGTAAAACCGCCGCGTATCCACTTCAGGCTGTGCAAGGGCACGCCCAGGCGTCGCAGGGCCTCGACGCTTTCCTGGGGGCGAACCACGCTCAGGCGCTTGGCGGGCCAGACGTTGGAGCCGGGATGGCTGGCGCTGCCGTCGGTCACGGAGATCAGTTGCAAGGGATAATCCAGAGTACTCAGCAACTGCAGCAAGCCGCCACAGGCCAATACTTCATCGCCAGGGTGCGGAGCGATTACCACCACGCGTGCACCAGCGGGTACCAGGGTGGCGGGATTGATAGCAGGAACTTGAGCCAGTTGCGGGGCGCTGTTCCAGATTTGCGCGGGGCCACGGCGGCCTGCAATCGAGGGGGCGGGCTTCATCAATAATACGTCCTTGTCTGTGTAATACCTGGTCGTAACCCGCTTACGGGACGACTGTGATGGGTCGCACGAGCACCTTGTTCGGGTGAATCATGAAGGGGCGCTCACGCAGTGCCGACGCTCCAACCATGGATTGCCGCACCCAGAGTATTGATCATAGTCAACGATTCGTCTCATTTACCGCCTCCAAGAGCGCTATTTTTACGAGACCTGCACCAAACTCCTCAGGTAGTCACCAAAACCGCCCTTGGCTCGACAATCCAGGCGTGCACTGGTGATCACCTGAGGACGATGGCTCCAGGCGATGGAAGCACCGCAGCGTTCCAACTGAAGCACCAGTTGCACATCCTCGTGACAGGCCAGGGGTTCGAATCCGCCGGCGCGCACATAGGCAGCAGCGCTGATCCCCAGGTTGGCCCCATGAATGTGTCGATGACCATCCCGCGCCTCGTAGGCCTGGTGATAGCGGATTTGCGCGGCGGGGTCGAAACCTTCGTTCCAGGTATCCAGCGTCACAGTACCGCACACGGCGTCCACCCCAAGGGCCAGTTGTGCAACCAACCAGTCCGGGGCAACACGGCTATCGGCGTCCGTGCAGGAAATCCAGCGCGCACCGCTATTGAGTAAATACCGGGCACCGACACCGCGCACATGGCCGACATTGCGCGCCTGAACTTCCAGGATGTGCACAGCAAACGCCCGGGCGATGGCGGCACTGCCATCGCTGCAACTGTCGAGCACCAGCAGCGTCTGCACTTCCTCACCCAACAATCCCGGATGACTGGCCGCGACCATGGCCGCCTTCAGGCATTCCTCCAGCAGCGCTTCTTCGTTGTGCACCGGTATCAGAATGCCAATCATCGCAGGCCCTCCCGAGAAGCAATCGAGGTGTCGTCATGGCACCACAGGTCGAGCAGCAAATCACTTTCGTGGTGATGGACCAGACGCGGCATTTTTAGCCGCTCATGTAAACGTTCGTGCACCTGTTGGCCCGTCTGCGGGCAGCCTTCTATGTCGGGGCGCCAGTGGCACGCGAGGACTTGCCCATCAGGGGGTAAGGAGGCGAGGGCGCAATCAATCAGTACGCACAGGTCGTCATGATCCAGGTAGTAGCAAAGTTCACTGAGCACAATCAACTCGAACGATTGCGTTGGCCATTGCTGCGGCAACCGACTATGCCTGACCTCGGCATGGGCAAAATCCTTGAGCCGCGCCTGGGCCAGAACCACCGCAGCCGCCGAGGTATCACAGCACACCAGATGGTCACAGCGCAGCGCCAACCCGGCGCTCAGTTCGCCGTTGGCGCAACCGGGTTCAAAAATCGAGCGGTAGTGTGGCTGGGGTAGTACCGCCAGGGTCAGCGAGCGTTTGCGGCGTTCGTACCAGCGCTGGCGAAACGCCCAGGGATCGTCGTTTTCGGCAAACAGTCGGTCGAAGTATGGGGTCATAACACTCATACGAATACCACCTCGAACGGTTGCAGCAAACGTTCCAGCACAAAGGGCGCCAACACCGGTGGCAGGCCGATCTGCGGGTCGCCCTCCAGTTGGCTGGCAAAGGCGTGGATGGCATGCCGTTTACGCGCCACGGCCTCGGGGCCCAGGGGGATTTTGCGGGCGCGCTGCCAAGGTATCTGGCTGTCCTCTGGGGTTGCCCAATGCCAGGTCCATACCGGCAACTCAAGCAATGTTGCACCGATGTTGCTGGCGGCGACGGCACTGGCACGGCCGACAGCTTCATGATCGCTGTGACCGTCTTCGCGCCAGGTGGTGAAGACCACATCAGTGGGTTTGAGGTGGCGCTGGATAAACTCGCGTAATGCCTCTTCCCGGACCGCCACCTGGCTGTCGGTGAAGCCGGCGCGCAACCATTTCAGGCTGTGCAACGGCAGGCCCAGGCGATGCAGGGCCTGAGCCGATTCCTGGGGACGGACCACGCTCAGTCGTTGTACCGGCCAGCGGCGCGAGCCGGGGTGACTGGCGCTACCATCAGTCACGGAAATCAGCTGCAACGGCCGCCCGAGTGCCGCCAGGCCTTGCAACAGGCCGCCACAGCCAAGTACTTCATCATCTGGGTGTGGCGCGATGATCACGGCGCGACTGCCTTCGGGCACTAGCTCGGCAATATTGACCCAGGGCAATTCGGCCAGGCGTGATGAGCTCTGCCACACGTGCAGCGGTGTACCCTGGCCGACAATAGGGTTGGTTTTCATAGTTGCCACCTTCCTGATGGTTGGTCTGCAATGAGTTGGCCAAGGGTGGCCAAGTCGCGCTCGGCATGGCTTTGTCGCAGGTACACCGGCAAGTCGGCCATGAGTTGGGCGAAGTGCGGGTCCTTGCAGTAGGGACCCGCCCCCAGAGCGCGCCCGACATGAGCCATCACTTGATTTGCGGTGTCTTCGGTACAGGCCCGCGCCTGCTGGGCCAACAGCTGGGTATCAACCTTGGGCTGCCGGTCGATGTGTGCGGCACAGTCGCGCAATACGCAGGCAGCGCTGTGCAAGGCACTGTCAACGCTGCCCAAGTGGGCGAGGGCATGGGGTTGCGCGTGGCGTGCGCAATGTTCACGCAGGGTTTCAGCCAGGCGCTGTGCGGCACCGTACCAGCACGCGGCGATGCCAATCCCACCCTGCCAGAAGCCCGGGCGAGCCAGGTAGTCCCCAGGCCCGCCGATGGCAACCCCGAGCGCTTCGTCGAACTGCACTTCAACACTGGCGGTGGCCGCCATGCCCACGGCACACCATCCTTCGGCGGTGACGGTGATGCCAGGATGCTGCATGTCCACCGCCACCAATTGCTGGCGATCCTCTTCATCCCAGGCGGTCAACAAGCCATGGCTCACTACTGCCGCGCCGGAACACCAGGCCTTACGGCCATTGAGCAGCAGACGCTTACCGTCACGCCGCAGCCGAACCCGGGCCGTTGGCGGCTCTGCGGCCCACATGCCCCAGGTGCTGCCCACAGGGGGCCGCGGGCTATCGAGTTCAGCGATAATTGCCAAGGCATCGGCATGCCCCTCAAATAACTTGCATAACCTCAGGTCATGGCCTGCCACCTGCGCCAGGCGGCTGAATCGCTCCAGGGTTTGGCCCTTGCCGGGCAGCGGCAATTGATCCAGGCCTGCGTCTACCAACTCTCTCAATGCCTGGCCCAGGGCGAGGACATCCGGGTAGCTGCGATAGCCTTGAAGAAATCCGTGCAGTGCCATCTCACACCTCATCCTCATACTGCAACTCAAACAACAGCAATGAGCGCCCGGTCACCGCATATTCGTGCTCGAAATCGAAACGCTCCTGGCCCCGCACGGCCGGTTGGTTGGTGTCGACCATGCAGGTCCAGAAGCCACCTTCGGGGACGGAGGGCAGGCAGAAATTGACCGTGTCGTGATGGGCGTTGACCACCAGCAACAAGGTGGCATCAGCCCCGGGACGGCGGATGCCGGTTTCCTGGGCACGGCCATCCATCAACATTCCCAGGCAGCGTCCATTGCTATCCTGCCATTGCTCGGTGGTCATTTCACTGGCGTCGGGGGCCAGCCAGGTAACGTCTTTCACGCCGATGTCTTCGTTGTAGTCACCCACCAGGAAACGCCCGCGACGCAGGATCGGGTAGGTCAGGCGCAGCTTGATCAGACGCTTGACGAACTTGAGCAGGGCCTTGCCGTCGTCGTCCAGGTCCCAATTGACCCAGCCGATGTCACTGTCCTGGCAATAGGCATTGTTATTGCCATGCTGGGTACGAGCGAACTCATCACCGGCCACCAGCATCGGCGTGCCCTGGGCCAGTAGCAGTGTGGCGAAGAAGTTGCGCATCTGTCGCAGGCGCAAAGCGTTGATCTGCGGGTCGTCGGTAGGGCCTTCGACACCGTGGTTCCACGACAGATTGTTATTGCTGCCGTCCTGGTTGCTCTCGTCATTGGCTTCATTGTGCTTGTCGTTGTAGGACACCAGGTCGTGGAGCGTGAAACCGTCGTGGGCAGTGATGAAGTTCACCGAGCTATAGGGCCGCCGTCCGCGCTGGTTGAACATCTCACCCGAGGCGGTCATGCGCCCGGCAAAATCCGCCAGTTGGCCATCATCGCCTTTCCAGAAGGCGCGCACGGTATCGCGGAAGCGGTCGTTCCACTCAACCCAGCCGGGCGGGAAGTTGCCTACTTGATAGCCCCCCGGGCCGATGTCCCAGGGCTCGGCAATCATTTTCACCTGGCGCAGCACAGGGTCCTGACGGCAGGCAACAAGGAAGCTGTGGCGTTCGTCGAAACCGTCGTGGTAACGGCCGAGAATGGTCGCCAGGTCGAAGCGGAAACCATCGACGTGCATTTCCGTCGCCCAGTAGCGCAGGGAGTCGGTGACCATTTGCAGCACGCAAGGATGGCTCAGGTCCAAGGTATTGCCGGTGCCGGAGTCGTTGATGTAGAAGCGCTTGTCATCGGGCATCAGTCGATAGTACGAAGCGTTGTCGATGCCGCGCATGGATAGGGTCGGACCTTGTTCGTTGCCTTCGGCGGTGTGGTTGTAGACCACGTCGAGGATCACTTCCAGCTTGGCTTCATGCAGGTGCGCGACCATCTCCTTGAACTCGGCGATCTTGCCGCTGGCCAGGTAGCGTGGGTCGGGGGCGAAGAAGGCGATGCTGTTGTAGCCCCAATAATTGGTCATGCCTTTTTGCAGCAGGTGCTGGTCGTTGACGAAGGCGTGGACCGGCAGTAACTCCACCGACGACACCCCCAATTGGCGGATATGTACCAGCACATCGTCGACCATCAGCCCGGCACAAGTGCCGCGCACCGCTTGCGGTACCGATGGATGGCGCATGGTGATGCCACGCAGGTGGGTTTCGTAAATGATCGTGCGATCCCAGGGCACCCGCACCGGCTGGTCATTACCCCAGGTGTGGGCCGGATCGATCACTTTGCACTTGGGCACGAAAGGCGCGCTGTCGCGCTCGTCGAAACTGAGGTCGGCATCGGGGTGGCCGATGGTATAGCCGAACAGGGCTTCGGACCACTTGAGCTCGCCCACTAACTGCTTGGCGTAGGGGTCGATCAGCAATTTATGGTGGTTGAAACGGTGGCCGTTGGCCGGGTCATACGCACCGTACACGCGATAGCCGTAGATCAGCCCGGGGTGGGCGTCAGGCAGGTAGCCATGGAAGGTCTCGTCGGTGTATTCGGGCAGTTCAATGCGTTCCAGTTCGACTTCGCCGGTATCGTCGAACAGGCACAGCTCAACTTTGGTGGCATTGGCCGAGAAGAGCGCAAAGTTGACCCCCAGACCATCCCAGGTTGCGCCGAGGGGGAAGGGCAAACCTTCACGAATCCGCGACGGCTCGTGGTCGGGCGTCGGTTGGGCTTTGTCGGGTTTGCTCATTGAATCGTTGCTCCTGCAATAGTTTTTCAGACCGAACGCGGCCGTGCTGACTAAGCGTCAGGTGATGGGTGCACATCCTCTTGTGGGCGCGGGCTTGCCTGCGATAACGGGGTTTTCCACCAGGACGTCCATGGTTAGCTGGATGGCTTGCGTGGTGCCCTGGGCTTTTTCTCGGCGGCCGGCTTGGCTTTTGACGCGGGTTTAGGCGCGGTTTTCGGTTTAGCGGTCGCCTTCGCCTTCGGTTTGCCTGGCGTCAGCGCTTCGGCCTCGGCCAATTTGCGCGCCATTTCCCAATGGCGGGCTTCCTGGCCTTCGGGTTTGCCTTCGGACTCCCAGATCTGATACGCGAATTCGCGAACGCGTTTGTCTTCGGTACTCATCGCATGGCTCCTCATAGAAAATTTCAGCTTTCTTGATGATCAGGGTTGATAAAGACATTGACCGGCAAATCTCCCAGGGCAGTGCTGATCTTCAGCTCCTTGCTGGGTGTGACTGCGCTCGTTTGGAAAAGTCCCTTCCAGTTTTGGGTTGGCGCGGCGAACGGTAGTTTGATCCGGGTGTCGCCCCAGACCTGTGCGTTGACCAGGGGCTGCACACCGTCATCAAGCAGGTGATGGGAGCAACGCGGTACTACCGCCAACAAGCGCATACCCTGATATTCGCGGCAGAAGGCGAGCACCTGCCCGGCGTGCTCACCCACCACTTCCAACGGTTCGTAGCAGCCCAGGCGAAACACTTGTGGGTAGGCTTTGCGCAGACCAAGCACTTGGGCGATGAATGCCTGCTTGATGCGCCCGTCACGCCAGTGCAGCAGCAGTTCGGCGATGTCGGTGGGTGATTGCAGCGCCTGTTGCCGGACATGAAAGTCCACCGGGCGGCGGTTGTCCGGGTCCACCAGGCTGAAGTCCCAGAACTCATCGCCCTGGTATAGGTCGGGTACCCCCGGTACGGTCATGCGTAGCAAGGTTTGCGCCAGGCTATTGAGTGCGCCGGCCGGAGCAATAACCTGGGCCGCAGTGCCAAGGGCTGTGCGCAGGGGCCGGCCTTGATCATCGAGCAACAGCCGTGAAAGGAACGCTTGCACACCGTGCTCATACAGATCGTTGGGCGCACTCCAACTGCTGTGCAGCTTGGCTTCGCGCAAGGCCTTTTGTTGCCATTGCCACACCCTCTGGTGATAGTCGGCCAATGCCTGGGGGTCATCGCTGTGCAGGTTCAGGGGCCAACTGCCCAGCAGCACTTGATAAAGGATCAGTTCATCGCCCGCCGAAGGGGTGCTGGCATCACTGCGCAAGTGCTGGGCCAGGGTGCGCCAGTGTTCCACTTGGTGGATGTACCAGTCGGCACGCTCGCTGAGCACCGCCAGGCGCGCGCGCGTGTCTTCGCCACGCTTGTGATCATGGGTGGCGGTACTCAGCAAGTTGTCGGGAAAAGCCTGCAAGCGCTGCTGGTTGGCAGCATGAAAATCGCTCACCGGTGCGCTGAATTGCTCTGTGCTGAAGCCCACATCGTTGCGCGAGAGCAAGACTGCCGAACGATAGAACGCGGTGTCTTCCACAGCCTTGGCCGCCGCCGGGGACGTCAGTTGCTGGAAGCGCACGCAGGCGTGCTTGAGGATCTTGCGTCCGCGCCCCGGCGGCAGGCTGCGCCAGGGTTGGCCGCCGAGCCATTGTTCCAGATAATCGAGCACCGGCCAGTCAGCTTCGCCCAGGGTGCTGCGGGCACCCGCCAGGGCCTGCTGGAAGAATACGTCGTCCCGCTCACTACGGCCCCGGGCGCTGATATAAGTGCGGTACACCGGGAAGTGCACTATCAGTTCCTGTAAGGCCCGGCGAATCGCACCCAGGGTCAGGTCGCGGCTCATCACATCGTCACGGGCCACTTGTAACAGGGCCTGGGCGACATTTTCAAAATCACCGGCCAGGGAGCCGTTGAGGATCTGCTGGCGTGCCAGCCAGGCCTCTTCGACAAAGGCCGTCGGACGCTCGGTGTGAAGGGCCCACAGCTCGGCCAGGGGCTCGAAACCTTCGGGATTGTGTTGCAATAACGAAACCTGATTCATGAATTCGTAGCCGGTGGTGCCGTCCACGCGCCAGTCTTCGCGCAGGGTTTCGCCTTCACCGAGGATCTTTTCCACGAAAATTGGCAGGTGTCGCCCGAGTGACAGCGCATCTACTCGGCGTCGTAGCTTGCGACAGTAGCCCCGAGGGTCGGCGAGGCCGTCGATATGGTCAATACGCAGGCCGTCCACCAGGCCCTCGCTGATCAATTGGAAAATCTTGCCGTGGGTGGCCTCGAACACCGCGCTACGCTCCACCCGCAGACCGCCCAGCTCGTTGACGTCGAAGAAGCGCCGCCAGTTGATGTCATCAGCCGCCGTGCGCCAACTGGCCAGGCGATAGCTTTGTTGCTCCAGCAAGCGGTGCAGGCGTTCAAAACCTTCTGGTTGGCAGGAATCGTACAGGCTGAGGCAGTGTTCGATGGCGGCGAGGGTAGCGGGATCCCACGCCCGCTCGGCCAGTTGTTGCTTCAGCACGGCGGCCAGGGGGTAAGCACTTGGCTGATAGGCGAGGCTGCTGAAATCGTCGGCCAGGACCTTGAGCGGTTCATACAGGCGCAGGATGTCGCCGTAGTCGCCGGGGTTGATAGGGAAGCGGTGTTCATAATGCTCGATGAAAAAACTGCCCTGGCGTGGGTCGAAGCGCAGAGGGATATTGCCAGCCTGGAGCGCTTGGCCATAGTCACGGTCCAAGAACGGCATCAGCAACTGGCCCTTGAGCAATGGGTCCGGCGAATGCCACTGAATGTCGAAAAACTCGCTGTAGGGACTCAAGCGTCCCCACTCCAACAAGTCCAGCCACCAAGGATTATCGGCACCGCCGACGGCCATGTGGTTGGAGACGATGTCGAGGATCAATCCCATATCGTGCTTACGCAAGGCGGCCACTAACCTGCGCAGGGCGGCTTCACCGCCCAGCTGCGGGTTGACCGTGGTGGGATCGACCACATCATAGCCGTGCATCGAGCCGGCACGGGCGCTGAGCAACGGTGAGGCATACAGGTGGCTGATACCCAACTGGGCAAAATAAGGCACCAGGGGTACCGCATCGTCCAGGGTGAAGCCTTCATGAAATTGCAGTCGCTGGGTAGCCCTCAGGATCGGGGCACTCATCGGTCACGCTCATGGGCTTGAATGCGCGCAACGGCCAACAGTTCGAGGCGTCGGGCGGCGTTTTCGTCGTCGAGCAAGGCGCTGACGTCTCCCGGCAAGCGACGTCGCCAATTGGGATGGGTGTCGGTGGTACCGGGAAGGTTGGCTTGCTCTTCGACGCCTAGGGCGTCTTCCAGGGGTAGCAACACCAGTGGCGCACGGGTATGACCCAGGTAACGGATGCTGGCATCGAGGACGTGATCGGTGTCGTTACGTATTTCTTCTCGGAAATTCTGTGAGTCCTGGCTCAAGGCCTGGCGCAGTGCCTGACGCTCCCGCAACCGATGCTCACTCCATTGCTCCACGGTGGGCCCGTCAATCAGCCCCAACTGCAGGTTCCAGTCGATGTCACGGCTGTGCCACCAGCCATTGAGCGTCGGTAAATCATGGGTACTGGTAGTGGCCAGGGCGTTATCCGGCCAATCGAGGATCGGCTTGAAGTGGCCGTGCTCCTGTTCGAACAACAGCACACGCATGCCAAGGATCGAGCGAGCGATGAGCTTTTCCCGCAGGCCATCAGGAACGGTGCCCAGGTCTTCGCCCAACACCACAGCCTGGTGGCGGCTCGACTCCAGGGCCAACAACCGTAATAGGTCGTCCACCGGGTAATACAGGTAGGCACCTTCCTGGGGAGAAGCACCTATGGGAATCACCCATAACCGCTGTAAGCCCATGACATGATCGATGCGCAATCCGCCAGCATGGGCGAAGTTGGCCCGTAGCATTTCGATAAATGCCCGGAAACCATTGCGCTGCAGGCCTTCGGGTGAAAATGCGGAAATGCCCCAGCCCTGGCCGGCGCGGTTGAGGATGTCCGGCGGGGCACCCACGGTGAGGTCAGCGAGCAATTCATCCTGGCGACTCCAGGCCTGGCTGCCGCCGCCATCGGCGCCCACCGCCAGGTCGGCAATCAGGCCGATACCCATACCGCTGCCCCGGGCGGCTTGTTGGGCCCGTTCCAGGCAGCGCGCAATCAACCATTGGCTGAACGCGAAGAAACCGATCTGTTGCACGTTGTCTTCGGCAAACCGCGCCAATGCCGGACTGCGCGGATCGCGCCATTCCAGGGGCCAGTGCCGCCAGTCAAGGCTTTCGCCATTGGCGGCGCGTTCGCTCTGCAGCGCTTCAAAACGGCAGTGGTTTTCCAGGGCTTCGCCGCCGGCCTGGCGGAAGCTCAGGAAGTCGGCATGTTGTGGGTGATTGCCCTGGCGAAAATCCTCGTACAGTGCCCGCAGCAAGCGTTGCTTGGCGTTGGCTGCGGTGGGCCAGTCGACCAGGCCCTGTTGCTCCAACGCCTGGCGCTCATTAGCCAGGCCGCAGGCCTCAATGGCGCTGCGCACCACGCGTTCACCGAGGATGCAACCGGGGGAGGCGTAGAGGCTGTTGAGGAACAGGCGGCTGGAGGGTGAATAGGGGCTGTAGCGCTGGGTATCGGCGCTGAACATCGCATGCATCGGGCTGATTGCCAGGGCATCCGCACCGCGCTCGGCAGCCGCGCGAGCCAATTGTTCCAGGGCCTGGGTATCGCCAAACCCGCCGTCGCCCGGGCGGCGCAGGGCGTAGAGCTGGGCGCTCAGGCCCCAGGCCCGGGCAGGGCGACTGCCCACCGCTTCGTCGACGCGGTAGCAATGGAGGGGCGCAACTGCCAGGGTGAAGTGTTGGCCGGCAATCTGGACGCGCTGGTAACCGACCGCAAGCGATCCGGGCAGCGTCGCATTGTGGTCCAGGTGGAGGTCCAGGGTACTGCCGTCTTCCAGATGCACCTGGCACGGCGTGCCGGGGGCGAAGAATCGTGCGAGGTCCAACCCTTTGCCGTGGTCGACGGTCATCAGCGGTGGCAGGTGCTTGTCTTGCTGTACCCGCTCGAGGTCTTGCAGGCTGGTCTCGATGGCTTCGTCGCTGTCGGCCGGATGGCCCAGGCCTTTGAGGACCGCGCGCAGGGCATCGACCTTGACGCGTTGGGGGCGGCCATTGGCGTCGATCCAATCGACGGCCAGGCCCGCTCGGCTGGCGAGAATTTCCAATTGGGCTTCGCTCAAGGGTGCTCTCCAGTAGAGGAAAAGGGGCCCAGGCTGACGCGGGCGCTGAAAGGTGCCAACTGCTGGTCTGTAACGGCGTGGGTGGCGAACACGGTGTGCTCCGCCGCCAGGCACTCAAGGGTGACCGGGCTCAGGTTAAGGTCGATTTGCAGCAGGTTGCCGTTGCCCAGGCGCCAACGGGCAGATACCGCGCCTTCCCCCAGCACCCGTGCTCCCAGGGCTTCGCTGCCGGGCAGGTGCGGCACGATATGCTGGTGCCGCAGGCTCAGCAGATGCCGATAGAGTTGCGCAGTGCTGCACTCGGCCAGCCGTGGCACCGAACGGCGAAACGTTGTCAGGGCATTGGGGTCGGGGATGTGCTCGCGCTGTTCGGGGTCGGTAAAGGCGGCAAACTCGGCAAACTCGTTGCGCCGACCCTCGCGCACCGCCTCGGCGAGCTCACCGTGGTGGTCGGTAAAGAACAGGAAGGGTTCCTCGGCGTTGACTTCGTCGCCCATGAACATCAATGGGATCATCGGCGACATCAACAGCAACGTCGTGGCAGCCCTTAACGCTTCAGGCGAGCAGAGCTGGTGCAGGCGTTCCCCGAGGGCACGGTTGCCGATCTGGTCATGATTTTGCAGGAACAGCACAAAGGTGCTTGGCGACAAATGCCCGCTGGGCTCGCCGCGCTGGCTGCCGTGGCGGTTGGCATGGCCCTGGTAGATGAAGCCTTCGCTCAGGCAGCGAGCCAGTTTGCCGGTCGGGTCGTTGGCAAAGTCGGCGTAGTAGGCGTCGGTTTCGCCGGTCAGCAGTACGTGCAGGGCGTTGTGCCCGTCATCGTTCCACTGGGCATCGAACCCTTGCTCAAGCAAGCTGGCCTGGTTGAATTCGTTTTCCAGTACCAGCCAGATGTGGCGTTCCGGACCCACCTGTTGACGCACCCGACGGGCCAGTTCCTGGAGGAACCCGGGATCGTTGATGGCGTGGACGGCATCCAGGCGCAAGCCATCAAAACGGTAATCCAGCAGCCACATCAGCGCGTTGTCGATAAAGAAGTCGCGTACTTCGCTGCGACGGAAGTCGATGCCGGCGCCCCAAGGCGTGTGGGTGTCTTCGCGAAAGAAGTGCCTGGCATAGTGGCCGAGGTAGTTGCCGTCGGGGCCGAAGTGGTTGTAGACCACATCAAGTATCACCGCCAGGCCGTATTCATGGGCGCTGTCGATCAGTTGTTTCAACTGCTCGGGAGAGCCGTAGGACGAATGCGCAGCGTAGGGCAGGACTCCGTCGTAACCCCAGTTACGCTCACCGGGAAATTGCCCGATAGGCATCAATTCGATCGCAGTGATGCCCAGCTCGGCCAGGCGCGGCAGTTGCTGCTCGACTGCCGCGTAGCCTCCCAGGGCGCCGACATGCAGCTCATAAATCACCGCCTCGTGCCATGGCCGCCCGTGCCAGGCGTCGTGACGCCAGTGGTAAAGCAAGGGGTCGAGCACCACGCTGAACCCATGAACATCCGTGGCCTGGGCCCGGGAAGCCGGGTCGGGCACTTGCAGTTCACCGTCGATGTTGTAGCGGTAGCGAGTTCCCGCCAGGCAGTGCAATTGCGCCACGAACCAGCCATCTGGTTGAGCCGGCATGGCTATTGACTTGCCTTCTTCAAACTCAAGGTTTACATAAAGCGCATCTGGCGCCCACAAGGCAAAACGGGTGTGTTGCGCGTCCAGCATGATTGCGCCGTGGGACCAGGTTTCCAGATTCCTTGACGGCATCTATGAAGACCTCTTGGTTATTTCACCGACTTTCCCAGCGCTTTCGCCACCAGTTGTTCATAAAGCTCGGCGTAGGGCTCTACCGCCTGGCACCAGTTGAACGGTGCTGCCATGGCTCGGCAGCGCATGGCGTTGAGCAAACCGGGGAAGGCAAAGACTTTGAATGCGCGGCGCAAGGCCGCCTCGTAGCTCTCAATGGTGGACTCATCGAACAGAAAGCCGGTGACGCCGTCCTCGATAGTATCTGCCAGGCCACCGGTGTTGCGGGCCACCGGCAAGGAACCGAAGCGCTGGGCGTACATCTGGCTCAGGCCGCAGGGCTCATAGCGTGATGGCATCAACAGGAAGTCGCTGCCGGCAAACATGCGACGAGCGTCGGTTTCATTGAAGCCGATGCGCACGCCTACATGGCCCGGAAAGCGCAAGGCCAGGGCACGCATGGCCTGTTCTTCCTCCGGTTCACCACGGCCGATAATTGCGATTTGACCGCCGGACTCAACGATAAAATTGGTCACCGCTTCGGTCAGGTCCAGGCCTTTCTGGTAGACCAGGCGCGAAACCACGGCGAACAGTGGGCCGGTGGAGTCGTGCAAGCCGAACAGGTTACGCACATGGGCCGCGTTGAGCGCCTTGCCTTCCCAATCACCGATGTTGAACGGGTGAGTCAGGTGCGGGTCGGTGGACGACTCCCAGCTTTCGTCAATGCCGTTGGGAATGCCGCTGAGCAAACCTTGCTGGGTTTTGCTGGAGAGGAAACCGTCCAGGCCGCAGCCGAATTCCGGGGTGGTGATTTCCCGGGCGTAGGTGGCGCTGACCGTGGTGATGTGGCTGGAGTAGGCCATGCCGGCCTTCAAGAACGACAATTTGCCATAGAACTCCATGCCTTCCTGTTGCAGGGCATGTTCGGGGATACCCAGTTCCGGGCACGAGGCCAGGCTGGCCACTCCCTGGTAAGCCAGGTTATGAATGGTGAACAGCGTGGGAGTGCGTGAGCCACGCCAGTGCATATAGGCCGGTGCCAGGCCTGCTGGCCAGTCGTGGGCATGCACCAGGTCCGGGCACCAGTGGATTTGCGCCAGGTTGGCGGCAATATCGGCGGCGGCCAGGCCCAGGCGGGCGAAGCGGATATGATTGTCCGGCCAGTCACGACCGTTGTTGGCGCCGTAGGGGGTGCCTTCGCGCTCGTAGAGTTCAGGGCAAATCAGCACGTAGATGACCAGGCCATCCTTGAGGTCCATGCGCCCGATCTTGCACGGCGGCAAGGCAGCATGCCCGCCCAGTTCACCGATGATATGAATGGGGTTGTCACTGTCCAGCACCTGGGGGTAACCGGGGATCAACACCCGCACATCGTGCAATTGGGCCATGGCCCGGGGCAGGGCGGCGGAGACGTCGCCCAGGCCACCGGTTTTCACCAGGTCAGCCAATTCCGACGTCACAAACAGCACTTTTTTGCGGTTAGGGTTAGACCTGACCGGCCGCACCGTTTTGGGAAGGTCCGTCAATGAAGTTGGCTCGCCAACCGGCTGACTGAAATGCTCTTCCTGAGTATCTGCAGCGGCACTGATCATAGTTCTCTCCCATTTTTTTGTTGGTCAGCTAATGGCTTAGTACCATTAACGAAGGTTGACCGCATCCTGCGGCCAGGCGCACAAGCGCTACACAGGACTGGCAAGCCTCATGCCAGATGTGCTGGAGTCATGAATTGAGTGGATAGACGGGCATTCAATATGAACCGGCTGCGCTCGCCTTACCTTAAACCTGACCTACGGCAGAGTTCGAAAGTTTCGATTTTTTGCGGGGTTTTTGTTTTGAACGTGACCCGTCGGTCATCAGCCTAGGCCAGACCCCATAGCCTGTAAGGCGTGCGGTTTTTTTTTGCAGGACAAAAAATATTCCTGTGACGCAGGGTTTTCGCTGATACCGCATTCGAGGGGCTAATGCAAAGCGGGTATTGAGCGATTTTTGTGCAATGCCGAAGGATTGAATCCAAGGTGCTTGATAATGGTGCATTGATGTCGAACAGGAGCAACATCGTGGTTAAAGTAAGTTGTTAAGAGTTAAAGTTGTTAAATAACAATAAGATAAATTATTAATTTGAAGTGATTTGTTGCTTAAGGTGCATTTTAGTTGGCCTTAACCCAACAGGCGCATGGGCGAGCCGGTAGCCCAGGCCTGAATATTTTCGATCATCTGGCTATAGAACTGCCGGTAGTTCTGCTCGCTGACGTAACCCACATGCGGGGTCGCCAGCACATTGGGCAGCAGGCGAAAGGGATGATCGAGCGGCAAGGGTTCCTGGTCAAAGACATCCAGCGCCGCACCCGCCAATCGGCCACTGGCCAGGGCATCGATCAACGCGGCTTCATCAACGAGGGGGCCGCGCGCGGTATTGACCAGCCGCGCCGCAGGCTTCATCCAGCTCAGAGCCTCGGCATCTACCAGCCCGCGGCTGCGGTCGCTGAGTACCAGATGAATCGACAGAACATCGGCCTGCTCGAACAGTTCGCGCTTGCTGACCCAGGTTACGCCCGATTCGGCAGCGCGTTCCGGAGTAAGGTTCTCGCTCCAGGCGATTATGTGCATGCCGAACACCTGGCCAAACCGGGCAACACGCTGGCCAATGCTGCCCAGGCCGAGAATGCCCAGGGTCTTGCCCTGCAGATCGCCGCCCAGGCCTTGTTGCCACTGCCCGGCGCGCAATGCGTTGGCTTCGGCCAGCAGGTTGCGGGTAGAGGCCATGATCAACGCCCAAGTCAGTTCCGGCGCCGCCTGTTTATAGCTGTCGGTGCCACAGACCTGGATGCCCAGGGCCTTGGCTGCGGGAATATCGATGGCGGCATTGCGCATGCCGCCTGTGACCAACAGTTTGAGGTTGGGCAAGCCCTGGAGCAGCGCCTTGCTGAAGGTGGTGCGTTCGCGCATCAGGCAAATCACCTCGAAGGCCTGTAAACGCTCGACCATGGTGCCGGTTTCGGTCGGGTAGTCATGCAGGAAACTGACCTGGCCGACGGTTTCAAGCGCCGACCAATCCACTACGTCGCGGGCTACTTTTTGCCAATCATCGATGACTGCGATCCGTAATGACATTCAAGCAAACCTCAAATGTGGGCCTAAAGGGCGCTGAGCCCTTGCAGCAATGCCTTGTGAAACTGTGCCGGTTCTTCCATCTGTGGTGCATGGCCCAGGCCAGGGAACTCCACAAGCGTGGAATGGGGGATCTGCCTGGACACTTGCTTACCCAGCACCTCGTAGTGGCCGACCTTCGCCTTCACTGCTGGCGACGCGATATCGCTGCCGATAGCTGTGGTGTCCGCCGTACCAATCATCAATAGCGTCGGTACTTGCAGGTCCTTGAACTCGTAGTACACCGGTTGGGTGAAGATCATGTCGTAAATCAACGCCGAGTTCCATGCCACTTGTTTCTGCCCAGGCCCTTTGTTCATGCCCACCAACATATCGATCCAGCGATCGTACTCGGGTTTCCACCGGCCACCGTAGTAGGTGCTCTGTTGGTACTTGCGCGCACCCTCGGCAGACATCTTCAACTCGCGCTCATACCACTGGTCCACGGTGCGATAAGGTACGCCGAGGGCTTTCCAGTCTTCCAGCCCGATGGGATTGACCATCACCAACTGTTCAGTCTGTTGCGGGTAGAGCAGGGCGTAGCGTGTGGCGAGCATGCCGCCGGTGGAATGGCCGAGAACCGTGGCCTTTTGAATACCGAGTGTTTCCAGCAGTTGGTGGGTGTTGATCGCCAATTGCTGGAAGCTGTACTGGTAGTGATCAGGTTTGCTGGATGTGCAAAAGCCTATCTGATCAGGGGTGATGACGCGGTAGCCGGCATCACTCAACGACTTGATCGAGGCTTCCCAGGTGGCGCCACAGAAATTCTTGCCATGCATCAGTACGATGCTGCGGCCGTTGGGTTTGCCCTTGGCCGCTACGTCCATGTAACCCATTTGCAGGGCTTTGCCTTGGGATTGGAAGCTGAAGTGCTGGACCGGGTAGGGGTATTTGAAACCTTGCAGTTCGGGGCCGTAGGTGGGGGCTTTGGTCACGGCAAAGGCGGGCAGTGCGACAGCGGCCAGCGCACTGGCGATGCATAACGAGCGGGATAGATGCATGAGAAAGCTCCAGGAACAGTCTGCGGATGCTGTGTCGAGGGGATTAAGCGCAGATTAACGCATTATCCCAGCATGCCCGTACCCACCGTAAAACCTGCCAATACGCTGTAGCGCATGCCCTTGGCAATCGTCACCACCAGCAAAAACCGCCACAACGGCTCACGCATCACGCCGGCCACCAGGGTCAAGGGGTCGCCGATGATGGGCACCCAACTGAGCAACAGCGTCCAATGGCCCCACCGTTGGTAATGAGTACTGGCTTTCGCCAATTGGGCGGTGCTGACCGGAAACCAGCGGCGGTCCTTGAAGTGCTCGATCGAGCGCCCCAGCAGCCAGTTCACCACCGAGCCGAGCACGTTACCGAAGGTTGCGATAACAATTAGCAACCACAGGTTGTAGTGGCCGCTGAGCAGCAGCCCTACCAGCACGGCTTCGGATTGCAAGGGCAGGAGCGTCGCGGCGCCGAAAGCGGCCAGGAACAGACCCAGGTAACCCACCAGCATCAATCAATGGGCCGGGTAGTCGGCAACTACCACGTCTTGGCCTTCACGGGTCAAGCCAATGACTTGATAGGCGTCGCTCATGCCGTCCATTTCCATGCCCGGCGAGCCCATGGGCATGCCCGGTGCAGCGACGCCCAGCAGATCGTCACGCTTGCGAAGGGCCAGCACCTGCTCGGCAGGGACATGCCCTTCGACGAACTTGCCGTCGATCACCGCGGTATGACAGGAGGCCAGGTGTGGCGCGACGCCCAGCCGTTGCTTGACCTCGCTCATATTGGCTTCAACATGGTCATTGACCTTGAAACCGTTACTTTCCAGGTGCGCGATCCATTTCTTGCAGCAGCCACAATTGGCGTCGCGGTGTACATCGATCGGGATCAACTCGGCAGCCTGGGCCAAGGTGGTCATGAACAGGGCCGACAGCAGGGTCAGGCGCAAAGTGTTTTTCATCGATTATCTCATCAGGGGCAGGTATCTATACATTGCTCGGCGGCATGAGGTGCGATGGGGATGCGACCCCGTGGGCGGTCCTGCGGCCCGCATCGCAGCCTCGCGCCTCGGCAGCGGCTACACGTTCGAGGTAACGGCTCGCATTCTCCCCGCTTTTAATAACCCGGTTCGCTGGCTATGTTTCGAAATTATACGAAAGCTCGAAACACGGTGAGGATCGCGAAAAATTTATTGGTTATTTATCCTTCAAATTTAATCACTTATAACTGATAGTTCTTCAACTCTCTAGCGATCACCAGCCGCTGGATTTCACTGGTGCCTTCATAGATTTGGGTAATTCGTGCATCCCGGTAATAACGCTCTACTGGGTAGTCTTCCAGGTAGCCATACCCACCATGAATCTGCATCGCTGAAGAGCAGACTTTTTCGGCCATCTCCGAGGCAAACAGCTTGGCCTGGGAGGCTTCCGAGAGGCAGGGTTTTCCGGCACTTCGCAGCCGTGCGGCATGCAGGATCAGCAGGCGCGCAGCGTTCAGGCGGGTTTGCATGTTGGCCAATAAATTGGCCACGCTCTGATGCTCAATGATGGCCTTGTCGAACTGGACGCGGTCGCGCGCGTAGGCCAGTGCCGCTTCAAACGCGGCGCGGGCGATGCCCAGGGCTTGAGCGGCAATACCAATGCGGCCGCCTTCGAGGTTGGACAGGGCGATGGCCAGGCCTTTGCCACGTTCGCCCAGCAGGTTGGCTTCAGGCACTGTGCATTGATTGAGGGTGACGGCACAGGTGTCCGAGGCGCGGATGCCCATCTTGTGTTCCGTGCGGTCCACCACGAAGCCTGGGGTATCGGTGGGTACGAGAAACGCCGAAAGGCCTTTCTTGCCCAGCTCCGGGTCGGTGACGGCAAACACAATGGCCAGTTTGGCCCGCTTGCCATTGCTGACAAACTGCTTGGCGCCATTGATCACCCATTGGCCGTCCTTGAGTTCGGCGCGGGTGCGCAGGTTATGCGCTTCGGAGCCGGCCTGGGGTTCGGTCAGACAGAAGCAGCCGATGGACTGGCCGCTGGCCAGGTCGGCCAGCCAGGTTTGTTTCTGTTCGGGTGTGCCGTAGTTGAGGATTGGCCCGCAACCTACTGAATTATGGATACTCATCAGGGCGCCAGTGGCGCCATCACCGGCGGAAATTTCTTCCACGGCCAGGGCATATGCCACGTAATCGACGTAAGTGCCGCCCCATTCTTCCGGGACTACCATACCCAGCAGGCCCAACTCACCCATCTTCGCTACCAGGGCATCATCGATCCAGCCGGCTTTTTCCCAGGCCTGGGCATGGGGGGCGATTTCGCCACGGGCAAAGTCGCGGGCCATGTCGCGGATCATGACTTGTTCTTCAGTTAATTCAATATCTTGCATGGCTTAGTTCCTGTTCTGGCTGAAGTCAGCGAAGAAGCTTTTGACGTGCGCGGCGTCCAGCGCCTGCAGGGAAGGAGGGTTCCAGCGAGGGGCCTTGTCCTTGTCAATCAGCAGGGCGCGTACGCCTTCGATCAAGTCGCCGCGGTCGAACCACTGGCGGTCCAGATGTAGTTCAAGGGCAAAACAGTCTTCCAGGGCGAGATGACGCCCGCGTCGCAGCATTTCCAGGGTGACAGCCATGGCCAGGGGCGAGCGGGTCTGCATCAGTTTGGCGGTACTTATTGCCCATTCATGGCTGTCGCCGACGGTGACTGCTTGCAGTTGTTCAACAATGCTCGGGACGTCAGGCTGGGCAAAAAAATGCTCGATGGCCGGACGCAAGGCGGCCAGGGGTGGCTCGGGCAGTTGCTGTACGCAAAGCGTGGCCAGCGCGTCCTCCAGGTCCTTGAGAGGCGAGCCCTGCCATGCCAGTTGGTCGAGTTGGCGCTCCAACTCAGCGAGCCTGGCACTGTCCAGGTACCAGTCCGCCAACCCGCAGTACAACGCGTCGGCGGCGCGAATCTGCACCCCGGTCACCCCCAGGTAAATCCCCAGTTCGCCAGGAATGCGCGACAGGAAATAGCTGCCGCCCACATCAGGAAAGTACCCGATGGCTACCTCAGGCATCGCCAGGCGACTACGTTCGGTGACCACTCGTAGGTCCGCGCCTTGTACCAGGCCCATGCCGCCACCGAGGACAAAGCCGTCCATCAACGCCAGTATGGGTTTGCGGTAATGATGAATGGCCAAGTCGAGGGCGTACTCCTCGACAAAGAAGTCTTCGTGCAGGCAGTCGCCGTTTTGGTAGCTGTCATACAGCGAGCGAATATCGCCGCCGGCGCAAAAGGCTTTTTCACCGGCACCACGCAACACAATGGCATACACCTTCGGATCATCGGCCCAAGCCTGCAAATGCCTCGCGAGAGTGCGGACCATGTCCAGGGTGATGGCGTTCAGGCCAGCGGGACGATTGAGGGTCAGGTGACCAATGTGGTTACGGACTTCGGCCAGGACGTCGTCCTGCTGAATCCCAGGGCGCTGGGCGACCTCGGATGGAACCTGAGCAGTCATCTTTAACTCCCTGCTTTTATTGTTCTTTATCAAGATGTTCGCGGACGAACCATCTCGCGATCGTACCAGTGCAAATTTGCCTAGTACAAGTCGGAATCATGCAGGTCGTTTTTGCATTTTTGCAGAACTGCGGTACACCCCTCAGCGTTTGAAAACGGCTCCGATGACACGCCGGCGCGCATGCCGCTCGCTGGCTTGAATCAACTCTTCCAGCTCTTGGGTTGTGACGTCCAGGAATTGCTCTCGCTCGGCCAGGGCCAATTGCAAATCCTCAACCGTAATTGCCGGGTTCTCGATGGCTGTAGGCATGAATGCCGGGGCTGGCGCCACGACCACACCCTTGGGGTAGCGGGTACGCGTCGCGTTGTTGTAAGCGAGGGCAAAGGCCAGCAACGCTGCAGCACCCAGCATGACGGCAGCCAACTCATGCCAGCCGAGGGCAATGGAGGCAGGGTCGGCCAGTACCAGGCTCATGGCCAACCCCCCAGCAGGTGGATGCAGGCAGCGCAACCAGCAGATCAGGATCACCGTTATTGCGGCCGCAAGGCAGGCACTTTCCAGCGTGCGGCCCAGTACGCGGGCCACCAGCAATGCAACCACACCGGCACACAGATAGCTGCCTATGATCGACCAGGGTTGGGCAAGTGCGCCCGATGACACGGCAAACAGCAGAACTGCCGAGGCTCCAAGGGGGCCGATCAGGTGCAGGGCAACGTCCATGCCAAATACCTGGGCACAGGCCCAGACACTGAACGCGGTGCCCAAGGCCATGCCAAGGGCAGCACGACTCCATTCGGTGGGACGGGTATTGATGGCAGCGGGCAACCAGCGAGCAAGCATTGAAAGACGATCCAAAGGGTAAAAGAAGGGCCAAAAAGAAGGGCTCGCCTGGTTTCCCGGAAAGCCCTTCGAAAGTTCCTGCATTTGGGGGAGGAACCGGCGCAGTGTGCCGACCTGACAGGGTCACCGCAAATGCATATTAATGCAGGTTAAATGCAATAATTTTGTAGTCAAGCGATTCCGGAGAGCGGTTGGTTGATCTTTCCCAGCACCCGATCATCGGTGTCGGCATTGAACAGCAACCTATGTGCGCTTGCTCGCCATCCGGGGTCGTTGGCCAAGGGCCCCTTGAGCGCCACCAAGGCATCACGCAGCTCCATCAGCCGGTACAGGTCCGGAATGGAGACCGGGATATAACGAAGGTGGGCGGGGTCAGGTAACTGATCATCGGACACGGAGCAATCCTCTACTTGCCGGTACTTCATCAGCCAAACGGCAGGTGTTAATTAACTAGATGATGTGAAAGATGAGTTTACAAGTGGGGGCCGAATGCAGGAAGGGGGGTGCATACCGGGCGTTACGGATAGGTGCGTAGGAGTCTTCTGTGTTCAAGCCACCCAGCGATACCGACCCGTATGGAATCATGCTTGCTTCGCCGACGCCCATTGCTGTTGGGACAGGGGCAGGTTGCAGGAGTCGCCACGCCCCATCGGAAAATACTGGAAGCCTTTGCGTGCCAGATGCTCGCTGTCGTACAGGTTGCGCCCATCGAAGATCACCGGTGTCTTGAGGCGCTGGTGGATCAGGTCAAAATCCGGGGCCTTGAATTGCTGCCACTCGGTACAGACGATCAGGGCATCGGAGCCACCCAGGGTTGATTCCGGCGTGCCCATCAGCATCAGGTGCGGGTCATCGCCGTATAGGCGTTGGGTTTCCTGCATGGCTTCTGGATCAAAGGCGCGTACATTGGCGCCCGCCGCCCAAAGCGCCTCCATCAGGACCCGGCTTGGGGCATCGCGCATGTCATCGGTATTGGGCTTGAACGCCAGGCCCCACAAGGCGAAGGTCTTGCCCCGCAATTCGCCCTTGAAGAAAGCAGAAATCCGTTCGAACAGTTTGCTTTTCTGGCGCTGGTTGATGGCTTCCACCGCTTCCAGAAGGTCGCTGGAGCAGTTGGCTTGCCTGGCACTGTGGATCAGCGCGCGCATGTCCTTGGGAAAGCACGAGCCGCCGTAGCCGCAACCAGGATAGATAAAGTGATAACCGATGCGCGAATCGGCGCCGATCCCCAGGCGTACGGCGTCAATGTCCGCGCCCAGGTGCTCGGCCAGCTCGGCAATCTGGTTGATAAAGCTGATTTTGGTGGCCAGCATGCAGTTGGCGGCGTATTTGGTCAGTTCAGCGCTGCGCAGGTCCATGAAGATGATGCGGTCATGGTTGCGGTTGAACGGGGCGTACAAGTCGCGCATCACCTTGCGGACTTCTTCGCGCTCGCAGCCGATGATGATGCGGTCCGGGCGCCGGCAGTCAGCAACCGCCGAGCCTTCCTTGAGAAACTCCGGGTTGGAGACGATATCGAATTCCAGGTTGCGCCCGGCCAGGTGCAGGGCGTTCTCGATATGGGCGCGCAGTGTGTCGCCGGTGCCCACGGGGACGGTGGATTTTTCCACCAGGATCACCGGTTCCACTCGATAGCGGGCCACGGCATCGCCTACTGAGAGCACGTACTTCAGGTCTGCCGAGCCGTCTTCGTCCGAAGGCGTGCCCACGGCAATGAACAGCACTTCGCCGTGCTCGACCGCCAGTTTTTGCTCATGGGTGAAACGCAGGCGTCCACTCTCAAGGTGCTCCTTGACCATCGTCGCCAGCCCTGGCTCGAAAATGCTCACATGGCCTTGCTGCAGCAGTTGAATCTTCTTCTCGTCAATGTCCATGCAGATGACATCGTGGCCAACTTCGGCCAGCACGGAGGCTTGTACCAAGCCGACATAACCACTACCAAATACACTGATTTTCATGGGGCATTCCTGGGACTTGTGGTGCTGGCACGACGCGAGTTGATAGTCAGGACACCGAGGATGACCAACGCCACACCCGCTGTTCTGGAAACTGAAAAATGTTCGTTGAACACCGGCAGGCTGGCCGCCAACAGGTACACCAGCCCATAGCTGATGCTTAGCAGCGAATAGGCACGGCCCAGGGGCAGGTCCCGCAGGGCTCCCAGCCAGCACAGCATCGACAGGGTATAGGCGATGATCGCCAGGATCACTACGCCCAGCGCGCCAAGCTCGATGGTGCCGCCATCGAGGGCATTCAGCCATTCGTTGGGCAGGGGCAAGCGGGTCATGCCCCAGCGCATACCCAACTGGGCGCTGCTGACCAGCACTACGCTGCCCAGGGCCAAGACAAAACCGCGAGCCCGGCTCATACCTGGCGCCCCAGCAGCACGACACCGGCAACCACCAGGGCTACGCCCAGCCAGTGCCGAGCGTCAATCGGTTCATGAAAGACGAAGCGCGCCACCAGGGTCACCAACACAAAGTTCAGGCTGAGCATGGGGTAGGCAACGCTGACTTCCAGGCGTTGCAACACCAGCAACCAGACCAGCAAGCCCAGGCCCAGGCAGGCCAATGCCGACCACAGCCACGGCGAGCGCAGCTTGGACGCCCAACCGTCGGGCTGGTCGCGCCAGCGTTCAACGGTGAACTTCTGGAACACTTGGCCCAGGCAGGTCAAGAGACAAGCCATCAATAACATCAGCAAAGAGATCATGGCGCACGCTGGGGGAAAATCAGGATCACGATATTGCCTTGCTTGTAGCGCTTGCCGTCCTTGGGCAGCAAGTCCAGTTCGTGCTCCTCATTGTCGCCCTTGACCCGCATGACAACACCCACCGGTCCTTTCTTGCGGGCATCGGCCATCCATTGCTGAACTTTATTGAGGTTCACTTTGCGCAAGGCAGCATCCGGATAGGCAAGCCCGTATTTTACTTCGCCGATGGAGTTGTACAGCGTGATTTGCGGGTGTGCCAGGCGCCAGGACAGGGCCGATGCGGCGCCCAGGTCATTGCTCAGCAATTGCTTGGCCGGCTTCAGTTCCTGGATGTGATCAATGATGAACTGATCCGGAGTCTTGTTATAAACCACCGAGTGGGGCAGTGCGGCCGGGGCCAACGCCACCAGCAACCAACTGCCCAGGGCCGGCGCGGCCCACAACTGCAACGGGCGCGTAGCTTGCAGCAGGTTGACAACAATCCAGCCAAACAGGAACAGGAACATCAGCAGCAGGCTCGACAGTTCCTCACCGTGCTCGTACACCGGCTTCTTCAGTTGGAACCAGGTCAGGGCCAACAGTGCCAGCACGCCAAGGACCAGGTTCAGCCAACCGTTGATGCGCAACACCCGACCACGGGCCTGGGCCAGCTTGTCGGCCAGGGTATTGCCCATCAGCAATGCCAGGGGCAACAAGCACGGCATGATGTAGGACGGCAGCTTGCCCTTGGCCAGGCTGAAAAATGCCAGGGGCATCAGCAGCCACAGCAGCAGGAACGCGGTTTCCTGTGCACGTTTTTCCAGCCATGCCTGTTTCAAGGTAGAAGGCAGCAGGGCTATCCACGGCAGTGAGAACGCGACCAGCAATGGCAGGTAATACCAGAAGGGTTCTGTGTGCTGGGCCTTGGCGCCGGCAAAGCGCTGGATATGCTCATGCCAGAAAAAGAAGTTCCAGTAGTCCGGCTCCTGGGCATGCACCGCCAAGGCCCAGGGCAGGCTCACGGCAATCGCCAGCACCGCGGCCCCGAGGCCATAGGTCAGCAGTTCGCGAAAGCGTTTTTGCCAGATCATATAGGGCAGGATGATCAGCACCGGCAGCAACCAGGCGAGGAACCCCTTGGTCATGAACCCCATGCTGCAAGCGACACCCAACAAGGCCCAAGACCACAACCGGCCACGGCGCGTGGTGCTGTCGACACAGAACCATAAGGCCGCGCCCATCAGGTTGACCCAGAAGGTGAATTGCGGATCCAGGTTGGCGTAGCCACCAAGGGCCGCCACGCTGACAAAGCTCATGTACAGCACGGCGCTGATCAGGCTCTTGCGTGGCTCGTTCCACAATTTTCGGGCCACGAAGTACACCAGCACAATGCTCAAGCCGGTGCTCAAGGCCGACGCAAACCGTACGCCAAACAGGTTCTGGCCAAAAATCGCCTGGCTCAGTGCGATCACCCAGTAGCCGGCCACAGGTTTTTCGAAATAACGGAAACCCATGAAGTGTGGTGACGCCCACTTGCCGGTCAGCAGCATTTCCTGGCTGATTTGTGCATAGCGGGCTTCGTCCGGAATCCACAGGCCGTGAGTGGCCAGCGGCAGCAGATAGAACACAGCAAAGGCCAACAGAAGCAAGGGCAAGGCCCAACGGCGGATCATGCCTGCTGTACTCCCAACCAGCCTTCACGGCCACTCAACACACCGCGCACCAGATGTTGGCGGGGCAGGGTGTCGAGGTCGGCGGGCAACAGGTTACCCAACGGCTGAAAGCCGATACCGCGCTGCCCAGCCAGGGCCAGCAATTGACGAAACTCATTGGCCATCAGTATCCCTTCTACTTCTGCGTGGATCGTATAGACGTTCAATTTCGATTCGGTGAACCGCTCAAGAATGAAGGCATTGAAGTCCTTGGCGGCCACCACTGGCCCGACGACTTCGTCGAAGGTTGGCAGGTCCACCGGAATTTGTGGAGTGCCCGCGCTGCCATCGGCCAGGATTGGCCGGAACAGGCTGCTACCACGGCAATCACTGTTGTAACGCAAGTTGAAACCTTGCTTGGCTTGCACCACGCGCTCATCGGCGCGCCAACCAGCGGCGGCGGAGCAGTCCACGGGCGCGCCGAGAATGTCGCTCAAGGTGTCGATACCCCGGCGAATCTGCTCGATCAACCGGGCATCGCTCCAGCGCCCGGTATTGGCCTGCCAGCCATGGTGATCCCAGGCGTGCAGGCCCACTTCATGGCCGGCGGCCTTGGCCTGGCGCATCAGGTGCCCCAGGTCACGCCCAATGGGTTTGCCCGGCCAGGCAGTGCCGGCCAGCAAAATATCCCAGCCATACAGGCCAACAGCATTGGAGCGCAGCATCTTCCACAGAAATTGCGGGCGCATCAGGCGCCACAGGTGACGGCCCATATTGTCCGGCCCGACGCTGAAGAAAAACGTCGCCTTGACCCCCGCTTCATCGAGCAGCTCCAACAAGCGTGGCACCCCGTCACGGGTGCCACGGTAGGTGTCGACGTCAATGCGCAAACCCGCCTGCATCAGCATGATTCTTCTGGAGAGTGCTCCGCGATTTCGAGCATGGCTTCGCGCAAGAAGAAATCCAGGGTGTTAGCGATGGTTTCGCGCATTTGCACGGTGGGTTCCCAGTTCAACAGACGCTTGGCGTTGGCAATACTCGGCTTGCGGTGCTCCACGTCCTGGTAGCCGGTGCCGTAGAACGTTTTGCTTTCCACCTCGCGAAAACCCGCGAACGGAGGGAAGTTGTCACGCAGTGGGTGGGCCTCGAACTGGCGCAGCAGCTCTTCGCCCAACTGGCGGATACTGGCTTCGTTGTCCGGGTTGCCGATGTTGATGATTTGGCCGTTGCAGGCGTCATTCACGTTGTCGATGATTCGCGCCAGGGCTTCGATGCCGTCGGCGATGTCGGTGAAGCAGCGTTTCTGCTCGCCACCGTCGAACAGGCGGATGGGCGTGCCTTCCACCAGGTTGAGGATCAACTGGGTAATGGCGCGGGAGCTGCCGATACGCGCTGAATCCAGGCGGTCCAGGCGTGGGCCCATCCAGTTGAACGGACGGAACAGGGTGAAATTCAGGCCCTTGTCGCCGTAGGCCCAGATCACCCGGTCCAGCAATTGCTTGGAGACCGAGTAGATCCAGCGTTGTTTGTTGATCGGGCCGACCACAAGGTTGGAGGTGTCTTCGTCGAAGTTCTGGTCCTGGCACATGCCATAGACTTCGGAGGTCGAGGGAAAGATCACGCGTTTGTTGTACTTGACGCAGTAGCGAACCAGCTTCAGGTTTTCTTCGAAGTCCAGCTCGAACACACGCAGTGGGTTGCGGGTGTATTCGATCGGCGTGGCGATGGCCACCAGCGGCAGGACCACGTCGCACTTCTTGATGTGGTACTCGATCCACTCGGAGTGAATGCTGATGTCACCTTCCACGTAGTGGAAGTTGGGGTGGCTGCGCAGGCGCTCGATGGCGTCGGAGCCAATATCCAGGCCGTAAACTTCATAACGCTCGTCACGCAGCAGGCGCTCGGACAGGTGATTGCCGATGAAGCCGTTCACACCCAGGATCAATACGCGGGTACGGCGTGGCTTGCGGCCCGACTCGGCGCCACGCAGGACGGAGCCGTCCACCAACCCCAACTCGCCAGCCAAGGCCGGCCCGGCCAGGTACAAGCCGTTATCGTTGCGTTGACCGAAAGTGATCACCAGGGAGTCTTCACCGCAAGCGATGCGCAGCGGGTCAGCGCTGATCACGCGGCCAGGCGCCAGGCCTTCATTGCCCTTGACGATTTCGGCGCTCCAGACAATCAGCTTGTGCTCGCCCACGGCGCAGAACGCTCCCGGGTAAGGCTGGGTCACGGCGCGAATCAGGTTGAACAGTTCTTCAGCTGGCTTTTTCCACTCCAGTTTGCCGTCGGCGGCCGTGCGGCGACCGAAACAGGTGGCTTGGCTTTCGTCCTGGATGACTTCCGTCAATGTGCCCTGGGCCAATTGCGGCAGCGCGTCGCCCAGCAGACGACTGGCGGCTTCGCGCAGTTTGGCGTGCAGGGTCAAGCCGGTGTCGGTGCGCTCGATACTGACTTTTTGCTGGGCCAGGATCGCGCCGGCATCGGCACGCTTGACCATGCGGTGCAGGGTCACGCCGGTTTCGGTCTCGCCCTTGACCAGTACCCAGTTGGCCGGTGCGCGGCCACGGTATTTGGGCAGCAAGGACCCGTGCAGGTTGAACGCGCCTTTGCTGGCGGTCGCCAACAGGGCTTCGCTCAGCAGGTTACGGTAGTAGAAGGAGAAAATGTACTCAGGCTTGAGCTTGGCGATGCGCTCGACCCACAGCGGGTGGTTGGCGTCTTCCGGCGCATGCACTGGGATACCGTTGCGGGCGCACAGTTGCGCGACGGATGCATAGAAGTTGTTTTCCTTGGGGTCATCGGCATGGGTGAATACGCCAGCAATGTCGTAACCCGCATTGAGCAGGGCTTCAATGCCTGCACAGCCAATATCGTGGTAGGCGAAGACAACAGCTTTTGGATTCATGACGAAACCTGATCGGAAGGGGAAGTGGAAGCGCGAGAAGAAACCAGGCCGTCAACCACCACAGCCGGTGGTACAGGCGGGACTGGCTGGTTGCGTAGCACCTTTTCAATAAAAAAGCGTGGCCGTGCGCGTACGTCGCTGTACATGCGGCCCAGGTATTCACCCAAAAGGCCCATGCCGATGAACTGACCGCCAGTGAAGACGAACAGCACGGCGAACAACACGAACATCCCATCGCCCGCCCAGTCTGCGCCGAAGGCCAGGCGCATGATCACCAGCGCAAAGGCGAAGAGCATGCCCAGCGCCGCAAGGCTGAAACCGACAATGCTCAACAGGCGCAGGGGTGTGGTGGTCATGCAGGTCAGCAGGTCGAACATCAGGCTGATCAGGCGCATCGCGCTGTATTTCGACTCACCGTGTTCACGCTCGGCGTGATGCACTGGGATTTCCGTCGTGTGACGGGCAAAGCTGTTGGCCAGGATCGGAATAAAGGTACTGCGTTCGCGGCAAGCCAGCATCGCGTCGACGATGGTGCGCCTGTAGGCACGCAGCATGCAGCCATAGTCGCTCATGGCCACGCCGGTGGAGCGCTGCACGGCCAGGTTGATCAGGCGCGAAGGCCAACGGCGAAAAGCCGAGTCCTGACGGTTGTTACGTACGGTGGCGACCACGTCGTAACCCAGGGCGGCCTGCTCGACCAGGCGTGGGATTTCTTCCGGTGGGTTTTGCAGGTCAGCGTCGAGGGTAATCACCACGTCGCCCCGGCATTGTTCAAAGCCGGCCATGATTGCAGCGTGCTGGCCGTAGTTACGGTTGAGGATTACCGCCACCACTTGGCTACCGGGTTCGGCTGCAGCCTCTTCCAGTAGCTGCGCCGAGCTGTCGCGACTGCCGTCATCCACCAGGATGATTTCGTATTCATACGCCAACTGCTTGCACGCCGCCGTAGTGCGACGCAGCAGTTCAGGCAGGCTCTGTTCTTCGTTGTAGACCGGGATAACGATCGACACACAATGAATAGGGTAGGGTTTCAAAGATTCATGACCTCAGGTTAGAGCAACTTGGAGCATAAAGACGACAACAGTCAATGATTGAAAGTGCAGGCGCCTGAATAAAAAAGAACTGCTGTCTTGCCATTCATTGACAACCCCGGTGGCTGGCAATCGAGCCCGGCGTCGGAGCCTTGGAGTAAACACTAGAGTGGTCAAAGGTAAAGCATAATCAACAGGTTAGTCTGAAAACGCGGTGTGTGTTCAAGCTGTGGGCCCAAGATTAAGCGCAAAATTGTAGAACGAATATGAAAGCCGGATGAAAAAACCGTTTATTTGATGGGTAGACAGCGAGTGTTCAGATAAAACAGTTAGGAGGCCGACAAACGATAACCTCTTCGTTATCTAACCTTCATACGTAAGTCATTTATCGAGTCGATTAAACAGATTGCCGCCGAGTCACTCTCCTGACCATGAGGACAATAGTTCCCACTGGGCCCACAGCAGGCCCAAACCCTGCCTGGGCGAGCAAAAAGCCCATGGTTTGGTAGGAGACGCGGGGCTGCGTTAGACTGGGCGCTCGCCAAACCAATAAATACTTATACTAAACATGTTCTTAGCAAAGGTATTTAATCCAAAGGCTAATATATTTTGACTGAGATTTCCCGCAACCCCCTGACGCTCTATCTCGCGCGCCTGGCCTCATCAAGCCAATTGACCATGCGCTACGTGCTGCAAGACGCCGCCGACCGCCTGGGCTTTGAAGAGGTCAACCTGGAAGACATCCCCTGGCACTTGCTGCAGCCCGAGCAGGTAATGGCCTTGGTGGCCGTGCTGCGAGAAGACGGTTATGCGCCCAATACCTCGTCGCTGTACGTCAACGCGGTGCGCGGGGTGATGAACGAAGCCTGGCGCATGAGCCTGATCAGCCAGGACCACCTGTTGAAAATGCGCTCGGTCAAGGCCACGTCCGGCACGCGCTTGAGCCCGGGCCGCAACCTGCGGCGCTCGCTGATTCGCGAGTTGCTCGATGTCTGCGCCGCCGACCCACGCCCACAGGGCCTGCGCGATGCGGCGGTCATCGCAATCTTGTACGGGTCGGGCATGCGCAAGTCGGAATCGGTCAACCTCGACCTGGCTCAGGTCAATTTCGAGGAGCGCAGCCTGCGGGTGATCGGCAAGGGCAACAAGGAACTGATCAAGTACGCACCAGCCTGGGCCTTGGCCAAGCTGCAGGCCTGGTTGGCATTTCGTCGCGAGCAGCTCAAAGAGGGAGAAGAGGACGACAGTTTTCTGTTCAACCGTATTCGCCGGGGCAGCCACGTCACTCGGGAACGTATCACCAAGCATGCGATTTACTACATCGCTCGCCAGCGCGGGCAGCAAGTGGGAGTAAAGATCATGCCCCATGATTTCCGGCGTTCGTTTATTACGCGGGTGATTGAAGAGCACGACCTGTCCATCGCCCAGAAACTGGCGCACCACACCAACATCCAGACCACGGCCAGTTATGACGTGCGCGATGATAATGAGCGGCGGCGGGCGATAGACCGGTTTGACTTGTAGCCTGTCTGCCTGACGTGGACCAGCACCTGTAGCCGCTGGCACAGCCTGCGATCGGCTGCGCAGCAGTCGCCTGGGCCTTGAAATTGCCGAAGGTCCTGCGGCCCTTGTCGCAGCCTCGTGCCTCGGCAGCGGCAGAAACCAGGCCTTCTGGCTTTAAGCTTATGCTCAAACGGTATTTTAATTTTAATTCTTATACTCACTATGATCATGTCATAACTCGTTATGACAAGTGAGCCTGATGAGCGGTTCCATCTCCACCTTATTCCCGCTGTCCAGCATCCCGCTACATGCACAACTGCGCGACCTGCTGCGGGGGCGCATCCTTGACGGGGAATACTCACCCAATACGCAGATGCCGTCGGAAAGCGAGTTGGGCACACGCTTCAAGGTCAGCCGGATCACTGTGCGCCAGGCCTTGGGCGACCTGCAGAAGGAAGGCTTGATCTACAAGATCCACGGCAAGGGCACGTTCGTTGCCAAGCCCAAGGCCTATCAAAATGTCAGCACCTTGCAAGGCTTGGCCGAATCCATGACCGAGCGCGGTTACGAGGTGATCAACCGTTTGCGCAGTTTTCGCTTTGTGCCTGCTGACAAGCAGGTGGCCGAGCGCCTGGGGGTGGAGGAGGGCACAACCGTCACGCAGATCAAGCGCGTACGGCTGATCAATCGCGAGCCGGTATCACTGGAAATCACCTACATCAAGCAAGCCTTGGGCGAACGCCTGGAAAACGCCGATCTGGTGACTCGCGATATCTTTCTGATCCTGGAAAACGACTGCGGCCTGCAACTGGGCCACGCCGACGTGGCCATCGACGCGGTGCTGGCAGACAGCGACCTGGCCCAGGCACTCAGCGTCGAACCCGGCTCGCCGATCATGCGCATCGAACGCTTGACCCATACCAGCGAGGGGCTGCCCGTGGACTTTGAACACCTGTATTACCGGGGTGATGCCTTTCAGTATCGCCTGCGCATCGACCGTGAACGAGGAAGCCGTCCGTGAGCCGAAAAACACTGGAATTGGAATACGACATCGTCGTGATTGGTGGCGGCACCGCAGGCCCCATGGCGGCGATCAAGGCCAAGGAAGCCAACCGCGACTTGCGGGTATTGCTGGTGGACAAAGCCAATGTCAAACGCAGCGGTGCCATCAGCATGGGCATGGACGGCCTGAACAACGCCATCATCCCCGGCCACTCGACGCCAGAGCAGTACACCAAGGAAATCACCATTGCCAACGACGGTATCGTCAACCAGGCCGCGGTGTATGCCTACGCCACCCACAGCTATGAAACCATCGAGCAGTTGGACCGCTGGGGTGTGAAGTTCGAAAAGGACGAGACCGGCGACTATGCGGTGAAAAAGGTCCATCACATGGGCGCCTATGTGCTGCCGATGCCCGAAGGACATGACATTAAGAAGGTCCTGTATCGCCAGCTCAAGCGCGCTCGGGTGACCATCACCAACCGGCTGGTCTGCACCCGCTTGCTCACCGACAGCGAGGGTGCGGTCAACGGCGTGATGGGGTTTGATTGCCGCACCGCCGACTTCCATGTGATCAAGGCCAAGGCGGTGATCCTGTGCTGCGGCGCTGCGGGCCGGCTGGGCTTGCCGTCATCGGGCTACCTGATGGGCACCTACGAAAACCCGACCAATGCCGGGGACGGCTACGCCATGGCCTATCACGCCGGCGCCGAACTGGCGAACCTGGAGTGCTTCCAGATCAACCCGTTGATCAAGGATTACAACGGCCCTGCGTGCGCCTATGTGACCGGCCCGCTGGGCGGCTATACCGCCAACAACAAGGGCGAGCGCTTCATCGAGTGCGACTACTGGAGTGGACAGATGATGTGGGAGTTCCACCAGGAGCTGGAAAGCGGTAACGGCCCGGTGTTTCTCAAGCTCGATCACCTGGCCGAGGAAACCATCCAGAACATCGAGCAGATCCTGCACAGTAATGAGCGCCCAAGTCGCGGCCAGTTTCACGCCAACCGCGGGACTGATTACCGCAGTGACATGGTGGAAATGCACATCTCCGAGATTGGCTTTTGCAGCGGTCATTCGGCGTCGGGGGTATGGGTCAACGAACGCGCCGAGACCTCGGTCAAGGGCCTGTATTCGGCAGGCGACATGGCGGCCGTGCCCCATAACTACATGTTGGGTGCGTTTACCTATGGCTGGTTCGCCGGCACCAACGCCGCGCAGTACGTGGTCGAGCGGGACTTCAGCGCCCTGAACGCCACGCAGGTAGCCGCCGAACAAGCTCGGGTTTATGCGCCACTGGAGCGGGAGACCGGCCTGCCACCGGCCCAGGTCGAGTACAAGCTGCGGCGCTTCGTCAACGACTATCTACAACCGCCCAAGGTGACTCGCAAGATGGAAATCGGCCTGCAACGCTTCGCCGACATCGAGCGCGACCTTGGCCAAATGAAGGCGCACAACGCCCATGAGCTGATGCGCGCCATGGAAACCAGCGTGATTCGCGACTGTGCCGAGATGGCTGCGCGGGCCTCGTTGTACCGCGCCGAAAGTCGCTGGGGCTTGTATCACCATCGGGTGGATCACCCACAGCGCAATGATGCCGACTGGTTCTGTCATTGCCACCTGAAGAAGGGCGAGGACGGGCGCATGGTCAGCTTCAAGAAAGCCGTTGAACCCTACGTCATCCCGCTGGATGCCGAAGAAATGCAGGCTTACGACCGCCTGCGGGTAGGCGCCGACGCTGCCTGAGCCTTTGTGTAGCACGCCACACCTTAATAGAGCGCAAAAGCGCCAAGGACACCGTGAAATGGCCTATCAGCCCCAGGAAATATTTTTCCGCTCCAACGCGCCGGTGACGATCGATGAAGATAAGTGCATTGCCGAGAAAGGCTGCACGGTCTGCGTCGATGTGTGCCCAATGGACCTGTTGGCGATCAATCCCGCGACGCAAAAGGCCTACATGGCATTCGACGAATGCTGGTACTGCATGCCCTGCGAAAAGGACTGCCCAACAGGTGCGGTCAAGGTCGAGATCCCGTACCTGTTGCGTTGAGATTCCAGGTTCACCGCTTCACCCACGCTATCCGCAAACACCGGACGCCAACGCCACACCCCCTCGTTTCCCACCACGCCTGATCGTGGCGGAGACGACTATTACAACCATGATTCGAGGGGACACACCCAATGTTATTGCGCGCAACCCTGACCAGCCTGGTGCTGGCCTCCTTTAGCCTGTCCGTGCAGGCACACACCATCCGGGTGGCCATCGGCACTCAGGACACCACCATCAACTGTGCAGCGGGCGGCTTGCTGATCCGCGAACTGGGCCTGTTGGAAAAATACCTGCCCCACGACGGTAAGTACCAGGACGCCACCTATGACATCCAGTGGAAGAACTTCACCAGTGGCGCGCCGCTGACCAACGAAATGGTCGCCGGCAAGCTGGACTTCGGCGCCATGGCCGATTTTCCTGGGGCCTTCAACGGCGTGGCCTTCGAGGCCGCGGGCAAGCACAGCCTGTTTATCAATGTGCTGTCGGGCAACATCGAGGGCAGCGGCAACGGGATCGTCGTGCCGATCGCATCCACCGCACAGTCCCTCGCGGACTTGAAGGGCAAGACCATTTCAGTGCCATTCGCCTCGACTGCCCACGGCATGTTACTGCGCGCGGTCGCAGCCCAAGGCTGGGACCCACTCAAGGACGTCAACATCATCGCCCAGGCGCCGGAAATAGCAGGCTCGGCGTTGCAGGCGAACAAGATCGAGGCTCACGCCGATTTCGTGCCCTTTGGCGAGTTGTTCCCCAACCGGGGTTTTGCCCGCAAGATCTACGACGGTTCACAATCTAATACCCCGACCTTCCACGGCGCCCTGGTAGATGAAAGCTACGCCCGCCAATACCCGGAAGTGGTCGTCGCCTACCTGCGCGCCAGTATTGAGGCCAATCAGTTACTGAGCGCAGAGCCAGAGAAGTACAGCGAGTTGATCGAGAAGGTCACCGGGGTTGAAGCCGAGGTCAATTACCTGTTCCACGGCCCGCTGGGCGTGCAAACCCGTGACCTGAGCTGGAAGCCGCAATACCGCCAGGCGGTGGGCACGGCCATCGATACCCTCAAACTGCTGAAAAAGGCTGATCGTGGGCTGGACCTCAACACCTTCATTGATGACCAGTACATTCGCGAGGCCTTCAAGGCATCCGGCCTGGACTACAACGCGCAACTGGCCAATTACGCCCAGGCGCCGCTCAAGGCCAACGATGCGCAGACCGGAGCGCCGATAACCGACTGGAAACACGTCGCGCAAATCTGGGTCAAGGGTGAGCCCAAGGTGCGCCATTATGCCTCTGCAGAAACGGCCTTTACCGCGCTCGCCGAGTTGAAAAAAGACGGCAAGCAGGTGAGGGCGGTGTACGCCCAGGCCGAAGACAGCGGCATCAAGTTACTGGCCAGCCAAGCGTGGTTTGCCAGTGATGGGCAAGGCAAGTTGAGTGCATTCCTGCTCAAGGACCAGGCGCAACAGTACGCCCAGGCCCAGGGTGGCAAGGTGTTCAATTTCATTGATGCTGGCGCGCAGGCGGTTGCCGGTCATTGATATAGCCACGGGCGCAGATCGGTTCTGCGCCCTGACGGAGCGTGCATTCATGTCAAATACTGCGTTGCGCTGGATACCCAGGGCCGCCTCATTGCTGTTCTGCCTGCTGTTCTGGCAAGTAGCGGCCAGCGCCCATTGGAACCTGTGGCTGGTGACCTTCGCCAATGTGCCGACGCCTGGGGCGGTGATCCAGGCGGCACTGGGCCTGGCGGACTCGGGTAAGTTGGCCCAGCACTTGAGCGCCAGCTTGCTCAGGGTCTTTGAAGGGTACCTGGCGGCGGTGCTGGTAGGTGTCGGCCTGGGCATCGCCATCGGTCGCTCGAAATGGGCCGAAGATGTACTGCTGCCGCCCCTGGAGGTGATTCGCCCGATTCCTGCAGTGGCCTGGATTCCCCTGGCGATCCTGATGTTCCCGTCGTCGGAGCTGTCGATGGTGTTCATCACGTTCACTGGCGCGCTGTTTCCGATCATGCTCAACACTGTGCATGGGGTTGAAGGCGTCGACCCTCGCCTGATCGCCTCGGCGCGCAGCCTGGGGGCAGGGCGGCGGGCGATCCTGCTCGAAGTGATTGTGCCGGGCGCGGCGCCGAGCATCATCACGGGCCTTGCCATCGGCATGGGCACCTCGTGGTTCTGCCTGGTCACGGCAGAGATGATCTCCGGCCAGTTCGGTATCGGCTATTACACCTGGGAGTCCTACACCATCCAGAACTACGCCGACATTGTCGTCGGTATGTTATTGATCGGTGTGCTGGGCATGGGCAGCAGCCTGCTGGTCAAGCGCCTGGGCGCATTGCTCACCCCTTGGCATCGTCCACGAGGTAAAGCCTGATGAACCTCAATACTCAGCTTGAAGGCCGCATCGAGATTAGCAACTTGTCCATCGTCCTGGGCGAACAGCAGCAAGCATTCGAGGCGGTGAAAGCCCTGGACTGCCAGATCGAACCCGGACAGTTCGTGTGCATCCTCGGTCCGTCCGGGTGTGGCAAGTCGACGTTGCTCGGCGCCTTGGCCGGCCACCTGAGGCCTAGCCAGGGCTCGCTGCGTGTGGACGCAAAAGCGGTGGTCGGGCCATCGCAGCAACGGGGCATGGTGTTTCAACAGCACACCTTGTTTCCGTGGCGTTCAGTACGGGAAAACGTTGCCTTTGGCCTGAAAATGCGCGGCGTGGCCAAGGCCGAGCGCCTGGCCGCTGCCGATGAGATCCTGGCGCTGGTGGGCCTGGAAGGCTTCGCCGAGCGGTGGCCCAATCAGTTATCCGGCGGCATGCAACAGCGGGTTGAGATCGCCAGGGTGCTGGTCAACCGTCCCAGCCTGCTGCTGATGGATGAGCCCTTTGGTGCACTGGATGCCCTGACCCGCATGAAAATGCAGGCCTTGTTGCTGGACATCTGGACCCGGATTCGCACCACCGTAGTGTTCGTGACCCATGACATAGACGAAGCGCTGTTTCTCGCCGACCGCATCCTGATCATGAGCCCGCGCCCTGGCCGCATCATCGAAGATTTCAGCCTGAGTTTCCCGAGGCCGCGCCGCACTGAGCTGATGACCACTGCGCAGTTTACCCACCTCAAGCGCCATTGCCTGGAGCTGCTGCACCATGAAGACGGCCGCCAGTTGCCGCGCCTCAACCCGCTCGGGCTGCCTACCGACCAACCCAAACCGCGATTTGCCTTATGACTGATGAAAACCTTGAAATAGAAGCCCTGCGTCCCCGACTACAAGCGTCGGATGCGGGTGTGCGCCGTATTGCCCTGATCGATCTGGCAGACCTGGAAGACCCCGATGGCCTGGTATGGCTGGTGGACAGCCTGGGCAATGACCCGGCCACCGAAGTTCGCGCCCAGGCGGCCAGCCTGCTGGAAGCATGGGAAGAAGACGAGGTGGTAGGGGCGCTGTGCCTGGCGTTGACCGACACCGAAACGTCAGTGCGTGAAGCCGCCGCCCAGAGCCTGAGCGTGCTCAAAACGAAACAGGCTGGCAGGCTGTTGGTGCCTTGGACCGGGCATGCCGACGTTACTGTGCGCACCGCGGTGTTTCGTGCGTTGCGCGAATTACGCCTTGAAGACGCCGCACCTGCGGCACTGCAGGCGCTGGCCGACAGCGATGCCGGCGTGCGCCGCGAAGCCGTAGGTGTGCTGGGCTGGCTCAAGCACCTGCCAGCCCTGGAACGCCTGGCCACACTCGCCAGCAGCGACCCGGACACTGAAGTACGACGGGCCGCCACTGGCGCCTTGGGCTTGGCGAACGATGAGCGGGTATTGCCGGCGCTTTACCAGGCCTTGCAGGATACGACATGGCAAGTTCGTGAAGAGGCGGCAACCACCCTGGGCAAAGTCGGCAGTGCCAGCGCCGGCGACGCATTAATCAACGCGCTGGCCGATGATTATTGGCAAGTCCGCCTGCGAGCCACTCGCAGCCTGGGGCGGCTTCGTTATCTACCGGCGCTGGACGCACTGATCCAGGCACTGGGCCACAGCATCAGCAACCTACGCAAGGAAGCGGCCCTGGCCTTGGGCGAACTGGGTGACCGACAGGCACTGACGGCCTTGCGTGATGCCGCCGACGACAGTGACCCGGAAGTTCGCAAGGCAGTACGCATTGCCCTGGCGCAACTGCAGTGAACGTCGCCGCACCGAAAAGCATCGGTAAGAATGACAACCACCGTCTCAGGCTGGAGTGGGCCGACGGTGAACAGTGGATCGACCATGCCCGGTTGCGGCGCGAGTGCCCGTGCTCACAATGCCAGGCCTTTCGATTAAAGGGCACGCCACCCCAGGTGCCTGAAAACGTACGAGTGCTGGAGGTTCACATTCAGGGCTATGGCGTGCAATTGATCTTCAGCGATGGGCACCAGCGAGGGATTTATCCCTGGGCGTATCTGCTGCAGATGGGGGGAGGGTAGAGTGCACTGATAGGTGAGTTTGTGGAGAGCCTTGATATAACTAAACTAAAGGACTATTTAGTATAGTTATATTAAATGCGAATATATAGCGAGTGAGGAAGGGATGCTCCATGTCATTTATAGTCGCTGCAGCACAGTCTGTTTCTATCGCCCAAGACATACCAGCCAACATTGAGCAGCATCTACGAATCATGCGTGTAGCTGCTCGCAACGGTGTCCAATTTCTGATTTTTCCTGAACTATCGCTCACCGGTTATGAACTTGAAGCGTCTGCGCAACTAGCCATAGGGCCTGACGATGCGCGCTTGGTACCGATAAAAGAACTGGCCCGCAACAGTGGGATCACAACCGTAGTGGGCGCGCCATTGAGGTTGCCTGAAAACTCGGATTTAGTGATTGGCGCATTGGTATTCCACGCTGATGGCTGTCAGTCGCTGTACAGCAAACAATACCTGCACCCAGGTGAAGACCGGGTGTTCAGTCTTGGTACGGGCGGCGAACCTTTAACTATCGAGACCCGGAAAATAGCCTTGGCTATCTGCGCTGATGCAATGCAACCCAGTCATCGCATTGCAGCACGGGATACGAATGCTGAAATCTATGCCGCCAGCGTTTTGATTTCAAAGACGGCATATGCTTCTGAAAGCAAGCAACTGGCTGATTACGCGGCAACACATCACATAATGGTGTTGCTTGCGAACCATGGCGGCGTATCGGGCGAATGGGAATGTGCAGGACGCAGCTCAATCTGGTCGAACAACGGCACGCTGATCGCGGCGGCAGACGGCCAAGGTCAGTGCCTGGTGATTGGAGAGCAAAATGCTTCAGGCCAGTGGAATGGTAACGTCATCCATATAGGGCTTGAAATCTGACCTCCACTGACCCTGATCCTTCAATAGGACAGTTCGCATAATGTATATTATGTTAAATCAAGTGCCATGTCAGATATGTTCATGAGCAGCCTAAACCACTGATTCGACAAACCAGCCTCTCAACCGGCCACGTTCTTTGTGTTCGAGGTAACTGCCTTCAGTGCCGTTTCTCTTCACGGTCGCTACGCACCGGTGCACCTGTCCGCGTGGCTGCGATGAGCATCGTTCATTGCTCAACGCTGTGACCGACTCGCATCTAAGGCAGGCAGCCGTTAGTCAGACCCTACCGACAACTTGCCTGATTCTGTGAGTGGATCTTGTTGGTAGATTGTCAGGCCAAAAACACATCCGTCGTTGCCTTCCCGCCTTTCATGGTTAAGGTAAACGATGGTGCCGTTTTATGCTGGTAGTTGGGAGAATTGAGTCGTGGATAGCGCTGAGCGAACTTCTGCCACAGGCTTGGAAGCACACATTCGTGGCGAACATATTGCCGCATCCGATGGCATTTCTTCGAAAGACGTATTGGTGCAGGTTTTTAATCGAGAACGTATTGAAGAAAGCGTCATAGTACCCGCAGTAGCTGAGCCTTTGATTGTTTGGACTCTATGCGGAGATGTCACGGTTGAAGAGCGTCTGGCTGGTGAAGACTGGAGTTTGAGCGAGGTGGAAAAGGGAGATTTTTTCCTTACCACCTCCCCTACCCCCTACGAAATGCGTTGGTATGGCCCATGCACGGCGTAAGCTCTTCGAGTTGCATGCGACGAATAAAAGCACGCTCGCCGAGCAAGCCCTGCGCTATATCCAATTGTTGTACGAAATCGAGAGCGAGGTCCGCGATTTGGAGCCGGATTTACGGCGCCGATTACGGCAAGAGAAAGCCGTTCCGGTGATGGACATGCTGCATGCCTGGATGATCGCCCAGCGCTATCGCGTTACCTTGATGACGGGGCCGTACCCATAGACAACAATTGGGCCGAAAACCAAATCAGGCCATGGGCTCTTGGGCACAAGAACTGGCTCTTCGCAGGGTCGTTACGCAGCGGCAAACGGTCAGCAGCGATCATGAGCTTGATCCAGTCTGCGCGGCTGAATGGCTATGATCCGTATGCATATCTGAGGGATGTTCTCGCGCGCCTGCCAACGCAGCGGGCGAGTGAAATCAAGCAGCTGCTTCCGCATAAGTGGCAGCCGGTTTATTACGTGACGTGATGCCCGAGTGCATACGCTACCCGTCGTTTTACGATGCGCAAAAAAAGATCTCAAAGGCAGCGGCCGACTACAGGGGGTATTGAGTTGTAATTGCAGCGCGCAAATCTCGGTTGAGCATTTCGCTAAGTAGTTCGATGAGCAATCGAGCTTTGTGTGTGAGCACACGTCGGGACGGGTACACCGCGCTGATCGGCACCTCGCCAGTCGCATGATTCGGGAGGATTGCTCGCAATTGTCCTGAAATAAGTTCGGGCATCACAAGCCACGCTGGCACCTGAGCGATGCCAATGTGCCCGAGCACGGCAGTCCTGATTTGTTCGCCATCGTTGCTACAAAAACGGCCTTCGGGGCGCAAAGTGATAGATGTGGCGTTCATGTCCACGAACCGCCACGGGCGAGTTTCCTCACGCCCGCTGAACAGAATGCACCCATGCTGTTGCAGGTCATTTGGCGTTACTGGCTCACCATGTCGTTGCAAGTAGCCAAGGCTCGCGACAGTCACAAGCGGGCTCGTGGCAAGACGCCGTGCGGTCAAGCTGGAATCCTCCAGTTCGCCATGGCGAATAGCGAAATCTACACCCTCCTCGATCAAGTTGGCATGGCGGTCCGAAACGGTGGTCTCGACGTTGATACCGGGGTAGCGCTCGAAGAACGATGCCAGATGTGGCACTACATACAGACGCCCGAAAACAGGGGCGACAGCGATCCGAATGTTGCCCGATGGCGCCGCCTGGCTATCGGCGACCGCCGCAACCATATCAGTGTAATCTCCCACCCACTGTAAAGCGGAGCTATAGAAGCGCTGACCTGCTTCAGTCACGCGCAGGCTGCGCGACGTTCTTAACAACAACGTCGCACCCAATCGTTCTTCCAAAGCGGCAATCTGCTTACTCACCGCAGATTGGCCAACGCCCGCCTCGCGCGCGGCTGCCGAAAAACCTCCCCGCTCAACCACTCGAATGAACAATTTGATGGCGTCGATCTGATCCATTTGTCAGCACCTGAAAAGTCCATCTGGGAATAGATGGTAGCTCTTTTTACTCATATTTCTAAATTAGAGAATCAGTTACCGTTCCCTCTCCTGGACAACCTGTTTGCCTTGACGAGGAAACTCATCTATGTCTGCCCCCGTAAATAATCGCGTATCCGAAACCCGTTACCCAATAACCGACAGTGAGCGCGAAGCGGAAAAAAATGTACTGGCCGCTTTAAGTGGGTATTTCGCCAATGCAGCCGGCTCGATGCGCGAGGCCTACGACCGGATGACGGCAAGTACGCCCATCGCAGAAGAGATGGTCTGTGAGCCGTCGGATGATACAGGGGTAACCGGTTGGTGGGTTCGCCCGCAAGGCGCGCCAAGTGATCGGGTAATCATGTTCATTCATGGGGGCGCCTATTCGTTGGGATCAGCCCAGGCTTATCGGGGGCTAGCGAGCCAACTGGCTAAGCGCGTCGGCGTCGCGACTTTCGTGCTTGATTATCCGCTAGCGCCAGAACAACCGTTCCCTGCTGCGTTCGATGCGGCTGTAGACGCGCTGGCCTGGCTCAACGCTCAAGGGATCACTCGAATTTCTATGGTCGGGGATTCCGCCGGAGCCGGGCTGGCTCTCGCTAGTATCTCAGCAATTGATATCCGCTCACTGATTGCTTCGGCGGTGCTCTACTCGCCGTGGGTCGACCTGGCGCTGGAGGGAGGGTCGTTCAGCTCGCCAAACAGCTACGACCCGATATTTCCAGTAACAGATATACTTGCCAATGCTGCACAGTCCTACCTCGCCGGAACGAGTCCATTTGACGGTAGAGCATCGCCTTTGTACGCAAGCACTGCCGGGCTCCCGCCGTTGCTGATTCAGGTAGGAAGCGACGAGCGATTGCTTGACGATGCGCGACGATACGCTGATCGCGTTGCCGCTAACGGGGGGGAAGTTCATTTGGCCATCTACGAAGGCCTTCATCACGTATTTCAACGGTCAGTGATGGAGCTTCAAGGAGCGCGGCATGCACTGGACGCGGCTGCCGCGTTTATTGGGAAGAATTGGTAACCTTCGCATGCCTTCAGCCCTGTTTGTGAAGCGCTGGAGGCCAAGCAGAGTAAAACCTCCGTGCCGCTGAACAATCTTCCAGGACGATGGCAATTACGCAATACGTGATCATCGGCCGTATATACACCATCGTCCTTAATGCTGGAGTTCGGAAGGTGTGTTCGCCGGCCCTTACGATTTTGCTAACTCCGCACAGCCATCCAAAAAAACCGCACGCCTGTCCAATTCTGGCGTTACAAAATGCGCGATCATTTCTTCGACTTCTGTGAGGCGATGGACATGCGAGCGACGAACAATACGGCAAGCATTACGCCTTGGTTTTGCCGCTTAAGGACGAAGAAAAGTGACTGACCTGCGAGTCACTTGCGGGCTTCTTTTGGTCATCTGCACCCCCAGTGGAACAGCCTTGGCGTCGCAGGCTGCACAACCGTCAGAAGGGTTTCGAGAAGGCTCTTCACTTGAAGTGCTCAGTCGAAATTTTTACCTCGGCAATGACTATCGATCATCTTCGCCTTCAGGCAAAAACCACATTCAGGAATGGGCCCAAGGGTACATTACGTCGTTTGAGTCCGGATTTACCTCTGGCACTATTGGTTTTGGCATTGATGCCCATGTGTTTCTGGGTTTGAAGCTGGACGGCGGCAAGGGGCATTCCGGGGCGGGATTACTGCCACTCGATCAAGAGGGTCGTAGCGAGGACAATTATTCCAGTGGTGGCGGCGCCCTTAAGCTGCGCACCTCTCGCACCACCTTGGCGTTCGGTGAAATGACGGTGCAAACGCCGGTATTCGACACGGCCGACAAACGCCTGCAGCCCGAGTACGCCACTGGCCTGCTACTGGATAGCCGTGAAATCGATGACATGCATGTGCTGGCAGGTCACTTCACGGCGTTCAAGAATCAGAACGCATCGACCCGTAAAGGCGATTTCTCCGGCTATGGTGCAAGTTCCCGAACGGGCGGCATCGACTTCATTGGCGCCAACTTGTTTGAAGAGCGCCCGGTAGGCGGTGCGCTTTATGCCTCACAGCTGAGTGACACCTGGCACCAATACTATGCCAACTTGCACCTCAAGCAATCCGGGTTATTCGTCGACGGTAACGTTTATCACACCAGGGATTATGGCGAGTCCGTGGCCGGAGCCATCAATAACACCGCCTACAGCCTGGCTGGCAAATACACCGCCGGAGCCCATGCCTTCACCCTCGCCTACCAAAAGATCAACGGCAACACCCCATTCGACTTTATCGGCGGCGACTCCATTTACCTTGCCAATTCGATCAAGTATGCCGACTTCAATGGCCCCCATGAACATTCCTGGCAGGCCCGTTATGACCTCGACCTGGGCAGCTACGGCATACCTGGATTGAAATTCATGATTCGTTACGTCGCCGGGCGCGGTATCGACGCAACCCACGCGCCCAAAGGCGGCGGCTATAACCCTTTCGACGAATCGACCGGAGAGTACGCTCCTCAACAAGGCGATGGCGGGCGACACTGGGAGCGCGATATCGATCTTCGGTATGTGCTGCAGTCAGGGCCGGCCAAAGACTTGTCTTTTCAGTTGTCCCACGTGGTACATCGGGCAAACAGAGCCCAAGGCGGTGACGACATTGACAGGATCTACATGGTTATCGAATACCCACTCAAGTTTGGGCGGCTTTAAGCCGCTTGGGAGTAAAGTGAGGAGTTGCAGCATGCAGCTTTCGCCAGGTTTGCGGTGACAAGCCTGTTTCGCGCCTGAATACTCGGCAAAAGTGCGACTGATCGCAAAATCCATGGCTAAGCGCAATGTCACTTAAGGAATGCGCTGAACACAGCATGTATTGCCGTGCTGCCTCCACTCGTGCGGCGGTCACATACATCAGCGGAGTCATGCCGGTTGTCTGTTTGAACGCATGCGAAAAATGACTGACGCTCAGGCTCAGTAACGAAGCCAGTTCGGTTGTCCGTATGCAATGTTCGACATGCTCATGTATGTATTCATCTACACGGGAGATTTGCCATCGAGCCAACCCTCCCCTGTTTCTGTGCGGCAAAGGTTTGCTTTGATTGTCGACTGCCAACAGGTCAATTGCCTGATTAAGGTAAGTCGAAGCGATGTCGGGATCACGTTGAATGGCTCGCTCCGCCTCCATCAGCAACGTCAGCAGTTGCCTCGTCTGTTTCAAATAGTTGGGACCACGAGAGGCGGTGTTGTCCAATACGTAATCTGCGCTGGTATTCCCGTTCACAGCTAACGCTCCTAGGCCGGGATCAAATCTTGGTGGCGCGTTTAACTCGTCACCATGGCAGCACAGGATGGCGTTGTGGTGGGGCCTGGCACAGCCCCAAACGAGGAGGCATTAACCAACACTAAAGGGGGGGGGGTATTATTTATTGCGCAAGTTCGATAATCCCTCGCTGGATACCGATAGTCACCGCGTGAGTACGGTTATGGGCTCCCAGCTTGTCCATAATATTTCGCAAATGCCCTTTCACTGTGTCTTCACCTATTGCCAGTGCAAGGGCCGTCTCCTTGTTCGACGAGCCGTCGGCGACATGTCTGAGCACCTGAACCTCTCTATTGGTGAGACCATCCTGGTCCATGTGAGCCGCCAATTCAGCCGCAATTTCCGGGGGAAAGCAGCGTTTTCCGGCGGCCAGGGCACGTATGGTTTCAATGAGTTCATGGCGCAACGTGCTTTTCAAAAGATAGCCTCGCGCCCCAGCCTTGATGGCTTGTAGCGCCCTTACATCCCCTCGGTAGGTAGTGAGCACAGCAATACAAGCTTGCGGGAACTCGGACATGATGGAGCTGATTGCACCAATTCCGTCTAGCTCAGGCATCTGTACATCCATAAGCGTGACGTCTGGTTGCGTCGTTCGGTATAACCGGATTGCCTCAATCCCGTTAGAGGCTTCCCCCACCACGGTGATATCGTCATAACCACCCACTACTGCTTCAATACCCTCCCGTATCAGCGGATGGTCATCCACTATCAGCACGGTGATAGGCCTCTTGTGATCTACCATAGGTTTATCCTGCCCTGCTCGAGCGATTCGGTTTACTGCCCACTGGGTGTTCATAGGCCGTGGCGCCAGGCAGCGAGAGTGTAATGCGCGTACCGCTCAAGGGGTTGCTAACTATCGCCAGGGTTGCATCAATTCTACTGGCCCGTTCGTACATGCCTCTGAGCCCGCCGTGTTCAGGGCGCCCGTGCATTCGCTGATAGAGCGGATCAATGCCGACCCCATCGTCGACAACCAGCATCTCGAACGTGCCCGGCGCGTAGGTGAAGGTAACGGTAACCCGAGTAGCCTGCGCATGGCGAAGCGAATTGGAAACTGCTTCTCTGCCCACCTGGTAAAAAGCATCACGAACTTCGTTGCGCAGCGCCAGCGGTTCATCCACGTTACCAACGTGGTAGGTTGCAGAAAAAGGAACGCTGGCCTCCAGCTTTAAAGCTTGAAACGCAACGGCTAAATCTTCAACTGGCGCCATCTGGCCACGCAACCCTGTGATTCGGTCGCGGCCCTCGGCAATCACCTGCTCGGCCCGGTCCAGCGCCCGCTCCATCGAATCGCGAGCACGGGATCCCTCCGGCAGGCTGTCCGCGACCGCCTGGAAGCTGAGCATCATTCCCTGAACGCTTTGCAGCAAGGTGTCATGCAGCTCGCGCGCGATGCGCTCGCGCTCCTGAAAGCGCTCCTCAAGGCGGGTCCTGAGGGCTGCCTTTTCCCGTTGCGTATAGACGCGGGAAATCCAGAACACAAGCGTCAGCAGCGCTACTGAAAAGATCAGCAGGAATCCTGGGCGAAGATAGAAAACCTGGGGAATGGTGACAGTTAAAGCTGCATCAGGAGGGGTGAAATGCCCATTCTCGCCAAGCGCACGGACCTGGAATTCGTAATTACCCGGGCGTAGGTGTGAAAAAACCGCTTGCCTGGAGTGCCCGGCATCGGTCCATTGCGAATCATGGCCATTAAGCCGGTATTGAAAGCGCATGGTCTCTGGTGAGGCGAGATTCAATGCTGAATAGGTAATAACCAACTGTTCCGGCGCAGCTGATAACCGAACGGGCGCGGCGTAGATATCAAAATCATTTCCATCGACTGTCAGCGCCTTGATCGTGACGGCAGGTGGTAGTGCCATATCCGTTGGCTGGTATGGATCAACACGGACAACCCCGTTTCCGGTGGTGAACCATAGCAAGCCATCTTCCGTATGGACCGCAGTGGGCAACGGCAATACTTTGAATGGGTCCATAGGTAGCCGGCCAATGTGATCGTGCGAGCTGTACAACAGTGTGTTGCCGCCCGCTATTACTCGCTCGATCTCTGCTGCAGGCAGTTTGAAGATTCCATCGCGGCTGTGTACCCAGATATCCATCCCGGATTCGGCTGCGTTTTTCTCGGCCGGTACGGCGACGAGCCCATAGATATTCTGAAAAGGTCCGGCAGCCGGTAGATCCAGGCGATGAAAGCGTCCATCCTTGAGATACGCCAAGCCATGTTGACCACCTACCCAGGTGCGTCCGGGCAAATGCAGCATCGCCGTGACATGGCCGATGTTCAAACCTTGCTGGTCGCTCCAACGTGCGGTCTTTTGCTCATCAACGGACACCAGAAGATTATCCCGGTAGCCGAACCACAGCTTGCCCGTCAGATCACGGGACGCGCTGACAGGCATCACCTGCCGTTCGGAATCACTGACAGGCTCAATGCGTCGCCATTGCTTATCAGCCCATACGAAAAGCCCTGCACGGTTGATTGAGACCCATATATCCCCATTCGTTCCTACCGTCATCGCCCTTATGGCAGCCTCGCGGGCGGATTCGACAGGTAAGGTTGCGATGCGCACCGGACCATCGCCTGAAAGCGAATAAATCCCCCGATACCCGCCAATCAACAAGCCGTGTTGCTGACTATTTACCAATGTGGTGATCGGCATATCCAACTCAAAGGTGGAATGGCTATCGCCTCGCAGGCCCGTTAGCTGGCCATTGTCGGAACCGATCCATAAAGAACCATCACCGCTTGCTGCCAATGCATGACTGCCTGCGCCGCTAGGCAGAGCGAGGTGAGACAGTGTTTTACGCTTGAGTCGATCCAGGCCCGCATCCGTACCCACCCACAGGGTGCCATCACGGTCGATTAGCTGGGCCAATATAGTGTCGGAGCTGAGTCCATCGCGAACGGTGTATGAGTTGATTGCATCCTGATCCTCGACAGGCTTGGGCAGCGCCCCGGCAGCCAAGTGATGCACACCGGCTCCCAGCGTGCCCAGCCAAGCGTCTCCCTGCTCGTCCAGAACGATACTGACCGTGCGTGATGCCGGTATCTCTTCAAACTCAATGTCGGCATAGCCTGTTTTTTTCAGGCGCAGTAGATGGTCCCTGGAACGATCAGTTATCCATATGTCGCCTGCAGGGGACGATACTATTTTGCTGATCGATTGACTCTTGATGCCAATCTCCATGAACGCAGATGCCCCTGGGGGAAGCGTATATATTGCCTCTTCACTCGCGGCCCAGACATAGCCATCTGCATCCACATGCACCGCTCGGGCATGCCGGTCGGGAAAGCCCGCCTCCTTGCCAACCACGTGCCAACCCGTGCCGTCATGCCGGGCGAGCCCATCATCCGCCGCGACCCAAACGTGTCCTTGCTGGTCCTCGGCCAAGCTGTACACCACCCCGCCCGGAAGGCCTGGATCAATCGGTTGAATCACGCCGCTTGCATTGATCAAACGGGCCCCACCGGCACGAAAACCCACCCACAGCCCTTCCCTGGAGCTCAGAAGCGCCGAGACCACGCCCAGTTGCTCACCGTCAGCCGGCGCGAATTTCTCGAACTCAAAACCATCGAAGCGATACAAGGAATCATGAGTACCCAGCCAAAGGTATCCATCAGCGGTTTGCGCAAGCGCTCCCACTGAACTGGGGCCCTGGTCGCTGGCGGTCCAGCGGCGATGGTCGATTTCATCCGAAATGCGCGCAACTGCACTTGAGCACGTAAGGCAACCAAGCACGAAACTCAGCAGTAAAACCACGTATATTCGCAAGGAATGCACCTACGGCACGCGCCAGCACGCGTCTTGTATTGAGTACTGCAACCTGTGGGCGGCATCAAAAGCAGCCCAACTGTCGCTGAAGCCATTCAATGATTTGATCCGCGACCTGCTCCCAACCCGGCTGCGTTATGAGCAGGTGGCCATAGCCGGGAAGCGAGATGAAATCTGTCGGCGCCAACGACCGTCTCTGATAGAGATAGTTGGCCAAAACTACAGAACTGGCAATCATACGGTCATCGCTACCGGAAATCAGTAATAAGGGCCCGCGCTCGTGATTGAAGAACAGCCTGCTACCCACGCCTAATGCTACCGCTGTCATCAGTTTTTGCGGGACTCGACCAACAAACCGTTCATATAGCGGGTCGGTTGTCTGACGGGATGCCGGATGCCCCAGGCGGGAGAATTGCGCAGGCGTCAGGCGTAGAAAGCGCATACCCTCGATCCGCTCAACTCTTGTCGTAAGTATCTGCAGTAGCGAACGAATGCCAGGGAAGACGCACTGAGGTGGACGAGGAGCTATTGCGATGCCAGCCATGCCCAGACCACGGTCCAGCAATAGCTGAACGATCAGCCCGCCCATCGCATGGCCAATCAGAATAGGCGGCGCCGGGAAGGCGGCAATCTGCTCCGCGTAAAAATCCACGAGACGTCCAAGGGGCGATGATCTGGCATCTTTACCGTGCAGAACTCGGTACCAACCTTGCTCGCCTGGAGCTGGCAGCGACAGCACACAACAAGCGTAGCCGCAGGCCTTGAAGTGACGCTCGAACTTGTCCCATACCGTCGGCATCAGCCAATCGCCCTGGATAAAACAGACCTTGTAATCCACGGCCGGCAATCAGCGACGCGCTATGTGCATGAAATGGTGTGTTAGGTCGCAACGCCGCTGCTCGATGACCATTTCAATCATGTCGCGTCTCCTGCTTGCTTGTCGCCCGGACCATCCGCACGGCCTCAGCGTCCAGAGTCAAAGTGGTCGCAACAGGTGGCGGACGACGGGCGGTTGATCGCCGATGTGAAACGCGCTCAACAGTTCCTGATCCAGTGCATCGCTATGGGTCACCCTCGCATGCTGGCGCTGATGCTCGACCCAGCTTTCGACGATGAATGCCTCCACCACCCGGCCGGGCTCTGCGACGTCCTCCCAGACATCCCAGCGGATCGCGCCGTCGCGATAGCGCGTCGCACGAAAATTGCGTAGGGCGGCGGTGAACGCGGCCTGTTGTTCCGGGGCGATCCGGTATTCGACTTCGATCAGGACGGGGCCGCGGTCATTGGCAAGCGGGACAGCGAGGACAGGCTCGGCCCAATGGTTCGAGGGCGCCAGATCGGTGGTGGAATCCTTCGGCAGCCGCCAGCGCAGGGCCAGCAGGATCGCCAGCATCTGGCCGATGGCCGCGATGATCAGGGCGTCGGCGACGCCCGCGCTGCTTGCAAGGGTACCCCACAGGATACTACCGCCGGTCATGGCTCCCTGAAGCACCAACAGATAGACTGCGAGCGCCCGTGCCTTGACCCAGCCGGGCGAGGCCATCTGCGCCGCGACGTTGAGCGAGGTCAGCATGCCGATCCAGGCGACGCCGGCAGCGAACATCACTGCCCCGGCCAGCCAAGCATTGGGCGCCAGCGCCAGTGCGAGGGTCGCAGCCGCGAACAGCAGTGTCGCCCAGATCGAGACCCTGTTGGACGCTACCTTCTTGCGCAGTTGTTTCAGCAGCAATGCACCGACAATGGCACCGGCGCCCATGCAGCCGAGAAGCGCGCCGTAGCCCGCCGCATCCAGCCCCAGTTCGCGGCGGCCCACCAGCGGCAGCATCGCCCAGAGCGCGCTGCTGAACAGGAAGAAGCCCAGCGTGCGGATCAGTACCAGCCGCATCGCCGGAGAATGCCGTGCATAGCGATAACCGGCCCGCAGCGCGCCGAAGAAATGTTCGGGCGGCAAGCTATGTACGGTCGTGGCGCGTTTCCATGTGACAAGCACGATCAATACCGCCGAAACCGAAACGGCATTCAGCGCGAAGACCGCTGGAACACCGGCTAACGCAACGATCACCCCGCCAAGCGCCGGGCCTATGGCACGCGAGATGTTGACGCCGAGACTGTTGAGCGCCACCGCATCGGGCAAGGTGGCCTTGTCGACCAGTTCTGGAACGATGGCTTGAAACACCGGCGCACTGAGCGCCGCCGCCACGCCGAGAACAAAGGTGGCGGCGAGCAGCAGCCACGGGGTGGTCAGTCCTTGAAAGGTCAGGAAGGCCAGAACGGCGGCGGCAGCAAGGCCGAGGACCTGTGCGGACAGCAGCATCTTCCGGCGATCGACGATGTCGGCCAGCGCCCCGGCCGGCAGGGCCAGCAAGAACATCGGCAGGGTCGTAGCGGCCTGCACCAGAGCCACCAGCAGTGGACTGGGCGACAGCGAGGTCATCAACCATCCCGCACCGACATCATGCATCCAGGTGCCGATATTGGAAATGATCGTGGCGATCCACAGTGCCCGGAAGACCGGTAGGCTCAGCGGGCCCTTCGCCGGGGCGGGCATGTCAATGGCGGTCATCCGATTCTCCTTGACGGGTGAGGTGGTTTAGAAACGTCAGGCTACTTTCGTCACAGATCGAGGGACGGGTTCCGGGCAAGATCCACCCAGACGACAAGTAGGAACCCTCCGATGAGACCGAGATGTTCGAAAAAGGCATTCGCGTCTGCGTGCCTAGCCTCGCCTGCCGGCTGCTCCCAGAACCGCAGCGCGATCAGGGTGGATAGAAGCGTGAATCCGGCCAATGCCAGCGCACCCAGCCAGCGCAGAAAGCCCGTCAACACCATCACAGAGGCGCCCAGTTCCAGCGCTATCACCAGAACGGCGAACAAGACGGGCGGGTTCAGGCGGAAGTGGGCCATCTCAACGACGGCGCCGGGGAAATCGGTCAGTTTGACCAGCCCGCCCTGTATATAAGCCGCGCAAAGTCCCAGATGCGCAAGGAACAGCATCACGATCGAGATTGCGCCACCCGCCTCAATGCTGAATGACATCAGCCCTCTCCATCGATACGGGTGACAAAGCGACCCTTTTGGCGTTTATCCTATGATGAAGCAGCGGGCTCCAGGCCGATGCAACGGGGGCCGATGTCACGCTATCAGAACGCAAAGCAGGAACATCCAAAAGCGCCCCAGAAACCCTGGTAATCGCTGACCGGCGCGGAAGACGTCCTGACCCGGTCATGCTGATGTGCGTGAACCGCACAGGGCCCCGAGCAATGATGAACACCTGCCTGCAGTGGAGCGCTTGGTTTCCAATGCCCAGGCACACGCGCCACGGGGGACCACTCCGGTATCACCGGTATTTCACCGGGGGACAGCGGCTTAAACTCCCCAGAGGCATAAACCACTTTGCCACCGACCACCGTCAGCACCGACTCCATCCACTTGATCTGTTCTTCCTCGACGTTAAAGAAGTCGGCGTTAAGCGCAACCAGGTCTGCCAACTGGCCTACTTTCAGTTGGCCTTTCTTGCTCTGTTCCGACGAAAACCAGGCACTGCCATGGGTAAAGAGTTCAAGTGCGACCGCGCGGGACAAGCCTTCGGGGTACAGTTCCAGGCCGCCCACCGTCTTGCCACTGACCAACCAGTAAAGCGACGTCCAGGGGTTGTAGCTGGATACCCGCGTAGCGTCAGTACCCGCGCCTACCGGCACGCCCTCAGCCAGCATCCGCTGGATCGGCGGCGTCTGCTCCGCCGCCTTGCTGCCGTAGCGCTCAACAAAGTACTCGCCCTGGAATGCCATGCGATCCTGAATCGCGATGCCTCCACCTAAAGCTCGCACACGCTCGATGTTGCGCGGCGTAATGGTTTCAGCGTGATCGAAGAACCATGGCAAGCCGTTAAAGGGAATATCCTGATTGACCCGTTCGAACACATCCAGCATGCGCGAGATGGATTCGTCATAGGTAGCATGCAGGCGGAACGGCCAACGGTGTTCCACCAAGTGACGCACCACGGGCTCGAGGTCCGCCTCCATTTGCGGCGCAAGGTCCGGACGCGGCTCAAGAAAGTCTTCGAAGTCTGCCGCAGAGAACACCAACATTTCGCCCGCACCGTTGTGGCGGAAAAAATCGTCGCCATCTCCAGGTTTCACTTGCTTGGTCCAGCTTTGGAAGTCTGCCAGCTCCTCCTTGGGTTTCTGGGTAAACAGGTTATAGGCAATACGCACGGTGAGCTGATCGTTCTTCGCGAGCTCGCGCACCACCTGGTAATCATCCGGATAACTCTGAAAACCGCCACCCGCATCGATGGCACTGGTCACACCCAGCCGATTCAACTCTCGCATAAACTGGCGCGTGGAGTTGACTTGATATTCGATAGGCAGCGTCGGACCTTTTGCGAGTGTTGAGTAGAGAATCATCGCATTAGGCCGGGCTATCAACATCCCGGTAGGCTCGCCATTGGCGTCGCGCTGAATTTCGCCGCCCGGAGGATTGGGCGTGTTGCGCGTATACCCAACCACTCGTAACGCGGCGCGGTTCAATAAAGCCCTGTCATACAGATGCAGAACAAATACCGGCGTATCCGGTGCAGCCTGGTTAAGCTCATCGAGCGTAGGCAGTCTCCGTTCGGCAAACTGGAATTCATTCCATCCCCCTACCACCCGCACCCATTGCGGCGTGGGGGTGCGGTCTGCCTGAACCTTGAGCATACGCAGCGCATCAGCCACCGAAGGCACCCCTTCCCAGCGCAACTCCAGGTTGTAATTGAGGCCACCACGGATCAGATGAAGGTGAGAGTCATTTAACCCGGGGATCACCGTACGCCCTTGTAAATTGACAACCTGGGTTGCGGTGCCACGAAACGCCATGGCTTCGGCATCGCTGCCGACAGCAACGAACTTGCCATCCTTGATCGCCACGGCTTTGGCTCGCGGTTTTTCTCTATCCACCGTGTGCAGGTCGCCATTGTAGAAAATGCTGTCAGCAGTCATGTTGCCTCCTGAGATAGTTGAGGACGTTGAGCCTGCGGCGGCTGCAAACGGAAACGTCGACCACAGGGCGCCGGCAGCGCCGATCAAAGATCCAGCGGCGATAAACCCACGCCGACCCTCGTCTGTTGGCTTGTTACTCATGAAGCAGCCCCCTCATCGTCGTCTTGTAGCCAGCCAGCAAACCAACCGGTGACCATGGGCATGAAAACGTAAACCACCAGCACAACAATGGTGGCATATAGTTCAAGCTGCACGGTCCGTACGCAGTGGCGTACGACCAGCGTCACAATGTCGGGCAACTGTTGAATCATGGGGGCGCTCCCGAATCAGGACGGCCAGGGCCGCCCTTTTTAATGGCCTAGATCTCAGCGTGAACCGGCGCCAACGTGGGGCCGTGCTTCACCCGCTCTTCTGCCTTGTGCACCATGGTGTAGGCATAATCGATACCCATGCCGTAGGCACCGGAATGCTCTCTGGCCAGGGCCATGACCTCATCGTAGGTGTCGCGGTTTTTCCAGTCGCGCTGCCACTCCAGCAATACCTGTTGCCAGGTGACAGGCACCACACCCGCCTGGATCATCCGCTGCATCGAGTAATCGTGGGCCGCCTGGCTGGTGCCGCCAGAGGCGTCAGCGACCATATAGATTTCGTACCCGGCATCGTGCATCGCCGAGAGTGCGAACGTGGTATTGCAGACTTCTGTCCAAAGCCCCGAAACGATCACCTTATTGCGCCCGTTACGCTTGAGCGCATCGCGCACTTTCTGGTCGTCCCAGGAGTTCATCGAGCTGCGCTCAAGGATGGGCGCATCGGGGAACACCTCCAGCAGTTCGGGATAGGTATGGCCCGAAAAACTTTCGGTTTCGACAGTGGTGATAATTGTAGGCACGCCAAAGATACGCGCCGCCTTCGCCAGGCCTACGGTGTTGTTCTTCAAGGTTTGCCGATCAATGCTCTGCACACCAAAAGCCATTTGCGGCTGTTGGTCGATGAAGATCAACTGCGAGTTGCTGGGGGTCAAGACTTCAAGCTTCGGGTTCTGCATTGTGCTCACCTTTGACAAGTAAGGAGGGGTCGTGAAGCGCCCGCTTACTGTCGCAAAGCACCGTCGCTTATTATTGGATTACTGCCTGATGTTGGGATGATTGTGTGATCGGCACCGTCGAATATCTGCAGTGAGATCCAGCGCTCGCGCGGCCCCCTCAAAGTGCACTGGCTAACTGAAAGTGCGCTGCCTGCGTGACTTTTCTTCGAGGTCTGCTGCATTCGATGTCCATTGAAGCGTTCCCCATTGTGCAACACAGCTCACCTCAGAATGGCACTACTGTGCCTGGCATGGGAACAGTACAGTCTCCATTCCAGGCAACGTGCCACTGACGCATGTCTCCTGGAAAACCAATCTCAATCGAATAACAGCGCAGTGTGTGACGGCCCTCGCCTGAAGGCGTGTGCCATTATTCCGCAGGCGCGTATCGCCAAGAAAGGACCTGTTTCAATGGCAAGCGAAGATATCCGCAACCCCCAGACCGACCAACTTTTGTCACCCGAAAATTCGGCGTTGATCATCATTGATTACCAGCCGGTCCAGGTATCCTCTATCCGCTCGATGCCCCGTGACGAGCTCGTCTTCAATATAACGAGCGTTGCCAAGGCGGCGATCAATTACGACATCCCGATCATCCACTCTACCGTCAACGTCGGGACCGGCCTTAACAAGCCGCCGATCAAGGAACTGCAGGACGTGCTTGGCCACCTGCCGACCTATGACCGCACCTCGATTAACAGCTGGGAGGACACCGAGTTCAAGCAGGCGGTTAAAGCGCTCGGCCGCAAGAAGCTCATCATGACTGCGCTGTGGACCGAAGCGTGCCTGACTTTTCCTGTACTCGACGCGATCCAGGAGGGCTACGAGGTCTATGTGCCGGTCGATGCGGTCGGCGGTACATCACTCGCCGCACACGAGGCGGCTCTGCGCCGAATGGAGCAGGCAGGCGCGAAGCTCATCAGCCGTGTGCAGATGTACTGCGAGCTCCAGCGCGACTGGTCGCGCAAGGTGACCGTTCCAGGCTTCCTGGGCGTGTTCGAAAACTTCGATGGGTTCAACGCTGAAAAGAACGCTTAAAGGCTGATATGTGCTGTAGATAGCGGCTCGCGAATGCAGCCGCTGCCGTACCCGCTTCCTTTTTTGCTCCGACGGTAAGGAAGCGGCTTTAGGCGCCCATGTGGCTAATGCTGATTAGTTAAGCGACCCCCTCTTGTAGGAGCTAGCTTGCTCGCGAAAAACGTCAACGGTAACGCGTGCATGCTGGATAAGCGCGGCGCCTTCGAGTTCTTCTCGAGCAATAACCAAGCGTCCCTCTCGCTCCTGCAAAAAGCCTTACCTGAACAGCATTAGCTCACACGGCGTCTTTTTTTATGTGCCCGTTGCCATTGGTATAACGAGTGGATTGCCAAGCCATAATTTGCCATCCGTTATCGCCCGATTTCCAGACGCTGATGTAGCGTGAGTTCAGCAGCATGGGTACACCGCGAATCACCACCTGCATGTCGATCAACCCATTAATCACTACACACTTCCCTACCCTGCGCAGGCGAGGTCACGGAATATAGATGCTTTCGAGAAAGTCCATGTCGCCCTCAATCATTGCCTGGCGACGATGGGTTTCCCTATACGCTTAGCTAACCTTGATAACAACCTTGCCAAATGGGCCGCGAGCCAAATGCTCGTAAGCTTCACGCGCCTGCTCAAACGGGTACACGTGATCGATCACGGGACGGATGTGGTGGGTGTTCAAGAACTCGTTCATCCGGTCAAACGAAGAACGTGGAGCAACTGCAATACCACGAATCGTGGTTTGACGGAAGATCAGCGGCATCAGGTTCAAGGCGGTCGTCTGGCCAGTCAAGAAGCCAATTTGGGCAATACGGCCACCGACCTTGGTTGCTTGAACGGAATCGTTGACGCCTTCGCCGCCGGCGACTTCCAAGAGGAGATCAACGCCTTTGCCGTCAGTGAGTTTCAACACCTGCGCAGCCCAGTCCGGTGTCTTGCGGTAGTTGACGCCAGCGATCGCGCCCAACTTGATCACCGCTTCCAGGTTTTCATCGCGGCTCGAGGTGATGATGACCTTGGCACCCAGTGCCATGGCAATTTGAGCGGCGAAGATGGAGACACCGCCAGTTCCCTGTACCAGCACAGTCTGTCCGGCCTGGACCTGACCGAAATCCACCAGCGAGTACCATGCGGTCAATGCTGCAATAGGAAGAGTCGACGCTTCTTCATCATTCATGTCATCAGGCGCACGTACTGCACTGTCTTCATGAATGATCATGAATTCAGCCAGGCCGCCTGGCAGCGGGGAGCCGAAGCAATAATCTGGTTCATCGTGGGCAGGCATGCCGTCGATCCAGCGGGAGTACAGATGGGAGTTGACGCGGTCGCCGACAGCGAAGCGGCTGACGCCCTCGCCCACTGCCATTACGGTACCGGCCGCGTCGCTTACCGGGATCAGTGGCTTGGGAACCCTATGCGGCTCGTAGATACCGTCAACGATCGCTTTATCCCGGAAGTTGAGGGACACGGCACCGACCTTGACCAGCAGCTCACCTGCCTTGGGCGTCGGGGTTTGAGTCTCACCCTGCTGCAGGTTGTCCAGGCCAAAATCTTTCAGAAGCCAAGCTTTCATTTTTCTTCTCCATTCGAAGTGGACGCCAGGCGGTCGGGTTCGACTGCCTGTGTGCTGAGGACCATTGTTTCGCGTCTGCCTCGATGAATAAATGCCCAAGAATGCACAGGATTGTTATCCTGCAGGACAACAAAGTCGCCTCGGATAATGTGGAGAACTGGCAATGGAGCTGTTGCAGTCAATGCAGGTGTTTGCAAGGCTAGCGGAACTCGGGAGCTTCACGAAGGTGGCCGAGGCCACCCAGATGGGCCGTCCATACATCACCAGGTCTATTCAGGCGCTGGAAGCTTCAATAGGCGTGCGCCTGTTCCACCGCACTACCCGCAAGGTCAAGCTGACGGCCGAAGGTGAAAAGTTCTATGAACGAGTCAAAGTCATCCTGGCGGACATTTCAGACACCACGTCCATGTTTGACCGCAGTGGCATCACCCTGCAGGGGCGGCTTCGGGTGGATATTCCTACGGCATTTTCGCAACGCAGTTTTATTGAAAGCCTGAAATCATTTACCGGCGCTTTTCCCGATATCGAGTTGGTGGTGGGCGTCACCGACAGGACGGTCGATCTGGTGGCAGAGGGTGTGGACTGCGTATTGCGAATTGGCGAGTTGCGAGACTCAAGCATGGTTGCTCGTCAGATCGGAACGGTAGAAATGGTCACCTGTGCGGCACCGCAATATCTCAAGGATTGGGGTGAGCCTAAAAATTTAGGCGACTTGGCAAACCATCGCGGTGTCGACTTTCTCTCGGGGCAAAACAACAGGCCTCTGTCCTGGTACTTCCAAGATGGCGGAGAAGATCAGCCGTATCCAAGCCGTGGATCAATCGCGGTCAACGAGTCCAACGCTTACGTCCACTGCGGGCTTGCGGGCTTCGGCATCATCCAGGCGCCTGGAATTACGGTGGATGCCTTTCTCACCAGCGGAGAACTGATTGAGGTGCTCCAACCCTACCGCCCTGCCCAACGCAAAGTCTCGGTGCTCTACCCGAGCCGGACGCATTTAGCGCCACAAGTGCATGCATTTGCCGATTGGCTGCGTGAACACTTCCCTGCACTTCACCCAAAGTGGTTCAAGGCTGAATGATCCCGGGTATCTCGATCAGGCTGTCACGGTCCTGGTTAGCCTGCAGGATCACCCCGGCCACTTCGGCAGCCCGGCTACTGACAAAATAATGCCCGCCATCGGCCAGCAGAACGCCGTGCACCACCCTGGAGAAACGCCCCCAGAATCGATAGCGCGCTTCCTTGCCCCGGGTCAGCGGATCATCCTGGCTCAACACGTTGATAATTGGTGCACCGATCTTCATGCATCCGTGCTGTTTGATGTGCTGCATCGCCAAGCCTGCATCACGCCGAAAACCGCGTAATAAACCGGCCATCGCCACCTCGTTCAACGCCGAGGCGCCGCCCCAGGACTTGATCAGGCGATTCAACGACACGTCGCTGTGCCAGCACCATGGATTGTTCCACGGGATGTACTTCACCCAGATAGGCGGCGCAAGCGCCCCGCCGAGCATGACAAAACGGACCGCATGCCCTTGCAACTCAAGCTGGCGGGTGATCTCCATCGCCAATATGCAACCCGCACAATGACCGTAGACGCTGACCGGCCCTGGAATGCGCTGGCGAATACGCTCGGCACACGCGCGGGCCATGTCCATCAGGCTGAGGCTGTCATCGAAGCTGGCTTCCATCTGGTTGCCCGGCAACGCCACGGCATATACCCGGGCGGATGGCAGGCGCTGGCACAACTGATCGGCCAGCGGCTGGTAGACCATGGCCGAGGCCCCGGCGTAAGGCACGCAGACTAAGGTCAACGTGCTGTTTAGCGTACCTCGGGTCAGCTCCGGCAACCACTCGTGGGCCTGATTGGCCGGTGTCGTCAACAACGCCACTAGGCCAAGCACGGTCGGCGCCTGGTAAAACGCCATGATCGACACCCGATTGGCGGGGAACGCCTTCTGGACGCGCGAAATCAGGTTGATGACGCGAATGGAGTCGCCGCCCGACTCAAAGAAATCATCATGCAACCCCACTTGCGGCAAGCTCAGGACGTCTTGCCAGATAGCCGCGATCGATTGTTCGTCTTCCGTCTGCGGCGCTACGTATTTCCTTGTGATTACCGAGGATTGGTCGGGCACCGGCAGCGCCTGGCGATCAAGCTTGCCGTTAGTGGTCAGCGGCAAGGCGTCAAGGACCACAAACGCGCTCGGCACCATGTAATCGGCCAGGGTCAGCAACAGTTGGCTGCGCAGTTCGGCCACGACCAGCTCGATGTTTTCCTGAGCGATGACATAAGCCACCAGGCGCTTGTCGCCCAGTTCGTCCTCACGAACGATCACCACCGCTTCGCGCACGCTCTCGCAGTCGGCCAAACGGGCTTCGATCTCGCCTAACTCGATACGAAAACCACGGACCTTCACCTGGTCGTCATTGCGGCCCAGGTATTCGACGCTGCCGTCCGCCAGCCAACGACCGAGGTCGCCGGTGCGGTACATACGGGCACTCGGGGCGCTGCTGAATGGATTGCTCAGGAAGCGTTCGGCGGTCAGTTCGGCGCGGTTCAAGTAACCCCGCGCAACCCCTCCTCCGCCTACGTACATTTCACCGACCACACCCACTGGCACCGGTTCGCGCAGGGCATCCAGCACGTACAGTTGCAAATCGGGTATGCGCCCACCGATGGGGCTGACGCCGATCAATTGCGCGTCGGCTGCGCTCAGTGCACGATAAGTCACGTGTACCGTGGTTTCGGTGATGCCGTACATGTTGACCAGTTGCGTGTGTGCATTGGCCTCGCGGGTATACCAAGGCTTAAGCATGCCGGTATCCAACGCTTCGCCGCCGAAAATCACCTGCCGCACGTTGTGGCTCAGGCCGCTGTCGCCCTGGGCCGCGATCAACTGGCGGAAGGCGCTCGGCGTCTGGTTCAGCACCGTGACACCGGCCTCGCACAGCAGCGCGTAGCAATCGGCTGGTGAACGGCTGATCAGTTGTGGCACCACCAACAAACGGCCGCCATGGGTCAACGCACCCCAGATTTCCCAAACGGAGAAGTCGAAAGCGAAAGAGTGGAACAAGGCCCAGATATCTTGCGGACCGAAATCGAACCAGGGCTGCGTCGCCGAAAACAGCCGCGCGACATTGCGGTGTTCAACCATCACGCCTTTGGGCAGCCCGGTCGAGCCGGAGGTGTAGATCACGTAGGCCAGGTGCGATGAAGTCAGGCCTGTCACCCATGGATTGGCGACGGACTTGACCTGCCAATTGCCGCCATCAAGATCAATGACCGGCACGGACACCGCATCCAGCAAATGATGCGTCGCGGCTTGCGCCAACAATGCAACCGGTGTGCTGTCCTTCAGCAGGTAGGTGATCCGGTCCGGCGGATATGCCGGGTCCAACGGTACATAACCAGCGCCGGACTTCAGGATCCCCAGCAGGCCGACGATCATTTCCAGGCTACGTTCAACGCAAATCGCCACCCGATCATCCGGGCGAATGCCCAACTCGATCAGGTGATGGGCGAGCTGATTTGCCCGTGTGTTGAGTTCGGCGTAAGTCAGTGCCTGGCCTTCGAACACCACCGCCACCGCGTCAGGCTGCGCCGCTGCCCGGGCTTCGAATAGGCGGTGGATCAACTCGTCATGGGGATAGAAAGTATCCGTGGTGTTCCAGGTTTCCAGCAATTGTTGACGCTCGGCTACTGGCAGCACGGTCAAATCCTGCAGCGCGGTGCGCGGCGCGGTTTCCAGGGCTTGCACCAGGTTGTCCAGCGCCACTTGCATATAGCCGCAAATACGCTCGGCGCCGATGGGTTTGGCAACCAGTGCAGTGAGATAAAAGGCTTCACCCGAGTCGTCGACATTCAAGGTCAACGGGTAATTGCTGCGCTCGTCACCCCACAAGGCGGTAATGCCTTGCCACGCAGACAAGGCTCCAGCGATGACTTCGCCGGCACTGTGCCGATAGTTGAGCAACGCACTGAACAGCGGCGTCGGAGCGCTCACGCTGCTGCAACGTTGAGCCAAGGCCAAGGATGCGTGTTCGTGACCGAGTAACGCGGTCAGCCGCGCATGAGTCGCCTTGACCCCGGCGCGCACACCTTGTGCGCCAACATCCACGCGCAACGGCAAGGTGTTGATGAACATCCCCAGTGCGCGATCGGCGCCATCGCCAGCTTGCAGGCGGCCCAGCAGTACGGTGCCGAAGACTACGTCCTGCTTGCCGGCCACTTTGCCCAGCACCAGTGCAAAAGCCAGGTGCACCAGGCATGCGGCGCTGACGCCAAGCTGACGCGCCTGAGCCCGCAGCCGTTTGGACAGCGTCAGGTCGACAGGTTGGCGGGCCACGTCGATGCCATGACCGTCACCCTGCACATCTTGCAGGCCGAACGGCAATGTCGGCTCATCGACTTCTCCGAGCATCTCGCGGAAGAACGCTTCGTGCTCGTCGGCATTCGAGCCGAAGCGAGCCTGCGCCACATAATTGCGGTACGGCATCGCTTCACCCAACTGCTCGGTCTGGCCCAGCAGGTGCAGTTGCATTTCGTGTTGCATCACGGCCAGCGCCGTGTGGTCCAGCGCAATATGGTGGAACAGCAGTGTCGCGACCAGGCGCTGGTTGGCCTCATCCTGCGCGTAAGCCAGACGCATCATTGGGGCCTGGCTGATGTCGAGTCGGTGATGGCGAGGGTCGAAACGCTGGCTCAGTTGCACGACGACGTCGCCAGCGGCTGGGTCGAGTTCGACCTGTTCCAGATGAAGTTTCGCTTTGCGCCAGACCACTTGGGCCGGTGATTCCAGGCCATTCCACACCACACCAGTGCGAAGAATGTCATGCCGACCGATCACCCCCTGCAAAGCCTGGACGAAGGCGTCGAGGCGCTCGCGGTTGTCGAAGGCATACTGGGCTTGCAGCACGTAAGGGTCACCCTGCTCCGCCGCCAAGTGGTGATAAAGAATGCCTTCCTGCAACGGCGCCAACGGATAGATGTCCTGTACGTTGCGCGCACCGCCCGAGACCGTCGCCACAATGCGGTCGATGGTTTCCTGGCTCAGAGTGGCGAGCGGCAGCAGGTCCGGGGTGATATGTTCGCAGTTCAAAGGAATCAGGTTGTCCGGGACATAGATCTCCTTACCGCTCCCGACGGCTGCGGCCAGTGCCGCCAGCGTCGGCTGGTTGAACAGTACGCGCACATCGGCGCTCAAATCAGCCTGGCGCATGCGTTCGATCAGGCTGACGGCAAGCAGGGAGTGGCCGCCGAGTTCAAAGAAGTGGTCGTAACGGCCGACCTGTTCAACTTTGAGCAGGTCGGCCCACAGACGCGCCAGGGTTTGCTCGACCTCGCCCTGCGGCGCTTCGTACTCGCGGCTGGCGTAGGCGTCTGCGCCCGGGGCCGGCAAGGCGCGACGATCGAGCTTGCCATTGGCGGTCAGCGGGAATACTTCCAGCACCACCAAGGCGCTGGGCATCATGTACTCGGCCAGCGAGGCGGCCAGTTCAGCGCGTAACTCCTGCACTGAAAGACTCACCTCTGGCTGAGCAATCACGTAACCCACGAGGCGTTTTGGTCCTGATTCGTCCTGGCGCGCCAACACCACGGCATTTTTCACACCCGCGCACTCGCCCAGTCGGGCCTCGATCTCGCCCAGTTCGATACGGAAACCACGGATCTTCACCTGGTCGTCGTTGCGGCCCAGGTATTCCACATTACCGTCGGGCAGCCAGCGACCGAGGTCGCCCGTGCGGTACAGCAACGCGTTCGGCTCAACGCTGAACGGGTCAGTCACAAACTTCTCGGCGGTCAGTTCGGGGCGGTTCAAATACCCTTTGGCCACGCCGTCGCCACCGATGTATAACTCGCCGGCTACACCAATCGGTACTGGCTGTTGGTGTGCGTCCAACACATAGACTTGGGTGTTGCCGACGGGGTGACCGATTGGAATGCTGCCCTCACCGACTGACTTGATCTCAAACGTGGTGGTGAACGTGGTCGCCTCAGTCGGGCCATAGCCGTTGAGCAGGTGCTGCGGCGCGCCTTCTTTCAGCACCCGACCAATCACGGCCGGATCAAGCACGTCGCCGCCAACGATCAGGTAGCGCAACTTACTGAATACCGACATCAAGCCGGCGGCGTATTGATGGAACAGCCCCGCCGTCATCCACAACACGCTGATCTTTTGCTCTCGCAGCAGCGCGCTGAAACGCTCCTGCGAGAGCAGTACGTCTTGCTCAACAATCACCACGCAACCGCCATTGAGCAAGGGTGCCCAGACGTCGAGGGTGCTGGCATCGAAGGCCGGGTTGGAGGCAAAAGCCACTCGGTCCCGGGCGTTGAATGCGGCGTAGCCGTTGTTGATGACCAGGCGACTGATCGCCCGATGTGGAACCAAAACGCCTTTCGGTGTGCCGGTTGAGCCCGAGGTGTACATGATGCAGGCCGGCGATTCGCTGGACTGTGGCTGCTGTGGGTCACAGGCCAGGCTATCAAGCGCCACGGTGTCCATATCTACGCGCCGGACGCCGTCGGGCACCGTCGTCGCGCTCAGCGTCAGCACAATCCGCGCCCCGCTGTCCTGCACCATAAAACCCTTGCGATCAATGGGCGCACTGATGTCCAGAGGCACATAGACAGCGGCACTTTTGATGATCGCCAATTGGCTGACCAACAGCTCAAGCGAGCGCTCCAGCAGAGTCGCCACGGATTCACCGGGGTGTACGCCGAGGCTGACCAAGTGCTGGGCCAGGCGATTGGCCCTGATGTTGAGTTGGTTGTAAGTCAGGCTTTGCCCGTCATGGACCGCGGCGGTTGCTTGCGGATGGGCCAGGACCTGCGCTTCGAACAACGCGTGAACGGTTTTGTCCTGCGGATAGCTGCGGGTCGTCGCATTCCATGTTTGCAGCATCAGGGCTTCGGCCGGTGTCGGCAGAATGAAACCGCGAACGGGCAAACTGTCATCCGCCAACCCCTGCTCCAGCACATGCATGAAGCGCTCGACCAGAGCCTCGATATCGGCTTGCTGGAAATACGCTTCGTTGTAGGTGAAGTGTATCCACCCCGTTTCCTCGTGCGGGCTGGTGCGGATATGAATGGTCAGTGGCGTCTGTTCATGATTGCTCGAACTCCTCACCCCGCTGGCCGGGGACTGTCCGTACATGAACGGATGATCGACCTGCTCATAGGAAAACGACAGATCGAACAGTTGCGCGCGGTCATCGCGGCGCAGCCCCAACGAACGGTTCATATCGCTGAGCGGAAAACGCTGATGACGATAATCCTGCTTGAGCGTGCGCGCGATCTCCCGCGCCAGTTCACCGAACGACAATTCATCGCTGAACTGCAACCGCACGGCACTGACCTGGGTGAACAACCCCAGGGTATTGCGGAACTTGGCGTTGGAGCGGTTATGGATCGGCAGGCCGATTACCAGTTCGTCGCGTTGGGGCGTGCGGACAAAATAGACATACAGCGCAGCGAGCAGCACGTGAAAGCGCGAGACCTGATGCACCTTCGCCAGTGCGTCGATACGCTCGTTCAACGGGTGCGGATAACGCTGGGCCAGCAGGCGGCTCGGCGCCCAGCGATCCAAGTGCTGGTCGCGGTAACGCGCAACGAACAACGGTTCTGGAACAACTCGGTATTTTTTCAGCCAATACGCCTGGTCGCGGGCGAAGCGCAGGGAGTCTCGATAGCGCGCATCGTCGTGGATGAATTCCACGTATGAAGGTGCCGCCAGATCCGGCTGCTGGTTATTTTCCAGGGCACTGTAGAGCTCACCCACCGAACCGAACATCAGGCTGATGCCCCAGCCATCCAGAATCAGGTGGTGAACGTGGGCAACAAAGTAGAACGACGTGTCACCGAGCTTGGCCAGGTGAAACCGGAACAGCCGACGGCCATCCAATGGAAACGCGATCTCGATCTGTTGCTGCATCCAGACTTGCACCGCCGCCTCTGGATCGACGCAATCAGAGAAGTCTTGCAGTGGCACTTGCGCAACCAAGGCGCAGGCCAGCGCCTGCATCGGCGCGCCCTCTTCACCTACATTTGGCAGTAATACCGTGCGCAGGGCGTCGTGCTTTTCAATCAGCAACCCGATCGCCTGCTGGAAACGCTCAGGATCGATGCGGCCCTTGATCTGGATGTAGCCACCGATGGTGTACAGGGGCGAATCACCCTGGGTCATCTGGTCCAGCCAGATATCGTGCTGTGCGGCGGTCAATGGGTAGGTTGGCGACAAATCCAGAGGCTGGTTCATGCTCCGTACTCCACTGTGCGAACGGCCTCGGCCAAGGAAAAACCTGTCGCGACAATGTCGCCCAACGCACAAGCAGCGATAAACTTCATAAGCTCCTTCTTGAAGATTTGTCGGTGCCGCCCGGAACACAAGCATGGGCACGCTTGGAGGCGGGTACGCCATTCAGGCACCGCCCAACCCCCTGGACAAGTTCTGGGCCCATCAGTAAATGGGCTCACCGCAGGGCGTCAAGTATACGGAGCGTGAGCGCAGTGGCTGTCCCTCATTACCGGTACAAAGTCCAGGATGATGGCAATCAGACGCGGGTGGCGGTCAGCATAAAAAGAACGTGTTCGCCTGTATCTCCCTGGTATCTGCCCTTCCCCACAGACATGCTCTGTCCTACAAACTTTTATCAAAACGAAACGAGGAACCATAAGCAGAATCCGGCAAATGGTTACCGCCATCAGCCCGTAACCGCGAACGGAAAGTCCCGCTCTGTGGTTGGGTACGGTACAAACCGCGCTTTTGCAGCTCAGGAATGACAAACTCAACGAAGTCCTCAAGGCTACCTGGGCTAACCAGCGGATTGAGCATGTAGCCGCTGGTACCGGAGATCCGTGCATGCTCTTCGATGCGCTCGGCCACCTGCTGCGGCGTTCCCACCAGAATCAGATCGCTGCCCCGGGTGACGTTGGCAAAGCGCTGTTTGACATCGCCGGCGGTCAAGGGCTTGCCACTGCCATCGGTACGCATCACGTAGGAGGTCATGCCCTCGGTGTGAGTGGACAACGCGTCGCTGTCCGCGTAGCGGCTGATGTCGATACCGGTATCGCCGGCATAACTCACCAGTTGCGCCTGCAAGTGATAGTTGCTTTGCAGTTCGTCATATTTGCGTTGGGCTTCGATCTCGGTCTTGGCCGTGACGATTCGAAGTACCGTCAGTGATTTAACATCCTCGGCGTGACGCCCCCTTGCCCTGGCCTGCGTCCATATATCTTCCAAACCTTGGCGAATCTCCAGCGGATTGGACTTGGCTATGAAAATCAGTTCGGCGTGTTTGGCCGCAAACTCACGACCACGGCCCGACCAACCGGCCTGGATCAGCAAAGGTGTGCGCTGGGGCGATGGCGAAGTCAAGTGCGGCCCGGCCACCCGGTAATGTTCACCCTCGTGGTTGATGGGACGGATACGGTTACCCATGGCATAGAGTTGGCGTCCCTTGTCCGCAACCACGGCGTCGTCGGCCCAACTGCCTTCCCAGAGCTTGTAGACCACATCGAGAAACTCTTCGGCGCGTTCATAACGATCATCGTGCTTGATCATCTGCCTGAGGCCGAAATTACGAGCGGCGCTGCTCAAGTAGGAAGTGACGATGTTCCACCCGACCCGGCCATTGGTCAGGTGATCCAGCGTGCTGAAGCGCCGGGCATGGGTGAAGGGATGTTCGTAACTGGTGGTGACAGTGACGCCAAAGGCCAGGTTTTCCGTCACCGCGGCCAATGCCGGGATGATCATCAACGGATCGTTGGCCGGTGCTTCCACCGCCCACTTCATGGCCGCATCGGCATTTGCGCCAAACACATCGTAGAAACCCAGCACATCACCAAAAAACAACATATCGAGATGAGCCTGGTCTGCAATACGCGCCAGGTTCGACCAGTAGCCCAGAGAGTTGACTTTTAGTCGCTCGTCAGCCGGGTGCGTCCAGAGACTTGGCGCGCCGCCACAGCCCACACTCGCTTGCTCATATAACGCAAACAACAGAGGTTTTGGATCGGACATCGTAGTACCTGTAAAAAGTCATTAAACGGGCGGGTCACCGCTGATTCTTGAAACCTTTGCCGCAGTGGCGTTCAAGACGGTGTGGATTGAGGGTTGTCATTGCGGGATATCGGCGCCGATCCACTTTTGCGAAAGCTGCTCAACGCACCGTCGGAGTGGGGGCTGCGAAAGCGCTAAGCTGTAGGCGCGCCGTAGTTTTCAAAGACAAGCGCTCCAATCAATTCAGAAATCCTGAATAGATTAAAGCGCACTATAAAACCACCCGATACTAGATTTATGGAATAACAGGCTATGTTCAAGCTATATTGGATCTAGCGATTCAAATGCTGTCGTTTCATACATCGCGGTCTATGTCCTGCCGATTACTATCCATTACAACGCGAAGGAGATGGCGCGAAGTTGCTTGTGGCAAAGTCATTGCTTTATCTAGATTGCTTCGCGCAGTGCATTGGCGACCTATGTAAACGCTGGAGAGGGTTGCCGACGAAAACCAAGGCATACCCTCAACAGAAAGCGTCCATCTATGTGCTCCCCTGCGGTTCACAAACTGGCGACAACGCCAGTGACGCAATTATCTCAGCGTGGCAAACCTGGAGTATTTCATCAGCCAGAGAAGAATCATCCGGGCAGGCGCGTGACAACATGACTGCACCTATTGCATGCGCCAGCAGGTCGATCATTTTTGCTCGCGCGTCTTCCCGAGGTGCATCCAGACCCGCCTGGTATTTTTCCTCGAGTGCTGCCAGCGTGTTTTCTACCCCACTGGCAAAGGTCGCCTTTAACTCACCTGGCTGGCGGGCAGCGTCACCACACAGCGCTGCCATGGTACAACCGCCTCCCCTGCCGTCTCGGTGATCCCTCGACACGTACATATCTACGAACCCAGCAACATCAAGGCCGCAGGTACTGGCGAGGGATTGCGAAAGGCTATTTTCAGCTGCCTCGGCCATCAAATCAGCCTTGGAACCGAAGTGCTTGTAGAAGCCTCCCTGGGTAAAACCAGCAGTGGCCATCAGCTCTGCCACACCCACGCCATCGTAGCCACGCTCACGAAACAGCTCTGAAGCCGTATCCACAATATGAGCCCGGTTGGCGAGTGATTGCGTCTTGGTGATCTTCATTTCGCGCCCTATGCCTCTTAAACAATGACCTTACCATACTATGATGTCGACCATAATCAAAACTGTTGACATCTTTGATTTCGATCGACATCATAAATCCGTATGGCGGCGGCGCATCTGGCTACATCGACTACCCGACGCTTACTGAACGCCGGCCAAAGCAACCACTGAACATCACCTTTGCGCGCTTCCCAAGCGATACATGTGAATCGCCAATCGACATCCACAGCAGAGAATCAAGCCATGAGTATCCCTACGACCGTTCTCATTACCGGCGCCTCCACTGGCATCGGCGCCACCTATGCCGAGCGCTTCGCACAACGCGGACACGACCTCGTACTGGTAGCCCGCGACAAGAATCGGTTAGACGCTCTCGCAGCGCGACTGAGTGAAAAACACAATGTCGTCATTGATGTACTTCAGGCTGACTTGACCCAAAGCAGCGACTTGACGACCGTCGAGACACGCCTACGCGAGGATGCCCGCATTGGCATCCTGGTAAACAATGCGGGCGCCGCGCAATCCGGCAGCTTTATCGAGCAGTCCACCGACAGCGTTGCTCAGTTGGTTACGCTCAACACTACCGCACTGGTACGGCTTGCCAGCGCCATTGCCCCACGCCTGGCACAGGCTGGGGACGGCGCGATTATCAACATAGGTTCAGTTGTTGGCCTGGCACCCGAGTTCGGCATGACGATCTACGGCGCCACTAAGGCCTTTGTGCTGTTTCTGTCACAAGGCATGAGCCTGGAATTGTCGCCCAAAGGCGTCTATGTGCAAGCCGTCTTGCCAGCAGCTACTCGTACCGAAATCTGGGAGCGAGCAGGCATCGACATCAATACCCTAACCGACGTCATGGAAGTGGGTGATCTAGTCGATGCAGCGCTGGTTGGTTTTGATCGGCGTGAGCCCGTGACGATTCCTCCCTTGCAGGATGCTGCCCTCTGGGATGCCTTGCAGGCTGCACGTCAGGGCCTGCTGTCGCAGATTCGGCAATCCAATGTCGCCGAGCGATATAAAGCCAAGGCATAAAACATCGTGAAGCAGGCGCTGGCACTAGAGCGCCTGCAACGGCCTATCTCACCATGCGGACTTCGTGGCGAAAGTAACGGTATTCCTGGATAACTGAAGCGGTTTAGTCCCATTCAAAGCTCTGAGAGTTGAATCACCATGAAAGCATTCTCAATCGACCGTTACGGTAAAAAGAATGGACGTATCGTCGAGGTACCCACCCCTGAAGTGGGTGCCCATGACGTTCTTGTTCAGGTGTATGCCACAAGCGTCAACTTGCTCGACTCGAAGATCAGTACCGGCGAATTCAAACTGATCTTGCCGTATTCATTCCCGTTGATATTGGGTAATGACCTGGCGGGAGTAGTGGTTAGCGTAGGACCCTCTGTGCGGCGCTTCAAGCCGGGTGATGAGGTGTATGCACGCCCTCCCCAGGAGCGCATAGGCACATTCGCCGAGCTGATTGCGGTACACGAAGACGCACTCGCGTTGAAACCTGAAAACCTCAGCATGGAAGAGGCAGCCGCCCTCCCGCTGGTTGCGCTGACCGCTTGGCAAGTGCTGGTTGAAAGCGCCAGGCTGAAACAAGGCCAGAAGGTGTTTATCCACGCAGGCTCCGGTGGCGTCGGCACCCTCGCCATCCAACTCGCCAAGCACCTGGGCGCCTTCGTCGCGACAACCACCAGCACACGTAATGTGGATTGGGTCAAGGCACTCGGAGCAGACGTTGTCATCGACTACAAGAAGCAAAACTTCGAAAGCGTTCTGCAAGACTATGACGTCGTATTGAATAGCCTGGGCGCTGATGAACTGGAAAAGTCACTCACCATTCTGAGGCCGGGTGGCCAGCTCATATCCATCTCCGGGCCACCGACTCCACAGTTTGCCCAAGAGCAAAGGCTGCCCTGGGTACTGGGCCTCGTCATGCGTATGTTGAGCGGTGGTATCCGCAGAAAAGCACGCAAAAAAAACATCAGCTATGCGTTCGTATTCATGCGTGCCAGTGGTGCCCAACTGGATGAGATAACGACGCTCATCGAGTCCGGCATTATAAAACCGGTGATCGACCGAACGTTTGCTTTCGAGTCGACAGCCGACGCCTTGAGCTATGTCGGGCAAGGCAGATCAAAGGGCAAGGTCATCATTAAAATAAAATAACTGCTCCTATCACTTCATGACCAAATTGGAGTATCAAATGAGTACGTCTTTCGAAAGAACCGCGATAGTGACCGGTGCATCATCTGGTATTGGTCGCGCTACTGCTGAGGCCCTGGTGCGGGCGGGGTATACAGTGTTCGGCACGAGCCGCAAGGCCGGCGACAGCCCAACGCAGGTATCCATGCTCACTTGCGATGTGACGGATGACGACTCTGTCAGTGCTCTTGTTTCCACTGTTCTTGCACAGACCGGCCGGATCGACCTTTTGGTCAATAATGCTGGCGTCGGTCTACTGGGTGGCACTGAGGAGTTCTCGATCCCGCAGGTACAGGCACTGTTCGATGTCAACCTGTTCGGCGTAATCCGCATGACGAATGCGGTGTTACCGTCGATGCGGCACTGTGGTCGAGGCCGCATCATCAATATCGGATCGATTTTGGGACGGATACCCGCGCCATACTCCGCTCATTATTCAGCGGTCAAGCATGCTCTAGAGGGCTATTCGGAATCTCTTGATCACGAGGTTCGTGCCTTCAATGTTCGAGTCTCGGTTATCGAGCCAGCATTCGTGCGTACCGTCTTCGATCAGAACGGCATTGAACCGGATTCGCTATTGAAGGAGTACGACCAGGCTCGAGCCGGGTTCAAGGCACTGCTAGGCGATGTGATGCCCAAAGCCGATCTTCCAGAAGTCGTGGCGGCTGTAGTAGTGAGAGCGGCGAACGATGCCCGCCCTCAGCATCGCTATACTGCCGGGAAGGCAGCGAGGCAAATTAGCATGCTGCGCCGTTTTGCCCCCCCAGGGATTTTTGATAAGAGCCTGCGCAAGCAATTCCGCTTGCCGGTCTGAACCATAGGGATAGCTACATTCTCAAGTGCTCGGTCGCTGCAGATCGAGGGCTCACGCGCTCGGATGGGTGTGGTAAATCTTGCTGACGATCGTCCACTTGCCTTCGACCTTCAGCAGGTTGAAGAAGTCGGTGAAACGAAATCCCGAAACGTTGTCGGTATCGACCCTGGCACTGGCGGCAGTGCCCACGATATCGATGCGAACGATCGCAGCTTGGGCTTCGGGAGATGGGCGAAAAGAGTTGTCGATGATGTCGTACAGATTCTGGATCGCGCCGCCGACAAGCTTGTTACCGTCAACGCCAAACAGGGTGGCCTGCTCATTGAACGCGGGCTTCATCAAAGCGCTGTCAGCCTTTGCACCACCTTCGTTGTACTGACTAAGCACGCTGACGATAGCGTTGTATTCCTGGACGTAAGTTGGATTGCTCATGTTGGACTCCTGATTGAAAGATTTTCCGATTTCCCATCGCGCCGCATGGCCAGCCAACGATCACCCGTCCTGGCGAGTCGACGAGATGATCAGATCGTTGACGGTGACGTTTCCGGTTGGTTGGCTTGGTTCAGTTATCAGCCGTCGGCCAATCGGTGTAACCCTTGGCGCTGCCACCGTAGTAACTCGCGCGCGGGGCGATGGTTAGCTCGATGCCTCGGCGCAGGCGCTCTACCAGGTCTGGGTTGGAAATGAACAAGCGACCGAACGCCACTGCGTCGATCCGGCCCTGTGCCCGGCGCTCGAGCGCCATCTCCAGGTCGTAGTTGTTGTTGCCAATGAACGGCCCTTCGAACTGCGCGCTGAGCGCATCCAGATCCACGCCTTCGGGCACCGTGCGCGAGGTGGCGGTGGCGCCTTCGACGAAGTGCAGATAGGCCAGATTAAAGCGATTGAGCTGCTGAATCAGGTAGCCGTAAGTCGCCATGACATTGCTGTCGGGCGGCGTGTTACCAGCATCAGGCGTCACTGGCGAAAGCCGAATGCCAACCCGGTCACTGCCCCAGATCGCAGTCACGGCCTCGGTGACTTCCAGCGTCAGGCGAGCTCGGTTCTCGACAGAACCGCCGTATTGGTCAGTGCGCTGGTTGGTCGAATCACGCAGGAACTGGTCGAGCAGATAGCTGTTGGCGCAATGGACTTCCACGCCATCGAAACCGGCGTGCTTGGCATTTTCGGCAGCGTGTTTGTACTGCTCGATGATGCCGGGGATCTCCGAGGTCTCCAATGCACGAGGCATAGAGACTTCGACAAAGCCTTTCTCGGTGTAGGTGCTGCCTTCGGCTTTGATTGCCGAGGGCGCGACTGGAGACTCACCGTTTGGCTGCAACTCAACACTGGAGAAGCGACCCACATGCCAGAGTTGGCTGACGATCTTGCCGCCCGCCGCGTGTACTGCGTTGGTTACTTTTTTCCAGCCTGCCACCTGCTCTTCCGTCCAGATTCCCGGGGTCATCGCATAGCCGCGCCCTAGTGCAGAGATGTTCGTAGCTTCGGCGATAATCAGTCCCGCGCTGGCACGCTGGGCGTAGTAAGTAGCGTGCAGTTCGTTCGGTACGCCGTCGTCTGCCATCCGGCTGCGCGTCACCGGTGCCATGACAATCCGGTTGGCCAATTGCAGGGCACCCATCTGTATGGGCGAGAAAAGGTCGGTATTGAGACTGTTATCAATCATATGCACACCTTAAATATTAGACCGGTCGTCTAGTGATCTAGTTAAAAAAAACGCCCCTATGCCAGCAGGCGTTTACTCGTGATCAGTGCGGTTTCAAAGGGGGCCGTGGTCTTTTTGACCTTGACTAGCAATGAGGCGCCAAGCCATAGCTGATACAGCGATTCGGCCAAGGTCACCGCATCCTGGGTGGTCAGGATCGAACCATCCGCCATGCCCTGCTCAACGCAGCGTGTAATGCGCTGGATAATGAGCGCCGTGCCTTCCTCCAGTACCCTGCGCATGTCTTCCGACAAGTCGCAGACTTCAGCGCCCAGTTTTACCACCAGGCATTTTTCCTCGGGATGATCGAACGCCTGGGTCTTGGCCCAGTAGTTCAGGTAGCCCAACAGCCGCTCGGCACCGGTTCCTTCTGCCGCCATGACAATGTCGACGCGACCGATGTACTCCTGAAAGTATTCTTCGAGCAGCGCCTGACCGAACTCCTCTTTCGAGCGGAAGTAGTGATAGAACGAGCCCTTGGGCACGCCCGCGGTTGCCAGCACTTCCGACAAGCCGACGGCTGTATAGCCCTTGTTGGTCATCAGCGACTTGGCCACATCGATGATGTGCTGTCGCATGTCTTGGATTTTCTTCATGGGAGGCAGCCTATACAAAACTAGACCGGTCGTCTAGTAACTATTGCCCAACGGTTTTAGGAGCTCTGCGCTGAGCCGATAACAGCTCTATAGGTATGCCGACGCTTTATAGCGAACAGCGTGAGGTTACTAACGAAGTAGAGCCCTCGGTAGCAATTGCGTGAAAGGAGGCAAAACGCTAGCAACGTTGCACTGTAATCGGGTGATTTGGGACCCGAATCGGGTAGCGAACAAAATGAGAAACAGTATCATTTGCGCCATTCTTCTTCAGGCGTGGATCCCATGGAACGCTCTCCCCTTTCCCAAGCCGTACGCTGTGCCCTGTTTCTGTCCTGCACCCTGCCCTTGATGCAACCGGTGATGGCTGCCGACGTCAATCTTGAGGAGCTGGATGCCACGGTGATCACTGCCACCAAACAGGACACCCCGCAATTCAAGACAGCGAACAGTGTCAGCGTGGTCAAGGGTGAAAAGATCGAGGACAGTCACCTCGATACCCTCGGCGATGTGGCCCAGCGCCAACCCAATCTGTATTTCAGTACCTTCACCCGGCACACACCGTCGCTGACTATTCGCGGCCTGGGTTTTTCCGATGATGAAGGCGACAGCATCAGCAACAGCGTGTACATCGACGGCGTGCCCATGAACGCCCTGGTACTCGGCCAGTTGTATGATATTGACCAGGTCGAAATCCTGCGTGGCCCGCAAAACACCCTGTACGGGCAAAACAGCATGGGCGGCCTGGTGGCCCTGCGCACCCGTGACCCTGAGTTCACCGCCAGCGGCAAGGTCAAGCTGGAATATGGCACCCATAACCAGCAACGCGCCGAAGTCACTGGCAACCTGCCCCTCACGGAGAACACCGCCGTGCGTGTCAGCGTCGGCGGTGAAAAGAACGACGGCATGATTGCCAACTCCACCCTGGGCCGCCATGACACGGCCGGTTGGGACAGCGGCTTCGGACGCATCAAACTCTTGCACCTGGACGATGATGGCGATGAGTGGCGCTTCGGTCTGCATCATATGAATACCCACGGCGACAACGACTACTTCGCCCCCCGTGACCTTGCGAAAAAGTACCAATCCAACGCCACCGACGCCGGCACCAACAACACCGAGTACACCTTGTTCACCGGCGAATACCGCAAGCGTTTTGCCGATGACACGCAATTGGTGGTCAACGTTGGTGCCAACCAGACCGAGTGGGATTACTGGTTGCCCAAATCGATCTTTGGCGGCACCGCCGGCTATGACATGAAGACCCGCCAATACACCGGCGAAGCGCGGTTCAATGGCCAGAATGGCAATATCGACTGGCTGGTGGGCGGCTTCCTGTCCCATGTACGTCGTGACGCGCCCTACACCTTCGACCTCAGCCCGTTTTACCTGAGCGACACCAAGGCCAGGGTCGAAGGCGACACCGTGGCCACCTTCGGAGAACTGGGCTGGCGCTTCCAGCCGCAGTGGCGCGCTGCAGTCGGCCTGCGGGTGGAGCACAACCGCCGCACCATGGACTGGAGCAGCCAACAGGGCGCAATGTTCGACAGCGACGGTGACGGTGCGCCCGATACCAGCTTCGCCAGCCTGGAGTCGTTCAACAACCGCAAAGTCAACGAGACCGTGGCCCTGCCGCGCTTCAGCCTGGAATACAGCCCCAACGAGCAACACTTCACCTACCTGGTATTGGCGCGCGGCTACAAGGCGTCGGGCTTCAACACCTACTCCACCACCGCCAGCGCGGCCGGCGATGCCTACAACCCCGAGTACGGCAACTACGCCGAGTTGGGCTACCGCTACCGCGCGCCGAGCAAGGTGTGGGAAGTCGGGGCCGACGTGTTCTACACCCGCCTGCGTGACCAGCAGGTGATCGTCGAGGACGGCGGCGGCCAGACCTCCACCAGCAACGCCGGCAAGTCCCATAACAAAGGCCTGGAATTGACCGCCACGGTGCGGCCGGTGGCGTCGGTACAGGTCAACGCCTATGCCAGCCTGCTGGAAGCGCAGTTCGATGACTACACCCGCGGTGCAGTAGATTACTCCGGCAAGCAATTCCCCAGCACACCCAAGCACAGCTACGGCGTATCGATGGACTGGGCAGCCACCGACCACATCACCGTCGGCACCGGCCTGACGCGCCAGGGGCAATCTTATCTGTACCCGAATGCGACGATGTCCCAGGGTTCGTACACCTTGTGGGACGCCAATATCGACTACCGCCTGAAGCAGTGGACAATCGGTCTGTTCGGCAAGAACCTGGGCGACACCACCTACTTCACCCGTGCCATGTCCAACGGCATGGTCATCGCTGGCCAGCCGCGCACTTTGGGTATAAGGGCTGGCATGGAGTTCTGAGGGGTAGCGTTACACTCTTGCAAATGAGAATGATTGGTAATAGCCTGCGATGCATCTTGAATGCTCGCGCGGATTTCTGGACAACGTGGTGACCGAAACCGGGCGCCGCAGGAACAAGGATACTGGCGAGCCGTTTGCCCCCCTGCCCAGGTTTCCTGGGCGGATGCCTGCAAGGACGACCATGTACCAGCTTCGTGCTTCTACCTTTTTCGACGAAACCGCACCTCAAGCCGGCCCTCCCGGTTGCCATGTGCGAACCCAGGTGATCCAACCCGGGCTGGAAGTGTCCCTGGTGACCTTCGACGCCAGCCAGGCCGTTCGCATCAGCACCATCGACGACAACCCCCACCTGCACTTCAGTTGCATGCTCAACGGCGATATCGACGTACGCGTCGGCCGCAAAGGCCTGCGCCTGGGCAAAGACCAGTTGATGACCAGCTTCGCCCCCGCCGAACGCTTCGAACTGGAATTCGCCCCGGCCCATCGCAACCTCGAACTGCGCATCACCCCCGAGCGGCTGAGCGAACTGGCCGGCGACGATTACCAGCGCCTGGGAGACAGCATCGAAGGCAACTTTTGCCTGCACACCACCCATGGCAACCAGCGCATCAAGGATGCTGCCCTGCGCCTGGAGCGCCTGCTGGGGGATGATTCGGCCTCGCGGCTGCTGGTGCATTCGGCCAGCCTGGAGTTTCTCGCCTGGCACCTCAAGGCCTTCAACCCCAAGGAGCAGAGTGAGCAGATTTCCCGGCGCGAACAGAAGCAGCTACTGGCCGCCCGCGAGCGCTTGCTGATGGACCTCAGTGCCGCACCCACCATCGAGCAGCTTGCCCGTGAAACCGGACTTAACCAGCTCAAGCTCAAGCGTGGGTTCAAGGCGATGTTTGATGTGAGTATCTACGCCCTGTTCCAGCGCGAACGCATGGGCAAGGCGCGCCAATTGTTGCAGCAACACGGGGTGACCGACACCGCCTCCATGCTGGGCTACAGCAATATCAGCCACTTCAGCGTGGCGTTTCGCAAACAGTATGGGGTGCTGCCGCGCGATGCCCGGCGCGGCGCCCTGGAATAGATCTCAGCCAACCTGCTGCTGCCACAACTCGGCATATAACCCGCCCTGCGCCAGCAACGGTGCGTGGCGGCCGCGCTCGACGATACGCCCCTGGTCCAGCACCAGAATCACATCGGCATGGCGCACCGTACGCAAGCGGTGCGCCACCATGATCAGCGTGCGGCCCTTGGCCAGGCGTGATAACGCCCGCTGAATTTCATACTGGGCCAGCGGGTCCACCGAGGCGGTGGCTTCGTCCAGCAGCAGGATCGGTGCGTCCTTGAGCAAGGCCCGAGCGATGGACAAACGCTGGCGCTCACCGCCGGACAAGCGCTGGCCATTCTCGCCAATGGGCGTGTCATAGCCCTGTGGCAGGCGCTGGATGAACGCATCACAGCCGGCCTGGCCACAAACGTACATCACCTGCGCCAAGCTGGCCTCGGGTTTGCCCAGGCGCACATTGTCGAGCACGCTGGCGTCGAACAGTTGCACGTCCTGGAATACAAAACTGCAGGCACCGTACAGTTGCTCCAGGCGCATATCGCGCACATCCACGCCGCCCAGTTCGATGCGTCCCTGCTGCGGGTCGTGGAACCGTGCCAGCAAATGCAACAGGCTGCTTTTACCCGCTCCGGAAGGCCCGACGATCGCCAGCATCTGCCCGGGCTCGACACTGAAGTTCAACCCCCGCAACGCCCACTCAGGCTGCTCGGGATAACGCAGGCTTACGTCACAAAACCGCACGTCGTGGCCCTGCACCGTCACAGGTTGCAACGGCTCTTCAACGGTGGGCATGTCGAGCAACAATTGCAACCGACCCTGGGCCTGGGCCAGGCCACGCAGTTCGCTCAGGTACGCAGCCACATCCAGCAACGGATCCAGCAGGCGCGGCGCAACCAGCGCGAACAACATCCACGTCAGCACCGGCAATTGCCCTGCATTCGCCAACAGGCCTGCCGTCAACAACAGCAGCACCAAGCTTATATCCACACACAAACGGTAGAGCTGAATCGCGCTGCCACCCCACACTTCCACACCCAGGCTGTGCCGTTCGATCTCACTGAACTGCTGGTCCAGCCGCCCACGCCATGCCCCGGCACGGTTGAACAGGCGCAAGGTGCGCAGCCCGGCGATAAACTCCACCAGCAACCCCGCCGCCTGCATAAAGCTGTGCTGCTTGCGCCGCGCCGCGGCGAGGAAAAACCCACTCAGCCGGTTCAGCAACACAAAGGCCAGGGGCAAGGTCACCAAGAGCGCCAGGGTCAGGCGCCAATCTACCCACACCAGCACCAGCATAAACAGCAGGGGCACGGTCAAGGCCGCCAGCAACTCCCCCAGCACATGGGTGAAGATGGTTTCGATACGCTTGACGTCCTCGGTCAAACGCTCGCCCAGTTGCCCGATACGTTCCTGGCGCAACGCCCCCAACGGCAGCCGCGCCACATGGTCCAGCAGCTGCTGCCGGTAACCGTGCATCAGTTCATAGCCACCCAGAAAACTGTTGAGCTGGCCAAAATGGGAGCACACCAGCTGCGCCGCCAGCAACCCCAACAAGCCAAGGGTCAGCCACAGCAATGAAGCTGTCGTCCCCCCCTGCAACCACACAAACCCGAGAAAAAACGGCGCAATCGCGCAGGCACGCTCCAGCACGCGCAACCCCAGCCCACACCAGAGACGTGGTGAACGGGTATCCGCAATGCCCACCACTTGGCGCAGCCCTTCAATCAACCGGTGCATGCTGCATACTCCCTTCTCGGATGGTCCAGTCTTCACTGTCGAACTGGTGCTGCCATTGCGTGGCGTAGGCGTTGCTGCGCGCCAGCAAATGGGCATGGGTGCCTCGCTCCTGAATAACGCCGCGCTCCAGCAATACGATCTGTTCAGCGTCGCAAATGCTGGTCAGGCGATGGGCGATCACCAGCAGGGTCTTGTCCGGCCAAGTGTCGCGCAGGGCCTGGTAGAAGCGGCGCTCGGTGCGGCTATCGGCAAAGGCTGTGGCTTCGTCCAGCACCAGGACGGGGGACTCGGCCAACAACGCACGGGCCAGGCCGATGCGCTGGCGTTCGCCGCCAGACAACCGCACGCCACGCTCATCCATTGGCGTGTCGAGCCCCAAGGGCAAGGCGCGTACAAAGTCCTCGACCTGGGCCACGCGCAGGGCGGCGTAGATCTGTTCGACGGTGGCGTCGATGTGGCCGATGCGCAGGTTATCCAACAGCGTGCCCTGGAAGATGAAGGCGTCCTGGGACACCACACCCACCGTGGCGGCACGGGCCGCCTCACTGAGGTTCGCCAAGGGTTCGCCGTTGAGCAACACCCGTCCCGTATCGGCCTCCAGCAACCCACCGAGTAACCAGGCCAAGGTACTTTTGCCACTGCCCGAGGGGCCGACCAGAGCAGTCATTTTCCCGGCAGGCAAGTGCAAGTCGATATGCTGCAACACGGGTTGCTGGGCATAACTGAACGAGACCCCTTCGAACGCCACGGCCAACGGCGCACTCAAGGGTTGCTCGCTTGCGCAGGCCGGTTGCGGCCACACCAGCAGCGGCGCAAACCGTCGCACGCCGCCCATGATTTCCTGCCATTGGGAATTGAGCCGCGCTACCCGCAACAACGGGCGCAACATGCCGGTGCCAAGGATCAATACCAGTACCAGCTCGGCCTGGGTCAACTGTCCCGCACCGTAGAGCCACAACCCCACGGGGAACAGCACCACCACATTGGCCCCCAGCAAGACCACGAACACCGACCAGCCCGGCACCGTCATGCCGATCATGCGGCCGATCAATTGCTGGTAGTGGGCCAACGCCTCGCGCATACGCTTGAATGAGCGGGCATCCTGGTGGAAGGCTTTCATCAGCGGCGCACTGTGTAAAAACTCCAGCGTGGCGCCGTCCAGGTCATCCACCGCACCGGCGTATTGCGCCAGCCGCTCGCCCAGGCCGCGCATCATCCAGGTCTGCGCCAACAGCGCCAACGGTACCGGCAACAAAGCGCATAACGCCAAGCGCCAGTCAATAAAACACAGGGCAATAAATACCCACGCCGGGCTCAACAGCGCCGCCACACACTCGACGCTGTGGTGGGCGATAAATTGCTCCATGCGCTCCACGTCCTGGATCACCCGCTGCTTGAGCTCGCCACTGGACAAGCGGCTCAGCCACGGCAGCGGAGCCCACGACAGATGCCGCACCAGCGCGCGCCGAGTGTTGAGCAACACCCTATACGCCGCCACATGGCTCAGGTAATACGCCAGGGAGTACAACAGGTATTTCCCGAGCAATGCCAAGGCCATCCAGCCCGCCAGTGTCATCAGGCTTGCCCCCAGGCCAGGCTCGTCCTGCACCACGAGGTTCACTCCATGGGCCAGCAAAAAAAACGGCAGCAACTCCACCGCCGCCGCCAACACCGCCATGGCCACTGCCAGCCCCAGCCGTTGCCCCTGACCCCGCAGCAACCAGCGCCAACCTGGCGTTGGTGCGTCGGCCTGTTCAGTTTTCATCGCCACTCCCAGCCTGTCTCAAGTGTCTGGCAATGATTCCTCAAGCCGATGGGTGATGGCTCCCCTGATCGGTTCGGGCAGGCCCCGGAGGGGAATTATTGCGGGCCCGGAGAACTGCGCTTTTGGGAATAAGGATGTAACCAAAAAGTTCGGATCGGGGCCAAGGCGTTCGGTTTCGGGCGGTCTATTTGTTGAATAAGGAGAATCATTCTCAATAATCGACTTTCCAGCGACCCTCTCAACAGGAGCCAGATCCATGCACCCTCTTCATTGGCGCGACACCCAGGCTCAGCACCTGACCCAAGCCGGACTGTGGCAGCCCCAGAGCCTGAACGAGCACCTGCAAGATTGGGCGCGCGCATTTGGCCCACGCATAGCCCTGATCGAAGGCGATCAACAACTGAGCTACCGCGACTTCGAACACCAGGTGTGCTGCCTCGCCGGTGGGCTGGCCGACCTCGGCATCCACAGCGGCGACCGCGTGCTGGTGCAACTGCCCAATGGCATCGCCTTCGCCCGCACTTTATTCGCCCTGCTGCGGGTAGGTGCCTGGCCAATCCTGGCCATGCCGGCGCACCGCGAGCACGAAATCCAGGCGCTTTGTGAACTGGCCGAGCCCAGCGCCTATATCGTCGCCGAGCGTTTTCTGGGTTTCGATTACCGGCCCATGGCCGAGCGCCAGTTGGACCTGTGCCCCGCCCTGCGTCAGTTGGTCATCGCCGGTGATGTGGACAACCGTGGCGTACCCCTGGCCACCCTCCACGGCGCCGTGCGCGAACCGGAACCAGTCGACCCCCACAGTACCGCCTTGCTGCTGCTCTCCGGCGGCACCACCGGAACCCCCAAGCTGATCCCGCGCAGCCACGCCGATTATGCCTACAACGCCATGGCCTCGGCCCAGCTCTGCGGGTTCGATCGGGACGCGGTGTATCTCGCCGCCCTGCCCATCGCCCACAACTTCCCGCTGGCCTGTCCGGGGCTGATCGGCGCCTTGTCCACTGGCGGGCGCGTAGTGTTTTCGCGTACCGCCAGTGCCGATGAAGCCTTCGACCTGATCGCCCGCCACCGCGTCACCCACACGGCCCTGGTGCCGCCGCTGGTCAAGCTGTGGTTGCAGGCGCGGGAGTGGGACCACAGCGACCTGTCCAGCCTGCGCCTGCTGCAAGTCGGTGGTGCGCGCCTGTCCAGCGACGTCGCGGCGCTGGTCACCCCGGCCCTCGGTTGCGCCCTGCAACAGGTGTTCGGCATGGCCGAAGGCTTGCTCTGCTACACCCGCCTGGACGACCCGCAATCAGTGATCCTCAACACCCAGGGCCGGCCTCTGTGTGCGGCCGATGATGTGCGCCTGGTGAACACCGACGGCACATCAGTCGCTGCGGGCGAAGTCGGTGAATTGATCGTGCGCGGCCCCTACACCATCAGCGGTTATTACCGCGCCGAGGCCCACAACCGTCAGGTGTTCGATGCCGAAGGGTTTTACCATTCCGGCGACTTGGCACGCTGGAGCGCCGACGGCAACCTGGTGATCGAAGGGCGCATCAAGGAACAGATCAACCGCGCCGGGGAAAAAATCGCCGCCGCCGAAATCGAACAACTGCTGCGTGAACATCCCCAGGTCCAGGACGCCGCCGTGATCGCACTCACCGATGAACGCCTCGGCGAGCGCGTATGTGCCTGCGTGATCCTGCATCAACCGCAACCCATCACCCTCGGTGCCCTGCATCAGCATTTCCAGAGTTTGGGCCTGCCCCGCCACAAATGGCCGGACCAGTTGGAAATCCTGCACAGCTGGCCGCTGACCAGCGTCGGTAAACTCGACAAGCGCCAGTTGCAGCAACGCTTCCAATGCAACGCCGAGCCACGCCAACGTTACCTGGAATGCCGCGTGCCCATCAGCGCCGACCCCCAGGCATTGGCCGCCGCCCTGGCGGGCCACTACTTGCCCCAGGACCTCACCCTTTACGAGCATCAGGGCGAGTGGTCCCTCGGTATTGGTAGCATCGCTCAGGTACGTCTCAGCGGTACCACAGTGCAACTGAACGTGGCCGGCCAGTGCTGGAGCTGGCCCGCCGACGATATACCCCTAGCCCTGGAAAAAGCCGCCCAGGCCCTGCCCTTTGAACTGTGGCGCGCCTACGGCACCGCTACCTTCGAATTGGCGCGACGCTTTCACCAACTGGCGGATATGCCCAGCACCCGCCCGCTGCTGCAACTGGATATCCCGCCACTGGAAATTCGTGTTCGTGAAGGCAGCGCACTGATCCGTGCCTTGCAACCCGCCGCCCTCAACGCCGCCCAAAGTCGCGTGCAAGAACTGGACGCCGAATGCGCCCGTACCCTGGATCAATCCCTGCCCCGCGTCGCCCAAGTTGACATCGCCCACCATGACGCCGCGCGTTATTGCCGCCAGGTTGAAAGCGCCGTGGCGCAAATTAGCCGGGGCGATTACCAGAAAATCATTCTGTCGCGCAAAGTGCCCCTCGAAGGCCGCGTCGACCTGGTCGCCAGCTACCGTGCCGGGCGTCTCGCCAACACGCCCGCGCGCTCGTTTATCCATCATAAGGGCGGCTTTTCCTGCGTGGGTTTCAGCCCGGAAACCGTGGTGGAAGTCAGCGCCGGCGGGGCTGTCAGCACCCAGCCTTTGGCTGGAACACGCGCCTTGGGGCGAGATGCCGATGAGGAAGCACGCCTGCGCCAATCGCTGTATCAGGACCCGAAGGAAATCGCCGAACACGCCGTGTCGGTCAAGCTGGCGTTTGAAGAACTGCAACCGATCTGCGAACCCCAGGGCCTGGGGGTCAGTGAGTTTATGGACATCTCGCGGCGCGGCAGCGTGCAGCACCTGAGTTCGCGCCTCAAAGGGCGGCTCAAGCCCGGCTGCAATGCCTGGCATGCCTTTGCCGCGCTGTTTCCCGCCGTCACCGCCTCGGGCATTCCCAAGCGCGAAGCCATTGCCGCAATTGCCGAGCACGAAGGCGGCAGCCGCGACCTCTACAGTGGCTGCGTGATGATCGCCGACAGCGACGGCAGCCTCGATGCGGCGCTGGTGCTGCGCAGCCTGTTCGAAGACCACGGCCAGGCGTGGGTGCAGGCTGGTGCGGGGATTGTCTCGCTGTCCCTGCCCGAGCGCGAGCTGGAAGAAACCCGGGAAAAACTCGCCAGTATCGCCCCTCATGTGCGGCTGCTGGCCGTCGAGACACAACGGGCCGCCGAGGTGCAGCCATGAGCACGCTGACGATCGAGCACTTGCGCGAGCAGATCGGCGCGCTGCTACAGCGTGGCGAAGCGATGGACGATCAGGCCAACCTGATCGAACTGGGCCTCGACTCCCTGCACCTGATGCGCCTGGTCAATCAGTGGCGCCAGGCCGGCGCGTCGGTGACTTTCGCCGACCTGATCGAACAACCAACCCTCGCCTACTGGTTGCCGCGACTCACCGCCACCCCGCGCAAGGCCGTCACCACTGCCGTGGTGATAGACCCCACTGCGCCCTTCGCCCTCACTGACGTGCAACACGCCTACTGGGTTGGCCGCGGCGCGGAACAAGTGCTCGGTGGCGTAGGTTGCCACGCTTACCTGGAACTGGACGGCAGCGCCCTCGACCCGCAACGCCTGGCCTCTGCCTGGCAAGCCTTGCAGCAATGGCACGGCATGTTGCGCGCACGCTTTGATGACGAAGGCCGGCAACAGGTCTTGGAGCACGGCATGTCCGCGCTGCAAGTCCATGACCTGCGCACCCTTGCGCCGGCCGCGCGTGAACAGTCCTTGCTGGATATTCGCGACGGGCTGTCCCATCGGCAATTGGCGGTGGAACAAGGTGAGGTCGCCGGGCTGCAATTGAGCCTGCTGCCCGACGGGCGCACACGCCTGCACTTCGACCTGGATTTGCTGGTGGCCGATGTCCATAGCCTGCATCTGATCCTGCGGGACCTGGCCGCGTTGTATCGTGGTGAAAGCCTGCCCAAGGCGGCCCAGGGTTGGCATTTCGCTCACTACCTGGCACAGCGCCCGGTACCGGCGGCCAGTGCCGCCCATTACTGGCAAGCCCGTCTCGACCAGCTACCCGCCGGCCCTGCCCTGCCCCTGGCCTGCGAACCGGAAACAGTGCAACAGGTACGTTTTAGCCGGCGCCAACAACGCCTGTCACCCCAGGTGTGGCAACGCCTGCGGGACGGCGCCGCCAAGCGTCAACTCACCCCGGCCATGCTGCTCGCCGGTGCCTTCGCCCAAGTGCTGGGCCGCTGGAGCCAGGAGCCTCACTTCCTGCTCAACCTGCCGCTGTTCGACCGCCAGGGCGATACACCGGGGCTCGATCAGGTGGTCGCCGACTTCACCAACCTGCTCTTACTGGAAGTCGACCTGCGCCAACCCGGCAGCATTGTCCAGCAACTGACGCAATTGCAGGCACAATTCCATCGCGATGTGGCCCACGCCGAATACTCCGGGGTACAGGTACAACGAGACCTCGCCCAACGCGGCGCCGGCCAGCGCAGTTTTTCCCCGGTGGTGTTCGCCTGCAACCTCGGCGCACCGCTACTGGGACATGACGATGCGCACACCCTCGGCGCCCTCACCCACATGATTTCCCAGACCCCACAAGTCTGGCTCGACCACCAGGTCTACGAAGAAGACGGCGCCCTGCTGCTGGCCTGGGATGCCCAAGACGCGCTGTTCCCCGAAGGCCTGGTCGACGACATGTTCGACGCCTACCTGGCCCTGCTGCATGATCTGCAACACGACAGCACCTGGGACGCTCCGGCCCTGCCGCACTTGCCCGAACATCAACAGCACCTGCGCCAGCAGGTCAACGCCACCGACACGCCAATCGCTCCACGCACCTTGCTCCAGGCGCCCTTCGCCCTCAACGGCGAACGCCTGGCGCTGATCGACGGCGACCGGCGCATCAGCTACGCGCAACTGCAACAGGGCGCCCTGCGCATTGCCGCCGCGCTGCTGGAACACGGCGTGCAACCAGGTGAAGCGGTCGGCGTGTGTATGCCTCGTGGCCACCAGGCGGTGCTGGCGCTGTACGGCGTACTCGCCGCCGGCGCCTGCTACGTGCCCATCAGCCCGAGCCAGCCCCTGGCCCGCCGCGAACGCATCTGCCAGCTCGCCGCGATCAACACGCTGATCGACCCGCACTGGCTGCATCACGCCTTGACGTTCGAGCCGCTGCCAGCGCCAATGCCAGTGAGCCCCGACAGCCCCGCCTATGTGATTTTCACCTCCGGCTCCACCGGCGATCCCAAGGGGGTAGAGGTCAGCCACCGCGCCGCCTGCAACACCCTCGACGACCTTAACCAGCGCTTCGGCATCGGCGCTGATGACCGCCTGCTGGCGGTATCCGCCCTGGATTTCGACCTGTCGGTGTATGACCTGTTTGGCGTGCTTGCGGTAGGCGGCGCCGTGGTGCTGCTGGAGGAAAACCAGCGCCGGGATGCCGGTACCTGGAAGGCTCTGATCCACCAGCACCAGGTCACCCTGTGGAACTCGGTGCCGCTTTTGCTGGACATGCTGCTGACCGAAGCCGAAGACCACGCTCAACCCTTGCCCCTGCGCATGGCGTGGCTTTCCGGCGACTGGATCGGCCTCGACCTGCCGGCCCGTCTCCACGCGGCCAGCAACGGCCAGTGCCGGATGATCGCCATGGGCGGCGCTACCGAAGCCGCGATCTGGTCCAACTACCAACCTGTCGACTTGCCCTTGCCGGCGCATTGGCGTTCGATCCCCTATGGCAAGCCGTTGGGTAACCAACAGTATCGCGTGGTGGACAGCCTGGGTCGCGACTGCCCGGACTGGCTGGCGGGTGAACTGTGGATTGGCGGGGCCGGCGTCGCCAACGGCTACCGAGGCACGCCGCAACTGAGCGCTGAGCGCTTCGTCGAGCACCAGGGCTCGCGCTGGTACCGCACTGGCGATCTGGGTCGCTATTGGCCCGATGGCTGCCTGGAGTTCCTTGGCCGTCGCGACCACCAGGTCAAGGTGCGCGGCCATCGCATCGAACTGGGTGAAATCGAAAACGCCCTGCTCCTGCAACCACAAGTCCGCCAAGCCGTGGCCCTGGCCATCGGTACACCGTTGCACCTGCTGGCAGCGGTGGTCCCAACCGAAGGTTCGCTGTGCATCGAAGCACTGCGTCAGCAACTCAGCACCCAACTGCCGGACTACATGCTGCCCAGCCAATGGTTATTGCTCGACGACCTGCCCTTGAGTGCCAACGGCAAACTCGACCGACGGGCGCTGGTCGAACTCGCCGGGCAGACCGCCCCGCAGCAAGCCATCGCCAATGAAGCACCCTGTGGTGAACACGAGCAACAGGTAGCGGCGATCTGGCGCGAGTTGTTGCCGGGGGCCGAGGTGTACCGGCAAAGTGATTTCTTCCGTCTGGGCGGTGACAGTTTGCTCGCTACCCAGTGCAGCGCACGCCTGCGCCGCGCCGGCCTGGCGAATGCCCAGAGCCTGCGGCAGCTATTTGCCATGCCGCGCCTGGCGGAGTTCGTTGCGCAACTGCAAGCCCCTGGGGTGCACACCGAGCTACGCCTGGTGGCCGACCCTGGTCAACGACACCTGCCCTTCCCGCTGACCGAAGTGCAACAAGCCTATTGGCGCGGGCAAAGCCAGGGATTGCCACTGTCGTGCGGCACCACGTACCTGATCGAGTTGGACGGCGAAGCGCTGGATATCCCGCGTTTCGAACAGGCCTGGGACCGGCTGATCCAACGCCATGAAATGCTTCGCGCACAGTTGGTGGACGATGACCGTCAAGTAATCCTCTGCGAGGTGGCACCGATGAAGGTGCAGGTCCATCAGGCGAGTAACGCCGAAGCCGCCCGCCAACGCCTGGCCGAATGTTGGGTACAACGCCCACGTCAGCGCAGCCAGTGGCCAATGTTTGAAGTGCACGTCGTAGGCTATGGCGAAGGCCGTTGCCGGGCCGGGCTGTTTTTCGATTACCTGACTCTCGACGGCTTGAGCATCAAGCGCCTGCTGGCAGAGCTGGCGCTGCTCTACATCCAACCCGATACGCAGTTGCCGGCCATCGACCTGTCGTTTCGCGACTATGTTCTGCAGGTGCAGCCTGACCCTGCCACCCTCGAACAGGCCCGGGCCTACTGGCATGCGCGCCTCGACGACCTGCCCGGCCCACCGGCGCTGCCGTTGCACGGCACACCGCAGCAGTTGGCGGAGGTGCACTTCAGCCGTCGCGAATTCCGCCTGCCCGCGCCGCAGTGGCAAGCCCTGCGCCAGCGTGCTCGGGACTCCGGAATCACTGCATCGGTGTTGCTATTGAGCGTCTACTCCCAGGCCCTGGCGCGCTGGAGCGACGGCCAGGCCCACACCCTCAACCTGACCCTGTTCGATCGCCAGGACGTTCACCCGCATATCGGCCGCGTACTGGGGGATTTCACCTCCCTGGCGCCGGTGAGTTTCTACCCTCAGCCCCAAGCCAGCTTCCTGGCCCAGGCTCAGGCAGTACAGGCGCAAGTCGCCGATGTGCTGCAACATGCGGCGTGCTCGTCGATCTGGGTGCAGCGCGAACGGGCACGCCGTATCGGCCCACAAGCCGCGGCGCTACCGGTGGTGTTCACCAGCACCCTGGGACTGGCGGATGACCTGCTGGAAGACCTGCCCGCCGGCTTCCCCGACATCGCCGCCGGGGGGCTTTCGGAAACCCCACAGGTGTGGCTCGACCATCAGCTCTATGAACACCGCGGTGCCCTGGTGCTGTGCTGGGACGCGGTGGATGCGCTGTTTCCCAAGAGCCTGCTGGACGCCGCCTTCGCCAGCTACACCCAGGCCTTGCAGGTGCTGATCGACGCCGACTGGCACGCCCCGCTGGCCTTGCCGTTGCCTGACAACCAGGCACAGGTTCGCGCACAGGCCAACGCCAGCGCGGTCGCCATCGCGCCAAGAACCCTGCTGGACGCGCCCTTCTCCATCGACAGCCAGCGTCTGGCCTTGATTGACGGTGATCGGCGTGTCAGCTACGGCCAACTACGAGAGTGTGCCTTGCGTGTGGCCGGCTGGTTGCAGACCCAAGGCGTGCAACCCGAAGACGCCATTGGTGTGCACTTGCCTCGGGGCACTGACGCAGTGATCGCCCTGTTCGGTGTGTTGGCCGTTGGTGCGTGCTATGTGCCGATGGGCGTGCGCCAACCCCTGGAGCGGCGCCAACGTATCGAGCAACGCGCCGGCATTCGCCTGACGCTGGATGCCGATTCGCTGGCCATGGCCCTGGACAGCACAGCGTTATCCGCACCGGTTGCGATCAGCGTCGACAGCCCGGCCTATGTGATTTTCACCTCCGGCTCCACCGGCGAACCCAAGGGTGTGCAGATCAGCCATCGCGCCGCCTGCAATACCCTGGACGACCTTAACCAACGCTTTGCAATTGGCGCTGAAGACCGCTTGTTGGCCGTTTCCGCACTGGACTTTGACCTGTCGGTGTACGACCTCTTCGGTGTATTGGCCGTTGGTGGCAGCGTGGTGCTGCTGGATGAAGAACAACGCCGCGACGCCACCGTGTGGAACCGTCTGATCCAGCAGCACCAGGTCACCCTGTGGAACTCGGTGCCGATGCTGCTGGATATGCTGCTGACCGTGGCCGAGACCCTGCCGCTGCGCCAGGCCTGGCTATCCGGTGACTGGATCGGCCTTGACCTGCCGGCCCGCCTGCACGCGGCGAGCAACGGCCAGTGCCGGATGATTGCCATGGGCGGCGCTACCGAAGCCGCGATCTGGTCCAACTACCAGCCGGTCGACCTGCCGTTGCCGAAGCAATGGCGGTCCATTCCCTACGGCCGTCCGCTGGGCAACCAGTGTTATCGCGTGGTGGACGCCCAGGAACACGACTGCCCGGACTGGGTCACTGGCGAGCTGTGGATTGGCGGGCGCGGTGTCGCCATGGGGTATCGCGGTGCTCTGGAGCTGAGCGCCGAGCGTTTTGTGACACGCGACGACCAGCGTTGGTACCGCACCGGGGATATGGGCCGTTACTGGCCTGACGGCAGCCTGGAATTTCTCGGCCGTCGCGACCAGCAGGTCAAGGTGCGTGGTCATCGCATCGAGCTGGGGGAAATCGACAACGCCCTGCTGGCCTGTCCCCAGGTGCGCCAGGCGCTGACTGTCACCCTGGGCTGCCCGCCGAGCCTGGCAGCCGCCGTGGTGGTGGACGGCGAGGTGTCCCTGGAAGTGCTGCGCCAACAACTGCGTCAGCGCCTGCCGGACTACATGATCCCTGCCAGCCTGCAAATTCTTAAGGCCCTGCCCTTGAGCGCCAACGGCAAGGCCGACCGGGGCGCCGTGCACCAACTGCTGCTGGACTGCACCGCCGAACGCAGCGATGCCCCCCAGGGCACGCTGGAAACCGAAATGGCCGAGGTCTGGGCCGAGGTCCTGCAACGCCCGATCCCTGGGCGCCATAGTGATTTTTTCCTGCTGGGGGGCGACAGCCTGAGCGCTACGCGCCTGGTGGAAACCCTCAAGCGTCGACGCCTGTGCCAGGCCCCGCTGAGCCTGCGCGAACTCTTCGCTCACCCGAGCATCGCCGCCCTGTGTGACTACCTGGGCAGCCACACTGAACGCCCCCTGCATCTATACGCCGAGCATTTCGAGGAAGGCACCTTATGAATTCCCCCCTGAACCTGTCGCAATTTCTCGCCGAATGCGAAGCCCTGGGCATCCGCCTGTGGGCCGAGGACGGCCAACTGCGTTTTCGTGCACCGGCCGGCGCCCTCGACGACGCCCTCAAACAGCGCCTTCGCGAGCATAAGGAACACCTGTTGCAGTGGTTCAGCCCGCAACAGGCGGCGGTGGTCGCCGACCCGGATAATCAGTTCCAACCTTTCGCCCTTACCGATGTGCAGGCTGCCTACCTGGTGGGCCGCAGCGATGCCTATGACTATGGCGGCGTTGGTTGCCACGGCTATGTCGAACTCGACGGCCCGGCCCTCGACCCACAGCGCCTGGAGCGCGCCTGGCATCAGTTGATCCAGCGCCACCCTATGCTGCGTGCGGTGATTGCCCAGGCCGGGTATCAACGAGTGCTACCCGAAGTTGAATTACCGGCGCTGCATAGCCAAGACTTGCGCGCACTGCCCACCGACACCGAGCAACAGGCCCTGTTGGCCACCCGTGAAGCCCTGGCCAACCGCGTGTACGCCGCCGATGCCTGGCCGTTGTATGAACTGCGCCTGAGCCAGCGCACCAACGGCAGCCGCCTGCACCTGTCCATCGATTTGCTGGTGGCCGACTTTGTCAGCATCCAGTGCCTGCTGGGGGAACTGGACCAGTTGTACCACGCTCCCGAACGGGTATTGCCGGCCCTGGACCTGACCTTCCGAGACGCCCTGCTGGCCGAGCGCGCGGCCCTCGACACCGCCGCCGCACAGGCACGCCACAGCCGTGACCGCGACTACTGGCTGGGGCGCCTGGAGCAACTGCCGCCCGCCCCCGAGTTGCCGATCCTGGCACCTGTCGACGGTGACACGCCGCGGTTCGAGCGCCATGCCACCGGCCTGTCGCCCCAGCAGTGGCAACAGTTTTGCGCCCACGCCGCGCAACAGCGCCTTACGCCGTCGGCGGCGGTGCTGGCCGCGTTTGCCGAGATTCTCGGGCGGTGGTCGCGGCGCGCAGCGTTCAGCCTGAGCGTCACCGTACTCAAGCGCCCACCGCTGCATCCGGATATCGACAAGGTGTTGGGGGACTTCACCGCGGTCAACGTACTGGCCGTGCAGCCACCGCTCGACAGCCACTTCGGCCAACGCGCCACAGCGTTGCAAGAACAACTCTGGCAAGACCTGGAACACGGCGCGTTCTCCGGTATCGAGGTGCTGCGCGAACACGCCCGCTTGCACGGCCGCAGCCTGATGCCGGTGGTGTTCACCAGCACCTTGGGCGTCGGCAATGCTCACCCCTTTATGCGTGGCGCCACCTTGGGCTATGGCATCACCCAGACGCCGCAAGTGTGGCTCGATTGCCAGGTAAGTGAAGGCCCGCAAGGCTTGCAGGTAAACTGGGATGTGCGCAGCGGCGTATTCCCCGAAGGCCTGATAGAAGCCGCCTTTGCCAGCTTCGAACACCTGCTGCAGCAACTCGCCGAACAGCCCTCGCATTGGCAGGCTCCCTGCCCGTCTCAACTGCCCGCCGCCATGGCTGCCCGTCGTGACGCCAGCAATGCTATCCAGATCGAATGGCCCCAAGGCTGCCTGCACGACGGTTTTATCGACAGCCTGCAACGCACCCCGCACGCGCTTGCCCTGGTCTGTCACGAGGGCTCGTTCAGCTACCAGCAACTGGCCGAGCGCGCCAATGCCGTCGCACAAAGCCTGCACCGTGAAAGCTGCCCGGCAGGTGCCAAGGTCGCGATCATCCTGGACAAGGGCGTGGACCAGGTGGCAGCCGTGCTAGGCACACTGTTGCGCGGCGCAGTCTATGTGCCCATCGACAGCAGCCAGCCGGATGCGCGGCGGGATGCGATTCTCGAGGACGCGACCATCGGCTACGTGCTCACCGATACCGCCCAGGCCGAACAACGCCCATGGCCAACTCGCGTCAAGTTGATCGCCGTGGAGAGCCTGGCGCCGCTGCCCTTCGAACAACTGCCCGGTGTTCCGACCGATCCGGCCAGTCTCGCCTATGTGATCTACACCTCAGGCACCACAGGGCGGCCCAAGGGCGTGATGATGAGCCATCGTGCCACCTTCAACACCCTGTCGGATATCAACCAGCGGGTGGCGTTGACCGCGCAGGATCGGGTGCTGGGCCTGGCCAACCTGGGCTTCGACCTGTCGGTGTACGACCTGTTTGGCAGCTTCCTCGCCGGTGCCGCGTTGGTGCTGCCAGACCCGACGCAGCGCAGCGACCCGGCGCACTGGGCCGGGCTGATCAACCTGCACCATGTCAGCTTGTGGAACTCGGTCCCGGCGCAGATGCAGATGCTGTGCAGCTACCTTGACGCCGAGCCGCTTGCAGCTGCGAAACACCTGCGCGTGGCGTTGCTGTCCGGCGACTGGATCGCGATCACCCTGCCCGCTGCGATCAAGGCGCATTGCCCGGCCCTGCGCCTGATCAGCCTGGGCGGCGCCACCGAAGCGGCGATCTGGTCCATAGGGCATGAGATCGGCACGGTGCCGGCCAATGCCCGCAGCATTCCCTATGGCACGCCTTTGACCAACCAGCAGTTTCATGTGCTGGACGAGCATTTCCAGGATCGCCCGGACTGCGTGGCTGGCGAGCTGTATATCGGCGGCGTGGGTTTGGCCGACGGTTACCTCAACGACCCCGAGCGCACTGGCCAGCGCTTTATTCATCACCCTCTCAGCGGCGCGCGGCTGTACCGCACCGGTGACTTCGGGTGCTACCGCGCCAATGGGCAGATCGAGTTCTTGGGCCGCGAAGATACCCAGGTCAAACTGCGTGGCCATCGCATCGAACTCAGCGAGATCGAAAGCCTGCTTAACGAACACCCGGACGTGGCCCACGGCGTGACGCTGCTCAGTGGTGACAACCCCATGGAGCGGCGCCTGGCGGCATTCGTCGAAGCCCGCCACCTGAACGTCGATACCAGCGCTGCGCCCTTGGCGGCCTGCGCCCTGGAATGCGGCGCCGCGGCCACCGCAAGCCTCGACCGCAGACTGTTCGCCGAATGGGTGGCGATGGCCAACCGCATCGCCTTGCTGGACATCCTCAAGACCCTGCGCGATGCCGGACTGTTTGCAGATGCCAAGGCCCGCCACAGCGTGACCGAGGTACAACAGCAATGTCGCGTCTCCCCGGCCCATCAACGCCTGATGCGCCGCTGGCTCAAGGCCCTGGTCAACGAAGGCTGGCTGCTGCACGACGCCGACCACTACCGCCTGGGCGAAGCGCCGGATGCCGAGCAAAGTACGCTGTGCTGGCAGGCTATGAATGCCCTGGAGCAGCGTCTGAACTACGGTGCCGAACTGCTGCGCTACCTCCACGAATCCAGCGAACGCCTGCCGCAGTTGCTCAGTGGCGAGGTCGACCCACTGACCCTGCTGTTCCCCCAGGGCAACATGGACACCGCACTGGCGGCCTATAATGAAAACCTGCTGATGCGTTGCATGAACCAGGTGATCTGCGCCAGCGCCCGACAGATTGCCCGTGAGCGCGCGGCCCTCGGTCAACCCCTGCGGGTCCTGGAAATCGGCGCCGGAGTGGGTGGCACCAGTCGCGACCTGATTCCCGCGCTGGATGGCTTTGCGGTGGACTATCTGTTTACCGACGTCTCGACCTTCTTTATCAACGAGGCTCGGGAGCACTTTGCTGATCGGCCGTGGGTGCGCTTCGGCCTGTTCGACATCAATGCCGATGCGCTGACCCAGGGTTTGAACGCCGGCAGCTGGGATCTGATTGTCTGCGCCAACGTGCTGCATAACGCACGCCACGCACCGACGGTGTTGAATAACCTGCGCGAGCTGTCGGCCCCCGGCGGGCACCTGGTGGTGATGGAGGCCACCCGGGAAATCCTCTCGCTGCTGACCTCCATGGAGTTCAAGGAAGGCCTGGATGGCTTCACCGACCTGCGTGCCGGCAGCGACCAGACCTTTATCAGCCGCGCCCAATGGCAAGCGCTGTTCAGCGAGGCCGGTGCCGAGTTGGTGGCGGCCTGGCCCGAAGCCAATGACGTGCTCGACTGCGCGGGCCAGACCACCTTTGTCACGCGCTTCCCGGCGCGGCGCGTGGCGCTGACCGGCGAACAGTTGCACGACTATCTGCAACAGCGCTTGCCCGGCTACATGGTGCCCAGCCAGTTGCAAGTGCTGGAAAGCCTACCGCTATCGGCCAACGGCAAAGTCGACCGCGCCCGCCTGGCCCAGCGCCTGCAAGCCCAGGGCGGCAGCGTGATGGACAGCGGCGAGGCACCGCAAAATGATCTGGAACGGCGCATCGCCCAACTGTGGAGCCAGGCCTTGGGCTGCGCCGAGCTGGCCCGCGACCAGGACTTTTTTGCCGCCGGGGGCGACTCGCTGCTGGTCGCGCAGATTGTCGCGAAAATGCGTGAACAATTGCCTGAAGCGGCGAGCTGGGAATGGGACCGTCTGTTGCGCGAAGTGCTGCGTGAACCGACCGTCAAAGCCATCGCCGCACGCCTGCAGGAATTACCGTCGCAACCCTCCAACGGCAGCACAAATGCAGCCTCGCCTTTGAGCGTACTCGCCCCGGCGCGAGACCCGGCCTGCACCACCGTGCATGTGCTGTTGCACGATGGCAGCGGTACCCTCGCACCCTACCGTAGCTTGCTCGCCGCCTTGCGCAAGGCGCCTCAGCGACAAGGCGCGATCCTCGGCCTGAGCCTGCTGGATGAGAGTGAGTACCTGGACTTGGCTGCCGAGCAATTGATCGAACGATTGGGCGCGCGTTATGCCGGTTACCTGCAAGCCGAGGGCAACCTGCGCTTCGAACTGGTGGGCTATTGCATGGGCGGCCTGCTGGCGACCGAAGTGGCTCGCTGCCTGTTGGAAGCTGGTGCGAATGTGGGCACGGTGAGCATCATCAGCAGTGACCGTTTCCGCTATGAAATTGTCGATGATCTGCTGCTGGAGCGCGCCTTTGGCCGCCTGCTTGGCGCCGATATCCAGGCCGCTGGCCATTGCGTCGACGATGCCGGCCTGCACAGCGCCGTGGCGCACTTGATCGAACGCCATGGCCGTCAATTACCAGCGAACTGCCTGCAACAGCTGGACGGTGAGTGGGCACCCATCGCCGCCATCTACCGCCAACTGGCGCAGCAACCCAGCGACCAGCGCCTGCAAGCCCTCGCAGCCCAGGTACAGACCCAAGCCGAACCGATGCCGGCCGAACAGATCCAGGCATTATTCCGTGTATTCCGCCATAGCCTCAATGCCGTGGCGCGCTACCAGCCGGCGCCATTTACCGGCGACCTGCGGATTTTGCTGGACGATGAAACCCTGCACTTCCTGCCCGGCTTACAGGGCGATATGCGCGGCTTTTGGAATGACCTGGCGCTGGGTACCATCAGCTTGCAAACCATCAGCGGCGACCATGTGTCGTGCATGCAAACGCCCCATGTCAGTCAGTTGCTAGCGGTGTTGCTGGGCGAAAAGGTGATGGCATGAACCGGCCGTTGGTGGGACTGGTCGGCGCCGGTGGTGCGGTGGGCAGTGCGGCGCTGGCTCAATTGCTGCAACACGATCTACGGGTGCGCGGTGGTCAGCGCCAGGCGCAGGTGTGGCCGGACGGGGTCGATGGCCGGGTACTGGATCTGTTCGATGCCCAGGCCCTGGCGGACTTTTGCGCCGGATGCCAGGTGGTCCTCAATTGTGCGGGGCCGTCGTGGCGCGTGGGTGATAGGGTCGCGCAAGCTGCGCACGGAGCCGGTGCCGCGTACGTCGATGCGTTTGGAAATGCCGCGCTGCTGAGTGCGCTGCAAGGTGCCCGGCAACCCTCAATCATCGGTGCCGGGGTGTTTCCCGGCCTTACCGCGCTGCTACCGCGTTGGTTGGCCAGTCGCAGTTTCGACCGGGTGAGCAGCCTGCAAATCAATGCCGGCGGCCGCGAACACTGCAGTAACGCCGGAGGGGCTGATGTTTTGCTCAGTGCCCTGGGCGGCTTCGGTACGCCGAATGCCCATTGGGTGGATGGCCGTGTGCAGACGTTGGCAATCGAGCAACAAATGCAGCACTTGCCGGGCTTTCCCGAAGCAGTGTTTCGCAGTGCCTACCTGACCGACGAATTGCGGCGCCTGGCCAGCACCCTGGGGGTGCCCCAAGCGAGTTTCCATAACGTGTTCGATCACCCGCAGATTCCGGCGCTGATCGCCACGTTATGCCAGCGCCTGAGCCAGGACCCGAGTGCCCTGCCCCATGCAGTGGCGCAACTGGTGCAAGCCGCCGACCTGCAACTGTTGGGGCGCCGCGCCTACTACCGGCTGAGCGTGGAACTCACAGGTTGGGGTGATGGGCAAGCGCAACGCCAGCGCGCGGTGCTCAGCAGCCAGGACAGTTACGGCCTGAGCGCCACCATCGCGGTATGTGCCACCTTGCAGCTGTTGCATGATCAGTCGTGGCGCGGCGCGCACTGGGCCGGCGACTGCCTGCCGCCGGCCACGGTGATCGACGCCGTACAAGCCAGCACCGCGTGCCAGGCCCTGAGTATCGTCAACCTGGCCGTTGAATCGGTCGTGAGCGAAGAGGAAGGCGTGTTATGAGCGCGGCGCTACGTGTGATTGTTTGCGGCACGACCTTCGGCAACGTCTACCTGGAAGGTATCGCGCGACTGCCGGAGCATTACCAACTGGTGGGCATTCTGGGTCGTGGCAGTACACAGTCCGAAGCTTGCGCGCGGCGTTGGCAGGTGCCGTTGTATCGTAACCTTGCGGACTTGCCCGAAGTGGACCTGGCCTGCGTGGCTGTGCGCTCGGCGGTTGTCGGCGGTAATGGCACCGAGTTGGCCAAGGCGCTGTTGGCGCGGGGCGTGTCGGTGATCCAGGAGCACCCGGTGCACCACGATGAAGTCGCAGACTGCCTGCGCCTGGCACGCCAGCATGGCGTGCTGTACCGGCTCAATCCGTTCTACAGCGACCTGGCGCCCGTGCGCTGTTTCATCGATGCCGCCCGTCATGTACTGAGCCAACGTGAAGCCCAATACATCGACGCAGCGTGCAGTGTGCATGTGCTCTTTCCCCTGGTGGAAATGCTCGGCCAGGCCTTAGGTGGCCTGCGGCCCTGGGCCTTCAATCTACACGAGGGTAGCGTTGGGCCCTTTGTCAGCATCACGGGCGAACTGGCCGGTGTCCCGTTGCATTTGCGAGTACAGAACCAATTGCACCCCGGCGACCCGGACAACCACACCCAACTCCTGCATCGCATCGTGCTGGGCACTACGGGCGGTACCCTGAGCCTGACCGACACCCACGCCAGTGTGCTATGGAGCCCACGCGCCCACGTGCACCGCAATGCCCAGGGCGTGCTGGAAATGGACGGCGACTCCCCCGCCCTGGACCTGGCCGTCAGCAGCCTGATCGGCCACCCGCAACCGCCCACCCTACGCCAGGTGTTCAGCGAGCTATGGCCCGAAAGCATCGCCCAAGCGCTGTTGCGCGTGCATGCCAACATCGGCCAGCCGAACGATTCGGCACTTGCGCAGTTCCACCTCAGTTGCTGCAAGGCCTGGCAGCAGTTGGGCGCGGTGTTGGGCCCCGCACAATCCATTCATCCCAAACCGCCGACGCCCCTGGCCATGCATGCCTGGGTCGCCCCCTCAAGGAATCTGCCCCGTGCTCAATGAAATCCTGCACCTGCAACAGCATCAGCAACGCTGGATCCGCCGCTTCGAACCCCGCCCCCTGGCGCGCATGTATCTGTTCTGCCTGGCCCATGCCGGCGGCGGCGCGCGTTTCTTTGCCAGCTGGGCACGCCTGCTGCCACCGAATATCGAGGTGATCGCCCTGCAATTGCCGGGGCGTGAAGAACGCATCAACGAACCACTGATCGATCAGATGCGACCTCTGGTGAACGGCCTCACGGCGGTGTTGCCTGACTGGCTCGACCGGCCCTACGCGCTGTTCGGTCACAGCATGGGCGCGGCGGTCGCACATGAAGTGTGCCTGGCCTTGCAGCGTCAGTCGCTGCGACAGCCCACGTGCTTGATTGTGTCCGGCCGCGAAGGACCGAACAGGCACCATGGCGGCAGTTTGCACTTGGCGGAAGATGGGCGATTACTGGCAGATATTGCCGGGCTGGGGGGCAGCCCCTCGGCGCTGCAGACCTGCCCCGAGTTGCAGTCCATGGCATTGCCGATTCTGCGCAATGATTACAAGTTGATCGAGACCTATCGACCGGACCCGCAACGCGCGCGCCTGAACGTGCCAATTGAGGTGCTGGTGGGACGTGATGATCGGGAGTTGAACCCGGGAGATGCCGAGGCGTGGGCAGACGAAACGGATAAAGGGATACGTTTGCACCCGTTCGAGGGTGGGCATTTTTACCTGACTCCCCAACGTGAAATGGTGTTGCGTTGCATCAGCCGATGCCTGGGGGTGAGCAGCCCCCAGGCCCTTGAGATGCCTTAGGCGTCATTCAGCCCCAGTCCACGGGTGCTGCGCCGTACATGCCACAGCATGGCGAGCGCAGCACCGAGGGCCAACAGCCCAACCCCCAGGCCGCTGCCATAACCCAAACTGGCGGCCACGCCGATTGCCACCGACGACACCAGGATATCCCCCAGCGTCTGCAAGCCCTGGAACACCGAGCAATCGGTGCCCGGTTGCTCGCCCAACTGGGCAAAGCGCATCGCCAGCGTGTAGGAAGCCACACTGGTGACACCAATTCCCAGCCCGCCGAACACGGTCGCGACAATCACATAACCCATCCCCGACCACCCCGGTTGCATCACCAGCCCCAACCACAGCAAGCCGGCGCACCCGACCATCACCAGGCCGGCCAGCAAGGTAGCCCAGCGCGAAAACTGTTGCAGCAGCAACCCCGCAAGCCCACAGCCCAGGATGATGGTCAGCAACTGCCCGACACCGGCCAATACGCCGACATCACTGACCGACCACCCCGCATCCAGCAGGATCAACTTGGCCAGGCCGAAGAAAGTCGAGCCGCCCAGGGTCACCAGCATCACCAGAGCAGTCAGACGCCCAGAGAATGGGCGTTTGAAAAAATGCCGCAGGCTGGCCTTGTCCGTCGTCACTACCGCAGCAGGCTCCTGCCAGAACAACACCGGCAGGCTGCACAGCAGCACCAGGGTGGCTAGCAGGCTGAACACCACGGACGCGTGGAAGTGATCGAACAGCAGCATCGTGCCCGGCCCGCCGAGCAGCATGCCGACCATGAACCCGGCCACCTGGAAGGTGTTGACCCGGCCCAGGCTGGCACTGGGCAGACGTTCCGCCGCCAGGCCATCGACGGCGATATCCTGGGTGGCGCTGAACAATGACAGCAGCGCGATCAGGCCCAGCAGCAGGCCCATGTTCGGCACATCGAACGGCACCAGCGCCATCGCCGCCAAGGTGAGCACCGAGCCTGCCTGCAAGGGTAGGATCCAACTGCGACGCCTTCCCAGGCGCGGGCTCCAGCGGTTTTCCACCGCCGCCGCCCACAGCAGCTTGGCCACCCACGGCAAGCTGGCCAACGGCGTCAGCGCCACCAGGTCGAGGGATGCGCCCATGTTGCGCAACAGCGTCGGGTACGCTTGAAAAGCCAACCCTACCGGCAAGCCTTGCGCCAGGTACAGGCCAGCCACCAGCAACACAATTCGCCAATCCCGCGTGACCACCGGACGGTGGCCCACGAGCGATGTATCGACAACCGACTGCATGTGTTCCCCTGCCCCAAAAGCTAAAAAGACCATCTAAATGGATCCTTCAATGGGGCACCACCCGTAACCCGAAACGGCTCCCCGAATCGGGATTAACTACGCTTGCGCAACACCGCAGCAGGGATCAGTGCATCGCCCAGGGGTTCGAGGACAAAACCTGCGGCGCCGGCTTCCTCGGCGACCTGTTCCAGGCCGAAGGTGTGCCAGTGATGGTCAGCCTGGAAGCGGCGGATTACCTGATCGCCCGCGCGCACCTGGTAGTCCAGGGTCCAATGCATCAGGTCGCCGCCGGCGGGTTCGCCATGCAGTGCGACGTGGTAGGTATGCTCGCCGATTGAGGTGTTGGCAGCTTGCATCAAGGGCACGGTTTGCGGGGCCTTGAGCATCATCACGTCGACAATGACAATGCCGCGCTCATCCAGGCGTTCGGCCAGTTGCTGCCAAAGTTGATGGCGCTGGGGAGCATCGAGGTAACCGATGGTGCCGCAGATTACCGCTGCGGCCAGGCGTGGCGGCAACGTCACTTGATCGAGGGTGCCGGCCAGCACGGTGACGCGCTGGCGCAGGTCGCTGCTGCGCATGATCCGTCCCACCAGTGCAGCCCTCATTGCGGCCGAAGGCTCTACTGCGAGGATTCGCGCCTTGGGCAAGGCGTCGGCAATCACCTGGACGCATGGCCCGGTACCCGCGCCGATGTCCAGGATCACGCCGCTGGGGTCGACTTCCTGCAGCATCTGGGCGATGGGCCCACGGCGCTGCAGCCATTGTTGCTCGCACAGCACATCATAAAACTCGGCAGACAGGGCATATGGATCGGCGTATTGAGCGGTGAGCATGAAGTCATTCCATTTGGCTGAATATCAAGCCTTAATGATAACGAGTCTCAGCACCAATTCAACTGACGGGATCGCTCAGCCTGACACCTCGATTGCAATGTCGCGTTGATCAACAATCACAACTCCAGCTTAGGGGTGCTTATGCAGAAAAATGGGGTACTGCCAACTGCTCATCCCGGTCAAGGCGCAGTGAAATCCGCCGCCCCTAGTTCAGAACTTTTACACCATTGTCCTTGGATCTTTGGCATATAGTCCGATTGTTTCGCTATATCGATATGCATCTAATTTCAAAATACCAAGGCTTGCTTCAAGCATCAGCCACCACCGAAAACCCAGGCCTTTCATGCCGCTGAGCGAGGCTGCACGGTACTCTTGTCATTGTTGACAACCAGTGCTATAAATATTTTCAGCTCATAAATGACATGACGATTTTTTAAAGTAAATAATCTAATAACTCCCAACGCATTACTTTATCGAGTCTGTCAATCATGCCCAAGCTCAACTCAAACCAGAGTCTCTTCAGCTTAATTCAAGAAGTTGAAAGCAGCATCCAAGGGGTCAGCCAGGAAGAGTACACAAAAGTGCTGGGCAGGACATTTGCACAGATCGGAATTGACAAATTTTCTTATGTTTACCTAAACCCCACTCCTTTCGAAAACCCAAGAATTTCGATTCACAGCAACTACCCCGCTGAGTGGGTTGATACTTACCGACAGAACTCCCTCTACAAATCAGACCCTGTAATGGCAAACTCAGCCATCACATCGACTCCCTTTTTCTGGGATGAAATCCCGGAAGAAATAGGTATAAGCAACAAGCTATTCAAGCAATCGACTTCCTATGGCATCAAACAAGGATTTACGGTCCCCCTCCATGACCCTGGCAGGGCGTTTGGCTCCCTTCACTTAACGTCAGAAGAAAACAACCCCGATTTTGTACCCATCGTTCGATCAAACATGCTCATCATAAAAGCCCTCAGCATCATTGCTCATCAGCATCGCCCTATAGACGATATCAGTACTGGCATCACAATAAAACTGACCCCTAGAGAGGTTGAGTTTTTGCACTGGCTTACCCTTGGAAAGAACTATAAGGAAATAGGGCTGATCATGTACATCTCTGAACGAACCGTAAAATTTCACGCCAAACAAATAACCGAAAAGCTTGACTGCATTAACGTCAAGCAAGCCATGATGAAAGCCGCTCAGTTACACCTTGTCTAGCCTCTGATACTTCCTGCCTCGTCTCTCGCCCTACAACCCTCTACTCCCGTTAGGCGCGGTGCTACTTACACTCCTATGTAAATACCAGCATCGATCGTGCCATTCACGTAAACACTGCTTGCGAAGCAATATTAAACAGCATAAAGGATGCATAGAGTCCGAGCACCACGGAAATGCACCGACTAACCCAACGTCCGGAAACCGCCGAGTGTAACTTTCGACCAAAGTAAGCACCTGTCGCAATCCACACAAGCCCTACCGGGAAGATCACCACCGAAAACAGAGAGATGAATGCCACATAACTGTCCGCGGACAAGAACGTTCCGGAAGGCGCAACAAAAGTGGCGAAAAACAATCCTTTTGGATTGGTCAGTGTTGCCACGAAAAGTTCAGGCACTGTAATGCCTGATGCGGCGAGTGAGGTATTGTGCTTTGCCGAAAACCATAGTTTTAACGAAATATAAAATAAAAAACACACTGCAAATACTTTGGTTGCAACAACGACCCATGGATAATCAGCGACCAGCAGATCGATAAATACGCCCCACAGTGTAATTTGAATAATATAGGCCAGCCATTCGGTAGAAATTAGCCTGAAGGAGTACGCGTTCAATCCCCTGCTTATTCCGGACTGCAGCAACAGCGAGTTGGTAGGACCTGGAAGCAACAGGACGGTCAACAGTGACAGTGCAATATAATACATAAGTTCATCCTTTCGAGATGCCAAAACGGCTTATATTTTTGAGGGTTCCATCAGCCTATATTTCATATGGCCGATACCATTCATTCATAGCGCTTCACAAAACAGAATCACACTACGCCCATCACTGCATTGCCGCTTCAGCCCCTGCGCGCAATGAGCTGAAACCTTAGCCACAGAGATAACTCACCCAGATCATTGCTACCTTTTTATGACAGAATTCGCTTTTATACCCGAGTGCAACGATAGGGTAATTAGTACACCCACCGTTACTCTAATCTCTATAGAAGCCTTACTACCCAATAGCTATTAAAGTGCCACCACTAAAATCGTTTTTCATTGCGTATAAATTCATTATAAATCAATGACTTATCAATAATCAGACCCCATATATCCAATACTGTACTTTAGGACAGTTGCATTACTTTATTGTGGCGTTACAGTGACCTAAATACGCACAGCCCAAAAACCCGATCATGAATCACTCTCCACGCACATATCGATTTTTTGATGTAGGCACCAGCATTGGAAGCGATTCAACAACCTTTTATAGAGCCCTGGAGCACATCCTGTTTATCCGTAAAGTAGCGTTTATAGACAGGAAAAAATGGTACGTAGAAAATTATCGCGCAAGCAACTACGAATCGAATAAATACGACGATCGCCATGCTACTTATGTCTACTCACACGAAAAAGACTTGGTGACCAACCGTGTTCGAATAGGCTCCTTCAGCAAACCGACACTTACTGCCTGGGCATTCAGCCTTATGTTAACGGACGAACAAATCAGACCTGATTCTATATACTGTTGGAAGGCAACAAGACTTTCACATTCAGCATGCCGAGAACTAACTCAAGCTAATATAGATTTTCGCACGACGGAGATTTTTCTGTCAATGATAAAATTCGCCAGTAAACAGAATATAGACACTTACAAAATTGTCATAAATACCCTGATGGAGAAAGTTCTGAAACGCTTCGATTGGACCGTAAATAGAAGAAGTATTGCACCGGGAACAAAAAACAAAAAAACCAATTTATGGCCCTTTGCCTGCACACCGACTCCCTATGAGGAAACGCTTAAAAATAACGCCACAAGTCGAACACCTATATATGGCCAATCCCTGATGGCCGGTTGACTCCCATTCGGCCCACCCGATCAAACGCAGTAATACCGGCCAAATAGGTAATACCGAAATACACCTGCAATATTTAAAACATATCATGTGCCCGACGACCAATCCGACCCAAAATATAACACCCCTGACGCCGTACCACGGAGAGCGGATGAACCTACAAAAATTATTTCCGCACGTTGGAAAAGCCATCGCCAGTACTGGCAACCGTAATTTTCCTCGAATGTTGCACGACCTGATACTCACCGAACTGCCTATCGAGGTAACGCATATTACGGAACAATGGATAGATGCGAGGAACACTCAAGAACTGAGCACCTTGAATCTAGATTGTATGGGTATTAACAACACATGTGCCGAGTCCAAAATTGACACTCACCCAGCAAGAAAGCCATTTTTACTTTCCGGTGATATTTTTTTCGAGCACGCCACTCCGAAGATACTTCCAGGCTCCCCCCGCAGTTTGCTCGACAGTGAACACATAGATAAAACACCTCCCCTCAGCTCTGCAACCACCCAACTGCAACTGACGTCTAACAAGAATGGCCATCGTTACGTCCTATCTGTATACCGTTCACCCCTCTCCCAAGGGTTTTCGGTACAAGAGTGTGCATTATTTAAAGACCTCTCCTGCCTGTTGTTGCCCATGGTAGAAGAACACTTTGCCGCTCTGCTCCCGCCGGAACTGCCTCGACATGACAACTACCTCGCCCTGGGCAGTCCAGAAAACGGCGGAATGGACGCATTGCGACAGCGATTTGCTGATCGTCTGCTGCAGTCGGGACTGAATTTGTCTTCTCGCGAAACCGAAGTGTGCGTGGGACTTCTGGCCGGACGCACAGCACCGGAGCTCGCCGAGCAACTCGACCTGAAAGTAAACACGGTCGAAAGTTATCTAAAACGTGCAGCGATAAAGATGGGAATTGGCGGCCGCCGCTCGTTGATTCGCTGGATGCATTCGGTAGATACCAATCCATCCAGTGTTGAATGGGCTACCAATAACGTTACTCGACAAGCTGTCTAACTTCCCCCCCAGCACTTGCCCGATCGTACTTAAAAAGGCCAGTGTTGGGGGTATCCCCTCGCCTCACTTGTTCCCCGCCTCGGCAGTCAACACACGAACGCGGCGCTTGAACCACTCCAGCACATCGTCGATATAAGTGAAAATCACCGGCACTACCAACAAACTCAGCAGTGTCGACGTCAGCAATCCGCCAATCACTACTACGGCCATCGGCTGCCGAAAGCTCGGATCTTCGCCTATCCCCATCGCCGTGGGTAACATCCCGGCGCCCATGGCAATAGTGGTCATCAAAATGGGGCGGGCGCGTTTGTGACATGCGTCTATTAATGCCTCATATCGCCCCAAGGCATAATCACGGCGAGCCATGATTGCGTACTCCACCAATAGAATGGAGTTCTTGGTCACGATCCCCATCAACATCAGCAAACCGATCACCGTAGGCAGGGAAAAACTCATATTGCACACCAACAACGCCACCAGCGCGCCGCCCAACGAGAGCGGCAGCGCCGAAAGAATCGTCGCGGGCTGCAAGAAGTCGTGGAACAACAGCACCAGCACCGCATAAATACAAAATACACCGATGGTCATGGCCAAACTGAAGCTGCCAAACAGTTCAGTCATCAACTGCAACTCTCCCTGCTCCACCAGCTTCACTTCTGAAGGTAGGTTTTGCATCACCGGCAACTTTCTGGCCTCGGCCATGACTTCACCCAGGCTGCGCCCGTTGAGTTCGATTGACAGGGTGATGTTACGCAAGCGATCCAGCCGACTGATTTGTGCCGGTCCGCTGCCCATGCTGATCTCACCCAATGATGCCAACGCCACCTGCCCGTCGAGACCAGTCACGCGTAACTGCTTGATTGAATCAAGATCACCGCGCAGCAGCGGGTCCATGCGTACGCGAATGTCCACCTGGCGCTGGGATAAATTGATTTTACCCAGCGACGAGGAATATTCGCCGTAGGTTGCCATGCGCAAGGTATCGGCGATGTCCTGGCTGGTAATGCCCAATTGCGCGGCGCGGGCGAAATCGGGACGCATCTGGACTTCCGGACGCTGCAGGGCAGTGCTCGACGTGACGTTACCTATCCCCTGCAACTGGCGCAGCTGCGGTTCGAGTGCACTCGCCGTGCGCTCCAGTAAATCACCATCATCACCGGCAAGGACGATATTGAGCCGCTCTCCACTACCGTCACCTCCCACGTTGATGCGTACCCCCGGGAGCATACGCAGTGCCTCGCGCATATTGGCTTCGACCTCGACCTGTTTGAGGTCGCGCTCATCGCGAGGCACCAGATCCACGCTCAAAAAAGCATCGCCGTTACCGGTGATATCGCTGGGCCCGGAACCCGAACTGCTGGCGGTGCCCACAGAAGTGAATACGTGTCGGACCTGCGGCATGGTGCGCAATATTTCGCTGGCTTGCAGAGCTAGCGCAGTGGTTTGTTCCAGCCTGGTACCGGGCGGTAACTCCAGCGTGACTTTGCTGCGGGCATTGTCCTGGGGCGGCAGGAAACTGGTTGGCAGCAAAGGAATCAGCGCCAGCGAGCCAACAAAAAACAAGCCTGCCAACAACATTGTGGTTTTGCGCCGGTTCAGAGTGCCGTGAATCCAGCCCAGATAACGCGTCATCAGCTTGCTGTCGTGTGCTTCATCCTTCCTTGCCCTGAGAAAGTGGGCCGCCATCATCGGCGTCAGCACCCGCGCCACCAGCAACGAAAACAGCAACGCCACCGAGGCGGTCACCCCAAACTGACGGAACAGTATTCCGGCAACCCCACCCATAAAGGCCGTGGGCAAGAATACCGCGACCAGCGTGGCAGTCGTCGCGAGCACCGCCAGACCAATTTCGTCCGACGCCTCGGTGGCTGCCTCACGCGGGGTTTTGCCCATTCGTTGGTGCCGGGAAATGTTTTCGATCTCGACGATGGCATCGTCCACCAGCACGCCGATGACCAGGGCCAGGGCCAGCAATGACACCGTATTGAGCGTGAACCCAGCCAAATACATCACGCCAAAGGTCGGAATGATCGACAGCGGCAGTGCTGTGGCGACGATAAGCGTAGCGCGCCAGTCCCGCAGAAACCACCAGACCACCAGCACCGCCAGCAGCATGCCCTCATACAGCAGGTTCATCGAACCGTGGTAATTGTCGAGGACCGATTTAACGGTGTTGTTGGCTTCGACGATCTTCACGTTGGGATGTTGCGCGATAAACCGGGTCATTGCCTTGCGCACGTCATCGGCCACGCCGACATCGGAAAACCCCAGCGAACGGGTGATCTGGAAACCAATCACCGGTTTGCCGTCACGAAAGGCACGGCTACTGCGTTCGGCGTGGGTGTCGCGAATGTCGCCTAACTGACCCAGCTTGAGCAGGCGACCGTCACCGCTCGGAATGTCGATGGCTCCGAGCGCTGCCGGATCATCAATTGCCCCCAAGGTACGCATGGCCTGCTGACCGCTACCCAAATTGCCTTGGCCGCCGGAGTTGTCCTTTTGCATCGCCTTGAGCTGGTTAGCCACGTCCGCCACACGCATTTCCAGCCCGGCCATCAAGGCCGGGGCCAGGTTGACCTGGATCTCCCGGTCGACACCGCCCACCCGCGAGATTTGCGCCACACCCGGGATGGACAGCAGTTTCTTGCTCAGCTCATTGTCGACAAACCACGACAGTGCTTCCTCATCCAGGCTATCGGATTCGATGACATAGGTGAGCAACGGCGAGGCGCTGGTGGTCAATCGGGATACCGACGGCATATCGAGGCTGGCCGGCAACAGCGGCATGGCACTGTCGACCGCGTTACGTACCTCGTTGAGTGCCTCGTTGCCGTCTTTGTCAATATCAAAGCTGACGCTAATGTTGACGCCACCGTCCGTAATGACGGTGGTCACGTGTTTGAGCAAGCGCAGGGAGGTGAGTTTGTCCTCAATCTTACGCGCCACCTCGGTTTCCAATTGCTCAGGAGCGGCGCCTTCGAGTGAGGCACTGATCACCACCACGGGCAGGTCCATATCCGGGAAGTCCTGGATGCCGAGCCTTTCAAAGCCCAGTAAGCCGAAAATCGTCAGCAGGATAAACAGCATGACCGCCGGAACCGGATGACGAATCGAGAGCGCTGAGATATTCATGGCTGGACAACCGGTGTCTGAACCAGCGTTACGCTCGCGCCGTCATTCAGAAATGCGCCACCGGCACGGATGACGCGCGCCGGTTCATTCAAGCCGCTGAGGATTTCCACCGATTGCTCAAGTCGCCGGCCGACCTCGACGGGACGCTGGACAACACGCATATCGTCCCCCAGGGTGAACACATAGGAGCGACCGTCGCGCAGGATGACGGCGGTGTCCGGCACGGTGAGAGCCTCGCGCGGTGGCAGTTCGATCTGGCCGCTGGCGTACATGCCGGCCTGGGCGGCACTGTCGGTTGGCAGGGCGATATAGACCAGCGCCCGACTGGTTTTCGTGCTCAGTGTGGGCGATACCAGGCGAACCTGTCCTTGCAGGCGCTGGCCGCCCGGCAACGTCAGCCGCGCGACCTGCCCGGCTTGCACCTGGGCCAACTGACGCGAGTCCAGCTCGGCCTGCCATTCGATACGGCCTTCGCGCACCATACGAAAGAGCTCATCGCCAGCCGCCACCACCTTGCCGAGCAACGCGGTACGCGAGGAGATGATGCCATCGTCGACCGCCACGATACGCGTCTGTTTGAGCCTGATCCGAGTGGCTTGCAACTCGGCCCTGGCACCTGCGAGATCGGCCTTGGCGGTCGCCACTTGGATTCGATAGTCTTCGCGCTGCTGTTCTGACAAGGAACCGCTCTGACCGACGATCCGGGCGCGACGGTCATTGGAGTTGGCCTGTTCGAGTTTGGCCACAGCCTGGGCAACGACAGCCTGTTGTTTGCTTTCTTCGGCCAGCACTGTTTCCGAGGCCAGAGTGGCCAACAGTTGCCCTGCCTTGACCCGGCTGCCGACATCGGCTTTGAGGCTGGCAATGCGCAGGCTGCTGGTCTCGGCATTGATGACCGCTTCTTGCCAGGGCGCCAGCGCACCGCTGGCGGACAGCAATTGAGGCCAGAGCTGGCGCCGCGCTTGTACCACTTCCACGCTCAAGCTACTGACATTGGGGGCCTCCACGACCGGCTCAGCCTCACGGCGAAGGTAGACAAACCCAATCACGCCTGCGAGGACGGCGACTGCCAGCAAACGATTTCGCAACGTCGACTTCACACGCCCTCTCCGCTCGATGCCTGGCTTTGCACCAGCGGTTGATTGGCTTGCCATCCGCCACCCAATGCTTTGTATAGGGCGATCCAGTAGCGCACTTGATCCTGCTGCAAGGTGATCAGCTCAATCTCGGCCGTAAGCGCCTCCCGGCGTGCGGTTTCGCGATCCAGCAGGCTGGCACTGCCGGCCTGCCAGTCACGATCGATGGCCTCGAAAGACTCGCGAAAGCCTGTACTGGAACGCACGGCTTCGGACTCACGCCGGCGCGCCGCATCGAGGCGCACCAGCGATTGTTCGACTTCCATGACGCTGGTGCGCAACGTCTGGCGATACACCGCAAGGGCGGCGTCATAACTGGCCCTAGCTCCGTCGACCGCGGCGCGGCGCTTGCCGCCATCGAACAGTGGAATCGACAAGACCGGGCCCAGCGACCAGGAGCGGGCGCGCTCGCCCAAGGTTGCCCCTACGGAAAACGTCCCGGAAAGACTCAAGCTCGGTAGCCGATCAGCCTGGGCCACGCCAATTTCAGCGTTTGCCGCTGCCAGCTCGCGCTCGCTGGACGCAAGGTCCGGGCGCTGGCGCAGCAGATCGGCGGGGATTTCTTGCACGTTGAGCTGAGCCGGATGCGGCAATTGCGCTGATGTGTGACTAAGCACGTTGATCAACCGGCCTTCGTCACTGCCCGTGAGCGCGACAAGGCTTTTGAGCAGGACCTGGCAATCACCCTGCTGACTGATCAGCGTCGCGGCAATGCTCGCCGCACTGGCATCGGCCAACGCCGCATCGGCGGACGAGGTGAAACCGGCCTGGAATGACTGGCGAGTGATGCGCGCCGTGTCTTGTTGCGATTGCGCCTGGTCCTTATAGGCCAGCACCCGTTTCTGACAGCCACGGTATTGCACGTAGTCATCGCCTACCTGCGCCGCCAGCGACACCCGTGCATCATGCCAATCGTCGACTCGCGCCTGGACACGGTTGCTGGCCGCTTCGTTGTTGCGACGCAGCTTGCCGAACAGGTCGATTTCCCACGCGGCGTCGAACTGCGCAGACGAACCCGAACCGGCCTGGCTGACGGAACCTTCCTGTTCGCCACCACGGCCCTTCGATAACGTCGCCCCTAGACTCGGCAACGCCTCGGCGACACGGGTGCCCAAGGTCGCACGGGCCAACGCGATGTTGGCTGCTGCCTGATCCATTGACGGGCTATCGGCTTCGGCCAGGCGCAACAACTCGGCGAGTGCCGGGTCATCGAATTGCTGCCACCAATCGGTCAAGGCTGCCACGGACGCACCATGGGGTAATGGTGCTTGCCATTTGGCGGCGATCGGAACCGTGGGTACCTGATAGTCAGGCCCAAGTACGCAGCCGCTCAGGGCTGTTGCACACAGAATCACCAGCGGATATCGGTGCCAGAACAGGACATTCATCGCTATAACCGTATGAACTCATCGGTTTGATGAGGCGTGTGTGTCGGGTATTTAAACCTGCACCCTCCAAGGTGTCTGGCATGGAAATCAGGGACATGCCCAGCTCGAAAAGTTGGCGATAAACTCAACCCTCCAGCAGAATCGAGCGATCGTTCCTGGCGCGCTAAATATAATATTCAGGTCGTTATTAACACCGCACTTTAAGTGCTCAATCCTGTTGAAATCGAAGAGTGGATTACACGCCAAAAAACCCGACACCCACAATCAATTAAATTAATATAATCAAGTACTTATGTCGTCGATCGAGTTAAAAAAAGCCAAGCCTTTATTCTATCTAAGCGACTGCACGGCTTTTGCCAGATGACCCTCCGCCGGCACAAGTACCTGCTGAAATGACAGAAACACAAACTTGCCTGCCACGTCATCGAGCATGAGGTGCACCCCTGCTCGACTCTCTATTCTTATGGCCACTGGTGATCGAATATGGAAGAACTAAGCTATCTCAATAAAGTTGAGTCGAACGCGCGAACCTACGCGCAGACTTTTCAGCGGCTGTTCGTTAGCGGCAAAGGCATGCGCATCAAAGATGCCAGCGGCCAGGAGTACCTCGACTGCCTGTCAAACGCCGGTACCCTGGCCCTGGGACACAACCCACCGGTCGTCAGGGACGCGGTGATGGATTTTCTCGGCAGCGATCATCTGCAGCAAGCACTCGACCTCGCCACACCGGCCAAGCACATGTTCGTGCAAGAGCTGTTCTCGATGCTGCCTGCAAAAATGCGCGACACCAGCAAGATTCTGTTCTGCGGTCCCAGCGGTTCGGATGCGGTCGAGGCCGCCATCAAACTGGCACGTCACTACACCAAACGTTCCACGCTGATGGCATTCCACGGTGGCTATCACGGTATGACGGCCGGTGCCTTGTCGGCCATGGGCAACCTGTCCCCCAAGGCCGGCAATAGCCTTATCACCCAAGGCACTCACTTTCTGCCGTTCCCCTATCGCTTTCGTTGCCCGTTCGGCACCAATGGCGAAAACACCGATCAGTTGTCCATCGACTACATCCGCACCGTCCTCTCGGACCCGGAAGGCGGGGTCACCAAACCCGCAGCGGTCATCGTCGAAGTGGTGCAAGGCGAAGGCGGCTGTATTCCAGCCTCGGCCCAGTGGCTCAAGGCATTGCGTGAAATCACCCAGGAACAAGATATTTTACTGATTGTCGATGAGGTCCAGACCGGCCTGGGCCGCACCGGCAGCACCTTCGCCATTGAGCATGCCGGCATCGTGCCTGACATTCTGGTGCTGTCCAAAGCTATCGGTGGCGGCTATCCGCTGTCGTTGATCGTGTTTGCCGAGCATCTGGATACCTGGAGCCCGGGCATGCATGCGGGGACTTTCCGCGGCAACCAGGTGGCAATGGTCGCGGGTGCCGCGACTATGCGTCATATCAAGGAAGGTCACCTCGTCGAGCATGCCGCCAAAATGGGTAAGCAACTGGAAAACGGTCTGCAGCAGATTGCCCAACGTTATTCATTCATCGGGGATATCCGCGGACGCGGGTTGATGCTTGGGGTGGAAATCACCAAGCCCGGCACCCTTGGGCGTGCAGGTCAGGGCGATGGCGCCCGGGCACGGGCGATCAAACTCAACTGTTTCGCCAACGGACTGATTATGGAAACAGGTGGTCGCCATGGCGCTGTGCTGAGGTTTCTGCCACCGCTGACTATTACCGAAACAGAGGTCGGTATGGTGCTGGATCGTTTTGAACAGGCAGTAAAGAAATCCGGTGAAGCAAGCCAGCTGTATGCCGGTGAGAGGGCTTGAACTGACGCCAGTCAGTCAAGCCACCTGTGGGAGCGGCTTGCTCCCACAGGTTCAGTGTCAATCCCGCGCCAAGGCTTCGATCGGATCAAGGCGTGCCGCGTTGCGCGCCGGCACGAAGCCGAACACGATACCGATCAGCGTCGAGCAGACAAACGCCATGATGATCGAGCTCATCGAGAACACCATCTGCCATTCCTTGACCAATAATGAAAAGATGAAGCCAATCCCGAACGACAGCGCGATGCCGATCGTTCCTCCCACCAGGCACACCATTACCGCCTCGACCAGGAATTGCTGGCGGATGTCCGACTGACGTGCGCCAACGGCCATGCGTATCCCGATTTCACGGGTGCGCTCGGTCACCGAGACCAGCATGATGTTCATCACCCCAATCCCCCCGACCACCAACGATATCACTGCGATCAACGAGAGCAGCAACGCCAGCGACTGACTGGTTTTCTGCACCGTTTGCATAATGCTGTCGAGGTTGTAGGTATAGAAATCCTTGGTACCGTGACGCTGCTCCATAAGCTTGACCACATTGTCCTCGACTACTTTGCTCGGTTGTCCGTCCTTTATCCGCACAGTGATGCTGTCGAGATAGCGCTGGCCCAACACCCGTCCGGCCGCTGTTTCGTAAGGCATCCACACATTTAGGGATTTACTGGTGTTGAACACGCTTTTTTTGTCCTCGGTCACCCCGATCACGGTGCACGGTAGATTGTCGACCAGAATCACCTGCCCCAACGGGTTGGCCGTCGGGCCAAACAATCTGAGTCGGGTGTTGTGGTCGATCACCACCACCTGCGACTGGCGCCGGGCATCGTCTTTGCCGAACGAGACACCCTCGCCCATTTTGATCCCGCGCACCTGGAAGTAACTCTCGCTGACGCCGTTGACCGTTGCGGTCACATCAATGTTCTCGAAGCGTAGTAACAGGTTGCGGCCGACGTTCGGGGTGGCGCTATCAATGTAGTACTGCTCACTGAGAGCGGTGACGTCAGGCAATACCAGGGTTTCGATGGCGGTCGAGCGACTGTCGCCCCAGTCCGTGCCCGGGAAGATCTCGATTGTATTGCTGCCGATCGCCTGGATATCCTTGAGTACATAGCGCTTGGCCCCTTCGCCGATGGCCACGATCGATACCACCGAGGTGATACCGATAATAATGCCGAGCATGGTCAGCAATGTGCGCATCCGGTGCGATATCAGCGCCACCCAAGCCATGTTGAACGCTTCGCTGAACAAGCCCAGCCCCGCGACCAAGCGGTTCGCCTGCTTGACCTTCGCGGGACGTTCGCCCTGTGCTGAAGGATCTTCCTGCGGACGCTCCAGGTTGATGCGGTCACTGAGGATCTCGCCGTCCTGGATCTCGATTATGCGCTTGGCATTGGCCGCGACTTTCTCATCGTGGGTGACGATGATCACGGTATGCCCCGCCGCATTGAGCTCAAGCAAAATCTTCATCACCTCCCTGCCACTGGCTGTATCCAGCGCACCGGTCGGTTCGTCGGCGAGGATCACCTCGCCACCGTTCATCAGGGCTCGGGCAATACTCACCCGCTGCTGTTGACCACCGGACAATTGGCTCGGCCGATTACTCAAATGCCCGTCCAGCCCCAGCCGCCCCAACAACTCCGTGGCACGACTGTGCCGTTGCGACTCGCCAACGCCCGCGTAGATGGCCGGCATCTCGACATTATTCAGCGCGCTCAAGTGCGGCAGCAGGTGGTAACGCTGGAAAATGAAGCCGAAATGGTCGCGACGCAGTGCCGCCAGTTCATGGTCGTCCATGGCGCCGGTCTCGCGCCCATCCACCTTGTAGCTACCGGAACTGGCATGATCCAGGCAGCCCAGCACGTTCATCAATGTGGATTTTCCTGAGCCAGATGCGCCTATGATCGCAACGATCTCGCCGGCGTTAATGGTCAGATTGATATCTTTGAGTGCGATAAAATCCTTCTCGCCAGCGAGAAAGCTGCGGGTAATGCCCTTGAGTTCCAATAATGGTCGCGTCATCGTCAGGCCCCTGCCACAGTCGGCGACGGCTCACCGATGACCACCTTGTCACCCTCGGCCAAACCGTCCTTGATCTGAGCCCGAACGTTATTATTGATCCCCGTCTGCACATTGCGCACCTGCGTCTGGCCCTGAGCGTCCAGGATTCGCACCTGGTAGGTGCCATCGCTGTTTTTCGAGCCCAATGCCGCGACCGGCACCGTCAACACGTCCTTGGCCTTGTCCAGGACAATACGCACCTGCGCGGTCATCGAAATACGCAGGCGATGGTCGGGGTTCGGTACGTCGAACAGGCCGTTGTAAAACACCGCAGTATTCTGTTTGGTCGCACCGGAGGCTTGGGTTTCCAGGAAGTCCTGCGGCGCGGGCTCGGTGCCACGCAGCTTGGCGTAGTAGCGTTTGCTCGACTCACCCAGGATGGTGAAATACACTTCCTGGCCCGGGGTGATATGAATCACGTCCGCCTCGGAGACCTGCGCCTTGACAGTCATGGTGTCCAGATCCGCCAGTTTGAGCAGCACCGGTGCCAGTTGCTGAGCAATAACGGTCTGCCCTTCCTGGGTCACCACGCCCACCACGTAACCGTCGATGGGTGCGACGATATGGGTGTAGGCCAAGTTGACCCGCGCCGTTTCTATCTGGATTTGGGCGTCCTTGATCTGCGCATCGAGCGAAACAAGATTGGCGCTCTGTACGTGGTAGTTCGACTCGGCCGTCTCGTATTCCTGCCTGGAAATGGCGCCATCCGACTGCAGCCTTTTGTAGCGCTCGTAGGTGCTCTTGGCATCCTTGAGTTGCGCCGCCGTCGCACGTTTCTGCGCTTCCAGGTTTTCCTTATTGACCTGTGATTGACGCAGGGAGTTCTGCAACACCACCGGATCGATTTCTGCCAGCCACTGGCCCTTGGTGACTTTGTCGCCCAATTTGACCTTGAGCGATTTCAGCTGACCCGACACCTGCGCACCTACATCTACCTGTTTTACACCCTGCAGAATCCCGGCTGCCAGTACCGCGTTCTCGATGTCGCCGCGTTCAACCGTGGCGGTCAGGTATTCCGGAGGCTTACCCGATGATTGAATGCTGTAGAAAATCAGACCGGCCACCACGACCAGTGTGCTTACGATAGCTATTTTGCGAAACTTCGACTTTTCCATAAATGACCACGAATGCGTTGATGTCAGGCCCGGCCGGTATACCGCCGGGGTCCATTGATAGGAGCGTCGTGTTACTTGGATGCGTCGGCGCTCAAAGTGGGCGCATCCCCCTTTTCAGGGGGGCGCGGGCACGGCTGAGTGACGACGGTTCGTAACGATGGGAGGACGCCTACAGGCAGTCATCGGCGGTCTCCTCATCAAGTAGGGGAAGGCTGTCCTGCCACCAGGCTGCCAAGTTATGGACGTGAGGTGCTTTGAGGATGGTGAAGTGATTACCTGGACCGTACCAGATGTTGAGATTGGGCACATGCTTGCGCCATCCCTCGATCATTTGTTCTTGCTCGCGTTTGTTACCGGCCGTATCCAGTGTCGGATCGTTGGCCAGCACCAACCGCACTGGCCCGGTGTATTGGTGTTGCGGTTGATAGACCGTGCGCAACGCTGTCCCGAAGGTACGCGCCGGACCGCACATGGAGTTGACCGCTGAACGCTGCGGCAACATACCGGCACGCACCATACCCGCATGCAGCAAGCTCATCTGCCCGGTATCATCCTGCGCCCCGAATGCCGTGGCATCGATACCCAGCGACTTGCCGGAAGCGAGTTGCATCGCCTCGATCAAGCGTTTCAAGACCCCGGTGGCAGTGTAGGGTTTGCCTACCACACCGTTGCCACCCGGTGACTCGCTGTCGATCAATGTCAGCGACGCTACGTTGCGGCCATTGGCACGCAAACGCGCGGCCATCTCAAACACAATCCAGCCACCGAAGGAATGTCCAAGCAAGTGCACCGGACCTTCGGGGTACACACTGTCGATAGCTTCGAGATAGGCCTCGGCCGCCGTTTCCACAAGGCTGTAAGGCACAGCGCTACCGTCCAGTCCACGGTGTTGCAGTCCATGGATCGGCCAATCCGGGCCAAACGCATCGGTCAGTCCGATAAACCCAGTCACGCTGTCTCCCGCCCCCGGAACACAGAAGATTGGCGTCTGCCCGGTGCGCCCGCCCTGAATGGTCAACAGCGGTTGGTAGCAGGCTTGGGCTGGCGAGGCCACCGGACGTGCAACAACGGCATGCAGTATTTCGCTGATGGTTTGGCCCAGCACCTGAATATGCGGTACTTGCATCATCGTCTGGTGGTCGCCCGGCACGCTCACACAGTGCAACTGTGATGTCGGCAGGACGGCATCCCAACCCAGATAACCGCAATGCTCGGGCGCATCGTCCTTACGCGTCTCGGCGATAAGCAAATGCACTGGTGTGGAGATCGGATACACCGTGTAATGGGCCAGTGCATGACCATGTGCAACCTCGCGATCAAGGTAGTACCAGAGCTGGGCCGCGCTGTAGGCCGCCAGCTCGGGGTGCAGCACATCATCGTCACGGCATTGCTGCACCAGGCCTTCAAAGTCGAAGCTGTCCAACTGCGCCTGCAATCGGGCGAGGTTGTCGAGGATCGACACAACGTTCGTTTGATCGGGTGCCTGGGCTTTCCAAAAGACTTCGCAACGGTCCAGCAGATGAAGCTTGTGGGCTTCGCCCGGGGCCCAGCGCTCCCGGCCCTGATCCACCAGCCGAGGCAAGTAACTGTCAATCAGGCCGAGGAACTCGACCTCCTCGTCCAGCCCCATGAGCTGCGTGGCAATTTCATAGGCCAGCACACCGCCAAACGACCAACCGGCCAATCGGTACGGGCCTTGGGGCTGGACCGAACGCAGGATACCCAAGAGCCGGGTGGCCAGGCATTCCATGGTTTGCAACTGTTCCTCGCCCCAGGCAATGGCCGGCAAACCGTAAACCGGGATATCCGGATCAATGTGCTTGCCCAACGCCGGGAAGTAGACATCGAGACCACTGAATTCGTGCACCAGGAACAGCGGGTTTTGCGTGCCAGCCTTGCGCACTGGCACCACCGTACCCTGAACCTCGATATCCGGGCTGCGGGCTTGCAGCATCGACGCCATCGCCGCGACGCTTTCATGCTGGAACAACTCGGCCAGGGAAAGGTTCAGGCCAGCCTGCGCCAGCAGACCTACCAGCCGGACCGCCAGCAACGAATGCCCACCTATTTCAAAGAAATTATCATGGCGATCAACCCGTTCCAGCTTCAGCACGTCGGCCCACAGGCCGGCCAAAGTAGTTTCCAATGCACCTATCGGCGCTTCATAGTCGCGGCTCGCATAGGCCCCCATTTCCGGTGCCGGCAACGCACTGACGTCGACTTTACCGTTCAGCGTCAGCGGCAATGCCTCCAACCTTACATACGCTGCCGGCACCATGTACTCCGGCAGCAGCGAGTGCAGTTGCAAGCGCAGGGTCTCGACGTCCGGTGTCTCACCGGTTGCCTGCACCGTGTAGTACGCCACCAGACGCTTGTCGCCTGGGTTGTCTTCACGCGCCACAACCAAGGCTTCGCGAATCCCGTGGCACTGATGCAACCGGGCCTCGATCTCACCCAGCTCGATCCGGAAACCACGGATTTTCACCTGACCGTCATTGCGATCGAGGTACTCGATAGTGCCATCCGGCAACCAGCGCCCAAGGTCGCCGGTGCGGTACAGCCGCGCCGCCGCTCGTTCGTCGAACGGGTCGACGATAAAGCGTTCTTCGGTCAAGTCCGCACGATTCAAATAACCCAGGGCTACGCCCGCGCCGCCGATATAAAGCTCACCCGTCACACCGACCGGTACCGGTTGTTGCGCGGCATTGAGGATGTAGATCCGGGTGTTTGAAATCGGCCGGCCGATAGGCACAGTCATCGCGTCTTCTGCCACAGCAGTCACTGCATGGGTGGTCGCGAAGGTGGTGGTTTCGGTAGGGCCATAGCAGTGCACCAGGCGAAGTGCCGGCGCATGTGCCAACAAGCGCCGGAACGAGGCCGGATCACCGCGCTCGCCACCACACAACAGGATGCGCAGCCCCGCCAGTGCGTCCGGAATCAACACTTGATACTGATTGAACATCGCCGTGGTCACGAACAGCACCGACACACCGGTTTGTGTCAGCTCCCGGGCCAATTGCGGCGGGTTGAGCAAGGCTTCGTGATCAATGATCACTGCCCGGCCGCCATTCAGCAGAGCGCCCCACACTTCCATAGTGCTGGCGTCGAAAGCCGGGTTCGATGCGAAGGCCACGCGATCTTGCGTGCCAAAATCCGCGTACCCGTTGTTAATCGCCAATCGTGCGATGGCCAGGTGCGGCACGATCACACCCTTCGGTTGGCCGGTGGAACCGGAGGTGTACATGATGTAGGCCGGGGTATCGCTGGCTTGCGGTACGTCTAAGGACGGCCGTTCATCACGGGCCAGCGATAGCGTATCCAGATCAACCCGCAGCACGCCATCCGGGACGACTCTGTCGCGGGTGGTCAGGATCAGCGTCGCCGCGCTGTCCTCCAGCATGAAGCGCTGGCGATCCTGCGGTGCATGGTGGTCCAGCGGCACATAGATGGCAGCGCATTTGAGAATCGCCAGTTCGCTGACGACAAGATCGAACGAGCGACTCAGCAGAATCGCTACCCGCGCCTGTGGCGTGACGCCTTGTTCGCGCAGGTAATGCGCCAGATCGTTAGCCCGTGCCTCCAGTTCTGCGTAAGTGAGTTGCTGCCCTGCGTGTTCGACGGCAATGGCGTCAGGCCGGGCCTGTACCTGGGCCTGGAACAGGCTGTGCACTGTCTGTTCATGCGGGTAAGCCGCGTCGGTGGCATTGAACTCAAGTAACAGTTGACGGCGTTCAGCCAACGGCAGAATGGCCAGCTCGCGCAGCGGCGCGTCGGGGGTACGCTCAAGCGCATCGACCAGGCTTTCCAGTGCGGCATGCATGTAATCGCAGACCCGTTTCGCCCCAACCTGCGAGGCCACCAATGCGGTCAGCGCAAACGGTTCGCCCAGATCGTCCACGTTCAGCGACAGCGGATAGTTGCTCCACTCTTCGCCCCCCAACCCTTCGATGCCACTCCAGGCCGACACTGCATCATCGGTGACCTGGGTTGCCGTGTGTCGGTAGTTCAGCAACGCGCTGAACAACGGCGCCGGCGCGGCTACACCGCTGCAACGTTGTGCCAGGGCCAGCGAAGCGTGTTCGTGCCCAAGCAATGCAGCCAGCCGTGCATGCGTCGCCTTCACCCCCTCTCGTGCCCCGACTGCGCCAACATCAACCCGTAACGGCAAGGTGTTGATAAACAGTCCCAGCGCTCGATCGGCGCCCTCGCCGCCCTGCATCCGCCCCATCAGCACGGTGCCGAACACCACCTCCTCTCGCCCGGAAACACCCGCCACTACCTGCGCCCACGCCAGGTGATGCAGGCTCGCCGCGCTGACACCCAATTGTCGAGCCTGCGTACGCAAGCGGCGACTCAAGGTTTCGTCCAGCACCAGTTGCGCTTGCTCGACGCCCGTCCCGTCGCCCTGCACATCGTGCAGGCCAAACGGCAAGGTCGGCTCCTTGATGTCGCTCAACATGTCGCTGAAGAAAGCCTCATGGGCGCTTTCGCTCATGCCGAGTCTGGCCTGCGCTACATAGTTGCGGTACGGCACAGCGGCGCCTAATTGCGCTTGCTGCCCTAACAAGTACGCCTGCATTTCGTACTGGATCACGTCCAGTGCAGTGTGATCGAGCACTATGTGATGGAACAGCAACAAGGCCACCCAACGCTGGTGTTCGTCATCATACGAATAGGCAAGGCGCAGCAATGGAGCCTGCCGTACATCAATCCGGTAGTGGCGCGGATCGAAGCGTTCGCGAAGTTGCGCGGCAATGTCGCTACCTGGCTCGAAAACACACCGTTCCAAAATCAGCTGTGTTTCGCGCAAGACCACTTGCACCGGCTCACGCAATCCTTCCCAAAGTACTGCTGTGCGCAGGATGTCGTGGCGGCCGATCACGCCCTGCAACGCATTGACGAAGGCATCCAGCCGAGCTTGATCCTGAAGGTTGAACAACGCCTGCTGTACATAGGGATCACCCAGTTGTGTAGCAAGGTGGTGGTACAAGATCCCTTCCTGTAGAGGCGCGAGTGCGTAGATGTCTTGAACATTTGCCACACCACCGGGAACCCTCGCGACAATCTGCTCGATCTCAACCTGCGAGAGTGTCGCCAGCGGCAACATATCCGGGGTGATCCGCTCGCAATCTGTTGTGATCGCATTGTCCGGCACCACAATCTCCGTTCCTCCACCCACTGCCGCTGCCAGCGCGGCCAGGGTCGGCTGGCCGAACAGCACGCGCACATCCGCACTCAAACCCACCTGACGCATGCGTTCGATCAGCGTGACCGCCAGCAGTGAGTGACCGCCCAGTTCAAAGAAGTGGTCGTGGCGACCGACCCGCTCAACCTTGAGTAAATCGGCCCAAAGTTCTGAAAGGGTCGTTTCGACTGAACCTTGCGGTGCCTCATAACCGTGTGTGACCAACGAATCCAGGTTCGGCGCAGGCAGGACCTTGCGATCCAACTTGCCGTTCGGAGTCAGTGGCCAGGCGTCGAGCCGCACGTACGCGGCCGGCACCATGTGCTCCGGCAACTGAGCATGCAAATGTGTACGCAGTGCCTGAATGTCCACCGCTTGCTCTTGAGCCTGCAGGGTGTAATAGGCCACCAGGCGCTTGTCACCAGGTTCGTCTTCGCGCGCAATCACCACCGCTTCCAGCACGGCCGGGTGCCCAGTGAGACGGGCCTCGATCTCGCCCAACTCGATACGGAAACCGCGAATCTTGACCTGATCGTCGTTACGGCCCAGGTACGCGATGTTGCCATCCGGCAAATAACGCCCCAGATCGCCGGTGCGATACATACGTGCATTCGGGGTGGTGCTGAACGGATCATTGAGGAAACGCTCGGCCGTCAGTTCTGGACGGTGCAGATAACCTCGTGCGACCCCCGCACCACCCACATACATTTCACCGACTACGCCCACTGGCACCGGCTCAAACTGTGCATCCAGCACATACAGTTGCAAATCGGGAATGCGCCCACCAATCGGGCTGACGCCTATCAGTTGCGCATCCGCGGCTTTCAGCGCGCGATAGGTTACGTGCACCGTTGTTTCGGTAATGCCGTACATGTTGACCAGTTGCGTCTGAGCATTAGTCGCACGGGCATACCAGGGTTTGAGAATGCCGGGTTCCAGCGCTTCACCGCCGAAAATCACTTGCCGCAGGCTGTGCGTCAGGTTGCTTTCGCCCTGGGCTGCACTGAGCTGACGGAAGGCGCTCGGCGTCTGGTTCAGGACCGTTACACCGGCCTCGCACAACAATGCATAGCATTCTTGTGGCGAACGGCTGACCAACTGTGGAACAACCAACAAACGCCCGCCGTGGGTCAGCGCGCCCCAGATTTCCCATACCGAGAAATCAAAGGCGAAGGAGTGGAACAAGGCCCACACGTCTTGCGGGCCGAAGTCGAACCAAGGCTGGGTCGCCGAGAACAGGCGCGCGACATTGCGGTGTTCGACCATCACACCCTTGGGCTGGCCAGTCGAGCCAGAGGTGTAGATCACGTAGGCCAAATGGCTCGACGTCAAGCCTGGGACGTCAGGGTTATGCTGCGTTGCAGGGGCCTCATGGTTGGCGTCGATCAGGTCGAGCAGTAGCGTCGGCACATTCAGTTGTGGCAACTGGTCGCGCAAAGGCAACTGAGTCACCAGGGCCGCAGGATTACTGTCGTCAAGCATGTAGGCCATGCGCTCGGCCGGGTAAGCCGGATCCAGCGGCACATAGCAGGCGCCGGATTTCAGGATGCCCAGTAGGCCGACGATCATTTCCAGCCCGCGCTCGACGCAAATCGCCACGCGATCGTCCGGACGAATGCCCAGGGCGATCAATCGATGGGCCACCTGGTTGGCGCGGCGGTTCAGGGTGTCGTAAGTCCAGTGATTGTTTTCATACGTCACAGCGATAGCGTCCGGACGCGCAGCGACCTGCGCTTCGAACAAGCCCTTCAAAGTCAAATCCTGCGGGTACTCGACCGCTGTAGCGTTAAGGGTTTGCAGCAGATAATGCCGTTCGTTGTCACTCAGCAGCGGGATTTTCGCCAGCACGGTGTGTTCGTTGGCAACCATGGCGCGCAATACGCACTCGAGATAACCGAGATAGCGCTCCATCGTTGCCTGGTCAAACAGCGCGGTGGCGTATTCCAGCGAGCCGAACAGTTGGCCGCCAATCTCCGTCATGTCCAGCAAAACATCAAACTTTGCCGTACGGCTGCTCACACCCAACCCTTGCAGGGCCATGTCGCCCAACTCCAGTCCAGCACTTTCATTGTTCTGCCAAGACAACATGGCCTGGAACACCGGGCTGTGAGACAGGCTGCGAACCGGCCGGACCACCTCCACCACCTGTTCGAACGGCAAGTCCTGGTGCGCCTGGGCGCCCAGGGTCTGAACCTTCACCTGTTGTAGCAAACCTTCGACCGTCAGGCCTGCTGACACGTCGATGCGCAGCGCCAGCGTGTTGACGAAGAAACCGATCAGGTCTTCGACTTCAGCACGCAGACGATTCGCTACTGGCGTACCGATAACGATGTCACTTTGCCCAGACAGGCGACTCAGCACCGTCGCCCAGGCAGCCATCACCGTCATGAACAACGTGGTGCCCTGGCGCTGACTCAACGTCTTGAGGTCGCGGGTCAAGGTTTCATCCAGTGCGATCCCCACGGCATTGCCTGAATAGTCTTGTTGCGCGGGACGTGCGCGGTCGCTCGGCAATGTCAGCAGCGCCGGCGCACCAGCCAATGCTTGCTGCCAGTAGACTTCCTGTTGGTGCAACACCTCACCCGTCAGCCAGTTGCGCTGCCAGATGGCGTAGTCGGCATATTGAACCGGCAAGGTCGGCAGCGGATCATCCTGCCCCTGGCGGAACGCCTCATACAGCACGCCAAGTTCACGGGTCAGCACGTCCGCCGACCAACCGTCCGAGACGATGTGATGCATCGTCACCAGCAGCACATGATCGTCGTCGGCCATGCGCACCAGGCGACCACGGACCAGCGGACCGCGCATCAGGTCAAACGCCTGGCGAGCCTCCTGCGCAGCCATGACCAACAACTCGGTTTCGGCGTCCGGATGCTCCGCCAGATCCTGCAATTGCAGGGCAAAACCGATGTCGGCGGGGGCAATGCGTTGCTCCGGCTCCTGTCCTTGTTCCTGTACAAACGTGGTGCGCAAGGCTTCGTGGCGAGCGACGATTCGATCCAGGGCGCGAGTCAGTGCGAGGTTGTCCAGCTCCCCGCGCAGACGCAGGCCGGTGGGAATGTGATACGCCGCACTCGCGCCATCCAGTTGCGCCAGGAACCACAGGCGCTGTTGCGCAAAGGACAACGGCAAGGCCTGGTCACGAGACACCTGCACGATATCGGGCTGGGTGCTGCGTGCGGCCTGGACCAGTACTTGCGCCAGCGCTGCCAGTTCGGGATGGGCAAAGACATCGGCCAGGTTCAGCTCCACACCCAGGTGTTGGCGCACCTGCGAGATCAAGCGCATCACCAGCAACGAATGGCCGCCGAGGTCGAAGAAATGGTCATGACGCCCCACCGATTCAACCTTGAGCAAGTCCTGCCAGATCTGCGCCAGGGCGATTTGCGTAGCACCTTGCGGCGCTTCGTGAGCGCGACTGGCGTAAGCCTCGCCGTCGGGCGCCGGCAGCGCTTGACGGTCGAGTTTACGGTTCGGCGTCAGCGGCAACGCCGCCAGGGTGACGAACGCACTCGGTAGCATGTACTCGGGCAACACCGGCAATAGCTGCACACGCAAACTCTCCACGGTGAGCACCACGCCAGTGTGCGCAACCACGTAAGCCACCAGGCGTTTGTCACCCGGCGCATCTTCGCGAACGATCACCGCCGCTTCCTTGACCCCGGCGCAATCGCCGAGTCGGGCTTCGATCTCGCCCAGTTCGATACGGAACCCCCGTACCTTGACCTGGAAGTCGTTACGACCCAGGTATTCAAGGCCTGCGTCAGGACGATAGCGCGCCAGGTCGCCGGTTTTGTACATCCGCGCGCCGGGCAGTTCGCTGAACGGGTCGGCAAGAAAGCGTTCGGCGCTGATTGCATCCAGGTTGAGGTAACCCCGGGCCACGCCGTCGCCACCGATAAAGATCTCGCCGGAGACCCCGAACGGCACCGGTTGCTGGTGGGCATCGAGCAGGTAAATACGGGTATTAGCCATCGGCGTGCCGATGCTGGCATTGCTGTTAAGTCCCTCGTAGGTGACGTAGGCAGCCGTGCACGACACTGTCGCTTCAGTCGGACCGTAGGTGTTGATCAGTTTCGTGTGCGCCGGGCGCACCTGTTCCCACATCTGCAACTTGTGCGTCGACAAGGCGTCGCCGGTGACATTGATCAGGCGCACGTCACGCAACTGCTCGCGAGCCAGCGCCGGGGTGTAGTGCCATTCGGCGGCCAGGGTATGCCAGTGCGCCGCGGTCAGGTGCAGGAACGTCGGACGGATCTCAGCGGTTTGAGACGTGCCAAAGAGCACACGGCTGGGCGCCAGGGTCGCGCCTGCGGTCAGTGCCGGGAAGATCTCTTCCACCGACAGGTCGAAGTTCAGGGTGTTCTGTTGCAGCACCGTGTCGGCCGGCGTCAGGCCGAACAAGCGGACCGCATCGACACTGTAATTGACCAGGCCGCGGTGTTCGATCATGACCCCTTTGGGGTTGCCGGTCGAACCCGAGGTGTAGATCACGTAGGCCAGGTGGCGCGCGCCCAGGGTCGGGATAACCGGGTTGTGCTCGTTGCCGACGGAGATGCCGCTACGCACCCGTTCCTCGTGGTCAAGCAACACCACCGGCACTTCCAGTGCAGGCAGCCGCGCTTGCAGCGCACGCTGGGTCAATAGCATCGTCGGCGCGCTGTCGGCGAGCATGTAGGCCAGTCGTTCCGCCGGGAACGCCGGGTCGAGTGGCACGTAACCGCCGCCGGCCTTGAGGATCGCCAACAAACCGACCAGCATTTCGGCACTGCGTTCGACGCAGATCGCCACCCGATCATCCGGGCGAATGCCCTGCCCGATCAAGTGATGCGCCAACTGGTTGGCCTGGCGATTCAACTCTGCGTAGCTCAGCCGCTCACCGTCGAACACCACCGCGATGGCCTCGGGTTGCGCGCAGACCTGCGCTTCGAACAACTGATGGATCGTCTGGTCGTGCGGGTACGCTGACTGCGTGGCATTGAGGTCGACCAGCAAACGCTGACGTTCGGTCTCGTCCAGCAGCGAAATCCGTTCAACCAGCACCTGGTCGTCAGCCACCATGGCACGCAGCAGCCGCTCGAAATAACCGAGGTAACGCTGCACCGTGCTCTCATCGAACAATGCGGTGGCGTACTCCAACGTGCCGAACAACTGATCCTGGGCTTCGCCCAGTTCCAGCGACAGGTCGAACTTGGCCACACTATTGGCCGCACCCACGCCTTCAAGTTTCAGGCCATCGAGCAGCAGTTCGGTGCTGTCCAGGTTCTGCCACGACAACATGGCTTGGAACACCGGACTGTGGGCCAGGCTACGAACCGGGTTGAGCACTTCTACCACTTGCTCGAACGGTAGGTCTTGATGGGCCTGGGCCCCGAGGGTCTGGGCCTTGACCCGTGCAAGTAAGGTTTCGACGCTCGGCGCACCGCAGACATCCACACGCACGGCTAGCGTGTTGACAAACAACCCGATCAAGCCCTCGACTTCTGCCCGCATACGGTTGGCTACCGGCGAACCGATCACCACCTCGTCCTGACCCGAAAGCCGGCTCAACAGCGCCGCCCAGCCGGCCATCAACGTCATGTAGAGCGTGGTGCCGTGACGTTTGCTCAAGGCTTTGAGGCCGGTGGTCAGGTCTTGATCAAGGACCACTGCCAGCGCAGCCCCGGCGTAGTCCTGCTGTGCCGGGCGCAACCGATCAGTCGGTAGCGTCAGCAGCGCCGGAGCTTCAGCGAGGGTCTGCTGCCACCAGGTGCTTTGGGTGCGCATCACTTCGCCGCTCAACCAGCGGCGTTGCCACACGGCATAGTCGGCGTATTGCACGGTCAGTGCCGGCAGCGGATCGTCGAGGCCGTGACAGAAGGCGTTATACAGCGCTGCCAGTTCCTGGGTCAGCACGCCGATCGACCAGCCGTCCGAGACGATATGGTGCATGGTCACCAGCAGTACGTGATCCTGGTGATCCAGACAAATCAAACGACCGCGAATCAACGGGCCCTGTTCCAAATCGAACAGCTCGACCGCTTCTTGCGCCGCCAGGGTCTGCAGTTCGGCGTCGGTGTCGACCTGGCCGTGCAAATCGTACTCGCGCAAAGCGAAACCGCAGTCGGCTGGAGCAATGCGTTGCCGTGCTTCCTCGCCGTGGTCCTGAACGAACGTGGTGCGCAGTATTTCGTGGCGAGCCACGATACGATCCAGGGCGCGTTGCAGGGCGACGCGGTCCAGGCTGCCACGCAGGCGTAAGCCGGCCGGCATGTGGTAAGCCGCGCTGCCACCCTCCATTTGCGCCAGGAACCACAGGCGCTGTTGGGCGAACGACAGCGGCAAGTCTTCCTCGCGGGAGACATTGACAATGTCCGGCAAGGTGCTGCGACTGGCCTGGGCCACGGACTGCGCCAGTGCGGCGAGTTGCGGGTGCTCGAACAGGTCGGCCAGACCCAGTTCCACGCCCAGTTGCAAGCGCACCTGGGATATCAATTGGATCGCCAACAGCGAGTGGCCGCCCAACTCGAAGAACTGGTCATGGCGACCGACTTGCGGCAGGCCGAGCAATTTTTGCCAGATCTGTGCAAGAACGATTTCGACTTCGCCTTGCGGGGCTTCGTAGCCCCGGGTGATGACTGATTCAAGGTCCGGTACCGGCAAGGCCTTGCGGTCGAGTTTACCGTTGGGGGTCAGCGGCAGTGCATCAAGGTGCACGTAGGCGGCCGGAATCATGTAGTCCGGCAGTTGGGTTTGCAGGTGACGGCGCAGTGTGTCGATGTCGAGTGTTTGCGCCGAGGTGTAGTAGGCGACCAGGCGTTTGTCGCCCGGCACGTCTTCGCGGGCCAGCACTGCAGTTTCGTTGATGTCCTGATGCTGCGCGAGCTTGGCTTCGATCTCGCCCAGCTCGATACGGAAACCGCGGATCTTCACCTGGTCGTCGTTACGGCCCAGGTATTCGATGTTGCCGTCGGGCAGGTAGCGGCCCAGGTCGCCGGTGCGGTACATGCGTGCATTTGCAGCGCTGCTGAACGGATCTTTGAGGAAGCGTTCAGCGGTCAGGTCGTCACGGTTCAGGTAACCCCGCGCCACGCCGGCACCGCCGATATAGATTTCACCCGCCACACCCAATGGCACCGGTTGCCCGTGCTCGTCCAGCAGGTAGAACTGGGTATTGGCCACCGGTTTGCCGATGTGTGCGGCAAAACCGTCTTCACGAGCCATCGACACCCAGCTTGAGTAGGTGGTGGTTTCCGAAGGGCCGTAAAGGTTGCACAGGCGCTTGACCTGGGTCTGCTCGAACAGGTTTTCCACCAGGCTGCGCTTGAGCGCTTCACCGGCGACGTTGACCGTGTGCACGCCTTCGCTCAATCCGCCGGATTCCAGCAACGCCTTGAGCGCCGAAGGCACGGTGTTGATCAAGGTGATGTCGTGTTCGCCCTGCTGCAGTTCCAGCACATTAGTCACGACATCGATACTGCCGCCGGACGTCAGTGGCGCAAAGCACTCGTAGACCGCCAGGTCGAAGTTCAACGAGGTGGAGAACAAGGTTTTGGCCAAGGTTTCAGCGTCAAATGAACGATGTGCCCAGGTCAGGAAGTTCACCGTATTGCGGTGCTCGATCATCACGCCTTTGGGCAAACCGGTGGAGCCCGAGGTGTAGATCACGTAGGCCAGGTGCGACGAGGTCAGGTCCGCGACCTGCGGATTAGACACGGATTCGTCCTGCCAGAGCTCGCTGTCCAGGTTGATCACTGGCATCGACGCTTCGCTCAGCAGCCCGAGCGTGGCTGCCTGCGCCAACACCACGGCCGGCGTGCTGTCTTCAAGCATGTAGGCAATCCGGTCCAACGGATAAGCCGGATCCAGCGGTACATAACCGCCGCCTGCTTTCAGAATCGCCAGCAGGCCCACCACCATATCGAGGCTACGTTCGACGCAGATCGCCACCCGGGAATCCGGCTGTACACCCTGCTTGCGCAGGTAATGCGCCAACCGGTTGGCTCGCTCATTCAGCTCGCGATAACTCAAGCGCTGCGCACCATGCAGCACCGCCAGCGCCTCTGGGGTGCGCGCCACCTGGGCTTCAAACAAGCCGTGAACCGTCTGCTCCAACGGGTAATCGGCTTGCGTGGCGTTAAACGTCACCAGCAACTGCTCACGCGCAGTTTCCGGCAAAATCGACAAACTACGCAACGACGCGTCAGGCGTTTGTTCCAACGCCTCCACCAACGTTTCCATCGCCGTATGCATGTAATCGCAAACACGCTGCGCACTGACCTCGACCACCGCTTGCGCGGTGAGCATGAAACCCTCGCCCAGATCGTCCACATTCAGGCACAACGGGTAGTTGGTCCGCTCTTCCATGCTCAGTGTCTGAATCCCCTGCCAGGCCGAAACCGCCTGCTCGGACACCGCTTCAGACGCGCTGTGTCGGTAGTTCAACAGCGTGCTGAACAGCGCCAGCGAGTTCGGCACGCCACTGCAACGTTGCGCCAGGGACAGCGAAGCATGCTCGTGCCCCAACAAGGCCGAGAGCTGCGTATGGGTTGCCTTGACCCCGGCGCGCGCACTTTGCGCGCCGACACTGATGCGCAGCGGGAGCGTATTGATGAACATGCCCAGGGCACGATCGGCCCCGTCACCACCCTGCATCCGCCCCATCAGTACGGTGCCGAACACCACTTCTTCGCGCCCCGACACCCGACCGACGACCTGCGCCCACGCCAAGTGAACCAGGCTGGCCGCACTGACCCCCAGTTGACGGGCCTGCACTCGCAGACGCTGGCTCAGCGCGTCATCGACCAATAGCTGCTGCTCTTCGATACCGCCGCCGTCGCCTTGCACATCCTGCAAGCCGAACGGCAGCGTCGGCTCTTCGATATCGCCGAGCATTTCGCGGAAGAACGCCTCGTGTTGCTCGCGACTCACTCCCAGACGCGCCTGCGCCACATGGTTACGGTATGGCACGGCAGCTGCGAGCAGGTCCGTCTGCCCCATCAGGCTGGCCTGCATTTCATGCACTACCACCTCAAGGGCCGTGTGATCCAGCGCCATGTGGTGGAACAGCAGCATGCCAATCCAGCGTTGATTGACCGGGTCTTGCGCGAAGGCCAGCCGCATCAGCGGTGCCTGAGCGATGTCCAGGCGGTAATGCCGCGGATCGAAATGGCTGTGCAGTTGCTGCAGGACATCCCCAGCCGCGAGGTCGGTCGCAACTTCCTCGACCGCCATCTGCGCGTTGCGCCAGACCACTTGCACCGGCGCCTCCAGCCCTTGCCAGAGGATGCTGGTGCGCAGAATATCGTTGCGCGTTACCACGCTCTGCAAGGCCTGGGCAAACGCGTCCAGTCGTTCACGGCTGTCAAAGTCGAACAGCACTTGCAGCACGTACGGGTCACCTTGGGTCGCCGCGAGGTGGTGATAAAGAATGCCTTCCTGCAACGGCGCCAGGGCATAAATATCCTGCACATTGGCCACGCCGCCCGGCACAGTGGCGACAATCCGGTCGATAGCCGCCTGATCCAGGTCGGCCAGCGGCAACATATCCGGCGTAATCCGCTGGCAATCCTGGGTAATACGATTGGGCGGCACCACCACGTCATGTTGCTCACCGACGGCGGCAGCCAGTGCAGCCAGGGTCGGTTGGCCAAACAGCACACGAACATCGGCAGCCAAGTCAACCTGGCGCATCCGTTCGATCAGTTTCACGGCCAACAGAGAATGGCCGCCCAGTTCAAAGAAATTGTCATGCCGACCGATCTGCTCGATCTTCAGCAACTCCTGCCAAATCCCGGCAATGGTCGTCTCGACCTCGCCTTGGGGCGCTTCATATTCGCGGCTGGCATACGCTGCCGAATCCGGCGAAGGCAATGCCTTGTAGTCGAGCTTGCCGTTGGTAGTCAGTGGGAACGCCGACAGCGTCACAAACGCGCTCGGCACCATGTATTCCGCCAGCGAGTCCAGCAACTGCGTGCGCAACTCGGCGGCGGACAGTTGAGCGCCCTCCTCGGCGATCACATAGGCCACCAAGCGCTTGTCACCCGGCTCGTCTTCACGGGCGATAACCACGGCTTCGCGCACTGCAGCGCATGCCGCCAGCTTCGCCTCGATTTCACCCAGCTCAATGCGGAAACCGCGAATCTTCACCTGGTCGTCATTACGGCCCAGGTATTCGATGCTGCCGTCTGCCAGCCATCGACCAAGGTCACCGGTGCGGTACAACCGCGCGCCGGCATGGCCACTGAAGATGTCCGTGATAAAGCGCTCGCTGTTGAGCTCCGCACGATTCAAGTAACCCCGCGCGACACCTGCACCGCCCACGTACATTTCGCCGATCACCCCCACCGGTACTGGCTCGCGCTGGGCATCCAGTACGTACAGTTGCAGGTCGGGAATGCGCCGGCCAATCGGGCTGACGCCGACCATCTCTGCATCGGCCGCGTCCAGTGCATGGTAGGTCACGTGCACCGTGGTTTCGGTGATGCCATACATGTTGACCAGTTGCGCCTGGGCATTCACAGCCCGGGCATACCATGGTTTGAGGATACCGGTGTCCAGCGCTTCGCCGCCGAAGATCACTTGCCGCAGGCTGTGGCTCAGGTCGCTTTCGCCCTGGGCGGCAATCAACTGGCGGAAAGCACTCGGGGTCTGGTTCAACACCGTGACACCGGCCTGGCATAGCAGCGCGTAGCAGTCTGCCGGCGAACGGCTGACCAGTTGCGGCACCACCAGCAAACGCCCGCCATGGGTCAGCGCGCCCCAGATTTCCCAGACCGAGAAATCGAACGCGAAGGAATGGAACAAGGCCCAGACGTCTTGCGGACCAAAGTCGAACCAGGGCTGGGTTGCCGAGAACAACCGAGCGACGTTGCGGTGTTCGACCATTACGCCTTTCGGCAGCCCGGTCGAGCCGGAGGTGTAGATCACGTACGCCAGGTGACTGGAGCCAAGGCCGGCTACTTGTGGGTTGGCAACAGAGTGTTCCTGGCAACTTTCGCCATCAAGGTCAACGACCGGCACCGAGACGTCGGCCAGCAGCCGCCGAGTCGCGGATTGCGCCAACACCGCCACCGGTGCGCTGTCGTGCAGCATGTAGACCATACGCTCGGCCGGATACGCCGGGTCCAACGGTACATAACCGGCGCCGGACTTCAGGATGCCCAGCAAGCCGACGATCATTTCAAGACTGCGCTCGACGCAGATCGCTACCCGATCATCCGGGCGTACGCCCAGTACCAGCAAACGATGGGCGACCCGGTTAGCCCGGGCGTTGAGCTCGCCGTAGGTCAGGCTCAGGTCTTCATACACCACCGCCACGGCGTCTGGTTGCGCCGCTGCCTGGGATTCGAACTGGCGGTGAATCAGCGCGTCATGGGCATACACCGCATCGGTGCTGTTCCAGGTTTCAAGCAACTGAAGGCGCTCGGCCTTGGGCAAGACTTCCAAGCCGTGCAGCGCTGCTTGCGGCGCCTGTTCCAGCGCTTCGACCAGGTTTTGCAGAACACACTGCATGTAGCCGCAAACACGCTCGGCACCTATCGGCGCCTGGGCCATAACGGTCAGGTTAAAGCCCTCACCCAAGTCATCCACCGACAACGTCAACGGATAGTTGGTGCGCTCTTCACCGTCCAGCGCCTGAATACCTTCCCACGCGGCGACAGTTTCACTGGAAGCGGTTTGTGCCCCCAGGTGACGGTAATTGAGCAATGCACTGAACAGTGGCGTCGGCGCGGTCACGCCGCTGCAACGCTGCGCCAGCACCAGCGAGGCATGCTCGTGGCCGAGCAGCGCGGTCAGCCGCGCATGGGTCGCCTTGACCCCGGCACGTACACTTTGTGCCCCGACACTCACGCGCAGCGGCAAGGTGTTGATAAACATGCCCAACGCACGATCAGCCCCTTCGCCGCCCTGCATCCGACCCAACAGCACTGTGCCAAAGACCACATCGTCCTTGCCAGACACGCGACCCAGTACCTGCGCCCAGGCCAAGTGATAGACACTGGCCGCGCTCACCCCAAGCTGACGGGCCTGGGCCCGCAGACGCTGGCTGAGGCCGGCATCCACGACCTGACGGACTTCCTCGATATCGTGGCCGTCGCCCTGCACATTCTGCAGGCCGAAAGGCAGCGTCGGCTCGGCCACATCGCCGAGCATGTCGCGGAAGAATGCTTCATGTTCTTCGCGGCTGACGCCCAGTCGCGCCTGGGCCACATAGTTACGATACGGTACCGAGGCCGCTAACTGCTGCGCCTGGCCGAGCATGTGCGCTTCGATTTCGGCGGTGAGCATGCCCAGGGATGTAGCGTCGTCGACCATGTGGTGGAACAGCAACATGGCGACCCAACGCTGGTTCGCCGGGTCTTCGGCATAGCCGATTCGCATCATCGGTGCCTGGCGAATGTCGAGGCGGAAATGCCGTGGGTCGAGGCGTTCGAGCAATTGCTCGACGATATCGCCCGCTTGCGGGTCCAACACAATCTCATCCAGACCCAGTTGTGCCTCGCGCCAGACCACTTGCACGGGCTCGTCGAGGTTTTCCCAGACCACGCCAGTGCGCAGGATATCGTGACGCGACACCACGCTTTGCAGTGCCTGGGCGAAGACGTCCAAGCGGGCGCGACTGTCAAACGAGAACATCGCGTATTGCAAGTAAGGGTCGCCTTTCGCTGCCGCGAGGTGGTGATACAAAATCCCCTCCTGCAGCGGTGCCAAGGCGTAGATGTCCTGCACATTGCACACGCCACCAGGGACCGTGGCCACTACATGGTCGATCTCGTCCTGGCTCAACGTGGCCAGCGGCAACATGTCCGGGGTGATCCGCGTGCAGCCCTGCGGGATGCCGTTAACCGGCACCACGATTTCGCGACCACCACCCACCGCAGCGGCCAGTGCCGCCAGGGTCGGTTGGCCGAACAGGACGCGGACATCGGCGGCCAGGTCAACCTGGCGCATCCGCTCGATCAATTTCACGGCCAGCAACGAGTGCCCGCCCAGCTCAAAGAAATGATCGTGGCGACCAACCTGCTGCAGTTGCAGCAAGTCTTGCCAGATCTGCGCAATTACCGTTTCGACCTCACCTTGCGGCGCCTCGTATTCGCGGCTGACCACCGATGACTGGTCTGGCACCGGCAGCGCCTGGCGATCAAGCTTGCCGTTGGTGGTCAGCGGGAACGAAGTCAACGTGACGAAAGCACTGGGAACCATGTACTCCGCCAATGAGCCCAACAGCTCGGCGCGCAGTTCTGCGGCCGACAGTTGCTCACCGTCCTTGGCAATCACATAGGCCACCAGGCGTTTGTCGCCCGTGTCCTGGCGCGCCAATACCACAGCTTCACGCACACCGGTGCATGCGGCCAGTTTCGCCTCGATTTCACCCAACTCAATGCGGAAGCCGCGAATCTTCACCTGATCGTCATTGCGGCCCAGGTATTCAATGCTGCCATCTGCCAACCAACGGCCCAAGTCACCGGTGCGGTACAGCCGCGCACTCGGGTCGGCGCTGAATGGATTGCTCAGGAAGCGCTCGGCGGTCAGTTCTTCGCGGTTCAAGTAACCCCGCGCGACACCTGCACCGCCCACGTACATCTCGCCGATCACCCCCACCGGTACTGGCTCGCGCTGGGCATCCAGCACGTACAGTTGCAGGTCGGGAATGCGCCGGCCAATCGGGCTGACGCCGACCATCTCTGCATCGGCCGCGTCCAGTGCATGGTAGGTCACGTGCACCGTGGTTTCGGTGATGCCATACATGTTGACCAGTTGCGTTTGCGCATTGGCCTGGCGGGCATACCAGGGCTTGAGAATGCCGGTTTCCAGCGCTTCGCCGCCGAAGATCACCTGCCGCAGGCTATGGCTCAGATCGCTTTCGCCCTGGGCGGCAATCAACTGGCGGAAGGCGCTCGGGGTCTGGTTGAGAACCGTCACCCCGGCCTTGCACAGCAATGCGTAGCAGTATTGCGGTGAGCGGCTGACTAGCTGCGGCACTACCAGCAACTGCCCACCGTGGGTCAGCGCGCCCCAGATTTCCCAGACCGAGAAATCGAACGCGAAGGAATGGAACAAGGCCCAGACGTCTTGTGGACCAAAGTCGAACCAAGGTTGGGTTGCCGAAAACAACCGAGCGACGTTGCGGTGTTCGACCATCACGCCTTTCGGCAGCCCGGTCGAGCCGGAGGTGTAGATCACGTAAGCCAAATGCGCTGACGTGAGGCCCGCAACATCAGGGTTGTGCTGTGCCGGTGCAGCCTCATGACTGGCTTCGATCAAGTCGAGCAGTACCGTAGGCAGATTCATTTGCGGCAACTGGGCACGCAATGGCAGCTGTGTCACCAGGGCCACAGGACTGCTGTCATACAGCATGTAGGCAATACGCTCGGCAGGATACGCCGGGTCCAACGGTACATAGCCGGCACCGGACTTCAGGATGCCCAGCAGGCCGACGATCATATCAAGACTGCGCTCGACGCAGATCGCCACCCGATCATCCGGGCGTACGCCTAGTGCCAGCAAACGATGGGCGATCTGGTTAGCACGGGCGTTGAGCTCGCCGTAGGTCAGGCTCAGGTCTTCATACACCACAGCCACGGCGTTTGGTTGCGCCGCAGCCCGGGCTTCAACCTGCTGGTGGATCAGCGCGTCATGGGCATACTCCGCCTCGGTGCTGTTCCAGGTTTCAAGCAACTGCTGGTACTCGGCCGGCGGCAAGATCGTGACCGCGTGCAGCGGTGTGTGCGGCGCGGTTTCCAGCGCCACCACCAGGTTGTCCAGCGCTACTTGCATATAGCCGCAAATGCGCTCGGCACCGATGGGCGAAGCGACCAGTGCAGTGAGGTGAAAGCCTTCACCAAAGTCATCCACATTCAGGGTCAACGGGTAATTGGTCCGCTCGTCACCACCCAGCGCTTCAATGCCTTGCCAGGCTGACACAGCTTCCTTGGTGACATCCCCGGCACTGTGCCGGTAGTTGAGCAAGGCACTGAACAGCGGCGTCGGAGCAGTTACACCGCTGCAACGCTGTGCCAGCGCCAGGGACGCATGTTCGTGACCAAGCAATTCAGTGAGCCGCGCATGGGTCGCCTTGACCCCGGCCCGGACACCTTGGGCGCCAACATCCACGCGCAACGGCAAGGTGTTGATGAACATGCCCATCGCCCGGTCGGCGCCGTCGCCGGCTTGCAGTCGACCCAGCAACACCGTGCCGAACACCACGTCCTGTTTGCCGGAGACCTTGCCCAGCACTTGCGCCCAGGCCAGGTGCACCAGACTGGCAGCACTCACACCCAACTGGCGCGCCTGAGCCCGCAGACGCACGGAGAGTGCCAGATCGACAGGCTGGCGAGCCTCGTCGATGCCATGCCCATCGCCCTGCACATCTTGCAGGCCGAATGGCAGGGTCGGTTCGTCGACATTACTGAGCATTTCACGGAAGAAAGCCTCGTGATCCTCCGCAGTCAAACCGAGGCGAGCCTGGGCCACATAGTTGCGGTACGGCATCGCTGCGCCTAACTGCTCAGTCCGGCCCAGCAGGTGCAGTTGCATTTCGTGCTGCATCACGTCCAGCGCGGTGTGGTCCAGTGCCATGTGGTGGAACAGCAATATTGCCACCCAGCGGCTTTGCGCGGCGTCGTGGGCGTAAGCCACATGCAGCAGCGGTGCGTGCCGCAGGTCGAGGCGATAATGCCGCGCATCGAAGCGGGCGCCCAACTGCGTGGCGATATCTCCAGCCGCAGGCTCCAGGTCGACGCATTCAGGTTCCAGTAACACCTTGCGCCAAACCACTTGAACCGGTTCGTCGAGTCCCTCCCACACCACGCTGCTGCGCAAAATGTCGTGGCGACCGATCACCACTTGCAAGGCCTGGATAAACCCATCAAGGCGCTCGCGGCTGTCGAAGGCAAATTGGCTTTGCAGCACGTACGGGTCGCCCTGCTCGGCTGCGAGGTGGTGATAAAGGATGCCTTCCTGCAACGGTGCCAGCGGGTAGATATCCTGCACGTTACAGGCGCCGCCGGGAACGGTGGCGACGATGCGGTCGACGGCGTCCTGGGTCAGGTTCGCCAGCGGCAGCATCGCTGGAGTGATGTGTTCGCAATGTGCTGGAATCAGGTTTGCCGGCACCTTGATTTCTTTGCCACTGCCGATGGCGACGGCCAGTGCAGCCAGGGTTGGCTGGCTGAACAGGACGCGCACGTCGGCGCTTAAACCGGCCTGGCGCATCCGCTCGATCAGCGTAACGGCCAACAGCGAATGCCCACCCAGTTCAAAAAAGTGGTCGTGGCGACCGACTTGCTCAACTTTCAACACTTCGGACCAGAGCTGCGCCAGGGTTTCTTCTACTTCACCCTCAGGGGCTTCGTACTCACGATTGGCGTAGGCCTCGGCGTCCGGCGCTGGCAGCGCGCGGCGGTCGAGTTTGCCGTTAGCGGTAAGCGGGAAACTCTCGAGGACCACAAAAGCACTCGGCAGCATGTATTCGGCCAGTGAAGCGACAAGTTCGGCACGCAGGTCTTGCGCTGACAAAGTGGCACCTGGCTGAGCGATGACATAACCCACCAGGCGTTTTGGCCCGGATTCGTCCTGGCGCGCCAGCACCACAGCGTCTTGTACGCCAGTGCACTGGCCCAAACGCGCTTCGATTTCGCCGAGTTCGATGCGAAAGCCACGGACTTTCACTTGGTCGTCGTTACGACCCAAGTATTCGACATTGCCGTCTGGTAGCCAACGACCGAGGTCGCCGGTGCGATAGAGCAGCGCACCAGCACTGAACGGGTCGACGACAAACTTCTCGGCAGTCAGCTCGGGCCGGTTCAAATACCCCTTGGCCACGCCGTCGCCACCGATATACAGCTCACCCGCCACACCGATAGGCACCGGGCGCCCCTGTTTATCCAACAGGTAGAGCCGCGTATTGCCGATCGGACGGCCAATCGGGATGCTGCCCTCAACGGCGGTCTTGATTTCATAAGTCGCGGAGAACGTGGTCGCTTCCGTCGGGCCATAGCCGTTGAGCAAGTGCTGCGGTGCACCTTCTTTCAGCACCCGGCGGATCACTGCCGGATCAAGCACATCGCCGCCGACGATCAGGTAGCGCAACTGGCCAAACACACTCATCAAACCGGCAGCGTATTGATGGAACAAACCAGCCGTCATCCACAGCACACTGACCGATTGCTCAAGCAGCAGCGCTTTAAAGCGTTCCTGGGACAGCAGCACATCCTGTTCAACCACCACCACGCAACCGCCATTGAGCAGCGGCGCCCATACGTCGAGGGTGCTGGCATCGAACGCCGGATTGGAGGCGAACGCCACGCGATCCTGGGCATTGAACTCGGCATAACCGTTGTTGATCACCAACCGATTGATCGCCCGATGCGGAACCAATACGCCCTTTGGCGTGCCGGTCGAGCCCGAGGTGTACATGATGTAGGCCGGCATCTCGCTTGACTGCGGCAATTGCGGGTCATGGGCAGCCAGGCTATCGAGCGTGAGCGCATCCAGATCCACGCGCCGTGCGTTTTCAGGCAAAGACGTCGAGCTCAGCGTCAGCACAATCTGCGCCTCGCTGTCTTGCACCATAAAGTGCTGGCGCTCGTCAGGCGCACTGATGTCCAGTGGCACGTAGACCGCCGCGCACTTGAGGACCGCCAACTGGCTGATCAGCAGCTCAAGCGAGCGCTCCAGCAGCAGCGCCACGCGCTCGCCCGGTTGAACACCGACGCTCAGCAGATGATGGGCGAGCTGGTTGGCCTTGGTATTGAGTTCGTTGTAAGTCAGGCTTTGCCCGTCGTGAACAGCCGCCGTTGCCTGCGGATGAGCCAGGACCTGGGCTTCAAACAGCCCATGCACGGTTTTATCCTGCGGATAGGAGCGCGTCGTTGCGTTGAACTCCACCAGCAGTTGTTGACGCTCAGCAGGCGGCAGGATTGCCAGGCTGTGCAACGGGGTCTGGGGCGCTTGCTCCAGCGACTCGACCAGATGCGCCAATGCCGTTTCCATGTAAGCGCAAATTCGCTCGGCACCGATCTGTGGCATGGCCAGCGCCGTCAAGCTGAAGTCCTTGCCCAGGTCATCCACCGAGAGTGTCAGCGGGTAGTTGGTGCGTTCTTCGTTGCTGAGGATTTCAATCCCTTCCCAGGCGTTCAGGGCATCGGGCGACGCAGAATGCCCGGCGCTGTGTCGATAGTTGAGCAAGGCGCTGAATAATGGCAACGGCGCGACCACCCCGCTGCAACGTTGGGCCAATGCCAGCGAGGCATGTTCGTGGCCCAGCAATTCGGTCAACCGGGCATGGGTGGCTTTTACACCATCACGCACGCCAAGCTCACCGAGGTTCACCCGCAGTGGCAAGGTGTTGATGAACATCCCCAATGCCCGCTCGGCACCTTCGCCACCCTGCATCCGGCCCATCAACACTGTACCGAACACCACGTCGTCACGGCCCGATACCTGGCCCAGCACCTGAGCCCAGGCCAAATGGTGCAGGCTCGCGGCGCTGATACCTAACTGGCGCGCTTGCGCCCGCAGACGCAGGCTCAGGTCGGCGCTGAGGTTCAGCGTGGCCTCTTCGATGTCACTGCCATCGCCCCGGACATTCTGCAGGCCGAACGGCAAGGTCGGTTCGTCTACGTCACCCAGCATGGCGTGGAAAAACCCTTCGTGTTCCTCGCGGCTGACGCCCAGTTGCGCATGGGCCACATAGTTGCGGTAAGGCACCGCTTCGCCCAACGCGTCTGCCTGCCCCAACAAGTACGCCTGCATTTCCTGTTGCACCACCTCCAGGGCCACGTGATCGAGTGCCATGTGGTGGAACAACAGCATGGCCACCCAGCGCTGATTCGGCGCATCGTGGCTAAACGCAATGCGCATCAACGGCGCCTGTTGCATGTCCAGACGGTAATGCAGGGTGTCGAATTGCTCGCGCAAGCGGTCGGCGATCTCGCCTTCGCCAGCGTCAAATGTAACTTCCTCGACGGCCAGTTGCGCTTTGCGCCAGACCACTTGCACCGGCTCGTCGAGCCCCTGCCACACCACCGAGGTGCGCAGGATGTCATGGCGGTCGATAACACCTTGCAAGGCGTGTGTGAAGGCCTCCAGACGCTCGCGATCTGCGACGGTGAACGTCGCCTTCAGCACATAGGGGTCACCCTGCTCTGCAGCAATATGGTGATAAAGAATGCCTTCTTGCAGCGGCGCCAGCGGGTAGATGTCCTGCACGTTGCGCGCACCGCCCGAGACCGACGCCACAATACGGTCGATGGCCGGCTGGTCCAGTTTGACCAAAGGCAGCATGTCCGGGGTGATGTGGGTGCAACCCAGCAGGATGTTGTTGGCCGGCACCACGATTTCAGGGGTGCCACCGACCGCAGCTGCCAGCGCCGCCAGGGTTGGCTGGCCGAACAAGACACGAATGTCCGCCGACAAACCGAGCTGGCGCATCCGCCCAATCAGGCTGACGGCCAGTAATGAATGCCCACCGAGTTCGAAGAAGTGGTCGTGACGGCCGACTTGCGGCAGACCCAGCAGGTCTTGCCAGATCTGTGCGAGGGCAATTTCGACCTCGCCTTGCGGGGCTTCGTAGATGCGGGCAATGACAGCAGTTGAGTCCGGTGCCGGCAGGGCCTTGCGGTCCAGTTTACCGTTGGGGGTCAGCGGCAATGCGTCGAGGTGCACGTAGGCAGCCGGAATCATGTAGTCCGGCAGTTGGGTTTGCAGGTGACGACGCAGTGCGTCGATGTCGAGTGTTTGCGCCGAGGTGTAGTAGGCGACCAGGCGTTTGTCGCCGGGAACGTCTTCACGGGCCAGCACTGCGGTCTCTTTTACGGCTTCGTGTCGAGCGAGTTTGGCTTCGATCTCACCCAGCTCGATGCGGAAACCGCGGATTTTCACCTGGTCGTCGTTGCGGCCCAGGTATTCGATGTTGCCATCGGGCAGGTAACGACCCAGGTCACCAGTGCGGTACATGCGCGCATTCGCAGCGGTACTGAACGGGTCTTTGAGGAAGCGTTCAGCGGTCAGGTCGTCACGGTTCAGGTAACCCCGCGCCACGCCGGCACCACCGATATAGATTTCACCGGCAACACCCAACGGCACCGGTTGCCCGTGCTCGTCCAGCAGGTAGAACTGGGTGTTGGCGACAGGTTTACCGATGTGTGCGGCAAAACCGTCTTCGCGGGCCATCGAGACCCAGCTTGAGTAGGTGGTGGTTTCCGAAGGGCCGTAAAGGTTGCACAGGCGCTTGACCTGAGTCTGTTCAAACAGGTTTTCCACCAGGCTGCGCTTCAGCGCTTCGCCAGCGACGTTGACCGTGTGCACGCCTTCGCTCAGCCCGCCAGATTCCAGCAACGCCTTGAGCGCCGAAGGCACGGTGTTGATCAAGGTGATGTCGTGTTCGCCCTGCTGCAGTTCCAGCACATTAGTCACGACATCGATGCTGCCGCCGGACGTCAGTGGTGCAAAGCACTCGTAGACCGCCAAGTCGAAGTTCAACGAGGTGGAGAACAGGGTTTTGGCCAAGGTTTCAGCGTCAAACGAACGCTGTGCCCAGGTCAGGAAGTTCACGGTGTTGCGGTGTTCGATCATCACGCCTTTGGGCAAACCGGTGGAGCCCGAGGTGTAGATCACGTAGGCCAGGTGCGACGAGGTCAGCTCAGCAATCTCTGGATTGGAGACGGATTCATCCTGCCAGAGCCCGCTGTCCAGGTTGATCACTGGCATCGACGCTTCGCTCAGCAACCCGAGTGTAGCTGCCTGCGCCAACACCACGGCCGGCGTGCTGTCTTCGAGCATGTAGGCAATCCGGTCCAACGGATAGGCCGGATCCAGCGGTACATAACCACCGCCCGCCTTCAGAATTGCCAACAGCCCTACCACCATGTCGAGGCCACGCTCGACACAGATCGCCACTCGCGAATCCGGCTGCACGCCTTGCCCGCGAAGGTAATGCGCCAACTGGTTGGCCTTGGCATTCAGTTCGCGATAACTCAGGCGTTGCGCGCCATGCAGCACCGCCAGCGCCTCTGGAGTGCGCGCCACCTGGGCTTCAAACAAGCCGTGAATCGTCTGCTCCAGCGGGTAATCGGCTTGCGTGGCGTTAAACGTCACCAGCAACTGTTCACGCTCAGCCACCGGCAACACCGGCAGCCGGTACAACGACGCCTGCGGCGTCTGTTCCAGCGCCAATACCAATGTTTCCAGCGCCGTATGCATGTAATCGCAGACACGCTGCCCGCCGACCTGAGACGCCACCAGCACCGTCAGGTTAAAGCCGTTGCCCAGGTCATCGACGTTCAGGGTCAGCGGATAATTGGTCCGTTCTTCTCCGTTTAGGAGCGTAATGCCACCCCACGCGTCCAGTGCTTGCGCCGAGGCAACGTTCGTCGCGCTGTGGCGATAGTTGAGTAGCGCGCTGAACAATGGGGTCGGTGCCGGCACACCGCTGCAACGTTGGGCCAACGCCAAGGACGCGTGTTCGTGCCCCAGCAAGGCCGTCAGTCGCGCATGGGCCGCCTTGACGCCGGACCGTACGCCTTGGGTGCCGACGTCCACCCGCAGTGGCAGGGTGTTGATGAACATCCCCAGCGCCCGGTCAGCGCCCTCGCCGCCCTGCATCCGGCCCATCAGCACAGTGCCAAACACCACGTCCTGTCTGCCGGAAACTTTGCCCAGCACTTGCGCCCAAGCCAAGTGCATCAGGCTGGCGGCACTCACGCCGAGTTGGCGCGCCTGGGCCCGCAGGCGCAGGTCCAGCGCAACCTCGACGGGCCGGGTATGTTCTTCAATATCACGCCCGTCGCCTTGCACATCCTGCAAACCGAACGGCAGGGTCGGCTCATCGATATCGCCGAGCATCTCGCGGAAAAACCCTTCGTGTTCCTCGCGACTCACGCCCAGGCGTGCTTGGGCCACATAGTTGCGATACGGCACGGCGTCGTTTAGTTGATCGGCCTCGCCAAGCAGGTATGCCTGCATCTCATGCTGCACCACTTCCATGGCCGTGTGATCGAGTGCCATATGGTGAAACAACAGCGTCGCAACCAGCCGTTGATGGGTGTCGTCCTGCGCAAAGGCCAGGCGCATCATCGGCGCCTGGCTGACATCCAGTCGGTGATGTCGCGGGTCGTAGCGCTGGCTCAACTGCGTCACAGCATCGCCAGCGGCCGGGTCGAGTTCGACCTGCTCAAGGTACAATGTCGCCTGGCGCCAAACCACTTGGGCGGGTGACTCCACCCCATCCCAGACAACGCCGGTGCGCAGAATGTCGTGGCGATCAATCACTACTTGCAGCGCTTGAATAAAAGCGTCGAGGCGTTCGCGGTTGTCGAAGGCGAACTGCGATTGCAAGACATAAGGATCGCCCTGCTCGGCGGCCAAATGGTGATAGAGGATGCCTTCCTGCAATGGCGCCAGGGGGTAGATATCCTGCACGTTACGGGCGCCGCCGGGAACGGTGGCGATGATACGGTCGATGGTGTCTTGGGTCAGGGTCGCCAACGGCAGCATGGCCGGGGTGATGTGTTCGCAGTCCAGCGGTATCAGGTTTTCCGGGACGTTGATTTCTTTGCCACTGCCGATGGCGGCGGCCAGTGCGGCCAGGGTTGGCTGGCTGAACAGGACGCGCACGTCGGCGCTCAGATCGACCTGGCGCATCCGTTCGATCAGCGTGACGGCCAGCAGCGAGTGCCCGCCCAGTTCGAAAAAGTGGTCGTGGCGACCAACGCGTTCGACCTTCAACACTTCAGCCCAGAGCTTGGCCAGGGTTTCTTCGATTTCGCCCTGCGGTGCTTCGTACTCGCGGCTGGCGTAGGCCTCGGCATCCGGCGCTGGCAGCGCGCGACGATCAAGTTTGCCGTTGGCAGTGAGCGGGAAACTATCAAGGACCACGAAAGCCCCAGGAATCATGTACTCGGCCAGTGAGGCGACCAGTTCAGCGCGCAAATCCTGCACTGACAAGGTGACACCCGGCTGGGAGATAACATAACCGACCAGGCGTTTTGGGCCCGACTCGTCTTGACGTGCCAGCACCACGGCATCTTGCACGCCCGAACACAGGCCCAAACGCGCTTCAATTTCGCCGAGTTCGATGCGAAAACCACGGATTTTCACTTGGTCGTCGTTACGACCCAAGTATTCGACATTGCCGTCTGGTAGCCAACGACCGAGGTCGCCGGTGCGATAGAGCAACGCATCAGCATTGAACGGATCAACGACAAACTTCTCGGCAGTCAGTTCAGGCCGGTTCAAATACCCCTTCGCCACGCCGTCGCCACCGATATACAACTCGCCCGCCACACCCAGCGGTACAGGCTGCTGGTGCGCGTCCAACACATAGACTTGGGTGTTGCCGACGGGGTGGCCGATTGGAATGCTGCCCTCACCAACTGACTTGATCTCAAACGTGGTGGTGAACGTGGTCGCCTCAGTCGGGCCATAACCGTTGAGCAGATGCTGCGGTGCACCATCCTTCAGCACCCGACCAATCACTGCCGGGTCAAGCACGTCGCCGCCGACGATCAGGTAGCGCAACTGACTGAATACCGATAGCAAACCGGCGGCGTATTGATGGAACAAACCAGCCGTCATCCACAACACACTGATTGATTGTTCAAGCAGCAGCGTTTTAAAGCGCTCTTGCGACAACAACACATCCTGTTCAACCACCACCACACAACCGCCATTGAGCAACGGCGCCCAAACGTCGAGGGTACTGGCGTCAAAGGCCGGGTTGGAGGCGAACGCCACGCGATCCTGGGCGTTGAACTCGGCATAACCGTTATTGATCACCAACCGATTGATCGCCCGGTGCGCAACTAATACGCCCTTTGGCGCGCCGGTCGAGCCCGAGGTGTACATCAGGTAGGCGACCGACTCGGCGGTTTGCACCAAACCCAGATCGTGGGTCACTTCAGCGTCCAGGTCCAGGTTGTCCAGATCCACACGCCTGGCATTTTCAGGCACCGTCGTCGCACTCAACGCCAGCACCACCTGCGCCCCGCTGTCTTGCAGCATAAACTGCTGACGATCGGCAGGCGCACTGGCATCCAGCGGTACATAAACCGCCCCGCATTTGAGAATCGCCAACTGACTGATCAGCAATTCAAGCGAACGCTCCAGCAGAATCGCCACACGATCACCCGGTTGTACACCGAGGCCAACCAAGTGATGAGCCAGGCCATTAGCCTTGGTGTTGAGTTCCTGGTAAGTCAGGCTTCGCGCGCCATGTATCGCCGCCGTCGCCTGTGGAGCCGCCAAAACCTGCGCCTCGAACAGGCCATGAACGGTACTGTCCTGCGGATAGCGTCGAGACGTCGCATTGAAATCCCGCACTACCTGCTGATACTCAGCGCTCGGCAGGATAGTGAGTTGGTGCAGCGGCATCTGCGGATCCTGCTCCAAGGCCCGGATCAGGCCTTCGAGCGCCACCAGCATGTAATCGCCGACACGCTGCGCGCCAATCCCGGACAGGGCCAGCACGCTCAGGCTGAAGTCTTCGCCCAGATCATCCACTGACAAGGTCAGTGGATAGTTGGTGCGTTCTTCGCCGCCCAGTGTCTGTAGGCCTTCCCATGCCTTAAGCGCTGCGGCTGACGCGACCTGCGCCGTGCCGCTGTGCCGGTAGTTGAGCAGTGAACCAAACAGCGGCGTAGGGGCCGGCACACTGCTGCAGCGCTGGGCCAACGCCAACGAAGCATGCTCATGACCGAGCAGCGCCGTCAGGCCGGCATGGGTGGTTTTTACCCCGTCGCGTACGTTCTGCACGCCCAGGTTGACCCGCAGCGGCAAGGTGTTGATGAACATGCCCAGCGCGCGATCCGCACCGTCGCCGCCTTGCATGCGCCCCATCAGCACGGTGCCGAATACCACGTCTTGCCTGCCGGACACAGCGCCCACCACCCGCGCCCAAGCCAAATGATGCAGGCTCGCGGCGCTCACGCCCAACTGCCGGGCCTGAGCCCGCAGTCGAACGCTCAGTGACGTATCGAGCGCCAGATTGACTTCCTCGATAGCCGGCGCGTGTTCCGGCACATCGGCAATCCCGAATGGCAGCGTCGGCTCATCGATATCGCTCAACATTTCGCGGAAAAACGCCTCATGGGCCTCGCCACTGACGCCCAGTCGGACCTGTGCCACGTAATTGCGGTAAGGCACCGCGCCGGGCAAGTCTTGCGCCTGGCCGAGCAGGAACGCTTGCATCTCGTGCTGCACCACCTCCAGCGCCGCATGGTCGAGTGCCATGTGGTGGAACAACAGAATCGCCACCCAACGATCATTGTCGCGGTCTTGCGCGCAGACCAGCCGCAGCAGCGGGGCCTTGCGCACATCCAGGCGGTGATGCTGGGTGTCGAAGCGCTGCTGCAACTGCCCCTCGATATTTCCGGCAGCCGGGTCGAGGACGATCTCTTCCAGGGCCAGCGTGGCCTCGCGCCAAACCACTTGCACCGGTTCATCCAAGCCTTCCCAAACCACGCTGGTGCGCAGGATATCGTGGCGGTTGATCACCCCTTGCAGCGCCTGGGTAAAATCATCAAGCCGTGAGCGCTGCTCGGCCCCGAACAGGGCATGCAGTACGTAGGGATCGCCCTGCTGCGCCGCAAGGTGATGGTAAAGAATGCCTTCTTGCAACGGCGCCATCGGGTAGATGTCCTGCACATTGCCAGCGCCGCCAGGCACGCTGTCGACAACCCGGTCAATCTCTTCTTGAGTGAGATTGGCCAGGGGCAGCATGTCCGGGGTGATGCGAAATGCCGGACTCAGCCAGTCACCGCCGTTTCTTTGCACCAGGTCGAGCAATTCACTCTTATGGATCGCAAGACTGTCCCACAGAGCGCTGTCCAGTCCTTCGTCGTCGCCCAGGATCACCAGTTTGTCGTCATCCAGTTGCAGACGGATCGGGTGCTTGGAAAGAACGGCCATCAAATCGCTGAATTGCATTGAAGAACCTGCTTTTTAAATTCGGAGTGGTTGACGATAAAAAACGTGGTTTTTAGATACGGCGTGACGCCTGAACCCGGAAATCGGCTGCGTTTCAAGGGCCGATGGCTACGTATGGATCAGGGCTGTGAGGGCATCGCCATGTTTCAAAATTGATAGCTGATCAGAGGCAGCAATTACGCCCCTTACAGGTTAAAAAAATTAGAACATTCGGCGGGAGATGTATGTCATGGGAAGCAGGGACAAGCCCTGGAGGGGGTCAGGCGGGACTCGCAGGATCGGCGCAATCCGATGAGCGAGCCCATCGGATTGCCACCGCAGGTGACTCAGATACTGCGTTTGCGCATGAGCGTCGGGATCTTGCTCTGCGGCACCTCGATGCGTTGCACCTGCCCCACGGCCGCAGCGACCAGAGCCAGCGTCGGCTGACCGAACAGCACGCGCACATCAACCTCCATGCTCTCCTTGCGCATGCGTTCGATCAGGCTGACCGCCAACAGTGAATGCCCACCCAGTTCGAAGAAGTGATCGTGTCGACCGACCCGGTCGACCTTCAGCAACTCGGCCCAGAGCAAAGCCAACCTGATTTCGACGTCACCCACCGGCGCTTCGTAATGACGCGTGGCATAGGCGTCGCTGTTCGGCGCTGGCAGGGCTTTGCGGTCGAGCTTGCCGTTGGGGGTCAGCGGCAGGACATCGAGTCGCACGTAGGCAGCCGGCACCATGTACTCCGGCAAATGCACTTGCAGGTACGCGCGCAGGCTGCCTGTGTCCGGCGATGCCTGCGACGTGTAGTAGGCGACCAGCCTTTTTTCTCCCGGTACGTCTTCGCGAGCCAGCACCACGGCTTCTTTTACCGCTTCGTGTCGAGCGAGTTTGGCTTCGATCTCGCCCAGCTCAATGCGAAAACCGCGGATCTTCACCTGGTCGTCGTTA
>NZ_WLYI01000039.1 GCF_009707515.1 Pseudomonas karstica | reverse complement strand
GGCGACTGCTGCGCAGCCGATCGCAGGCTACGCCAGCGGCTACAGGTGACCTGTGATCGACAGGTTCCTTGTAGCCGCTGTCGAGGCACGAGGCTGCGATAAGGGCCGCAGGACCTTCAGCAATTTCAAAACCCAGGCGACTGCTGCGCAGCCGATCGCAGGCTGCGCCAGCGGCTATCCGGACGGTTGCGCTTGGCTGACCAACCAGGTCATCAACGCTTCAAGCCCCGCCGAAGGCTCCGTCCCCGGCGGATATACCAGGTAATACCCCATCCCCGTCGGCACCCTCAATTCAAATGGCATCACCAGCCGCCCGGCCTTGAGATCCTCGCCAATCAGCGCGCTGTCGCCAATCGCTACCCCAGAACCCTGTAGCGCCACGGTCATGGCCAGGTCCAGCGTCTCGAAGTGATACCCCTGGCCCAGATTGCTCAGGCGTATCCCGGCCGCCTTGAGCCACAACGTCCAATCCTGCTCGTCCCGCGTGGGGTGCAATAACACCTGTTGCTGCAAATCGGTCGGCGCGTGTAAACCGCCAAGCAGCGTTGGTGCGCACACTGGCGTCAGTTGTTCGTCAAACAAATGCCGAGCCTGGGCCGGCTGTTCGGCAATGGGCAGGTAAATCACGGCGGCATCGAACTGCTCACGACGAAAATCCACAGCACAAGCCACGGTGGTGGTCAGTTCCACCGGCACGTCCGGTCGTTCCTGTTGCCACTGTATAAGGCGCGGCAGCAGCCAGCGCATGACGCAGGTGGAGGCTTTGAGTTGCAAGGTCTCGCGACGGCGGCCGATCTGCTCCACCGCATCGCCTATCAGGCCAAACACTTGCTGGGCCCGTAACGACCATTCGCGTCCCTCGTCTGTCAGGCCCAGGCCGCGAGCCTGACGCAGGAACAACGGGTAGCCCAGATGACTTTCCAGCCCGGCAACCTGTCGGCTCACCGCACCCTGGGTGATATGCAGTTGCTCGGCGGCGCGGGTGAAGTTGCAGCATTGGGCGGTAATCCAAAAGGTGTGCAACGCAGGCAACGGAGGGAGGCGTTTCATCGGGCAGCAGCCATGATCTGAGGACATGGCTAGTATGACTTTTTATCGATTGTTACCGCTACAGCCCTGCCGGCCCAATACCGCTTCGTCTCAATAACAACAAGGGCAATGACATGGCAACGTGTGGCGAAGTATTGGTCAAGCTGCTGGAAGGTTATGGTGTGGAACAGGTGTTCGGTATCCCTGGGGTTCACACTGTTGAGTTATACCGGGGCCTGGCCCGCTCCAGCATCCGCCCGATCACTCCACGCCATGAACAGGGCGCCGGCTTCATGGCCGACGGGTATGCGCGCACCAGCGGCAAGCCCGGCGTGTGCTTCATCATTACCGGCCCGGGCATGACCAACATCATCACCGCCATGGGCCAAGCCTACGCCGACTCGATTCCGATGCTGGTGATTTCCAGCGTGCAGTCCCGCAGCCAGTTGGGCGGCGGGCGCGGCAAGTTGCATGAGCTGCCAAACCAGGGCGCGCTGGTGGCGGGTGTCGCGGCGTTTTCCCATACCTTGATGTCGGCCACCGAGTTGCCTGGCGTACTGGCGAGGGCCTTTGCGCTGTTCCAGGCTGGACGGCCGCGTCCGGTGCATATCGAAATACCTCTGGACGTGCTGGTCGAAAATGCCGACGCATTGCTCGGCGCCGAACCGGTCAGCGTCGCGCGAGCCGGGGCCGCGCCGTCGGCGGTCAAGCAGATGAGCCAGTTGCTGGCCACGGCCAGGCGGCCGTTGATTCTAGCCGGTGGCGGCGCCATTGATGCTGCCGGCGAATTGACCCGCCTGGCCGAAACCCTCGGCGCACCGGTGGCCTTGACCATCAATGCCAAAGGTATGCTGGCGGCCAATCATCCATTGCTGATCGGCTCCACCCAAAGCCTGGTGGCAACCCGCGCCCTCGTAGCCGAGGCTGATACCGTGCTGGCCATTGGCACCGAATTGGCGGAAACCGATTACGACGTCACGTTCGCTGGCGGCTTCGAGATTCCCGGCGCCTTGCTGCGCATCGATATCGACCCGGACCAGACCGTGCGCAACTATCCGCCGCAAGTGGCGCTGGTGGCCGACGCCCGGATCGCCGCCCAGGCCTTGCTTGATGAGCTGAGTAGCCACCCCTTGGCCGAGCGCAATGATAAGTGGGGCGCGCACCGCGTTGCCCGCCTATGGAGCGACCTGGCACCAACCTGGGACGCCGCCACCCGTGCGCAAACCCTGTTCCTCCAGACCCTGCTGGAAGAGTTGCCCGAAGTGGTGCTGGTCGGCGACTCCACCCAACCGGTGTACACCGGCAACCTGACCCTGAACCTCAACCAGCCACGCCGCTGGTTCAATTCCTCCACCGGCTACGGCACCCTCGGCTACGCCCTGCCCGCCGCCATCGGTGCCTGGCTGGGGCATGGCGGTAAGGCGCCGGTGGTGTGCCTGATCGGCGATGGCGGGCTGCAGTTCACCCTCTCGGAACTGGCCAGTGCGGTGGAAGCCCGCACGCCGATCATCGTCCTGTTGTGGAATAACCAGGGCTACGAAGAGATCAAGAAATACATGATCAACCGTGCCATAACGCCTGTGGGCGTGGACATCTACACCCCGGACTTTATCGCCGCGGCCAAGGCGCTGGGCTGCACCGCCCAGGCCATCCAAGGGGTTGAAGAGTTGCGCCTGGCCTTACGCGCCACCATTGGTCGCCAGGGGCCGACACTGATTGAAATCGACCAAGAGCTCTGGATGAAGAACGTATCAGTATGAGTGCGGCTCTTGAAGGTCGGTATATCAACGGCCAACCGTCAAGAGCCGCACTTTTTCAATAGGCCCAACGACTTTCTCATTTGCCCACCGCCTTGCCGCGCGGCCTAATAATGCCTTGTCATTTCAAGGCCCACCCATGGAAACCGTTCACACAAGACCCACCACCGCCCTCTGGCTGATGATCAGCATTGTGCTGGTCGCCCTCAACCTGCGACCGTCGATGGCGGCGGTCGGCCCATTGTTGTCGTCCATTCGCGGCGAAGTCCCCTTGAGCTTCAGCAGTGCCTCATTACTCACCATGTTGCCGGTCATGGCCATGGGCCTGGCGATGTTCTTTGGCATGGGCCTGGCCAAACGCTTCGGTGAACACCGCAGCATTGTGTTGTCGCTGGTGGTGATTGGGCTGGCGACCGTGTCGCGGCTGTTTCTCGATTCGGCCCTGGAACTGATCATCAGTGCCGTTGCCGCAGGCCTGGGGATAGCAATGATCCAGGCGCTGATGCCGGCCCTGATCAAATCCCGTTTCAGCGACAATGTTTCACTGTTCATGGGCCTGTATGTGACAGCGATCATGGGCGGCGCCGCTCTCGCCGCGTCGTTCTCGCCTTTTGTTCAGGTACAGACCGGCAGTTGGCGCATTGGCCTGGCGATCTGGGCAATGCTTGCGGTGCTGGCGTTGGTGTTCTGGTACGCCCAGCGCTCGGCACTGCCGCCGTTGCCGCAAGCAGGCTTGGGCCCGCAGGAAGCGTTTTTCGGCAATCGGCGCGCCTGGTTGCTGGCGATCTTCTTTGGCCTCGGTACCGCGTCCTATACCTGCGTATTGGCCTGGCTGGCGCCGTACTACGTAGAGCAAGGCTTAAGCGAACAGAGCGCTGGTCTGCTGCTGGGCTTTCTGACCGCAATGGAAGTGGTTTCGGGCCTGATCACCCCCGCCATCGCCAACCGGCGCCAGGACAAACGTGGCGTGGTCGCGGTATTGCTGGTGCTGATCATTGCCGGTTTCTGCGGCCTGATTCTCTCCCCGCACTCCCTGAGATTGCTGTGGCCGTGCCTGCTGGGCCTGGGCATTGGTGGCTTGTTTCCCATGAGCCTGATCCTGTCGCTCGATCACCTGGACAACCCACGCCGAGCCGGCGGCCTGACAGCTTTCGTACAAGGCATCGGTTATTTGATCGCCGGCCTCTCGCCGCTGGTTGCCGGGATGATCCGCGACCAACTGGGCAGTTTCGAGTGGGCATGGTGGTCCCTGACCGCAGTGATGGTGCTCATGCTACTGATCGTGTTGCGCTTCGATCCACGGCATTATGCCCGGCATATTCAATAGCGCGGTCTAGAGCCTTTGGCCAAAGCGTCGTGTTCCCAACATTATTTGTCCCACGCTAAACATAGAAAGGTCCGACAGACCTTTCTATTGGTACGGACGTTCCGTTAACATTTTGCCCTTGTCTTGCGCTGCAACAGCGCAAAGGGCTTATCGGACGGAACTGATGCTAAACAGCAACTTGCTTAGAAAGCTCGATATGCAGGACCTGATGGTGTTTATCGCTGTGTATGAGCAAAGCAGCGTCACCGATGTGTCCGAAACCCTCTTCGTCAGCCAATCCACGGTGAGCTACAGCCTGAAGAAACTGCGCACCAGTTTCGAGGATGAGTTGTTTATCAACACCCGAGCGGGCATGCACCCGACGTACAAGGCCACAACCATGTACGGCCATGTGCAGAAGATCCTGGAAAGCATCAACCTGTGTCACGCTGGCCGCCAGGCCTTCGATCCGACTCAGAAAACCGTGACCTTCAACCTCTGCGCTCCGGAATACTTCGAACAACTGATCCTGCCCCGACTGTTGAAGAACTTCGATCGCGCCGACCTGCCGGTGATCGTCAATGTGCAGAAGCTGGAAACCGACATCCCTGCCGAAACCTTGCGCAATGGCGACCTGGACCTGGTGATCTGCTTCGGCCCGCACTTTCATCGCGTCCACAAGGATCTCAAGACGCAAATGCTGCTGGAGGATGATCTGGTCTGCGTCTTCGACAAACGCGCAGCGCCCAGGGAACCGGCGTTCAGCCTGCAATCCTTCGTCGCCCGGCGCCATGTGTTTCCTACTCCCTGGACCTCCGATACCAACATGATCGACGGCTGGCTGGCACGCCAGGCACACAAGCGCCAGGTGATTGCCCGGGCCAACAGCTATAGCGCGGCGCTGAAGATGGTCACCGGCACCGATTTCATCGTCACCTTGCCTCGTCGGGTACAGCAACTGCTGGCAGTCGAGCCGCTGTTCGGCCATTGCGAAGCGCCCAATGGCCTGCCGGGCTTCACCCTGGAGATGCAATGGCATAAGTCAAGTGAGCAAGACAGCGCCAACACCTGGTTTCGGGAGCAGGTAGTCAAGGTCTGTGGGGCTCAGGGGATGTAGTCGCAGCCAGGGCCGCGGCCTGGGTTAAATCTGTGGCGACCTTGCCATAGGCCTTATTGCCGATCACTCATGAACGCTTCCAGCCGCGAACGCATCCAGCGCTCCGCCGGATCGGTGTCCACATGGCTGAGCCAGACCATGGACAAATCCAGGGTTGGGGTTTCGAACGGAAACGGTTCACAGAACACAGTCCCCGAGGCAGCCATGGCTTGGGCGGTGTAGTCCGGCAAGCTGGCGATCATGTCGGTGCCAGCCAGCAGCGCCGGCAGCGAACTGTATTGCGGCACCGACAGCACCACATGGCGCTTACGACCGATTTCTGCCAGCCACTCATCGGCAAACCCGGTGACGTTGGCGGTATGGGACACCAGCACGTGGGGCCGTGCGCAGTATTCATCAAGGGTCAGCGGCCGGTCCGAGGCATCGGCGCGCAACACGCTGGGACGAATATGGCGCAGCAATTTGCGCTTGGCATTGGCCGGCAGGCCCCGCGTCTGGGTAATGCCCACGGTGATATCACCGGAGGCCAGCAAGTCGGGAATTCGCCAGTAATCGACATGCTGCACCACAAACACCACTTGGGGCGCCTCTTGGCGCAAGGTGCGCAACAAGGGTGGCAACAAGCCAAATTCGACGTCATCGGAGAGGCCAATGCGGAAGGTCATGGTGCTGCTGGACGGGTCGAAATCGTGGGTCAAGCTCAAGGCCGAGGACAACGAATCCAGCGCTGGCGACAAATGCTGGATGATCTGCTCGGCCCGCGCCGTCGGCTCCATGCGATGGCCTACACGAATGAACAGTGGGTCATTGAACAATGTGCGCAAGCGATTGAGAGCAGAACTGATGGTCGGCTGCCCCAGAAATAGCTTCTCTGCGACCCGCGTCACATTGCGTTCGAGCATCAGCGTTTCGAAGACCACCATCAGGTTGATGTCGGCCTTGCGTAATTCATTGCGATTCATCGGCGCCAGCCCTACTCCCTAAGACAAGAGGCAGTGTAGAAAGACCTGGGGCCTGGCGTCTATGTGTGTGACATTCTTATCTGCCATCAAACACAGCAAGGAGCGCTCAGCCATGAAGTTCGGATACACCATCATCTACGTCCCAGACGTCGCTTCGTCCCTGGAGTTCTTTGAAAAAGCCTTCGGTTTCAGTCGTCGCTTCCTGCATGAATCCGGTACTTATGGCGAACTGGAAACTGGCGAGACCACCCTATCTTTCGCGGCTCATGCGTTGGGGGAAGTGAACTTCAAGGGCGGCCATGTCGAGGCGCATGCTTCAAAGCAGCCACTGGGGATGGAGTTGGGGTTTGTCACTGATGATGTGCCTGCAGCCCACGCCAGGGCGCTGGCCGAGGGTGCAAGAGAGCTTGCCGCACCGAACGCCAAGCCCTGGGGGCAAGTGGTGTCGTATGTGCGTTGCCCGGATGGCACGCTGGTGGAGTTGTGCACGCCGATCCAGGGCTGAACGAAGACCCAGTGTGGAAGTTACCTGCTTCCACACTGGGTCTGCGTGATTCATCGATAGCATTCATCAAGGCTTGAGCGGCAACTCCTGATCCCGCTCGGACAGTTCCGTGCCATCGTCCGGATGCTTCCAGGTCTGGGGCTTCTCTTCTTCCCGGCGTTGCCTGGCACGCTCTCGCTGCGCGTCATCCTGATGTTTTGGTTCGTCGGCCATACCCACCTCCCATCCGTAAGAATTGGTCACACTGGGTAAGCATAGAACAAGGAATGCTAGCGTGTGATCCATCCAATTGATAACTCAAGCGCATCAATAGATGTAAATAATTCACTTATCATTTCTAAATGTGTCAGTCACTATCCACAGTCTTAAGCGAAACAAGCACTTTAAAAAGCACGCTGGAGACACAAAATCATGCAAAGCCCTCCCCGGCCTGACTCCGTCCGCTCAAAAGCCGGCACGGTATTGCGCGTCACCTCAGGCAACTTTCTCGAACAGTTCGATTTCTTTCTTTTCGGCTTCTACGCCACCTACATTGCCGCTGCATTTTTCCCGGCAGCCAATGAATTCGCGTCGCTGATGATGACCTTCGCCGTGTTCGGTGCAGGCTTTCTGATGCGCCCCCTGGGTGCGGTGATTCTCGGTGCGTATATCGATGACGTAGGCCGTCGCAAGGGCCTGATCGTCACGTTGTCGATCATGGCCAGCGGCACCTTGCTGATCGTCCTGGTCCCGGGTTATCACAGCATTGGTTTATGGGCCCCGCTGCTGGTGCTGCTCGGCCGCCTGTTGCAAGGTTTTTCGGCGGGTGCGGAACTGGGCGGTGTCTCGGTGTACCTGGCAGAAATGGCCACGCCGGGGCGCAAGGGTTTCTATACCAGTTGGCAATCAGGCAGCCAGCAGATCTCGATTGTGGTCGCCGCCGCCCTGGGCTTTGGCCTGAACCAATGGATGGAACCTGCCGTGGTCGCCGATTGGGGCTGGCGCATCCCGTTCGCCGTCGGTTGCATGATCATTCCATTCATCTTCGTGCTGCGCCGTAACCTGCAGGAAACCGAAGAGTTCGCCGCACGCCGCCATCGTCCAACCATGAGCGAAGTGCTGGCCACGCTGGTAAAGAACTGGACCATTGTGATCGCCGGCATGTTGATGGTGGCCATGACCACTACCGCGTTCTACCTGATCACCGTGTACGCACCCACCTTCGGCAAAACCGTGTTGAACCTGAGCACTGCCGACGCACTGCTGGTGACCTTGCTGGTGGCGATCTCCAACTTTATCTGGCTGCCGATTGGCGGCACTTTGAGTGATCGTTTTGGCCGCAAGCCGGTACTCGTTGCCATGACCGTCTTGACCGTGCTGACCGCCTATCCCGCGCTGTCATACGTAGTACAGGCGCCCAGCTTCGCCCATATGCTGGAAACCCTGCTGTGGTTCTCTTTCCTCTACGGCATGTACAACGGCGCAATGATTCCCGCGCTCACCGAAATCATGCCGGTGGAGGTGCGCGTGGCCGGTTTCTCCCTGGCCTACAGCTTGGCCACTGCCGTGTTTGGTGGCTTTACCCCAGCCATTTCGACCTGGCTGATTCATGTCACCGAGGACAAGGCATCGCCGGCTTATTGGCTGATATTTGCCGCGCTGTGTGCCCTTTGCGCGACATTGACGCTGTATCGGCGCGCCAACCTGCATGCTCAGGAGACGATGGCATGAAAGCCCTGTTCAAAGTACTGACTGCCTGTGTCATCGCCACCCTGGCGGTGGCCACCGTACAGGCCGAAGAGATCAAGGTCATGACCTCCGGTGGTTTCACTGCGGCCTATAAACTGCTGGGCCCGCAATACGCCAGCCAAAGCGGTAATACCCTCGACACGATCCTGGGCCCGTCCATGGGCAAGGCACCTGAGGCCATCCCCAACCGCCTGGCCCGTGGTGAACCGGCAGATGTGGTGATCATGGTGGGTTACGCGCTGGATAATTTGATCAAACAGGGCAAGGTCGACAAGGACTCACGCGTCGAACTGGCCGACTCGCGGATCGGCCTGGTGGTCAAGCAAGGCGCCGCGAAGCCCTCGATCAACAACAATGCCGAACTGAAAGCCGTTCTGCTCAAGGCCAAATCCGTGGCCTATTCCGATAGCGCCAGCGGCGTGTATGTCGAAAAAGAGTTGTTCAAAAAACTCGGCATGGCCTCCAAGGGCAGTATGATCGAGCGCATCCCGGTGGCCTCGGTGGTTGCCAAGGGAGAGTACGAGGTGGGCCTGCAACAGGTGTCGGAGTTGCTGCCGGTTCCGGGCGTGACCTACGTCGGTAAAATCCCCGAAGACGTGCAATCCGTCACCCGCTTCGCCGCCGGCATCCCGACCAACGCCAAACATCCGGCCCAGGCCAAGGCACTGCTGCAATTTCTCGCCTCGCCGCAGGCACAACCAGCGGTGCAATCCACTGGCCTGGACTCGGTCTCACCCTGACCGAAATGGTTTGTCCCGCACCAGCCGTTCCAACTCCAGCGCCGCGGGCGTCAATGTACGCCCGCGGCGCTTGATCAAACCGACATTGCGCACCACCTCAGGCTCTACCAACGGCACACTCACCAGAATCGGGTGCGCTCCCGCAGGCATCGCAATCGACGGCACCATCGCCACCCCAAGCCCCGCCTCCACCAGCCCGATCATCGTCGTAACGTGATGGGTCTCGCAAATGCTCTGCTTTTTCACCCGCACCCCGCGCAACGCCTGATCCAGCAAAAAGCGATTGCCTGAAGTCTTGTCCACCGTGATGTAGTCGTGCTCGTAGGCTTCTGTCCATGTCACGCTCGCGCGCTCGGCCAACGGATGATCACGGCGGCAAGCCAGCACATAACGCTCCTGCAACAGCAACTCGAACTCCACTTCGTCCGCCAGGCTACCGCTGAAACTCACGCCAAAATCCGCCTCGCCGCTGGCCACCGCCGCACTGACTTCACCCGCGCTGGCGTCCAGCAGCCGTAGCCGGATCTTCGGGTACAGCTTGTGGAACTCGGAAATCACATGGGGCATGAAGTAATACGCGGTCGACGGCACGCAAGCGATGGTGACATTGCCCATACGCGTCGAAGCAACGTTGCTGATGCCCATCAGGGCGGTGTCCAGGTCATCCAGCATGCGTTCGACCTGAGGCAGGAAGGCCCGGCCGACCATGGTCAGGCTAACCCGGCGCGTAGTGCGCTCGAACAGCTTGACCTGCAGGGCGGACTCGAGCTTTTCGATGCGTCGGCTCAGGGCCGGCTGGGAAATGCGGATCGCCTCGGCGGCGGCACGGAAACTGCCCTTGTCTACCACCGCGCGAAAGGCCTGGAGATCGTTGAGGTCAAAGTTGATGATCACGTGAGCGCCATGGGTTCGTCAGGAGGATGCCATTATCCTATGGCAAAGCTTCCCTACCCGATAGTTAACGACGGCCGCCCGATACGATCAACGCGTATCCGTTATTCATCTACCGCCTAAGGGTGTGTTCATTGGCTTAGCTTCCGGTTCTTTGGCCGGGACACACCTACCATGAACGCCACCTCTCCCGCTTCTGACCAGCCCACTCAGTCGAGGGCCTACCTGCAAAGCGTCTTTTCCGACCGTCCTAGCCTTGAGGACGTCGCCAACACCCTGCTCCAGGAAGCATTGACGGAGCGCTTTGCCAGTCAGGCATTAAACCCCCGCACATTAGCCATAGGGCAAACCGTCACGCTCGCCACAGAGGGTGATACCACAGGCTACCGGCACGTCCGGTCTGTCGCGGATGCCTTGATCGAACGCGTCATGCAGGGTAAAGCTGTCAATTACACACTTGGCCAGCATGTTGTGTTGCAGACCGGCCGCCAAACCCATTCACCCGTGAGCACAGGGCTGACGGTCGATGACCTGGAACAGGTGATCAATCAACTGGGGCCTTTTTTAGTGGGGCGGTTCCAGGAACGTCTCGCCGGTTACTGGAGCGAGTGTCCTGCTCTCATCGATCCCGTGTCGACACGCTGGCGGATCGTTTCCGAGCAACTGCGCCGCAGCCTGAGGAATGCCCCGCAGAACCCACCGCTCAGTACCGCACAAGCACAGAGCCTGCTCGGGAACCTGTACTCCGTCCAGGCGGATCGCGACAAATTTACAGGGCCCGACACTCTCCGAATTTCCCTGATCTATGCCGTGAGTGGCGCCGGCTCTGGAGAATGGCTCACCGTTTTAGTCTTGCAACGTTGGTTGGCGGGCAAGCACCACTATTACCTTTATAGCCCCGGTACGAGCCTGCTGAGCCTGGATTCGCTGAAGGACCTGGAGCGACTGTTACCCCGCCATATGAGCCGTCACCACCCCGGCGAAAACATCCGATGGACCATGCTTGAACCGGACAACGATGTGTTCGACAGACTGGCGCAGTCCCTGCTGGAAAAACAACTGCGTGACCTGGCGGATATCCGCTGGTCGACGTTCCCGTCGGTGGAGTACTACAAACAGCTCCTCAACGCACTGACGGCGCCCGAGGCTTGGTTTTCATCCCCAACCAGACAACCCTACACGCCGGGCGAGGACACCTTGCCCCTCTGGTTGCAAACCGCCCAGCCGGATGTACGCCAACTCTACAGCCAATGGCTGGAAGACCTGGCCAAGGTAGAACGGGAGTCCGCCGGAGCCAGTTATCTCGACGGCCTGGACACAATCACCGTCTACGCCCGCAAAGCCTTGCAGGCACAGATGGCCGAAGATTATCCCCAGGAGGTGGTGATCGATCCAGATCAGTACGCCTTGGCCTTCACCCGGACACAGGGCGGAACGGTCGGTTGGACGCAAACCACGCAACGCAGCCTGACGGAATGGGCCCTGGAAAACCCCTTTGCCTCACCTTACGCCCGCGTCGAAATCAAAAACCTGAAACAACCCGGTTATGTGCCGGACTGGTGGATCAAGATTCCCTATCTCAAGCGCCTGATTCAACGGGTCGATATCGGCAAGTATTACCCGGTCTTGCTTGAGCAAAAGCTGATAAGCGATGAGTCCGAGGCACAGCGTCGACGGCGCCTGTTCTGTGATCATGCGCGCGTGCAACTGCCATTGCTGGCATTGGAAAACATGCAGCGGGGGCATTGGGGATTTACGCTTGCTGGTTTTAAAACCCTGTGCACCTTGTTGCACCCACAGGCGGCAGCAAGCCTGCCAGCGCAACAACAGCCTGTCGCCGCCCGGCCACTGGCTTTTTTGCTGCATGCCGGTGGCAAGGCACACGTGGCCCACAACATGTTCATCATTGGTGCCACCAATGCCGCCCACTCTCCTCACGTGCTTTACCAGCCTGCCGGAACGCCGATGCTGCTGCAATTTGCGTCGCGACAAAGCCTGCTGGATGCCATTGCCAGAAGCGGTACGGCACTGAACACCGCAGTGCTGGACAGCCTCGATAATTCGTCCCGAGAACTGTTCGGCAATGGTGGATTTCTCAACCCCCATGTGCAACGCCAACTCCAGGGTGATGAGTACGACCCTGTACAGGCCTCTTCACCGGCGTTACTCAGTGACGAGCAAGTGGTAGGGGATTTTCTGTCCCATGTGTTCACGCAGAACGCCAAGGCGCTGGTGGCCCAGGCCAAAGCGCAATCGGTTTCCAACGATGTACTGCGCTGGGCAGCATTTCGAAGCGACCTGTGGCAGATATTCAATACCGCCTTACCCTTGTTGCGCGGGCCACTGGCGAGCGCCGGGTGGCTGGTGCAGTTGATGCACAGCACACAAGTGCTGGTATCGCTGCGCCAGGCGGATGACGAGGCTGAGGCAGGTGCAAGGGCAGAGTTTATTTCCACGCTGGCAGGCCTGCTGCTGCATCACGTTGCCACCCTGGACGAGCGGCTCGGGCTTGCACAAGTAAAACCACACATCGCGTCTGAACAGCTTGGCGCAGTACCGGCTCCCCAGGCTACTCAACAAAGCGGAACGATGCTGATGCAGCCTGCCCCGTTGGCGGAAATCAGCCCGATGTACGCACCGTCCTGGTCAAGTGCCACAGCGCTTCTATCACCGGCATTACAAGCGGATCTGGCAACGTTCCGCTGGCGGTCGAAAAATGCAATGTCCTTCCAGCCGTCACCGGCCATCTCGGAGTATGCCGAGACCCAGGGGCCAATAAAGGGCTTGTACCGGGTATTTATCCGCCCACAGCGCGTGCACTTGCATGCCCACATAGCAGGCGAGCTGTATCCGGTGGCGGCGGTAGAGGACGGCTATAGGGTGGCCGACCTGAATCAGCCGGGGCGCCTGGGGCCCTGGGTCAAAAGCGATGGCGACGGTCATTGGTCTTTTGACTTTCGACTGCGGTTGTCCGGCGGCATGCCGCGGAAAAAAAGCCTACCCAGCCGTGCCGACCTCCAACGCCGTAACCTGGAGTTGGCCGAAGAGTACACTCAGGCGACCAGTGACTTGCTCAAGGTAGAAGAAGGCGTGCAAACAACCCTCGCCCTGTTCGAGCGCATGCACGCAAGCGAACGTGAGAAATTCACCGACCAGCACCGTGAAACCATCCAACGCCACTATCAGGAGCAATTGCAGAAACAGGAACGCCACCAACTGCAGCGAATGGACGTGCTCAGGCGCAAAAATGAAAACCAGCCCATCGCCCGTTTCGAATTCGAGCTGATGCAGCAACTTGAAAACAGCGTGGAAAACCTTTGCCAGCAAATAGCCCAGAAAGTCTTGATTCGCAGCGCCGCCCGGCCCTCGCCCGCCGTGGCTGAACGCTGGTTTCAGGAACTGGAGTCCGATGACGATCAAGTTGTCGCAAGGGCTCACGCGCAAAGCATTGCAAGCCTGAGCAGCTTGGCCAAGCTCAATCAGCAATTGCTTGAGCTGAGCCTCAAGGAGCAAACACACCTGGCCGAGCTGACGGCTATTCCCGGCTACGATCCCGCGTCCCACCCACTGTCTGACTGGACAAGAATGAGTTGGACGCCCCTGGACTGGCGGATCAAGCTGATTGAGGTCTACCAGGGCCTGGTGCTCAAACGACGGCCGCTACCGGCCGAACACGAAGACTTCATCACCACCAAGCGGACATTGGACCTGCTGATTCGCGAAGTGCTGTCTCACAAGAACCTGCTGGCGGCCGATGAGCTGGCAAGGGACAAACGCATTGAGCTGCTGGGCAATGTCATGGACCAGTACGCCGTCATTCGCGACCGTCTCGACTTTGTCGGCCAGGCTTATCCCGACCTGTTCGAGATCAATTATTTCGAAAAACTGATCCAGTTGATCGTGAACACCCAGGGAGAGGCCGAACATTCACAAGCGCTGTTGCTGCGTAAAAAAGCCAGCGAACCGCCGCTCGTGGTGGCCCCTCGGCGCCCTTCAGGCTCCCGGCAGCGATTGATCGTGACACGAGATAAACAGGTATTGAGAGGGCAGGTACGCGAACGCACCCCGGAGTCGGATGCCGAGATCATCGATGTCGAAGACCCGATTGATCATCAGAAACTGGGTGCCTTCAGAGAAAATGAAAAAGACGGCGAATGGGAGGAAATCCCCGTTGAAAAACCTCGGGATCACGCACCTGGGCGCGCAGTAAAAAGTTTATTGGGCGACGCTGATCACCTGTTGGCCCAAGTCGACCGGGCAATGATTGATGCCCGAAAAATAGCCCAGAAATCCAATTCCCCCATCAGCGTCGAAGCCGAACTGACAAGAATCGCCGACAGCTTGCTCGAAAACGCTCAAAAGCTGCGCCAGGCCATTGGCAGCGCCCCAGCCAATGCCCGCGAAGCGAGCCGGTTAAGTGAACTGGAAGATGCCGCAAAAAAATTGACCGAAGAAGGCCGGCAATTACGCATAGAAATCATCAAGCGTAATCCGCCAGAAGCAGCACGGATCCAGTACCTCAAGGACCAGCAGGAAATCGAGATTTTGCGGGTCGAAGGCCGGATCAAACTACGCCGTGATGGCGACTACTTGCAGGAATACCTGATCCGCGACAACGAGCGCAGGCCTCTGGCCTATGCACACTTCCACTATCGGACGGAAGACGCTGGCGCAACGGTATTTACCGCCGGCCACTTGAAACGACCGGACCAACGCTATGTCAGTTTTATCTCAGTCGAAGGGCAAACCGAACAAAAGATGCTGACGGTCTATCGCAGCGATATCAACTCGCGGTTGGCTGAGTCACTGTTTTTCGGCACGACCCAATCCACTCCCCGCAGGGGGTGGGTGGACTACTGGTAACTTATTCGCCACAAACGAAAAGGCCCCTGAAATGTTCAAACATTTCAGGGGCCTAGTCTTGTTCAATAATGGCGGAGAGATAGGGATTCGAACCCTAGGTACCGGTGAAGGTACAACGGATTTCGAATCCGTCCCATTCGGCCACTCTGGCATCTCTCCAACGGCGCGCATCATAACAGCCTGTTACCGGGAAGCAAAGCGCCGAAGCGATTTTTTTCCGTGCTATCAGATGCTTGCGTCGATTACAGCGGTACGCCGAGACGGTTGGCGACTTCTTCGTAGGCTTCGATAACATCACCAAGGCCCTGGCGGAAGCGGTCCTTGTCCATCTTCTTGCGGGTGTCTTTGTCCCACAGGCGGCAACCATCCGGGCTGAACTCGTCGCCCAGGACGATGCTGCCGTCGTGGAATACGCCGAATTCCAGCTTGAAGTCCACCAGCAGCAGGCCGGCTTCGTCGAACAGTTTGTTCAGGACGTCGTTGACCTTGAGGGACAGTTCTTTCATGCGGGCCAGTTGCTCAGCGGTGCCCCAACCGAATGCCACGACGTGGGATTCGTTGATGAACGGGTCGCCCTTGGCATCGTCTTTCAGGAACAGTTCGAAGGTGTAGGGATTGAGCTTGAGGCCCTCCTCTACGCCCAGGCGCTTGACCAGGCTGCCGGCGGCGTAGTTACGCACGACGCACTCGACCGGAATCATGTCGAGCTTCTTCACCAGGCATTCGTTGTCGCCCAGCAGTTTGTCGAATTGGGTCGGCACGCCGGCTTCTTCGAGTTTCTGCATGATAAAGGCGTTGAACTTGTTGTTCACCATGCCTTTGCGGTCGAGCTGTTCGATACGCTTGCCGTCGAACGCCGAGGTGTCGTTACGAAACAGCAGGATCAAGCGGTTGGCGTCGTCGGTCTTGTAAACCGATTTGGCTTTGCCGCGGTAGAGTTCTTCACGTTTTTCCATGATGGGCTCCGCTTGCTAAGTAGGTGGGCTAGGCGATGTGTCGCCAGTCGAGCCCTGAATCTTGATCGGCCAGTTGCAGCCAGTCCGGGTCGCACCCGAGGGTGTCGACAAAACATTGCCGGGCAAGCGTCGGCAGGTTGTTCTTGCTGCTCAGGTGGGCCAGGACCAGGTGTTGCAGGTCTTGCCAGCCCAACTCATACACCAGGTACGCCGCCTGGTGGTTGTTCAAATGTCCCAGCTCACCGCCAACCCGCTGCTTGAGAAAGTACGGGTAGTGACCACGTGCCAGCAGGTCACGGCAGTGGTTGGACTCGATCATCAGTGCATCGAGGTTCCGATAACCGTCCAGTACCTTGGCGCAGTAAGAGCCCAGGTCGGTGAGTACGCCGAAGCGTCGCTCACCATCACTGAACACGTATTGCGTCGGCTCCAGGGCATCATGAGCCACGGCAATCACGTCGATGCTCAAGGCACCGATTTGCAGTTGCTCGCCACCGGCCAGGAAACCTGCAGGTTCAATAGGTTTGCGCATCCCGCGCAAGGTACCGCGACTCAGGTACACCGGAAGATTGTAGCGCCGAGACAGCAAACCCACGCCATGCACGTGGTCGGCATGTTCGTGGGTCACCAGAATCGCGCTCAGCTGCGCGGGGTGAACCCCCAGGCGCAGCAGGCGCCGCTCGGTTTCTCGCAGGGAGAAACCACAATCTACCAGGACGTACGTGTCGTCATGGGCTACAAGCGTGCCGTTCCCTTGGCTACCGCTGCCGAGAACAGCAAAACGCATCGTATCAGCCCAGGTTGTCCTGAATCACGCCCAACACTTTGCGCGCCACTTCTGCCGGCGCCACGGTGTTGATGTTTTTCTCGACGGTGACTTGCACGCTTTCGCCTACCTTGCTCAAGCGAACCTGATAGCGCTCAGCGCGGGTTTCAACCTCTTCCTTGGTCGGTGTGCTGCCGAACAACTTGCTGAAGAAGCCTGGCTCGTCGTCTTTTTTCTCGGCCTTTTCAGCCACGTTGATGTAGTACAGGCCCAGGCTGCGGTTGATGTCTTCAACGCGCCACTGGCCCTGCTCCAATGCACGACCGACACTCGACCAGGCACGATCCAGGTCCTCGTTCAGGTTCAGTACGACGTTGCCGCTACCATCTTCGGTGAGGCTGACACGGCTAGGCGTGTCGTAGTCACGAGCAGCGAGCAGGGAAACGGAGCCGCCCTCCTCGGAGATACGGCTCATACTGGCGAGCATTTCGTCCACCAGCGCGGAATCGACACCGGTGTTGACCGAGCGAGTGGTGAAGTCGACGTCGTCTGTGCTATCGGCAGGACGCTGGGCGCTGACCACATAGACTTCACTGGTATTACGTTGCACGCCCGGCTCGATGCGCACCCGAACACGGGTTTCACCGTCGCCAGCTACGCCACCTGCTTGCAAGCGCTTGGCCATGTTGGCCGACAGTTCGCCAGGGTGCTGCCAGGCAGTGGTGAACTCACCAGTTTGCGGGCGCTGTTGATCCAGGCGGAAGCCGTTGTCCTGGAAAAACTGAATGGCCACCGGCCAAACTTCAGCAGGTGGGCGCTGGGCCATGAGCCAACGGGAGTCACCGCTCTTCTGCAAGCTATAGTCGCTGGCATCAGCCACGGCCGAGATCGGCTGTGGGCGTGGCACTTCAAACTCGCCCTTGACCGTGTCGTCGGCAACATTACGCGGGATCGGCAGCAACGGATCAAGACGTTTGGCAACGTTGACATCCGGCGGCAACTGCATCGGTTGGGAGGGTTGTGCTTCCAGGTAATCGCTGCCGCGGTCACGGAAGTAGCCTTCCGGGCCCCAGACCCAACCGCAGCCACTGGTGCTGGAGATAATCAAGGCAAGTGCGGAAAGTCCGGCCAATCGCTTCATGCGTAGTGCTTCCTCAATTAAACCAGGACGCCGGACTGGCGCAGGGCCTGTCGCAGCGGTTCGTGACAGGCTTCGCTGAGCCGGGTGAGCGGCAGACGGATACCGTCCGGCATCAGGCCCATCTCAAACAGTGCCCACTTCACGGGGATAGGGTTGGATTCGATAAACAGTGTTTTGTTGAGCGGCATCAGCTTTTCGTGGATCGCACGAGCGGTGATGGCGTCGCCGGCAATGGCTGCGGCGCACAGTTCGCTCATGGCACGCGGTGCCACGTTGGCGGTCACGGAAATATTGCCCTTGCCGCCCAGCAGCATCAGCTCCACAGCGGTGGCGTCGTCGCCGGAATACACCAGGAAATCACTGCTTACACCGGCCAGGATGTCCTTGGCGCGCTGCATGTCGCCGGTGGCTTCCTTGATGCCGATGATGTTCGGCACGGTGGACAGGCGGATCACGGTCGCCGCCAGCATGTCGCAAGCGGTGCGGCCGGGAACGTTGTAGAGGATCTGCGGGATGTCGACGGCTTCGGCGATGGTCTTGAAGTGCTGGTACAAGCCTTCCTGGGTCGGCTTGTTGTAGTACGGCGTCACCAGCAGGCAGGCATCGGCGCCGGCCTTCTTGGCATTGCTGGTCAATTCGATCGCTTCGCGAGTCGAGTTGGCGCCAGTGCCGGCAATCACGGCAATCCGCCCTGCGACGCGCTTGACCACGAATTCGATCACCTTGATGTGTTCTTCCACATCAAGCGTGGCCGACTCACCCGTGGTGCCGACCGCCACAATGGCGTTGGTGCCTTCTTGCAGGTGGAAGTCCACCAGTTTGCCCAGGCTGTCCCAGTCGAGATTACCTTGTGCATCCATGGGTGTGACCAGTGCCACCATACTGCCCGCAATCATGCAACCGCTCCTGCCGGAAAAAGAGAGCCGTAATGGTACTGGCGCCAAGATGCTTGTACAAGCGAAGTACCCTCAGAGGACGCGTTCTGGAGCAACTTAGTTGCCAGCAATGCCATCATCCGGCCAAAGCAGGGTTTGATGAGGGGGATTACGTAATGAAAACGCCACCTCCTATCCCTTGGCGACGGTTTTCGCTACCCTGATCCTTTGATCGGTACAGCTGCCCATGTATCGACCGCTCATCGCTTTAGGAATGCTGCATGTCCACCCTCACAGTCCGCGAACAATTCCTTGTCATCAGTGCCCTTGGCGCCAACCCCATGGAGCTGACTAACGTCCTGTGCCGCGCCAGCCATGAAAACCGCTGCGCCGTCGTGACCTCTCGCCTGACCCGCCACGGCGAGTGCAGTGCGCTAGTCCTGCAGATTTCCGGAACCTGGGACGCCCTGGCGCGCCTGGAAGCCGGCTTACCGACCCTGGCCAAAAAGCACGACTTCACCGTCAACGTAGTACGCAGTGCGGCCCTGGAGAACCGTCCCCAGGCGCTACCTTATGTTGCCTATGTCAGCTCGGCCTACCGTTCGGACATCGTCAATGAACTGTGCCAGTTCTTTATCGACCATAACGTCGAGCTGGAAAACCTGACCTGCGACACCTACCAGGCCCCGCAGACCGGCGGCACCATGCTCAACGCCACCTTCACCGTGACGTTGCCGGCCGGCGTGCAGATCAGCTGGTTGCGGGACCAGTTCCTGGATTTTGCCGATGCACTGAACCTCGACGCCCTGATCGAGCCATGGCGCCCACAGAACCCAATGTAAGGAAGTTTTCATGGCCGTAGCCATCGACCAACCGGTAGCCGACTTCGAAGCCCCGGCCACCAGCGGGCAGACCTTCAGCCTTTCCGGGCTCAAGGGCAAGCAAGTGGTGATTTACTTCTACCCCAAGGACAGCACCCCGGGCTGCACCACCGAAGGCCAGGGTTTTCGTGATCAGTACGCAGAGTTCAAGGCCGCAGACACCGAAGTGTTTGGCATATCCCGCGACAGCGTGAAATCCCATGAGAACTTCAAGGACAAGCAGCAATTCCCTTTTGAGCTGATCAGCGACAAAGACGAGGCTGTTTGCCAATTATTTGATGTGATCAAGCTGAAGAAACTGTATGGCAAGGAATACCTGGGCGTTGATCGCAGCACCTTCCTCATCGACAAGGAAGGAGTGCTGCGTCAGGAATGGCGCGGAGTGAAAGTACCGGGGCATGTGGATGCTGTGTTGGCGGCCGCACAGGCCTTGAACAAGGCTTGATGGGCCTAAGTATCCACACCCCCTGAAGGCCTGGCTTTTGTAGCCGCTGTCGAGGCACGAGGCTGCGATAAGGGCCGCAGGACCTTCAGCAATCTCAAGGCCCAGGCGACTGCTGCGCAGCCGATCGCAGGCTGCGCCAGCGGCTACAGAGATCGTTTGTGTAGCCGCTGCCGAGGCACGAGGCTGCGATAAGGGCCGCAGGACCTTCAGCAATCTCAAAGCCCCAAACGACTGCTGCGCAGCCGATCGCAGGCTGCGCCAGCGGCTACATAGATCGCTTGTGTAGCCGCTGTCGAGGCACGAGGCTGCGATAAGGGCCGCAGGACCTTCAGCAATTTCAAGGCCCAGGCGTCTGCTGCGCAGCCGATCGCAGGCTGCGCCAGCGGCTACAGAGATCGTTTGTGTAGCCGCTGTCGAGGCACGAGGCTGCGACAAGGGCCGCAGGACCTTCAGCAATTTCAAACCCCTAACGACTGCTGCGCAGCCGATCGCAGGCTGCGCCAGCGGCTACAGGTTTGCCCAAGATCAGCGCAGGGTCGGCCCTTGAAAGCCCATCCACATCGCCAAGTGCTCGGCGACACTGGCACCCAACTTCTTCGAGAAGCGGTCAAACGGCGACTCCTCGACAGTGAAATCCACCAACTCTTTCTCGCCAATCACATCTCGCGCTACCGAACTGGCACTGCCCAGGCCATCGACCAGCCCCAACTGCATTGCCTGCTCGCCGGACCAGATCAGCCCGGAAAACAGTTCCGGGTGCTCTTTATCCTTGAGCCGGTCACCACGCCCCTGCTTGACGCTGGCAATGAATTGGCGATGAGTGGTATCCAGCACGCCCTGCCAGAACTGGGTTTCGTCCGCCTTTTGCGGTTGGAACGGGTCCAGAAATGATTTGTGCTCGCCGGACGTGTACGTACGGCGTTCGACCCCGAGCTTTTCCATGGTCCCGACAAAACCATAACCGGCCGCCGTCACGCCAATCGAGCCCACCAAACTGGCTTTGTCAGCGTAAATCTGGTCAGCGGCACTGGCAATGTAATAAGCGCCCGAAGCACCGAGATCGGAAATCACCGCATAAAGCTTGGTATCCGGATGCAAGGCCCGCAAACGACGAATCTCGTCATACACATAACCTGACTGCACCGGACTACCACCCGGACTGTTAATGCGCAGCACCACGCCCTTGACCTTGGAGTCCTCAAAGGCTGCCCGCAGGCTGCTAACGAGATTATCGGCGCTGGAAGACTCCTTGTCGGCGATCACGCCGCGCACCTCGATCAAGGCGGTGTAGTGAGCGCCACGGGTGGCACTTTTCTCCAGATCCACCAGAGGACTGAGCATCGCCAACACACCGAGCAGATAAGTAAACGTCAGCAGCTTGAAAAAAATCCCCCAACGCCGTGAACGGCGCTGCTCCTGCACACCCGCAAGCAGGGTCTTCTCCAACAACTTCCAGCTTTTATCATCGCCGCTGTCAGCACTGGCCTTACTCGGCGATTTCCACTCATCGGTCATACCATCCACCCCAGCAAAAACTTAATTGGCCTGACTGAGCCAGGCATGCAGTTCAGGAAAACGATCAATCATCAGCCGCGGTTCATAAGCCTGCAAGCCTTCGGCGGCCTGGGCACCATAGCTGACCGCCACACTGTCCATCCCCGCGTTGCGCGCCATCATCAGGTCGAACGACGCGTCACCAACCATCAACGCCTGGCGCGGCGACACACCGCAGTGAGCCATGATCTGCTCCAGCATCAACGGATGCGGCTTGCTGGCGGTTTCATCCGCCGCACGGGTAATATCGAAATAATCTTCCCAGCCATTGGCCTTGAGCACCCGATCCAGGCCGCGACGGGCCTTGCCAGTGGCGACCGCCAGGTGATAACCCTCGGCACGAAATGCCTCCAGCGACTGCACCACCCCCTCAAACAGGGGCGAAGGCTCGGCCTCAAGGGCAATGTAATGATCGGAATAATACTGACGAAATGTGACCAACTCGCCCTCATCGATCAGTGGATACAAGGTGCGAATCGCCTCCGGCAAGCCCAAGCCGATAATCCCCTTGACCGCCAGGTCGTCACACAGTTCGAACCCCGAGCGCGTCGAGGCCATATGCATCGACTCGACAATCCGACCAATGGAATCGCACAAGGTGCCATCCCAATCAAAGATCAGCAGCTTGTAGTCAAGGCGCGACACTCAGACGCTCCACAGTCTTGGCCCACATATCATCGACAGGTGCCTGTAATTTCAATTCACCACCATCGGGCAACGGCACGGTAAGCATGTAGGCGTGCAAGAACAGGCGTTTGCCGCCCAGGTCGCGAATTTCCTTGGAGAAGCCTTCGTCGCCGTACTTGGTGTCACCGGCAATGCAGTGACCGGCGTGCAAGGTGTGGACGCGAATCTGATGGGTCCGACCCGTCACCGGCTTGGCCTCCACCATAGTGGCGAAATCGCCGAAACGACGCAGCACCTTGAACAGGGTCAGCGCCTCCTTGCCCTCCTCGTCCACTTCCACCATACGTTCGCCGGAACGCAGATTGCTCTTCTGCAATGGCGCGCGAACGCTCTTGATCGAGGACGCCCAGTTGCCACGTACCAGCGCCATATAGCGCTTATCCACACCATCACCGCGCAAGGCCGCGTGGAGATGACGCAGCATGCTGCGCTTCTTGGCAATCATCAGCAGGCCGGAGGTGTCTCGATCCAGGCGATGGACCAGCTCCAGCTCCTTGGTATCGGGCCGCAACTGACGGAAAGCTTCGATCACGCCGAAGTTGAGACCACTGCCACCGTGCACGGCAATACCGGCAGGCTTGTTGATCACAATGAGCGCCTTGTCTTCGAAGACAATCGAGGCCTCCAGGCGCTGCAACAGGCCTTGGGCCAGGGGAACTGGTTCGTCACGCTCAGGCACCCGAACGGGTGGCACACGGATGATATCGCCCGCCTGCAACTTGTATTCGGGCTTGATCCGACCTTTGTTCACACGCACTTCGCCTTTGCGCAGAATGCGGTAAATCAAGGTCTTGGGCACGCCCTTGAGCCTGGCAAGTAGAAAGTTGTCGATGCGTTGGCCGGCATATTCCGGCGAGACCTCAAGCAGCTGGACGCTGGGGGTCTGGGGGGCGGTAGTCGTCATGGCGGCGATGATAACAATTTTTTATGGAATTGAAGCACTTAATCATTGCTGCTATAGTCGCGAACGCCGCCAAAAGCGGCCTGGACAGAGGACTAACGGCAAACTGCCGGCCCTGACCATCGCAATTCATCAGGACGCGAGGCCGTCCTACGGGGCTTTCGCCATTCTGGAAAGCTCGAGATTGTAACAAGCGCAGGTGACATGAGGCCTGAAGCGAGTGCAAAAAGCAGAGTAATTACTCGCTTTTTGCGCCGATATTTACGGCCAGTTCACAAAGTGCAGTCAGTCTTGAGCCAGACCACGGCGAATGCTTCGGAAACAACGCCTGTTACAAGCTGAGTGAGAGCACAGTCGCCCACACCCGGTCTTGTTTAGCCATGAGCGTGAACTCCCCATTGGAGTACACGGTAAATGCCAACCCGCTGCGGATTCTGCGCGCGGCAGCACCCGAATTATCAGGGATACGTGTAGGGTGGAGATGCACAACCGTCGGACCGTGTAGCACTAGGCTTATATTTAGACGCTTCATCTCGTCCACAGTCGCCGGTTGATTCCTCCTCCTGACCTTAGCTTTTGTTGAAGTGGTGTTTTGTCACCACAGCTAACAATGCAGGACGCGTCCGTCGCGATACCGGCCCAATTGGCCGGACATTGCTGGACACTGGAGTGGCCAACCACTCTTGACGCACCTGACACCGACCGTGAGAAGTCGTGTGTGCCGAACGCCGTTTCCGGCAGCCCGGAAACCGACGGTACAACATGAAAAGAATGCTGATTAACGCAACTCAACCCGAAGAGTTGCGTGTTGCACTGGTAGATGGCCAACGCCTCTACGACCTGGACATCGAATCCGGTGCACGCGAGCAAAAGAAGGCCAACATATATAAAGGCCGGATTACTCGCATCGAACCAAGCCTTGAGGCTGCCTTTGTCGATTTCGGCTCCGAGCGCCACGGCTTCCTGCCCCTCAAAGAAATCTCCCGCGAATACTTCAAGAAAGCACCTGAAGGCCGCGTGAACATCAAGGACGTCCTGAGCGAAGGCCAGGAAGTCATCGTTCAGGTCGAGAAAGAAGAACGTGGCAACAAGGGCGCAGCCCTGACCACCTTCATCAGCCTGGCCGGTCGTTACCTGGTGCTGATGCCGAACAACCCACGTGCCGGCGGTATTTCCCGCCGCATCGAAGGCGAAGAACGCAACGAACTGCGTGAAGCGCTGAACGGCCTGATCGCACCGGCTGACATGGGCCTGATCGTGCGCACTGCCGGCCTTGGCCGCAGCAGCGAAGAAATGCAGTGGGACCTCGATTACCTGCTGCAACTGTGGACCGCCATTAAAGAAGCGTCCCTGGACCGTTCCGCGCCGTTCCTGATCTATCAGGAAAGCAACGTAATCATCCGCGCCATCCGCGACTACCTACGCCAGGACATCGGCGAAGTACTGATCGACAGCGTTGAGGCCCAGGACGAAGCCCTGACCTTCATCCGCCAGGTGATGCCGCAGTACGCCAGCAAGATCAAGTTGTACGAAGACAGCGTACCGCTGTTCAATCGTTTCCAGATCGAAAGCCAGATCGAAACCGCCTTCCAGCGCGTTGTCGAGCTGCCTTCCGGTGGTTCCATCGTCATCGATCCGACCGAAGCCCTGGTGTCCATCGACATCAACTCGGCCCGCGCCACCAAAGGCAGCGACATCGAAGAAACCGCCCTGCAGACCAACCTGGAAGCGGCTGAAGAAATTGCCCGCCAACTGCGTCTGCGTGATATCGGCGGCCTGATCGTCATCGACTTCATCGACATGACCCCGGCCAAGAACCAACGCGCAGTGGAAGAAAAAGTCCGCGAATGCCTGGAAGCCGACCGTGCCCGCGTACAGGTCGGTCGCATCTCGCGCTTTGGCCTGCTGGAAATGTCCCGTCAGCGCCTGCGTCCATCCCTGGGCGAGAGCAGCGGCATCGTCTGCCCGCGTTGCAACGGCACCGGCATCATCCGTGACGTTGAATCGCTGTCCCTGGCAATCTTGCGCCTGATCGAAGAAGAAGCCCTGAAAGACCGCACCGCCGAAGTCCGCGCCCAGGTGCCGATCCCGGTTGCAGCCTTCCTGCTCAACGAAAAGCGTAACTCGATCACCAAGATCGAACTGCGCACCCGCGCCCGTATCGTCATCCTGCCGAACGATCACCTGGAAACACCGCACTTCGAAGTGCAGCGTCTGCGTGATGACAGCCCGGAAGCCCACACCAATCAGTCCAGCTACGAAATCGCCGCTGCCGCTGCTGCTGCCGAAGTGGAAGAAGTCCAGCCAGCCGCCGCGACCCGCACCCTGGTTCGCCAGGAAGCGGCAGTCAAGACCGCACCTGCTCGTGCAAACGCCCCGGTCCCGACTGAAGCTGCTACCCCGGTTGCCGCGCCTGCCGCCATGCCTGAGCCAAGCCTGTTCAAGGGCCTGGTGAAGTCGCTGGTCAGCCTGTTCGCCACCAAGGAAGAGCCAGTTGCCCCGGCAGTCGTCGAGAAGCCGACTACCGAGCGTCCGGCCCGTAACGAAGAGCGCCGTAACGGTCGTCAGCAGAGCCGTAACCGCAACGGTCGCCGTGACGAAGAGCGCAAGCCTCGCGAAGAACGTGCTCCGCGTGAAGAGCGCGCACCACGCGAAGAGCGCCAGCCTCGTGAAGCCCGCGAAGAAACCCCGGCCGTAGCCCGCGAAGAACGCGCCCCGCGTGAAGAACGGGCACCACGCGCACCACGCGCCCCTCGTGAAGACCGCAAGCCTCGTGGCGAGCGTGAAGAACGTGTGCGTGAACTGCGCGAACCTCTGGACGCTGCACCGGCAGTAGCCGCCGCGGCCACGGCCACGGCCGAGGAACGTCCTGCTCGCCAGCCTCGTGAAGAACGTGCTCCACGCCCTGCGCGTGAAGAGCGTCAACCTCGCGCCGAGCAAGCTGCGGCCACCAGCGAAGAAGAACTGCTGTCCAACGAAGACCAGCAACAGGAAGACGGTCAGGAGCACGCCGAAGGCGATCGCCCGCGCCGCCGCTCACGTGGTCAGCGTCGTCGCAGCAACCGTCGTGAGCGTCAACGTGACGCCAATGGCAACGTGATCGAAGGCTCGGAAGAGACCGGCGAAGCCACCGAGACCGAGACCGACACCACTGAACCGACTGGTGCCGAACTGGCAGCCGGCCTGGCCGTTACCGCTGCCGTTGCCAGCTCGGTCATCAGCGCACCTGCTGAAGCCCAGGCCAATGAGCAAGCTGAACGCGCTACCGCTGCCGCCCAGGAAACTGCTGTTGTAGAGACGCCAGTCGTTGAGGCCCCAGTGGTTGAAGCATCGACTCCGGTGGAAGCACCCGCTGTTCCTGAAGTGGAAACTGCACCGACCCGTGAAGTTCGCGAAGCCCAACCTGAAGTTGAAGTGGTTGCCGAGCCGGCAGTCGTTGTTGAGCAACAGCCAGTGGCTGAAGCCGTCAGCGAAGCACCTGTTGCCGAGCCGACCCCTGAAGTGCATGAAGTTCGCGAAGAACAAACTGCATTCCAGTGGACTGCCGAGCCAGCCGCCGCTGTCGAAGCGCCTGCACCGGCTGTGGTGGTAGAAGAAGCTCCGACACCAACCGCTGAAGTGGTAGCTGCCGAGCCAATGGTGGTTGCAGAACCTGAACCAGTGGTTGAAGCACCCGTGGTTGCTGAAGTTGCAGCTCCAGTGGTCGAAGCCGCTCCTGTCAGCGCACTGACCGAGAATGGTCGTGCGCCGAACGACCCACGTGAAGTGCGTCGTCGCAAGCGTGAAGCCGAGCGTCTGCAGAAGGAGGCCGAACTGGCCACCGTTGCTGCTCCGGTTGTTGCTGAAGCTGTACCGGTTACGCCTGAAGTCGTCGAGGCATCCGCCCCGGCAACCGAAGCCGTGGTTGAGCACACTGCCCCTGCCATCGACGAGAACCTGAGTTCCGTTGAGGAAGCGGTCGAGCACAACCCTAAAGCCCTGGAAGAAGAGCACGAGCCTAAACCCCTCGCCTGATTCCATCGGCCACTAAAAAGCCCCGCCTGAGTGATCAGGCGGGGCTTTTTTATGCGCGTGGTATCAGTTATCGGTAATACAACGAGTCGGGTACATCCACATCCCACAGTACGCCTGGATCATCGACCAGCACTTCCCGCACCAACGCCTGGGCAAACAACGGTTTTGCTCCCCTATCCCCGGTCAACGCCATTAGGCCAGGCCCGAACGAACCACCAAACCCCACCGGATGCCCATACTGGCCTTGATGCACGGGAACACTGATACGGTCCCGCTCAAGCTCGGCCACCACCTGCTCGATACTCGAAGGAAGGACAAACGGCATATCCCCCAGCACCACCAGCCATCCTGCGCCGCTGGCACTGGCCGCCACTGCCGCCGCGATGCTATCGCCCATGCCAGCCGAGTGCAGGAGCAGCACCTCGCAACCGTAGGCCTGAGCCAGGCGAATGACTTCGGGGCGGTCCGCTGACGTGACCAGCCAACGCTTGGCAATACTGGGCGGCAGATTGACCAGCACCTGCTCAATCACCGGTCGCGTAACGCCATCACGGCCCACACAAGGTGCCAGCAGCTTGTCCTGATCCATCTGCGCACGGAAACGACTGCCCTGCCCTGCCGCCAGGACAATCGCAGTGATCCGGTCCGTCAACTGATCGCCGCCTGCTGCGGCTTCTTCTGCAACTGTTCCACACCGTTCTTGATTGCCACGATCTGCGCCATCAACGACAACGCAATCTCCGCCGGGGTATGACTGGCGATGTACAAACCGATAGGCCCATGCAGGCGTTCGATGGCCTGCGGGGTCAGGCCCAGCGCCGCCAGGTTTTCCCGCCGCTTCTGGCTGTTGACCTGCGAGCCCAGGGCACCGATATAGAATGCCCTGGAGTTCAACGCAGTGAGCAGCGCCATATCATCCAGGCGCGGATCGTGGGTCAGGGCAACAATCGCCGTCCGTTCGTCGGTCTGGATGCTCAGCACCGCCTCATCGGGCATGCCCGGCACGAAGCGCCCGTGCTGTTCCTCCCAGCCGTAGACGAACTCCTTGCGCGGGTCACAAATCAGCACCTCGAAATCCAGCAACCGAGCCATTTGTGCAACGTAGCGCGATAACTGACCCGCGCCGATCAATAACAAGCGCCAGCGCGGACCATAAATGGCACGCAGGCGCTCGTCATCAAATGTCACCGTGTCGGTCTTGCTCGCACTGCTCAACGTCACTTCACCCGTGGCCAGGTTCAGCTCCCGGGCGACGATCTCATGGGCCTCACAACGTGCCAGCAGTTCAGCCACCCACCCCGGATCGCCGACCCGCTCTTCGGTCAGGCGCAAGGTCCCGCCACAAGGCAGGCCAAAACGCGCCGCCTCATCCCGCGATACACCATATGTCACCAGTTGCACCGCTGGCCCGCCTTCCAACAACCGGCCATCCTGCTGCCGAGCGATCAGGTCATCTTCGATGCAGCCACCGGAAACCGAGCCGATCACCACCCCATCCTCGCGCAAGGCCAGCATGGCCCCTGGTGGTCGGGGTGCACTGCCCCAGGTCTGGACCACGCTGTACAGCACCACTCGTTGTCCGGCGCGGCGCCACGCCAGCACGCTGCGCAGGACATTCAAATCGACGCTGTCCATCAGGCCTTCGTCTCCTGCCACCCTTGCAACTGAAATCGTACCGGCAAGTTACGGATGCGCTTGCCGGTGGCAGCAAAGATCGCATTGCACAGCGCCGGCGCAATCGGCGGCACACCGGGCTCACCGACCCCGCCCAGGGGAACATCGCCTTTGGACGTCACCAGGTGCACGGCGATTTCCTTGGGTGCCAGGGACATGCGCGCCACTTCATACATATGGAAGTTGTCCTGCTGGACCTTGCCGTCCTTGAAGCTGATTTCCCCCAGCACGGCATTGCCCAGGCCCATGACGCAAGCGCCTTCGAACTGCGAGCGAATGCGCTCCGGGTTGATCTGCGGGCCACAATCCACGGCAATGTCGGCTTTATGCACAATCAAGGTGCCATCATCTTTGACCTCGACCTCGATCACCGCCGCCACATAGGTGACGAAACTGTAGTGCACTGCCAGGCCCAGGCCGCGGCCTTTAGGCAAGGTGCGCCCCCAGCCCGCCGCCTTGGCGGCAGCTTCCAGCACCCCACGCAAACGCGCGGTATCGATGGGGTAGCGCTCAGGGGATTCACCGTAGTTCCATTCGTCACTCAAGGTTCGGGGATCGATCTGACGGTCCGGGCCCAGCAACTTGAGTTGGTATTTCAACGGGTCCTGGCCGGCCTTGTGGGCCAACTCATCGACAAAGCTCTGGATTGCAAAACCATGGGGAATATTCGATACCGAGCGGTACCAGCCCACACGGGTGTGGGCCACCGCTTCCGGGTTTTCCAGCCGTACATTGGGAATCGCATAAGCCATATTGGTAAAGCCCATGCCCAACTCAAACGCGGCCTCGTGGTTCATGCCCGGGGCAAACAACGCGGTGATACTCGGAGCCACCGTACGATGCAACCAGGCCGACGGCATGCCGTCCTTGTTCAGACCGGCCTTGAGGTACTCGGCAGACACCGTGTGAAAGTAGCCGTTATGGATATCGTCTTCACGGGTCCACTGCACTTGCACCGCCTTGCCGGGGAACTCCTTGGCCAGGACGGCGGCTTCCACGATGAAATCCGGTTTGGATTTACGACCAAAACCGCCCCCCAGCAAAGTGACATTGAACGTGACGTTATCGAAAGGCAGGCCCAGGCGTTCGGCAATCCGCTCACGACTGACCTGTGGGGCCTGGCTCGGTGCCCAGGCTTCGCATTGGCCCTTGTCGTAGCGGGCGACGGCAACCATGGGCTCCATCGGTGACTGGGACAGGTGCGGCAGATAATAAGTGGACTCCAAGGTACTGTCGGCGTCACCCAACGCTTGGTCGATGCTGCCGGTGTTGCGTACCACTTTGCCCGGTTTCAGCGCAGCGGCTTCCAACTCCTTGCGGTAGGCGATGGAGTCGTAGCTGGCATTGATACCGTCGTCCCAGACGATGCTCAAGGCTTCACGTCCCTTGATCGCCGCCCAGGTATTGCTGGCGATTACCGCAACGCCACCCAAGGGCTGGAACTCCGATGGCAGTGGCCGGCTTTCGATTTGCAGGACCTTGACCACACCCGGGACTTTCAGCGCCGCGCTGGCATCGAAGGATTTGACCTTGCCACCATAGACCCTGGGCCGCGCAATCGTGGCATAGAGCATGCCGTCAAAATGTACATCAGCGCCGTAGACCGCCCGACCGTTGACGATATCGGCACCGTCGATGGCCTTGGTGCCCTCTTTACCGATGTAACGAAATTCCGATGGTTGCTTGAGGCGCAAGCTATCACGCGCCGGCACCGCCAGAGCACCGGCCGCGGCGGCCAGCGCGCCGTAGCCCAGTTCTCGCCCGCTGGGCTGGTGAATCACTTTGTGCAACTGCGCATGGCACTCGTCTACAGGGACCTTCCACTGCTCGGCAGCGGCCTGTTCCAGCATGGTCCGCACGGCAGCACCGCAACGGCGCATCGGTTCATACCAGTGACGCATGCTGCGCGAGCCATCGGTGTCCTGATTGCCAAAGCGGACTTCGTCGCCGAATGCCTGCTGGACTTTGACCTGCGCCCAGTCGGCATCCAGTTCATCGGCCACCACCATGGTCAAGCTGGTGCGCACACCCTGGCCCATTTCCGAGCGGTTGCAGATCACAGTCACGCTACCGTCAGAGGCAATACTGACGTAAACCTTGGGGTCATCGATCACGCCGTTGGGCATGGCATCACCGCCGTACTGCTTCGCGGCCTCCTCGGCAAATGCATCCGGCAAGCCCCAACTGGCAGCGATCACCAAGGCACCGGTGACACTAACGCCTTTGAGAAAGCCGCGGCGGCTGAGGTTGTTCAGGGCGAAATCAGCGGGTAACCGGCTCATGCCTTGGCCTCCTGCAAATGCGTGGCGGCCTGGCGGATCGCGGTCTTGATCCGGTTATAGGTGCCACAACGGCAGATATTGCCAACCATTGCCTCTTCAATCTGCTCGTCGCTGGGATTGGAGTTGGTTTTCAGCAGTGCGGTGGCCGACATGATTTGCCCACCCTGGCAGTAACCGCATTGGGCCACAGCCGTGTCCAGCCAGGCTTGCTGGACCACCTGGCCGATCGGATCGGTGTGCAGGTTGTCGATGGTGCTGACGTTCTGGCCCTTGACCGAGCCAATCGGTGTGATGCAACTGCGGGCGGGGGAACCATCGACATGAATGGTGCACGCGCCACACAGGCCCATGCCACAGCCGAATTTGGTGCCGTTGTAGCCCGCCACGTCACGAATCGCCCACAACAGCGGCATATCTTCGGTGACATCCAGTTGATGGTCTTGACCATTGAGTTTCAGGGTAATCATGGGCACGCCCGCATAGTGAAAGGTTATGGGGTCGAGCAATCTGTCGCTTGGGTGTCAAGCGGAGTCGGTTCACGCAGATGGCTCAGGCTAATCGGCTCTCTTGTGAAAACGAATCTTCACCGGGCCTTTGATAAACAGCGTCTATGAACTGATAAAAAAACATCGATAGTCAACTAAGTTAACTCAGCCGCAATAAAAAAACCCTGCAATGCAGGGCTTTTTTCGTCAAAAAACAAGCTTAGCTCAATAGCGGTTGGGTTCCATTTCCAGCACAACCTTGAAACGTTTTATGATGTCCTGCTGGATACGTAGCGCAAGGCCGGCAATGTCCAGGCCTGTGGCCGCGCCGTAGTTCACCAGCACCAGCGCCTGCAAGCGATGCACCCCTGCATCACCGTCGCGAAAACCCTTCCAGCCAGCCTTGTCGATCAGCCAGCCGGCGGCCAGTTTCATCTGCCCATCGGCCTGGGGGTAAGCCACCAGGTCCGGGTATTGAAGCTGCAACTCGGCGGCCAGCACCTGGGACACCAGCGGGTTCTTGAAGAAGCTGCCGGCATTGCCGAGCACCGCAGGGTCTGGCAGTTTCTCGCTACGAATGCTGCAAATCGCACGACTGACGTCGCTGGGCGTGGCCTGCGTAATCCCTTGCTCGATCAGGCGCTGTTGCACCGGCCCGTACTCAAGCTTCAAGTGCACGGCGCGGCTCAAGGCAAAACGCACCCGCAGGATCAGCCAGCGACCGACTTCATGTTTGAACACACTGTCGCGGTAAGCGAAGTTGCATTCAGCCAAGCTGAAATCCCGCAACTCGCCGGTTTGGCGATCCAGGGCGGTCAGGCCGGCAAACACATCCTTGACCTCCACACCGTAGGCCCCGATGTTTTGCATGGGTGCAGCACCCACGGTGCCAGGAATCAGGCTGAGGTTTTCCAGGCCGGAAAAGCCCTGCTCCAGAGTCCACAGCACAAACGGATGCCAGGCTTCGCCAGCTTCGGCCTCGACCACAACGTGCACGCCATCGTCATGCAATACCCGAATACCCTGGGTGGCCATGCGCAGCACCACGGCTTCGATGTCCTGGGTCAGCAACAAATTGCTGCCGCCGCCAATCACCAACAACGGCAGGCCTTGCCTGGCGGCGTAGGCCAGAGCTTCACGCACGTCGGCGTCGTTATGGGCCTCGGCAAATAGCCGGGCACGCACGTCGATGCCAAAGCTGTTGAACGGCTTGAGCGAAACCTGTGCTTGCACCTGCAAAGTCATAACCGGCCCTTCAATTCAATCACCAACAGGTCACAGGCACGCTCGATCAAGTCGAGGACGGTTTCAAAGCCCTGGTCGCCTTCGTAGTAAGGGTCCGGCACTTCATCCACCACCGAGTCGTAGCGGCGCAGGAACAGATCCAGTTCCGCTTTGCCCTGAGCCGGCTGCATGGCCTTGAGGTTACGCAGGTTGCTCTGGTCCATGGCCAGGATCAGGTCGTAGCGGGAAAAGTCGGCACGTGACACCTGCTGCGCACGCTGAGCCGACAAGTCGTAGCCACCTTGCAGCGCTACTCGCTGGCTGCGCTTGTCCGGCGGATTGCCAACATGCCATTCACCGGTACCGGCGGAAGCCACTTCAACCTGATCAGCCAGACCGGCTTCACGCAGTTTGTGGCGCAACACGCCTTCTGCCGTAGGTGAACGGCAGATATTGCCCAGGCAGACGAACAGAACCTGCATCAGGCCCCCAGCAGGCGACGGACGCGCTCGAGGTCTTCGGGGGTATCGACACCGGCCGGCGGCGCTTCCAGGGCATCACCCACGTGAATGCGTACGCCGTGCCACAGGGCCCGCAGTTGTTCCAGGGACTCGGCATTTTCCAGCCAGCACGGGCCCCAGTTGACGAAATCATGCAGGAAACCGGCGCGGTAGGCGTAGATACCAATGTGGCGACGGTAAGGCACACCTGCCGGCAATACGTCACGGTTTTTAGCGAAGTCATCCCGTGCCCACGGCAAGGTGGAGCGACTGAACGTCAGGGCCAGGCCATTGATGTCGCTGACCACTTTCACCACGTTCGGGTTGAACAGGGTTTCGATATCTTCGATCGGCTCGGCCAGAGTCGCCATGCGGGCTTCTCCATGGGCCGCCAGGTTGGCGGCAACCTGGTCAATGACGCCGGGAGGAATCAACGGTTCGTCGCCTTGTACGTTGACCACGATGGCCTCAGGCGCCAACCCAAGTTGCGTGGCCACTTCGGCCAGGCGGTCGGTGCCGGAATTGTGGTCTTCGCGGGTCAATACCGCTTCGGCGCCAAACGCCTTGCAGGCCTCAAGGATGCGCACGTCATCGGTGGCCACCACCACCCGGGCGGCGCTGCTCTTGCAGGCCTGCTCCCAGACCAACTGGATCATTGGCTTACTGCCGATCATCTGCAAGGGTTTGCCTGGCAAACGGGTGGAAGCATAGCGGGATGGAATGACAACGGTGAAGGCGGTGGTCATTTATCCAGGCGCTCGTCGGTGGTCAGGGTACGGGCTTCGCTTTCCAGCATCACAGGGATGCCATCACGGATCGGGTAAGCCAGGCCGGCGCCTTTACTGATCAGCTCGGTTTTGTCGGCGCTGAGCTTGAGCGGGCCTTTGCAAATCGGGCAAGCGAGGATGTCGAGCAGTTTGGTGTCCATGAGTGTTTCCTGGAGAACAGCGTTTTAAGGCAAAAGACGAGCGGGCAACAGACGCATAAGCTGTGTGTCGAACCAGGCGACGAACGCCGGTGACGGTGCCGCATCCACGGCAAGGTACCACCAGTGTGCCTGCGCAAAGGCGCGGCACTTCACCGCGTCCTTTTCAGTCATGACCAGTGGTAATGACGGAGTGAAATTCAGGACCTGCGCGCTGTAGGGCGCGTGATCGGCAAAAGCATGGGGTATCGGCAGCCAGTGTAGCGTTTCAAGGGTATTGAAGAAACGTTGCGGGTTGCCGATGCCGGCCACCGCGTGAACCCGCTGCCCCGCAGGGAAATGATCGACGGGCTGGCGCTCACCGGTTTGCAGATTGACCAGGGCACTGGGCAGCAGGCGGAAGGCAAAGCCCTCGTCACGGTCCGAGCCCGCACCGTTATAAAGAAGCGCGTCGACGCTTTGCAAACGCTCGACCGGCTCACGCAGCGGACCGGCAGGCAGGCAATGGCCATTACCCAGGCCGCGTGCGGCATCGATCAACACTAACTCCAGGTCACGGGCCAGCCGGTAATGTTGCAGGCCGTCATCGGACAGGATCAGGTCCAGGGTCTCACTGGCCAACAATGCCTGCACTGCGCGGCTGCGGTCGGGGTCAATCATTAGCGGGACGCCGCTGCGCTGCACGATCAGCAGGGGCTCATCCCCCGCGACTTCAGCACTGTGGCTGGCCTCCACGCGCCACGGCAACTGCGGCGGCTTGGCACCATAACCCCGACTGACCACACCGACCCGCAAGCCACTGCGTTGGCAGTGCTCGATCAGCCAGAGAATCAAGGGTGTCTTGCCCGTGCCACCGACGGTGATATTGCCGACCACAATCAATGGTACCGGCGATTGGTAGATCTCACCCTCGCCCGCCAGGAAGCGCTCGCGCTTGCGCTGCACTACCCGGCGATAGAGCCACTCCAGCGGCAGCAAGCACTTGAGGGCTGGCCCCCCGCCGTACCAGGTTTTGAGCAAGCAATCGGACATGGCCATCAGGGTTGCTTCGTCGCCTCGACAGTGGTCATGCGCAGATGGCTGAAGCCGAGCTTGCCGGCTGCGTCCATGGCAGTGATCACCGCCTGGTGCTGAGCCTTGCCATCGGCGCTGATGGACAATGGCAGGCTGGTATCGCCGCCAGATGCTTTCTGCAACGCATCCATCAGGCCGGCCAGGTCATTTTTCTCCAACAACTGGTTATTCACCGAGAAAATGCCGTCGACGCTGATGGCGACCTCTAGTTGCTTGGCCTGCTGGTCTTCGGCAGGCGAGCCGCTGACCGCTTCCGGCAGGTCGACCCGTAGCTGGGTTTCTCGGGTAAAGGTGGTGGTGACGACAAAAAACAGCAGCAAGATAAACACCACGTCGATCAACGACGCCAGGTTTATATCGACGTTTTCCCGTTGCTTGCGGCGAAACTTCACGCTTTGCCCTCAACCAGATCGACATCACGGTCACCCTGCACCACCTCCACCAACTTGATGGCTTCCTGCTCCATGCCCACCACCAGCTCATCGATCCGGCGTTGCAGGAAACGATGGAAGAATACTGAAGGAATACCCACCATCAGACCGGCAGCCGTGGTGATCAAGGCCTTGGAAATACCACCCGCCAATACGGCGGCGTTGGTGGTCATGCCCTGGCCCATGAAGGACGAGAAGATGTCGATCATGCCCAGCACCGTACCCAGCAGACCGAGCAAGGGCGCCATGGCGGCGATGGTGCCCAAGGCATTGATATAACGCTCCAACTCGTGGATGACCCGGGCGGCGGCCTCCTCGATACATTCTTTCATGATCTCGCGACCATGCTTGGAGTTGGCCAGCCCTGCTGCGAGGATCTCTCCCAGGGGCGAATTGGCTCGCAGCGCCTTGAGTTTTTCCTTGTCCAGTTGTTTGTCCTTGATCCAGCGCCAGACCTGCCCCAGCAGATGCTCCGGGGTCACGCGACTGGCCCGCAGGGTCCACAAACGTTCAGCGATGATGCCGAGTGCGGCGATGGAACTCAAAATGATCGGCAACATCATCCAGCCGCCGGACTTGACCAATTCCCACACAGTGAATGCCCCCTCGAAAAAGTGCGCCACTTTAGCATATAGGCTTCCCGGGAAGGGCTAGCCCGCCCACGTGCATCATGTCGCAGGCACCCGGTCTTTGGTAACACGCGATTGCGATAAAGGCTCCCGCCAGAAGCGACGTTGGCTGCGAGCGGCGACCGGCGCCTGGAAGGTGCCCAGTTGCAGTCGCAGTGCCCCCTGTTCGGCACTGTCGTAAATGGCGCTGCCCAGCGCCTGATAACGCGCCATGACGTGCGGATGGGGATGACCAAACGCATTGCCATGCCCTCGGGAAATCAATACGGCCTTCGGCGCAAGCTGCTGCAGGAACGGCCATGAGGAAGAGCTGCGGCTGCCATGATGGGGCGCTTGCAGCCAATCAGTACGGACCGCCAGCGTACTGGCCAGCAACGCCCGCTCGGCGTCACGGTCGATATCACCGGTCAACAGCAGCCGCTCCTCCTTGGCCTGCACCTGTAGCACACAGGATTTCTGGTTACCGCTGGTCGCGCCCGGCCATTGCCACAGTTCGAACCGCACGCCATCCCACTCCCACTGTTCACCGCTGACACAGGGCTGGGCGCCCAGGCCTGCGGGCAACCCATCGGTTTCCCCACCCACCACCCGCTTGATCGGCAGCCCCTGGGCAATGGTCATTGCGCCACCGGCGTGGTCGGCGTCGGCATGACTGAGCAGCATCAAGTCCAGCTTTTTGACGCCGAACTTGAGCAGTTCAGGCAGAACCACCCGCGCGCCGAGGTCAAACTCGCCAAAACGCGGCCCGGCGTCGTACAACAAAGTGTGATTGCGGGTGCGCAGGATGATCGCCAACCCCTGCCCAACATCCAACTGCACCACATCAACTTGGCCATGAGGTACCGATTCACGAGGAGGGAACACTGCCAGCAGCAGCATCGGCCACCCCAACAGGCGAAACGGGACGCCCCTGGGCAGCAATAGCAGCACCGCACCCAACAAGCTTACCAGCCAACAGCCGACAGGGACGTCGGCGGGGGTCCAGGCTGGAACGCGTTGCGCCAACAGCGCCAAGCCTCTGAACAGCCAATCGAGCGCGCCACCCGCCAGCCACAACAAGCCCTCGCCTATAAAAGGCAGCGGCAATAACGCGGTGCCCAGCAGGGCCGACGGCAACACCACCAGGCTGATCCAGGGCACAGCAAACAGATTGGCCAAGGGCCCGCTCAAGCTGATGGGCAGGCCAAGGATCAGCAATATCGGGAACAGACCGATGGCAATCAACCATTGGGCCCGGGTCCAGGCCTGCCAGGGGCTCCAAGGGCCCAGTCGGCCGCTGAAGACCAGGATCAGCACGGCAACAGCGGCAAACGATAGCCAGAATCCCGGTTGCAGGCTGGCCAGCGGCTCCAGGATCAACACACCGTCAAGGGCCAGCAACAGCGGCCACCAGAGTCCCAGGTGACGAAACCGCAGGCGCCACAACAACACCAACCCAACCATTACGCAGGCCCGTTGTACTGGCACCTCAAACCCCGCCAGCAAGCCGTAACCCAACGCAGCGGCAAACGCCAGGCCACAAGCCCATGGCAACCATGGCAATGGCCGGGGCCAGCAACCATAACGGGCAAGGCCGGCGACCACCCCATAGATCAACCCTGCCAACAACCCGATATGCTGGCCGGAAATCACCAGCAGATGGACGGTGCCGGTACTCTGCAACGTCCGCCAATCCTGTGTCGACAAGCCCGAACCATCCCCCAACACCAGGGCCGCCAGACCCGCCTCGCGGCCCTGGGCATCCACCGCCAGCAGGCGCTGGCGGATCGAATCGCGCAAGGCCAACCGTGCAGGTGCCAGTCGCTGGCCGTCCTTGACCGAACCGGTGGCGCCAATCCGCCGGGCCAACAGCCAGGCCTCATAATCAAAGCCATGAGCATTGAGCAATCCGGAAGGACGTTTGAGGGTGACCGCCAGCCGCCAGCGCTCACCGCTGTGAATGGGCGGCCCGCCATGCCAGGTCAAGCGGATGCGCTTGGGGAGTGTGTCCTTGCGTGACCGACTGTCGGTCAGTTCAAAACGCACCACCCCGTCGTTCTGTTGCGGCAAACCAGTGACACGACCTTCCAACCAGCGAGTCTGCCCGTCCAGCAAAGGTGCCAACCGGTCATCCAAGGCCCACTGCGCGCTGAGGCAGGCCCAGCTCAACCCCAGTAGAAAAAAGGCCAGGGGGTAGGTGCGAAACGGTAATAACATCAACGCCAGCGCCGGCATGGCCAGCAACCAACCCGTCGCCGGCAGTGCCGGCAAAAATCGCAAGGCGAGCAGCCCCACTGCAAGTGCAAACATCCCTGTGCTCATGGATCAATCCTTGAAAGTGACCCATCGAGTGTTAGCTGTCCCCACCGTGCGGACTATGATCTTTTGTCACAAAGTCTGAATTACCCGTTCGTAGAATGCGGGCATACTTGCCCCTCGAACTGACCTGGACCCCATATGCCACGGCGCTTATTCAAACGGTACATGCCCGACCCGACCAGTATCAGGGAACACAAATCCTTACGCTTTCTCGGGACGCTACTGCATGACCCCAACCTCTGGCACCTGAACCGGCACTCGGTTGCCCGGGCCATGGCGGTCGGGCTGTTCGCCGCGTTCATTCCCATTCCACTGCAAATGTTGCTGGCCGCCTTGCTGGCCATCGTGGTGCGCGGCAATATGCCGATCGCCGTAAGCCTGGTGTGGCTGACCAACCCGATCACCATGCCGGCGGTATTCCTCTGTACCTACATGACCGGCGCCTGGCTGATGAACATCCCGCCCCGCAGCCTTCCCGACGAGCTGACCTGGGAATGGATAAGCGGGCAGTTGTCGACGCTCTGGCAGCCGTTCCTGCTGGGCTCCGTCGTTACGGGACTGGTGCTGGGTGCATTGGCTTATTGCTTGGTCATGCTGTATTGGCGCTGGTGGGTTGGCCGGCAGTGGAAAAAGCGCAAACTGCGCAAGCCATGAAGCTATCGGGCCAACAAGCGCATATGCACCCGTAACCCCTGCCCGGTATTTTCCGCCCACACCTGACCGCCCTGGCGCTGTACGGCGTTGCGGGCAATGCTCAAGCCCAGTCCGAAGCCACCGTCTCCAGGACGAGCCCCATCCAGCCGGGTAAAGGGCGCAAAAATCCGCTCCAACGCTTGTTCATCCACGCCACCGCCCTGATCTTCCAGCCACAGGTGCCATTGATCGCCATCGCGAAGTCCGGCCAGACGCACAATGCCCGCCGCTGGGGAGTGGCGAATGGCATTGCGCAGGACATTTTCCAAGGCTTGGGCCAAGGAATTCAGGTGGCCCCACACCCAGCAGTCAGCTTCCAACTCGCACTGCAGACGTGAAACAGGCCAGCCACTTTCAAAACAGGCGTTTTCCCTGAGCATGTCCCACAACGCCTGGATCTGGATTTCTTCCTGGGGCAGTGGTGCACGTTCGGTGTCCAGCCAGGCCAATTGCAGCGTGTCCTCCACCAGACGCTGCATACCGTCGATTTCTCGCCCCAGGCGTTCACGCAACTGCCCCAGTTCCTGCTCGCTGTCACACGCCACCCGCAAGCGACTCAACGGCGTGCGCAATTCATGGGACAGGTCGCGCAATAATTGTTGTTGCAGGGCCACAGTGCCTTGCAGGCGCTCGGACATATGATCAAACGCGCGGCCCAGTTCGCCCAATTCATCCTGGCGACTGGTAGTGTCATGGGAAAGACGGGTAGTCAATTGATCGGCACGCCAGGCGTTGGCCTGCTCGCGCAAGTGATTGAGGGGCATGATCAACAATCGATAGAGGCCCACACAGAGCAACAAGGTGAACAAACCGGGAATCACGCCATTGGTCACCGCCCGCCAGAACAGTTGATAGCGCCCAGGCATGAAGCGTTGCGGCAACTCGATGACCAGCGCACCAGCGCCGGAATCGACGGGAAACGGGACTTTCAGCCACGGCAAGCCCTTGGCGTGTCGGCTGACGGGCCAGTCCAGGCCCCGCAGAAAAGTCAGGCGCTGGCTTTCCTTGTCCGTCAGAGGGTAGCTGCTCAAAGACTGCAAGTCCTTGCCAATCACCCCAAACCAAGTGGACTCACGCTTGCCCATCGTTTGCAGCCAGGCATCCACGCCGGCGCCGCCACCGGCACTCCAGGCCATCTCGGCGCCCGCCGCATACCCCTTCAAGGTGGCACGGGCCTCATCGGACAGATAGGCCCCCTGCTGCTCCATATAGCGGCCCCACGACCAACTGAGCCAGATCATCAGCAAGCAGAAGGCAATCAACAGGCAGGCCAGTTTCCAGAACAGCGAGTGCTTGCCCGGCAGGCGTTTAAATAAACGATCAACCCCCTTCATCTTGACCGCTCAATACGTAGCCCTTGCCCCACACGGTGCGCACTTCGCGCTCGGCGTAACCGATGGCCTTGAGCTTGCGGCGGATCTGGCTGACGTGCATGTCCAGGCTGCGGTCATGCAGAGCATAACCACGCTGCAAGACATGCTGATAAAGGAAGGCTTTACTGAGGACTTCTTCGCCATTACGGTGCAGGGTTTCCAGCAGGCGGTATTCGCTGCGGGTCAAACCGGCCCACTGCTCCAGGTGAAAAACGTCACACAGCTCATCGTCAAAGCGCAGGCTGCGGACATCGTTGCGTACCACGGCCAGTGCCGGCGGGGGACGCTGATCCAGGGCCACCCGGCGCAGGATCGCCTCGATACGCACCCCAAGTTCAATCATGCTGAACGGCTTGGGCAGATAATCATCCGCCCCCAAGCGAAAACCACTGATGCGGTCGGCTTCAGCCCCCAGGGCCGACATCAGGATCACCGGGGTCGAATGGCTCTGACGCAAATGGGTGAGAATCGACAGACCATCCATGCCCGGCAGCAGGATATCCATCAACACCACATCGAACACCTGGCCGCGGGCCATCTCCAGGCCTTTCTGGCCATTCTGGCACCACGTCACCTTGAAACCACAGCGCCCCAAGTGCTCATGGACATAAGCACCCAGTACGGGATCATCTTCAATGGTCAGGATGCTGGGAAGGCCAACTGCTGCGGGATTCATTAGCGTCTGCAAGTAATTCTCAATAGCTGATTATTCAAGATTGCCTGGCCACAGGCAACCGCCATCGGGCGTTCAATGGCTCGATGCTTGCCGCATATCATTAATTTGCAAGATTCCTTACCCCGCAAATGGCTACACTGCGCACGTGGCGCGGGCCGGATGCCTGTGTGAAATTTCAACAGCAGTGTGGTAGCAGGAGAATGGCGTGCTGAGAAGAATGGGGATAAAAGGCCGCGTACTGTTGCTGACCTTATTACCTACCAGCCTGATGGCATTGCTGCTGGGCGGCTATTTCACCTGGATGCAGCTGTCAGAACTGCAAACCCAGTTGCTCAACCGGGGCGAGATGATTGCCGAGCAACTGGCGCCCCTGGTGGCACCTGCCCTGGGCAGCAAGAACAACAAACTCCTGGAACGCATTGCCACCCAATCCCTGGAGCAACCAGACGTGCGCGCCGTGTCCTTCCTCGGGCCGGATCGTACACCCCTGGCCCACGCGGGCCCGACCATGCTCAATCAACCGCCCATCGGCGATAGCTCCCAACTGCTGCAGCGCACCGGCAATGATGCAACCCGCTATTTGCTGCCGGTCTTTGGCCATCATCGCAACCTGGCCGGTGACTTGATTCCTGACGAAGCCGACCGCTTGCTGGGGTGGGTCGAGCTGGAACTGTCCCACAACGGGATGTTGCTGCGTGGCTATCGCAGCCTGTTTGCCAGCCTGCTGTTGATTGCCATCGGACTGATCTGCACCGCCGCTTTGGCCCTGCGCATGAGCCGCACGATTAACTCGCCCATTGGCCAGATCAAACAGGCAGTGGCCCAACTCAAGGACGGTAACCTGGAAACCCGCCTGCCACCGCTGGGCAGTCAGGAACTGGACCAACTGGCCTCGGGCATCAACCGCATGGCCGAGACCCTGCAAAATGCCCAGGAAGAATTGCAACACAGCATCGACCAGGCCACCGAAGATGTGCGACAGAACCTGGAAACCATCGAAATCCAGAACATCGAGCTGGACCTGGCCCGCAAAGAAGCCTTGGAAGCCAGCCGCATCAAGTCAGAATTCCTGGCCAATATGAGCCATGAAATCCGCACCCCGCTGAACGGTATCCTGGGGTTCACGCACCTGTTGCAGAAAAGCGAGCTATCGCCTCGTCAGTTGGACTACCTGGGCACCATCGAAAAATCCGCCGATAACCTGTTGGGGATCATCAACGAAATCCTCGATTTCTCAAAAATCGAGGCCGGCAAGCTGGTGCTCGACAGCATCCCGTTCAACCTGCGGGACCTGTTGCAGGACACTCTGACGATCCTCGCCCCGGCCGCCCATGCCAAGCAACTGGAGTTGGTCAGCCTGGTCTACCGCGACACGCCGCTGGCCCTGGTGGGCGACCCACTGCGGCTCAAGCAGATTCTGACCAACCTGGTCAGCAATGCCATCAAATTCACCCGCGAAGGCACCATCGTCGCCCGGGCCATGCTCGAAGACGAGCAGGAAGACAGCGTGCAATTGCGTGTCAGCGTCCAGGATACCGGCATCGGCCTGTCCAACCAGGACGTGCGGGCGCTGTTCCAGGCATTCAGCCAGGCCGACAACTCTTTATCCCGGCAACCGGGAGGCACCGGCTTGGGCCTGGTAATTTCCAAGCGCCTGATTGAGCAAATGGGCGGTGAAATCGGCGTCGACAGCACGCCGGGGGAAGGCTCGGAGTTCTGGATCAGCCTCAACCTGCCCAAAGCCCGCGACGACGCCGAAGATTTGCCCGGCGCACCGCTGCTGGGTCGGCGCGTGGCCGTGCTGGAAAACCACGAATTGGCGCGCCAGGCCCTGCAGCATCAATTGGAAGACTGCGGCCTGGAAGTGACCCTGTTCAATACCCTGGAGAGCCTGACCAACGGTATCACCAGTACTAATCAGACCGAGCAGGCCATTGACCTCGCCGTATTGGGCATCACCGCCAATGACATTCCGCCGGAACGGTTGAACCAACACCTTTGGGACCTCGAACGCCTCGACTGCAAAGTCCTGGTGCTGTGCCCGACGACCGAACAGATGCTGTTCAATCAATCGGTCCCCAACCCCAACAGCCAGTTACAAGCCAAGCCGGCCTGCACCCGCAAACTGCGCCGGGCCCTGGCAGACTTGATTAGCCCGCTCCCGATGCGCAGCGAACCGGGCGAGCCCTTGTCAAGCCGCGCGCCACGTGTGCTGTGTGTCGACGATAACCCGGCCAACCTGCTATTGGTGCAAACCCTGCTGGAAGACATGGGCGCCAAGGTGCTCGCAGTAGAAAGCGGGTACGCCGCCATCGAGGCGGTGCAAAAGGAAGCCTTCGACCTGGTGCTGATGGACGTACAAATGCCCGGCATGGATGGCCGCCAGAGTACCGAGGCGATTCGCCAGTGGGAAAACGAGCGCCACGGCACGCCGTTGCCGGTGGTTGCCCTCACTGCCCACGCCATGGCCAACGAAAAACGCGCCTTGCTGCAAAGCGGCATGGATGACTACCTGACCAAACCCATCAGCGAACGGCAATTGGCCCAGGTGGTGTTGAAGTGGACAGGGTTGGCCTTGCGCAATCAAGGTCCGGAACGCGGTGCGGAAGGTTTTGGCCATGGCATGCAATTGCCGGTCCTGGACCACGAGGAAGGCTTGCGCCTGGCGGCCAACAAGGCTGACCTGGCCGCCGACATGCTCGCCATGTTACTGGCCTCCCTGGAAGCCGACCGCGAAGCCATTCGCCTCGCCCGGGAAGCCAACGACCACAACGCCTTGATCGAACGGGTCCACCGCCTGCACGGCGCCACCCGCTACTGCGGCGTCCCCCAATTGCGCGCCGCCTGCCAACGGGCCGAAACCCTGCTCAAGCAAGACGACGCCAAGGCCATGTTGGCCCTGGATGAGCTGGACATGGCAATTACACGGCTGGCCAGTGAGGCGCGGGTCAGCGCCTGAGCTATACCTCATTTCGAAGGAACGTCTTGATGCGCATCATCCTCTTCAGCAGCCAGGCCTACGACCGCGACAGTTTTCTGGGCCAAGGATTGCCCTCGGGCATGGAGCTGCAATTGCAGCCTGCCCGCCTGAACCTGGACACTGTGGCCCTGGCAGAACACCACGAAGTAGTCTGTGCCTTTATCAACGACGACCTCAGCGCCCCCGTGCTGGAACATCTGGCCCAAGGCGGCACTCGGTTGATCGCCTTGCGCTCGGCCGGTTACAACCACGTCGACCTGACCGCCGCCAAACGTCTGGGCCTGACCATCGTCCGTGTACCGGCTTACTCGCCCCACGCGGTAGCTGAACATGCCGTCGCGCTGATCCTGGCTCTCAACCGCCGCCTGCACCGCGCCTACAACCGCACCCGCGACGGCGACTTCAGCCTCCACGGCCTGACCGGCTTCGACCTGGTGGGCAAAACCGTCGGTGTTGTCGGTACCGGGCAGATCGGCGCCACCTTCGCCAAGATTATGGCCGGGTTCGGCTGTTCCTTGCTAGCTTATGATCCCTGGCCCAATCCGCAGCTCGAAGCCTTGGGCGCTCGCTACGTGAGCCTGCCCGAACTGCTGGCCCAGGCACAGATTATCAGCCTGCATTGCCCGCTGACCGCAGACAGCAAACACCTGGTCAATGCCCAGTCCCTGGCCCGCATGCAGCCCGGCGCCATGCTGATCAATACCGGACGCGGCGGCCTGGTGGACACACCGGCGCTGATTGAAGCTCTCAAGACGGGGCAACTGGGCTATCTGGGGCTGGATGTCTATGAAGAAGAAGCGCAGCTGTTTTTCGAGGACCGCTCGGACCTGCCGCTGCAGGATGACGTGCTGGCACGCCTGCTGACCTTCCCCAACGTGATCATCACCGCGCACCAGGCGTTCCTGACCCACGAGGCTCTGGCAGCGATTGCCGGTACTACCCTGGCGAACATCGCGGCATGGGCGGTCGGCCAGCCTCAGAACCAGGTAGACGCTTGATCAATGGTCACACACCGGAGCAATGATGGGCTGCGGCCCATGATAGGATGCCGCGCCTATTTGGAGGATCCATGGCCGAACACGATTTCCGCTTCAGCTTGCTGAGCCCGCAACACACCCTGATCGAATGCCGCGCCCTGGTACCGGGCCGCTATCAAGTCACCGGCAACGGTGGCTCGATTAAAAACGGCGACGTGTTGATCGTCACCCTGCGCGGCAGCAAAACCCTGTCGATGCGACTGACCGTCGAAGGTGACGCTCGCTACTCCCTCAAGCCGGCCGGCCAGTGGGTCGCCATGGCACAAGGGCCGAAGTTCGGCGAGCTGGAAATTCACACCTGGAATGTCAATTGCGACAGCTGCGAGGCCAAGCTTACGTTCGAGTTCGCGGTGGAAACCAAGCTGACCAAGGAACCCCTGCAACCGGCGGCTACCGCGCGCATCGCCGAGTTGGGCTGGGCCACGATCGGTGAACAGCACCGCTGCCCGAAATGCCAGAAGGCCGCTCAATGAAGCGGTTATTGCTGCTCGCCGCGCTGGGCGCAGGCCTTGCCGGTTGCGCCGGTGAGCCGGTCAAACTCAAGCAGGATCACAGCTACGTGCTGGAGTGGATCGGCGAACGGCCGCTGATGGACTACGCCCACTTGACCGTCACCCTCGGCGCCGACGGCCGGGCCTATGGCAATGGCGGCTGCAACCATTGGTTTGCGCCGTACAGCCTGGAAGGCGACAAGCTCAGCTTCGGTAAGATCGGCAGCACCCGCAAACTCTGCGGCGAGGCATTGATGGAGCAGGAGCACCGCTTCTTCCAGGCCCTGCAAGCCGTGAAGCGCTGGGACATCTCGCCTATAGAGCAAACCCGTTTCTGGCCAGCCCAAGGCAAACCGTTACGGTTGTGGCTGGAAGAAGGCTGACACCTGGCCGCTGCCGAGGCACGAGGCTGCGATAAGGGCCGCAGGACCTTCAGCGATTCCAAGGCCCAGGCGT
>NZ_WLYI01000038.1 GCF_009707515.1 Pseudomonas karstica | reverse complement strand
TTTACCCACTGCGTAATACCTGCGTTCGGCCAGCGTGGTTTAACGGGGCGCCCAAGATCAAAAACAGAGCAAAAGCGAGGCGGCCTGACAGCCGACCTATCCTCTGAAGCGTACGCGCTGTTGCTGTTGCTGTTGCTGTTGCTCTTGCCCTTGCCCTTACTTCCTTATTCGCTGACGAAGTCAGCACTCTTTTGATCTGGCTGTTGATCTTGATTTTGATCTAGGCGCCCCGTCAAACCACGATGGCCGGAGTCCGGCATTGATTCGGGGGGTAAACCGGCAGGACGCCGGTTTAGCCGCACTGGGCCAAGGATGGCCCATTGCGGCGGCCCCCCGAATCAATGTCGGAGTACGGGCACACCGAGCCTGAGCGAGGTGCCGAGTGGTGGGGCAAGAGCCTTTGGTTACTTTGGGCTTTTCAAAGTGACACGCCGTAAGGGCGGAACCCTACGCAGCCGTGACCGCAGCAACGGATATGCACCCCAACCTTCCACGCCAGACCCAACATCAGCCCTCAGCACATGCCTTTCTCGAAGTGCTCCAACTGACTCAACAGCTCTGCCGTTTTGAGGGGCATCAGCTGCGGATCACAACGGGTTTCCACCGTGATAACGATGGCCGGATCGCTTCCGGAAATACGCGCCCGGAATCGCCAATCGCTGAAAATCACTTTCAACCCATCGCGCTCATCGACATCCAGCGCCTGCTGGCCATACAGCGACTTCAGATGGCTGATGAGGGAGCCAGGATTGAGAATCGGTCGACGGATTTCCCCGGATGAGGGGAACACCCCGATACGCTCCACCATCAGTGCGGAGCCCAGCCCTGCTTCAGCGGGGGAGGGCAAAGACGGATACAGCGACAACCAGGCCATCACCCCGACGTTACCCACCTCCAGTTCAATGTCTGCCGAGCGTTTTGCAATGTTCATAGTGGCCTGCCTGAATGAGGAGTGGCGACGGTTGCGCCGTGTGAGCAAGGAGTGAGTTGGCGAACTGGTTAAAGGCCTTTGAGGTACAGGTTTTCGTAACAAAAATTGGTCGCGTCGAGATAACCCTCTGCACCGCCGCAATCGAAGCGCAGGCCGTCGAACTTATAGGCCAGAACACAACCATCCTGCGCCAGTTTCATCAGGGCGTCGGTGATCTGGATCTCTCCACCTTTACCAGGCTGGGTATCGGCGATCAGATCAAAGATATCGGGCGTCAGAATGTACCGCCCGATGATTGCCAGGTTGGACGGGGCGTCTTCAGGGCTGGGTTTTTCAACCATGCTGCTGACCCGGTAGACGCCTTCGGCGATCAACTCGCCGGCGATCACACCGTACTTGTGTGTCTGGTCACGGGGCACTTCCTGAATGGCCACGATCGAGCAGCGGTATTGTTTGTAGAGCTTGATCATTTGTGCCAGTACGCCATCGCCTTGCAGGTTCAGGCACAGGTCATCCGCGAGCACTACGGCGAAGGGTTCATCACCGATTAATGGGCGACCGCTGAGAATCGCGTGACCCAAGCCCTTCATTTCAACCTGCCGGGTGTAAGAGAACGTGCAGGTTTCAATCAGTTCGCGGGTGCCGGCCAGGAATTTCTCTTTTTCGGTGCCACGAATCTGATGCTCCAGCTCATAGCTGATGTCGAAGTGATCTTCCAGTGCGCGTTTGCCCCGCCCGGTTACGATTGCCATATGTTGCAGGCCGGCGTCCCGTGCTTCTTCTACGGCGTACTGGATCAACGGCTTGTTGACGATCGGCAGCATCTCCTTGGGCATGGCCTTGGTTGCTGGCAGGAAGCGCGTGCCATAGCCAGCGGCGGGGAACAAACATTTACGAATCATAAAAGTATCCTGGAGGTCATGGGTCACAGCTAAATTGACGAGCGCAACAAACAGTGATTGTAAGTTTCTTTAATAAACGGCTACTTTAATACCTGAGATAGGTTGTGGATGGCAATTATCGTCAGGTACATAACAAGGAAATGTTATGAGTTGTCAGTCTGCGGCTAATTAGTTATTTTTCGTCGGTATCTGTTGATAGTGGTTGGCGTTTCATAGTGCTAAATAAGTACCCGGTATTAGTGTTGAGTCGATGTAAATATTTATCGTCGGCAGTTGAACTAATTCTACTTATTGCTGTTGTCGCCCTTGTTTGTTTATGCGGTGGTTTTTGACGCGCATCTAATAGTGGGCGCCGCACAGGTTATTGAGCATTTTACGACCTTACTATGGACCGCTCTATGAAAATTCTGGTAACGGGTGGCGCCGGATACATCGGTTCGCACACCACGCTTGCGCTGCTTGAAGCGGGCTTTGAAGTGGTGGTGCTGGATAATCTTTGCAATAGCTCCGATGCTGCGCTGCATGCAGTGGAAGCCATCTGCGGGAAAAGTGCGCTGATGATTCGCGGGGATGTACGCGACAGAGCCTTGCTGGACCGGATTTTCCAGGAGCATGCCATTGATGCGGTGCTGCATTTCGCCGGACTCAAGGCAGTCGGCGAAAGCGTGCGCAAGCCGCTTGAGTATTACGATGCCAATGTCGGTGGCAGCCTCACGCTGTGTCAGGCGATGGCCGCCGCCGGTGTGTTTCGCCTGGTATTCAGTTCATCGGCAACGGTGTACGGCGAGCCGGAGCAGATGCCGATCAGTGAGCATTTTCCCACCGGCACCCCCACCAACCCCTACGGCCAATCCAAGCTGATCGTTGAGAACGTGCTCCGCGACCTGTGTGCGGCCGAGCCGCGCTGGAGCGTCGCACTGTTGCGCTACTTCAATCCAATCGGCGCTCATGACAGCGGCCACTTGGGTGAAGATCCGAATGGCATACCCAATAACCTGGTGCCTTACATCAGCCAGGTGGCGGTCGGTAGCCTGCAAGAGTTGTCAATCTTCGGCGACGATTACTCCACGGCTGATGGCACTGGTGTGCGTGACTATATCCACGTCGTGGATCTGGCAGACGGGCATCTGAAGGCCTTGCAGTCGATTTCGCAACGCACGGGACTCAATATCTGGAATCTCGGCACGGGTGACGGCTACAGCGTGATGCAGGTGCTGCGCGCGTTTGAGCAGGCCTCGGGTCGGCCAGTGCCCTATCGGGTAATGCCGCGCCGCGCAGGTGACGTCGCCGAGAGCTGGGCCGACCCATCCAAGGCCGCCCGTGAACTCGGCTGGAAGGCCACGCGCAGCTTGCAGCAAATGATGACGGACACTTGGCGCTGGCAATCGAACCACCCGAAGGGTTACCAGGGATAAGGTTGATGCTATTGCTGCAAACAATAAATTTGCTGAATGTTATAGCCAGGACGTAATGTTAATTATCGTCTGGAAAATGGGCTGGAAATGCCTCTGGAAAATCCGTAGACATAAACCCTGCCGTTCGACATTTATCAGTCAGGTTAGACTGTGAATGAACAACGGATCTTGTTCGCGCTTTTTGCGGCTTGATCTTTCCACATCTAACTGAGCTCTTGGGTTTTTAACAGGGGCGAACGTTAGAAAGGAGTTGGTATGAAAAAAGTAATGGCAATTGCCCTGTTGTCGATGTTTGCCAGCTGGGCGTCCGCGGCGGAAGCACCGCTGACACAGGCAACCAATGTCGTGGGTAACGTAGCAGCTTCCCAAGCTGCTTCGACCAGTACGGCAATGGTCGCAGGTGCAGTGGCTGCTTCCAATAGTGGTAGCAACGCCAACGGCGGTACAGGTGGTACAGGTGGTACTACTGGCACTACCGGTACTACCGGTACAAACTAAGAAACTCTGTAGGTGTAATACAAGGTCGCCCGATGAAAGTCGGGTGAGCTTGTTTAGATTTGCCCTTGAATAGCGTAGTGCCATTATGACTCGTAGTTTTCCTTTTTTGATGTTGGCAAGTATCGCTTTGCAAGGATGCATGTTTTCTCCAGGGCAATACCTGAGCACCAGCGATATAACGCGCCAAGGGGCCAGTGAAAGCAGTCGCGTCGAACTGATTCCGATCACGCCCAAGCTCATTGCGATGGAGAGGGCTACACACCAACGTGCGACGCTACCGGCGCAATTGTTGACGCCCCCTGCGGAGTACCGAATCGGTAACAATGATGTCTTGTACATCACGGTCTGGGACCACCCCGAGCTGACGGCGCCCTCTGGTGCCCAACAGCAGATTGATGCCAACGGTCGCCTGGTACGCTCCGATGGCACGCTTTACTACCCCTATGTTGGAGAAGTACAGGCGGCCGGCAAAACCATCCAGCAACTGCGTTCGGACATTGCCTCAAAGCTGTCGGCCTTTATCGCAGACCCGCAAGTGGATGTCGCCGTGTTGCGCTTCGCCAGCCAGAAGGTAGTGGTGTCGGGGGCGGTATCGAAAGCCGGTCCGCAATCGATTTCCACCAACCCGCTCAGTGTGGTCGAAGCCCTCGGCTCCGCCGGTATCGACCCGCTCAATGCGGATTTGTCCGGCTTGCTGCTGACACGGAGCGGGCAGGTATATCCGCTGAATCTCGATGCGCTCAATCATCAGGATTCCGAGCTGCAGAACGTCTACCTCAAAGGTGGCGATCAGTTGTATCTGCCATACAACGATAACAAGCGCATCTACGTCATGGGCGAAGTCAATCAGCCGCGCGCGCTGACGTTTAAAACCAGCACCATGAACCTGTCTGACGTACTGGGCTCGGTAGGCGGGTTGAGCCAGACCACCTCGAACGGCAATGCGGTCTACGTCATCAGGGGGGTTGAAAACCTTGATGTGGAACCGGCGAAAATCTATCAACTGCAAGCCGAGTCGCCGACCGCCATGGCGCTGGCGACGCACTTTGATGTACGTCCTCAGGACATCGTTTACGTGGGCCCTGCCAACGTGACCCGCTGGAACCGTTTCATCAGCCAACTGGTGCCATCGGCAGCCATTCTTGGTGTAGGGGCTTCGGCGGCGAAGAACCTGAATGATGCCAACAGCGATAAATAAGGCCTGGTCTAACTGTGAGAACGTTGAATATTGGCGTCTGTGTGATAGCAGCCTTGTTGTTGTGTGGGTGTAACCCGTTGATGACCGCCTCTATGACCAACCTTAAAGCGTCTGTTAGCGGGCCCGATGAGTTGGAAGTGACCGCGGCCGAGGTAGCACAGGTTGAATTCCCCCAGCTCAGGTTGACCACGTCTTCCGGCTCGGGGGTGATGGCGATGGTGCGTGAGCGGGGCGACCTGCAGTTCTGGGTCGCGTCGGGCAAGCAGGTCTTATTGCTGCGCGATGGACTCGCAGTACGCACGATCGGTCTGGGCTTCGACGGCGACCTGGACGGGACGCGCCTCGCTGCAACCTCACCCTTCAAGCAAGGCCTGCACACGCTGCCTGATGGCTACACCAGCCAGCGCTGGATTGATCTTTATCAAGGCAGCGAAGTGGGCGTGACCTTGAACAGTCGCTTCTCCCGAAAATCCATGGAAACCCTCGAAATCCTAAACAAGGAATACGCTGTGCTACGTGTCGATGAGCAGATTGATGCCCCGGCCATTGGCTTGCGTGCGACTAATCATTATTGGGTCGATCCCGTGGACGGTTTCATTGTGCAGAGTGAGCAGCAACTGACCTCGCGACTGCGGGTCAAGATCGTTCAACTGACCCCTGAACGCAGGTTTGCCCGTTGAGGCGGGTACAGTTTTTGTCGGCATGTCTGTTGTTGATCACCAGTGTGAGCCAGGCGGCGGTTACCGTCACCGGCGACGTGCTCAACCCAGGCCCGGTCGACCTGCCGCCGGGAGGGCGGTTGTCAGACGTGATCAGTGTTGCCGTGCCCAATGCCGAAAGCTACTGGCTGGCAGCCGCGTTGCTGCGCCAGTCTTTACTGGATGAGCAGACTCGGCTCAAAACCGGGGTGCTGTTTGATTTACAGGTGTTGCAGCGTACCGCTCTGGTCTTTGACATGCCCAGCCGGGCAAGTCTGGCGCTGCGTCTGTACGAGCAAGTCAGCCGCATGCCGGTCACTGGGCGTCAGGTCACGGTTCTGGACCCGGTTGCCATTGAGGTCGGGTTCGCCCGTAACGTACGCCTGACTGACGGTGACCGTCTCATCTATCCGTTGCGCGTCGACGAGGTTGAAGTGCTCGGCGCCGTTGTTGAACCGTGCCGGTTGCCTTTTGTCGCTCTGCAGGAGGCTCGGGATTATCTGCAAGGGTGCGCAACATTGGCCGATGCCGAGAGCGATTATCTGTGGTTGATCCAACCCAATGGTGTCACCCGCAAGATCGGCATCGCGCCGTGGAATCGTGAGAGCGGACAGGTGCCTGCCGCTGGCAGCAAGATCCTGGTCCCTGTCAAAAATGATGATCTTGATCCGCCTATTCCTGAACTGAATCAGCAGTTGGCCGAATTTCTTGCCACGCAACTGGCTGAGGTGGTTCATTGAATTTACGTTTTGCAGCCGTATTATTATTGCCCTGTGGTTTGGCTCATGCAGAGCCGCGTTTGACTCAGAATGATTTCGGCGGTGTGGGCTTGCTACAGACGCCGACAGCCAGAATGTCCCCGGCCGGCGAGTTGAGCGTGAACGCCAACCGTACTGAGCCCTATAGTCGTTACAGTGTGGCGCTACAGCCGTTCGACTGGCTGGAAGGTGCGTTCCGCTACACCGCAATCACCGACCGTCCCTACGGGCCCGAATCGTTGAGCGGCAACCAGAGCTACAAGGATAAGGCGGTCGACCTCAAAGTCCGGCTGTGGAAAGAAACCCATTGGGCGCCTGACGTGGCGCTGGGGTTCCGAGACGTCGGCGGTACAGGTCTGTTCTCCAGTGAGTTCCTGGTGGCCAATAAGCGTTATAACAATTTTGATTTCAGTGCCGGCATTGCCTGGGGTTACTTGGGCAATCGCGGCGACTTCGACAACCCGGCAGGTTGGATCGATGATCGCTTCAAGACCCGACCCGATATGGAAGGCACTGGTGATGTTAACGCGGGCGCCTACTTTCGCGGCCGGCCTTCGTTGTTCGGCGGCGTGAGCTACCAGACGCCCTGGGATCGGCTCAGTCTGAAGCTCGAGTACGAAGGCAACGACTATAAAAGCGAGCCCAGTGACAACGCGATTAAACAGGATTCACCGATCAACCTCGGCGCCGTGTTCAAAGTGACCGACTCGCTGGACTTCAATGCGGCCTGGGAGCGGGGCAACACCGCGATGTTCGGCCTCACCTTTCACACCAACTTCGTCAGCCGCAAGGCTCCGGCCAAGTCCTTCGATCCACCGGCCGAGCCGTTGCCGGCCAAGGCTCCGGCCACCGCAATGGATCAGGTAAATTGGCCTGATGTGTCCAAGCGCCTGCAGCAAAATGCTGGCTATAAGGTCGAGCGCATCAGTCAGCGCGGTCCCGAGTTAATCGTCTACGGCGAGCAGGGCCGATATTTTCATTCGTCTAAAGCGGTCGGTCGTGCAAGCCGGGTTCTGGACAACAGTGTTAACGAGGATATTGATTGGTTCACCCTGGTGAACAAGCGCTACGACCTGCCGCTGGAAGAGACCAGCGTGCCTCGGCAAACCTTCCGCGAAGTAATCAACAACGAGGAGCCGCTGCAAGCGTTGCACCGCACTACCGAGATCAATCCGGCGATGCCACACAACGAGAAGACTCTCTATACCGAAGCTCGCGACCCCTTAAGCTACGGCGCCGGGCTGGGTTTCAAGCAGAACGTCGGTGGCCCTGACGGCTTTCTTTATCAGTTCACTGCCGATATGGACGCCGAGTATCGCTTCAACCGCAACACCTGGTGGAACGGCCTGCTCAGCGCCAATCTGCTGAATAACTTCGATAAATTTGATTACGATGCACCCAGTGGCCTGCCCCGGGTTCGTACGGACTTGCGCAAGTACCTGACCACTTCCGAAGTCACCATGCCGCTGTTCCAGGTCAGCCACGCCGAGCAGTTGGACAAAGACCTGTATGGCATGGTCTACGGTGGCTATCTGGAGTCGATGTATGCCGGTGTGGGGGGCGAGGTGCTGTTTCGTCCGACAGGCCAACGCTGGTCGGTCGGTGCTGACCTGAACTACGTGCGTCAGCGCGAATTCGATCAAGGCTTTGGCCTGCGGGACTACTCGGTAGTCACAGGCCACGTTACCGGCTATACGGACTTGCCTTTCGACACCCTTGCGGCCGTCAGTGTCGGACGTTACCTGGCAGGGGATTGGGGCACCACGATCGATCTCTCTCGGGAGTTCTCCAACGGTGTGCGGTTTGGTGCCTGGGCGACGATCACTACCGCTTCCAGCGCCGAATATGGCGAAGGTAGCTTCGACAAGGGCCTGTACCTCTCTATTCCATTCGATGAACTGATGAGTATGTCGACCATGCGCCGCGCCAACCTCGTTTGGTCGCCGCTGACTCGGGATGGTGGCGCACGGCTCAATCGCAGCTTCCAGTTGCATTCGATGACGGATAGCCGCGACAACGACATGTTCTACCGCAACTTCGAGAAGATCACCGAGTAAAGGCCGGCGATCTGCACAATGCCGTTCGCTCAGGGGAGCGGTAGTGTGCAGATCTGCAGGGCTACAAGTCTTTCAGGTTGAGCCTTTGGCTGCCGCAATGGCCGCGCTGATGTGCACAATGTCGTTAATGCCGTTCAGTTGAGCGGGTATCGGCCCCCTCGCTCCTACAAAAAGCCTTAACCTCTTCTCACCAACCCTCTACAGGTACTGGCAGACCGAACGGGCATGAACGCCTGGCACGGCAAATGGCTTGCGCTATTGGCGAACCTGGCAGGCCACCAAACCCCGAATTACAGCCACGAAAAAGGGGACTTGCGTCCCCTTGTGGTAATGCGTCTTCAACGCTCAGGCCATCAATAGATGTCCTTTGAGAGCAAGGTAAAGGGCGTCTTTACCAGGATTTTCAGATCCAGCCATAACGACCAGTTATTAATGTACTTAAGGTCGATCTCGACACGCTTTTGCATTTTGTCGATGGTGTCAGTCTCGCCGCGGCAACCATTGATTTGCGCCAGCCCGGTAATACCTGGCTTGATTCGGTGGCGTGCCATGTAGGCAAGAATCTTCCCCGAATAGTAGTTGTTATGGGCGATAGCGTGAGGTCTCGGGCCGACCAAGGCCATATGCCCTTGCAAAACATTGAACAGTTGCGGCAGTTCATCCAGCGAAGTGCGGCGGATGAAGCGTCCTACGGGGGTAATACGTGAGTCGTTGCGGCTGGCCTGCTTAACCTCAAGATCGTCGTGTACACGCATCGAACGAAACTTCCAGACCTGGATCACCTTGCCATTCCATCCATGTCGGTCCTGTTTGAAGAAGACCGGCCCGGGAGAGTTGAACTTTACGGCCAGCGCAATAAGCGCCAGAGCCGGGCTCAGCAGGATGATTGCCAGCAGGGCCACGCTTTTTTCCAGCAGGCTCTTGCTTAGCGCGGCGGTGGGCTGGCTGGTCAGCGGGCTTTCATTCAAATAGATAGCCGGCAGACCGTCCACGACCCTTACCGAATGATTGAGCAGTGTCAGGCTGTTCAAGTCCGGCACCCAGACCACATCGACATTGGCACCCAGCAAATCGACGTACATGGCTTCGATTTTTGCCGCTTCACTCAGCGGTAGGGTGATGTATAGGCGGCGAATGTCATGAGTTGTGATCAGTTCCAGAAGATCTTTCTGTTCACCAACGATGCGTGGCACGTCTGGCGTCAATTGGGCAGCCACACCCGTGCTGACCAGGCCCACCAAGGGCAGGTTCTCGAGGCTCAACTTCTTGGCCAGGCCAAGCGCAAGCTCCCCGGTCCCGACGATCAAGGTTCGATGTGCGCTTTTTCGTGACCGCTGATAGTACTTGGAGAACCCGTGCAAGGGCGCGTACAGCAGCGCTTGCCCGAGGAAGCCGTATACCGCCCAGCTGAGAATCACTTGCCGGGAAAAAAGAGCATCGGCTTTACAGATAAATGCCATGCAGGCCAGTGCAGCCATTGTTATGGACCAGCCGATGAACAGGCGTCCCAGCCCCGTCAGGTAGCTGTCTCTTTTCCGGTACACGCCGCTGAACGTATAGGCCGGAACCGAGGCCAGTACCGTTAATGCCGCGCACACTCGGTAATAGAACTCGACCGCTCCAGTGTGTTGCAGTGCGAGTATGAACAACAATGAAACGACAAAGCCTTGCGCCAGCGCCCATTGCCCCCAAAAGGTCAGTCCCTTGAGGCCGGTATTTCGATTGATACGAAGAGTAAGGTCCATGCGATATCCCCAAAAGACGCCATTCAGGTATCGACAGTCAAGACTCGAGTTGTTTAATCAGGATTTGTTATTGTTTTAACTTAATGTCCTCAAACTAACAACCACAACGGGTCGGACTGTCGTCAGTCAATAGATTAAGTTATTGGCGAGGAGGCTGTCTGACGAGTTCTAACAAGATGGCAGAATGCCAACTTTTAAGATGGAAATGTTACATGTTAGAAAATGTCGACGATAGGGATATGAGGAGCGGTAGAGGGTAAAGGCGGGAGTGTTTGGAGTGAGGAGGGTCAAACAAAGTGCACTTTTTATTGTTGTAGTCGCACTGTCGTATGTTTGTGTCATGGGGTCAAGCGGGGTGTGTCTCTGAGATCACTTCCTGGATAAGGCAGTAGCCGCGGTTCCTCACCGCACGAAATAGTCGTTCACCTTTACTGGCGATTTTGAACTTGTCTTGCAATCGACTCAAGCACATTTCCAGGCCACGATACTGCTCCGGTTCTCTGCCAATGCTTAGAATCAGATCATCTCTACTGACGACGCGATCTTCATGGTGGAGCATCTTTTTTACGAGAGCGGCCTCCAATCCAGTGAGGTTTATCTCGATGTTCTCTTTAATCAGTGCGCTTTGGTCATTGTCGAGTTGCCAAGCGTCGTTGTAGAGGGTAACACCTTCATTTTCTTGAGGTATATCGCTTAGTTCGGCGGGTATTGGCATGACGCTGGCGTGTGTCCCAAACTGCGCCGAGAGCCATTCCGATTCGAGGGTGGCAAGTATTTTCTGTGTTTCATGTTCGATGCTGCGAGCGACTTTTTTCCTTGTCACGGTTGGGTAGGAGAACTCCATCAGCACGGGTGCGTAAGAGGGTTGTGCCACATCTTCGATAAACATTTGTGCCTGGGATGTACCAAACGAGTTGAAACGCTCGCTGGACAGCATGGTCTCGAGCTCACGCTGGGATGTTGTGCTGTGAGTCACGACGACAAAATATTTTCTGGGGAGGGTTGTACTGAATTCCACGTCTCTCTCCTAAGTATTCACAAAATTTCGGTTAAAGATGATCAGCAGGGGAGTAATGACTCCCTTGGAAGTAATTAAAGGGCAGTGCCTAGGCCAATGAATGGCTCTCGATATGCTCTACTCGATCGGCAATAAAAGAAATCTTGTTGTTGTGGCTCAATGTCATCATACGGTCATGGAAATTGTTGAAGGGCTCAGGCTCGCCATTGAGCTTCAAACACTGGTCCAGGGATGAGATTGATACCTCGATGTAATTGAACAGGTTCAGAGTGATGAAGCGTGTTAGCGCTTCCCGCAGGATAGGGTAGTCATTCAATGCGATTTCTATACCATGATCTTTGAACCGATACATATTATAAATAATGTTTTTTTTATGTTTGGAATCCACTTCCCAGAATGGTTCCTTATTGAGTGGCACGACCCGTGTGTGGTCGAGATCACGCAAGTTATTGCCAAGCCGGATCAGTTCTTCGGCCAGCGAAAAATTGCTAAGGCTTGTTTCTGACAGGCAGAGCATCGTTCGGTTCAAACATTTTTTGGGAGGGGGCGATCGGCGGTCTTTCAGGGAGGAGGGCTCCCGGTGAAACTGCAGCAATGTATTGCAGTTGCGCTCGCACGATGGTTGGCCTGCCGGCAGCGTCCAGGGCGACGGAGCGGGAAGGCTGTGGGTAGTTCCTATCGTACTGGCAAACGGGCGGCTATCACGTGACAGATAGCAATTCTGGGCCTTTGCGGGTGAGATACCTGCAGTCGCATTCATGCAACATATTCCTTTCCATAGGTGATTCAGGCGGTCGAGATCAGACCCCTCATCAGACGGTATCCATACCCACGAATGCTCTGAATGGCATTCGTGCCATACATGTTTTTGATTTTTCCGCGAAGACGACTAATTGACTTCTCCAAAGCCCTGGGATCGTAAAAATTGGCGTTCAGTCCCATGATTCCGGCAATTTCATCGTAGCTTAATATGTGGTTGCTGGTTTGTGATAATGCTTCCAGAATTTTCATTTCTGCAAACGATATGTCCAGCTTCTGGCGGGTGCCCAGCAGGCAGATGCGGGTGGGGTCCAGTACCAGGTTGACTTCTCGTTGCCACTCCTCGCTGGCGAAGAATTCGGAAAGCAGCTCGGAGCTCTCATCAGACAGAGTATTGAGTTTGATGCAGCAGTCGGCCCCGGCAAGATAATACTTCATCTTGTTGTAGGCGCCTCGGCCCGTGATGACGGCACAGATGATTGGATTTATATGGGTGGCGCGAAGGTCTGCTACCAGCGCCAGGCTCTCATCAAGTGCTTGAGGATTGTCGATGATGATGAAGATCGCGCGATACAAGTCCGGGTGTTCATTGTTCTTATATGAATTAGTGTATGAGTTAGCATCAAGAGTTATATCAGCGTGCACATGCCTTGCGACTAGCGTTTTAAAATTTTCGGCCACACTGAGGGTACGACCCAGGGTGAGAACACCGGGCTCCTCATTTGTCGGGCGCTGGCTTCCAGTCGCTAATTTCCCTGTAAGCATCATGCATTGACTCGAATGGGTGCTGACTTCGGGATGTTAAAGCACCGGATCTCATCTGTAACTGACAATTGGTAACATTTAAACGGATTTTAGACGTGGCTCAAGAGTTTTCTAACGTAAACAAGGTTTTAGTTGCTTTTTGTGGTCTCTTGAACTACTGATTTTTCGCCGTTAGATGATGGCTATATGGAATTGTGCCACTATTTTTAGTCCATGGCGATTTGTTTTTGTCCTCAAAAGGCCATCATCTTTATCAGTGGTGGATGACCCTGGGAAAATTATCAATATGTGCGCTGCGTCACATTTTTCCGAGGCGAGAATTCGTCTACCTCTATCGAGGCCTCTGGTGGTTCGTTAATCGACGATTAATAACACCTCTTGAGTGTGCACTTTGATAAGACTTACTATTCGCCGGCTCTTTCCAAGCATTTTATTGGGCAGTGAGTGTCTGTCTGCCGGTTATGGCTGTCAGTTATTAACTAGACTAAATAGTATTAATGGGCTGTTCAATCAGTATGGCCTGACGGAGGAATGATGGAGTTTTGGACTGTTGTGCAGGTATTGATTTTAGGCGCGGTAGAAGGATTGACAGAGTTTTTGCCCGTTTCCAGTACCGGCCACCAGATTATTGTTGCGGACTTGCTGGGCTTTGGTGGCGAGCGTGCCATGGCGTTTAATATTATTATTCAACTGGGCGCCATTCTGGCTGTCGTCTGGGAGTTTCGTCCAAAGATATTTGAAATTGTCACTGGTTTAACAACTCAACGTAACGCACAACGTTTCACGCTGAACTTGCTGATCGGCTTTCTTCCGGCCGTTGTCTTGGGCGTATTGTTCGCCGATAAAATTCATGAGTACCTGTTCAATCCGATTACCGTAGCCGTCGCGCTGGTTGTGGGCGGAATCGTCATGTTGTGGGCAGAGCAGCGCGAACATGTAGTGCACGTTGAGCATGTGGACGACATGCGCTGGTCCGATGCACTAAAGGTTGGTTTTGCGCAATGCCTGGCTATGATACCTGGCACTTCCCGCTCTGGATCGACCATTATCGGAGGCCTGTTGTTTGGGCTGTCGCGCAAGGTGGCCACCGAATATTCATTCTTTCTGGCGATGCCGACCATGGTGGGTGCCGCAGTGTATTCAGGCTACAAGTACCGAGACCTGTTCCAAGCCAGTGACTTGCCCGTATTTGCCCTGGGTTTTGTGACCGCGTTCATTTTCGCGATGATCGCTGTGCGCGGCTTGCTCAAGTTCATCGCCAACCATAGCTATGCGGTATTCGCCTGGTACCGGATTGCCTTCGGTTTGCTGATTTTGGCGACTTGGGGATTCGGGTGGGTGAACTGGACTGCGGCGGCTGCAAGCTGAAAGCGCTGGCCGGCCAAAAGGAAGGCTTTGGTTTCTTGAGTCATTGCACTTCCTTGCTCCCTGTCTTGCACGTCCACAGTTGAATAAACGGCTGGCTGCTGGTTGGCGAGCCAACCCATTGGCTCATTGCGCGACACTGGTTATTGAAACACAACTGGTAATCCCCAGCCTCCGGTGTTCGCCCCAGGTTCAGTGGTTGCAGAGGGAGCAGTTTGGGATGGTAGTGCCAACTGCCATCTTTCAGCCAAGCCTCTTCGGGAATCGCCATGCCCGCGCCGTTACCCCGCACACGAGCCTCCTCCAACACCAGGCCTGTCTCGGTGACGCGGTAATCCTCTTCCCAGCGAATTTTTTCAATGGTGTGGTTCCACGCGAGGGTGAAGTGTGAGATCGGCAACTGAGCCCACACTGCACCGGTCAGGCCCAGGCACAATCCGATCATGGGTTGGCTAGCCGGACCTGGCGGGACCGCCAGACGTGCTGGAGTATCACCAATGCTGCGAGGACGAAGCCCAGTTCATCGGTCAGTGGCAATGCCACTACCAGTAAGGCACCCGCGCTAAAGCTTAGTAGGCGCTCCCATACGGGCATCTTCTGCTGTAAAAAGCCGGTGGAGGCCATTCCCCAGAGGCCGACCGCCAACGTTGTCTTGATCAGCATGTAAGCGGTCATCCACAAGTTATCACCTTGCAGCATGAGCGCCGGGTTGTAGACCGCCATGAACGGAATGACGAACCCCGCCAACGCAATTCGCACCGCCCACAGGCTGATCTTGAACCCGGTCTCTTTGGCGATCGGTGCCGCAGCAAAGCAGGCGAGGGCGACCGGTGGTGTCAGGTCGGCGAGGATGCCGAAATAGAACACGAACATGTGCGACACGATCAGGGGCACACCCAGCTCCAAAAGGGCAGGGGCGGCGATCGAACTGGTGATGATGTAGTTGGGAATGGTCGGAATGCCCATGCCCAGCACCAGGCAGGTGATCATCGTCAGTATCAACGACAGCAGCAGGTTGTCTCGGCCAATGGCCAATATATAACCTGCAAAGGTGGAGGCGACGCCAGTCAGTGACACGACGCCGATAATGATGCCCACCAGCGCGCAGGCTATCCCCACCGGCACAGCATGGCGCGCGCCTTCGACCAATGCGTGCAAACAGATGGTCAGGGTTTCATGACCTCCCTTGATAAACCAGCACATCACCACCAGCACCGCGATGACCGCAAAGACCACCCCGATCCCTAGCTGGAAAAAGCCGGTGCACAGGATGCCGAGTGCTATCCAGAAGGCGCAGCGCAGGCCGAAATGTTGCACCCTGAGAATGATCGCCGAGCCGAGGATCACAATGGCCGTCAGTGCCAGTCCCACCATGCCGGAGAACAGAGGCGTGCGCCCGGAAAACAGCAGGTAGACCAATATCAGCAATGGAATCAACAAGTACCAGCTTTCCTTGACCGCGCCCCACGCACTGGGGCATTGGTCCTTGGGCAACCCCTTGAGGTTGGACCGCTTGGCTTCCAGGTGAACCATCCAGAACACCGAGCCGAAGTAAAGGAGGGCGGGAATTAATGCTGCCTTGGCAATCTCCACGTACGGCACGTTAATGGTTTCGGCCATGATGAAGGCGACGGCGCCCATCACCGGCGGCATCAACTGGCTGCCCATGCTGGCGGTTGCTTCTACGCCGCCGGCAAACGCGGCCCGGTAGCCAAAGCGTTTCATCAGTGGAATGGTGAATTGCCCCGTGGTTACGACGTTGGCAATTCCCGAGCCGGTGATGGTCCCCATCAGCGCCGACGAAACGACTGCGACCTTGGCGGGTCCGCCCAGCTTGTGACCGAACAGCCCCATGGCAAAGTCGGTGAACAGTTTGATCATGCCGGCCTGCTCGAGGAATGCGCCGAACAGGATAAACAGGAAGATATAGGTAGCCGAGACATAGGTCGGCGTGCCGTACAGCCCTTCAGTGCCAAAGGAAAGTTGGTTGATGATTTGATCGAGGCCGTAACCACGATGAGCCAGAGCGCCCGGTAAATACTCGCCAAACAAACCATAGGCCAGGAACAGGCCGCAAATGATGGGCAAGGCGATGCCCATCACCCGTCGGGCTGCTTCGAACACCAGGGCGACCAGTACAACGCCAATCACCATGTCTGCGGGAGTCAGGTCCCCGGAGCGCAATATCAGGTCAGCTTCGAACACCCACTGATACAACGCTGTGGCAATGGCGGCCAGGCTGAATATCCAGGCCAGTGGCTGCCAGGGACGACCCCTGCCATAGGCCGGGTAGCTGAGAAATACGACCCACAGCAGGAAACCGACGTGTACGGCGCGCAGTACCTGGCTTGAGAGCGGTGAGAACGCTGCGGTAATGATCTGAAAGATCGAGAACAGCAATGCTACGTAAAACAGGGTTTTTGGCCAGTCCCGGGAGTTCGAAGAGATGCCGTGATGTTCTTCACTCATTAGCTGCCTGCCTCATGACTGCATTGAAAAAAGACCAACAGTTGGCGCAGCGACCATCCAGCCGCTGCGCCTTGCGCCGTTACAGCGCGTCTTTTTCCTTGAAGTAGCGCTCGGCGCCGGGATGCAGTGCAATTGGCAGGTTCTTGGCGGCATTTTCCAAGTTGATGTCCTTGGCGGCCGAATGAGCGTTACCTAGGCGTGTCAGGTTTTCAAACAACAGTTTTGTCATCTGATAGGCCTGTTCGTCGGGTACATCCGCGCGGGTGACCAGGATATTGGTGATCGCCACCGTCGGCACCGCGTCAGGTTGTCCGTCATAGGTATTGGCCGGAATCATTGCGCTCTGATAGGCCGGGTTGCCGATTTTTACGACCACCTCACTGGGGATGGAGACATAGTTCAGCGGCATGACCGAGGACAGGTCGCGAATGGCCGCCATACCCAGCCCGGAAGACTGCAGCGTGGCGTCCAGTTGCCGGTTCTTGATCAATTCGACCGATTCGGCAAAGGGCAGGTATTGCACTTTACCCATGTCCTGGTAGCTCAAGCCCGCGGCTTTGAAGATTGCCCGTGCGTTCAGCTCGGTGCCCGATTTCGGTGCCCCGACCGAGATGGACTTGCCTTTGAGGTCTGCAAGCGTCTTGATGCCCGACTCCTGGCTGGCCACGATTTGAATGTAATTGGGATAAGCCCCGGCAATCGCGCGCAGTTTTGTCAGCGGTGCCTTGAAGCCTGCATCTGCGACACCATTTTTCGCATCGGCCACCGAATCACCCAGCGCCAGGGCCAATTCGCCTCGCCCTGCCTGCAGCAGGTTCAAGTTCTCCACTGACGCTTTGGTGGCCTGAACCGAGGTTTTCACGTCTGGAATGCCGTCATTGTAGATCTGCGACAGACCGACCCCGATGGGGTAATAAACCCCACTGGTACCCCCGGTCAGTATGTTGATGAACACTGGTGCTGCCTGGGTTGTGGTCGTGGTTGCCAAGGTTGCAGCGGCGAACAGGAGGGTGAGGCGTTTTGTCACTCGCATGGGAAACTCTCCGTCTTCTTATGGCTTTTATTTTTATGCAGAGTGACCCAACTGTAGTTGATCGCGACGCAGAGGTGGAGAGATTGATTGATAATCTCTGCGTCAGAGTCTGGGTGATGGCATCTGTTTATCCGCACGCCACCGGTTTGATCGGCGAGTGATGCACAAAAAAGCCTCTGCCCCTAGGGTTTGGTCGCCGCCAGGTCCGGCCATGCAGCCCAGGCTCCACCCAGCGCCGTATACAAATTCACCTGTGCCACCAGTTGCGCCAAGCGGTCGGTAATCAGCATCTGCTGTGAATTGAACAGCGAACGTTGCGCGTCGAGGAACGTCAAGTTGCTGTCCACGCCGCTGCGGTAGCGGTGTTCGGCCAGGTTGTAGTAGGTCTGGTTGGCCTGCACGAAGTCCCGTTGTGCATCCAGTTGTTGGCTGTAGGTTTGCTGTGCGGCGAGGCCGTTGGAGACTTCCTGGAAGGCGGTCTGGATGGCCTTCTCGTATTGGGCCACGAGGGTGTTTTTCTGGATTTTTGCGTAGTCGAGGCTGGCCCGCAGGTTGCCGGCATTGAAGATCGGCAGGTTGATTTGTGGCTGGAACGTCCAGCTTCCCGAGCCATTTTTGAACAGTCCGGACAGGTCCGTGCTGGAGCTGCCGGCGTTGGCGGTCAGGCTGACGGAGGGGAAGAATGCGGCGCGGGCGGCGCCAATGTTAGCGTTGGCGGCCTTGAGTTGGTATTCGGCCTGGAGAATGTCCGGGCGCCGTTGCAATAGATCCGACGGCAGGCCGGCGGGCACTCGGGCGATCAGGTCATCGGCCAGCGGCCGGCCGGGCAGTGATTCGCCGACCTGGGCCCCCACCAACAGGCTCAGGCTGTTTACATCCTGGGCGACCTGGCGTTGATAGCGCGCCACGCTGGCGCGGGTGCTTTCCACGCTGGTGCGGGCCTGGACCACGTCCAGCGCCGAGGCCTTGCCAGCGCTCTTGCTGCGGGAGGTCAGGCGCAGGCTGTGTTCATTGGCCGCCAGGGTTTTCTCGGCCAGGGCGAGCAATTCCTGGTCGGCCCGCCACGTCAGGTAGGCGTTGGCGACGTTGGCCACCAGGCTCAGTTGCGCGCTGCGGCGGGCTTGTTCGGTGGACAGGTAGGTCTGCATTGCCTGTTCGCTAAGGCTGCGCACGCGGCCGAAAAAATCCAGCTCATAGGCGCTGATCCCCAGTGTCGCCGAATAGGAGGAGGTGATGGCGGATTTGCCGGTGCCGGTAATGTCGCCTGGCAATTTCTGGCGTTGGCCGGCGCCGCTGGCGGACACGGCCGGGAACAGATCTGCACGCTGGATGCGGTACTGGGCTTGAAAGGCTTCCACGTTCAAGGCCGCCACCCGCAGGTCCCGATTGTTGAGCAAGGCGTCACGGATCAGTTGCTGCATCGTCGGGTCATGGAACAGTTGCTGCCAATCGGCCTGCGGTGCAGTGCTGTCCCCCGCGAGCGCGGCCTTATAGGCCGGCCCCTGTGGGTAGTGTGCGGGTGTAGGCGCTTCGGGTTGTTGGTAGTCCGGGATCAGCGAGCAACCGCCAAGGATCCACGCAACAGTCACCAACGAGAAGGGGAGCTTGCTCATTAATCAGCCTCGGAAAAATAGGGGAGGGCTCGCCGGGGTGAACGCTCTCTAGGCGCCGATCATCCATTTGGCCAGGCCATGCCGGCCGCTGACCCCAAGTTTGGTGGCGGCGCGTTTGAGATAGGTTTCGATGGAGCTGTTCTTCACGCTGAGTTTTTCGGCCATTTGCGGCACGGTACCGCCGGTCAGTAGGCCCAGGCAGACTTCCTTTTCGCGTGCTGACAGGGTGATCTCGCTGAGAGACAGGCGCTTGTGGAACTCGCGTTGCAACTGCGACTGCTCCAGCAAGGTGTGTGATTCCACCGTTCTTTTCACCGGCGCTTGCCGGCTGGCCTGGGCATGGCGCTTGATCAACGGTAACAAGGTATCGGACAAGCACTTGAGAAATGACAACTGCCCCAAGGAAAACGCCGGCTGCGTAGGGGAACGGTAGAACGAGATCACATAGCGTCGACTGGCCTGGCGCAACACCAGGTTGCACTGATGGGGCGTGCCTCGCAGGGAGGGGCTTTTGCCCTTGGCATTCATTTGGATCAGCAGCGAGTCATCCATGCCCAGCATTTCCTTGAGCAGTGGGTGATCGTTGTGATGGGGCAAGCTGCGTGGCGCGGGCAAGTCTTCCTTCGACCCGGCACTGCCCAGTAACTTGATGTCGAGCACAGTGGCCTGTTGCTCATCAAGGGTCCATTCACTGAGGTCCACCAAATGCGCCGGCACCAGTTTGTCCACCAGGTGCAGCATCTTTGCAGCAAAGTGATCATTGCCCGTACTTGAAATCAGCTCGCCCAATTCGAAATAGAAATGCGGGCTTTCCATAGGACGAATACTGCTGCTCAGACTCATATTACATATCACCCTTGATGTCGAAAACCGTCAACCCGGTGAATCTGCAGGGCATCCATGCTTCTTGAACGTAATCCGGCGCACAAAATTTTATTTAGCCATACGGACTTGTCCTACGTATGTAGCGGAAACAGGGGACATAGCGTGCCATAGAATCTACGGTATGGGCTTGAGGTTTCCGACGGAAGCAGGTTTTTGTATCGGCAATTCGAGATGTTCATATTTATCTAATCAATTCATAATTTTTATGTAATCTTTTGATTTACATAGATATTTTTATTTTTAATATTTAATAGGTAGCTAAGCAACATCGAGATGTAAGCAATCACTTACGTTTATTTAATCGTTTCAGCAGGAAACGTATTGGCCAATGCCTTTCGGAGTCAATATTGGCTGTCGCTGCCGGGTTGTCCGGGTTTTGGGTGACAGACAGGCGCCCGGGTGAGTGCTTGAATCCGTCGCTCTCGCCTGAGCGGGTAGCACTTGGGCGCCCTTTGGACACCCTCCCATGAGAAGGATCTTATGAATGAAGCTTTTTCCTCCCATCGCCGTGGGCGACGTTGCTGTGAAAGAGGCTTCTGAGAGTACATTGCGAGTGTTTGCGCTGACGGCTGCCCAGCGGGATATCTGGATGGACCAACTGCGTATCGGCGAATCACCGCTGTACAACATTGGTGGTTATGTCGACCTTGCCGGCCCCGTCAGTCCCGAATTGATCCAGCGGACGATGGAACTGTCGGTGGCCAAGCATGATGCGTTGCGCACGGTATTGCTGATAGATGGCGACGGCCTGCCCCGGCAAACTTTTGCCCGGGCATTGACAGTACAGGTGCCGCTGCATGACTTCTCCACGCTGCCCGACCCGCAGGCGGCAGCCCAGGCTTTGATGCAGCAGCGAATGGCCCAGCCCTATGCCATGGACAAGGGACCCTTGTTTCGCTTTTTCCTGGTCAAGCTCGAGGACAACCATTACCACCTGGGCATCCAGGTTCATCACCTGATTCTCGACGGTTGGGGTTTTGGCCAATTGCTGCAATCCCTGGCCGGGATCTACTCTGCCCTGGAGCAGGGGCTCGAGCCGGATCTGGCGGCGCCGTCCTATATCGACTTCATTGACAACGATGAACACTATCGCGCGTCGACCCGCTACGGCCGTGACCGAGAATACTGGCAGGGTAAATACCAGGCACTTCCCGAGCCGCTGCTGTTACCCCGTTACCGCGCACGACACGGCAAGGACGAGGCCCCCGCCAACACCCTGGTGCAGCCGTTTTCCATGGCCCTGTTGGAGCGCATGGAGCAAGTCGCGAACCGCTATCAGGCATCGGCGTTCCATGTCTTGCTGGCAGCGATGTACGTGTATTTCACCCGTACCGCCCAGCGCCAGGAATGGGTGGTCGGGATGCCGATCCTCAACCGCTCCAACGCCCGCTTTCGCTCGACCCTGGGGTTGTTCGTCCAGGTCAGCGCGGTACGCTTTCAGTTCAGCGACCAGTTGTCATTCGGTGCGCTGGTACGTGGCGTGCGAGATCAGCTCAAGCAGGATTTTCGCCATCAGCGCTTTCCCTTGAGCGAGATGAATCGTGAGCTGGGGCTATTGCGAGCGGACCGCGGCCAGTTGTTCGACCTGTCGGTGTCCTATGAACAGGAGGACCATGATTCCCGCTTCGGTCAAACCATGGCTCACGCGAACATGGTCTCCAGCCACCATGAACAACTGCCGATTGCCATCCACCTGCGCAGTAATCGTCACAACCACACGGCCTGCTTGCACTGCGCCTACAACGAGGCGTATTTCCACCGCGATGATGTGCAAGCCCTGACGGAGCGCTTTACGTATCTGCTGGAGCAGGGGCTGGAAGATACGCCCCTGCCAGTGAGCGGGTTCTCGCTGCTGACGCCCCGGGAAGCCCTGCAATTAAAGCACTGGAATGCGACGGCTCAGGACCGCCCGGCCGTGGACGTCCTTCACCGGCGCATCGAAGCCCAAGCCGCGCTGACCCCGGATGCTGTAGCGGCAGTGTACCAAGGCCGGCAACTGACCTATGCCGAGTTGAATCAACAGGCCAACCGGCTGGCTCATCACCTGCTGGGCCTGGGGGTAAAACCCGACGACCGCGTGGCCATCGTTGCCCGGCGTGGGCTGGAAACCCTGGCCGGCTTGCTGGCGATCCTCAAGTCGGGGGCTTGCTATGTGCCGGTGGACCCGTCCCATCCCGCCGAGCGCCTGGGCTACTTGCTCAATGACAGCACGCCAGTGGCGGTACTGACCCAGCAGGACTTACTGGCGCGGTTGCCAAGCCTTGATGTGCCTGTGCTCAACCTCGATCAACCTTCTTGGCAGCAGCATTCGACGGCCAATCCACAGGTAGCCGTCACGTCGCAGAACCTGGCTTATGTGATCTACACCTCCGGTTCCACCGGCCTGCCCAAGGGCGTGATGGTCGAGCACCATACCGTGGCCAACCTGGTGGACTGGCATTGCAGCACCTTCGACCTGTGCCAGGGTCGCCATACCGCCAGTGTTGCCGGTTTTGGTTTTGACGCGATGGCCTGGGAAGTCTGGCCGGCGCTTTGTGCCGGTGCAACGTTGCATCTGCCGCCTGCCCATGACGGTGCCGAAGACATCGACGCGCTGCTGGACTGGTGGCGCGCCCAGCCCCTGGATGTATGCTTCCTGCCGACACCGGTGGCCGAATATGCCTTTAGCCAGAACATCGAACATCCGACCCTGCGCACGTTGCTGATCGGTGGCGATCGCCTGCGTCAGTTCAGCCGTGCCCAGCACTTCGATGTGATCAACAACTACGGCCCCACCGAAGCCACGGTGGTGGCCACATCCGGCCGGGTCGAGGCGGGCCAGCCATTGCACATTGGCAAGCCCATGGCCAATGCCACGGTGTACCTGCTGGACGAACAGCAACGTCTGGTGCCGATTGGCGTTGCGGGCGAGCTGTACGTTGGCGGCAAAGGTGTGGCGCGGGGTTACTTGAACCGCCCGGAACTGACCGGCGAACGCTTCCTCGACGACCCGTTCAACCCTGGCCGCATGTACCGCACCGGCGACCTGGCACGCTGGCTGGCTGACGGCACTCTTGAATACCTGGGGCGCAACGACGACCAGGTGAAAATCCGCGGCGTGCGCATTGAGCTGGGGGAAATTGAAGCCGTCCTGGCCAGCCATGCCGGAGTTGCCGAAGCCGTTGCCCAGGTCCGCGAGGGACAATTACTGGCCTGGTTCGTGGCTCATGAACCGGTGGTGGTCGATGAGCTTCGCACGTATGTGCAGTCACGTTTGTCGGACGCGATGGTCCCTGTGGCCTATATGAAGCTGGATGTGCTTCCCCTGACCACCAATGGCAAGCTCGACCGCAAGGCCTTGCCGGCGCCAGGGCCGGACGCGTTTATCACTCGCCGCTACGAAGCCCCTCAAGGCGCCGTTGAAACCCTGCTGGCGCAGATCTGGGCCGAGGTGCTGCAGGTCGAGCGGGTAGGGCGCCAGGATCACTTCTTCGAGCTGGGCGGGCATTCCCTGCTGGCGGTCAACCTGGTGCAGCGCATGCGCCAGGCCGGGTTGCGGGCCGATGTGCAGGTGTTGTTCGGCCAGCCCACCCTGGCGGCGTTGGCGGCGGCGGTGGGTGCCGGTACGGAACTTGAGGTCGCGGCCAATCGCATCCCTGCCGATTGCACGCGCATCACCCCGGACATGCTGGCGCTGGTCGAGTTGGATCAGGCAACGATTGATCGCATCGCCGCCGCCATTCCCGGTGGCGCGGCCAATGTGCAGGAAATCTATCCGCTGGCGCCGTTGCAGGAAGGCCTGCTTTACCATCATATGACCGACGAGCGTGACCCCTACCAGCAACACGCGATGTTCACCTTTACCGGTCGCGCTCCATTAGACGCCTTTGCCCAGGCCTTGCAGCAGGTGATTGCACGGCATGACATTCTGCGCACCAGCCTGGTCTGGGACACTCTCGAACAACCCATGCAGGTGGTCTGGCGCCAGGCCCGTCTGGAGGTGGAGGAAGTGACGCTGCAGGGCGATGCGATCGTCGACCGGTTGCGCGAATATTTTGATCCGCGCCATCGTCCGCTGGACCTGCGCCAGGCGCCGATGATGGCCCTGGCCTGTACCGAGGACCCGCACAACAAGCGCTGGATCGGCATGTTGCGCTTTCATCACCTGGTCAATGATGCGACATCAACGGCAGTGCTGATGGAGGAAATTCAGGCCCATCTGCTCGGTCGGCAAGAGCAGTTGCCTGCACCCGTTGCCTACCGCCATTTTGTCGCCCAGACTCGCTCACCCGGTCGACAGGCCCGGCATGAGGCGTTCTTCCGTGAGCGTTTGGGGGATGTTGATGAACCAACCCTGGCCTTCGGTTTGCAGGAGCGCCAGGCGGATCGTGGGCAGACCGAAGAAGCCGAGCTGCTGCTGCCTGAGGCCCTGGGCCAGCGTTTGCGGGTACAGGCGCGCCTCCTGGGCGTCAGCGTGGCGAGCCTGTACCACCTGGCCTGGGCCCAGGTGTTGAGCAAGGTCTCAGGCCGCGATGACGTGGTGTTCGGCACAGTATTGCTGGGGCGGTTGCAGGCGGGCGAGGGCGCGGAACGTGCCCTGGGGATGTTCATCAATACCTTGCCCCTGCGTTTGTGCCTGGCCGGGCAAACTGTGCGCGAGGCAATTACCGAGACCCACGGGCAACTGAGCGCCTTGCTCGCCCATGAACATGCCTCCCTGGCGCTGGCCCAGCGTTGCAGCAGCCTGGCTGGTGCGACGCCGCTGTTCAACAGCCTGCTGAACTACCGGCATACCTCGGTCGACGATGATCAAGGGTTGCTGCGTGACGTACCGGGCATTGAACTGTTGAGCAGTGAAGACATCCTCAGTTATCCGTTGATGCTCACCGTGGACGACCTGGCCAATGGATTTCGGCTCAAGGCCAAGGCTCCACGCAAGGTCGGTGCCCAGCGCCTGCTGGATTATCAGGGCACGGTACTGGGCGCATTGGTGCAAGCGCTTGAGCAAGCCCCGGATACATTGCTGACCACGGTGACGGTGATGCCGGCGACCGAGCGGCAACAGCTGTTGGTCGACTTCAATGCCACCGAAACCGATTACCCCGCACACCTGACCGTCCACGCGCTGTTCGAGGCCCACGCCCGGGATATTCCTCACGCCGTGGCAGTGCAAGCCTGCGAGCGACAACTGACTTATCAGCAACTCAACGAGCGCGCCAACCAACTGGCCCATCACCTGCGCGAACTCGGTGTGAAACCGGACGCGCGCGTGGCGTTGTGTGTCGAGCGCGGCCCGGAACTGGTAGTGGGGTTACTGGCTATCCTCAAGGCCGGTGGCGCCTATGTGCCCCTGGACCCCGGCTATCCCCGTGAGCGTCTCGCCTATATGTTGCATGACAGCGCTCCCGTGGCCATCTTGGTCCACGGTGCGACTCGCGACCTGCCGGGGGATGTCGCGGTGCCGGTGATCGACCTTGACCACTGCACCTGGCGGCACCAGCCGCTGGCCAATCCCCAGATCCCTGCCTTGAGCGTCACCCACCTGGCCTACGTGATGTACACCTCCGGCTCCACCGGCGCGCCCAAGGGGGTGATGATCGAGCATCGTGGGCTGGGCAACCTGATGCATTGGGGTTCGCGGTTGTGCCCGAATGCCCAGGGGGGCGCCTTGTTGCAGCGGGCGCCGTTCAGTTTCGATGGGTCGGTCTGGGAGCTGTTCTGGCCGCTGGCCAACGGCATGCGCCTGGTCCTGGCTCGCCCCGATGGTCACCGCGAACCTGCGTATCTGGCGCAAGTGATTCGTGAGCAGCAGATCACCGTGATCAAGTTCGTGCCAGCGATGCTCCAGCAGTTCCTGGAACTGGAAGAGTCCAGCCACTGCACCAGCCTCACCGACGTGTTGTGCGGTGGCGGCGAACTCACCGAAGCCTTGGCCCGGGGTGTTCAAGCACGCCTGCCCAAGGTTCGCCTGCACAACGTCTACGGTCCCACGGAAGCCACCGTCGACAGCAGCGCCTGGACCCTGGAGCCGGGTGCACCGGTGCCATCGGTACAACTGCCTATCGGCCGGGCCATCAGCAACACCCGGCTGTATGTCCTGGACGAGCATGATGCGCCGGTGCCCGCGGGGGTCAGCGGCCAGTTGCATATCGGCGGCGTGGGCGTCGCCCGGGGTTACCTGGGCCTGGCGCAGATGACCGCCGAGCGGTTTATCGACAGCCCGTTTGTGGCGTGTGACCGCCTGTATCGCACCGGGGACATGGTGCGTTACCTGCCGGACGGCAACCTGGAGTTTCTCGGGCGCAATGACTTCCAGGTCAAGCTACGCGGCGTGCGCCTGGAACTGGGGGAAATAGAGTCCCGGTTGCTCGCGCATCCAGCGTTGCGTGAGGTGGCGGTACTGATACGCGATGAACGGCTGGTGGCATATTTTACCGTTCGCGACCAGGCGCCGAGCCTTGAAGCATTACGGGCCCATGTGCTGGAGCAACTGCCGGAATACATGGTGCCCGCCGCGTTTGTGCACCTGGAGGCCTTGCCCCTCAACCCGGCAGGCAAACTGGACCGCAAGGCCTTGCCGGAGCCAGGAACTGATGCCGTGGTGAGCCGTGCCTATGAGGCTCCCCAGGGCGATGTGGAAACGCTGATGGCGGGCATCTGGGCTGAGGTATTGAAGTTGGAAAGAGTGGGGCGCCATGACCACTTTTTCGAACTGGGCGGGCATTCGTTACTGGCGGTGAACCTGGTGGCGCGCTTGCGCAAGGCGGGCCTGGACGTAGATGCGCGGAGCTTGTTCAACCAGCCGACCCTGGCCGGGTTGGCGGCCAGGGCGGTGACGCAGGTGCCGCGGGTGGAGGTTCCACAAACGTTGATTCCGCAGCTCAATCGTCGGCGCCGACTCTGAAAACAAGCTCGGTTTGTGTGTTTTGTAGGTGTGCGTTTGTGGTCAGCCTGCCCACCTTCAAAGCCCAGGCGCCACAGGTTCGGCGCTAACTGAATGTTTCGTAGAGGCTGATGCCGCGATGGCCTCGGGTGCACATTATTTGCCGAAGTGAGTGGCAATGCATGTAAAGGCATCACGACAGCAGTTAGCATGGCGTCTTATCAGCCTGGCATTCAATGGGCTGATCAACGTCAACAAGCCGGTCAAAACAATAATGGAAAGACGCCAATTCAGCGGAGGCATGCAGGGGAAAAATCTCCGCTACCTGGGGCAAACCCCTGGCCATGCCACCCGTAAAGTTCGAACAGGCTTCCTGTTGCTCGAACACTTCTCCTTGCCAGCCTTTACCCAGGCGCTGGATACGATCGTCACCGCGAACCTTCTGCGTCCCGAACTCTTCTCTACCTGCACCTTCGGCTTGCACGAGGGCGAGATTGTCAGCGACCTGGGCCTGGTTATTCGGCCAGAGGCGCGGCTTGAAGCTTCAGTACTGCCAGGCCTGGACCTGTTGGTTGTGTGTGGTGGCTACCGCACGGCACTCAAGGCCGATGATGAGTTCATTCAACTGCTCAAGGCTGCGGCGCAGGAAGGTGTCAACCTGGCCGGGTTGTGGAACGGCGCATGGTTCCTGGGTCGGGCAGGTGTGCTGGACGGCTATCGCTGCGCCATTCATCCCGAGCATCGCCCGGCGCTTGCAGAAATCGCCAGGGCGACCGAGGTCAGCAGCGAGCCTTATGTGATTGACCGGGACCGGCTTACGGCGTCCAGTCCTTCCGGTGCATTCCATATGGCGCTGGACTGGATCAAAAGTGTGTATGGCAAGGCGCTGGTGGAGGGCATTGAGGACATTTTGGCGTTCGAGGAATCGCGTTATCGGCGCATCAAGCCGGCGACTCATATCAGCGTAAGCGCACCGCTGCGGGAGGTGGTGAAGTTGATGGAGGCCAACCTCGAAGAGCCATTGGCCCTGGACCAGTTGGCAGCCTATGCCGGTCGCTCACGGCGACAGCTCGAGCGCTTGTTCAGGGAGCAGTTGGGGACCACTCCGCAGCGCTATTACCTGGAGCTGCGTATCACTGAGGCACGCCGCCTGCTCCAGCACACCGAAATGTCCCAGGTTGAGGTACTGGTGGCCTGCGGTTTCGTATCGCCCAGTCATTTCAGCAAATGCTATAGCGCGTTTTTCGGCTACCGACCCTCGAAGGAAATGCGGCGGGTCAAGTAGCCATCCGCTCTGCGCCGCATGTTTAAGGTATGCATCGCTCGCAGATTGTCCCTGTTTTCCATGTCATAACCCCTCCTGCTAATGCACTAGCTTTCCAACCCTGCGGGGGGGCCTGCGGCTTAACGCCGCCCGATGCTTTTTGAGCAGTATTACCCCGCACGCTCATCTTTGGGGCACTTACGTGGCAGCTGGAAACGGACTTTCTCCTCAACCGTACTCGACTCAAAAAAGCAGGTTACTCCATGCAGTTCAGTGAATTATTGGCAGCTCTTTCCACCTATCCGATCCGCCTGCAACTGGAAGAAGGCGATTTGATCATCCTGGGTGACGACGATGCGCTGGATGACGCGCTGTGGGATCAACTGCTCGCCTATAAGCCCCAATTGCTGGAACTGGTGGCCCAACATGGTGGTGACTGGCTGAGCCCGGCCTACCGGATTACCCCTGACATGCTGCCCCTGGTCACGCTCGACCAGCTTGCCATCGACCGCATTGTCGCCAGCATCCCGGGTGGGGCAGCCAACGTGCAGGACATCTACCCCCTGGCGCCGTTGCAGGAAGGCATGCTCTACCACCACTTGTCTTCGCAGCAGGGCGACCCCTATGTACTGAACGCACAGTTCGTGTTCGACAGTCGCCCGCGTTTCGCCGCCTTTGCCCAAGCGCTGCAATGGGTGATTGATCGCCATGACATTCTGCGCACCTCGATGGTCTGGGAACGCCTGGATGAGCCGCTGCAAGTGGTCTGGCGCCAGGCCCGCCTCGTGTGTGAAGAAACACGCTTGAGTGCCGGCGATGGGGACGCATTGACGCAATTGCGCGCGCGCTACGATGCCCGGGACTACCGCATGGACCTGGTCCAGGCGCCGTTGCTGCGCCTGGTGTTTGCCGAAGATGAAGCGCAGCAGCGCGTGGTCGCCATGCTGTTGTTCCACCACACCATTCTCGATCACACCGCCCTGGACGTGGTGCGCCGGGAAATCCAGCTGTACCTCGCCGGGCAGACTGAGCTCGCCGGTGCGCCGGTGCCGTTTCGCAGCTACATCGCCCAGGTGCGCCAGGGCATCAGCGAGCAGGCGCACGAAGCATTCTTTCGCGGCATGCTGGCGGACATCGATGAACCGACACTGCCCTTCGGCCTCAAGGATGTACAAGGCGATGGCCACGGTATCGATGAAGCGCGTATCGTCGTCGATCACGCCTTGAGCCTGCGCCTGCGGGCTCAAGCCCGGCCACTGGGCGTCAGTGCGGTGAGCATGATGCACCTGGCGCTGGCCAGGGTGCTGGGCCAGGTGACTGGTCGCCAGAGCGTAGTGTTCGGTACCGTGATGCTCGGGCGCATGGGCGCGGGGGAGGGCTCCGAGCAGGCCTTGGGCATGTTCATTAACACCCTGCCATTGCGGGTGGATGTGGGCGAGCAAGGTGTGCGCGCCGGGGTCAAGGCTACCCATGAGTGCCTGACCGCATTGCTGAACCATGAACACGCGCCCCTGGCGCTGGCCCAGCGTTGCAGCGCAGTGGCGCCGCCGACGCCACTGTTTAGCGCCATCCTCAACTACCGTCACAGCGACGCCTCGGACACGGCCGCTGTCATCGATATCGCTGAAGGCATCCAGGTGCTGGGCGCCGAGGAACGTACCAACTACCCGCTGACGGTCAACGTCGACGACCTGGGCGAGGACTTTGCCCTGACCGTGCTGGTGGACGCTTCCATCGAAGCCACGCGCATCGTCGGCTACCTGCATAAAGCCCTGGAAAGCCTGGTGCTGGCCCTGGAGCAAACCCCGGACGCCGCTCTGCACAGCCTGGATATCCTGCCCGCTGCCGAGCGCCAGCACCTGCTGCACACCTTGAATGCCAACACCCGGCACTATGCCGATTCGGCGCTGATCCACCAGCAGTTCGAAGCGTGCGCCAGCTCACAACCTGAAGCCACGGCACTGATTTATGAAACTCGGCGCCTGACCTACCGCGAATTGAACGCGGCGGCCAACCAGGTCGCCCATCGCCTGCTGGCCCTGGGGATTCGTCCGGATGATCGGGTGGCGATTTGCGTCGAGCGCGGCGTGCCAATGATCGTCGGCCTGTTGGGGATCCTCAAGGCCGGCGCTGGTTATGTACCGATTGACCCGGCCTATCCGCTGGAGCGCATCGCCTACACCCTGCGCGACAGTGAACCGGTGGTCACACTGGTACAGGCCGACACCGTCGACCTGGTGGGCGATGTAGCGTCGATCGACCTCGATACCTTGCAGCACGGTGCTACCCACAATCCGCAGGTGCCAGGGCTGACATCGGCCAACCTGGCCTACGTCATCTACACCTCCGGGTCCACCGGCCTGCCCAAGGGCGTGATGATCGAGCACCGCAACGTCGCGCGCCTGTTCAGTGCCACCGAGCACTGGTTCAACTTCAACCACCACGACGTATGGGCCTTGTTCCATTCCTTTGCCTTCGATTTTTCGGTCTGGGAAATATGGGGCGCGCTGATGCACGGTGGGCAGTTGCTGGTGGTGCCGCAGTGGGTCAGCCGTTCGCCGGACGAATGCTATGCGCTGCTGTGCGAGGCGGGCGTGAGCATCCTCAATCAGACGCCGAGCGCTTTCCGCCAGTTGATTGCCGCTCAGGGACGCAGCCCGCAGGCCCATTCCCTGCGTCAGGTGATTTTCGGTGGCGAAGCACTGGAGCCAGGCATCCTCAAACCCTGGTATGCCCGTGTGACCAACGCCGGTACCCAATTGGTGAACATGTACGGCATCACCGAAACCACCGTGCACGTGACCTATTGCGCCCTGGAGGCGACGGATGCACAGCGGGTGGGTGTCAGCCCGATTGGTGGGCGTATTCCCGACTTGCAACTTTATGTTCTGGACCGTAACCGCGAGCCGCTGCCGACCGGTGTCGTCGGCGAGTTGTACGTCGGTGGTGCGGGTGTGGCCCGGGGTTATCTCAACCGCGACGAGTTGACCGCCGAGCGCTTCCTCGTCGATCCCTTTACCGGCCAGCGCATGTACAAGACCGGTGACCTGGGTCGTCTGCTGGCTGACGGCAGCGTCGAATACCTGGGGCGCAACGATGACCAGGTGAAAATTCGCGGGTTCCGCATTGAGTTGGGTGAAATCGAAACCTGCCTGGCCACCTGCAACGGCGTGCGGGAAGCCGTCGTTCTCGCCCGCGAAGACGAACCCGGCGACAAGCGCCTGGTGGCCTACGTGATCGCCAAGCCCGGCGAGGCCCCCAGCGCTGCGCAGTTGCGTGACCACTTGCTGCAGTCTCTTGCCGAGTACATGGTGCCCAGCGCTTTTGTATTGCTGGACTGCTTGCCGCTGACCACCAACGGCAAGCTCGACCGCAAGGCATTGCCGGCCCCGGACGCCGAGGCCTTGGCCCGTCGTGTCTTTGAAGCGCCTGAGGGCGAGGTGGAAAGCACCATCGCCGGGATCTGGAAAGACCTGTTGAAGATTGACCGAGTCGGTCGCCAGGACAATTTTTTCGAGTTGGGCGGCCACTCGTTGCTGGCGGTCAAGTTGATCGAGCGCATGCGTCAGGTCGAACTGAGCGCCGACGTGCGTGTGCTGTTTGGCCAGCCGACACTGGCCGCGCTGGCCGCTGCAGTCGGCGGGCAGCATGAGGTCCGGGTGCCGGCCAACGCAATTACCCCGGACAGCCTGCGGATCACCCCGGACATGCTGCCCCTGGTGGAACTGGATCAGGCCGCCATCGACCACGTGATCGCCACGGTGCCGGGCGGAGTCAGCAACGTTCAGGACATTTACGGCCTGGCCCCGTTGCAGGCCGGCATTCTTTACCATCACCTGGCGACCACCGAGGGCGACCCCTACGTGCTGCAGGTGCAGTTCAGCTTTACCGGCCAGCAGCCGGTAGAGGCCTTCATCCGTGCGATGCAAAGTGTGATTGAGCGCAATGATATTTTGCGCACCGGTGTGGTCTGGGAAGGCCTGGACGAGCCGGTACAAGTGGTCTGGCGCCAGGCGCCGCTGGCGGTCGAACGCCTGGCGTTCGACGCACCAGCCGATGTCTTGGAGCAATTGCAACAACGCTTTGACCCGCGCCACTACCGCCTGGATTTGTCCCGTGCCTCGCTGATGCATTTGGCCTATGCCGAAGACCCCGGCCAGGGTCGCTGGCTGGGCATCCTGCTGTTGCACCACATCCTCCTGGACCACACCGCGCTGCAAGTGCTGGTGGAAGAAATGAGTGCCAGCCTGGCCGGTGGCACCGAGATGTTGCCCGACGCGGTGCAGTACCGCAACTACGTGGCCCAGGCTCGACTGGGTGTGAGCCAGGTGCAGCATGAAGCGTTCTTCAGTGAGATGCTGGCGGATATCGATGAACCGACCCTGGCCTTCGGCCTGCAGGACGTCAATCGAGACGGCAGTGGTGTCGAGGAGGCGCACGTGCCGCTGGACTCGGCGTTGAGCCTGGGCCTGCGTGAACAAGCGCGCCAACTGGGGGTCAGCACCGCCAGCCTGGTGCACCTGGCGTGGGCCCAGGTGCTGGGGCAGGTTTCGGGCCGTGACGAGGTGGTATTCGGCACGGTATTGCTGGGCCGGATGCAGGGCGGCGCCGGTGCCGACCGTGCTCTGGGGATGTTCATCAACACCTTGCCGCTGCGGGTCAGCCTCGGTGCCGTCGGGGTACAGGCGGGCGTGCGCGCCACCCATGCGCGCTTGGCCAGGCTGTTGGGCCACGAGCATGCCTCGTTGTCACTGGCCCAGCGTTGCAGTGGCGTGTCCAGCGCCTTGCCGTTGTTCAGCACGCTGCTCAACTACCGGCACAGCGCGCCGGGTGAGGCGCCGGGGGCCAGCCCGTTCGCCGGGGCCGGCATCGAGATTCTCAGTTCCGAGGAGCGCAGCAACTACCCACTGGTGCTCAACGTCGATGACCTGGGTGTGGATTTCTCCCTCACCGTGCAGGGCGTGGCCGAAGTCGATGTGCAGCGCGTTGGCGCTTACATGCAGACGGCGCTGCGCAACCTGGTGACGGCGCTGCAGCAGGCTCCGACGAGTCCGCTGCATGAGGTGTCGATCCTGCCACCCGCCGAGCGTCATACCTTGCTCGTGGCGTTCAATGCCACCGCCCGTGACTACCCTGCCGAGCAGGCAGTGCACAGCCTGTTCGAAGCCCGCACCCTGGCTCACCCGCAGGCACTGGCGGCGGTACACGGCGAGTGCAGCTTGAGCTACGACGAACTCAACCGCCGCGCCAACCGCCTGGCCCACCACCTGATTGCCCAGGGTGTCAGGCCCGGCGACAGCGTGGCGATCCTGCTGGCACGCTCCATCGACTTGCTGGTCAGCCAGTTGGCGGTCCTCAAATGCGCGGCGGTCTATGTGCCGCTGGACGTCAATGCCCCCCTCGAGCGCCAGGCGTTTATCGTGCAAGACAGCCAGGCCGTGCTGGTGCTGACCCACCGCGACGCACCCCTGGATGCGGCCTCGCGTATCGACCTGGATGCACTGAACCTCGACTCGTTGCCGTCCCGCAACCCGGCGCTCGTGCAATCTTCTGAAAGCGTGGCGTACATCATGTACACCTCCGGTTCCACCGGCACCCCGAAAGGCGTGCGGGTGCCACATCGGGCTGTGACGCGGTTGGTGATCAACAACGGTTATGCCGACTTCAATCATCACGACCGCGTGGCCTTTGCCTCGAACCCGGCATTTGACGCCAGCACCCTCGACGTATGGGCCCCATTGCTCAATGGCGGCTGCGTGGTAGTGGTCGAACAGGCCGCGCTGCTGTCTCAGGCCGCCTTCGCCATGCTGTTGCAGGAGCAGTGTGTCAGCGTGCTGTGGATGACCGCCGGCCTGTTCCACCAATACGCCGACGGCCTGATGCCGGTGTTCCGCCAGTTGCGTTACCTGATCGTGGGCGGCGATGTGCTGGACCCATTGGTGATTGGCCGGGTGCTCAAGTATGGCGCCCCACAACACCTGCTCAATGGCTATGGCCCCACCGAAGCCACGACCTTTTCCACCACCCATGAGATCACGGCGGTGGGCGAGGGCGGTATTCCTATCGGCCGGCCTATTGGCAACAGCCGCGCCTACGTGCTGGATGCCCGTCGGCAACCGGTACCGCTGGGGGTTGTGGGTGAGCTGTATGTGGGTGGAGCGGGCGTGGCCAAGGGTTACCTGAACCAGCCGGCACTGACCGACGAGGTATTTATCAACGACCCGTTCGGCGATGGCTTGATGTACCGCACCGGCGATTTGGCCAGTTGGCAGGCCGACGGCACGTTGCTGTATCAGGGGCGCAATGACCACCAGGTAAAAATCCGTGGTTACCGTATCGAACCGGGTGAAATCGAAACCCGCCTGGCGAGCTGTGCCGGGGTGAAGGAAGCGGTGGTGCTGGCCCGTGAAGACGAGCCGGGGGACAAGCGCCTGGTGGCGTACTACACCGCCCAGGCGCCACTGGATATTGAAGCGCTGCGGGTCCACCTGCAAAGCCGGTTGCCGGACTACATGGTGCCGTCGGCCTATGTATGGCTGGCGCTGTTGCCGCTGACCGCCAACGGCAAGCTGGACCGCAAAGCCCTGCCGGTGCCTGATCAGGCTTCGCTGCTCAGTCGAGGTTACGAGGCGCCCGAAGGTGAAGTGGAAATCCTCCTGGCGCAGATCTGGGAGCAAGTGCTCAAGGTCGAGCGAGTGGGGCGTCACGACCATTTCTTCGAGTTGGGTGGCCATTCGCTGCTGGCGGTGAGCCTGATCGAGCGCATGCGCCAGGTTGGCCTGAGCGCCGATGTGCGGGTGCTGTTCAGCCAGCCAAGCCTGGCCGCCCTGGCGTCGGCCGTGGGCAGCGGGCGGGAAGTAGTGGTGCCGGTCAATGGCATCCCGGCGGATTGCCGGCGCATTACCCCGGCGATGTTGACGCTGGTGGAGATCGACCAGTCGGCCATCGACCAGATCATCGCCCACGTGCCGGGTGGTGCCGCCAACGTACAGGATATTTACCCGCTGGCACCCTTGCAGGAAGGCATTCTCTACCACCACATCAGTGCCGAGCAGGGGGACCCGTACCTGCTGCAATCGCGCATGACCTTTGACAGTGTCGAGCGTTTGCAGGCCTTTGCGCAGGCGTTGCAAAAGGTCGTGGTTCGGCATGACATCTTGCGTACCGGCGTGGTCTGGGAAGGCCTGGACAGCCCGGTCCAAGTGGTTTGGCGCGACGCCGAGCTGGTGGTGCAGCAAGTGCCGCTGGATCCCGCCGACGGTTCGGTCATCGAGCAATTGCATGAGCGTTTTGACGCCCGTCACTACCGTCTCGATATTACCCGGGCACCGTTGTTGCGCATGGTCTACGCCGAGGACCTGGCCCACGGGCGGGTCGCGGCGATCCTGCTGTTCCATCACTTGGCGTTGGACCACACCGCCATGGCAGTGGTAGGCCAGGAAATGCGCGCGTTTCTATTCAACCAGGCGGATACCTTGCCGGCGGCCGCACCGTTTCGTAACTACGTGGCCCAGGCCCGGCTGGGCGTCAGTGTCGAGGAACACGAGCAGTTCTTCCGCGAGATGCTGGCCGACGTCGATGAGCCGACATTGCCGTTCGGTATCCAGGATGTGCAGGGCGATGGCCGTGATATCGAAGAAGCCGAGCGGGCGGTGGAGGCCACGCTGGCCTTGCGGGTTCGCGAGCAGGCCCGTCAATTGGGTGTCAGCGCGGCGAGCTTGATGCACTTGGCCTGGGCCCAGGTGTTGGGGCTGGTGTCCAGCCGCCAGGACGTGGTGTTCGGCACCGTACTGATGGGTCGCATGCAGGGCGGCGAGGGCGCCGACCGGGCGCTGGGGATGTTCATCAATACCTTGCCGTTGCGGGTTGATATCACCGCCAGTGCGGCAGTCGGGGTCAAGGCGACCCATGCACGTTTGACGGCACTGTTGGGTCATGAACACGCTTCCCTGGCACTGGCCCAGCGTTGCAGTGGTGTGGCCGCGTCGGTGCCGTTGTTCAGCGCCTTGCTCAATTACCGCCATAGCGCTCCAGGCGAGATGGCCCGGGGCGGCGAGGGCATTTGGGAAGGTGTGCAGCTGTTGGGTGGTGAAGAGCGCAGCAACTACCCGCTGACCCTCAGTGTCGATGACCTTGGCGAAGGTTTCGCACTGGCGGTACTGGCGCTGGAGTCCATCGGGGCGCAGCGGATTTGCGACTATATGCACAACGCCCTTGAGCAACTGGTGCACGGGCTTGAACAGGCTTCGCAGCAGGCGCTGAATCAGCTGCCGATTCTGCCGGCAGCCGAGTGCGACACGCTGTTGCGCGGGTTCAACGCCACAGCCCGCGATTACCCCCGGGGGCAGACTGTCCAGGCGGCCTTCGAAGCCCGGGCAGTGCAGCTGCCAGACGCCATTGCGGTGCTCCAGGATGGTCAGGGCCTGACGTACCGGGCGCTCAATCAGCGTGCCAACCAGTTGGCCCATTATTTGTTGGTGCGCGGTGTGCAACCGGATGATCGGGTCGCTATCTGCTGCCGTCGTGGGCCACAGATGCTGGTGGGCCTGCTGGCGATTCTCAAGGCGGGTGCCGGTTACGTGCCAATTGACCCGGCCTATCCGGCCGAGCGCATCGCCTACCTGCTGCAAGACAGCGCGCCGGTCGCGGTGCTGGCGCAGGCCAGTACCCGTGGTGTGCTGGGGGATATAGAAACCCTGGACCTGCACGGCAGTGACTGGCAGCACTACGCAGTGACCAACCCCGAAGTCGTCGGCCTCACACCGGCCCATCTGGCCTATGTGATCTACACCTCCGGCTCCACCGGCCAGCCCAAAGGGGTGATGGTGGAACACCGCACCGTGGAAAACCTGGTGCATTGGCATTGTGATGCGTTCGATCTGCATGCCCGCAGCCATACCAGCAGCGTTGCGGGGTTCGGTTTCGACGCCATGGCCTGGGAAGTGTGGCCGGCGCTGTGTGTCGGCGCGACCCTGCACCTGCCACCGGCTGATGTGGGCAACGACAATCTCGACGAACTGCTGGCCTGGTGGATGACCCAGCCGCTGGACGTCAGCTTCCTGCCGACGCCGGTGGCCGAATACGCCTTCAGCCAGGACCTGGAGCACCCGACCCTGCGCACCTTGTTGGTCGGTGGTGATCGGCTGCGCCAGTTCACCCGGGAGCGGCGCTTCGAGGTGATCAACAACTATGGCCCGACCGAAGCCACTGTGGTCGCCACCTCGGGGCGTATTCACGCCGGGCAGGCGCTGCATATCGGCAAGCCGATGGCCAATACCACGGTGTACCTGCTCGATGAGCAACTACGTCCGGTGCCGGTGGGCGTCGTGGGTGAGTTGTATGTGGGCGGCAGTGGAGTGGCCCGGGGCTACCTGAACCGTGCGGACCTGACCGCCGAGCGCTTTGTGCAAGACCCCTTCAATCCTGGGCGCATGTACCGCACCGGCGACCTGGCGCGCTGGTTGGCGGACGGCAATCTCGACTACCTGGGACGCAATGACGACCAGGTGAAGGTTCGTGGCGTGCGTGTCGAATTGGGTGAGATCGAAACCCGCCTGGCCGCACTGGAGGGCGTCAAGGAGGCTGTGGTCCAGGTGCTCGATGGTCGCCTGATTGCCTGGTTCACTGCGCGAACTCCCTTGGATATCGAAACCCTGCGCGCCGAACTGCAAGGCCGGTTGCCCGAGGCCATGGTGCCAGTGGCCTATGTGAAGCTGGACAGTTGGCCGCTGACCGCCAACGGCAAGCTGGATCGCAAGGCATTACCCGCCCCGGATCAGGCGGCGATGCTCAGCCGTGAATACGAAGCGCCCCGAGGCGAGGTGGAAACCACCCTGGCGCGGATCTGGAGCGAGGTGCTGCAGGTTGAGCAGGTGGGGCGCCATGATCACTTCTTCGAGTTGGGCGGTCATTCGTTGCTGGCCGTGAGCCTGATCGAGCGCATGCGCCAGGTAGGCCTGAGTGCCGATGTGCGGGTGCTGTTCAGTCAGCCTACCCTGGCCGCCCTGGCGGCGGCCGTGGGCAGCGGACGGGAAGTGCTGGTGCCAGCCAACGGCATCCCGGCGGATTGCCAGCGCATTACCCCGCAGATGCTGTCGCTGGTGGAGCTTGAGCAGTCGGCCATCGACCAGATCGTCACCAACGTGCCGGGTGGCGCGGCCAACGTACAGGACATCTACCCGCTGGCGCCGTTGCAGGAAGGCATCCTTTATCACTACATCACGGCAGAGCAGGGTGACCCGTACCTGCTGCAATCGCACCTGGCCTTTGACAGCATCGAGCGTCTGAATACCTTTGCCCAGGCTTTGCAACAGGTGATCCATCGCCATGACATCCTGCGTACCGGGGTGGTCTGGGAAGGGTTGGTGCAGCCGGTGCAAGTGGTCTGGCGCAAGGCCGAGCTGATCGTACAGAAGCTGCAACTGGAGGGCGATGTGCTGGCCGCGCTGCATGAGCGTTTCGACGCCCGGCGCTACCGCCTGGATATTAGCCAGGCGCCGCTGATCCGCCTGATGTACGCCGAGGATCCGGCGAATCAGCGTGTGGTGGTGGTGCTGCTGTATCACCACATCGCTCTGGATCACACCGCGTTCGATGTCGTGTTGCGGGAAATGCAAGGCTACCTGCTCGGCGACACCGCGCTGCTGGCCCCGCCGATGCCTTATCGCAACTACGTGGCCCAGGCGCGCCTGGGCGTCAGCGAGCAAGAGCATGAAGCGTTCTTCCGCGAGATGCTGGGTGATATCAACGAGCCAACACTGCCCTTCGGCCTACAGGATGTGCAGGGCGACGGACGCCATATCGAGGAGTACACCCACAGCTTGGACGCTGCGTTCAGCCGACGCTTGAAAGCTCAGGCGCGCGTGCTCGGCGTCAGTGCCGCCAGCCTGTTTCACTTGGCTTGGGCCCAAGTGCTGGCAGTGACCTGCGGTAAACAAAACGTGGTGTTCGGCACAGTTCTGGTGGGCCGGTTGCAGGGCGGCGAGGGTGCCGATCGGGCCCTGGGGGTATTCATCAATACCCTGCCGCTGCGCCTGGACATCAATGAGCAAGGCGTGCGCGCCAGCGTGCGGCAGACCCATGTCCGGCTCTCTGCGCTGCTGGGGCACGAACACGCGTCTTTGGCCCTGGCCCAGCGTTGCAGTGGGGTTGCAGCGCCGCTACCGCTGTTCAGCTCGATGCTCAACTATCGCCACCGAGGCAGTGCGATCCGTTCAAAAACGGCACAGCAAGCCTGGGAAGGCGTGCAGACCCTGACCAATGATGGGCGCACCAACTACCCCCTGTCCCTGAACGTCGATGATTTGGGCGAGGGTTATGACCTGACGGCCCTGACGTTTGCGCAGGTCGGCGCGCAGCGGGTCTGCGGCTATATGCAGATGGCGCTGGTCAACCTGGTGCAAGCCCTGGAGCAGGCACCGCACCAACCGCTCAATCGCCTGCCGATCCTGGGGCACGAGGAGCGCGACAAACTGCTGTTCGAGTTCAACGCCACGCAGGTGGATTACAACCTTGAGCAGACCCTGCACGGGATGTTCGAAGGCCAGGTACTGCGTACACCCGATGCCTTGGCGGTACAGGCCGGCGAGCAGCGGCTGACGTACGCCGAGTTGAATGCGCGTGCCAATCAGTTGGCTCATCACCTGCGAGAGCAAGGCGTGGGGCCGGATTCGCGAGTGGCGATCTGTGTTGAACGTGGCCTGGCGATGGTCATTGGCCTGTTCGCCATCCTCAAGGCGGGCGGTGGTTATGTGCCGCTGGACCCAACGTATCCAACGGAACGCATCCGCTACATGCTGAGCGACAGCGCGCCAGTGACGGTGCTGGTGCAGGGCGCGACCTCTGGTTTGTTGGGTGAGGCGGCAGTACCGAGGGTGGACCTTGACCACAACACGTGGGAACACCAGCCTTCGAGCAACCCGCAGGTTGCAGGCCTGACCGCGCAGCACCAGGCCTATGTGATCTACACCTCCGGCTCCACCGGCCAGCCCAAGGGCGTGATTAACGAACACGGCGGGGTGGTCAACCGCCTGCTGTGGATGCAGGACGCCTATGGCCTGTCGGCAAGCGATGCGGTCTTGCAGAAAACCCCGTTCAGTTTCGACGTGTCGGTGTGGGAATTCTTCTGGCCGCTGTTCACCGGGGCACGGCTGGTCATGGCTCGCCCAGGCGGTCACAAGGACCCGGCTTACTTGTGTGAGGTGATTGCCGCCGAACAGATCACCACGCTGCACTTCGTGCCATCGATGCTCGATGTATTCCTGGCTCACGGTGATGTCAGCCAGACGGCCTGCCTGCAGCGGGTGATGTGCAGCGGTGAGGCACTGCCGGGCAGTCTGGTGCGGCGCTTCAAGCAGCAATTGCCAGCCAGCCAATTGCATAACCTGTATGGCCCGACTGAAGCTGCGGTGGATGTGACGGCATGGAACTGCGCCGGTACCGTGACGCCGGATAACACGCCGATCGGCAAGCCGATTGCCAACACCCGGATGTACGTGCTGGACACGCAGTTGCAACCGGTGCCGCTGGGTGTGGTCGGCGAGCTATTTATTGGCGGGGTACAGGTCGCCCGCGGTTACTTGCACCGTCCTGAGCTGACCGCCGAACGCTTCCTCAAAGACCCCTTCACCGAAGGCCGCCTGTACCGCACCGGGGATATTGGTCGTTACCTGCCCGATGGCACCATTGAGTACCTGGGCCGCAACGACGACCAGGTGAAGATCCGTGGCCTGCGTATTGAACTGGGGGAAATCCAGGCTCGCTTGAGTGCCTACCCGCAGGTCAACGAAAGCGTGGTTATAGCCCGTGAAGAGGGGCCGGGGGACAAGCGGCTGGTTGCCTATTACACCGGGGTTCAGGCCGAGATCCAAGACCTGCGGGCTTATCTGCTGGAGCAGTTGCCGGACTACATGGTGCCGGCGGTCTTCGTCTACCTCGACGCGTTGCCACTGAGCCCCAATGGCAAGCTGGACCGCAAGGCCCTCCCGGCGCCAGGCCTGGAGTCGTTGATCGTGCACGCATACGAAGCGCCCATCGGGGAAATCGAAACCACCCTGGCCCGGCTCTGGGTTCAACTGCTGAAAGTGGAGCGGGTAGGGCGTCATGACAATTTCTTTGAACTGGGCGGGCACTCGCTGCTGGCCGTCAGTCTGATTGGCCTCTTGCGCCAGGAAGGCATTGAAGCCGATGTCAGGGCACTGTTCGAGCAGCCGACACTTGCCGGCTACGCCTCAATTACCGAACGAATGGAGATCGTCCTGTGAGCATGATCGAACTGTTGGCGACACTGAAAGCCAAAGATATCCAACTGGCGCTCAAGGGCGATCAATTGTCGGTGCAGGGCAACAAGCACGCCTTGAGCGATCCGGCAGTACTGGCTGCGCTGCGTGAGCACAAACCGGCGCTGATCGAGTTGATCAAGGCTGGTCTCTATTCGGCGACCAAGGCCGGCGAGGTCGAGGTCCCTGCCAACGGCATCCCGGCAGGTGCCAGCCGCATAACCCCGGCGATGTTGACCCTCTCGACCTTGCACCAGGACGCCATCGACCGGATCGTCGAGACCGTCGACGGTGGCGCGGCCAATGTCCAGGATATCTACCCCCTGGCGCCGTTGCAGGAAGGCATTCTCTACCACCATGTGAGCGCCGCGCAGGGCGATCCCTACATCATGCAGTCGCAGTTTGCCTTCGACAGTCTTGAGCGCCTGAATGGATTTGCCCAAGCCTTGCAGCGGGTCATGGATCGCCACGACATCCTGCGCACAGGGATTGTCTGGGAAGGCCTGGAGGAGCCGTCGCAAGTGGTCTGGCGCACGGCCAGGCTACCGGTGCAGGCCGTTGAGCTGGACCCGGCCCAGGGTGACATTGACGTCCAGTTGCATGACCGTTTTGATGGCCGCCATTACCGCCTGGACGTGACCCAGGCGCCGCTGCTGCGCCTGGTATACGCCAACGATCCGGCCAATCAGCGGATTGTCGCGATCCTGCTGTTTCATCACATGGCCATGGATCACAGCGCACTGGAGGTGGTTTGCCATGAAATGCAGGCTTGCCTGCTGGGCCAGGCTCACACCTTGGGCCAGGCTGTGCCTTTTCGCAATTATGTTGCCCATGCACGATTGGGCGTCAGCGAGCAGGAGCACGAGACGTTTTTCCGCCAGATGCTGGGGGATATCAGCGAGCCCACCTTGCCCTTTGGTTTGCAGGACGTCCAAGGCGATGGTCGAGGTATCGCGCATATCAGCCTGGGGCTTGCGCCCGAGTTGAGCCGGCGTCTGCGCACACAGGCCCGGCAGTTGAGTGTGAGCGCGGCGAGCCTGTTTCATGTGGGCTGGGCCCAGGTGCTGGGCGCACTTGCCGGCAAGGAAAAGGTGGTGTTCGGCACCGTGTTGATGGGGCGCATGCAGGGTAGCCACGATACAGATCGGGCTCTCGGGATTTTCATCAATACCTTGCCGTTGCGTGTAGACGTGGGGCGCCAAGACGTGCGCGCCGGTGTCAAGGCGACCCATGCCCACCTGACGACCCTGATGCGTCATGAGCACGCATCCCTGGCCCTGGCCCAGCGTTGCAGCGGCGTGGTAGCCCCGATGCCGTTGTTCAGCGCTTTGCTCAACTACCGGCACAGTGCGGCGAAAGCCAGTGCCGAAGCGGTATCGGCGTGGCAGGGGATCGTTGCCCTCAGCTCTGAAGAACGCACCAATTACCCGCTGACCTTGAGTGTCGATGACCTGGGCGAAGACTTCAGCCTGAGCCTTCTGGCCAGCACCCGGATCGATCCACAGCGGGTGTGCGGCTATTTGCAAACCGCGTTGGAAAACCTGGTTCGGGCTCTGGAACAGGCACCGCAGACGGCACTTGATCAGGTATCGGTCTTGCCCGAGGCAGAGCGCCAACAACTGTTGCAATTCAATGCCTCCCACGCCGACTACCTGCAAGGCACCACCCTGCATGGTCGCATCGAAGCCCAAGCCGCGCTGACCCCGGATGCTGTAGCGGCAGTGTACCAAGGCCGGCAACTGACCTATGCCGAGTTGAATCAACAGGCCAACCGGCTGGCTCATCACCTGCTGGGCCTGGGGGTAAAACCCGACGACCGCGTGGCCATCGTTGCCCGGCGTGGGCTGGAAACCCTGGCCGGCTTGCTGGCGATCCTCAAGTCGGGGGCTTGCTATGTGCCGGTGGACCCGTCCCATCCCGCCGAGCGCCTGGGCTACTTGCTCAATGACAGCACGCCAGTGGCGGTACTGACCCAGCAGGACTTACTGGCGCGGTTGCCAAGCCTTGATGTGCCTGTGCTCAACCTCGATCAACCTTCTTGGCAGCAGCATTCGACGGCCAATCCACAGGTAGCCGTCACGTCGCAGAACCTGGCTTATGTGATCTACACCTCCGGTTCCACCGGCCTGCCCAAGGGCGTGATGGTCGAGCACCATACCGTGGCCAACCTGGTGGACTGGCATTGCAGCACCTTCGACCTGTGCCAGGGTCGCCATACCGCCAGTGTTGCCGGTTTTGGTTTTGACGCGATGGCCTGGGAAGTCTGGCCGGCGCTTTGTGCCGGTGCAACGTTGCATCTGCCGCCTGCCCATGACGGTGCCGAAGACATCGACGCGCTGCTGGACTGGTGGCGCGCCCAGCCCCTGGATGTATGCTTCCTGCCGACACCGGTGGCCGAATATGCCTTTAGCCAGAACATCGAACATCCGACCCTGCGCACGTTGCTGATCGGTGGCGATCGCCTGCGTCAGTTCAGCCGTGCCCAGCACTTCGATGTGATCAACAACTACGGCCCCACCGAAGCCACGGTGGTGGCCACATCCGGCCGGGTCGAGGCGGGCCAGCCATTGCACATTGGCAAGCCCATGGCCAATGCCACGGTGTACCTGCTGGACGAACAGCAACGTCTGGTGCCGATTGGCGTTGCGGGCGAGCTGTACGTTGGCGGCAAAGGTGTGGCGCGGGGTTACTTGAACCGCCCGGAACTGACCGGCGAACGCTTCCTCGACGACCCGTTCAACCCTGGCCGCATGTACCGCACCGGCGACCTGGCGCGCTGGCTGGCTGACGGCACTCTTGAATACCTGGGGCGCAACGACGACCAGGTGAAAATCCGCGGCGTGCGCATTGAACTGGGCGAGATCGAAACATGCCTCGGCCAACTCCCCGGCATTCAGGAGGCGGTGGTGCTGGCCCGTGAAGACCAGCCTGGCGAGCCACGCCTGGTGGCGTACTTTACCGAAAACCCGCAGATCGATGCCCATGCGGTGGGAGACATCCGCGCCCATCTGGTGGCGCATCTGCCGGACTACATGGTGCCTGTGGCTTATGTGAAGCTGGATGTGCTGCCACTGACCGCCAACGGCAAGCTGGACCGCAAGGCCCTGCCCAAGCCAGACATGGCCGCGGTTTTTACCCGTGAATACGAAGCGCCCATCGGTGAAATCGAAACCCTGCTGGCGCAGGTCTGGGCCGATGTACTGCAGGTGGAGCGCGTCGGGCGCCAGGATCATTTCTTTGAGCTGGGCGGCCACTCGCTGTTGGCGATGCGCATGGTCTCCCAGGTGCGACAGCGTCTGGGTGTCGATCTGCAGCTCGGCGATTTGTTCGCCAATCCCGAACTTGCCGCTGTCGCCCAGGTGCTGGCCCTGGCGGGCCGCAGCACCTTGCCGGATATTCTACCGGCCTCCCGTGACCAGGATCTGCCGCTGTCGTTTGCCCAGCAGCGCTTATGGTTCCTGGCGTTGATGGAGGGTGCCAACACCGCCTACAACATCCCCATCGGCTTGCGCCTGCGCGGCCAGTTGCATGTCGACGCGCTGCAAAGGGCCCTGGCACGCATTGTCGCCCGGCATGAAACCTTGCGCAGTCGCTTTGCCCAGCAGGGTGACGACGCCCGGGTGCTGATCCTGCCGGCCGAGGACGTGTTGCCCCTGCATGTGCAGGACTTGCGCGGCCATCCCGAGGCACAAAAACTGCTGGATGCGTTGATCCACGGCGAAGCTTCGGCGCCGTTCGACCTGCAACGCGACCCACTGCTGCGCGGGCGTCTGGTGATCATGGCCGACGACCACCATGTGCTGCTGTTGACCCTGCACCATATCGTCTCAGACGGCTGGTCCATGGACGTACTGACTCGCGAACTGATGGCGCTGTACCACGCTTTCAGCCTGGGCCAGGCTGATCCGCTGCCGCCATTGACCATCCAGTACGGCGACTTCGCGGTCTGGCAGCGCCTGTGGCTGAGCGGCGAGGTGCTGCAACGTCAGAGCAACTACTGGCAGCAGACTCTGGCGGGTGCGCCGGCCTTGCTGATGCTGCCCACCGACCGCCCGCGACCGGCGCAGCAGGACTACGCCGGCAGCAGCGTAGGGGTCCATCTGGATGTGCAGTTGACCGCGGGCCTCAAGGCCCTGAGCCAACGCCATGGCGCCACCCTCTACATGACCATGATGGCGGCCTGGGCGATGTTGCTGTCGCGCTTGTCCGGGCAGCAGGACGTGGTGATCGGTTCACCGGCCGCCAACCGCCAGCGTGTTGAGGTGGAAGGGCTGATCGGCCTGTTCGTCAATACCCTGGCAGTGCGCATCGACACCCGCGGCGAGTTGAGCGTCGAGGCGTTGTTGACTCGAGTCAAGGCCCTGACGCTGGCGGCCCAGGCACATCAGGACTTGCCGTTCGAGCAGGTGGTGGAAGTCACCCGGCCGGTGCGCAGCCTGGCCCATAGCCCACTGTTCCAGACCCTGTTGTCCTGGCAGAGCAACGACGGTCCGTCCCTGGCCCTGGGTGACCTGACCCTGGAAGGCATCACCTGCGACAGCCATTTTGCCAAGTTCGACGTTTCCCTGAACCTTGGAGAGAGCCAGGATGGTATTCGCGGTACTTTGGAATACGCCATTGCGCTGTTCGATGAGGCGACGATGGTGCGTTATGTCGGCTATTTCAAACGGGTGTTGCAAGCCATGGTCGACAATGACCAGGCCGTGCTTGAACACATAGCGCTGGTGGACAGGGCCGAGCGCGAGCGCCTGCTGTTCGACTTCAATGCCACGCAAGCCGATTACCCACTGGAGCAGACGATTCACGGCTTGTTTGAAGCCCAGGTGGCGCGCACCCCAGAGGCGCTGGCGGTGCTGCATGGTGGGCAACGCTTGAGTTATCGCGAGCTGAATGAGCGCGCCAACCGGTTGGCGCATTACCTGCGCAAGCAGGGTGTACAGCCGGATTCGCGAGTGGCGATCTGTGTCGAGCGTGGCCTCGACATGGTGGTGGGCCTGCTGGCGATTCTGAAAGCAGGCGGCGGTTATGTACCGCTGGATCCGGCTTATCCGTTGGACCGCATTGCCTACATGCTCGAAGACAGCACGCCGGCCGTGGTGTTGGCGCAG
>NZ_WLYI01000037.1 GCF_009707515.1 Pseudomonas karstica | reverse complement strand
GAGATTGCTGAAGGTCCTTCGGCCCTTATCGCAGCCTCGTGCCTCGACAGCGGCTACAGGGGGCGACTCCCGCTTGTGGCCTCATTCGCCGCGAATGTACTGCTCCAGTTGTTTGATCAGGTCCGTCTGTTCGGCAATGGCTTCCTTGACCAAGTCACCGATGGACAATAGGCCCAAGAGTTGGCCGTCCTCAACCACTGGAAGATGGCGCAGGTGGCTGTCGGTCATGATGTTCATGCATTTCTCGACGGTTTGGTGGGTGTCAACGGTAATCACCGGCGAGTTCATGATCTCGTGGGCCTTGGTCGTCACGGAGGACAGGCCATGAAGGATGACCTTGCGGGCGTAGTCACGTTCACTGATTATCCCGACAACTTTCCCATCTTTGAGAACGGGCAAGGCACCGACGTTTTTCGACGCCATTACGATCAGCGCTTCAAACACCGTATGGTCATGTGGGATGGTGTGGACTTGCTGGTTTTTCTGGTCTTTGGACTTGAGCACTTGCGCAACGGTTTTCATGGAGGCCACTCCGATATTGTTATCGTTGGGAGGTTAGCAGTCCCTACAGAATCCTAGACTGCCCAAGGCAGGGCAAGGTCCAAAGCGGCGTATATCTCGTCGAAAAACGTCATTGTTCCGGTTTCTTCACCCTTCTACGTCTTGTTTATCGGTTTTTTCGCCTGCCTGGGGCTGCTCGCTGTCTTGCGCTTGGCCGGTTTGCGCTTGTTTTTCCAAGGTGTGGCTCCGCGTCCCGCTAGGCTGGCCGGACCGCTGATGGTCAGACGCATGCCGGTACAGCGCGCCACCTGTTTGCTCATCCACGCGGCCTGTTTGGCGACGAATTCTTCCAGGCTCATTTCACCACTCTGGACCATGTCCAGGGCCTGCTCCCAAATGGCCGTGGTGCCGGGATCGGCAATCGCCCGTGGCACTGCATCGATCAGGCTGAACGCTGCCGGTGTCGCCGACAGGGCCTTGCCGTTTTTCACCAGGTAGCCCCGGTCCAGCAAGCCCTGGATGATCCCTGCACGGGTGGCTTCGGTACCGATCCCGGTGGTGTCCTTGAGCTTTTGCTTGAGCAATGGGTCTTCCACCAGTTTGGCGACGTTTTTCATTGCCTTGATCAAGTCGCCCTCGGTGAACGGCTTGGGCGGTTGGGTCCACAGGTCCTTGAGGTTGACCTTGGCTACCGCGTAATCATTGCCTTGTACCAGCGTTGGCAAGGACTGCGGCGCCGACGCCTCGCGCCCCTTGGTCGGTGCCAGGGCTTCAGGCAGTGCGCGTTTCCAGCCCGGCTCGACGATGACTTTGCCCACTGCCCGCAAGGCTTCGCCCGCGCAATCGAAATCGGCCTGGGTACGGTCGTATTCGTGGTTGGGCAGGAACTGCGCCAGGTAGCGGGCACGAATCAGGGTGTAGACCGCGCGGTGCTTGCCCGTCAGTTGCCCCAGGTCCCTGCCGGCGCCAGTGGGGATGATGCCGTGGTGGGCGCTGACCTTGGCATCGTTCCAGGCCCGGGAGCGGCGCTGGGGGTCGATATGCGGCATCAAGGCTTGGACCGCCTGATCAGCCCGGCCCAGCGCTGCAAGAATGCCAGGTGCCTCGCTGTGTTGACTAAGGGGCAAATAGCCGCAATCACTGCGCGGATAGGTGATGACTTTGTGGGTTTCGTAGAGCGATTGGGCGATGTCCAGGGTTTCCTGGGCACCAAGGCCGAGTTTTTTCGAGCAGATTTCCTGCAGCGTGCCGAGGTCGAAGGGCAGAGGCGCCACTTCGCGCATGCGTTCGGTGCGCAGCTTGATCAACCGCGCATGGCTGGCGTTGTTCATGGCGTCGGCGGCATCTCGGGCCCGCTGTGGATTCAGACAGCGGCCCTGATCGTCACAGACGTCTTCGGCGGCGCGCCATTGGGCGGTAAAGGTTATAGGGGCATGGAGCAAATCGACATCGATGGCCCAGTAAGCCACCGGCACGAAGTCTGCGATGCTGCGGTCGCGATCGACGACCAGGCGCAGGGTCGGGGTTTGCACCCGGCCGACCGGCAATACGCCTTGATAGCCGGATTGGCGCCCCAGCAGGGTAAACAGGCGGCTCATGTTCATGCCGATCAGCCAGTCGGCACGGGAACGCCCCAGGGCCGAGTGATACAGGCTGAAGGTTTCGGCGCCGGGTTTTAGTGCCGTAAGGGCTTTGCGAATCGAGGCATCGTCCAGCGCCGAGAGCCACAACCGTTGGATTGGCCCACGATAACGGCAATGTTCCACCAGTTCCCGGGCGATCATCTCGCCTTCCCGGTCGGCATCAGTGGCAATCACCAGTTCCTGGGCTTCCCCCAGCAAGCGCTTGACCGCTTTGTACTGGCTGGCGGTCCTGGGCTTGACCAGCATCTTCCATTTTTCCGGGACGATAGGCAGGTCGGCCAGCACCCAGCGTTTGTACTTGGCGTCGTAGGCATCGGGCGGAGCGGTTTCCAGCAGGTGGCCGATGCACCAGGTTACCGTGACCCCCGGCCCCAGCCAGCAACCGTCGCCACGTCGGCTCGCGCCGAGTACGGCGGCGATATCCTTGGCCTGGGACGGTTTTTCACAGAGGAACAGCCGCATGGTCACCACATTCATCACGAAATTGAATGGGAGCAGGATGAGCAAGTAGACCGCGTTGATCAAGCTTTATCTGTATGGATGTACAGCTGAAGGTTTCAAGCTGCAAGCGACAAGTAAAAGCCGAATCGCTTTTTCTTGCCGCTTGAAGCTTGCCACTTGCTGCTCAGTCGCTATCGATATCCACATTCCGGGTTTCTTTAAGGCAGAACAACCCGACAATCAGGCTCACGCCGGTAATTACCACCGGGTACCACAAGCCATAGAAGATATCGCCGGTGTACACCACCAAGGCAAACGAGACCGTGGGCAGGAAGCCGCCGAACCAGCCGTTGCCGATGTGATAGGGCAAGGACATCGAGGTATAGCGGATGCGGGTCGGAAACAACTCTACCATCAGCGCCGCCAGCGGCCCGTAGCACATCGCGGCGATGAGGATCAGCGCGACGATCAGCACCACCACCATGGTTTTGTTGACCTGTGCCATATCGGCTGACTGCGGATAACCTGCCAGTGCCACTGCGCCCTTCAAGGCTGCTTCGTCGTAGCCGTCAATGCGTACCTCGCCCACGTTCACCTGCACCGGGCTGCCTGTCGGGGCGGCAGCGCTGCTGTAGGGCAGGCCCTGCTTGACCAGGAAGGTCTTGACCTTGTCGCATGGGCTGTCGAAACGCGCCTTGCCCACCGGGTCGAATTGGAAGGTGCAAGTGGCCGGGTCCGCCAGCACGGTGATCGGCGCCTGGTTGCTGGCCTGGTCCATCGCCGGGTTGGTGTAGTGGGCCAGGCCCTTGAAGATCGGGAAATACAACAGGGTAGCCAGCAACAGGCCGACCATCAGCACCGGTTTACGTCCCACTTTGTCCGACAGCCAGCCGAAGAAGATAAAGAATGGTGCACCGATCACCACGCTGATGATCAGCAGCATATTGGCCAGGGCCGGGTCCATCTTCAGGAACTGTGTGAGGAAGAACAACACATAGAACTGCGCGGCGTAGAACGTCACGGCTTGCCCGGCATTGATGCTGAACAGGGCGATCAGCACCACCTTGAGATTTTCCCATTTGCCGAAGGAGTCGCGGATCGGTGCCTTGCTGGTCTTGCCTTCTTCTTTCATTTTCAGAAAGGCCGGCGACTCATGCAGGCTCATGCGGATCCAGGTGGAAACCCCCAGCAGCACGATCGACAGCAGGAACGGCAGGCGCCAGCCCCAGACTTCGAATTGATCGCCGGTGAAATAGCGGCACGCCAGTACCACCAGCAAGGACAGCAGCAGGCCGAGGGTGGCGGTGGACTGAATCCAACTGGTGTGGAAACCGCGTTTGCCAGCCGGGGCGTGCTCGGCAACGTAAGTGGCCGCGCCGCCGTACTCGCCACCCAGGGCCAGGCCCTGGAGCATGCGCAGCGCCACCAGGATAATCGGCGCGGCAATGCCGATGCTGGAATAGGTCGGCAGCAAGCCGACGCAAAAGGTCGCCACGCCCATCAGGATGATGGTGGCGAGGAAGGTGTATTTACGCCCGATCATGTCGCCGAGGCGCCCGAATACCAGAGCGCCAAACGGCCGCACCACAAAGCCGGCGGCGAAGGCCATCAACGCGAAGATGAAGGCCGTGGTGTCGTTGACCCCGGCAAAGAATTGTTTGCTGATCACCGCAGCCAGGGCGCCATAAAGGAAAAAGTCATACCACTCGAACACCGTCCCCAGAGAGGAGGCGAAGATGACTTTTTGCGTGTCGTTGCTGGCGCGTGCGCCGAGCGCCGGGTCCAGAGGTTGAGCATGTTCTGACATTGGGTAGCCCTCACAGTGATTATTTATTGTTGTTCCACTGTCGACGCCGGATCGGCGCCGCTGTTCTTTTGTAGGAGCGAGCTTGCTCGCGAAAAACCTGAGAGCGACGTTGAGTACCAGGCTTCCCGCGTTATCGTTAACGACCTCCGCGAACAAGAACCAGGAATCCCCCTCGCTCCCACACTACAGGTCAAACCGATGTAACCCGTTGTTTCTCCGTGGCGAGACTCCTTGTGTTCGGCGAAAGGATCAGATGCGCGGCTTTTTCCGCGATCATCAGCGTCGGTGAACAGGTGTTGCCAGAGGTGATGCGCGGCATGATCGAGGCGTCGGCGATGCGCAGGCCAGGGATGCCATGGACCCGTAACTGCGCGTCGACCACGGCGTCCTTGTCGCTGCCCATGCGACAGGTACCTACCGGGTGGAAGATGGTGGTGCCGATCCGCGCAGCGGCTTCGTGCAATTGCTCTTCGGTTTGCAGGGCATCGCCGGGCAGGTACTCCACCGGCTTGAATAGCTTCAACGCGGGCGCGGCCACGATACGCCGGGTCAGGCGAATGGCGTCGGCGGCGACTTTCAAGTCGTGCGGATGGCTGAGGTAGTTGGGCTGAATCAGCGGCGCGTCCTGAGGATCGGTTGAGCGAATATCGATGCGCCCACGGCTTTGTGGCCGTAGGTCGCAGACCGACGCGGTAAAGGCCGGGAACGCATGCAGCGGCTCGCCGAAACGCTCAAGGGACAGCGGTTGAACGTGGTATTGGAGGTTGGCCGACGTCTGCTCCGGCCCCGAGCGGGCGAACGCGCCGAGTTGGCTGGGCGCCATGGACAGCGGGCCGCTGCGGTCATACAGGTAGCGCAGGCCCATGCCCATTTTGCCCCACAGCGTGCCGGCGACCTGGTTCAGGGTGCGGGCGTTTTCCAGCTTGTAGATCAGCCGCAGTTGCAAGTGATCCTGCAGGTTGCCGCCGACGCCCGGCAGTTCATGCACAACATCGATACCCAGCGGCTTGAGTACGCTGGCCGGGCCAATGCCGGAGCGTTGCAGAATCCCCGGTGAACCCACGGAGCCGGCGCACAGGATGATTTCCTTACGCGCCCGCCAGGTGTTTTGCTGGCCTTGCTGACGGCCAATGACGGCGGCAGCGCGGCTGTTTTCCAGCAACACACGATCGACCTCAACTTCGGTCAGTACGGTGAGGTTGGGGCGCTGGCGAATCGGCTTGAGAAACGCCTTGGCCGCATTCCAGCGCACCCCGGTTTTCTGGTTGACCTGGAAATAGCCGCAGCCCTCATTGTCGCCCTGGTTGAAGTCGCTGATGCTGGCGATACCGCTTTGTCTTGCTGCATCGCGAAAGGCATCGAGGATTGGCCAGTGCAGGCGCTGCTGTTCGACACGCCATTCACCACCTTCACCATGAAACTGTGAGCCACCGGCGAAATGGTTTTCGCTTTGCTTGAACAGGGGGAGCACATCGTCCCAGGCCCAACCGGGATTGTCATCGGCCGCCCAGCCATCGTAGTCCTGTGCCTGGCCGCGCATATAGATCATGCCGTTGATCGATGAACTGCCGCCCAGCACTTTGCCTCGTGGGTAGCTCAGGGCGCGACCTTGCAGGCCTGCCTGGGCTTGGGTCTTGAAGCACCAGTCGGTGCGAGGGTTGCCGATACAGAACAGGTAGCCGACGGGGATATGAATCCAGGGATAGTTATCGCGGCCACCGGCTTCAAGCAGCAGCACGCGATGGGCTGGGTTGGCGGACAACCGATTGGCCAGCAGGCACCCCGCAGGGCCGGCGCCTACCACCACGTAATCGTACTCAGCCGTTGCAGAATGCATCTGTGACCTCGTTTGTTGTTCTTATGGGTTTCATCCTAGTTGTTAGTTTTCGTCTTAAAAATGTTAATTTTTACCCAGCTGCTGTGCGTTTTTAAACAGCGCTACTCTTAAGGGAAGAGGGGAGGTGAAATGTTCGACTGGAATGATCTGCGGTTTTTTCTCGAGTTACAGCGCAGCGGGCGCCTGCTCACTGCGGCGCAACGCCTGAAAACGACTCACGCCACGGTGGCCCGGCATATCGAGGCCATCGAAAAAAGCCTGGGTACCGCGTTATTCGTGCAGCATGCCCAGGGCTATGCGCTGACGCCATCCGGTGAGGCGCTGCTCAAGCACGCTGAAGCCATGGAAAACGTCGCGCTGCTGGCCGCAGAGGAGTTGACTCATAGCGCCGCGCTCCTGGGCAAAATTCGTCTCGGCGTGGCCGAGGGGCTGGGCGTGATGTTTTTAGCCGGGCGCATGGGTGGCCTGTTCGAGCGTTATCCGGGGTTGGAAGTGGAGTTGGTGGCGGTGCCGCGCTTTGTCAGCATCCTCAACCGCGAGGCAGAAATCAGCATCCACCTGGAACGGCCAAGTGTTGATCAACTGGTGACCCGCAAGCTTACCGACTACCGCCTGGCCCTCTATGCCAGCCGCAGCTACCTGGATCGCACGCCACCCATCGAAAAGCGCGAAGACCTGGCAGGACATGCCTGGATCGATTATGTCGATGACCTGCTGTTCAGCCAGGAACTGAAACTCCTCAGCAGCTTTTGCCGCAATCCCAAAGTAGTGTTCCACAGCACCAGCGTCATCGCCCAGCACCAGGCGGCGCGCTCGGGGCTGGGGATTGCAGTTTTGCCGTGCTTCATGGCAGCGTCCGATCCGGACCTGGTGCCGCTGTTGCCGCAAGAAAGTATCCAGCGCAGTTATTGGATCAGCTCCCGGCGCGAACTGCACAAGTCGGTGCGGTTACGGGTGTTGTGGGATTATTTGGTGGAGCTGTGTGCACGGGAGCAGGGGTTGTTGTTGGGGGAGGTTTAGCTGGCGAAATTGGATGAGAGTGCGGGAGTTGGCTTGTCGAACGCCTGAAGCCGATTTTTGTAGCCGCTGGCGAGGCACGAGGCTGCGATAAGGGCCGCAGGACCTTCAGCAATTTCAAGCCCCAAACGACTGCTGCGCAGCCGATCGCAGGCTGCGCCAGCGGCTACAGAGATCGCTTGTGTAGCCGCTGTCGAGGTACGAGGCTGCGATAAGGGCCGCAGGACCTTCAGCAATTTCAAGCCCCAAACGACTGCTGCGCAGCCGATCGCAGGCTACGCCAGCGGCTACAGAGATCGCTTGTGTAGCCGCTGTCGAGGCACGAGGCTGCGATAAGGACCGAAGGACCTTCAGCGGTCTCAAGGCCCAGGCGACTGCTACGCAGCCGATCGCAGGCTACGCCAGCGGCTACAGAGATCGCTTGTGTAGCCGCTGTCGAGGCACGAGGCTGCGATAAGGGCCGCAGGACCTTCAGCAATTTCAAGCCCCAAACGACTGCTGCGCAGCCGATTGCAGGCTGCGCCAGCGGCTACAGATTTTCGACAGGTTTATCGGTGGTGTGGCTGATTATTGGGCCAGCGGCGTCAGTACCTCGGCCTTGTCGTCCATTACCATGACCACCAGCAGCTTGGCTGGCTTGGTCTGGCTGGCATTGCTGGATTCAAAGTGCCGGGAGCCTGCGGGTTCATAGAACGACTCGCCCACCTTATAGGTCACAGCCTTCTCGTCGTTGACCCGCGAGGTGATCTCGCCTTCCAGCACGTAAGCGACGGCCGTACCGGTGTGGCTATGGGGCGCGGTGGCCTGGCCGGGTGCGTAGTCCACGGTGAGCATGATGGTTTTCTTGCCAGGGAGGTTGGCCAGGGCATGTTCTTGCAGCACGTTGATTTTTTCCTGGTTGTACACCGGTTCGTGGGCAAAAACGCTTAACGAGGCCAGCAGAAGGGTAGTGCCGAGCAGTACTTTCATGACGATGCTTCCGAGTAGTTCCAGACCCTTTTACCCTAAGCTGCGGACGTCGATCGACCAATAGCCAATCCCGGCAAAGGCCAGGAGACCAATGAGTCAGTGATTGAAAACCAGATGGCTGGCCAGGCACTGGTTGGTCAGTTCGATAAAGCCTTGCAGGGCTGGCAACCGGAAGTGTGCGTGGAGTTGATCGACGGACTGCCAACGGCCACTGACGGTCCACTGCTCAGGGTCGACCGGGCTGCGTTGCACGCTGTAGTCCAGGCAGCCGGGGGCGGTACGCACGGCTTCGGCAATCTGTTGCAGGCGCTCGCCCAACGCAGGTGAGCGACCTGGCGTTGCACGAACATGAACGGTATTGAAGGCACTGGCAGGCATGGCGAAGGTCTCCGGGGTTCGGTATCAGCACGCAGGCTAGAACCACCGACTGCAAACACCAATAACCAATCCACTGGAAAACGGCTCAACCAATCTGCTGCAAAATATCGCGTACCTTGTCCAGCGCCGGGTCGATATCCAGGGTCTCGATGGCGCCAAAGCCAATCATCAAGCCCTCGCGTACCGGCGTCTCATGGAAGAACGGGCTCAGCGGATACACTCCCACCTCGACCTTGCGCGCCAACTCCATGAGCAACGGGATATTTACCGGCACTTTGCACAGCGCAGCCAGATGGAAGCCGGCGACGGTGGGCACGGCGTCGAACCAGGGCGAAAGGTCGCCGGCCAGGCGGGCAAGAATGCGCTCCCGACGTCCGGCGTACACCGTATGGCAGCGGCGGATATGCTTGAGCAGATACCCTTCGCTGATGAACTTGGCCAGGGCCCATTGGGGCAAGGTAGAGCTGTGCTGGTCGGTCAATTGCTTGGCCTTGAGTACCGCGCCCACGATGGCCGGTGGCAGTACCGCATAACCTAGGCGCAACTCGGGCAGCAGGGTCTTGGAGAAGGTGCCGACGTAAGCCACCATGCCGCGTGAGTCCATGCTTTGCAGGGAGTCGGTGGGGCGGCCTGAGTAGCGGAACTCGCTGTCGTAGTCGTCCTCGATCACGATCGCGCCCAGCTCGAAGGCTCGTGCCAGCAGGGCTTCGCGGCGTGGCAGGCTCATGGGCATGCCGAGGGGGAACTGGTGGGACGGCGTCACGTAGATCAGCCGTGTACCGTCGGGTATCAACTCGACCTGGATGCCTTGCTCGTCCACCGGCACCCCCACCACGGTCGCGCCCATGGCGTCGAACATCAGCCGCACCGGGGTGTAGCCTGGATCTTCCATGGCGACGAGACTGCCCGGTTCCAGAACCACGCGGGCGATCAGGTCCAGGGCTTGTTGCGCACCATTGGTGACCACGATGTCGTCGTCGCGGCATTTGACCCCGCGAGAAAAAGCGATATGCCGGGCGATGGCATTGCGCAACGCTGGCAGGCCTTCGGGCTGGCTGTAGAAACCGCTGTTCTGGGCAATGCGGCGCAGGGCGTCCTGGGTGCAGCGCCGCCATTCATCCTGGGGGAACAGGCTGCGGGTCGTGGCACCACCGATAAATTCGCAGCGCAATGCGCCGTCTCGGGTGGGGTGGCGCATAGGGGATGGCAGGGATTGCCATTTGCTCAGGTTGGCGGCGCAGGCCAGGTCGGTAGCATTTTGCAGGCGCTCGGACTGTGGCGCCCGGGCGTTGACGAAGGTGCCACGACCGGTCTTGCCGATCAGCAGGCCTTCGTAGCTCAGGGTGGCGTAAGTGTCGGATACGGTCTTGCGCGACACACCCAATTGCTCGGCCAGCAGGCGGCTGGGAGGCAGTTGCGCACCTGCGGCCAGGCGACCGGAGCCAATGGCCTCGCGCAGCTGCTGGTAAAGCTGTTCGGCCAGATCCTTGCGGCCGTTGATGACGACGTGCAGTTCCATGTTCCATCCTGAGGCGATCAATCAACGCCAAGGTTACCCGCAAGTGTGCCTCGCCGGTATAGCCAAAATGGACTCCCCATAAACCGCCTGATTGGCTATAGGGCCTATGCCCCGGGGGCTTTAGGCTAGGTCGTGATTGTATCTGCCGCCAGAGAGCCGCCCATGGAACCCCGCCTGGATTATTACACTGCCTCGCCGCAAGCGCTCAAAGGCATGCTGATGCTGGAGGCGACGACCTTCGGCTTGTCCATCGAAAAACCGTTGCTGGAGCTGATCAAGATTCGCGTCTCGCAGCTCAACCACTGCGGATTCTGCACCGATATGCACTCGATGGCGGCACGTCAGCGAGGGGAGAGTGAGCGACGTTTGTTTGCCTTGTGCGTGTGGCGCGACTCGCCATTTTTTACCGCGCGGGAAAAGGCGGCATTGGCCTGGAGCGAGTCGGTGGCGACGTTGCCGACCTCAAGCCTCTCGGATGAGTTCTACGCCGCGACGCGCCTCGAATTCAGCGAAGAGGAACTGGTGGACCTGACCATGGCGGTGTCCAGCATCAGTGGCTGGAACCGCTTGGCGGTCAGTTTTCGGCAGCAACCGCCGAACAACTGATCAGGACAGGAAACCGCCGTCCACATTCAGCGACACCCCGGTGGTGTAGCTTGACGCATCGCTGGCCAGGTACAACACCGCACCGGCCATTTCACTGGGTTCTGCCACACGCTTGAGTGGAATCTGTTGCAGGGCCATTTTCAGAATCGAGTCGTTCTTCACCAGTGCCGAGGCGAACTTGGTGTCGGTCAGGCCCGGCAGCAGGGCGTTGCAGCGAATGCCGAACTGTGCGCACTCCTTGGCAAATACCTTGGTCATGTTGATCACAGCGGCCTTGGTCACCGAGTAGATACCCTGGAAGTGCCCTGGCGAAATGCCGTTGATCGATGCCACGTTGATAATGCTGCCACTGCCGTTTTCGCGCATCAGTTTGCCGGCTTCCACCGACATGAAAAAGTAGCCGCGGATGTTCACATCCACAGTCTTCTGGAACGCGCCCAGGTCGGTGTCCAGCACATTGCAGAACTGCGGGTTGGTGGCGGCGTTGTTGACCAGGATATCCAGGCGCCCGAACTGTTCGCGAATATTGGCAAACACCTGGGTGATCTGCTCCATCTCACCAATATGACAAGCGATGGCCGTGGCCTTGCCACCGTCTTCGATGATCGCGTCCGCCACGTGCTGGCAGCCTTCAATCTTGCGGCTGGAGACAATCACATGGGCGCCTTGCTGGGCCAACAACTTGGCGATGGCCTCACCGATACCGCGACTGGCGCCGGAAACGAAAGCGATCTTGCCATCGAGGTCGAACAATTGGGTCTTGGACATGGTTGTTCCTTGTGGGGTCATAGCTCGGGCTATCAGAGTGCGGATTTGCCGATGACATTCAGGCTCATTTGCTCCAGCAGCTTGTTCATCTGGATGAACTGCGCAAAGCGTTTGTCCTGGGTCTGGCCATGGAAGAAGCGGTAGTAGATCTGCTGCACGATGCCGGCCAGGCGGAACAGGCCGTAGGTGTAGTAGAAGTCGAAATTGTCGATCTGGATCCCTGAGCGTTCAGCGTAGTAGTCAACGAACTGGCGACGGGTGAGCATGCCCGGCGCGTTGCTCGGCTGGCGGCGCATCAGTTGCACCGGCGCCGGGTCCGCCGCTTCTATCCAGTAGGCGAGGCTGTTGCCCAGGTCCATCAGCGGATCGCCCAGGGTGGTCAGTTCCCAGTCCAGCACACCGATGATCTGCATCGGATTGTGGGGGCAGAGGATCACGTTGTCGAAGCGGTAGTCGTTGTGGACGATGCTGGAGGTCGGATGGTCGGCGGGCATCTTGTCGTGGAGCCAGGCGCGCACGACTTCCCAGCGGGGAGCATCGGCGGTCAGGGCTTTTTCGTAGCGCTCGCTCCAGCCACGAATCTGGCGCTCGACGTAACCCTCGGGCTTACCGAGGTCGGCCAGGCCACAGGCGGTATAGTCCACCTGGTGCAACTCGACGAACTTGTCGATAAAGCTCTTGCACAACGCTTCTGCTTTCGCCGCATCCAGGCCCAGTTCCGGCGGCAGGTCCGAGCGCAGGATGATCCCGTTGACCCGCTCCATCACATAGAACTCGGCGCCGATCACTGATTCGTCGGTGCAATGCACGTAGGCTTTGGGGCAGTACGGAAAGCCGTCTTTCAGTTGATTGAGAATCCGGTATTCGCGGCCCATATCATGCGCGGACCTGGCCTTGTGGCCAAAGGGCGGGCGGCGCAGGACGAATTCCTGGCCGGGGTATTCCAGCAGGTAGGTCAGGTTGGACGCACCGCCGGGGAACTGGCTGATTTTCGGGGTGCCACTCAAACCCGGGATATGCGCCTTGAGGTAGGGATCGATCAGGTTGGCATCAAGTTCTTCGCCTGGGCGAATCTGGGTGGGTTGGTCGTTAAGCGCCATGCTTATCCCTTCTGCTTATTCTAAAGGCCTCGGACTATTGGCTAATCTAATGCGCACCACCGCCCAGCCACAAGGTGGGGGCGGCTTAATAGGTTAGCGTGTTGGCCGATGATCAGTGTTCCTGATGTGCCGGATGAGTCAGATCACCAACTGCGCACGACCACCGGGGCTGCAGGACAGGTGGGCACTGATTTCGACTTTTGCCAGGTCGATGCCCAGGCCGGCGAGGAGGTTGTTGACGATAGGGTCGAGCAGCGGTGCCAGTACGCCGGAGATCACACCACCCAGCGTCGACAGCAAACCGTTGAGCAGTCCAGTGACAAGGCTCAGTACCGCACCCAGCAGGCTGGCTATTTTCGGGGTGTGTTCAATCAACTGGATGCCCGTGAGTGTGCCTTTCAGGCTGCCAAGCACATCACTGGCGGAGAATGGATAATAGTCAGGCGGTTGGTTGACGGCGGGCGGGTTGATGAAGGTGTGGTCGCGCTCGGTTTTGGCGACCTCGCTGTAGATTCGGATGCCCAATCCGCCAGCCCCAAAGGCTTCCCGCGGGGTACAGTTGGTGGTGCCGGGGTTGCAGGTTTGGGTGCCCAGATCCACGAGCCCGTACTCGTTGACCTTGAGTTCTTTTGACGATGAGAACAAATTGGCCGGATCCACCTTGCCGACCAACAAGCGTACCGCCGAGGTTGTACCTTTCACGGTCAACGACTTGTCTTTGCTGCTGTTGCAGCTGTAACCGGTGACAGAACCGCTGCCGCTGGCCGCTTCCAGGGCAATGTCGAGCTGGTCTCCGATGGCCAGGTCGCTGACCAGACAACAATTGGGATCGAAAATGCCTAGAAGGCCGCTCAGTACACCATTTACTACCTTTACCAGGCCGGCTAAGACATCGTTTACCACTGTGACGATCGGCAACTTTACCGAAACCAAGGTCCTGACTTGGGCCGTTCGCACGAAGATGGGCTGAGTCTCGATCAGTTTCGGGTTGCCGATGGTAGACAACTGCGCAGGCTCGATGATCTTGGTCTTGACCGTGACGCCCAACAATCCCAGCACGTTTACCGGCAATTCCGCCGCCACCGCACTTTCTTTGTTCGACAGTTGCACAAAGCCCTGGATCAGATCGAACAGTTTCAGATTGAGGTCCAGCGCTGCCTTGTCGAGACCGGTCTGGAGGGACAGCAAGTCCTTGAGGTGGAGGATCTCGGTGCCGGCGGCAATCAGCTTGATCGCTTCCAGGTCATTGATGATGACCTTGACGCCTTCGCCACCTCGTTGCAGCACATCGATGGCGGCCTGGATCAATTGGCCGACGGTGGCGTCGGTGCTGAGCAGTGCGTCGTAGTTGCCGGCACTGACGTGCAGTTCAATGGCCAGGGCGTCGAGGTAGCTGAGCAGGCTGATGTCGGTGTCGAGCAAACCCTGCCAGCCGACAGCGTCAAGCTTCAACTTGCCGCCCAGTAATCCACCGATCAGGCCATTGAGTATCTCGGACTTGCTGCTGTCTACCGTCAGCAAGGTGCTACGGGTCGTCAGTGAGGCCATTGACTGTAACGGCACGGCAGCCACGGCGGTGGCGACCAGCGGCGTCATCAGGTCGACGCGGCCTGTCGAGAACAAGGCGAGGATGCCCCCGGCGATGCTGGTGAGAACCTGATGCCGGGCAGTCACCTGAATCGCATCAGCCTTGAGCGGATCGGCGCTGAAGGTGCGCACAAAGTTGGTACCGGTGGTCAATGTGCCGCAGGCGACGGCCAGGGAGCGGTTATCGTTGAGGGTGAAACTGTTACGCGCGGCGCTTTCACGGGCAAACGCCACGGCGTTATTGGCCGGCACGGCGCAGTTTCCTCCACGGCTCACGACTTCCAGTGCGGCAGTGTCAGCCACCCGCTGCAACTTGCGCTTTTCCAGGTACAACCGACCGCTATCGAGCACCAGCAACAACAACAATAGGGCGAGGCTAAGAGTTAGCGCGCCCATCAGCCCAATCGCTCCGCGCTGGCGGGCCGGGCCGGATCCATGGCGAGACATATTACGTTCCTTCGTCAGTGCTGCAGCGGCGGCTTGATACTCACCGCAAGCAGTGTAGTCAGGATCTGGCAAGTTGCTGGCTATAAGCTATTGTTTGTCGCGACGATAATTTCCCAATTGTTTCAGTTTGGCGGCGGCAAGCTCACCGGAGTCAGGACGGGGCGGCCGGCAAAGTACTCCAGCAGGTTGTCGGCCACCCGCTGTACCGTGTCATGGGTTGCTTCCGGCGACAGGCCGGCGACATGGGGCGTGAGCACGGTATTGCTCAGGTGCTTGAGGGCGTCCGGCACATTGGGTTCATCATCGAATACATCCAGCGCCGCGCCGCCAATGCGCCGCTGCTCCAGGGCGGTAATCAGGTCGGCGGTGACCACTACGCTGCCTCGGGCGATGTTCACCAAAAAGCCGTTAGGCCCCAAGGCATCCAGGGCCTGGCGGTCGATCAAATGCCGCGTGCCGATGCCGCCGGGCGTGGCCAGGATCAGGAAGTCCGAGGCCCGCGCCAACTCCACGGGTGTAGAGCAGTAGGTGTAGCTCACGTCATCCCGGGCTTGGCGGCTGTGATAGCTGACTTCCATGCCGAAGCCCAGGGCGGCGCGCTTGGCGATCTCCATGCCCACCGCACCCAACCCGAGAATGCCCAACTGTTTACCGGACAGGGACGGGCGCATGGCCTTGGGCCATTCGCTGCGCCGCACTGCTGCATCTGCCCGAGGAATATCCCGTACCAGCGACAACAACAGCGCCATGGCGTGATCGGCCACCGATGGTGCATTTACCCCGGCGCCATTGGTCACCACGATCCCGCGATTGCTGGCGGCCTGCAGGTCCACATGTTCGTAGCCGGCGCCAATCACACAAATAATCTTGAGCAACGGCAGGGCGGCGATTTCCTCGGCATGCAGCCCCAGCGGCCCACGGGTCAACACCGCCTGGATTTGCCCACCGTGGGACTTGATCGTTTGCGCACGTTCGGCTGGCGTTGGCGCCAGGATTACGTGAAAACCATTGCCTTCGATCAGTGGCAGATAGTCATTGATGGTTTCAACCAGGACCAGAACAGTGATGGGCATTCGGGGGCTCTTCTTGACGGCTTTGATGGAAGCAGTATGCGATATTTCTTCGGCCTGAAGCCTGCGTCTGCCGAATAAAAAACTGACACGTGCAGGGTAATTGTCTTCCCGCGTGCGTCGACGGGACGGCTCTTGCTGAAGACCGTTGCTCAGCTAAGTCTTTGCTTATTCGAGTGAATCCCGGACAATCGCGCCCCTGTTTCGGTGAGGGCGCTGCCTGTCGGGTTTTTCCGGCTAGCCCCCACTGTGTGGCAATGAACCGGAATGCGGAGATCCGACCGGATGAATGACCAGGTCAATAGCGTCGACGAACGCTACGCAATGACACCTGCAACCCTCACACGCTGGAGCCGCCAGGACACCACTTGGATGCTCGGCCTGTTTGGCACGGCCATCGGCGCCGGTACCTTGTTTCTGCCGATCAACGCTGGCCTGGGCGGTTTCTGGCCGCTGCTGATCCTCGCACTGCTGGCTTTCCCGATGACGTTCTATGCACACCGTGGCCTGACCCGCTTTGTGCTATCGGGACGCAAAGGTTCGGATATCACCGAAGTGGTTGAAGAACACTTCGGGATCAAGGCCGGTGCGCTGATTACCTTGCTGTATTTCTTGGCGATTTTCCCGATCCTGTTGATCTACAGCGTCGCCCTGACCAATACCGTCGGCAGCTTCCTTGAGCACCAGTTGCACATCGCGCCACCACCACGGGCGATTCTGTCGTTTGTGCTGATCCTCGGCCTGTTGGCCGTGGTGCGTTGCGGCGAACAGGTGATCATCAGGGCCATGAGCCTGATGGTTTATCCGTTTATCGTGGCCCTGCTGTTCCTGGCGGTATTCCTGATTCCCCACTGGAACGGCGGCATCCTCAGCACCGCCAGCACGCTACCGGCACCTTCGGCCCTGCTGCATACGCTGTGGCTGGCCATTCCAGTGATGGTGTTCTCGTTCAACCATTCGCCGATCATTTCGGCCTTTGCCGTTGACCAGAAACGTCGTCATGGCGAACACGCCGAGGAGCGCAGTTCGCAGATCCTGTCCCGCGCCCACCTGCTGATGGTGGCGATGGTGCTGTTCTTTGTCTTCAGCTGCGTGCTGACCCTGTCGCCGGCGCAGTTGGCGCAAGCCAAGGCGCAGAATCTGTCGATCCTGTCCTACCTGGCCAACCATTTCAGTAACCCGACCATCGCCTTTGCCGCGCCGTTGATTGCATTCGTGGCGATTGCCAAGTCATTCCTGGGGCACTACATCGGTGCCAGTGAAGGCCTCAAGGGCCTGGTCGTCAAGAGTGGGCGCCGCCCGAGCTCCAGGGCCCTGGACCGCATGACCGCGGCCTTCATGCTGGTGGTGTGCTGGATCGTCGCCACGCTCAACCCAAGCATACTGGGGATGATCGAGACCCTGGGCGGGCCGATCATCGCCTCGATCCTGTTCCTGATGCCGATGTACGCCATTCGCAAGGTACCGGCCATGGCCAAGTACCGTGGCCTGGCATCGAATGTGTTTGTCACAGCGGTTGGCCTGGTGGCGATTACGGCGCTGGTGTATTCGTTTGTAGCCTAAGTTCGGGATGCCGATCGTTCCCACGCTCCGCGTGGGAATGCCGCCCCGGACGCTCTGCGTCCAGCTGGCGATGCAAGGTTCAAGTCCTGCGATCATCCGGGCCTTTCTTCAGGCATAAAAAAACGCCGCGTATCGTGTGATACGCGGCGTTTTCTATATCAACACACCTTAGGCTTGAAGCACCGGGATGTTGGCGTTTGCAGCGCTTTCACGGAACTCGGCGATCTGGTCAAAACTCAGGTAGCGATATACATCGCTGGCCATGGTGTTGATCTTCGCGGCGTACTCCATGTACTCCTCGACGGTCGGCAGGCGACCCAGGATGGAGGCCACCGACGCCAGCTCAGCCGAAGCCAGGTAGACGTTCGCGCCGTCACCCAGGCGGTTCGGGAAGTTACGGGTTGAGGTCGACACCACGGTGGAGTTCGGCTCTACACGTGCCTGGTTACCCATGCACAGCGAGCAGCCCGGCATTTCCATGCGCGCGCCAGCCTTGCCGTAGATGCCGTAGTAGCCTTCTTCGGTCAGTTGGTGAGCGTCCATCTTGGTCGGCGGCGACAGCCACAGACGGGTAGGCAGTTGACCCTTGACCTGATCCAGTAACTTACCGGCAGCGCGGAAGTGACCGATGTTGGTCATGCACGAACCGATGAACACTTCGTCGATCTTCTCGCCAGCAACGCTGGAGAGCAGGCGGGCGTCGTCCGGGTCGTTTGGCGCGCAGAGCACAGGCTCATTGATATCGGCCAGGTCGATCTCGATGACTTCGGCGTATTCGGCGTCGGCATCGGCCACCATCAACTCCGGGTTGGCAACCCAGGCTTCCATCGCTTGGGCGCGACGTTCCAGGGTGCGGGCATCGCCGTAGCCTTCGCCGATCATCCAGCGCAGCAGGGTGATGTTGGAGTTCAGGTACTCGGTGATGGACTCTTTCGACAGCTTGATGGTGCAACCGGCAGCCGAGCGCTCGGCCGAGGCGTCGGACAGCTCGAAAGCCTGCTCGATGCTCAAGTCGTCCAGGCCTTCGATTTCCAGGATGCGGCCGGAGAAGGCGTTTTTCTTGCCTTTCTTCTCTACGGTCAACAGGCCTTTCTGGATCGCGTAGTAAGGAATGGCATGCACCAGGTCACGCAGGGTGATGCCAGGCTGCATTTTGCCTTTGAAACGCACCAGGATCGATTCCGGCATGTCCAGTGGCATGACGCCAGTGGCGGCGGCAAATGCTACCAGGCCGGAACCGGCCGGGAACGAGATGCCCATCGGGAAGCGGGTGTGGGAGTCACCACCGGTGCCGACGGTGTCCGGCAGCAGCATACGGTTCAGCCAGCTGTGGATGATGCCGTCGCCCGGACGCAGGGACACGCCGCCACGGGTCATGATGAAGTCGGGCAGGGTGTGGTGGGTGGTCACGTCAATCGGCTTTGGATAGGCCGCGGTGTGGCAGAAGGACTGCATTACCAGATCGGTGGAGAAGCCCAGGCACGCCAGGTCTTTCAGTTCATCACGGGTCATGGGACCGGTGGTGTCCTGGGAGCCGACGGTGGTCATCTTCGGTTCGCAGTAGGTGCCTGGACGAACGCCTGCCACGCCACAGGCCTTGCCGACCATTTTCTGCGCCAGGGTGTAGCCCTTGGTGCTTTCAGCCGGGGCTTCCGGCAGCTTGAACAGGGTCGAAGGTGGCAGGCCCAGCTCGGTACGCGCCTTCTCGGTCAGGCCACGGCCGATGATCAGCGGGATACGACCGCCGGCACGGACTTCGTCCAACAGCACCGGGGTCTTCATTTCGAAGGTGGTCAGGACTTCGTCAGTGCCGTGCTTGCAGACTTTGCCAGCATGCGGGTACAGGTCGATCACGTCGCCCATGTGCATGTTGGTGACGTCGAATTCGATTGGCAGTGCGCCGGCGTCTTCCATGGTGTTGTAGAAGATCGGGGCGATCTTGCTGCCGAAGCAGAAACCGCCATTGCGCTTGTTCGGAACAAAGGGCACGTCGTCGCCGAAGAACCACAATACCGAGTTGGTCGCGGATTTGCGGGACGAACCGGTACCTACCACGTCACCGACGTAGGCGATCGGGAAGTCTTGGCCGCGCATTTCTTCGATCTGCTTCATCGGGCCGGTGACGCCCTGGGCGTCCGGCACGATGCCTTCACGGGCCATTTTCAGCATGGCCAGGGCGTGCAGCGGGATGTCAGGACGGGACCAGGCATCCGGGGCAGGGGACAGGTCGTCGGTATTGGTTTCGCCGGTGACCTTGAACACCCGCAGGCTGATCTTGTCAGCCAGGACTGGGCGGTTCTTGAACCACTCGCCGTCGGCCCATGACTGGATCACGGCCTTGGCGTATTCGTTGCCGTTCTTGGCTTTTTCCGCGACATCGTGGAACGCATCGAACATCAACAGGGTGTGCTTGAGCTGCTCCGCGGCAACCGGTGCCAGGGTCGCGTCGTCCAGCAGATCAACCAGGGTCACGATGTTGTAGCCGCCTTGCATGGTGCCAAGCAGTTCAACGGCGCGTTTCTTGTCGATCAGGGGGGAAGAAGCTTCGCCCTTGGCCAGGGCAGACAGGAAACCGGCCTTGACGTAGGCAGCTTCGTCAACGCCTGGTGGGATGCGGTTGGTGATCAGGTCAACGAGGAAAGCTTCTTCGCCAGCCGGGGGATTTTTCAGCAGCTCGACCAGGCCTGCGGTTTGTTCGGCGTTAAGCGGCTGGGGAACGATACCCAGGGCTGCACGCTCTTCGATATGTTTGCGGTAGGCTTCAAGCACAGTTATTACCCTCATCAGTGGTCCCACGGGACGCTCATCCAGATATGCACGGCACGCATGCGCTCGGGGGCTTTTTGGGCCACAAAGCCAGCGCTGCCGGCATTTCTCACAGAAGCTGCTTTCAAAGTTTTACGCCTGCAGAACGGAGCTGATGAGGGTTGGCGCTGGTCATTCACCTACCGGGTAAATAACCATCGCCAACACCGTTCTGAAGGAACGACTGTGCTCGTGACGCTTTGAAAACAGCTTCCAGCGGATTATTGGCGCCTTACAAGGCCGGGTGATTCTACGGCAAAAAATGCCTAAAGGTAAGTTGCTGCGCCAAGTTTGCGCAGGTGTGAAGGTTAGACAAAGGGCTAACATGGGCCGTTGTTTTACTGATTGATGAGCTGCCGCCCATGCCCAGCCAGACCCTCAAAACCCTCTGCGCCGGGCCTGTAGCCTGGCCCCTGGCTATAAGACGAGCTCTTCCAGGTGGTCCATCAACGCCTGCGGCTTGAGCACCAGCACATCACTCTCCACCGCATCCAGCACTACTTCTGCCGTATTGCCAATCAATGCCCCGGAAATCCCTGTGCGCGCCACCGTGCCAATAATCGTCACCGCCGCTTGCCATTTATGCGCCGCGTGAGGGATCAGCACGTCCGCCGGGCCTTCTTCGATGTGCAGATGGAAGTCATCAATATCGAATTCGGCCTGGAATGCTTTGCACTGTTCGCGATAACGGGCTTCGATGGTTTCCGTGAGTTGGAGCACTGGGTCTTGCGCCGACAGCATGGGCGAGGGGTGGGCGCTGATCACATGCAACTGGGCCTTGGCCAGGCGGGCGATGTCGAAGCCGTGGTCGACGATGGCGTTGTGCAGGGAGCGGTGTTCGCTGTCGGTATTGCCCACGTCGATGGCCGCCAGAATGACACCGCCAACCCAAGGCGTGGCGGTCTTGACCAGTAGCACCGGGGACGGACAGTAGCGCAACAGTTTCCAGTCAGCCGGGGTCAGCAGGGCCTTTTTCAGCGAGCTGTCGGGAAAATGTTGCTTGATGACCAGGCCACAGCCTTCGGCCTGCTGCACGATGATGATGGTTTCATGCAGGCTGTCGCTCCATGCCTGCTCGGTGGTGACGCTATAGCCGTCCACCAGCAACCTCTCCTTGAGCAGGCTCAGCATTGCGCCATGGTCATGTTTACGGTCGCACACCAGCAAGTGCAGGTGCGCGCCGGTCACCCCGGCGATCAGCTTGGCGCGCCTGAGGGCCAGGCTTTCCGAATGCGCGGGTTCGATAACCACCAGAATGCTACGGATGGCTTGCATGGTCGGGATCTCCAGGAAAAAGGCCTGGAACAACTATAGTTGCTGCCCGGCATCCGTCATGTTGATGTGTATCAAAGTCCGTGACTGGTGGTCTGCGGCGCGGTCGGTATAATCGGCGCCCCTTTGTGATCCATTTGCCCGTGAGCCCGATGAACCTGCCAGAAATCCATGAATTCCTCGGTTGCCGCACCCCTGATGCCTGGGTCCAGGCTGCGCTGGCCGATCAGGACACCCTGCTGATCGACCACAAGAACTGCGAATTCAAAGCCGCCAGCACCGCTCTGAGCCTGATGGCCAAGTACCACGGCCACGTCGATCTGATCAATATGATGTCGCGCCTGGCCCGGGAAGAGTTGGTGCACCACGAACAAGTCATGCGCCTGATGAAAAAGCGCAAGGTCGAACTGCGCCAACTGCATGCCGGGCGTTATGCCTCCGGTTTGCGCAAAGTCGTGCGCAGTCACGAGCCGGTCAAACTAGTGGATACCCTGGTGGTCGGTGCCTTTATCGAAGCCCGCAGTTGCGAGCGTTTCGAAGCGCTGGTGCCGCATTTGGACGAAGAACTCGGCAAGTTCTACTTCGGCCTGTTGAAAAGCGAAGCGCGGCATTTCCAGGGTTATCTGAAACTGGCGTACCAGTACGGTGACGCCAAGGACATTGCCCAGGTCATTGAGCGGGTGCGCGTTGCCGAGCAGGATCTGATCGAGTCACCGGACGTCGAGTTCCGTTTTCACAGCGGCGTGCCGGCCTGAAGTAACGTAGACCACCCCACCTATCAAGAGGGTCATCCCGGCCAGTAGCAGGATGACCGTCTGGGTTCCCAGCGGCGCCGCCAACAGTGCAATCAGCAAGCCGGCCAAGGGCTGGGAGATATTGTTGAGCAGGGTCATCACCCCCACGGTCTTGCCAAAGTCTCGTGCCGGAATGATCCGTTGGCGAATGCTGCGCATATACACGTTGAACATCTTGTCAAACCCGGTAATCAGCAAGAACCCCAGGGTATAACCCCAGAGGTTGGGGCTGATCGCGGTGATCAGCGCCCCCACGGCAATCATCGAACAGGAAAGCCCGCCGAGCATTTTCAATGGCAGGGTAGCCCGCGCCAGGTAGAACAGAATGGCGATAGTCACTACCGCCCCCGCTGCCTGCAGCCCGGCGTAGGTGTCCTTGCCGGCGGCATATTGGCCGATGACCATGGCCGCCGAAGTCGCCAGGGTGACACCGATGATCAAGTTCACGCCGGCCGCCAGGGCGATGATCTTTTTCAGTTCCGCCAGGTTGCGGATATGCCCGAAGGCGATGCGCAGGGGTTGCAGCCAGATGTCCTGGTGTTGCTCAAAGCTTTCCAGGCCGACCGTCGTGCGGCGTTGCCAGAACAGCATCGCCAGGTCCGCCAGCAGGAATAGCCCGGCAATCCCCAGCAGCACCCAGTGCCAGGCCCAGATCTCCAGCATCAGTGCCGCTACCAGCGGGCCCAGTACCAACCCCGTCTGGTCGGCAATTTGCGAGTAGGACAGGGTTTTGGCATAGGTGTAATGCTTGAAGATATGTGGCATCACCACTTCCCGGGCCATGATGCCCAGGGTGGTGAGCACTCCGCATAGCGCCGACAGGATGACAATCCAGTAGATGCCTTCAAACATCCCGTACAACACCACCGCCACCACACAGGCCAGCGCCCGGTAAACCTGGCTGATGTGCAGGATGCGCACCGGCGAAAACTTGTCACACAGTGCCCCGCAGACCGGGAAGGCCAGGAAACGCGGCAACGATTCGACGAAGAACGCCAGCCCGGCCCAAGACACGCTATGGGTGGTCTGGAATACGATCAGCGGCACCATGAATAACAGAATCTGGTCGGCCAGCCGGGACAGAAACAGCGATATGAAGAAAGCCAGGTAATCCTTGCGCATACAGCGTCCTGTAATGGCAGTTAAAGACTGCAGGCTGTTTGTGAGAAGCACTTGAAAACATCAAGCTGCGTCGGAAGCCGGCTTGGAGGGTGGCTGCGCGCACTAGTGCAAGACGCGCTCCAGGAACTGACGGGTGCGTTCCTCCCGGGGTTCATTGACCACTTGGCGCGCATCACCGACTTCGCAGATCAAGCCGCTGTCAAAAAAAGCGATCTTGTCTGCCGACTCACGGGCGAAGGCGATGTCATGAGTCACCATGATGATAGTCATGCCTGATGCCTTGAGTTTGCGAATGGTGTCCAGCACCTCTCCTACCAGTTCAGGGTCGAGGGCCGAAGTTATCTCGTCAAATAGCATGTAGTCAGGTTTCATCGCCAAGGCGCGAGCAATCGCCAGTCGCTGCTGCTGGCCTCCGGAAAGGCTCGCAGGACGCATGTTCGCCCGCTCGCCCAGCCCAACGAACTCAAGATGCTCAATGGCCAGTTGCAGGGCTTGAGCCTTGGGGATTTTCTTCACCAGGCGCGGAGCCAGCGCCACATTCTCAAGCGCTGTAAGGTGCGGGAACGCATTGTATTGCTGGAATACGATGCCGAGTTTCTGGCGGAGTTTATTCAAGTCGGTTTCTTTGGCGTGCACGTTTATGCCGTCAACAATGATGTTACCGGCCTGGATCGGCTCCAGGCCATTGATACACTGCAACAAGGTGGATTTCCCCGATCCGCTGCCACCAATCAAGCAAAACACTTCACCCTTCTCGATCTTCAGGTTGATGCCTTTGATGACTTCCAGGCGGCCATAGCTTTTACGAAGGTTCTTGATCTCAATCATGCTGCATTACCTTTTCCAGGCGCTGGCTGTAGCGGGAGATGGGGTAGCAAATCACGAAGTAAAACAGTCCTGTGCCAGCCAACACCAGGAGCGCCTCGTTTGAACGGTTGATCAGGATTTGCGAGGCCCTCAGGAGCTCTACATAGCCCACCACGCTGACCAGGGCCGTGTCTTTGGTGAGGCCTATGACCGTGCCAATCCAGCCGGGAAACAGGCTGCGAAAGGCCAACGGCGCCGATACATGGAAAAGCTCTTGCCAGTAACTCAATCCGAGTGACCTGCCGGCCTTCTTCAGTTGTGGCCGGATTGATTGCAAGCCTGAGCGCACCAGCTCCGATGTCAGCATTCCCATATAGACGCTGAGAACGATCACGCCGATGAGTAATGGGCTCATGGCGAAGCCGGCCATTGCGAAGAAACTATTGACCAGGATGAACTGGATGATCAGTGGAATGCTGCGCGTGACATTGACAAAAGGTCCAAGGCCCACTCGGGCAGCCACTGAATTTTCTCGAAGCCATCCCACCAGTATGCCGATCAAGGTGCCGAAAAATGTCGCCAGGACGCTCAGCAGAAGGGTGTGCCAGATACCCGTGAGCACAAACGGAATATCGCTCCACTGCAAGCTTGAATAAGACAGTTGAAATTGCATGAAGGCTTACCCCTTGAACACGCGCCAGAAGGTGAGTCGGGCGCCGCTTTCGATGATTTTCGACATGAGGTAGTACATCAGCGCGGCGATGATGAAGAATTCGAACGTTCTGAAGGACTCCGACTGGGCCGCTTGTGTCGCGCCAGTCAGTTCGCGCAGGCCGATGATCATCCCCAGCGAACTATTGAGCAGTGCCCAATTGAGCTGGTTGACATAGGGGAAGTAGACAACCTTGAAGAGCTGCGGGAAAACCACGTGCGTGTAGGTATTGAATGAAGAAATGCCCAGTGATCGTGCAGCCGTGTGTTGTTGCTTTGGAATTGTCTGCAGGCCACCACGGAAAATTTCAGCCAGATAGCCTGCATTGTTGAATGAGAGCGCCAGCAGCATTGCTACGTAGCTGGAAAAGTGCAGCCCTATGGCGCCCAGCCCAAAATAAATCATGTAGATCTGGAACAGCGCGGGGGTGTTCCGGGCAACTTCGACCCAGGAGGTGGCGAAGGCATAGCCCATGCCTTTTTCCTGGCGCCGCAGCAACGTGAGTGCAAGGGCGATCAGCGTGCCGATGATCATCGAAAGAACCGTCAAGGCAAGTGTTGCTTTTGCACCTTCGATAAGCTCGGGAAGCTTCTCCCAAACCACTGACCAATAAAACGTATATCCGAACATGTCGCAGGCTCCAGGTGGAAGGTGCGCGGGTTACCCGTGCGGGTGACCCGGCACCCAGGCGGTGATTAGTAATCCACGCCGGAAACGGCGAGTGAAGGGGCTTCACCGTCACCGAAATACTGTGCATATAGTTCCTGGTAGCGACCGTTCTTCACTTGCGTCCAGACAAACGTTTTCACCCAATCAAGCATCTGTGTGTCTGCTTTGCGCACGGCAATACCGCACAGGTCGGGAGGAGTAGGGGCGACACCTTTTATTACGAGGGTGGGGAATTGCCCGCTCTGAACGAGCGCGGCGGCAGAGGCGTTACCGATGATGACGCCATCTATCTTGCCCTGAGTCAGCGCCAGATAGCTTTCAGCTTCGCTGCCAAAACCGGTGTAGCTGCCGCTGGTGTCATTCCAGCCCTTGCGCAGTACTTGCAGCTCTTGCTCGGTCGTGGTGCCTGTCACACCACCGATGTTGCGTCCTTTCAAGTCTTGAAACGCTTCAATCCTGGCGTCCTTGCGGGTCAGGACTACGTTGGTGTAGTTCACGTAAGGCTGCGAAAAACTGACGGACATCGCCCGCTGGGGCGAAATTGACGCAGAGGCAATCAGTACGTCAATACGATTTGAGACCAGGGCGGGGATGCGCTCGGAAGAAGGGGTTTCAACGATCTTGGGCGTTACCCCGAGGGCTTTGGCCATGTCCTTGCAGTACTGGACGTCATAGCCGTCCGGTTCATTGGCCTGGTTGCGAAAACCTGCCGGCGGGTAGTCGAGTTGGACGCCGCAACGCAGGGTCTTTGACGAAATGACTTTATCCAGGGTCGAGTCCGCAGCAACTGAAGCCATGGATGCCGTCGCCACGCAGGCAGCTAGAACGGAAGCATTTACATATCTTGTAATGGTCATGGGATGTACCCCGATGTGGTTGGCATTTGATTTTTTTATGGTGCTGAACCGGTGCCTACTGTATCCAATCTACAATGTTTTTCAACTGAAAATATACTCAATGTTTAATGATGGTAGAAGAGGTGTCATTTAGATATGGCGCCAGGATTTGAGCGATGTCGGTAGTTTTTTGTAAAAATATTCATATAAATCAGAGTTATATTGGGATTAGAAAAAATGTATCTGATTAATCCATATCTCAATCACCCTATGGTTTCACCAGGGAATTGACAATTTTGTCTACTGTATCCAATCTACACGAGTGAATATGTGGCGTATTGTTTAACATTGGATCGCTGCTTGAGTGACCGTCTACCAGCTGAAAGGGGTGTAGTTCATGAGGCACGTTATCGTCATCGGAGCAGGTATCGTCGGGCTATCAACTGCACACCATCTGCTGCGGGAAGGGGCAGAGGTCACGCTCATTGACCGCGACCCGGCAGGTGATAAAGCGTCGTTCGGTAACGCCGGCGGCATCGCGGTGACGGAAGTGATCCCGGCCTCGGTGCCGGGTCTGTTTTTCAAGGTGCCGGGTTGGTTGCTTGATCCGTTGGGGCCCTTGGCAATACGGCCGGCCCACGCGCCCAAACTGATCCCCTGGTTTTTACGTTTCTCGAAAGCAGGCAGTGCCGCCGAGGTCAAGCGCATAGCCGCAGCGCTGGCTGCGCTGAATGGCCGGGTCTACGAAGATCTCCTGCCGTTGCTCGCGGAAAATGGCTTGATGGGAGAGCTTCACCAGCGAGGTGCCCTGACGGTTTATGAACACGAAGAGGCATTCAAGAAAGAAGCGGGGCAGTGGGATCTCAAGCGCTCCCTTGGCATTGAGGTGCGCGTATTGAGTGGCAGCGAAACACGCGAGATGGAACCCGCACTGGGTGAGTCCATCTCTCGAGGGGTTTTCACGCCTCAGTGGTCGCACGTCAATGACCCTAAAGTGCTGGTGGATAAACTGCGCGAGTCTTTAGTCGCCCGTGGGCTGCGCATCCTGGTCGGCGAGGTTTCAAGTATCCAGCCCGGCATTGGCAATGGGTCAGTAGCCCTGGGGCTCAGCCACGGCCATCAGGTATTGGCCGATAAAGCGGTTGTAGCCGCCGGTGCGTGGTCTGGAATCCTGGCTCGAGGTGTGGGTGACAAGGTATTGCTGGAGAGTGAGCGTGGTTACAACACCACTATTGCGGACCCGGGTGTGAAGCTGTCCAGGGAGATCATTTTTGCCGAACGCCATTTTGTGGCCGCGCCGCTGAGCTGTGGCTTGCGGATCGGTGGCGCGGCTGAATTCGGCGGGCTGCATGCAGCTGCGAACTTCAAGCGTTCGCAAGCGTTAACCCAGCTTGCCGCTCTCTATCTTCCAGCCTTGAAAACTGAAGGCGGGACGTTCTGGGCAGGGCATCGCCCGGCAACGCCGGATAGCCTTCCGGTGATTGGGCGATCAACACATAACCCCAGCGTTATCTACGCATTTGGCCATGGCCATCTTGGCCTGACGCAAGGCGCAACAACGGGTCGCTTGGCAAGCGATATAGCCCTGGGCAAGCCGCCGTTGATTGATCTACGCCCGTATGCGATCAGCCGCTTCAACTAACCAACAACAAGAGAGTTTTCCCATGCCTCGCCATACTTTTTTTTGCGTCGACGCTCACACATGCGGCAACCCGGTGCGTGTCGTTACAGCGGGAGGGCCTTTATTGCCCAATGTCTCTATGGCCGAAAAACGTGAGATTTTTCAGCGCGATCACGACTGGGTTCGTCGGGCCTTGATGTTCGAGCCGCGTGGCCACGATGTGATGTCGGGAACAATCCTTTACCCTTCATCGCGCAATGATTGTGACATTGGCGTGCTGTTTATCGAGGTCAGTGGATGCTTGCCAATGTGTGGTCACGGCACAATCGGCACGGTGACCGTAGCGTTGGAAACAGGGCTGGTTGTTCCTGCTGTCGAAGGCAAGCTGGCAATCGAGACTCCGGCGGGGCGTGTTGCTATTGAGTACCAGAAACATGGCGCACAGGTGGAACAGGTGCGCTTGTTCAATGTTGCCAGCTATCTCCACGCCGCAGAGGTAGAGCTCGACGTTCCCACCTTCGGCAAGTTGACCGTCGATCTTTCCTATGGGGGTAACTACTACGTCATTATCGAGCCCCAGGCGGCCTGGTCAGGCCTGGACTCGATGTCGGTGCGCGATATCGTCCGGTTGAGCCCCTTGGTGCGTCAGGCAGCCCAAGAGGCACTGGCGCCGGTCCATCCCGAAGACGGCCGCATCCATGGAGTCAGCCATGTAATGTGGTGTGACAAACCGAAGCACCCTCGCGCTCATGCGCGTAACGCGGTGTTCTACGCAGAGAAGGCAATCGACCGCTCACCCTGCGGCACCGGCTCCAGCGCGCGTATGGCCCAGTTGGTGGCCAGGAATCGCTTGAAGGTCGGCGACGAATTCATTCATGAGAGCATTATCGGAACGCTATTTGATTGCAGGGTTGAGTCCGCGACTGAGGTCGGTAGCTTCGCCGCCATTATGCCGAGCGTCGCCGGGTGGGCGCAGGTGATCGGGCATAACACTATTTTCGTGGATGATCGCGATCCATTGGCACACGGTTTTCAGCTTGCCTAAGCCGAGCTCGAGTCGCGATAAAAAAGCCCCGGAAGCTTGAGCTTCCAGGGCTTTCTGAGCATGTTGAGCCTTTCACAGCCAGAGGCGTTGTCAATGACAACTCAAGCCATGGTCTCTTTGGTGCGTTTTTTCTTGAGCAGTCTTATCAGGTCAGAGCCAGCCCGTTGAATGTGTTTACGCAGGAACTGGACAGCTTTTTTGACATCACCTTGCTCACACAAGCGCAACAGTTCCCGGTGATCCACTTCGGCTTCTTTTTTTCCAGCGGTCAACAGTAGTTGCAAACGTATATAGCGATCAGTCTGGACGTTGATCCCCTGAACAATCGCCAGGGTTTGAACGCGCTCAGCTGCTGCATACAAGCTGTGATGAAATGCCCAGTTGAGCTTGCCCCATTGAGCGATGTCATCGTTCATGTAGGCGGCTTCGAGCTGCGGAAGCAACTGCTTGGTGACCGCGAAATGCTCCTCTGTCATTTTTGCAAGAGAGCGCTCCAGCAACTCTGACTCCAGCAGCGCCCGCAGCTCAAACAGTTCCTCAATTTGTTCCAGGGGGATAGATTTGACGACTGAGCCTTTATGAATCTGGGTAGAGATCAGTCCCGAGGCCTCCAACTCCTTGAAAGCCTCGCGCACAGGCATTCGACTGACGCCGTATTCAGTGGCGATCGCCTCCTGGATCAGCGATTCACCTTCTTTGAACTCGCCATTGAGGATCCGCTCCCGGAGTGACTCCGCCAGCGTTTCGGGCAAGCTTTGTCTTTTGATCCGTAGATTCGGCGAGGGTTCTTTTTTCATTTTTATGCACTTACTGAAGAATGGATCCAGGATTCGAGATCCTTGTTGCTCGATCATACCTCAGGTAAAAAAATGTAGGACAGTTCTTGAGTTCTACTCAACCGGACATAGCGTTAAGAGCACCACGGCAAGCTGCCCAAGCGCCCCTCATGAGGGTTGAATGACGCCGTTTACCCGGCGGCTAATACCGTAGGAGTTGTGATCTTGCAGTGTAGGAGGGAGCAGATGTTGCGGGAAGTCTTGATAGGTGACGGGTCGCAAAAAACGATGGATAGCCAGGCTGCCCACCGCTGTGGTTCGTGTGTCTGAGGTGGCTGGAAATGGGCCTCCGTGGACCATGGCGTGGCAAACCTCTACGCCTGTACCAAACCCGTTGAGCAATACGCGCCCGGCTTTTTTCTCCAGTGTTGGCAACAGTCTGCCAAGCGCTGGGTGGTCGTTATTACTGACGTGTACTGCAATGCTCAACTGGCCCTCAAGCGACTTCAGGACTTCAAGCAAGGTTGATTCATCTGGGCAACGGACAATCAATGATGACGAGCCAAAAACCTCTTCGCGCAATGTTGTGTGAGCCATGAACGCGGTTGCGGTGGTCGCAAACAGTGCGGCCTGACCCTGGAACAATCCACCGGCTTGACCTTTGCCGAGCAGCTCCACAGAGGGGTGTGAGCTGAGCCGTTCGACGCCCTCGCAGTAACTCGTATGGATACTGGGCGTCAGCATGGTCGCAGCCGTAACCGAGCCTATAGCAACACTTGCGGCACGCTCAAACGCTGCGAGTGCAGGGCTATCGATCGCCAGCACAAGCCCAGGGTTTGTACAGAACTGGCCTGCGCTCAACGTCAATGAGCCGATGAAGTCCCTGGCAATATCGGTACCTCGCTCGGTCAATGCCTGGGGAAGCAAGACCACCGGGTTGATCGCGCTCATTTCTGCATAGACAGGAATGGGTTCCTCGCGCGCAGCTGCGATGTTCATCAGCGCCACGCCGCCGCTGCGCGAACCGGTAAAACCCACCGCCTTGATCCGATGATCGGCGACAAGTGTCTGGCCAATCGTAAGGCCGCAATCGTAGATCAAGGAAAATACGCCTGCCGGCAAGTTGCAGTCGCGTACGGATTTTTGGATGGCCTGGCCTACCAGTTCCGAGGTGCCTGGGTGTGCCGAATGGGCTTTTACGATGACAGGGCAACCGGCGGCGAGTGCGGAGGCGGTATCGCCCCCCGCGACAGAAAATGCCAGTGGGAAGTTGCAGGCACCGAATACGGCGACAGGTCCTATTGCTACCTTGCGAAGCCGAATATCCGCCCGAGGGAGCGGGGTACGCTGGGGGAGCGCCGAATCAATCCGGGCATCGATAAAACCTCCATCGCGGACAACGGATGCAAACAGCGAGAGCTGGCCGATAGTGCGTGCGCGTTCACCTTCGATTCGCCCGCGAGGCAGGCCTGTTTCTGTCATGCAGCGTTCGATCAGTTCATCACCCAGCGCCAGGATGTGCTTGGCGATAGTCTCGAGAAAAACCGCGCGATCGTTCAGGGAGGTTTCGCGGTAGGTATCAAAAGCCGCATCGGCTAACGCGCATGCGTGTTCAAGGTCGTCTGGGGTGGCGCCGGCGAATGCTGGAGGGAGTTTTTCACCGGTAGCGGCGTTGATGCTCCAGATTTCTGCGTTCGTACCCTGAACGCTTGACTGCCCGATCAGGAGCTGACCTGTAATGGACATGGTGATCCTCGCTCGATGGAAAAAGGCTGCGCAATGGACAGGAAGGGGCCTTTGATTTGCGTTGCGCAGACGGAAAAAAGGCCCCTGGTGATTGCGAAGAGGGCTGCTGACTTATTTGCGGGCCGCCAGCGACTCCATGGCCTTGCATACCGTGCTGATCACGTATTCACGCTCCTGGCCAACCAGCGACAGGCGCGGGGCGCGAGTCCACTCAGGGGCGCCGTACACCAGATGCTCGGCCAACTTGATGTACTGGACCAACTTGACGTGCACATCCAGGTGAAAGGATGGGGTCAAGATGTGGTACAGCTCGCGGGCCTCAGAGAATCGTTCCTGGGCGCAGAGGTTGAAGAGCTCCACGCACTCGGCAGGCCAGACATTCGTCATGCCCGACACCCAGCCAGTGACCCCCAACGCGCTGCTTTCGACGATCAGGTCATCGACGCCGCAAAAGATGCTGAAGCGATCGCCGAACTCCACGTACATGTCGGTTGCCCGGCGAATATCTCCGGTTTCTTCCTTGATGCAGACAATTTCGGGGGTGCCTGCCAGGTCTTTCAAGATGGCGGGTGTGCAGTCAACGCCATACGCGATCGGGTTGTTGTAAATCATGATGGGTAGGTCGGTAGCACTGGCGATGCCCTTGTACCACTCGACGGTTTCGCGGTGGTCGGTCTTGTAGCCCAGGCTTGGAAAAACCATCAAGCCTTGAGCCCCGAACTGCTTGTACAGAAGCGCATTTTTCTTGGCTGCCTCCAGGGTGATTTCGGCCAGCCCCGATAGAACCGGGACGCGGCCGGCGGCCACCTCGACAGCGGCGCGAATGATCGACTCGCGCTCCTGCAATGACATCGAAGCGTTCTCGCCCAGCATCGGCAGGACGATGATGCCGCCCACGCCGTTGCTGATCAGGCGTTCGATACTGTTCTGGGTTGCCTTCAGGTCGACTTTGCCATCGTGGGTCAGTTTTGTGGTTACCGCGGGGAATACGCCTTTCCAGATTGCCATTTCATGGGCCTTTTATTTTTGTGGTGAGGTGGATTGTTAAGTGTCAACTGTATCCAATCTACAATCATCCAATTTTTCTGTCTACCCTGAATTTCAGCTGATTCAGGCAAAAGCTTGCCTGGGCGACGTGTATTGTCACTAAGTTCGAGAGATGGTGAATTTTGGATATTAGATCCAGAAAAGAGGGCGTGGGGCGTGCAGGGGGATTTACGCGTAAATCTATCAGGCTCCTTGGCAGAGCCTGCTGAAGGGGTTCAGGCAGACATCACCCCTCATTGATGTCAGGCATCAACGTCGCAATCAACGCCCTGATCGCTCCCGGTAGTGCATCCAGCTCGCGCACCAGGATGCTGCGCTCGCGGATTGCCCAGCTTTCATCGAGCTTGATGGTCACCAATGGCATGGTCTGGCTGTGCCGCACAGCGGCGGATTCGGGGATGATGCCGATGCCCACGCCAGCCTCGACCATCCGGCAGACCGCTTCGAAACTCGACACCTGAATCCGTAGCGACAACTGCTTGCCCAGGCGCTCGACATGTTCACGCAGGAAACTCAGCAAGGTACTGCCTTCGTGCAGGCCGATATGTTGATAGGCGAGGGTTTGCTCCAGGGTCACTGAAGGCTGTTCTGCCAGGGGGTGACCCACGGGCACTATCAGCACCAGGTGGTCAGTGCTGAAGTGCAGTACCTGCAATCCTGGCGCTTGCACGGGGCCGGCGATGATACCCATGTCGCTGGTGCCGTCGAGCACGCCACGCACGATGTCCCGGGACAGGCGTTCTTGCAGGTCTACCGTGACGCCGGGGCGCTGGGACAGGAAGCCGGCCAGCACCTCCGGGAGGAATTCGGTGACCGCCGTGGTGTTGGCGAAGATGCGGATATGCCCGGCGGAATCGGCGCCGTACTGGGTGAACTCGCTTTTCAGGTAATCCACCTGGCGCATGATCAGCCGGGCGTGGTGCAGCAGGCGCTCACCGGCCGGGGTGATCTCCACGCCACGGCTATCGCGGTACAGCAGGCGGGTTTCCAACTGGCCTTCCAGGGCCTTGATGCGCGCACTGGCGGCGGCCGGCGAGAGGAAGGCGCGTTTGGCGCCCTGGGTCAGGCTCGGGGACTCGGCGATATGGATAAACAGGCGCAAGTCGGCCAGGTCGAAGTGCATGGAAGGCTCCCGAAAATAATCATGACCCCCGTTGCCGCTGTCGAGGGGGCGATTCGGCGTTCAGCATAGCCGAACGCTGCTTTATTAAAATGCAAATTCTCAGAACGGCCAAGGGCTAGCATGATCCGGGACAGATTCCCTGCCCAAGGACATGCACCCGATGAGCGCCACAGACTGGATCGGCCGTAGCGAAACTGCCCACGACCACTTGAGCTATAACCTGCTCAAACGCATCGCCGCCACCTTGGGCGAGACGGTGCCGGCTGATGGCGAAGCTGTCCCGCCCTTGTGGCAATGGTGTTTTTTCCAGGACCCGCTGCCGGAGTCGGCCCTGGGTCGCGACGGCCACCCGGCCCGGGGCGGATTCCTGCCGCCGGCGGATAACCGCAACCGCATGTGGGCCGGTGGGCGTATCGAGTTTTTCCATGCCTTGCGCGCTGGAGAGGCCGCCAGTCGCGTTTCCACCATTACCCAGGTGGAAGAAAAAACCGGCCGCACCGGCTCGTTGCTGTTCGTCACCGTGCGCCATGACTATTCCCAGGACGGCCGCCTGGCGATTCGCGAAGAGCAGGACATCGTCTACCGCGAACCCACGCCGCCCAAGCAGGGCAGCGGCGACGCGTTGCCCCAGGGCGACTGGCGCGAAGCCGTCGACCCCACCCCGACCTTGCTGTTTCGCTACAGCGCCGTGACCTTCAACGGTCATCGCATTCATTACGACTACCCCTATGTCACCGGCACCGAAGGCTATGCGGGGTTGGTGGTGCATGGCCCGCTGATTGCCACCTTGAGTCTGCGGGCGTTTTGCCGTGCCCATCCCGAGGCGACCTTGCGCCGCTTTTCCTATCGTGGTGTGCGGCCATTGATCGCCCCGCAGCCCTTTGACGTCGGCGGGCGCATCACCGCGCCGGGCGTCGCTGAACTCTGGGCTGGTAACGCGTCGGGCCTGGCCCAGCGTGCCGAGCTTGGTTTCGAATAACCCCTGACAAGAACAATAGGCGCAGAGCCCCATGACCAATCCCAACGACAACGAAGAACTCAACGCCATCCGCGAAGGCGTGCGCGCCTTGTGTGCCGAATTCGACGCCGCCTACTGGCGCAAGATCGACGAAGAAAAAGGTTTCCCCGAAGCCTTCGTCAAGGCGCTGACCGACGCCGGCTGGCTGGCGGCGATGATTCCCGTGGAATACGGTGGCTCGGGACTGGGCCTGGCTGAAGCCTCGGTGATCCTCGAGGAGGTCAACCGCTGCGGCGGCAACTCCGGCACCGTCCATGGCCAGATGTACAACATGTTCACCTTGCTGCGGCACGGCAGCGAGGCGCAAAAAAGCTTCTACCTGCCGAAACTCGCCAGCGGTGAATTGCGCCTGCAATCGATGGGCGTCACCGAGCCCACCACCGGTACCGACACCACCAAGATCAAGACCACTGCAGTGAAACGTGGCGACAAGTATGTGATCAACGGCCAAAAAGTGTGGATCTCGCGGGTCCAGCATTCCGACCTGATGATCCTGCTGGCGCGCACCACTGCGTTGGCCGAGGTCAAGAAGAAGTCCGAGGGCATGTCGATTTTCCTGGTGGACCTGCGTGATGCCATCGGCAACGGCCTGACCGTGCAACCCATCGCCAACATGGTCAATCACGAAACCAACGAGCTGTTCTTTGACAACCTGGAACTGCCACTGGAGAGCCTGATTGGCGAGGAGGGCAAGGGCTTCCGCTATATCCTCGACGGCCTCAATGCCGAGCGGACCCTGATCGCCGCCGAATGCATCGGTGACGGCCGCTGGTTTATCGAGAAGGCCAGTGCCTATGCCCGTGACCGCGTGGTGTTTGGCCGGCCTATCGGGCAGAACCAGGGCGTGCAGTTCCCGATTGCCGAAGCCCATATCGAAATCGAGGCGGCGGATTTGATGCGCTGGCGCGCGTGTGCGGAATACGACAGCGGGGCCAACGCCGGAGCCAGTGCCAATATGGCCAAGTACCTGGCGGCCAAGGCTTCCTGGGAAGCGGCCAATGCCTGTCTGCAAACCCACGGCGGCTTTGGTTTCGCCTGTGAATATGACGTGGAGCGCAAATTCCGCGAGACGCGCCTGTACCAGGTGGCACCGATCTCCACCAACTTGATCCTGTCGTACGTGGCCGAGCATTTGCTCGAGCTGCCGCGCAGCTTCTGAGGACCTGACCATGAGCCATACCCAGGCCTTGTGCCAATTCCTGGCCGCGCTGGATTACGATCAACTGCCGGACGAGGTGCTGGCCCGTACCGAAGACCTGTTTCTCGACTGGCTTGCCTCGGCACTGGCCAGCAAGGGCGCGCACCCGATTCCCTTGTTCGAGCGTTACGCTGCGAAGATGGGCCCGGGCACGGGGCCGGCGCAGATCATCGTCAACGGTGGCAGCAGCAGCGCTTATTTTGCCGCGCTGGTGAATGGCGCTTCCTCCCATTTGGTGGAGCAGGATGACCTGCACAACAGCTCGGTCTTGCACCCGGCCACCGTGGTGTTTCCTGCCGCATTGGCCGCCGCCCAAGACCTGGGCAAGTCCGGTCGTGAGCTGCTGTTGGCCTCGGTGGCCGGCTACGAAGCCGGGATTCGCATCGGCGAATTCATGGGCCGTTCCCACTACCGGATCTTTCACACCACGGCTACCGTCGGCACCCTGGCCGCTGCGGTGGCGGTGGGCAAGTTGCTGGATTTCAATCAAGAGCAATTCACCAACCTGCTGGGCAGTGCTGGCACCCAGGCCGCTGGGCTGTGGGAGTTTTTGCGGGATGCCGCTGACTCCAAGCAACTGCACACCGCCAAGGCTGCGGCCGACGGGTTGCTCGCGGCCTATTTGACCGCGGACGGGCTCACCGGGGCGCGCAATATTCTGGAAGGTGACCAGGGGCTGGCGGCGGGCATGTCCACGGACGCCGATCCACGCCAACTGTCTGATCGCCTGGGCAGTCGCTGGGCCTTGCTGGAAACCTCGTTCAAGTACCACGCTTCGTGTCGCCACACCCACCCGGCCGCCGATGCGCTGCTGGACTTGATGCAACGTGAAGGCCTGTGCCATGAACAGATCGTTTGTGTGGAAACCCGAGTGCATCAGGGGGCTATCGATGTGTTGGGCCGGGTGACCCTGCCGCAGACGGTGCACCAGGCCAAGTTCTCCATGGGCACCGTGTTGGGTTTGATTGCCGTGCATGGCAAAGCCGGGCTCCCTGAATTTCACGAACTGGCCTTGCACGACTCGAACGTCGCTGCGTTTCGCGACAAGGTCAGCATGACCCTCGACGCCGAGGTCGACAGCGCCTATCCCCAGCGCTGGCTGGGCCGGGTCATCGTCACCACCACCGATGGCCGCACGTTGCAGGGCGCCATCGATGAACCCAAGGGCGACCCGGGCAACACCCTGAGCCGCGAGGAGCTGGCTGACAAGTTCCAGCGCCTGACCCAATTCAGTGCTGCTCGCACACCGTCCCAGGCCGACGAGTTGATCGGCAAGGTATGGGGTCTGCGCGGTGTCGTATCCATGGCTCATTGGCTTTGAGGAATCCTCATGACTGTTAATCAACGACCATTGGACGGCATCACTGTCGTCAGCCTTGAACATGCGATTGCCGCGCCGTTCTGCACCCGCCAGTTGGCCGACCTGGGCGCCCGCGTGATCAAGGTCGAGCGCCCGGGTGCCGGCGACTTTGCCCGCGGTTATGACGAGCGCGTGCGCGGCCTGGCCTCGCACTTCGTCTGGACCAACCGTTCCAAGGAAAGCCTGACCCTGGACCTCAAGCAGGACGAAGCGGGCGTTATCCTCGAGACCCTCTTGGCCGACGCCGATGTGCTGGTGCAAAACCTCGCACCGGGGGCGGCGGCACGCATGGGGCTGTCGTTTGAAGACTTGCATGCGCGCTTTCCCCGGCTGATCGTCTGCGACATCTCCGGCTATGGCGAGGGCGGGCCCTATGAGAAGAAAAAAGCCTATGACCTGCTGATCCAGAGCGAAGGCGGCTTTCTCTCGGTCACCGGTGGCCCTGGCGACGATCAGATGGCCAAGGCCGGTTGTTCGATTGCCGACATCTCTGCCGGAATGTACGCCTACAGCGGCATTCTTTCGGCGCTGCTGCTGAGGGGGAAAACGGGCAAGGGCAGCCGTATCGACGTCAGCATGCTGGAAAGCCTGGTGGAGTGGATGGGCTACCCGATGTACTACGCCTTCGACGGCGCACCTCAACCCCCTCGGGCCGGCGCGGCGCATTCGACGATTTATCCCTATGGGCCGTTTCCTGCGGGTGACGGCGGCACAGTGATGCTCGGCTTGCAGAATGAGCGTGAATGGGCGGCGTTTTGCGACAAGGTGCTGTTGACCCCGGAGTTGGCCACCGACGAGCGCTTCTCGGCCAACTTCAAGCGCTCGGCCAATCGCGAGGTGCTGCGCCAGATCATTGTCGACAGCTTCTCCCAACTGAGTGTAGAGGCGCTGATCCAGCGCCTGGAAGGCGCGCAGATCGCCAGTGCCCGGGTCAATGACATGCAAGGCGTGTGGGACCATCCGCAACTCAAGGCGCGGGACAGCTGGCGCGAAGTCGACAGCCCGGCGGGCAAGTTGCCGTCGCTGTTGCCGCCGGCCCGCAATGGTGCGTTCACGCCGCGCATGGATGGGGTTCCAGGGCTTGGCCAGCACAGCCAGGGGATCCTTGATCAGTTGGGTTATTCCACTGAGGCCATCGAAGTCTTGCGCACACGCGGTGTCATCTAACAAGGAGTCCAGCTATGTCCAACCCCATTGTGCGCTCGGCGCTGTTCGTTCCTGGCAGTCGCCCCGAGCGTTTTGCCAAGGCATTGGCCAGCGGCGCCGATGCCGTGATTGTAGATTTTGAAGACGCGGTGGAAGAACCGCTCAAGCGCCAGGCTCGGGACAATCTCGCGGCGTTCTTGCAAAGCACGCCCGAGGTCCGTGTATGGGTGCGGATCAATGCCCCAGAGCATCCTGAACACGCGGCGGATGTCGCCTTCTGCCAGGCCCACTCCAACGTCGCCGGCGTGCTGCTGCCGAAAGTCGAGAGTGCGGCCCAGGTCGCGGTGGTGGCCGCCACGGGCAAAGTTATCTGGCCGATTATCGAGAGTGCCCGGGGTTTGCTGGCCGTGGCCGAAATCGCCCATGCACCCCAGGTCGAGCGCTTGTCGTTTGGCGGCCTGGACCTGGCACTGGACCTGAACCTGAGCAGCAACACCCCGGCCGCGCAATTTGCCCTGGACCAAGCCCGCCTGGCGCTGATCGTGCATTCCCGGGCCGCCGGGCTGGTGGCGCCGCTGGATGGCGTACATCCGGCCATCGACGACCCTGAAGGCCTGCGACGCTCGATTCGTCATGCCTATGAAATGGGCTTCGCCGGGGCGTTGTGCATCCATCCCAAACAAGTGCCGGTGATCCACCAGGCCCTGGCACCGAGTGCCGAAGACCTGGCCTGGGCCCGACGCGTGGTGCAGGCCGGCGCCCATGGGGCAGGGGCTTATCAGTTGGACGGGCAAATGGTGGATGCGCCGGTGTTGCTGCGAGCACAGCGATTGTTGGCCGCCCGGATTTAGCGTTCGGCCACACCGAACGCAGGTATCTAAAGTTCGAAATTCTCTATGCGCGTGACATCAGGCACCTTGCCTTGCAACACAACAACAATAAGAAGGTGATTACCATGTTCAAGCTATCCCGGGCGCTGTTCTGCGCCGCCACGTTGTTTGCCACGGGCCTGGCCCAGGCGGCGGACCCGATTATCATCAAGTTCGCCCACGTGGTCGCCGACAACACCCCCAAGGGCCAGGGCGCGCTGCTGTTCAAGAAGCTCGCTGAAGAACGCTTGCCGGGCAAGGTCAAGGTCGATGTCTACCCCAACTCGTCGCTGTTCGGCGACGGTAAGGAAATGGAAGCCTTGCTGCTGGGTGACGTACAGATGCTGGCACCGTCCCTGGCCAAGTTCGAGCACTACACCAAGCAGGTGCAAATTTATGACCTGCCATTCCTGTTCAATGACCTGGCGGCCGTTGATCGTTTCCAGGCCGCCGAGGGCAAGCAGTTGCTGAGCTCGATGCAGGACAAGAACATCCTCGGCCTGGCCTACTGGCACAACGGCCTCAAGCAGCTGTCGTCCAACAAGGCCCTGCATGAACCCAAGGATGCCCGTGGCCTGAAGTTCCGCGTGCAAGCGTCCAGCGTGCTGGAGGAGCAGTTCAAGGCCATCCGCGCCAACCCGCGCAAGATGAGTTTTGCCGAGGTCTACCAGGGCTTGCAGACCGGCACCGTCAACGGTACCGAGAACACTTGGTCGAACTATGAAAGCCAGAAGGTCAACGAGGTGCAGAAGTACTTCACCGAGTCCAACCATGGCTTGATCGACTACATGGTGATCACCAACGCCAAGTTCTGGAATGGCCTGCCGCCGGACATTCGCACCGAGCTGGACAAGATCATGCTCGAGGTCACCGTTGAGGTGAACAAACAGGCCGAAGCGCTGAACCAGTCGGCCAAACAGACGATCATCGACGCCAAGACCAGCGAAATCATCGAACTGACCCCTGAGCAACGCCAGCTCTGGCGCGATGCCATGCGCCCGGTGTGGAAGAAGTTTGAAGGTGAGATCGGTGCCGACCTGATCCAGGCGGCGGATCAGTCGAACCAGTGATCGAGTGAACGTCGTTGTTCACGGCCCTGGTGCTGTAGTTTTCCATCGCGCGTATTCGGCCGGCATGCACACTGCACACGGCCGATACCCGGCCTTGCTGGCCGTCGCTTCATCCAGGAAAAACACCCGGTTCGCCACATAGCCGCCTCGTGTCAGGGTGCGCAGGGCAGCCGGGCAATCCAGCCGGCCGTAGAGCCGGCTTTTTTTATGCCCGCCGACAGTGCCAGGGTGTTCGCTGGAAAACGGCCGCCCCTGGCTATCGAGCAGTGTCCACTGACGGTCGGGCATTGATGAGTGTCCTATTGATCCATGGCGCTCAAGATAGCGTGGGCGGCTTTCACCCGCTCGGCATTCGGGTAGTTCTTGTTCGCGAGAATCACGATGCCGATGCCCCTGCTTGGCACGTAGGCCACATAAGCGCCGAAGCCATTGGTGGAGCCGGTCTTGTTGACCAGCGTGTCGGCATGGGGCGGTTGTGGCGGGGTCAGCCAGTTGACCTTGTGCGGCTCCATGGCCATGGGTGTCGAGTTGCCGGCAATCAAGGCATCCAATTTGATCGGGTAGGGGTACATCTCCCAGCCCAGGCCCTGGGTGATGCCGTCGACGGTGTAGTAGCCAGTGTGAGTGCTGGCGATGGCCTGTTGCAGGGGTTTTTCAAGGTTTGCAGGATTCATGTTCACTTGCACGTAGTGAATCAGGTCCGAGGCGCTGCTCTTTACCCCGTAGGCCTCGCTGTCCAGCGCACCAGGGCCGACGCGTACCGGCTTGCCGTCTTTGTCATAACCTTGGGCGTAAAGGCTCATTTGCGCGTTAGGCACATTGATGTAGGTGTGCTTGAGGCCGAGTTTGGGCAGCAGGGTCTTTTCCATCGACTGGTCGAACGGTTGCCCCAGGCTTTGCGCCGCCAGATAACCAAACAGCCCCAGGCTCGGGTTTGAATACAGGCGCTGAGTGCCGGGAGCGAAATCAGCTTTCCAGTGCTGGAAGTAGCTGAGCATCTTGTCGGCACTGTCGGCTTCCTGGGGGAATTGCAGCGGCAGGCCACCGGCTGTGTAAGTACCGAGGTTGAGGACGCTGATGTGATCAAACTGGCCGCCCCGCAGCGCGGGCAAGTACTGGCTGGCGGGAGCTTGCAGCTTCAGTTTGCCGGTGGCCTGGGCGTAGCCGGCGAGGGTGGCGGTGAAGGTTTTGCTCACCGAGCCGATTTCAAACAGGGTGTTTTCAGTGACCGGTTGCTGGCCGTTCTTCGAGGCGGCACCATAGTTAAAGTATTGCGCCTGGCCATTCTGCATAATCGCTACCGACAGGCCGGTAATGGCCTGTTGTTGCATCAGCGGTTTAACCGTTGCATCTACGACCTGACGAATCCCGGTGGCCGCCATGCAGTTGCCTGCGCCGAGCAATAAGGCGAATATCGTGACGTTGCGCACTCGAGACAAAGATTTTTCGTACATGATGGTGTCGCTTCCATAAGGTTGATTCGCTGGATACCTGCACCGGCGCGGGCGTTGCAAATCTAGGCAGTTTGTCGCGATTGGGCAAACGAGCATATCTCGGCACAGCCATTAGAAAAATTTGGATCAAACCATGCTTCGTTCACATCTGCCCCTCAATGCCATGCGGGCCTTCGAGGCCTCGGCGCGCCATCTGAGCTTTACGCGGGCGGCCATTGAGCTGTGCGTCACTCAGGCCGCGGTCAGCCACCAGGTCAAAAGCCTGGAGGCACAGCTCAATGTCACCTTGTTCAAACGCTTGCCCAGGGGCCTGATGCTCACCAGTGAAGGCGAAACCCTACTGCCGGTGCTACGCGAATCCTTCGACCGCATTGCCCAGACCCTGGGTCGGTTTGAGGGTGGGCATTATCGCGAAGTGCTGACAGTTGGCGCCGTGGGGACGTTTGCCGTCGGTTGGCTGCTGCCACGCCTGCCGGACTTTCAGGCGCGTTATCCCTTCATCGACTTACGCCTGTCCACCCACAATAATCGCGTCGACGTTGCCGCCGAAGGCCTGGACTACGCCATTCGTTTCGGGGCTGGCGCCTGGCACGGCACTGAGGCGTTCCAGTTGCTGGAGGCGCCACTCACCGTGCTGTGCGTGCCGCAGATCGCCCGGCAATTGCAGGCCCCGGCCGACCTGTTGAAATACACCTTGCTGCGCTCCTACCGCACCGATGAATGGACCCAATGGTTCCAGGCCGTCGGCCTGCCAGCCGATACGCTGGTGCCGCGCAGCATCGTCTTCGACTCTTCCCTGGCGATGATGGAAGCGGCGCAGCAAGGCGTGGGCGTGGCCCTGGCTCCGGCGCTGATGTTTTCCCGGCAACTGTCCACGGACATGATCCGGCAACCGTTCGAGGTGGGCATCACCACGGGCAGTTACTGGCTGACGCGCTTGCAGTCACGGACCGAAACCTCGGCGATGCTGGCGTTCAAGGAGTGGTTGCGGGAAGTGGTGGCGGGCTGATCGTGAGCACGCTCAAACCAGATACTTGCGAAACCACCCCAACGTTCGCTCCCAGGCTAGATTCGCCGCTGCTTCGTCATAGCGAGGTGTGGAATCGTTGTGAAAACCATGATTGGCGCCCTTGTAGATAAACGCTTCATAGGTGGTGCCCGCTGCCTTCAAAGCCTTCTCATACGCTGGCCAACCCTCGTTGATCCGCGTATCCAGTTGGCCAAAGTGCAACATGATCGGTGCCTTGATCCGGGGTACATCCTTGGTGTCGGGCTGGCGACCATAAAACGACACCGCCGCGCCCAATTCGGGATAAGCCACCGCCGCCGCATTGGTCACGCCGCCGCCATAACAGAAGCCGGTAATACCGACTTTGCCGGTGCTGGTCTCATGCTGCATCAGCCATTCGATGGCGGCAAAGAAGTCGTTCATCAGTTTTTGCGGGTCGACGGTCTGTTGCAGTTCCACGCCCTTTTCATCGTTTCCGGGATAGCCTCCCACCGATGTCAGGCCATCAGGAGCAAGGGCGATAAATCCGGCCTTGGCCAGTCGCCGGGCGACGTCCTCGATATAGGGGTTGAGCCCACGGTTCTCATGCACAACCACCACTGCCGGTAGCTTGCCAGCGGCCTTGGCCGGGCGTACCAGGTAGCCGCGCACGGTACCGTTGCCTTTGGGTGAGGGGTAGGTGATGTAGTCGGCGAGGATGTCCGGGTCGGTGAACTTCACCTGTTCGGCCAGGGCGTAATTCGGGCTCAGGGCCGCGAGCAGCGCCGAAGCCGTCAGCCCGCCGAGGGTAAACAGTGCAGCGCGGTCGAGAAACTCGCGGCGGTTGATCTTGCCGTGGGCGTAGCCGTCGTAGAGCTCGAGCAGTTCAGGGGCAAAGTCCTTGGCGGTCAGGCGGGTCATGGGAGTGTTCCTCATTCAGCGGATGGCATTGAATGTAGACCACTTTCAGGTATCCCGGCCATGAGCGGCGGCGGCCAGTTGCCCGGTGTCGACCCGAACGAAAATCGAATCGCCGATCGCCGTGAGCACGCCGTCGGCATAGACCTCGCAGACCACGCGGCTCTTGCGCCCGACCGCACCTTCGACCTTGGCCCGCAAGGTCAGTGGCACGCCCATCGGCGTGGGCTTGATGAATTTGATGCCGAGGTTGCCGGTGACGCAATCGATACGTGGCAGGCTGCCCGGCTCGCGGTTTTCAGCCCGGTAGTGGTAGGCCATGGCGGTCCAGTTGGAGTGGCAGTCCACCAACATCGCGATCAGCCCGCCGTAGACCAGGTCGGGCCAGCCGCAGTACTTGGCGTCGGGTTGGTGTTCGGCGGTGACGTGGACGCCGTCTGCATCCCAGCGGCTCTTGATGTGCAGCCCGTGGGGGTTGCTGCCGCCGCAGCCGTAGCAAATGCCTTCGGGCGCGGTGGTGTCCTGCAGGGAGTCGAGGGGCATCGGGGATCCTTATTGTTCTGGGGGCAATTGAGCTGCGTAGGGCACGAGCCTAATGCCAGGCGCCAGCCCCTTGCAACTGGACCTTCATTCGCTTGAGTGCCTGGGCTAGCGGGCAAATTTCTTCGCCCCGGCCACGCACAGGATCACGGCCAGGGTGACCGCCAGCATCCCCTGGCTGACCTGTTCATGGAGCAAGGTCGCCGCCAGTGCCAGGCCGAAGAACGGTTGCAGCAACTGCAACTGGCCGACGGCGGCAATACCGCCCTGGGCCAGCCCGCGATACCAGAACACAAAGCCGATCAGCATGCTGAACAGCGACACATAGGCCAGGCTCAGCCAGGCGGGCAGGCTGATGTCCGAGAAAGAGGCGGGCGTCAGCAGCGCTGTCAGGGGCGCCACCACCGGCAACGACACCACCAGCGCCCAGCAAATCACCTGCCAGCCGCCGAGGGTCCGGGACAGCTTTGCCCCTTCGGCATAACCCAGGCCGCACGCCAGTATCGCCAGTAGCATCAGCAGGTCGCCCAGAGGTGTCGCGCTTAGTCCTTGGGACACGGCGTAGCCCATCACCAGCAAGCTGCCCAGTATCGAGAACAGCCAGAACACCGGCCGCGGGCGCTCGCCGCCGCGCAACACGCCGAACACGGCGGTGGCCAGAGGCAGCAGGCCGACAAATACAATGGAGTGAGCGGAGGTCACGTATTGCAACGCCAGTGCCGTCAACAGCGGGAAGCCGATCACCACGCCCAACGCGACGATGACCAGCGAGACTCGTTGATTACGTGCGGGGCGCTTTGCCTTGAACAGCCAGAGCAGGCAGACCCCGAGCAGGGCGGCGATACTCGCCCGGGCCACGGTCAGAAACACCGGGTCGAACTCCAGCACAGCCACCCGGGTTGCCGGCAGCGAGCCGCTGAAAATAACCACGCCGATAAAGCCGTTGACCCAACCGCTGGCGGTGTGTTCCGGGGTACTGAGGGAAGATGTGCGTTCCATGAGGGGCTGGCTCGATAGGGGTGGGTTGCGTTCAGCACATCCTATGATCGAAGATTAAGACAATCAAAAAATTGTCATGGATACAGCACCTATGCCTCGCGCCCGCTACAAATCTTTGGTCGACAGTTTCGCCCGGGATATTCGCTCAGGAAACCTGGCCCCGGGCACGCGCTTGCCGACACACCGACAATTGGCCGCCACCTATGGCCTGGCGTTGGTCACGGCCAGCCGGGTGTATACCGAGCTTTCGGCCATGGGCCTGGTCAGCGGCGAAACCGGTCGCGGGACCTTTGTGCGGGAGATTTCGCTGTCGCCAGGGCAGGGCATAGGGCAGGTTGCCGTGGCGGCCGGCATGATCGATCTCAACTTCAACTACCCCTCCTTGCCGGGCCAGGCTGACCTGCTGCGCACGGCTCTGCGCCAGTTGGCGTTGTCCGGTGACCTGGAATCCCTGTTGCGCTACCAGCCCCATGGCGGGCGCCTGCACGAACGAGCCGTGGTGGCGCGTCATCTGCGTAGCAGGGGGCTGGCGGTGCCGGCCGAGCAGGTGCTGATGGTCGGCGGTGCCCAGCATGGCCTGGCAGTAGCGATGATGGCATTGCTCAAGCCTGGCGATGTAGTGGCGGTGGATGGGCTGACCTACTCCGGTTTCAAGGTGCTGGCCGAGACGCTGCACCTTGAAATTGTCGCCCTCCCGGTCACGGCGACGGGGCCTGACCTTGGATTCCTGGAAGACCTTTGTCGCCGGCGCAAGGTGCGTGCCGTATACAGCATCCCGACCCTGCATAACCCCCTGGGTTGGGTATTGGGAATCGAACAGCGCCAGCAGTTGGTGGCGATCGCCCGTCAGCACGACCTGATCCTTATCGAAGACGCGGCCTATGCCTTCCTGGCAGAGAACGCACCGTCACCGTTGGCGGAGCTGGCGCCGGAGCGCACGGTGTACATTTCAGGGCTGTCCAAGAGCGTCGCCACCGGCCTGCGTGTCGGCTTCGTGGCCGCGCCCCTTCAATGGGTGCATGCGCTGGAGCGCACCATCATGGCGACTGTCTGGAGCGCGCCTGGAGTGATGACGGCCATTGCCGTCGCCTGGATCGAAGACGGCACCGTCCTGCAGTTGGAAGCGCACAAGCGCGAAGACGCCAAGGCGCGCCAAGTGCTGGCGGATGAGATGCTGGTTGGGCTGGATTACATTCGCCATCCATCTTCGTACTTTCTCTGGCTGCCGTTGCCGGAAGATGCCCGGGCGGATCAGTTCGCCATGGCACTGGCGAGGGAGAATATTTCGGTGTCCACGGCCGAGCCATTTGCGACAACGGCCCATGTGCCCCATGCGGTTCGTTTGGCGCTGGGCTCGGTGGATATGGCTGCGCTGCGGGAGGCGTTGCGCAAGGTGCGGCGATTGGTGGCATGGTGAGGGGGGCGTCCCCCTCGCTCCTGCATTTGCGCTTTATCAGAACTTGAACGCCTGCCGCCCAATCAGCAGCCATTGGCCATTCTGCTTCTGCCAGATCTGAAAGTTCTCAATCTCGGTCGGCACTTCCACGCCACTGTTAACCGCTTGAGCCGAGAAGTGATTGCGCACCAGGGCGGTGTCGCCGCTGAGGGTGATGGTCTGTTTCTGCATTTGGAGGGTCTTGAAGCCGCTGCGGCCGGTTTCGATGTCGGCGATGAACGCCTGCTTGTCCTGGATCTTGCCGCTGGAGTGGCCGTAGGTGAGGTTGTCCGCGGTGAGAGCCTGAAGCTGGGGGATGTCTTTGTGCAGCATGGCCTGGGTCAGGTGGTCGACGGCCTGGGCGACATCTTTGTCGGCGGTGGCCGGGCTGGCGGCCACATAGCCGCTGAATAGGCACAGAAAACCGATCAGCATTTTGACGTTTTGCATGGGGATTTCCTTGTTGTTATGGGGTATGCACGAATGAGCCAGACTTTGCGGCGGTCAGTCTTTATGTCGTCATACAACATTGCAATAAATGTTCATAAAAAGG
>NZ_WLYI01000036.1 GCF_009707515.1 Pseudomonas karstica | reverse complement strand
CTTTCTCTTTCAGGCGTACGGCTTCTTCCACGGCAATTTCGCAGAAAGGGTTCATCGACATTTTGACGTTGGCGAGATCGACGCCGGAATTGTCCGCCTTGACGCGAACTTTCACGTTGTAATCGACAACGCGTTTGACAGCTACAAGAACCTTCATGGATTCCTCGTTACTCTCCGGTGAAAAGAAAGTCGCCTAGGCGAACCTGGCGGTTGATGCTCATCGGCACACAAGGGCACCTCCAAAAACGCCGGCTATCGTCGGCGGGTGACCTTGCTCACGGGAGTGATGACCGTTCGTCAGTGGTGACTGAGAGGTCATTCATTATCGCGGCGTGTAAACTGCGCGCCAACGTCTGACTGCGCGTCACCATTTTTGCCTCAGCCCTGCCTTTAGAGGTGCTCTTGAAACCTACAGTCTGCCTACGGGATGCGCAAAACCGACCGTATATTGACCGGAACGCCTATTCCGGTCAATACGCCAAAATGGTCAGTTATAAGCCGCGCTGCTTTGATTTACCTAGCTTGCGGCCGATTCAAACAAACGTTTGTATTGGACGCTGAGAGTGGTGTAGATATAATGCGCCACCTAGAGAGAAAGGTGGGTCATCCCTGTGCTATTGCATGAGATTCATGCAGACAATGCTGGATGAAACACCGAACCTCCACCCATTAGAAAAAAAACTGTTGAGCCTTGAGTAGGAGATAGCCTGTGGAACGCGAATACATGGAATTCGACGTGGTCATCGTCGGCGCTGGCCCGGCGGGCCTGTCTGCCGCCTGCCGACTGAAGCAGAAGGCCGCCGAAGCCGGTAAGGAAATCAGCGTCTGCGTGGTCGAAAAAGGCTCCGAAGTCGGCGCTCACATCCTCTCCGGTGCAGTGTTTGAGCCACGGGCCCTGAACGAATTGTTCCCTGACTGGAAAGAACTCGGCGCCCCGCTCAACACCCCGGTGGTGCGCGATGACATCTATGTACTGCGCTCCAGCGAGGCCGCAACCAAGGTTCCTGACTTCTTTGTGCCCAAGACCATGCACAACGAGGGCAACTACATCATCTCCCTGGGCAACCTGTGCCGCTGGCTCGCCCAGCAGGCCGAGAACCTGGGCGTGGAAATCTACCCGGGCTTCGCCGCCCAGGAAGCGCTGTTCGACGAGAACGGCGTGGTGCGCGGGATCATCACCGGTGACCTCGGCGTCGACCGCGAAGGCAATCCCAAAGAAGGCCTGTACACCCCGGGCATGGAGCTGCGTGGCAAGTACACGCTGTTCGCCGAAGGTTGCCGTGGGCATATCGGTAAGCAGTTGATCGAGCGCTTCAACCTGGACAGCGACGCCGATGCCCAGCACTACGGCATCGGTTTGAAGGAAATCTGGGAAATCGACCCAGCCAAGCATCAGCCAGGCCTGGTGGTGCACACCGCCGGTTGGCCGCTGGACATCATGAGCGCCGAGAACACCGGTGGTTCGTTCCTCTATCACCTGGAAAACAACCAGGTTGTCGTGGGCTTGATTGTCGACCTGTCCTACAGCAACACCTTCCTGTCACCGTTCGACGAGTTTCAGCGCCTCAAGCATCACCCGGTGCTCAAACAATACCTGGAAGGCGGCAAGCGCATCAGCTACGGCGCGCGCGCCATCTGCAAGGGCGGCCTGAACTCACTGCCGAAAATGGTGTTCAAGGGCGGCGCGCTGATCGGTTGCGATTTGGGCACCCTGAACTTTGCCAAGATCAAAGGCAGCCACACCGCCATGAAGTCCGGCATGCTCGCCGCCGACGCCGTGGCTGATCGCCTGTTCGCCGAGTCCGAAGGCGGCGACGAACTCACAGCTTACGTCGACAGCTTCAAGAACAGCTGGCTTTTTGATGAGTTGTTCGCCACCCGTAACTTCGGCCCGGCGATGCACAAGTTCGGCCCGATCATCGGCGCCGGCTTCAACTGGTTTGACCAGAACATCCTGGGCGGCAAGATGCCGTTCACCCTGCACGACACCACGCCGGACTACGCCTGCCTCAAGCTGGCCAAGGACAGCAAGAAGATCGATTACCCCAAACCCGATGGCAAGCTGAGCTTCGACAAACTCAGTTCGGTATTCATCTCCAGCACCAACCATGAAGAAGAGCAGCCGTGCCACTTGAAGCTGAAAGATCCGAGCATCCCGATCGGCACCAACCTGCCGCTCTACGATGAACCGGCGCAGCGCTACTGCCCGGCGGGCGTGTATGAAGTGATCACCCAGGAAGACGGCGAGAAGCGCTTCCAGATCAACGCCCAGAACTGTGTGCACTGCAAGACCTGTGACATCAAGGACCCTTCGCAGAACATCACCTGGGTCACGCCGGAAGGCGCGGGTGGGCCAACTTACCCGAATATGTAAATCAGCGGCTTGAACATCAAGGCTCCCGGAATGGGGGCCTTTTTGTTGGCTCATCAGCGATCGTTCCTACGCTCCGCGTGGGAACGATCACGCAGCGCGCTCTTCTCCCGGGTTGCGTTGGAAATAGCGTTTATATTCGCGGCTGAACTGCGACGAACTCTGATACCCCACGCCATGCGCCGCCTGGGCCACGCTCATGCCGTCGAGTAGCAGCAACTGCTGGGCCTTGAGCAGCCGCAAACGCTTGAGGTACTGCACCGGCGACAGCAGTGTGCAACGCTTGAAGTGCTCGTGAAAGGTCGACGCACTCATATGCGCATAACTCGCCAACGTCTCGATGTTCAGGGGCTCTGCATAATGAGCATGCAGGTGACTCAATGAGGTGGCGATCCGGGAAAATTGCCCCTGCTGTTCCACCAGCGCCCGCAACACATCGGCCTGTGGCCCACGCAACGCAGTGAACAGTAATTCGCGCACGCGCGCAGGCCCCATGATCCGGCTCTCCAGAGGATCGTGCAAACACTGCAACAGCCGCTCGACGCAGTTGCGCATGGCGTCATCCAACACCACCGAGCTCATCGACTCCAGGGTCTGCGCCGCCGGCGGGGGGCCTGCCTGAACCCCCATGGCCATTACCAGCTCTCCCAACACCACTCGGTCAATACCCACGGTTACCCCCAATAACGGCGCATTGGGCAGGGCAAAGGTTTCGCATTCAAAGGGCACCGGCATCGCCTGGATCAGGTAATGCCCGGCACCATACTCAAGCGTTCGCGGGCCCAGGTACGCGACTTTGCTGCCCTGGGCGACGATCATCAGGCTCGGCTCATAGATTTGCGGCCCCCGCGCCACATCGCAACTGGCACGCAACACCTGCACGCCGGGCAGGTTCGTGGCAGAGAAGCCGTCGCAAGGCGTCAGCGGTTCAATCAAGGCAACCAACGCGGCATTGGCGTCGAGATGGCGGGTCAGCATAAAAGCGCTCTCGGAAATTCACGGGGCTGTGCAGGATGGCAAGCCAAGCTGCAAGAGGACGTCCAGTTTATAGCGTGCAGCTTGAAGCTTGCGGCTTTTAGCTGCTCCTCCGTAGTTTTAGGCATAAGACTCGGAGCAATCGCCATGGCCGTACCAAGGCTCGGCGCGGAGAATGGCCCACCTCACCCGTCACTGCTTTTGCGAGGTTCACCATGTACACCGCCATCGGCTACGCCGCCCAATCGGCCACCACTCCCCTCGCCCCCATGTCCTTCGAGCGTCGCAGCCCGCGCGCCGATGACGTGGCGATCGAAATCCTCTACTGCGGCGTCTGCCACTCCGACATCCACCAGGCACGCAACGAATGGGGTATCGCCGTGTACCCGTTGATGCCAGGGCATGAGATCGTCGGCAAGGTCACCGCCATCGGCGCCAACGTCACCGCCCATAAAATCGGCGACCTGGTAGGTGTGGGCTGCATGGTCGACTCGTGCCGTCACTGTGACGCTTGCCACGCGGACCTGGAGCAATACTGCCTTGAAGGCCCGACCATGACCTATGCCACCCCGGATCGGATCGACGGCAGCAACACCATGGGCGGTTACTCCGACAGCATCGTGGTCAGCGAGCACTTCGTGGTTAAGATTCCGGCCAAGCTCGACCTGGCCAGCGCCGCGCCAATCCTCTGCGCCGGCGTCACCACCTACTCGCCGCTCAAGCACTACGGTGTGAAAGCGGGCGACAAGGTTGGGGTTCTCGGCATGGGTGGCCTCGGCCATATGGGTATCAAGTTCGCCAAGGCCATGGGCGCCGAAGTGACCTTGTTTACCCGCTCCGCGAGCAAGGCTGAAGAAGGCCGTCGCCAAGGCGCCGATCACGTGATCGTGTCCACCGACGAAGCACAGATGAAAGCCGCTGCCGGGCACTTCAACTTCCTGCTGGACACCATTCCAGTACAGCACGACTTGAACCCCTACCTCGACGTGCTGCGCTTTGACGGCATGCACATTCTGGTTGGCCTGATCGAGCCGGTAGACCCGCCCGTCAACGCCGCCAAGCTGGTATTGGGCCGCAAAGTGTTGGCTGGTTCCTTGATCGGCGGCATCGCAGAAACCCAGGAAGTCCTGGATTTCTGCGCCGAGCACAACATCAGCTGCGACATCGAAATGCTCGACATCCGCCAGATCAACGAAGCCTACACCCGCATGATTGCCGGCGACGTGAAGTACCGCTTCGTCATTGACATGGCGACCTTGAAGGCCTGATCAGGCCCTCGCCCCCAACTCCGCTGACAGCCGGGCCGCGACCTGTTTAACCACGGGGATCAGCTCGGCCATTTTTTCCAGCGGCATGTAGGGCACGGTACTGGCGATGCTGATGCCGGCGACAATTCGCCGGCTGGCATCGCGCACCGGTGCCGCGACGCAACGGATCGACGGTTCGTTGTCTTCCAGGTCGAACGCATAGCCCCCCGCCACATATTCGCGCATGCGCTGCTCGAACTGCGCCCATGACTGCTCCGGGTGCTGCGGCCATTGCAGGTTCTTCCCGCCTACCGGCAAGCTGACCTGATACAGTCGCTGCCACTCCTCCACGCTGTCATCGAGCAGCAAGGCCTTGCCGATCCCGGTGCGCGCCAAAGGCATGCGATGGCCAACCCGCGAGCGCATTTCCGGGCCGTTGCGACCAGGGTTCTTGTGCAGGTACAGCACGTCGTCATATTCGCGGATGGCCAGGTGGATGGTATCGCCGGTCAACGCCGACAGTTCGTCCAGATAGGGAACCGCCAAGGTCACCAGAGGCAGTTCTTCCCGTGCCTGGAAGCCCAGTTCGATCAGCTTGGGGCCCAGCAGATAGCCGACTTGCGGCACCACCCGCAGGTAACGCTCTTCCACCAGGCAACTGGCCAGGCGGTGAGTGGTGCTGCGGGTGGTGCCGATGCGCTTGGCAATCTCCTTGAGATCCCGTGCGCCAGCCGCCACCGCTTGCACCACGCCCAGGCCGCGCAGCAGGGTCTGGGTGCCGGTGGGGGCGGTGTCTTTTAGGGGAGTGTGGGCGTTTTCCTGCATATCAGGCCTATGTGGGGGTACGAAAACGGCGGACATTATGGCAAGTACCGGCCATCAACGCTGCTTCATGCGGTCGATAATCACCGCCAACAACAGGATCGAACCACGAATCACGTATTGGTAGAAGGTGTCGATGTTCTTCAGGTTCATCGCGTTCTCGATGATCGCCAGGATCAGCACCCCGGCAATCACATGCCGAATCATGCCAATGCCACCGCTCAATGACACCCCGCCCAATACGCACGCAGAGATCACTGTCAGCTCAAAACCTTGGCCAATCATCGGCTGGCCAGAGGTCATGCGCGATGCCAGGATCACCCCCGCCAGCGCCCCGATCACACCGTGTACGGCAAAGATGATGATCTTGGTGCGGTCGACATTCACCCCGGCCAACAACGCCGCTTCCTGGTTGCCGCCGATGGCCATGGTGTTGCGCCCGTAGGTGGTGTAGTTGAGCAACCAACCGAAAAATACAAAGCACAGCACGGTGATGACAATCGGCACTGGCACGCCAAACAGCTGGCCATTACCGAAGACAAAGAAGCCTTCGTTCATCACGCCAACCGCCTTGCCATTCGAAAAGATGTAGGCCAACCCTCGCACAATCTGCATCGTCGCCAAGGTCGCAATCAACGCATTGATGCGCAATTTGGCGATGACAATGCCGTTGATCAGCCCCACCACCAAGCCCATGGCCAATGCCGCCGACACGCCCAGGACGATACTGTCGGTGTCGCGAATCACGATCCCCGCCACTACGCCGGCACAAGCGATCACTGAGCCCACCGACAAGTCGAAGTGCCCCGACGCCAGGCAAAACAGCATCGTGCAGGCAGCAATCCCGACGGTGGAAATGGCCAGGCCCAGGCCCCGCATATTCAGCGGCGACAGGAAGTTGTCGATAAACACGGCACTGAGCAAAAAGATGCCCAAGGCCGCCAACAGCATGACCCATTCATCAAGAAACTTGCGCTGGTTGAAACCCGGCCAGAAGCGTCTCGCGGTTTTTACCTGTGACATACCCACCTCATATTCTTCAGTCCCGCGAACGCGGGAGAGCCAATTGCAGCAGCCGTGCTTCATCCGCTTGATCGCGGGCCAACTCGCCGGTGAGCGCGCCTTCGCTCATCACCAGGATGCGGTCGCTGATGCCCATCACTTCCATCAAGTCGCTGGACACCACAATCACCGCAATCCCACTGGCCGCCAGGTTGTGGATGATCTGGTAGATCTCGGATTTGGCACCGATATCGATGCCACGGGTCGGTTCATCCAACAGCAAGATCTTCATCGGCATCGACAACCAGCGACCCAAAATGGCCTTCTGCTGGTTGCCGCCGGAGAGGTACAGGATCGGTTGTTCGGCCGACGGCGTGCGCACGTTCAGCGCACTGATTTGCTGCTGGGCGTTGTCCCGTTCCCAGCCGCCCTGGAGTAGCCAGCCGAAACGCGCATGGTCGCGACGGGCGCTGATATTGATGTTCTCTGCAACGCTGGCGAGGGGCACGATGCCTTCCTTTTTGCGGTCTTCCGGGCACAGCAAGACGCCGGCGGCGATTGCATCCCGAGGAGACTTGAACGTCTGCGCCTGGCCATGCAGCACCAGCGCGCCCTGCTCGCGGCGGGCCAACCCCGCCAGCAGGCGCAACAGCTCGGTACGCCCTGCCCCCACCAGGCCGAACAGCCCAAGAATCTCGCCCTTGTCGACGTGCAGGCTCACCGGCTCCTGCAGTCCCGGCCCCAACAACCCTTCCACCCGCAACGCTTGGCCGAAGTGTTCCCGAGGCCGGTAGTTGTAGATGTCCTGGATATCGCGGCCCACCATGCAACTGACCAATTGATCGACACTCAGCTGCTGCATGTCGTCAAAGGTGCGCACGAAGCGCCCATCCTTGAACACGGTGACGGCGTCGCAGATGCGGAACACTTCTTCCATGCGATGGGACACGTAGAGGATCACCCGGCCTTCATCCCTCAGCCTGGCGATGATCACCATCAGCCGCTCGATCTCCCGGGCCGACAGGCTGCTGGTGGGTTCGTCGAAGGCGATCACATGGGCATTGCGCGACATGGCCTTGGCGATTTCCACCAGTTGCCGCTGGCCCAGGGACAGGCTGGCGAGGCGCGCCGCAGGGTCGATCTCATCCGCCAGGCCCTTGAGCAACTCCCGGGCCTTGCGCACCATTGCCCCGCGATTTACCACGCCCCAGCGCGACGGCATATGCCCCAGCAACAGGTTCTCGGCGACGGTCATTTCCGGTACCAGTTGCAGCTCCTGGTGGATCACCGCGATACCATTGGCAATGCTGTCGGCCGCCGATTTGAAACTGACGCTACGCTCGCCCAATTGCAGGCTTCCGCTGTTGGGCGGATAGAAACCACCGAGGATTTTCAGCAAGGTCGACTTGCCCGCGCCGTTCTCGCCCATCAGCGCATGCACCGAATGGGGGCGCGCTTCAAAGCTGATCTGCGACAGGGCCTTCACCCCGGGAAACTCCTTGCCAACGCTGTTGAAACGTAAGGCCGCCCCGCTCATTTCCATAAACCGATCTTGCCCAACTCTTCCTTGAAGTTGGCTCGGGTGATCAGGGTGACGTTATCCAGGGCCGTGAACTTCGCAGGCTCAGTGCCTTTAGTCACCCACTCGAACATCGCGGTGGCGGTTTTATAACCGGACGCGTCGGGGCTGAGCAGCATCGAGCCGAAGAAGCCCGTGTCGGATTTTTTCAGTTCCTCGATGGCATCGGTGCCGTTGATGCCCACGCCGATCACGTTGGCAGCCTTGAAACCAGCGCTTTCAGTGGCACGCACGCCGCCCAGCACGGTGCTGTCGTTCATGCCGCCAATGATCAGGTTTTTCGCGGCGCTGGGCAGTTTCACCAGGGCCGAGTTCGTGGCATCCATACTGCCTGGGACGTCGAGGGTTTTCTGCGGGCTGAACAGGATGTGGTCGGCAGGCAGGCCGGCGGCCTTGAGGCCTTCTATAGAACCGTCGGTGCGTTTCTTGCCGGTTTCCAGTTCGTCGAAGGTGTTGATGACCGCATAGGTTTCCTTCCAGTCCCACCCGCGTTTCTTGGCTTCAGTCGCCATGGCCTCGCCTTGTTTCTGGCCGATCTTGTAGGCGTCCAGGCCGACGTAGGGCACGTCCTCCATGGGCTTGCCGTTGGCGTCGACGAACCGGTCATCCACCGCCAGCACTTTCAAACCGTTGCGCTTGGCCTTGGCCATGATCGCCGGGCCAAGGGATACGTCCGGCGGGCAGATCACAAAGCCCTTGGCACCGTTGGCCGCGAGCGTGTCGATGGCCGACAGGGTTTTCTCGCCATCGGGCACGGCGATCTTGATCACGGTGAAACCCTGGTCCTTGCCGGCCTTTTCGGCGAAGGCCCATTCGGTCTGGAACCAGGGCTCTTCGGCTTGCTTGACCAGGAAGCCGATCTTTACTTCTTCGGCGGTGGCGAGGGTACTGAAGCCGCTGATTGCGACGGCGACAGCCAGGGTGCGCAGTGTTTTCTTGAACCTGTTTTTGACCAGCATGGGGCACCTCTTGTTGTTATTGGCAAAGTTCTAGTCGTGGTACATCACCGAGCGCCCACCATCGATCATCAGGCAGGTCGCATTGATAAACGGCGCCTCATCGGTGGCCAGGAACAATGCACTCATCGCCACTTCGATGGGTTGGCCGATACGTTTGGGCGGGTGCAAGTCGAAGGCACGCTGGCGTTCGGCGTGAGGGTCTGCAAAGCCGTTCCAGTAGTCGATGTTGAGCTGGGTTTCGATATAGCCGGGCGCGATGGCGTTGACGCGGATGCCCTTGGGTGCGTATTCGATGCCCAAGGCCCGAGTCAGGCCCAGCAGGCCGTGCTTGGCCACTGGATAAGGGAAGCAGCCGGGAATGATGTGGCTGGAATGGGTGGAGGCGATATTGATGATGTTGCCGATGCCCTGCTCGATCATGTGCGGCAACACTGTGCGGCAACCGTACCAGGCGCCGTCCAGGTCGATGGCGAAGCAGCGGCGCCAGTCTTCGTCGGTCATCTCCAGGGGGTCACGGAATACGTTGACGCCGGCACAGTTGACCAGCACATCGACGCGACCGAAGCGCTCAATGGCAACAGCCACCAATACCTGCCATTGGTCCTTGGAGGTGATATCGACGGCTTGCGCATAGACCTCGGCGCCATGCTCGCGCCAGTGGGCGGCGAGAGCCTCGACTTTCTCGGCCTGGATATCACCGATCACCAAACGTGCTTGCTGGGCCTGGAAGCAGGCGACAATGGCCTCGCCAATACCTTGGGCGGCGCCAGTGATGATCACCACTTTGTCTTTGAGCCGCTCGCCGTACGTTGGCTCGGGCACGGCGGGTAATGACAACGGTTGTGCCTGCATCGCTTCACCTGTTTTATTTTTGGTAGTGAGTGCTGATGCAGGGGACTATAAACCCAGAACTTGAAATATCTCAATATATAATTATACATCCCATATATTGAGACATTATTTAAAAAACCGGCAGTAATTGCCGGTTTCCCAAACGTTTCAGCCCTGGGCAAATTCCCTCAGGGCATCCCCTTCCATGCGATAGCGCACCCACTCCTCCTGGGGCTGGGCACCGATGGATTTGTAGAACGCAATGGCCGGTTCATTCCAGTCCAGCACGCTCCATTCGAAGCGGCCACAGCCGTTATCGAAAGCAATTTTCGCCAGGTGCCGCAACAACTTCTTGCCCGCGCCGCCGCCGCGTTGCTCCGGGTTGATGTAGAGGTCTTCCAGGTACAGGCAGTTACTGCCCAGCCAAGTGGAATAGCTGAAAAAGAACACCGCAAAACCAATCGGCACACCGTCCCGCAGGCAGATCAGACCATGGGCGGTGGCGCCCTCGCTGAACAGGCTCCGCTCGATATCCACCACGCTGGCGATCACTTCGTGGCGGGCTTTCTCGTAGTCGGCAAGCTCCGTGATGAAGGTCAGGATCTGCGCAGCATCGCTGGGCACGGCGGGGCGAATCTCGATGGTCATGGACAGGCCTTGGGGCAAAAGGAAAGAACACATATTAAGGGGCTTTGATGACCGGTTGCAGTGCAATTTCATTCGCAACTACCCTGTAGGCTAACCGCCCAACGAGAACGCCCATGCTCTTCGCCCCCTTGTCCGCCCTCGCCAGCACTCTGCTGCCCCACGCGCTGGAACCTTCGGAGGATGGCGCCCATGACCTGTCCCATTTGCAGCGGGTATGGCACAACGCGCAATCGATCCAGACTGAGGAAGGTGGCGACCTTGAGGTACTGCTGGCAGCGGTGTTGCTGCATGACTGCGTGGCGGTGGAAAAGAACTCACCGTTGCGCGCCCAGGCATCACGGCTGGCGGCCACCAAGGCCGAACGGATATTACAGAGCCTGGATTGGCAGCCCGCCCGTATCCTCGCCGTGACCCATGCTATCGAGACCCACAGTTTCTCTGCGGCACTTACACCCAACACCCTGGAAGCCAGGATCGTCCAGGATGCCGACCGCCTCGACTCCCTGGGGATGATCGGCGTGGCCCGCACGTTCTACACCGCCGGGCGCATGGGCAGCATTCTGTATGACCCGGCCGATCCGACGGCACAGGATCGGGGCTATGACGACAAGCGCTTCTGCCTCGATCACTTCCAGACCAAGTTGTTGCATCTGGCCGGGGGTTTTCAAACGGCGACAGGGCAACGGTTGGCGCAAGTCCGGCATCAACGGCTCAAGGAATTTATGGAAGCCTTTATTGATGAGATAGGCGTGAAGTAAGGCGTCATTAGGTCAGATGCTCTTTGGGTTGTCCTTGGGCTTGATCACCGTGGGGCGACTGATCTGGCGACGGGGCTCGGCACATAAAATCTTACAAGCAACATAGGACCGTTCGTCGCTGGCCAGGCACCAATGGCAAATAGGGGCGGCCCAACATCAAGTACGGACATTAATCATATGGAGACACCATCATGACGACTTCCAGACTTGTTGCCCTCGCCCTCACAGGTTGGCTCTCTGCGGTTTCGCTGAGTAGCTTTGCCGATTCCACCGGCCCGACCAACCCGATTGGCAGCCCACCCAGCCCCGCGACCGAAGAGTCCAAGGACTCCATGGGTACTGGCCTCGACACCAATGGCGGAGCGATCATCGACAACAGCACCGACCCTCGCACCCAAGGCAATGACAGCAACCGCCAAGGCCTTGGTAACGACGTGGAGAACGGCAAAATGGGCCCGGGCAAAAATGCCACCCCTGGCGACAATGACGACATCCCCGGCACGCCCAAACAGCCCACGCCCTGAATCACAGAACAGACGAACACCCACCATTTCCCAGTGAAGAGGTATGCATGAACGTCGATAAAAGCCTTGAAAAAGAAGTTCTCACTCGCCTGCTGCACGCCCATCCAAGTGGATTGGGCAAGGAAGTGCTGGACAATTACCGAGGTGAAAAAGTGGTAGCCAGCACCTTGGCCACCCTTCAGGACCGCGGCTTGATCAAGGAGGGTCATGTGACCTGCAACGATGCCGGTGAACACACGCTGAACCTGCCGATAAAACTGACGGCCTCCGGCGTGGAAGCGGCCCGCAAGCTTGAAAGTGCACCCTAGCCACAGCCAAGGTCCACCACGTTCAAACCAGCCATGGGCGGCAGCAATGCCGCCTATTCTGCCGACTCAGGCCTGTGGGCCAACAACGCATCCACTTCAGCGGTGCCCGGCGACGTCGCCGGCCCCCAACGGGTGACCGCCAACGCGGCGGCTGCGTTGGCTCGTCGAGCAGCAACGTCCGGCGCCAAACCGTTGGCCAGGCCGGTGATAAATACGCCGGCATGGGCATCGCCCGCGCCGTTGCTGTCCACTGCCTGCACCTTGAATCCCGGCACATGTTGCGCCTGGCCGTTGCGGCTGACCCAGCAACCGTTCGGCCCGTCGCGCACCACCAACAAGGTGTCAGCAGCAGGCAGGTGGTCGTTGAGTTTGAGCAAGGCACCTGCGAGGTCTCTGGCGCCCGTGAATGCCAAGGCTTCCGGACCGTTGCTGGTCCAGATATCGATACGCGGCAACAACGCCACCATCAAGGCCGAGTCAGGCGCCTTCACCAATGGACCCGGATCGAACACCACCGTGATCGCTCGCGGCAACGCCAATAGCCAGTCGAGCAAGACCTGGGACTTGCCCTCCAGCAGCAGGCTGTAGCCGCTGACGTATACATAATCGTCAGGATGGGGCACCGCACTCGCCAAGTCTTCGGCGCTCAACTCACCTTCAGCGCCGATATGGGAAATGAAGGTGCGCTCGGTGGTGGCTTCGGTCAGGGACACGCACAACCCGGTGTCTTTGTTGTCGCTGGCAGCGAGGGCTATTTCGATCCCTTCGGCCAGCATCGCCGCACGCGCAAGGTCACCGAAGCGGCCCTTGCCGTGTCGCCCCAGGTAGACCACCGGCAACCCGTTGCGCCGCGCAGCCGCCATCACGTTGAAGCCACCGCCGGCTTCAAAGCTGGCGGAGTTGGCCAATACGTCGCCGCCAGTTGCCGGCAGGGTGTCGAGGGACATGACCAGGTCGACGATGACCTGGCCGCTGTGAATCAATCTAGACATTCTGGCTCTCGACTAATGCCGGACGACGATCAGCAGCACCGCCCAAAACCGCGTAAACCCCGCCAGCCACCAGGAAGGTGACGATCCAGCCCAGGCCGTTATGACCCAACCAGGAATCGGACAAAGGCCCGGCGAACCAGATATTTTCAGCGGTGGTGCCGATGGTGGTGAAGCAAAAGCCCAACACAATCGCAAGTACCCAGGCACCGAATGCCCGCCACTCAATCCCGCCGCGATACCAGTAGGCACTGCTCGGCGTGACGTCCAGCAGGTCTTTGGCGCTGTAGTAGTGACGATGAATCAGGTCAACCACAAAGATCCCCACCCAGGCGGTGATCGGCACGGCCAGCAGCGAAATGAAGGTGATGAACGGGCCGTAGAAACTGTCGGCAATCAGCATGAAATAGATGGAGCCGGCGAAAATTGCCACGATGTCGACAATCACCGCATGGACGCGCTTGACCTTCAAACCGAGGGTCAAGGTGGTCAAGCCCGCCGAATACACCGACAGGTTATTCGACAACAGCAGCCCGCCAAATGCGGTGATCAGATACGGTACGGCCATCCACGTAGGCAGCATGTCGCGGATCGCGATGATCGGGTCGGTGGCCGAGGCCAAGTCGTTGTTGCCCACCGACAGCAAGCCGCCCAACGTGATCAACAGCACCAGTGGAATCCCCGCACCGAAAGCAGCGGATGCCACCAGGCGCACGGCCTTGACGCTGCGATGCTGGTAGCGGGACATATCGGCGCCGGCGTTGGCCCAACCGATGCCAGTGCCGGCGGCCATGGTGCCGACGCCTATGATCATTGCGCTGAGCGGTGCCGGGGTGGCGTTGAATACCGCACTCCAGTCGATGGTGGCGCAGAGGAACCCGCCCACCACAATATTCAGCGCGCCGAAAACGTAGGTCGCCCACTTCTGGATCACCAGCAAGGTCGCATGGCCCAGGCCCGAGACTGCCAGGGTCAGCAGCACAAAAATCCCGATGAACAGCAAGGTCAGCAGCGGCGCACTTTTTGCCGCGACCGGCGAGTTGAACAGGATCGAGCACAGCGACAGCAGCACGAAGGCGGCAGTGGTGGTATTGACGGTTTCCCAACCCAGGCGCGACATCAGCGAGACCAGAGTCGGGCCGATATTGCCACGTACACCAAAGATCGCCCGGGACAGGGTCAGGCTCGGTGCGCGGCCACGACGACCGGCGATGGAAATGATCCCCACCACCGCAAAGGAACCAGCGGCACCTAGGATCGCGACGATGATTGCCTGCCAGATCGCCAGCCCGCGAAACGCCACCAGGGTCGCCCCCAGCGGCAAGCCGAGGATGCTGATATTAGCGGCGAACCAGACCCAGAACAGTTGCAGCGGGTGGCCGTTGCATTCGCCTTCAGGGACGGGCTCGATACCGCGGGTTTCCAATTGCCCGGCGCTTTGGCCGGAAGAGGTCGAACTCATGATGGGGTGCTCCTGATGCCTGTTTTTGTGGTTGTGGCAGTTGGAAAATTCAAATCTGTAGCCGGCCTCCCTGACTCGCGCCTACAGGTATTCAGCGCAGCGCCAGCAGCCCTTGCACCAGCGGTTGCAGATCCAGGCCATTGACCTGCTTGACCTGCTCGATCATCGCCTCCGGCCAGCACTGCATTCCCAGGCACGCACCCAGCATGGCCCCGAGCATGGCGGCAATGGTGTCGGTATCGCCGCCAAGGCTGGCAGCCATGCACAGGGCTTCGAAAGCCTCCATTTCGCCCACCGCCACTTGCTGGGCGAGGGCAAACGACACCACCACCGATTCCTGGGACGCCACCGAGGTACCGATCAGTTCGTAGAGCAGGTCAGTGAACAGTGCCTTGTCGCTACTGCCCACACTCAGCGTCCGCGCCCAACTGATGCGGGTGGCGATACGCCCACCGGCAACCCAATGCCCATGGTTTTCAGCCTGTTGCGCAATCTGGGTGCCGATACTCAGCGCTTCTCCCAGGTCTACGCCATTGATGCCGGCCGAGACCACCGCCGCGACAGCGGCCGCACTGGCAATACCAAGCGTGGTGTTGTGGGTCACCTGGCAGGCCTGGATCACTGACTGGATAAACGGCTCAGGGTCGGTGACGTTTGCCGCGATGCCCACCGGGGTAATGCGCATTGCCGCGCCATTGGTGGTGCCGTAGCGCCCGGACTCTTCCGGCGAGTGGCCCGCGAGGATCATGTCGATGGCCCGCTTGGTCGATGGGCCCAGCAGGTCCTGGGAGCCTTTGGCACGCATGACTGCTTCCCAGTCGATCAAGCGCTGAGCGAGCGCCCCCGAGTCGATCCGGCCTTGGCCGTCCACCAACAGCTGACCCACCAGGATCGCCTGCTCAGTGTCATCGGTGATGGAGCCCTTGGGCATGTTCGGGGCAATTGGCTGATCGGCGCCTGCATCTTCCAGGCCGGTGATGTTGCCGAAGCGAGCCTTGACCTGCTCGCGACTCAAGGATTGAGTGGGCATGCCCAGGGCATCGCCCAGGGCCAGGCCATAGAAAGCGCCGAGAGCGCGAGTGTGCGGGGTCATTTCGGTGTTCCAAATTGAAGATGCAGGCGAAAGTGCAGAGGGTCGAGCAAGCTTTCAACGTACTCCATGAAACGCTCGCGGCGGTCATAGGTGGTGCGCAGCGCCTTGAGAAATACAGTACCGGCCGGGCGGCCCAGCAACAGGGCATCGGCTTCGTTCAATGGCTCGGCACCGATCCATTGGTCGCCATCAGCGCCGATAAAACCGTAGGCCGCCAGGGTAACGGTCAGGGAGTTATCGATCAGCCCAACCTGTGGCAGGCGTTCCAGGCCTCCGGACGCGGGCATCAACGAGCGTTCCAGGGACACGGCAGTGCCATCAGTGGTACAGCGGCGACGGTCGAGGGCAATGAACTGATCGCTGCCGAAGCGGCTGAGCAGGTCCGGCCGCGTGATGGCTTCCAGGCGCAGGATATCGGTCGTCACCAGGGCACCCGTGTCCTCCAAGGCCTGGGCCCAGCCGCTGCGTTGATCGAGGACCATGCCATCAAAGGTGACGATGGAGCCGACACCGCTCTGGGTGGCAATATAGTTACGGCGCTTGAGCTCGGCGAGGGCCTCACGCAGGGTGCCTCGACTGACCGCAAACTCTTCGGCCAGTTGATGCTCGCCCGGCAACAGGAAACCGTCGCTCATGAGTCCGCCTTCGATGCGGCGGATCATCTCGTCGACAACGCGTTTTTTCTTATCAAACCGAACATGTCTAATCATGTACAAATTGATAACCGAAAGCACCCAGCTACAGCAAGCTAATTATTTCAGGGAAAAGACAAAATCGGCCTCAGGGATGTGGCCCGATGGGGAAAAACACCCCGCTGCTCCAGACGCCAAGCCATTCCTGACCGTTGATCGGACGGCTCACTGCCAGCTCCACCAACTGGTAGAAAACGTTGCGATGCACCAGGGCGTCAAGGTTGTTGCGTACCCGTAAATACGGCGCAGGTTCCTGGGTTTGAAGGTCGATCACCACCCGTAGCGGATGCTCGGTACCGGCTTCGATCGGCTCGTCAACATTGGTGGTAAAGCGCAAGACCTGGTGCTCGCCCTGCCCTTCGACTTCCAGGGTCACCGCGACAAACGGTGCATCGTCGACCTTGATTCCGACTTTTTCCACCGGGGTGATCAGGAAGTAATCATCACCGTCGCGGCGAATGATATTGGAGAACAGCTTGACCATGGGTTTACGGCCAATCGGCGTGCCCAGGTAATACCAGGTACCATCACGGGCGATACGCATGTCGATGTCGCCGCAAAAATCCGGATTCCACAGATGCACCGGCGCCGGGCCTTTACCCTTGGGCAATTGCGCCAACAAATCATTGGCCTTGGCAGAGTCGGTCATGCTGTTCTCCTCGGGGCTTACTGATCACTCATACCCAACAGACTACGGGCGTATTGCGCCAGGGGCTTGGCAATCAGGTCTTCAGGCTTGTTATCGTGGAACGTCAGTAAACCGCCACGACTGCGAATCCGTGCAGTATCAATCAAATACTGGGTGCTAGTCTCGATCAGCATGATCTGAATGATCCCGCTGTCGATCCCCAGGCGGTCCACGGCCTGCTGATCGACCCATTCATCAGCATTGCCAATGCGGTCGTCGGCCCTGGCGAAGCGGGCGTACAACAGGTAGTGGGCACCGACACTGCGCGCCTCGACCATCGCTTGTTCCAGGCCTTGCGGTGCACGGGCGCGACGGACCATGGGAAAATATTCGACAAACCCGTTGAAGGCTTCTTCAGCCACCACGTTGGGCCGTGGATAAGCGCTGCCCGGAGGCGCAAACGCACCCTGGGCGATAAAAATAAAGGAATCCGGTTGCACGCGAACCGAGTTGGAACGACGAGTATCGCTGTGATCCAGCAACCCGGCATCGCTCATCTGATAGCGAGTGCCTTCGGCCATATCGCTGACGGTCATGCAGCCACTCAACGCCAACGACGCAAATGAGGCCAGCAACAAAACCAGACTACGCATCCTACCCTCCAGAAGCCGGTGACGGAAAACCGGCGAATGGGCACTCGATGCAGGTTCTAGGCCAGAGGGAGGGACACAAGTTTTAAGCTTCAAGCTTGTGGCTTTCCGCTCGGCGTCAGCCGCCGATGATCTTCATGACGGTCGCCCCACCGGAGAACGCCACTTCCTGCTTGTCGTCCAACGCCTTGACCAGCAAACGCTGCAAGGCCGGCAACGCCTGGTGGCGGGGCTTGTCCAGCAGGTCGCCGACGTAGTGACGATTGCTCGATGACAGGCAGCCATGCAGCCACCCGGTAGACGACAGCCGCAACCGCGAGCACGTGCGGCAGAACGGCACGCTTTCGTTGGCGATTACGCCGAAGAAGCCTTGGCCCGGTACCTCATAGCGCACGGCGGTAGCATCTACCGGGGCATCGGCTTGCAGGTATTCGTGATGGTCGCCAATCAGACTCAGCAACTGCTGAAGGCTGACGAACTGTTGAAGAAAGGCATTCGAGTCTTTGGCCAGATGGCCCATGCGCATCAGTTCGATAAAACGCAACTCGTAACCGCGCGCCAGGCAATAGTCGAGCAGTGGCATCACCTGGTCGAGGTTCTGGCCGCGTAACGGCACCATATTGACCTTGATCTTGATGCCGGCCGCGCTGGCCTGATCCATGCCATCAAGCACGGTGGCCAGGTCGCCGCCTCGGGCAATGCTGCGAAAGGCGTCGGCATCCAGAGTATCGAGAGAGACGTTGATCCGCCGAATACCGGCGTCCACCAGCAACGGCAGCTTACGCGCAAGCAACTGGCCATTGGTGGTCAGGCTGATATCACTCAAGCCCATCTGCCCCACCGCCCCCATGAAAGCCTCCAGCTTGGGGCTGACCAGCGGTTCACCGCCGGTAATGCGCAAGCGCTCGATACCGGCAGCCTCGATCAAATAAGCCACGCCCCGTGCCATGGCCTCGGCCGACAACTCATCCTGCGCAGCCACCAACCGCTTGCCGTTGGGCACGCAGTAGGTACACGCGTAGTTGCAGGCTGAGGTCAGGCTGATCCGCAAATTGCGGAATCGCCTGCCTTGACGATCAACGATCATGGATGACTCCGGCAGAGGATAATTCGAGCACACCAAAACCTGACTCATAAATCAGTTTTTAGCAAGTCCTTGCCTGAGTATATTCCTGGACTACCGCATCCGGCAGCAAAACATCAGCCCATCACTGCGCCGAATGACTTACGTAGCCGGTGTCTCGGCGTTCGGCAGCTCGGTACTGTGCTTGCGTTTGTTGCCCATGCGCACGCCGATGTCCATCAGGAATTGGAAGAAACCTTCCTGATCTTCCAGCACGTTGCTCCAGAACGGTGAGTGGTACAGCGCAACGGCGCCATGCACCAACGCCCAGGCGGCGCAGTAGTGGAAATACGGTGGCACATCTTCCAGCTTGCCTTCGCTGATGCGACCCTTGATCAACAGGGTCAGGCGCTCAAAGTTCGAGGCACGGATCTTGTGCAGCTCCTCGACCATTTCCGGCACCTGGTTGCCCTTGACCACTTTCTCTTCCAGGCGATCGAACAAGCGGTAGCGTTGTGGATCGCGCATGCGGAATTCGAAGTAAGCCCGGGACAGGGCTTCCTTGTCCTTGTCGACATCTGCCGAGTGCAGCAACTCGTTCAAATCCCGTTCATAGTCGAGCATCAGGCGCAGGTAAATCTCGGCCTTGGATTTGAAGTGCTTGTAGATGGTGCCTTTGCCGATACCCACGGCATCCGCAATCATCTCGACGGTGACGCTGTCTTCACCTTGCTCGAGGAACAACTTGAGTGCGGTGTCGAGAATTTCTTGCTCACGGCGGCGAAACTCACGGACCTTACGAGGTTCTTTATGCATAAGAAAAAGGTCTGCAGAGGTCAATATCGGGAGGGCGCGCACCCCAAGCCTCGCTTGGCGGAACGTTTTACCCAGTGCGAGGGATTATCCCGACTGAACGGTCGTTGGGCAATGTCTATGTGAACAATCGGCGCACTTAACTTACAGTCCGCCAACGAATCAGGCGGTATGAGTCAGAAACAAGACGCACCGCACTTTGTGCGCCTACCGTACCAATGAGAACTCAACAGAAGCGAGCGTATTCCAAATCTGTTTAAAAAACGATCAGATGTAGCTGGACTGAATCGGATACTGATCAATACTTGAATGGTCGGCGCAACATCTCCCCCAAGTGAAGCGTCGACATGGGTGCCGAAGGACTGTGCGCCCTTGTTTTACTCCTAATGGTCTTAACCCGGATTCGCCCCCCCAGAACCCGGGTTTTTTTTGCCCGTGTTTATCAGCGCGGGCAGTGAACGTGCGCCAACGGGAACAGGCGCTTGAAGTTCTCCGTGGTTTGTTCGGCCAAACGTTCATAGGGCTCGCCCCGCAATATCGCCAGATAATCTGCCACATCCCGCACGTACTGCGGCAAGTTCGGCTTGCCACGATGGGGGATCGGCGCCAGGTACGGCGAATCGGTTTCCACCAACAGGCGGTCCGCGGGCACCTGGCGCGCCACATCACGCAACGCGTCCGCATTACGGAAGGTCACGATACCCGACAGGGAAATGTAAAAGCCCAGGTCCAGGGCCGCCTTGGCCATGTCCCAATCCTCGGTGAAGCAATGCAACACGCCCGCTTGGGGCAGCGCGGCTTCTCGTAGCAAGGTCAAGGTGTCGGCTCGGGCGCCACGGGTGTGGACGATCACTGGCTTGCCCGTCTGCCGGGCGGCTTGCAGGTGCAAGCGGAACGATGCCTGCTGGAGTTCGGCGGCCTGCGGCTCGTAGTGATAATCCAGCCCGGTCTCGCCAATGGCGACCACGCGCGGGTGATTGAGCTCACCCAGCAGCCAATCCAGGGCGGGCGCTTCACCAGGCTTGAGGTCGAGGGGATGGATACCCACCGAGCAATCGACATCGGCATAACGCTCGGCCAGGGCCTTGACGTCGGCGGCGTTTTCGGCGCTGACGCCAATGCACAGGAAGTGCCCTACCCCACGCTGGCGGGCAGCCTCAAGGGCGGCGTCAAGGGAGCCGCCGTGTTCGGCAAGGTCGAGGCGATCAAGGTGGCAATGGGAATCTACGAGCATAAGAAGTTACAACTTGCGTCACAGGAAATGTCTGGCCAACGATACACCCGTCGACCCCAAAAACTTCAACGACGGCCGAGCAAACCGACCCATTGCACCAGCAAGGCCTCAAGCAACAGCACCCGATTGAGGTTGGCTTTGCCCAAAACCTTCTGGCGCTGGGCGAGAATCCAGTCCTGAATACCCAAGACCTTGTCTTGGGCGCTCTTCTGCGCTAGGTATTTCACGACCTTGCGCATGTCCGCCAGGCCCAGGCCGTTTTCATCCTCAGTCAGCTGGTAGCGCAGGATCAGGCCCGACCAGTCACAAAACCAGTCGAACAGCAGCAGCAACGGGATGTCTTTCCAGGCTGTTTCAGCCAGTTGCGTAGCAGATTGCTCCTGCTTGAGCAGCTTCTTCACGCCCTCCACCACCAACGCCCGCTGCTCGCGCACGCCCTGGGCCTGCAACTTGACTGCTGCCAGCGGCGAACCGGCGGCCAGGGTCAGCAATTCGACCCGCTCTTCTTCGGAGCACTCCGGCAAGGCCTGGCCCAGCCACTGCAAGCTCATGGCCTCGCTGGGCAACGGGCACGCCTGCTGTACACAACGGCTACGGACAGTCGGCAGCAAACGGCTGGACTGATGACTGACCAGCAGCAACACGGTATTGCCAGACGGCTCTTCCAGGCTCTTGAGCAACGCATTGGCGGCATTGATGTTCATCGCTTCCACCGGCTCGATCAACACCACCTTGCGCCCGCCCATCTGCGCGGTCTGAACCACGAAGCCGACCAAATCACGAACCTGGTCGACCTTGATCGCCTTGTCGGCCTCTTCCGGCTCCAGCAGATAGTTGTCCGGATGGCTACCCGCCTTGAGCAACAGGCAGGACTTACATTGCCCGCAGGCCTCGAGGCCTTCCGGCCGCTGGCACAACAAGCTGGCCATCAACCGCTCGGCCAGCGCACGCTTGCCAATACCTGCCGGCCCGTGGAGCAAATAGGCATGGGCATGCTGGGCACGCCCGGCCATTTGCTGCCAGAGACTGTCCTGCCACGGGTAGGCTTCAGCCACGATAAAGCTCCAGCAGTTTTGGCAACAGGGCATCCAATGATTGCTGAACCTGAGCCAGGGGCTGTGCTGCATCCACCAAGTAATACCGGGAGGGATCAGCGTCGGCGCGCTCGAGGTAGGCGCTGCGCACTGCATCGAAAAACACCCTGCCTTCCAGCTCGAAACGGTCCAGACGACCACGGGCGCTGGCGCGAGCCAGGCCCACCTCCACTGGCAAGTCGAACATCAGGGTCAGATGCGGACGCAGGTCGCCCTGGACGAAGGTCTCCAGGGTGGCGATGCGCTTCACGGACAAGCCACGGCCACCGCCTTGGTAGGCATAGGTCGAATCGGTAAAGCGATCACAGATCACCACGGCACCGCGTGCCAGAGCCGGACGAATCACTTCGGCCAGGTGCTGGGCACGAGCGGCGAACACCAACAGCAGTTCGGTGTCCGGATTCATCGGCTCATCACCCGGGCTCAGCAGTACGTCGCGGATCCGTTCGGCCAAAGGGGTACCGCCCGGTTCGCGGGTCAGCAGCACCTCAATGCCCTCGGCGCGCAAACGCTCTGCCAGGTATTCGCGGTTAGTGCTTTTGCCCGCGCCTTCCGGGCCTTCCAGGGTAATAAACAAGCCAGTCACAGGCAGTCCTTAGTCAGAGTCATTGCGGGCCTTGCGGCGCGGCGTCGAGGAGCGATTCGGGCTCGGGTGATGGCTCAACCGGCACCTCGGGCTCCGCATCCAGTGGCTTCGTCGCCGGCGCGGGGCTGGACCGGTAATCGGCGCGACGCTTCATCTGGAACTCACGCACCGCAGAATTATGAGCCTCCAGGTTGTCGGAGAAAATATGACTGCCGTCGCCACGGGCGACAAAATACAAGCTGCTGCCAGGTACCGGGTTCAGCGCCGCATGAATGGCCTCGCGACCGACCATGGCAATTGGTGTCGGCGGCAGGCCGGCAATCATGTAAGTGTTGTAGGGCGTGGCTTCCCTGAGGTGGGCGCGAGTCAACTTGCCGTTGTAACGCTCGCCCATGCCGTAGATTACCGTCGGGTCGGTTTGCAGCAGCATGCCAATCCGCATCCTCCGCACGAATACTCCGGCAATTTGCCCGCGCTCCTCTGGCACACCGGTCTCTTTCTCCACCAGCGAGGCCATGATCAATGCTTGATAAGGCTCGGTGTAAGGCACATCAGGCGCACGCTTGCTCCACTCCTGGGCGAGGACATCGTCCAGTCGGTTGTAGGATTTTTTCAGCAACTCAAGGTCGGTCATTCCGCGCACGAAGCGGTAGGTATCCGGGAAGAACCGCCCTTCCGGAAAAATGCCCGGGTGGCCGAGTTTGTCCATCACTTCGCTGTCACTCAAGCCTGACAGAGTTTGCTTGATCTTTTCGTGTTTGCTCAGGGCAGCACGCACCTGGCGGAAATTCCACCCCTCCACCAGCGTCAGGCTGTACTGCACCACCTCGCCGCGCTGCCACAGGCCAATCAGGCCTTGGGCAGTGAGGCCTGGGCTCATGCGGTATTCGCCACTATGCAACGGCTGGCCATCGAGGTTGAAACGCCAGTAAAGACGCAACCAGAACGCATCCCTGAGCACACCTTCATTTTCCAGGCGATTGAACGTGCCCGTGGGTGTTGCACCGGCCGGCACATCCAGCAACTGCTCCTCGCCCAGGCGCAGGGGTTGCTCCAGGGCCGAGTTCATCTTCCAGGCAGAAACGCCCAGCAGCAGGCCCGCCAGGACCAGACCGATCTCCAGCAACAATACAAATTTACGTCTCAAATCAAATATCCAATAACGCGCGAACGATGCCTTGCAGTTTACGGGTGAGCGGCCCAACCGACCAGCTCATTGCCCCACATCCACGCACCGGCCAAATGCCATAGACGCTGTTGCAAACGAAGACCTCGTCGGCCTCTTGCAGCTGTTCCAGGGTGATATCCGCCACCGTCAACGCAATGCCCAACGCCTGAGCCTGCGCCAAGAGCTCGGCCCGCATGACGCCGGCGACACCACAGCGACTCAGATCAGCGGTCAGCAACATCCCGTCACGTATCAGAAACAGGTTACTAAAAACGCCTTCGATGACCCGACCGGACATATCCAGCATCAAACCTTCGGCATGCTCGGTATCCCGCCACTCGGAACGGGCGATCACCTGCTCCAGGCGATTGAGGTGCTTGAGACCGGCGAGCAAGGGTTGCTCGGACAAACGGGTAGCACACGCAAACAGGCGGATGCCTGAAGAACCATGGGCTTGGGGGTAAGTAGCAGGCGGGCTGCCTTGTAGAATACGGCGGGCCACGGCCCCAGCATGGGTGCCATAACCGCGCAGGCTATCGCCGCGGGTAAGGATCAACTTGAGCACACCCTCGCCCAGGGCAGCGGCATAGGCCTGCAACTCACTGCGGATCAGCGTCTGATCCGCAACAATCGCCAGACGCCTGCAACCTTCGTCCAGGCGTTGCAGGTGGCGGTCGAGCAGCACGGGCTGCCCGGCCTTGACGGCAATGGTCTCAAACAAACCATCACCGTATGCCAGGCCACGATCTTTCAGGGGCACTGCGTGCGCCGGTTGACCGTCGACCCAGCTGTGCATTACTCGGCGAACCGGCGGAACACCAGGGAACCGTTGGTGCCACCAAAACCGAACGAGTTGGACAGCACCACATCGATCGGCATTCTCTGCGGCTCGTGAGGCACAAAGTTCAGGTCGCAGCCTTCATCCGGCTCATCCAGGTTGGTGGTCGGCGGCGCCACCTGATCCTTGATTGCCAGCACACTGAAGATCGCCTCGACCGCGCCCGCCGCACCCAGCAGGTGACCGGTCATGGACTTGGTAGAGCTGACCGCCAGCTTGTAGGCGTGCTCGCCGAACACCGACTTGATGGCCTCGACTTCCGCCAGGTCGCCGGTCGGGGTCGATGTGCCGTGGGCGTTGATGTACTGCACCTGATCGACGTTGATCCTGGCGTCACGCAGCGCGTTGGAGATGCAGCGCGCAGCACCTGCGCCATCGGCCGGCGGCGAGGTCATGTGGTAGGCATCACCACTCATGCCGAAGCCGATCAACTCGGCGTAGATAGTAGCGCCACGGGCCTTGGCATGTTCCAGCTCTTCAAGAACCAGGGCACCGGCACCGTCGGACAGCACAAAACCATCACGCCCCTTGTCCCATGGACGACTGGCACGGGTCGGCTCGTCGTTGCGGGTCGACAATGCACGGGACGCGCCGAAGCCACCCATGCCCAGACCACAAGCCGCCATCTCGGCACCACCGGCGATCATCACATCTGCTTCGTCATAGGCGATATTGCGCGCTGCCATGCCGATGCAGTGAGTGCCCGTGGTGCATGCCGTGGAAATGGCGTAGTTAGGCCCCTGGGCACCCAGATGGATGGACAGGAAACCGGAAATCATATTGATGATCGAACCGGGCACGAAGAACGGTGAAATTCGACGGGGGCCGGAATCGTGCAGAGTGCGACCGGTTTCTTCGATATTGGTCAAACCACCAATACCCGAACCCATGGCCACGCCGATGCGCTCACGGTTGGCGTCGGTGACTTCCAGGCCGGCATTACGCACTGCCTGAAAACCGGCCGCCAGGCCGTATTGTATGAACAGGTCGAGTTTGCGGGATTCCTTGATCGAGAGATATTCCTCGACGTTGAAGCCCTTTACCGAGCCGCCAAAACGGGTGGAGTAGGCAGAAAGGTCCGTGTGTTCGATCAGACCAATACCACTGTGGCCAGCCAAAATGCCCTGCCAACTGCTCGGTACATCCGTACCCAGTGGCGACAACATACCCATACCGGTGACTACGACGCGTCTACGCGACACAGCACTCTCCTTTATCTTGATGACGACACTTTGCTTCAGAGCTAAAGAAAAAACCGCACGCCGTTACAGCAGTGCGGTTTTTCCCTGACAGCAAGCGACGACTACAAATTATTACGCCTGGTGGCTAGTAACGTAGTCGATAGCAGCTTGAACAGTAGTGATTTTTTCAGCTTCTTCGTCCGGGATTTCGGTCTCGAATTCCTCTTCAAGAGCCATCACCAGCTCAACGGTGTCAAGGGAGTCGGCACCCAGGTCTTCAACGAAGGAAGCGGAGTTGGTCACTTCTTCTTCTTTAACGCCCAGTTGCTCGGCAACGATTTTCTTGACGCGCTCTTCGATGGTGCTCATACCTTGTTTTCACTCCTAATGGACAAATTCAGGCAGCTGGCCAGTGGGTAAGTGTATAGAAAGACTTTTCAGCTTTTCAACTGAAAGCTTCACCTCTTACCTTCTCGACCATCTGTCTATAAATAGATTGCAGCTTTATAACGGATTTTAGACAACTCGTATGACATTTTTTTGAAGCGATCCGTCACAATTTAACTCATGTACATCCCGCCGTTCACCGGGATTGTAGCCCCAGTCACGTATGCCGCACCGTCGGACGCCAGGAAAGAGACCACATTGGCGATCTCTTGAGCCTGGCCCAGACGACCCAGCGGAATCTGCGTCAGCAAGGCTTCACGCTGTGCCTCAGGCAATTCGCGGGTCATATCGGTATCGATGAACCCAGGGGCCACCGAATTGACCGTAATCGACCGCGAGCCGACTTCACGCGCCAGGGCACGACTGAAACCTTCCAGACCTGCCTTGGCCGCGGCGTAGTTTACTTGGCCTGCGTTGCCCATGGCACCCACTACGGAGCCAATATTGATAATTCGGCCCCAGCGCGCCTTGGTCATGCCACGCAAAACACCCTTGGACAGGCGAAACAGACTGTTCAAGTTGGTGTCGACCACGTCGTACCACTCGTCGTCTTTCATGCGCATCATCAGGTTATCGCGGGTGATACCAGCGTTATTCACCAGGATAGCCGGTGTACCGAACTGCGCGGTGATGCTGGCCAGTACGGCGGCCACAGACTCATCACTGGTCACGTTCAGCTCAAGGCCGGCGCCCTGAACGCCGTTTTCCTTCAAGGTCGCGGCAATACGCTCGGCGCCCGAGGCGGAGGTGGCAGTGCCGATAACCACAGCACCCTGACGCCCTAATTCCAGGGCAATCGCCTGGCCAATGCCACGGCTTGCGCCGGTTACCAGTGCAACTTTACCTTGCAGACTCATGCAGGCTTCTCCTAAGTTCAGGCCAGTGCCGCGCGAGCGGCAGCGAAGGCATCCGGGGTATTGAGGTTGGACGTCGACACGCCGTCGGCGCAGCGCTTGTTCAGGCCGGCCAGGACTTTGCCCGGACCGCACTCGACCAGTTCGGTGACGCCGTTGGCCGCCAGGGCCTGGACCGATTCAACCCAACGCACCGGTTTGTACAACTGTTCCAGCAGGTCGCGCTTGAGGGTTTCCAGGTCTGGGGCAATAGCCGCGCTGACGTTCTGCACCAGTGGAATCTGTGGTAGCTGCCAGTTGATCGCCGCAATCGACTCGGCAAAGCGCTCGGCCGCCGGACGCATCAGCTCACAGTGAGACGGCACGCTCACCGGCAGTGGCAACGCACGCTTGGCGCCACGGGCCTTACAGCCTTCGATGGCGCGCTCAACCGCCGCCTTGGCACCGGCGATCACTACCTGGCCTGGGGAGTTGAAGTTGACAGCGCTGACCACTTCGCCCTGAGCCGCTTCGGCGCAAATTGCGATCACGTCGGCATCTTGCAGGCCAAGAATGGCCGCCATGCCGCCCTGCCCGGCAGGAACAGCCTCTTGCATCAGTTGGCCACGACGCTCCACCAGCTTGACGGCTTCACCCAGGGTCAAGCTGCCCGCCGCCACCAGAGCGCTGTATTCGCCCAGGCTGTGACCGGTTACATAAGCTGGACGCACCCCGCCTTCGGCCAGCCACAGGCGCCACAGGGCGACCGAAGCGGTCAGGATGGCCGGCTGGGTCTTGTCGGTTTGATTGAGCAGTTCTTCCGGCCCTTGCTGGGTCAGTGCCCACAGGTCGTAACCCAGGGCATCGGAAGCTTCCTTGAAGGTTTCCAGGATCAGCGGATATTGTGCGCCCAACTCGGCCAACATGCCGAGGGACTGCGAACCCTGCCCTGGAAAGACGAATGCGAGGGATGTAGACATGTAACAAGCCCCTAATGATCTGGTCGTCGGAGAATTGACGCCCCACAGGTGGGAGCGCAAGAAACTGACAGATTGGATGGTCAATTGAACTGGCCGGTCACATTTAAGCATTTCCAGCCCGGTTCGCCTAAGACAACAGATCCTCAAGGCGACCGTGCAAGCGTTGTGGCAGGTTTTCCTGGATCTCGATCAAGGCGCGCTGAATGGCACTTTGAAAGCCTTGGACGCCTGCCGAACCATGGCTTTTCACCACAATGCCCTGCAAGCCGAGAAAACTCGCCCCGTTATGCCGGGCCGGCGCCAGGTCAGCCTGCAGACGCCGCATCAATGGCAGCGCCAAGGTACCCACCAGCCGTGAAGCCAGGTTCTGCCTGAACAACACCTCGATACGCGAGGCGATCATGGCGGCCAGGCCTTCGCTGGACTTGAGCAGGATATTGCCGACAAAACCATCGCATACCACTACATCCGCTTCACCCCGGTACAAGCCATCCCCTTCGATAAAGCCGATGTAGTTCAAGCCCCGAGCGCCTTGCAACAAACTGGCGGCCAGTTTGACCTGCTGATTACCCTTGATGTCTTCAGTACCGATATTAAGCAACGCCACCCTGGGCCGGGCCACCCCCAACGCCTGCGCAGCCACCGAGCCCATCACCGCGAACTGGAGCAGGTGCTCGGCGCTGCAATCGACATTCGCCCCCAGGTCCAGCAACTGGCAATAGCCCTTCTGGGTCGGAATGGCCGCCACCATCGCTGGCCGATCAATCCCTGGCAGGGTTTTCAGCACATACCGGGACAGCGCCATCAAGGCGCCCGTATTGCCGGCGCTGACACAGGCCTGGACCTTGCCATCACGCAACAACTCGAGAGCCACACGCATCGAGGAGTCCGGCTTGCCACGCAGCGCCTGAGCGGGCTTTTCATCCATGCCAATGGTTTCGCTGGCAGCCATAATCGTCAGGCGCGCGCGATCCACAGCCGGATGACTGGCAATCAGTTCTTCAAGTAAGGAAGGTTGACCGACAAGGGTCAGGTGCAGCGAAGGTGTGGCAGACAGGCAAGCAACACTGGCCTGAACAATGCTGCGGGGACCAAAGTCCCCGCCCATTGCGTCAATCGCGATGACTTGAGCAGACAAGTGATTACTCGTCAGCGCCCTTGTCGATCACTTTACGGCCACGGTATACGCCTTCTGGCGATACGTGGTGACGCAGGTGAACTTCACCGGTGGTCTTTTCTACGGACAGGGTGCTAGCCTCGAGAGCATCGTGGGAACGACGCATGTCACGGGCAGAGCGGGATTTTTTGTTCTGCTGAACAGCCATAATTGATTAACTCCTAAACGTTTGGGTCACGCTTTAACTGCGCCAATACACTGAACGGGTTGGACCGCGTTACCTCGTCCTCGCTCGGCTCGGCCTCGTCATCGAGACCCTCCGGCTGCTGGCATTCTTCCGGATGATGAGCAGGCACAATGGGCAAGGCGAGCAAAAGCTCCTCCTCGATCAGTGCATGCAGATCCAAAGGATCTTCGCCCAGTTCCAGCACGTCATAACCTTTCGGCAACGACTGGGTATTCGCACCCTCTTTCACCACAGCATAACTGCATTCGCTGTGGATCGGCAGGGTGACCAGCTCAAGACAACGCTGGCAAACCATTTTGACCTCAGTGTCGATAAAGCTGTGGATTACCACAGATTTACGTTCATCTCGTTCAAAAACGAATTTAGCCTGCACCGTACCGACAGTGTCGGAAAGCGGGTCGCAGAGTCTCTCCAAATCGGCCAGCAGCACCTCACCTTGAAGGGTGGTGCCACGATCAGCCAATTTGCGCGGGTCAACGTGAGGTGGAATCGGGTCATTCAACATAGGCGCAGCATTATAGGGATGCCCCCAGCCATGTCAAAGGAAATTCAGCCCTGTGCGTCACCCGGTCACCCCGCTAGAATCCGCGACAGCCTCAAGGAGACCCACATGCTGCCTTTATTACTTGCTTCAAGCTCCGTTTACCGCCGGGAGTTGCTGAACCGACTGCACCTGCCGTTCATCTGCAGTTCGCCGGATATCGACGAAAGCCAACGCCCGGGCGAGCCCGCCGTAGCGCTGGTCAAGCGCCTGGCCGAGGAAAAGGCCCGCGCCCTTGCCAACAGCCACCCAGGACATCTGATTATCGGCTCGGACCAAGTGGCGGCGCTCGACGGGCAGATCATCGGCAAGCCCCACAGCTTCGAGAAGGCACGCGAGCAACTGCTGGCAGCCAGCGGCAAGCGCATCAGCTTCCTTACCGGCCTGGCACTGCTGAACAGCGAAACCGGGCACTGCCAAGTAGACTGCATTCCGTTTACCGTGCAAATGCGGGTTTTGGATGCCGAGCGTATCGAACGCTACCTGCACATTGAACAGCCCTACGACTGCGCTGGCAGCTTCAAGGCCGAAGGCCTGGGAGTAAGCCTGTTTGAAAGCACAGAGGGACCAGATGCCACCAGCCTGGTGGGATTGCCACTGATTCGACTGGTAGATATGTTGCTGACCGAAGGGGCACAGATCCCCTGAGAACACCAAATGCAGGCTTGCCCGCAATGGGCACAGGCATCGACACAATGCCTGAAGGCCAGGCTTTCTGTAGCTGCTGTCGAGGCACGAGGCTGCGATAAGGGCCGCAGGACCTTCAGCAATTTCAAACCCCAAACGACTGCTACGCAGCCGATCGCAGGCTGCGCCAGCGGCTACAGGTGATCGGTGATCGGTGATCGGTGATCGGCTTTTGTAGCCGCTGTCGAGGCACGAGGCTGCGATAAGGGCCGCAGGACCTTCAGCAATTTCAAACCCCAAACGACTGCTACGCAGCCGATCGCAGGCTGCGCCAGCGGCTACAGTTTTTCGGCAAGTTCAAGAATTGCGTAGAGACCTATGCCGCGCGAGGCCATCAGCCTCACCAGCGATCAAAGCAACGGAGCCACCACCGGCTCTTTGCGCGGCCAGGCATCCAGCACCGCCTTGAACAGCGTCGCCAAGGGAATCGCGAAAAACACTCCCCAGAAGCCCCACAACCCGCCAAACAGCAACACTGCACAGATGATCGCCACCGGATGCAGGTTCACCGCCTCGGAGAACAGCAACGGTACCAGCACGTTGCCATCCAGGACCTGGATGATCCCGTATACCGCCATCAGGTAGATGAACTGGTCGCTCCAGCCCCACTGGAACAGCGCAATCAACAACACCGGCACCGTCACCACGACGGCCCCGACATAAGGCACCACCACTGATATGCCTACCAGCAGCGCCAGCAGCGCCGCGTAATTGAGCCCCAACGCGACAAAGCCGATATAGGTCACACCACCGCAAATAAAAATCTCAATGACCTTGCCGCGAATGTAGTTGGCGATCTGTCGGTTCATTTCCTCGGCTACGCGGGTAATCAGTGCCCGCTCCCGTGGCAAGTAGCCGCGCACCCAACGACCGATCATCTCCCGGTCCTTGAGGAAGAAAAACACCAGGATCGGTACCAACACCAGATAGATCATGATGTTGACCAGCAACGGCAGGCTAGACAGGGAAAACGTCAGAGCCCACTGCCCGAACTTTCCGATCTCGCCCCGGGCGACATCAATAGCCTGTAACACTTGCTCATCGGACACCAAGTGCGGATAGCGTTCAGGCAATAGCAACAACAGCGACTGCCACTTGGCGAGCATGCCCGGCAGTTCGTTGAATAGCGTGATCAACTGATGCCACAGCAGCGGCACGACCACCACGATAAACACCAGCAGCACACCCATGAACAAGGCAAATACCAGCCCCACCGCAACCCCGCCCGGCAAGCGCAAACGCTCCAGGACAGTGACCAGGCCTTGCATCAGGTAAGCCAGGACCATCCCTGCCAAAACCGGCGCCAGCATGCCGCCCAAAGTCAATACGCCAGTGAAGGCCAGAAACAGCAAAACAGCCAGCACCACGGCTTCCTCGTCAGAGAAGTAGCGCTGAATCCAGTCACGTAACACTTTGAACATCAATCAACCTCTGGCAAAGGGGCAAGCACTTTCAAACGGTTTCAGGCCTTGCGTAACCAGTAACGATAGACTCCGGCCTCGTCTTCTTCACGCAACAGCGTATGGCCTGCAAGCTTGGCGAAGGTGCGGAAATCCCGCTGGGAACCTGCGTCCGTCGCAATCACCTTGAGCACCGCGCCGCTGGCCAGTCGATTAAGTTCCAGCTTGGCCTTGAGCAAGGGTAGCGGGCAGTTGAGGCCGCTAGCATCGAGTTCGGCATCAAAGGCTACAGCGTCGGTCATGGTTTTACTCCGGGAAGGCATTGGGGGGCGCGCTTAGAATATCTGGTCCGAAGCTCAGTGTCCGGCTACAGTAAGCTCTTTGTCGAAAGGCTTTGTGCATGACTTTTTTGCGCCCTACCCTGCTGACGCTGGCTTGCCTGCTTGCCTCTCCAGGCTTCGCTGACGACCTGCCGTCACTTGGCGACGCCAGTTCTGCCATTGTCTCACCACAACAGGAATACCAACTGGGCCGGGCATGGCTCGCCTACCTGCGTGGGCAGGTGTCACAGCTCAATGACCCGCAGTTAAAGAACTACGTCGAAACCAGCGTTTACAAACTGGTCGAGACCAGCCAAGTCAACGACCGGCGCCTGGAGTTCATTCTGATCAACAGCCCGCAGTTGAACGCCTTTGCCGCGCCCGGCGGCATCATCGGGGTCAACGGCGGCCTGTTCCTCAATGCCCAGACCGAAGGCGAATACGCGTCGGTACTGGCCCACGAATTGGCTCACTTGTCCCAACGCCACTTCGCTCGGGGTGTGGAAGCACAGCAACGCATGCAGCTCCCGATGATGGCCGCCCTGCTCGGCGGGATCATTGCAGCAGCAGCCGGTGCTGGCGATGCGGGTATCGCTGCGATTGCCGGCAGCCAGGCGGCAGCGATCCAGGAACAACGCCGATTTTCCCGGCAAAACGAACAAGAAGCGGATCGCATCGGCATTCTCAACCTGGAGAAAGCCGGTTACGACCCGCGCTCCATGCCGACCATGTTTGAACGCCTGATGCGCCAGTACCGCTTCGACGCCAAGCCACCGGAATTTTTGCTGACTCACCCGGTGACCGAATCGCGGATCGCTGACACCCGCAACCGTGCCGAACAGTCCAAGGCTGGCGGCAAGGAAGATAGCCTGAACTATCAACTGATTCGCGCCCGGGTCCAGTTGTATTACGAAGACACCCCAGGGCTTGCGGCCAAGCGCTTTCGTGCGCAATTGGATGAAAACCCAAAAAATGACGTCGCACGTTATGGCCTGGCCATCGCCCAGATCAAAGGCACCCAACTCAATGAGGCTCGAGAGAGCCTCAAGCCGCTGCTGGCCAAGTCTCCCAACGACATTACTTACAACCTGGCGCAGATCGAGCTGGATATCACCAACAATCGCTTGCCGGACGCCCAACAGCGCACAGATCGGATGCTGACTCAATATCCCGGCAATTATCCGTTGAACCAGGTACGCGTGGACTTGCTGATCAAACAGAATCGCCTGGCTGATGCGGAAAAAGCCCTGGAAGGTTTGCTCAAGTCTCGCCCGGATGACCCGGACGTCTGGTATCAAGTGGCCGAGACCCGCGGTTTGTCGGGCAATATCATCGGCCTGCATCAGGCTCGCGCCGAATACTTCGCGTTGGTGGGTGACTTCCAGCAGGCTATTCAGCAGTTGGACTTTGCCAAGCGTCGCGCCGGCAGCAATTTCCCATTGTCGGCGCGGATCGATGCCCGTCAGCGCGAACTGATCGAGCAGGAACGCCTGATCAAGGGAATGATGAGCTAAAGTGCTCGCGCATAAAAAAGCCCTGCTCCAGAGCAGGGCTTTTTTATTGGACAACGACCAGTGGCTTACTCAGCCAGTTTGAAGGTAATGAAGCTGGCACGACCCTCACGCAGAACACGCATCGATACCGAACGATTCTTTGGCAACGCCTTGGCGATGTCGGTGAATTGCTTGGTGGAGTTGATGGCCTGGTTGTTCAGATGAGTGATGACATCACCCGGCTGCAGACCGATCAAAGCCGCAGGACCGTCCTGCACTTCCTTGATCACCACGCCGCTCTGGAGGTCGAAGCTCTTCTTCTGCTCATCGGTCAGTTCGACTACGGCAATGCCCAAGCGATTGCTGCTGCGCTCGGCGCCGGGCTTGCTGTTGCCCAGGGCGTCAAGCGCCGCGCCCTCTTCCGGAATCGCACCGACGGTCAGTTCAACGTTCTGGCGCTTGCCCTCGCGAATCACTTCCATCTTGGCCTTGCTGCCAGCCTTGAGCGCCCCCACCAGATGCGGCAAGTCCGCAGACATGACAATCGGCTGACCATTCATGCTCAGGATCACATCACCTACCTGCAGGCCACCCTTGGCAGCCGGGCCATCGTCCTGGATCTGCGCAACCAGGGCGCCGGCCGGTTTGTCCAGGCCGAAGGACTCAGCCAAGTCCTTGTTCACTTCCTGGATCACCACACCCAGCCAGCCACGGCTGACCTTGCCACCGCTTTTCAACTGATTGGAAACGTCCATGGCTACATCGATCGGGATCGCGAAGGACACACCCATGAAACCACCAGAACGGGTATAGATCTGCGAGTTGATACCCACCACTTCGCCCGCCAGGTTGAACAGCGGACCACCGGAGTTGCCCGGGTTGATCGGCACGTCGGTCTGGATGAACGGTACGTAGTTTTCGTTCGGCAGGCTACGGCCGATGGCACTCACGATACCTTGGGTCACAGTGTGGTCAAAACCAAACGGCGAGCCGATAGCGACCACCCACTGCCCGGCTTTCAAGTCCTGGGATTTCCCCAGCTTCAGCACTGGCAGGTCCTTGCCTTCGATCTTCAGCAAAGCCACATCGGAGCGCGGATCAGTGCCAACCAGCTTGGCCTTGAGTTCGCTACGGTCAGACAGACGCACGAGAATCTCGTCGGCATCGGCGATAACGTGGTTATTGGTAAGAATGTAGCCGTCCGGCGAAATGATAAAACCCGACCCCAGGGATTGGGCTTCACGCTGGCCGCCACCGGGCGAGCGCGGCTGTGGCATGCCACGTTCGAAAAACTCCCGCAACATTGGTGGCAGACCTTCAAGGTCAGGCATCTGCTGATTGGAGACTTTGCGATCCGGCAGCTTTTGAGTGGTACTGATGTTCACCACAGCAGGCGATGCCTGCTCCACCAGTTGGGTGAAGTCAGGCAGCTCGGCCGCTTGCGCGGCAACGGCCTGACCCAGCACCAGCACCGTGGCGACTATGGATAGGTAAGACTTCAAGCGTGGTATCGACATACAGCTCCCGTTACGACGAGCAGGGTTGAGCGACAGGGTTCAATAAACGCCGGAACCTGTTTCCGACATTTTTGTTCCACGAACAAAACAAGGCCAGAGCCGAGAAACTCTGACCTATAAAAAACATGGGAACATTTTGCAAGTGAAAATACTGTCCAGACATTTCATATTCTCAGCTGGGACACAGGCACCGACTTCCTCCTGCGCAACGGTGAAATGTCAGGATGAACATAGGATTAACGGCTCACGACTTGGCGGGCGCCGCACCTTGGCGTACAGACAGAGCAATCCGTTCAGCAGTACCGATCGGAATTTCACCGACCACCGTCACCATCACCTCACCCTCCGAAGCAACCAGTCGTCGTGACACAGCCACCGTCGGCCCCAGTTGAGTCCGACTCTCAGTCGCCACCGCCCCGTTGAGCGGCTCGAAAAATACCGAGAAGCGCGCCAACCCGTCTGCATACATCAGGCTGTTGACGACAACGTTGGTTTGGGAGTCCTTGCGGGCGTGGCTATTAGTCAGTTTGAAGCCCGGAGGCAACCAATCCAGGCGCCAAGCTTGAGGTGTATCAACCTGCTGCTCTTTATCGCTGGAGGCTGCCACCGGCAGGCACTCGCTGCTGGGCTGCAGCCCGGGATCGTCAGGTACAACGGAGGTATTCAACCGAGTGAACTGGAAACGCTCCAGTAGCTGCCCCCGCTCATTGAGCAACAAGGACTTGAGGGGCAGTGCGGTTTTACGGTCCAGATGCAACTCAAAGCCATAGCGGTATTGGTCACGAGGCGCCAGGGCCACGATGACGGCATTACGGCCAGCAACACGCGACTTGCCAATGACGGCAAGGTCGTAGAAAGCTTTGAGTGTTTGTGGGTCAAGGGCGTGGGCGTGGGAGTCAGGTGAATCGCCAGATCCGGCAATCAAGGTACCACTGACACATTGGGTACGGCCATTGACACGCACGACTTCCTGGGCGGAGCCATCGAGCCGCAACAACCGTTCACGAACCTGACCATCCTGGACGCGATGCCAGATGTCATGGGTAGAAAAACTGCCGTTACGCTCGTAGATAAAGGTGCCCTGGAAACTTTGCTGCTGCTCGGCAAGCCCAAGACGAGTCAGCCAGTCCTGGGCTTCGTCAGCATGGGCAGGTACTGCAAACCAGCCACTGAGCAAAAGCGCAAGGAGCGGTATGGCGCGCATAAGGCTCCTTAGCGGTTTAGCGGTTTTCCAGACTTGCAGCGCGGGCGTATGGCAGAGCGCTTTCGGAGCCTTTGAGCGCCGATTGCTCGGCGTGCTGGCGCAGGTAGCTTGGTAGACGCTGATCCTGCCAACCGGATTGACCTTGCAGCACACCACTGGCCATCGGGCCGGTAGTGTCAGTGCTTTCCTTATAGCCAGCCAGTACGGCAGGCCCCTTGACCTGCGGACCGGCCATAACCGGTTGCTGGGTCTGCTGGGCCAGTTCGGCCCCTGCGATTTCGTCCTGGTTGTACAGACGAACACCGGCCAGTACAGCGACGGTCACCGAGGCAGCCACTGCCAGACGCCCCAGGTTACGCCAAGGGCCGCGGGCTGCCTTGGCCGGAACAGCTTCATCGGCCAGCGCAGCAGAAACGGCCGTAGCAATATCCAGACGAGGGATTAGTAGATCCTTGTGCATCACCGCCCGAGCGACTTGGTAACGAGACCAGGTATCACGGGTTTCGGCGTCATCAAATGCGTTGAGCACCCGACGAAGCTCCAGTTCATCCGCTTCGTTATCCATCACTGCGGACAGCGATTCCTGCAGGGCATCACGACTCATGGCGGTTCCTCTCTTGGCTGTCGCCGCTGTCTTTAGTTTTCCTGCAACAATGGTTGCAGGGCTTTATCGATGGCTTCCCGAGCCCGGAAAATCCGGGAGCGAACGGTCCCCACCGGACACTGCATGACACTCGCAATGTCCTCGTAACTCAGACCATCGAATTCACGTAAAGTTAATGCCGTACGTAAATCTTCTGGCAGTTGCTGAATCGTTCGATGGACGGTGCCCTCGATCTCGTCGCGCAGCAATGCACGCTCCGGCGACTCGAGATCCTTGAGGCCGTGATCACCATCGTAGAATTCTGCATCTTCCGAACTCACATCACTATCTGGTGGGCGGCGGCCGCGAGAAACCAGATAGTTCTTCGCCGTGTTAATGGCGATGCGGTATAGCCACGTGTAAAACGCACTATCACCGCGAAAATTACCAAGTGCGCGGTAGGCCTTGATAAAGGCTTCCTGCGCAACATCCTGGGCTTCATGGGTGTCGTGCACAAATCGCACGATCAACCCGAGAATCTTGTGCTGGTATTTCAGCACTAGCAGATCAAATGCTCGCTTATCGCCGCGCTGAACACGCTCGACCAGCTGCTGATCCTCTTCCTGGGTTAGCATGAACACTCCTCGTTGTGCCTGGAGGAGACTTGCATAACTAAACGATCAGGCTTGCAAACATAGACTCGGGCTTTTCGCAAAAGTTCTCCCCTCCAAGCAAGTTTCCGGCGCACACTGATTTGGCACACGCGAAAAACGCAGCACGGGCAACGCCGGCTGCGCGAATAATCTTGTCGCCGGTTTTCTGACACGCCTCATGTTCCAGGCCGGCCAGCAATTCCAACGTTTTCCCAGCTTTCGGGCAACCTGCTATTGAGTCGGAACTTATGCAAAAAGTTCCCGTATCAATACCGGGCCGTTTTCTGAAAGCCGTGCAGTTCGTTGACCGTAGTCTCACAATGCCACGAATCCCCGCTATTGTGCCGATCCCCCCCTCTATATACTAGTGGGTCGTGCGACCCTTTGATTCGCCGATCCAGGTGTCCTGTTTGCGCCAACCCTTCGGATCGCTTTTTGCGGAATCCTTCAAATGAGCCAACAGTTTCAACACGATGTCCTGATTATTGGCAGTGGAGCGGCAGGCTTAAGCCTTGCGCTGACCCTGCCGAGCCATCTGCGTATAGCCGTACTGAGCAAAGGCGACCTGGCCAATGGCTCGACCTTCTGGGCCCAAGGCGGTGTCGCAGCCGTACTGGATGACACCGACACCGTGCAATCCCACGTCGAAGACACCCTTAACGCTGGGGGCGGCCTGTGCAATGAAGACGCGGTGCGCTTCACCGTCGAGCACAGCCGCGAAGCCATCCAGTGGCTGATTGACCAAGGCGTACCCTTCACCCGGGACGAAGAGTCCGGCAGCGACGACGGCGGCTTCGAGTTTCACCTGACTCGCGAAGGCGGCCACAGCCATCGACGCATTATTCATGCCGCCGATGCCACGGGGGCGGCTATCTTCAAGACCTTGCTCACCCAAGCGCGACAGCGGTCCAACATCGAACTGCTGGAGCAACGAGTCGCCGTCGACCTGATCACTGAAAAGCGCCTGGGCCTGCCAGGCGAACGCTGTCTCGGTGCCTACGTCCTCAACCGTGGCAGCGGCGAAGTCGACACCTACGGTGCCCGCTTTACCATCCTGGCCTCGGGCGGCGCGGCCAAAGTCTATCTCTATACCAGCAACCCCGACGGCGCCTGCGGCGACGGTATCGCCATGGCCTGGCGTTCAGGCTGCCGGGTGGCCAACCTGGAATTCAACCAGTTCCACCCCACCTGCCTCTATCACCCCCAAGCCAAGAGCTTCCTGATCACCGAAGCTCTACGCGGTGAGGGCGCGCACCTGAAACTGCCCAACGGCGAACGCTTCATGCAACGCTTCGACCCACGGGCCGAACTGGCGCCCCGGGATATCGTGGCCCGGGCCATAGACCACGAGATGAAGCGCCTGGGTATCGATTGTGTCTACCTGGACATCAGCCACAAGCCCGAAGCCTTCATCAAGACCCACTTCCCGACGGTCTATGAGCGCTGCCTGGCGTTCAATATCGACATCACCAAAGGTCCGATCCCGGTAGTCCCGGCGGCGCACTACACCTGTGGCGGTGTCATGGTCGACCAGCAAGGCCGCACCGACGTGCCCGGCCTGTACGCCATCGGTGAAACCAGCTTCACCGGCCTGCATGGCGCCAATCGCATGGCCAGCAATTCGTTGTTGGAATGCTTCGTCTACGCCCGCTCGGCGGCTGCCGACATCCTCGAGCAATTGCCGCGCATCCAGGTTCCCGACGCCCTGCCACGCTGGGACGCCAGCCAGGTTACCGACTCGGATGAAGACGTGATCATCGCCCACAACTGGGACGAGTTGCGGCGCTTCATGTGGGACTACGTAGGAATCGTGCGCACCAATAAGCGCCTGCAACGAGCGCAGCACCGGGTGAGATTGTTGCTGGACGAAATCGACGAGTTCTACAGCAACTACAAAGTCAGCCGTGACCTGATCGAGTTGCGCAACCTGGCCCAGGTCGCCGAACTGATGATTCGCTCAGCCATGGAGCGCAAGGAGAGTCGAGGCCTGCATTACACCCTCGATTACCCGCAAATGCTGCCTGAGGCCCGGGACACTATCCTGGTGCCAGCCACCTACAGCGACTGAACTTCAAGCGCACCCGCAGGCGTCGATGCACATCGGCGACCTGCGAATCCCTCGGTACACAGATCGACCGCACCCGCCACTCTCCCGGCACCCGAAAGCGCAGTACCACGATCAGTGGCAAAGCCAGGCTATCGGGACGCAGTTGCACACTGCGCCAACCCTGTGCAGCACTCCACAGTTGCCAGCCATCAGCATCGCGACGCAAGCCGCGAATCGATAAACGATGAGTCAATAAAATATGACGCGGCAGGGCCCAAACAGCATGGACCAGGCACAGGGAGCCCCCCAACACAGCGGCCCAGAAGGGAACAGAGAGAACCAGCAGAGCACCCAGCGCGAACAGTTGGGCGAGAAGATACACCGCCAGCAACAGCCGTGAGGCCTGCCAGCGGCATTCGAAGCTATTACTTGGGCTGGACACGATCCAGAATCATCCGAACCATGCGTTGCAGCTCTGGATCCTGCGACTCGGCGCGCTCCATGAACCAGCCGAACATGTCCTGGTCTTCGCATTCCAGCAGCCTGCGATAGCAGTCACGGTCGACATCATTGAGGTGTGGATACACCTCCTTGACGAACGGTACCAGCAACACATCCAGCTCAAGCATGCCACGACGGCTGTGCCAGTAGAGGCGATTGAGTTCTACATCTTCGACCATGGAGCGCTCCTCAAATAGAGCGCAAGTATACAGGCCCGGGAAGCTCGGAACAGTCGGCTTTGGTCGGCATATGGAAACTACCCATTTGCCGGGCGCCCCTCTATGATGCACCTATGATCTTTCAACCTGCGATGACCCATGGCTGACTCTGCTTTTTTCTGTCCCTTGTCCCACGAAGGCGTACTCGCCGTCCGCGGCGCTGATGCTGCCAAATTCCTGCAGGGGCAACTGACCTGCAACCTCAATTACCTGAGCGACACCCAGGCCAGCCTCGGTGCCCGCTGCACCCAGAAAGGCCGCATGCAGTCGAGCTTCCGTATCCTGTTGCAAGGTGACGGCGTGCTCCTGGCCATGGCCAGCGAACTGCTCGAGCCACAACTGGCAGACCTTAAGAAATACGCCGTGTTCTCCAAATCCAAGTTGACCGACGAAAGTCCCGCTTGGGTGCGTTTCGGCCTGACCGGGGCAGACTCGGCACTGGCCAGCCTGGGCTTGGAATTGCCACCTGAAACCGATAGCGTCGCCCGTACCGACGAACTGATCGCCATTCGGGTCTCCCCTGGCCGCACCGAACTCTGGGCACCCGTCTCGCAAGCCGACACCCTGCGCAACCAACTGGCCGCGCAATTGAGAGAAGGTGACCTGAACCAGTGGCTGCTGGGGCAGATCCGCGCCGGCATCGGCCAGGTCATGGCCCAGACCCGCGAACTGTTCATTCCGCAAATGCTCAACCTGCAAGCCGTTGGCGGCGTCAGCTTCAAGAAAGGCTGCTACACCGGTCAGGAAATCGTTGCCCGCATGCAATACCTGGGCAAGCTCAAACGGCGCCTGTATCGCCTGAGCCTGAATGCCAGCGAATTACCCACACCAGGTACGCCGCTGTTTTCACCCAGCCATAACAGCGCCATCGGGGAAGTGGTACTCGCCGCCCAGGCAGGCCCAGTGATCGAACTTCTAGCAGTGCTGCAAGCCGAAGCAGCAGACGCAGGAGATGTACATGTGGGTACGCTGGAAGGACCAGGTTTGCAATTGCTGGACCTGCCCTACTCGTTGGACCGCGATCGTGAGATCCAGCGTTAATCGCCATACTTTTTTGTAGCGCCCTAGAGAGTAGAAATGAACAAGCTGGCGGAAAAAGTCCAACAGGCTTTGGTTGTGGCCATCGATAACGATGACCTGGTTCTGCCAACATTACCGGAAGTAGCCCTGAACATTCGTCAAGCCGCCGAAGACCCAGAGATCAGCATCAGTCACTTGAGCAAAGTGATCGGCCGCGACACCGCCCTATCGGCGCGACTGATCAAAGTGGTCAACAGCCCGTTGCTGCGGGCGACCCAGGAAGTCACCGACCTGCACACCGCGATCACTCGGCTGGGCACCAACTACAGCAGCAACCTGGCCATTGGCCTGGTGATGGAGCAGATCTTCCACGCCCGATCCGACGTAATCGAGCAGAAGATGCGCGACGTCTGGCGCCGTAGCCTGGAAGTGGCAGGCGTCAGCTACGCCTTGTGCCGCAAGCACAGCCAACTGCAACCCGACCAGGCAGCCCTCGGCGGCCTGGTGCACCAGATTGGCGTGCTACCGATCCTGACCTATGCCGAAGATCACTATGAGCTGCTGTCCGACCCGGTCAGCCTCAACCATGTGATTGAAAGTATTCACCCGCAACTGGGGGACAAACTGCTTCGGGTCTGGGACTTTCCGCAGATGCTGGTGGACGTACCGGGGTACTACCTGGACCTGGGCCGTGACTCTGACAAACTGGACTACATCGACCTGGTCCAGGTGGCGGTGCTGTACTGCCACAAAGGCACTGATCACCCGCTGGCCACTGTGCCACTGTCGACCCTGCCGGCGTTCAAAAAGCTCAGGATCAACCCGGAAAATCGCACCTTGAATGCCGAGATGGATGAAGCGCGGTCGATGTTTTACTGACGCCCCGGCAGAAAAACGGTTCAGCCGGCGACAAAGCTCACCCGCACCTTCAACCCTGCCAGCTCGCCATCATGCAGACTGATCTGCGCCAGATGCGCCCGGCAAATCTCGCCGACAATCGCCAGGCCCAGCCCTGAACCCACTCCCTGTTGATTGCTCCGATAAAAACGCTCGAACACCCGGTCCCGCTCGTCGAGCGCAATCCCCGGCCCATCGTCCTCCACTTCCAGCACCGCCGGCGCCGTGACCCGCAGGATCACATTACCGCCCGACGGCGTGTGCGCCAGGGCATTGTCCACCAGGTTACTCAACAGCTCGTTCAACAAGGTCGGCTCGCCTCGCAGCCAGACCGGCTCATCCGCCTCCAACGCCAGGGCGACGCCACGGGCATGGGCCAATGGCGCCATGGCCATCCCCAGTTCACGGGCCAACTGGCTGAGATCGAGCAACTGCGCGCCCCCTTCGGCAATCGCCCGAGCACCGTTTTCGATGCGGGCCAGGGACAACAACTGATTGGCCAAGTGAGTCAGTCGATCGGTGCCCTGGGCTGCTGTTTCCAAGGTACTGCGCCAGGTCGCCGGGTCTTCGGCGCGCAAGCCCAACTCCAGGCGAGCCTTGAGTGCGGCCAGGGGTGTACGCAACTCATGGGAGGCGTCGGCGATAAATTGCGCCTGACGCTCGAACTGACCACGCAAGCGTTCGGTGAAATGGTTAAGGGAATGCACCAACGGTCCCAGTTCGTGCTGCACTTCCACCAGCGGCAGGGGGCGCAAATCGTCCGGCTGACGCTCTTCCACTGCCGTGCGCAAACGCTCCAGCGGGCGTAGAGCTGCGCTGACAGCGAACCACACCAACAACAGTGCGCCGACGGCCAACATGCCCAAACGCAGCAACGTATCAGCCATCAAGCTACGGGCCATGCTGACCCGCGCTTCATCGGTTTCCGCCACGCGGATTTCCGCCATACCGTTCATATTCGGCTCGGATACCGGCTTGAGCAGGCTCACTACCCGCACGTTCTGCCCCTGGTACCTGGCGTTGTAGAAACTCGCCAGGGCCGGGTAGTCGTCGGTGCGCGGCGTGCCCGACGGAGGGCCTGGCAAGTTTTCGTAGCCGGAAATCAGCTTCTGGTGAATATCATTGACCTGATAATAAATCCGCCCGGCACTGTCGTAGGCAAACGTGTCCAAGGCGACGTAGGGCACATCGGCACTGAGGGTACCGTCGCGCTGGGACAGTCCGGCGGCGATAGTACGCGCCGAGGCCAGCAGGGTCCGGTCGTAGGCGGTGTCCGCCGCCTCGCGACCATTCCAATAAGCGCTCAAGCCGCTGGCCAGCATCAATACCACCAGCAACAGCGCCAGGTTCCACAACAAACGCCAGCGAAGGCTGCTGGGCTTATGCATCGCGGGCTTCCAGCAAGTAACCCAGGCCACGGAAGGTCACAATAGCCACCGGCTGGCCGTCGAGTTTCTTGCGCAGGCGGTGCACATAGATTTCGATGGCGTCAGGGCTGGCTTCCTCATCAAGGCCAAACACCTGGGACGCCAATTGTTCCTTGCTCATGACCCGGCCCGGTCGTGCAATCAACGCCTCCAGCACCGCTTGTTCACGGGAGGTCAAGGTCAGCAGCTCATCACCCAGCGTAAAGCGCCGCGTATCGAGGTCGTAGGCCAGCGCGCCACATTGCTGCTGGCGCTCGCCACCCAGCACACTGCGACGCAACAAGGCCTTGACCCGAGCCTCCAGCTCAGTGAGTTCAAAGGGCTTGGCCAGGTAATCGTCAGCGCCCAGGTTCAGACCATGCACCCGGTCTTTCACATCACTGCGGGCAGTCAGCATCAACACCGGCAAATTTTTCCCACGGGCCCGCAAGCGCGCCAGCACCTCGAAACCGTCCATGCGCGGCAGGCCTACATCAAGGATCGCCACCGCGTATTCCTCGCTGCTCAAAGCCAGGTCCGCCGCCACCCCATCGTGCAGCACATCGACCGTCAACCCCGTGCTCTTGAGCGCTTGGGCGACACTTTCGGCTAGCTGCAAATGATCTTCGACCAGAAGGACACGCATGGATCTGTACCTCGTTGAGGGTGGTCGGCACCACACAAAGACTGCGAGTTTACAGGCGACGCCTGCACTGTGAAGCCCGAAAACATTGAAAGGCGACTGAAAGGTTAATGAAAGCTTCGACCTTTAGCATCCAGCCACGGTGGGCTACGTCCGCCGAGCTATTTCACCGATAGCGCCCGAAAAACGCCTCGATGCGTTTTCATCCAATAAGAACAATAACGGGAGTATTCCAACAATGCTGTCCTCGCAGCTGCAGGCTTGCCCGCCTGTTCGTTTTTCACGCCTGACCTCCACCGCCCTCGCCAGTGCCGCCGCCCTTGCCGGTTTCTCGCCGCTAGGCCAAGCCGCCTTCTTCGAAGACAGCAGCGCGACCCTCGAAACCCGCAACATGTACTTCAACCGCGACTTTCGCGACGGCACCAGCGCCCAGCAGTCCAAGCGCGACGAATGGGCCCAGGGCTTCATGCTCAACCTGCAATCGGGCTACACCGATGGCACCATCGGTTTTGGGGTCGATGCGCTGGGCATGCTGGGAGTCAAGCTCGACTCCAGTCCCGACCGTACCGGCAGCGGCCTGTTGCCAACCCACGACGACGGCCGCGCGGCCAGCGAGTACTCCAAGCTGGGCCTGACCGGCAAGGTGAAGATCTCTGCCACCGAACTGAAAATCGGCTCGCTGATCCCCGAGCTGCCGATTCTCATGCCCAACGACGGCCGCATCCTGCCGCAAACCTTCAACGGTGGCCTGCTGACGTCCAAGGAGTTCAAGAACCTGGTGTTCACCGGGGGCCGCCTGGATAAGGTCAAGGATCGCGACGACAGCAACTACGAAGACATCACCCTCAACAACAAGAACAGCCGCTTCCTCAGCAGCGCCACCGGCAAGCATTTCAACTTCGGTGGTGTGGACTACAAGTTTGCCGACAAACTCACCGGCAGCTACCACTTTGCCCAACTCGACGATGTGTATCGCCAGCACTTCCTCGGCCTTGTCGCCTCGCGCCCCATGGGCCCTGGTACCTTCGCCGCCGACCTGCGCCTGGCCATCAGTGACGACACCGGCAGCGCACGTGGCGGCAATATCGACAACACCTCACTCAACGGCCTGTTCAGCTACGCTCTGAACGGCCATAAACTCAGCGCCGGCTACCAGCACATGTCTGGTGACAGCGCCTTCCCCTACGTGGATGGCAGTAACCCGTACCTGATCAACTTCGTGCAGATCAACGACTTTGCCGGCGCCGAGGAGCGCTCCTGGCAGGCCCGTTACGACTATGACTTCGGCAAACTGGGGATTCCCGGCCTGAGCTTCATGAGCCGCTACCTTTCAGGCGACAACATCAAGCTCAAAAATGGCGAGACCGGCAAAGAGTGGGAACGCAATACCGAGGTCAAGTATGTGGTACAGAGCGGCACGTTCAAGGATGTGGCCGTACGCTTGCGCAATGCCACTTACCGCTCCAACTATTCGGCCCGTGATGCAGATGAAGTGCGCTTGCTGGTCAGTTACAGCGTAGCGCTCTGGTAGTAGACACACCCTATAACAACAAATGACGGAGACACCCATGACCTTTTCACTGCGTAAATTTGCCCTGACCGCCGGTTGCCTGTTATTCGCCGGCCAACTGCTGGCAGCCGACGAGCCCAAGCGCCCGGAATGCATTGCCCCGGCCTCCCCTGGTGGTGGCTTTGACCTGACCTGCAAACTGGCGCAAAGCGCGCTGGTCAACGAAAAACTGCTGAGCAAGCCGATGCGTGTGACCTACATGCCTGGCGGTGTCGGCGCAGTGGCCTACAACGCCGTAGTGGCGCAGCGTCCAGCGGATGCCGGGACTCTGGTGGCTTGGTCCAGCGGTTCGCTGTTGAACCTGGCCCAAGGCAAATTCGGGCGTTTCGACGAAAGCGCCGTACGCTGGCTGGCGGCCGTCGGCACCAGCTACGGCGCCATCGCGGTCAAAAGCGATTCGCCCTACAAAAACCTCGACGACCTGGTCCAGGCCCTGAAGAAAGATCCGAGCAAGGTAGTCATCGGCTCCGGCGGTACCGTCGGCAGCCAGGACTGGATGCAAACCGCCCTGATCGCCAAGGCCGCCGGGATCAACCCGCGGGAATTGCGCTATGTGGCCCTCGAAGGCGGCGGTGAAATCGCCACTGCCCTGCTCGGCGGTCATATTCAGGTGGGCAGCACCGACATCGCCGACTCCATGCCACACATCCAAAGTGGCGATATGCGCTTGCTGGCCGTATTCGCCAATGAGCGTCTGGACGAGCCGGAAATGAAGAACATCCCGACCGCCAAGGAGCAAGGCTACGACATCGTCTGGCCGGTAGTGCGTGGTTTCTATCTCGGGCCAAAAGTCAGCGATGAAGACTACGCCTGGTGGAAAGCTGCTTTCGACAAACTGCTGGCCTCCGAAGACTTCGCCAAGCTGCGTGACCAACGCGAACTGTTCCCGTTTGCCATGACCGGCCCGGAGCTGGACACCTATGTGAAAAAACAGGTGGCTGACTACAAAATACTGGCCAAAGAGTTCGGCCTGGTCCAGTAATCGCCTCTTGTTTTCGCGGCCACGCCCCTGTGCATCAGGGGTATGTGGCCCAGGAGTTCCACATGCTCTTACAACGCATTTTCGCGGCCGTGATGTTGCTGGCCTGCGGGTGCCTGGCACTGATGGCCTGGCCATATCAGGCGTCGTTTTCCTACGAGCCCGTCGGGCCTCGGGCCTACCCTTTGTTGATGCTCGGGCTGATGAGCCTAGCATTGATTTACATGCTGTTTCGTCCACAACCGATCAAACACAGCGACGACGAACCACCGCTGGACCGCGCCACCCTGATCAAAATTGGCATCTGCGTGGCGTTGCTACTGGTATTTGCCGGCACATTCGAACCCCTGGGCTTCATTCTCAGCAGCATGCTGATCGGCATTCCGATGGCCCGGCTGTATGGCGGCCGCTGGCTGCCCGGTGCGGTGATCATCACCTTGATGAGCGTCGGTCTTTATCTGCTGTTCGATAAAGCCATGGACGTGCCACTGCCCCTCGGCCTGCTCGACGTTCTGGAGAACTGATATGGATACTTTTGGCTATTTGGGCCAGGGTTTCGGCGTCGCGCTGAGCCCCTACAACCTGGTGACTGCGCTGTGCGGCACCCTGATCGGCACCGTGGTCGGCCTGCTGCCGGGCCTGGGCCCGATCAACGGCGTGGCGCTGTTGATTCCTATCGCTTTCGCCCTTGGGCTGCCGCCTGAGTCAGCATTGATCCTGCTGGCCGCGGTGTACCTGGGCTGCGAATACGGCGGCCGTATCAGCTCGATCCTGCTGAACATCCCGGGCGAAGCCTCCACCGTGATGACCACCCTCGACGGTTACCCGATGGCCCGTAAAGGTCTGGCCGGCGTGGCCTTGTCGTTGTCGGCCTGGAGCTCGTTCATCGGTGCGTTCATCGCCACCTGCGGCATGGTGCTGTTCGCCCCGCTGCTGGCCAAGTGGGCGATTGCCTTCGGCCCTGCGGAATATTTCGTACTGATGGTGTTCGCCATCGTCTGCCTGGGCGGCATGGCCGGTGACAAGCCGTTGAAAACCTTTGTCGCCGCGTTGATCGGTCTGTTCCTGTCAGCGGTGGGTATCGACGCCAACAGCGGCGTGTACCGCTTCACCGGCGACAACATTCATCTGACCGACGGCATTCAATTCGTGGTGCTGGTGCTGGGACTGTTCTCCATCAGCGAGATCCTGCTGTTGCTGGAAAAAACCCACCGTGGCCAGGAAGCAGTGAAGGCCACCGGACGCATGATGTTCAACTTCAAGGAAGCCTCGGCGGTGTTCGCCGTGAACATTCGTTGCGGCCTGCTGGGTTTCATCATGGGCGTGTTGCCAGGTGCCGGTGCGACCTTGGCATCAGCCGTTGCCTACATGACTGAGAAACGCCTGGCCGGCGCCAGCGGTAAATTCGGTCAGGGCGATATGCGCGGCCTGGCTGCTCCGGAAACCGCCATCGGCGCTTCCGCCTGCGGCGCCTTGGTGCCCATGCTGACCCTCGGCGTTCCGGGTTCGGGCACTACGGCGGTGATGATCGGCGCGTTGTCGCTGTACAACATCACCCCTGGCCCACTGCTGTTCCAACAGCAACCGGACATTGTCTGGGGTCTGATCGCATCGTTGTTTATCGCCAACACCATGCTGGTGATCCTCAATATCCCGATGATCCGAATCTTCACCCGCATCCTCGCCGTACCGAACTGGGCGCTGGTGCCGGTGATCGCGATCATCACCGCGATTGGTGTCTACGCGGTTCATGCCACTACCTTCGACCTGTTCTTGATGGTGGGTATCGGCATCTTCGGCTACATCCTGCGCAAGATGGACTTCCCGCTGTCGCCGGTGTTGCTGGGCTTTATCCTCGGTGGCCTGATGGAACAGAACCTGCGCCGTGCACTGTCGATCTCCAACGGTGGGCTGGAGATCTTGTGGTCGAGCCCGATTACCCTCGGGGTCTGGGTGCTGATCGTACTGATGCTGCTGTTCCCGATCGTGCGTATCTGGCGCAAGCGTTCCCAGCAGCGTCGTACCGTGGCCGATGTCTGAAGTCACCTTTAAACATTGGTGGGGAACCCCGCTGGTCGGCCTGGCCGGCGGGTACTTGGCCAGCCTGGTCGGCTGGCCATTGCCGTATATGGTCGGCTCGTTGCTGGCGATCATCCTGGTGCGTTGCCTGACCCCCTGGCAGTTGGCAGAGATTCCCGGCGGTCGCAAATGTGGCCAATGGGTGGTGGGGATCGGCATCGGCCTGCACTTCACGCCCGTGGTGATCGAGCAGGTAATGAGCCACTTCGGCCTGATCTTCTTCGGTGCACTGATCACCAGCCTGTCGAGTGTAGTGGGCGTGTGGTTGATGCGCCGCAGCGGTGAAGATCGTGCCACCGCGTTTTTTTCCAGCATGCCGGGCGGTTCCGGGGAGATGGTCAACCTCGGCGCACGCAATGGCGCGGTGCTCAGCCGCGTGGCGGCCGGGCAGAGTTTGCGGGTGCTGGTGGTGGTGCTGTGTGTGCCGGCGATCTTCAAGTATTTGCTGGACGGCGGCGCGCCACAGTTTCATCCGGCACCTGTCGACTGGGCCTGGCTGGCCCTGCTGTTTCCGGCGGGAGCCTTGGTCGCCTGGGGCTGGCAGCGTTTGCGCCAACCCAACCCTTGGCTATTTGGACCGTTGTTGGTCAGCGCCATCGCCAGCGTGACCTGGGATTTGCACATCGGCCTGCCCGACGGCGGCAGCCAAATCGGCCAATGGCTGATCGGCAGTGGCCTGGGTTGCCACTTCAATCGCCAGTTCTTTCGCCGCGCACCGTCGTTCATGGGCCGGACCTTGATTGGTACAGTCTTGACCATGGCGCTCGCCACTCTGGCGGCGGTTGGCTTGAGCGCCCTCACCCACCTGGACCTGCGCTCACTGACCCTGGGCATGATGCCCGGCGGCATTGCCGAAATGAGCCTGACGGCGGAAACCTTGCAATTGTCGGTGCCGCTGGTAACGGCAATGCAGGTGATGCGTTTGTTGTTTGTGTTGTTTCTGGCTGAGCCATTGTTCAGGCATTGGAATCGGCAACCGGAAAACCCCCTGTAGCCGCTGTCGAGGTACGAGGCTGCGATAAGGGCCGCAGGACCTTCAGCAATCTCAAGGCCCCAGGCGTCTGCTGCGCAGCCGATCGCAGGCTACGCCAGCGGCTACAGGT